>JANRKP010000031.1:0-104877 GCA_033763415.1 Candidatus Melainabacteria bacterium | reverse complement strand
TCAAATTTTCTGGCGGAAGGCTTGCGCGTAGCCGGTCATTTCCACGTAGGCGCGACCCGACACGGGATGAACGTCGCCTGCTTGGGCTTGCTGCCACTGGCCCGTAACGGTGCAGCTTCCCTCCCAGTAGGTTAGGCCTTTGCCGTGGCCAATCACCAGTTCCTGGTTCGTAAGCGTGGGTTTGAGCGTAAGCACCAGCGTTTGCGCGGGGGCAAGGGTGACAGAAAGTTGCCAACCCATCGGGTAACGCCCGCCGCTGCGTGGGCTCTTCCAGTAGCCCGTGGGCCGAACCCGAAATGCAGCCAGCGGCAAGTGATGAACGTTCCCCCGTGCATCGACCCAGGAGCCGCTGGATTGGGGTTCAATGCGTCCATCCTTGCGCCGAAGAGAGTAGAACATCAGTTCACGCCCATCGCTAAGCTGAATGCTATACCAATCCCAGCCGATTTGCTGCGCGGTGAGCTGATTGCTGCCAAATTCGTGGTCCATCCAGCTGGTGCCACGAACGGGCAGCGTTTTTCCGTCCAAGGTAAGCGTTCCCGTACTCTGTAAACGGGTTATGGAGTAGTAGTGAGAGGCGCACCCAACACAATCGGCCTTTTGGCTGACCCCGTTCCGACCATGAATGGCCGGAGGCTTGGTCGGATTTAACCAAAGCGAGAGCTTGGCTGGCCTTTTGGAAGACGCAGCTGTAGAAGCCGGAATAGTGGCCTCTAGCCGATGTCGACCGTCGGGCAAACGCGTGACGGACCAATCTTCATTCCACACGTGGTAACGATCCGTACGCGCACCAGCCACATAGGGCGAGGAGCGGTTCAGCTTTTCCGTAAACAGAAATCGCCGACCAGCAATATCCGTCAGGGCCGCATGGGCGGGGTACACATCCGTAAGCCGCCAGGTGAGGGGAATGAGCTTCTGCTGCGCCTCGTTTCGGTTCACGCCGGAGCGAAAAAACGTTAACTCGTAGCCAAACCACCGGCCATCTGTCGCCTGAAGATGTCCCGTGTAGTACCACCATTCGGTCTTAAAGGCCGGGTGGGCGGCATGATCTTGCGGAAAGCGGTATACATAGCCGGGCAGGGCGGCCCGAAACGCTTCGGTGGGCGCATTCTGGGAAAAGGCGTGCTGCCCCATCAGCAATCCGCAGGCCAATAGCAGTAGCAGAACCATCCGGCAGGCGAGCAGAGGGATTGAAATGAAAAACGGTGTTGAGATGAAAAACCGGCGCATTGTTCCACTCATTATTCTGCCCGTAGTGCCTCCGTGGCCATAGTTTTACCCGCCATTCTCGCCGGAAGCAGTCCCCCCAGCCAGGCCGTTAGCAGTAGCAGGCCGGTTGCCAAAAGCAGAGAGGGCCAAGGCCAGTGCCACTGGATGGACCAATGGAACGACTGCCGGTTGATGACCTGAATGAGCAGGATGGCCAGCAGCCACCCCACCCCCCAGCCTAAAGCGGTTCCCAGCGTGCCGAGCGTGAGGGCTTGTGTTAACACCATCTGCCGGATCGTCTTTTGGCTGGCCCCCAGGTATTTCAGCAATCCCAGGTCACGGCGATGTTCCAATACCAGGGCCAGAAGCGTGTTTAAAATGGCCAGTACCGCAACGGCAATGGCCACCCCTTGCATGGCGTAAGTGACCGCAAACGTTTGATCAAAAATGCGTAGCACTTCGGCGCGTAACGCCCGGTTGGTTTGAATGCTTAGCCGGGACTGGCGGGGCAAGCGACGCATGAACTGCTGACGAACCTGCTGACTGTCTGCCGACGGATGGAGAAAGACCGCCAGACTACTGAGGCTGTCGTCTTTAAAGCGTTTGGCGTAAACCGACCGTGGAATGACTAGATAGCCCTGCTCGCTGGAAAAATCCGTGTAAATGCCCATAATCCCCAGGGTCAGCAGGCCGGTCGGGCTCTTAATCTCAATGCATTGGCCGGCTTTTACGCCAAAGCGCAGGGCGAAACTCTCACTCACCAGGGTGGGCACCCAGCCCTTGGCCTCCATTTTAGGTTGCTCTCGCTGCATTAGGCGGCTGAGGGGCTCTCCACTGAGCAGGGGCAAGCGGCCATACTGACCCAACACTTCAAAATCCCCCGCTCCCAGGTACGTTTGCTGCCCTTGAAAACGGATCGGTCTCTCAATAAAGGCGTCCACCGCCCGAACCCCCGGGGTTTGACGGACCAGAGAAAGGGTTGCCGGATGGAGGAAGCCCGTATTGCGGCTGAGGCTGCGAATGGCAGGCTGAATAAACAGATCGGCCTGGAGCGTTTGATGTACCCACTGCACGACCGTCTCTCGAAAACTGCCTATCATGACCGTGAGGCTAACCAGCATACTCACAGAAATGGCCAAACTGGCCACGGCAACGGAAGTACGGCCCAATGCCCCAAACAGCATGCGGGTGGCCAGCCCCTGCTGGGCACCCCGGTAGTGGCTCAGCAGGCGGCTGAGTGGTGGCAGGAGCGCTTGTAGCAACAGTGGGGTGCAGGCGGCGGCAGCCAAGAGCAGTAAGAACGCGGCCAAAAATCCAAACAGCGGAAAATCCGAAACAGGCGGCTGTATGCTGGCCCACAGCGCCAACAGGCCCAAAGCCACTCCTAGTAAAGAAAGTCGAACACTTAGCCGGTGCAGACGAGATTCATCGCTTCCCCGGCGGCTGGCCTCGGCCGGGGCCACCGTGGCTGCTTCCCACACGGGGCAAATGGCCGCCAGCAGAGTAAAGCCCATTCCCCAGGCAAACGCCCAGGCAAAGTCGGTCCATTCCACCCGCAGATGGCCCACCGGCTGGCCGGTGTAAAGCTGCTGAACCGTTTGGGAAACAGCTCCCAGGGTACCTTGCGCCATCCACCAGCCGAGCGCCAGGCCCAGTAAACTACCCAGTGTTCCCACCCACAGCGCTTCCATTAAATAGAGCGCTGCCACCTGCCAGCGCAGTAAGCCCAGGGCGCGCAAAATGCCGATCTCGCTACGGCGGCGGATGACGGTAATGGACAACGTGTTGTAGATGAGAAACGCGCCCACCAGCAGGGCAATAAAGCTGAGCGCCATCAGGTTGAGCTGATAGGCCCGCAGGAGTTGACCCACCTGCTGGCCGCGACGTTCGGGCCGTTGTACCACCCAGGAAGCGGGCAACTGTGCTTGAATCTTCTCCTGGAGCGATTCAAGCTGGTCTTCCGGCACCTGAAGGGAAATTCGGCTTAGTTGCCCTGGCATATGCAGCAAGGCTTGGGCCGGACCCATATCCATCAGCACCAGCGCGCCACTGTAGGCGCCCCCCAAGCCTTCATCGGACAAAATGCCACTAATGGTTAGCGAAACCGCCCGTTCGTTCGCCCAAACCACCATTTTTTGACCGCGCTTCAGACCCTGCTGTCGGGCCAGTTGCTGGCCCACGTAGGCGTGTGCGGGTTTAAAAATATCCCAAAGGTTGGTTGGCTCCCCCCCGGGCGCCCACGGACTGGACTGATCCTCTCGATCCTGGCCTTGACGATCTGCCAGCATATTAACGGCCAACAGCGGCACCAAGGTTGCGGAAAGACTCTCTGAGTCAGGAGAACTTTCTGCTGGCCTGTTTGGCGGGTGCTTGCCCTGCTGGATCGCCACGGTGCTTTCCAACACAGGACTGTAGTGGGAAGGAACCTGCCACAGCCAGCTTAGTTGGGGCAGGATCGCTTCCGAGAGTGGTTGGCCTGTCTCGGATACAATTTCCAGGTTGCTCTTGCCCGCCACGCGTACCAAACTGTCTTCAAAATGCACCACCGCCGCGCGGGAGGACAAATGAATGGCCAGTAAGACGGCCACGCCCAGGGCGATGCCCAGAATCGTCAGGGTCGTTCGCAGACGATTGCGGTACAGATCCCGGAGATTGCACTGCCTAAACAGCCGAAAGCCAGCAATGAGCGACGAAATACGGAACACGGACAGCGTATCATCTCCGTTAAACAGCAATCGAAGTACTTGGGGCCCTTAAGGCGACTGAAGGCGGCCGTCTTTCATCCGCATACAGCGGCTGGCGACCGCTGCGGCCTCCTCGCTGTGGGTGACCATGAGGATGGTTTGCCCCAAAGTTTGGTTGAGGGATTGCAGCAGCGCCAGAACCGACTGCCCATTCTCAGAGTCCAGGTTGCCGGTGGGTTCATCGGCCAACAGCAGGCGTGGTTGGTGAATAATGGCCCGGGCAATGGCCACGCGCTGCATTTCTCCGCCAGAGAGCATGGATGGATAGGCGGTTTGCCGGTGCGTGAGCCCAACCTGCTCCAAAACGGTCTCCACTCGCCGTTGGCGATGACCGAGGCTCGTTTCGGCAGACGACCCGTTTTGACCTTGAACCGGTTCCGCCGCCGCCAGGTCCAGGGGTAAACGAACATTTTCCGCAACCGTCAGGGTGTTTAACAGGTTGAACGCCTGGAATACAAAACCAATCTGCGTGCGACGCATCCGAGTCAGGGTGTCGTCGTTCATGTGGTTCAACGGCTGCCCTGCTATTAAAATTTCGCCACGGGTCGGCATATCCAAGCCCGCCATTAGGTTAAGCAGCGTACTTTTGCCGCAACCGCTCGGGCCCATAAGGGCCACAAATTCGCCCGCGGCCAGCGTTAAACAGGCATCTTCCACCACCCAGGGTTGGGCGTCCGCATAGCGTTTATAAACCCCAACCACGGAGACCCCTGGCAGAGAAGGTGTGGTTTTGTTCAGATCGGTCACTTGGGTACCCACGCCCTTAAACGCTGGACGCCGACACAACAATACAAACATGCGATACCAATCAAAAGCGTAGCGCTTACATAAAAAAGTGTAGCGCCTGCAAAATGGTTTGACGATACCCGCTGAGGCAGAATACGGCTAGACGTCCGGCAGGGGTTCGGCCGGTTCCGCCAGCGATTGAAGTATTCGCAAGGCTTGATCAATATGGGCTTGCGGATGAAATTGCGCGTTAAACACCTGGCGAATCACCCCGTCTCGGTCGATCACGTAAGTCACCCGGCCTGGAATAAAGCCCAGCGTGTTGGGAACCCCCAATGCGCGGCGGGCAAGATGCTCCGGGTCGCTCAGCAGAAGAAAAGGCAGCCCGTGGCGTTCGCTAAAACGCCGGTGCGACTCAACGGAATCGGCACTGATGCCCACCACCCTGGCTCCGAGACGAAGGAAAATATCATACATATCTCGAAAGCTGCACGCCTCTTGCGTACAGCCGGGGGTGTCATCCTTGGGATAGAAGAACAGAACCAGATGACTGTCCAACAGATCGTGCAGACGAACCGGTTGGCCATCCAGACCGGTTAATGAAATATCGGGAAGACGGTCGCCAACAGTCAGTGCAGTCATCGGGGGGCGTCCTTACTCTCAATGCATAGGGGGTGTCAGTTTGGGGGGCTGTTTCGGTTGTACCCGAAGGCGGGCAGCGTGGTCAGACCATGCTTTTAAGGCTTGGTTGCCTGCTTGGAGGCGAGCTGCGAGAGCAGAAAGTAAAACACTTTGAGTTGCCAGCCACTGATAAAGGGGTGCTTTGCAACCGCCTGGTGAAGGCTGACAGACAGTTCCCTCACGGTGCTAACCGGAGCGCGTAACGCCTGCAACTGCTCCAACCCGGTGGTCCAGCGTTCCTGGGCCGTTTGTTCGTAACGATCCACGTACAAAAGCAGCCGGACCAGAACTGCCAGCAGCAGCATTTCCGAAGCAATAAGCGCCGTCCAAAACAGGCTGTTTAGCAAAGGACACACCAAAACGGTTACTCCTTCGGTTTATCCAACGGGGTTTGCGGTGGTTGTGTAGGGCTGGCCTGTTGGGAAAACAGTGCCTTCATATCCGTGCCGCTGGTATTTTGGCTCGGTTGTGTTTCGCTGCCAGACGAAGGTGGCGGTCCGTCGTCTCCGCGAAGTTCCACCTCTTCCAGGTAGGCGTGTTTCCAGTCCTTAACACCAGCCATACAAGCGTGGTGCCGTCGCTTCAGGATGCCTGCGTAAGGCACGGTGGCGGCGCGCAATATCCAGGGTTGACGGTTCAGGGCCACTACCTGCTCTCGTACCGGGTCGCAGCGAAGTTTCTCCACGTCCTTCGGGGGCGGAATGACCTTGCCGGAAGGATCCCGGTAGGCGGCTGATCGTTTCTCTTCCTTACACCAGGGACACAAGCCTTTGGCCTCCACCGAGGTTGCCAGCAGGAGCAGCAGCCCGGAGAGCAGAAGCAAGCCCGGCAGCATCGCCTTTGCTAGTGGATGACGAACAGGTAAAAAGTGACGTACCTGTGGTGCAGTGGAAAAAATCATGGAGATGGTACCGTTCCTTTGCTTGGGGGTCCCATGGTCGGGAAAGTTAACTGTATTGTAGCCGATATTGAAACAAAACCCCAATATGGGTCTGTTCCAAACGAAGGGACTAAATAATGGTCTTTTCGTAGCTATACAGGTGATGTACGCCGCCTTCCAACTGGGCCGCACTGGTGCGCAGCTCAAACCGTAACCGATGGTCGTAGAGCTGTTGTTGCAGCTCCTCAACGCTGCGCGCGCCAATGTCCTGCAAGCCGTGACGAACGCCTTGCAGCAGATAGGGCACAAACCGCCGAATGGACCCTTTATCCACCACGGCGCCAGAAACCCCCTGCGCCACCCGAATTTTGTCTTTTTCACTAAAGTAACGGCTGGCGCTGCCCTTCTTCATGGCCTCCAGGGAGCCCATGCCCCGATATTTCTTTAAACGCACGCCATCCTGGTAAAAATATTCGCCCGGCGCCTCTTCCGTACCCGCCAACATGGAGCCCATCATAACGGCCGACGCGCCCAGCGCCAGCGCTTTGGTAATGTGGCCAATGCTGGAAATGCCCCCATCGGCAATAATAGGAATGCCATAGGCTTTGGCCAAACGTGCCGTTTTGTACACGGCTGTGGCCTGTGGTCTGCCCACGGCCATTACTTCCTGCGTGGTGCAAATGGAGCCCACGCCCATTCCCACCCGCAGCGCGTCCACTCCGGCTTCGATTAAGCGCTGGGCTTGCTGCATCGTGACCACGTTGCCGCCAATCACTTCCAGCCCAGGGTATGCCTGGCGAATGTGCTGAATCATCTCAATCTGGTAGACGGAATCTCCCTGAGAGGAGTCCAAGACCACCACATCCAGCCCGGCTTCTACCAGGGCGGCCAACCGTTCGCGATCTTCCAGGCGGGTGCCAACGGCCGCCCCCACCCGAAGCTGCTTGTTCTGCTCATCCTTGGAGGCCAGAGGAAAGTCCCGGTTTTTCTTCAAATCGTTTCGAGAGATGAGCGCCACCAACTCAAACCGATCGTTGACGATGGGCAACTTGCCCTTCTTGCTCTCTCGCAAAATTTGGTTGGCCTGCTCCAGCGTGCAGCCATCTCGGGCCACCACCAGGTCGGTGGTCATCACCTCAGACAGCAGCGTGGTGCGGTCTGTAATAAAATCAACGTCTCGGTTGGTTACAATGCCCAACAGCCGCCCGCCCATCCGGCCGGTTTCCGTAATGGGCACCCCGGAGAAACCCTGGTTGCGTTTAATACGGTCTACGTCTTCTATGCGGTGCTGAGGGCTCAGGACCACGGGTTCCGTAATAAAGCCGTTTTTAAACCGCTTGACCTTTCGCACCTCATCGCGCTGGGCTTCCACACTATTGTTGTAGTGGATAATGCCAATGCCTCCCATCAGCGCCATGTTAATGGCCATCTCCGCCTCGGTTACGGTATCCATTGGCGAACTGAGCAGAGGGCTTTTTAGGGTAATGTTGCGGGTCAGGCGGCTTTCCAGCAGCACGGCTTCGGCGGAAAAATCAATATGGCCCGGCAGCAGAATAAAATCGTCGTAAGTGTAGGCCGTTCCCCCATCAAACAGTTGGGCGGCGCTAAGGCCGTCCATCGCACAAAAGTCCTCTGCCGTTGCTTTGTCTGGCCAACTGTTACCGGAAGAAGCGCAAGCAACAGGTGTTGCCAAGGATGTTACCGTATTTGTTGCAGCTTGTGTTGCAACGGGTGAGGAAAAGGAAGCCGACTCCAACCGGGTCGCGGGCTCAGGGGGCGTTTGCATTAGGGGGGGATCCTCAGTGTTTCAGCAATCGTGTTTCAGCAATTTTTCAAATCAATGGTGGAACCCAAAATGGGTGGAACCAAACCAGTAACAGGCGCGTGTACACTCTTTTTTTATAAAACGTACGTCCAGGTAAATTTTGCCCACTATACCCTAAAACGATCCAGGATTCAAAGGGGCCGTGTGTTTGCACTGCTCCGCAGGGAAGGCCAGCATCACTCATAAACATATACAGGCACAGTCCGTTTTATGAAGAGTTGTTACAACGACTCCAGGGATCTTGCCTTTGGGTCGATAGACTAAAATGGGTTCTCTCTGAGGAATCTGGATCTGATTTTTGTACCAATCGCGTCGCAATTTTTGTGTGCACCCAACGCGTTGCCGTGTGGTTACGCAAACCGACAACTGGTGTTGGGTATCGTTGCGTGTGAATGAGGCACGCTGTGGTTTGGAAAGGGTCGAAAACGACTTTTTCACGATGTTTCTGGGTGAAGCACCGCGCAAAGCAAGCGCTTGCAAGAGTGCCTGAGTGAGACAAAGCAGGTGGATGATGGCGAATACGGAATATTCAGTGAAAAACTCCTGGAAAACCGAGGATGAGGCAGAAGAAACGCTGGCGAATGAAAGTCTGCCCCAGTGGTACGAGGAAGATCCGGTGTTGGGCCGGGCGATGCGCATGCTGCAAAAGCTGCCACTGCTTCATCAGCAGGTGATTGCAACCACTATTTCCGAATTTATTCGTGCGCAGCGTTTAACGCAAGAGCATGCCCGACGGGCGTTGGGTCATCAGAAGGTGCTGGGTCTGCTCGGCTCCCAGTGGAAGTCGGCCTGGTTTCATCAGGATCCCGTACTGAGCCGCGCCATGCAAGACATGTTTAAAATGGAGCTGGAAGTGCACTATGTGGTGGGCATTAAAATTTTGCTCAGCATTCAGGCCATTGATGAGTACGCCCGAAGACACAACACCAGTATTAATGCTCTGGAGCGTAAAATTATCCGCACAGTGGTGGAAGCCGTTTTTACCCGAGAGATCGAGTTTTTCCGCGAGCAAAGCGAACTGATCCGCCAGCGGCTTCGGCAGGCCAAAACGGCGGTGGAACCCACCACGCCGGTGAACGAATTTATTAACGCCGAAATGAAAGTGTCTGCCGAATCCTTGCCCACGCTCCCAAAGCGTCCGCCGCAGGCCAAGGAAAACCTGACGACATTTTCCAGGCAAAATGTGGCCCGTAACACCCAGGCGGCTCGCAAGCGATTTGTGATTGTTAAGGTTTGTTAGCAATGCGGCTGCCCTGCGGGGCGATCGGTATTGAACTTTTGTTCCCGCTCTGCCGATGTCTCTTTTAGTTTACTTTAACCGTTCGGGGGCTCTCACACACGGGGCCGGATTGCTCAATGGGCGATCGGTGGCGTTGGGAGCTTTCGGTTCTGTTCGGTTAAACGAATGCATGGCCAACCGCGCCAGGCAATCGCGCCAGCCTGCCGGTAAGCCCTGGGCGTTTGCCCTGCTTGTAGTTCGGCCCACACTCAAACCGAATGAGCCCAGTGAACTGAGAATAAACCCAGTGGCCAAAAGTCGGTGCCGGGCATTGGGTCCAGTAATGGGCCCAGTAAATGGCTCTAGCAATGGGTTGAGTACCCAGTTGCAGCATCACACGAGAATAAGGAGTTCAGGCTCACGCTATGGCAGCAGTCGATCCACCACAGAATGCCGGTAGCCCCCAGTGGCACCCTGCCGAAGAAGGGGCAACGGAGCCCTGGGGCCGTTGGTATGAACAAAACCCAACGCTGGGTCGTGCGGTAGCCCTAATGGAAAAAATGCCCTTGGTTCAGCAACAGTGTATTGCCCAGGAAATGATCGAGTTTATTCGGGTAGAGCAGCTTACCTCGACCAACTTTGAGCCCCGGAACCTCGGCTACGAGAAAGTGCAAGGCCTCATGAAGTCCAAGCAGCGCGCCCGCTGGTACGACCAGGACCCGGTGATTCATCGGGCCTTTAACGACCTGTATAAAATGCACGATCAGGGCCGACACGTCATTGCCCTGAAAATACTGCTGTGCATTCAGGCGTTTGATCAATACATTCGCCGAAACCGGCTGGAATCTCCCGAAATGTTGCCTCGCCCCATCGTCAACAGTTTGGCGAAGGCTGTTTTCCTCAAGGATTTGGACGTGTTTGTGGAGCAGGGTAAAGAATTCCGACTTCAAAAGGGTGCTGAAACCATTCTGCCCCAGTATGTGGATGGCGAAATGAAGCTACGGGTGGAGTAACCTAAAAAACGGCAATGCACGAAAACGGCCGTATTTGTACCAAAACCGTTACAGGTGGATTGAATCGTGGCGCTTCTCGGGAACAACCAGGGTAGCGATTCCGCAGGATGGGTCAGGGTGGTATAGACTGACAAACGGTTTTTTCGGAGCGGGAACGCCTGTTTTTTTGCCTGAATCCGTTCATACTTCAGGGAGTTGCCTGCCAATGAGTCGTTTGTTTTTGCTGGTTCCAATGGCTGGAATGTTAGGGCTCATGCTGGCCCTAATACTACAACTACCCACCTGGGCCACACTGCAAGAAAATCTCTCCAGTGATGCGGAACCGAACCCCAGCAACAGTACGCTGTTACTTGCCGAAGATTCCTCGCAAGGGGACAATGAGGTGGAGGAAGAAATCATTCGGGATTATGGCACCGACTATGACGAGGGCCGCCTGAGTGAGATGGAGGGCGAAGAAAAAAATTCGGATAACCATTCGGAGGATTAAGTGCTTGCCTGATCTTTTCCTGTGCTAGCCCGCCGCCGGGCGTTACTGCACAGCGTCGGCAAGACGCGCTACAGAGAATGAATGCTTCTGACTGTTTGTTGTACAGACCCAAATCCCGTGGCGTTTTCGGGCCGGTTGCTTTTACGAAACGTGTCTGACTGCCCGGATAATACCGCGTTTGGGGAGGAGGTTCTTACTTTTAATAAGCGCTTTAACGGGCGACACGACGAGTTGAGCACCGATTTTTAGACACCATTTTTTTTGATCGATTATCCGGCAGTGGAATAAGGATTTACGCCCTCATGATGGACTTTTACAATGCGTCTTCCGCCAGTGGTTTGGAGGCTTACAACGGCCATGGGCAGGCACAGGCCGTGTTACCAACGGAAGTAGCGCCCCAAAATACCGATCCGAACGCCGATCTTTCTCTTGCGCAAACTCTTGCGCAAACTGGCACACAGACAGAAACCACCGATGAAGCGGGCGAAAAGACGATGTTGCTGAGCAGCCAGCCCGCACCCGGGCTATCTGCCAACAAGCATGGTAGCAGCAGCCAGCCTATGGAACATTTTGTGCCGCCGCCGCCCAACAGCCTGGAAGAAACCGGGTTGGACATTCTGTTTATTGAAGACATGATTTTTAAGCTGTTGCTGGCCCAGGGTGTTTTGTCTGGGAAACAGATCTCTCAGCACCTTTGCTTGCCCTTTCGGCTGCTAGAGCCCCTGTTGATGGATCTTAAAAACCGGCTCTACCTGGTTTACCGCTCTCGTACCGGGTTGGGAGATTTTACCTACCAACTGACGGATCAGGGACGAGAACGCGCGCTGGCCGCCCGGGATCTTTCCGCCTATGTGGGGGCCTGCCCGGTGACATTTGACGATTATCTGGTCGGTATGGAGCATCAATCCATCCGACAGGAGCGCCCCAACCGCCAGGCATTGGAAAAAGCTTTTCAGGATTTGGTGCTGGAGCCGCACGTATTTGACACCCTCGGGCCAGCCATCAATTCGGGTCGGGGGCTATTTTTGTACGGCTTGCCCGGCAACGGTAAAACTTCTATTGCGGAACGCATTGGCCGTTGCTTTAAAAAACACATGTACATTCCCCGCACCATTCTGGTGGATGGAAATCTCATACAGCTCTACGATCCGCAAAACCACCACCTGCACGAACCCAAGCCAAGCGATCCTCCAATGCCGGACAGTGACTCGCGATGGGTGGCCATACAGCGCCCGGTCATTGTGGTGGGCGGCGAGCTGACCATGGAGGCCCTGGAAATTAAGTACAACCCGTTGGTGCGGGTGTGCGAAGCCCCCCTCCAACTGAAGGCCAACGGCGGCATTTTTATGATCGATGACTTTGGTCGCCAACGCATCAACCCCGATGAACTCCTTAACCGTTGGATTGTGCCACTGGAAAAGCGGATTGATTACCTCACGCTGCCCACGGGCCGAAAGATCCAGGTGCCGTTTGATGAGCTTATTCTGTTTTCCACCAACCTGGATCCGTCACAATTGGTCGATGAGGCCTTTTTGCGCCGAATTCCCTACAAAATTGAAATTAAAAACCCGGATGAAACCATCTTCCGCAACCTGTTTAAAATGGTGACCCGCAAGTATGGGGTTCCCTACGACGAGGACATGGTGACCTACCTGATTGAAAACCACTACAAGGCCAAAAACCGGGCTTTCCGGGCGTGTCATCCCAGAGATATTGTGGAGCAGGTGGTCAACGCCAGCACCTACTTGGAACAGGATCCGCAGATGACGCCCAGTTTGTTGGATATGGCCTGCCAAAACTACTTTGCCGCCCTCAGTTAAGCCAACGGCTTTTTTAACGGCCCGGCAGTAATGCAACCTGGCAGCGATGTAAAAAGTGCATTCAAAAAAATGCGCTTACTATTCCCTCAGCGCCTTCGGTCTGACGACTGGAGGCGCTGCTTTAAGCAGCCTGCCCAAGCCGATGCTGGGCCACGGTATACAATTTTGTTTATTTATGTGTTAAAATAAATAAGCGATAGTTTCTGAGCAGGTTTCCTGGATTCCAACCGTTGGGAGAGACACTCACCGATGGGACTACCCGAGATTGAAGATTTACAGAAGCGCGTGCAGGCCAGCCTCGCCGAACTCAGCCGTTGCCAGCAACGCTACGGCGAAGACTCGTTAGAGTATAAACAGGCGCTAAAGGGCTTTGCCGCCGCGTGGTTCGTTCTTAAAAAAACGCGAGAGCCCGAGGTTTTTATTCAACTGCTCTACCAGCACGAGCGGCCTATGCAGCCGTCTACTCGGTGTTCAACCCTCTAACAGGGTTTGCAGCAGCTGATTGATCAACTCCGGGTTGGCTTTGCCCTGGGTGGCCTTCATGGCCTGGCCCACGAAAAAGCCAAACAGTTTGGTCTTTCCGGCGCGGTAGGCGGCCACATTGTCTGGGTTGTCCTTTAATATCTGCTCAATCACGGGCCGAATGGCTTCGGGATCGCTTACCTGAACCAACCCTTTGGCGGCCACAATCGTATCGGGCAAGCCGCCTTCGGCCAACAATTCCGGTAACACCTTCTTGGCAATGGCGCCGCTAATGGTACCGTCTTCCACGCGCTCTACCAACTGGGCCAACGCTTCTGGAGATAGCTGGGTTTCTGTCAAGCTGAGCTTTTCCGTCTTCAGGTAGGCGGAAATATCTCCCATCAACCAGTTGGCCACAGCCTTGGCCTTCGTGGTATGCTCCAGGGTTCGATCGAAGAAATCGCCCAGTTCTTTAAACTCTACCAGCACCCCGGCATCGTAGTCCGATAAGCCGGATTGTTGCGTCAGACGACTAAAGCGCTGGTCTGGCAGTTCCGGCTGGCTGGCGCGAAGCGTTTCCACCCAGGCCAAATCAAGGTGCAGGGGGCGTAAATCCGGCTCCGGGAAGTAGCGGTAATCGTGGGCCTCTTCCTTGCTGCGCATGGGCACGGTCTCACCCGTGGCGTCGTTCCATAGGCGGGTTTCCTGGCGCACGCGCCCGCCTTCGTTCAAAATTCGGGTCTGCCGGGCTACCTCTGCCTCTATGGCGCGCTGCACCGCCCGAAAACTATTCATGTTTTTAATTTCGGCCTTGGTGCCATAGGTATTGCTGCCCACGGGCCGCAGGCTCACGTTGGCGTCGCAGCGCATGGAGCCCTCTTCCAGGTTGCCATCGCATACGCCCAGGTAACGCACCAGGTTGCGAATCTGCATCAGGTAGTCACGCGCCTCTTCTGCCGAACGCAGATCCGGTTCCGAAACAATCTCTACCAGCGGCGTGCCCGCACGGTTCAAGTCCACGCGGCTGTGGGTGGAACCCGCCAGCCCATCGGCACCGGCATGGACCAGCTTGCCCGCGTCTTCTTCCAGGTGGGCCCGGGTAATCCCCACTCGTCGTCCGTTGTTGAGCCGTAAAAAGCCCTCGCCACACACGGGTTGATCGTACTGAGAAATCTGGTACGCCTTGGGTAAATCCGGGTAAAAATATTGCTTGCGGTCAAACTTGGTCACGGTGGCAATCTGACAGTTCAGCGCCAAGCCTATGCGAATAGCCGACTCCAGCGCCTGACCGTTTAACACCGGCAGCACACCCGGCATTCCCAGGCACACGGGGCAGGTATTTCGGTTGGGGTCTTCTCCAAACGTAGTTGCGTCTGGGCAAAACAGTTTGGATGCCGTGTTCAACTGAACGTGCACCTCCAAACCAATGACGGTTTCGTAAGTAGCGGGGAGAGTCTGGGTCGTCATATTTTAAAGGCATCCCTCTGGCACAGGCGCTGTCACGGTTGAAGTCAATTTCAGAATATATCAATTTATGTCTTCCGATAAATATTTGCCTCTTGTATAAAAGGGTTATTTACAAAGCTTTCAATTACTCACAAACTGTCAAGGGCTTGTAAAACTTGATATGCATTGTCTCAGGGCAATCCCTGTTGACTATATCAATAATTTCTTTCATTTCTTTTGAGAACGAATCCCTTGGCGTCACGGGCTTTAAGAGTTGCTCAATCCAAAATAGAAAATTATCTAAGCGGTGGACCATCTTTGAATCTAGACCGTTCCAGGGTGGTGGGGCAATTCGAATGCTTTCTCCAAGTAGCTTTCCATGGTGTACCGACAAATTTCTCAAATGTCTCATTGCATCAAAAACCTTGTAAACAGATGTATAGTTGACCCGCTCAGGCATCCATTCAGAAGCAATTGATTTTTTTAAGAGGCGTTTTGGCATCGCTTGATGCCGTAAGAGTTGACAGAGTGTCCCAAAACTCTGCGATTGCATAACAACCCATGCGGGCAGTCTATCATGCGTATGGCTAGGATAATGCTCGAAAAAAATCTGTGTGGATTGGGCCGTATACAATCCGTTTTGGTTTTTGGCAAGCGCCTTTTTTGGCAGTTCTAACTCCGCAAACTCTGGAAGAAAGCACCAGTATATGTCGTTTTTCTCTTGTATCATTTTCTCAGTAATCAGCGTTTTCATTCTAGATTCGATTTTGAGCAGCGAGTCAATAAACAAGCTTCGTAAGCGTTCATTTTGACGATGTGCCGTAAGAATCTGCTTGCTGGAAGTCCCTGCAACAAATATTTTTGTCTTTGGCGAAGTGTAAAAATGCTTAAAATATTGAGACAGCTTATAATAACCCACCGTATTCAGTAATCGTAGAAAACGGTCTTCTTCATATGAGTTCTTAAAATCAAGACCACGTTCCTTTAGCAGGACTACATGCTGACTATCTGACAAAAAATTCCCAAAAAAAGAGTCACCATGGGGCACTTCTTCGAGAGGTGTGGTGACTTCGATGATTGCATTATGATCGTTAGACTTGACAATGTCAACCCCACTTTGGATTGTTTCATTTTCTAAATGGGACCCATCTTCGACGACGTCAACTGTGCTCTGTGTATCCATAAAAAAGCTCTATTTCTGGTTCGGCCTCGTAGACTAAGAGCGCTATTATACCGCAGGAACGGTCTCGGTTTGGGAGGCCTGCTGGGCAATATCCCGGCGATAGTACAGCCCCTCAAACCGAACGTGTGCCAGCGCCTCATACGCCAGCCGACGCGCATCGGTTAACGAGTCGCCCAGGCCTGTCACGGTCAGCACCCGTCCTCCAGACGTGACGAGCTGACCCGATGGCAAGCGACGCGTCCCGGCGTGGGTTAACCGAACCGATTTTGGCGAATGCTCCGGCAGTGTAATGGGCATGCCTGTTGTGTAAGGCCCCGGATACCCTTGCGAGGCCGCCACTACCGTGACCGCAGCGCCATAACGTTTGCAGCGCAGGCCGGTGGCGGCATATGCGGATAGATTGCCGTGGGCGCTGGCCCACATCAAGGCTAACAGGTCCTCTTCCAGTAGTGGCAACACCACCTGGGTTTCCGGGTCGCCGAAACGCACGTTAAATTCCACCACGCGTGGGGTGCCGTCTGGGCCAATCATCAGTCCGGCGTACAAAATTCCGCGATAGGGCGTTCCTTGGCGGGCCATAGCGGCCACCAACGGATTTAACACCTCCGCCTGAATTTGGGCCATCAGGCTTGGGGTTACAAACGGAACCGGCGCGTACGCTCCCATTCCACCCGTATTGGGGCCCGTATGGCCTTCGCCAACACGTTTAAAATCCTGGGCAGACACCAGCGGTAAGGCGTGTTGGCCATCGCAAAAGGCCAGTACGGAGAGTTCTTCCCCGGCCATAAATTCTTCGATCACCACCGGCATCTTTTTTTGCATGGCCGTCTCAATGGCCTGTTCGGCTTCCGCCCTGTTTTGGGCGATGGTGACCCCTTTGCCAGCGGCCAACCCATCTTCTTTAATGACATAGGGCGGCTGGAAATCGTTCAAGGCGGCCAAGGCGTCTGCCAGGGTGGTGCAAAAGTGATGACCCGCCGTTGGAATCCCGGCCGCTTGCATCATTGTTTTGGCGAACTGTTTGCTGCCTTCCAACCGGGCCGCGGCCTGGGAGGGACCAAATACCGGAATTCCTTCTTTGGCCAGAGCATCCACCAAGCCTAGTGTCAGTGGGGCTTCCGGGCCCACCACCACCAGATCAATCCCGCTGCGCTTGGCGTGGATAAGCAGTCCTTGCACATCGGTTGCCTCGATTTCCAGTCGCTGGCCCAGTGTTTCCATGCCTGGATTGCCAGGGGCAAAAAACAGTTTGGGCTGAAACGGACTTTCGGCAAGGGCTTGGGCAATGGCGTGTTCGCGCCCGCCACTGCCAATCAGCAACACGTTTAGCCCGTTCGGAATATCGGGGGGCAGGGCGGTGGTTTGTTCCAGCATTGTTAGTGGCGGCTCCTGTGTAACCATCGTCAACGGTATCCACTCAGTGGTGATCTTAAAATGGGGTTCTAAAAACCCGTTTAGCTTATTTCTACTTTAAAAAAACGACCGAATGAGTGGCAGCAGTTCCTGGCATACGGTCTCTTGCAAGGCTTCCAAGGCGTTGTTGTTCTCAATACAGGCGTTCCAATCGGTTTCATGGTCCAAATCACACTCGGTCTGTTGCTCTTCTGCCACCAGTTGGCCCCGCTGGGCACGCACTGCCTGTGAGGCTTCCACCCGAATGCAGAAACAGCGGCGTTGTTGCAAAATTTCTTTTTCTCGCCGCAGGCGCAAATCGGAGAAAATGAGCCCTTGAACCGATTCGTCTACCGGAAGCTCCAGAGCCTGAAGTAGCCAATAGCCAGGATCCTGGGTGCGATAGCGGTTGGCCAGCGCAATCAACCCGGGTCGATGTGTTGCTTTGTGCGCCTCCACATCGGCCACATTGAGCTGCTGTTCCTGGGCGTATTGTTGTTTAATGGCCTGGGCAATGGCCCGTTGCCGCCAACCCGGCAAATGACGCAGTAGAATCTCTGCCAGGCTGTCTTTTCCCGAATAGGGCTTGCCGGAAATGGCAATCAGCGGCATCGGTTTCTCTGCGGATGTTTCGGGGTGGGGATTCATCGGATGGGTCACGAAACGGGAGCACTCCGGGCCAATCTTTTCAATACGCACGCTTTTGTCAGGGGCAGTGGGTTCGGGTTAGTATTTCAGGTTAGTATAGAGCAAACAAGCTTGGCATCGATCCACCCCTGGCAGCGATTTGGATCCTGCCTGGCTGAACGCCACTGTCAGAAGGCTTCAACGAGCGTGTCTGTCGTAGGGCAAGCAGTTTGAAAAAACAGTAACCAGGTTCGGCAAAAAGCAGTGTGAATGGAAAGGAACCCCTGTTGTGGCAATGGATGGCATTATTGAAGGCAACCGCACCAGCGTGGAGGTTCCGTTAACCCCAGAAGCGCTGGAGCGCTTGGCGGGCGAGGTGCAAACCGCCCTGGCGGCTGCCGATACCCTGGAAGCCCTGGAAGCGATTCGTGTGACCTACCTGGGCCGTAAAGGCCAGGTGAGCCAGCTAAAACGCGGCTTAAAGGATGTGCCGCCCGAGCAAAAACCCGTGATTGGCCAGCGTTTAAACGAGCTGGATGCCGAGCTGGAAAACTATTTTAACCAATGCCACCAGCGTTTGGAGTCCGCCGCGCTCAACAGTCGCCTTCAGGCCGAAACCTTGGATGTGACCATGCCAGGAACGGCCCGTGTTCTGGGGGGCTACCATCCGCTAACCCAGGTGACGCAGCGCATTTGCAACATTTTTTACGGCATGGGCTTTGAGGTGTTGGACGACAACCTGTGCCCGGAAGTGGAAACCGAATACTACAACTTTGAAGCCCTCAATTTCCCTCCGGATCACCCGGCCCGGGATATGCAGGACACGTTTTATACCGATATCGCGCCGCATGTGCTGCTGCGTAGCCAAACATCCAACGCGCAAATTCGCTACATGGAAGGCCGCAAGCCGCCCATTCGCGTGGTGGCCCCAGGCAGGGTGTACCGAAACGAGGCCGTGAACAGTCGAAAAAACGTGCTCTTCCACCAGATTGAAGGCCTGTTGGTCGATCAGAACGTCCGCTTTTCCGATTTAAAGGGCGTACTGCACGAGTTTGTTCGGCAGTTTTTTGGCGCCGAACGCCCCACGCGATTCCGAAACAGCTTTTTTCCCTTTACGGAACCTAGCGCCGAGGTGGATGTGCAGTGCATTTTTTGCCAGGGCGATGGCTGCCGCGTATGTAGCCACACCGGTTGGCTGGAAATTCTAGGCGCCGGGATGGTCCACCCCAACGTGCTGAGCCAGGTGGGCATTGACCCGGAGCAGTATAACGGCTTTGCCTTTGGCCTGGGCGTGGAGCGAATGACGATGCTCCGCGACGGGCTGGACGACATTCGGCTGTTTTACCAAAACGATCTGCGGGTGCTTGAGCGCTTTAAGACGATTTAAGATTCGCTAATAATGAATACAGAAGTTGCTTTGGAACGTTAATAAATGCTTCGAGTGAAAAAGGGCTTGATCAAAGTCGAAATATGAGTGATAATCATAAGTGGATTGGGAATGCCCGGTCGGCTTTAAAACTTCGATGTATATCGAGGTTTTTTTGCTTTTTAATGAGGGAAAATTTTCAGTCCCCAATCTTTTTCCGTTTTCTTACTCGTAATGGTTCTTGCACCAGACTTAACGCTATATTTAAAACCACTAGTTGAGCCTTGATAAAACTTTTTGGATAAGATTTCATACGCCCTATTGGATTGTTGGGGATTAATGACGTGTCTACCGATTGGGCGGGCAATGAGATCAGCCAATTGCAACCCTCCTGAATTAATTCGCTTATCAGCAATAATAATATCAAAGGGGTATCGTAAATTCGGGTCTCTTTCGGTATGCAAACTTGTGATCTCACAAACTCGTCTAAATTCGAGTTCAAGCTCCTGATCTTCTTTATTTCCACGTTTTTCAAACACAACATGAGTAATTTTAGTATGTTGATTAACTTCTTTTAAGAAGTGATACAGGCGTTCCATACAATACTTCATGGCTAAATGATATGGGTTATCTGGGTAACGATAAGTTTCTGTAAGTTTATCCTTTTTAATCACTGTTGAAATGATTGTCATGGGAGCCTGCTCAATTAATTGATTCAGCTTTTCCATAAATTTATGCCGATACTCGGTCTTCAACAGAAAATCAAACGGTGCTTCCGATTGTCTAATTTCACGCTCGTGTAAAATGACTATGTCATGCCCGAAAAAATCGAATTTTAGCTGTTGTATCGAAGGACTTATTTTTTGGTAATAGTCAGTTTTTTTGACAATACAAAAAGCCAAAACAAAGACAGGATAGCTGGGATCTGCTTTGGTAAGGTCATGATCCCCACTCTCATCGACATACACAATGTAGTCACTAAAATTCACGAAGAAGAAGGTCTCCATAAATCAATGTGTTAAATAAGGTATAAGCCTTATTCATCGGCTGGCTGGGGTGGTGTTTGAGGATTAATCTCTAACCGGGACAGATCAAAATGCCCGTGGTTGATTTTGGTAAAAAATAGGTTGAGTTGAGCATCGGGCGGTCTCTCAAACGTTTTTTCAATTTGTTGTGGAAGCTGCGCAATCGTTTCAGACGGAACTTGCTCGCCATAGAATAGCCGCCAGATGGGCTCGTGGGTGTCTGGCCGCATGCCATACATTACAAATTCGGCCTGAGAGGGGTTTTCCTGCACGGCAGCCTGGTAGGGGCGGGCATCTTTCCATGTTACTAGCCGAAAGACCGGTTTTTGCTCTGGGGGAGAAGTTGTCTCTGTGGGGACTTCCGCTGCTTCGGGTCGTTGAAGCAACAACACATCGGGCTTTTGTAGCGAATTAAACGGAAACAGATCGAGCACGATTTTGAGCGCAACGTCCACGGCGGTTGCAATTTCAAACCGAAATTGCCCAGCCGGGGAGAGATCTTTGGGCGCAATGAGATCGTTGAGCAAGTTGCCGCTCATTGCAACGCCCAAGGGCTGATAGCGATCCTCCTTTGTTTCACGTCCGTAGCATTGCACATCCACCGCCGCATTAAAGCGCTGGCTGTGCGTGGGTAATGAGGCCATCGCAGGGTTGAGCGAGGCGGCGTTCGGATTACCTGAAACAAGGGATAAACCTTGGGAGCGAAGCGTTTGCATCAGTAGCATCCAACCAAACTTTAGGGGTTCAACCAGCAGGATTTAAAACGTGGGTTTCGTGAATAACGGTTTGTCGGAAACGAAAGAACCGCCACTAGTAGACAACACATGCGGTCAATCCGGCAAGGTCTTTGGTTGTTGCGCCATCTTTTTGATACGCTTGAAGCGCACCTTGCAACTCAACTTTGCAATGCAAACTTGCAATGCAACCATACAATGCGGTACGGATGGATGGACCCCCACCATGAAAATTTCCTGGGAATGGCTTGGCCAATATGTGGATTTAACCGGTTTAACGCCACAAACCGTGGCCAATGCACTGACAAACGCCGGTCTGGAAGTAGAAGGCGTCCATTCGCTCGGGGCCGTTTTTCAGCAGGTGGTGGTGGCCCAAATTTTGCAGGTGGAGCCCCATCCTCAGGCGGATCGACTTCGGTTGGTCACGGTTCGTTTGGATGAAAACCACACCACGCGCGTGGTGTGCGGTGCGCCTAACGTGCGAGAAGGCATTTGGGTTGCGTTTGCCAAAGAGGGCGCCACGGTCCTTAACCGAAAGGATGGGAGCCCGTTTGTGCTGGGAGTGGCCACCATTCGAGGGGTGGAATCTCGTGGGATGATTTGCGCCATTGAGGAGCTGGGACTGGCCGAACGCTACCAGCAGCAGGAGGATGGCATTTGGGTTCTGGATTCTTTGCTTACTGAGCCCGCTGCGGCTTTGGGGCAGGACCTCAAGCAGGTTTTGGCGCTGTCTTCCGATGTGATTTTAGAAACGGCGCCCACGGCAAACCGTGGGGATCAGATGTCCGTGATTGGGGTGGCGCGCGAAGTGGCCGCGCTGTTTGAGCGCCCTTTGCATCGGCCAGAACTCTCCACGAATCTTCAGGAGTTTGTCGCCCCCACGGCAGAGGGTTTTTCGGTTTCACTTGCAGATGCAAACGTGTGCCAATATTACGCGGGCGCGTTGTTGAACCACGTTCGTGTGGCCCCCTCTCCCGCCTGGATGGTGCAGCGTCTGGAAGCCGCAGGCATTCGCAGCATTAACAATGTGGTGGATATCACCAACTACGTGATGCTGGAGTTTGGCCAGCCGCTCCACGCCTTTGATCGCAACCGGTTTGGCAATGGCGGCACCATTGGCGTGCGGTTTGCGACTGAGGCCGAAACGCTGACTACGCTCGATGGCCAATCCCGGACGCTGACAAACGATTCGGTGGTGATTACGCTTAACGATAGCCCCGTGGCCTTGGCTGGCGTGATGGGTGGGGAATCCACCGAGATTTTGCCAGAGACCCAACACGTGTTTTTAGAGGCTGCGTACTTTCCTCCGGCCTCCACGCGCCGTTCTGCCCGCAGTGTAGGCCTTCGAACCGACTCTTCCGCCCGTTTTGAGCGTGGGGTGGATTTTGGCAGCGTGCGCCACGCCCTGGCGCGGGCAATGGATTTACTGGTTTTGTTGGCGCAGGCCCAGCCAATGGCCGTTGTTGAGCATCAGGCAGGAGAAATACCTGCCAGTGCGCCCGTTCGTTTGTCCCAGCACCGTTTAAATCGCCAGGTCGGTTTGGATATTCCACCCGATACCGTACGGGAGATTTTAACCCGCCTGGGGTTTGAAACGCGCGTGGTGTCTGGCCAAGCCGATTCGGTGGTGTGGGAAGTGGCCGTGCCAAGTTTTCGCCAGCACGACGTTCGCCGTGAAATCGATCTCATTGAAGAGGTGATTCGGGTCTACGGCTACGATCGCATTCCCTACACCCTGCCGGAAAAAGCAGCGGCCCCGCCGCTCAGTCTTCGCGCGCAACTGATGACCCACTTACACCGCAGCATGCAGGGCCTGGGGCTTCAGGAAGTGGTCACCACCTCCCTGCTTGGCGAACCGCTGCTGGCCGAAGTGGCCATGCCACAGCCCAGCGATAGCACCATTCGGCTGACCAACTCCCATTCGAGCGATCATGCGCTGATGCGCCAGCGCATTTTGCCCACCCTGCTGACGGTCGCCCAGCATAATCAGTTTCAGGGTCTGGAGCGGGTATGGGTGTACGAACTGGGCCGAACCTACCAGCTTCGCGGCAAGGCCAACCACAAGAACACGGCGGTCTCTGAAAAGTTGCAGCTGGCTGGCCTGATGATGGGGCCATTGAGCACCGGCATTTGGCGAGACAACCAACCGGCGGACTACTACCATTTGAAGGGTGTGCTGGATGCCTTGCTTCACAGTCTCGGTCTGCAAGGCGAAGTATCTTACGAGCCAAAGCCCGAAACCATGCCGTTTCTCCACCCTGGCCAAAGCGCTCAAATCAGCCTGGAGGGTAAACGTTTGGGCTATGCGGGGCGGCTTCATCCCCAGGTGCAGGAACGCCTGAAGTTGCGTCAACCGGTCCTGCTGTTTGAGCTGGATGTGGACAGCCTACAGAAGGCGTTGCAGGCAAAACAGTCCACGCCGGTTCATCAGCGCTCTGCTGCAATGCTGTCGTCGTTTCCTTCCGTGGATCGGGATTTGGCCTTCTGTGTGTCAGACACGGTGTCGCATCAGCAGATTCAGCAGCAGTTGCGACAGCTAAACCAACCGCTCATCCAGCATCTGGAATTATTTGACGAGTATCGTAGCGACCAGTTGCCGCCGGGAACCCGCAGTTTGGCCTACCGGTTTACGCTGCAATCCTCCCAACGAACGCTGACGGATGCGGACGCCGACCAGGTGATGGCGCAAGTTCGGCAAAGCCTGGAGCAGACGCTTCAGGTTCAGTTTCGCTAGGCCGTGCCCTCACTGAACGCTGTGACAGGCCCACTGTTGGTTGTATGCAACAGCTTGTAACAAAACGGAGTGGTTTTTGCCCGTGGGCCTCGTTTGGGGTTCCAACGAATGCTTGAGTGGTGTTCTATGAGTAGTCTAATCCCATCCGGCGAAAAAAACGTTGAGGAATGCTCATCCCCATGGTTTACGGTTATCCAGGTCCGGCGTCTGTTCCACCGCTAAGCCCCGCGCCAACCACTGCGTGGCCCGGTGTAAACGCAATGTCTACTGTAAACGCAATGCCCACTGCGGGTTTTTCAGTGGCGACACCGGCCTTGCCGCTACCGGCGATGAGCCCGAATGCCAGTCAACCGTCCGTTAGCGGCAATCGCCTTCCCGGCCAGGATATGCTGGTTCGACAGGGGCGCGTGGTTACCCGGGACCAGGTGTTTTCGGCCTTCTTGGTTTCGCCTGCGTTGTCTGGCTTAATTACCGGGGGGAGTGGCGCGGTAATGGGGGCTTTGGCCGGGGTGCTGGCGGGCGCGTTTGGGGTGGGACACGATTGGTTTGGTAAAGGCCGCCTGTGGGGCATGGCCGCGATGGGAGCCCTTTGCATGGGGGCGGTCAACTTTGTGTGGGGCTATTACGACCGTAAACAAAGCCTGAAAGAGGTCGTCTCCGTGCTCAAAAGTATGTCGCCACAGCCAATGCAACGCACGGAATAACGAAATAGCGGAATACCGAGATCTGAGCCAAGTGCTCTAGGCAGGACCGCCTGCCCTTCGGCTGACTACTCCCACTCGACGGTGGCCGGGGGCTTTCCCGTAATGTCTATCATCACCCAACCCACATCGGGCCGGGCAGTTAGCCGCTGGCATAGTGTTTGGAGCGTGGCATAGGGCATTTCCGCCGTGCCAAGACGCACCGGCCGCGCCGTCATAAAATCGCTGGTAATCACGGCCCGAATGGCCACGCTGCGATGCCTTGGCTCTGAGGCAGGCAAGGCTTGCGTTGGCGAGGCAGGATTTGGCGAAATAGGGACCAGCACGGTGAGTAACTGGCTAATATGGGCATGATGGTTCGCTTCCACGAGCGTTTGGGTCACCTGATGATCCAGCGCGCGCAGTTGCTGCACCACGGGTGGCGTCAGGTGGGTTGGCGTAATCGCAGGCAGGCGCTCTGGCAGCGGGTCAGTATCCGCATTAAGGACCAGGGCAATGCGGTTAATCGAGTTCAACTGGTTGGGAATTTCCTGGGCAAAGTGTTGCAACAGGCGATAATCGGGCGCTTGCTCAAAGAGGTTCTTGTGGCTGAGCAGGGCCAGATAGCTGTAGCTACGGCCATCGCCCTGAACGCCGACCGTTCGGACCGGCACCAGTAGCGCGCGATACCCACTGACACCAGCCGCCTGACTGAGCTGCTGAACCAGGGCTTGCAGCTGCTGATTCGTCTGCTCGTATGTCTCCAAGCCGTAGGGTTCCGTGGCGCACAGCACCCGTATGGCCAAACCAGGCCCAGGAAATGGCTGCCGAATGACCAGCGGTTCTGGCAGGCCCAGCAGGCGGCCAATTTGGCGCACCTCGTCTTTGTGCCAGTCTCGGTTGGGTTCTACCACCAGGCCACGCTCGCGTTGCGCCTGAATTAAAGGCACATCGTTGTGGTGGGTTTTAATTTTATGGGCTGTATGGCTCACATCGCGGTTGCCGCTTTCAATTAAATCGGGCCGTAGCGTGCCTTGCGCCAGAAAAACCGGCTGTTGCGTGTCTTGGGCCAGTGTGTCAAAAAGCTGCCGCATTTCCGTCTCCACCAAACGAAAGAACACGTCTCCTATAATGCGGCGTTTGGCTTCCGGGTCCGTTACCGTGGTGAGTGGGCCTGCAACTGTGCCATCATCGAGCGTGGTGCTGGCGTTTAAAAAATCCGTCTCCGCATTCAGGCGTTTCAGGTGCTTGAGCCCCAAGGCCTGTAAGGCCTGGCAAACATCGTCGCTTTCCTGCTGGCGCATAAAGCCGGAATCCACATGCACGGCGTACACCTGATCCGGGCCCAGGGCACGCAGCAGCAAAGCAGCCGTTACGGAGGAATCCACCCCGCCACTGACCAACACCACCACGGGAGACGCGCCCACCTGCTGGCGAATACTGGCAAGCGTGCGCTCCAGTCGATCGTCCAGCAGAAAATTACCGGTGAGACCACATATTTTGTAGAGAAAATTGGCCAGCATGGTCTCACCCTGCTCGGTTAATTCCACCTCCGGGTGGAATTGAAGACCGTATACCCGCCGCTGAGCGTGTTCAATGGCAGCCGGTACGGGCGAACCATCCGGCAGAGTAGCCGTGGAGTGCGCCACGCGGGTAAACCCTTCCGCCAGACGGGTGACACTATCGCCGTGGCTCATGAGCACTTGCTGATCGGTGTCCATCCCGGCAAACAGAGGACACTGCGAATCCACCTGAATGGTGGTTTCGCCATACTCGCGGCGCTGATGCCCGGCCACGGACCCGCCAAAATGCTGGGTAATGAGCTGCATTCCATAGCAAATGCCCAGTACGGGCACCCCGAGATCAAAAATGCCTGGATGGCAGCGTGGGGCGTCCGCATCGTAAACGCTATGGGGCCCTCCGGATAAAATAATGCCCGATACCTGGCCCCGAAGGGTTTCAGGATCCACGGTGACCGGCACAATCTCCGTGGCTACCTTTAACGCCCGTATTCGGCGATCGATCACCTTGGTGTACTGTGCGCCACAGTCCAGTATGGCGATCGTCTCCACGGCGGGCTGCGAAACAGGCGTCGCAGGGGCGCTTAGGGAGGCAACCGCAGAAGCCCGATCGGGAAAAGACGAGGGCTGTGACATAGCGCAAAAAGTCTCCGGTAGCAGGCGTAACAACACGTAATCACAAGGGGGGAGCCGTATTAATACACCGTATTAATACAACGGGATTAATACAACGGGCGGGAAGTGATTGGAATGCCCCCGATTATAGAAAACACATACGGCAGCGCCAAGTGCCTGGACTAATAATGCTTGGGCTAACAGTACTTGGGCCAATCCAGCCTTAAAAACCATCCTCAAAAACAATGGGGGGGGCCAAAGCGGCGTGGCTCCATCCCTACAGCGTTTTGCCAACGATTGTTTGGCACACTTGAGTGACACATTTGGGTGACAGTGGCATGCATTCGTCATCCAACCGTCTTGCGTTTGTCCTGCAATTGCCTTGGGTCTGGCATTACACTACCCATACGCCTGCTGAAAGAAAATACCAAGCCCCTGAACTGTCTGGACTTTTCTGGATTTTTTCTGGACTGGCGCAGACCCGGCCCACCAGCCGGAGGTTGCAAAAAGCCTTCACGGGGCTGGCGTAGCTTATTTCAAATGGAGTGCCCCGTGTTTAGGTTGGAAGCTCGGCGAGACAGCCCATAGAGACATTCCCAAATAAAAGGATCCCTGCGACCATGCTGCATCCATTGGCCAGCTACCGTTCCCCTGCAAATGGGAATCAAATGAATCTTCGTTTTGCTTCGGCGCCACCGGTCAGCCCCGCCCTGAAAGAACGCCTGGCCGAAAAACGGGTGGCCATTTGCCTGGATAACGACGACACGCTGACGATTCATCGTAAATATCAGGAAACGGTGGATGAAACCGCCATTGCCCGGGTCGGTCAAACGCTCAATAACCCCCTGTTTCAAAAAGATGCCGTGACCTTTGAAATTACCGGTCGTGGGCCCGATGCGTTTGCCAACGTGGGCCATTACCAAAAGAACATTCGCCCGGATTTTTTGGGCCTGGATGACGGCCGCCTGCTGGTGGTGAACGCCGAACATAAAACGGTGGCGGAACTACTCAAACAGGGGCCTTTACGAGAGCAGCAAGACCCAGACTACGAGCGACTGATGCAGCAGGAATTCCATTGGAATGCCGACGTGATTGATCAGCAGGTGCAAAAAATATTGCAGCAGGAAGGTTTTCAACCCCTCTCCAAAGCAGAAAAAGCCACACTCAAGCCCCTTATTTGGGATATGAACGCCCAGCAGTTGCAGATTCCAGACCCTTCCGGCGACCGCCCACCCCTGTTGGTGGAATATTACCCCAAGGCCACCGGCTTCTTCTTCCACCGTGGACCGCAGGAAACCCTGACCGAGCAAGACAAACAGCTTACCCACCGTGTTACCGGCAGGCTGCTCAATACCCTGGAGGCCGAAGGGACTCAGGCTGTACGAAAAATTTTTCCCTACGCCCACACGGAGCTACACACCATTAATCCCGTGGGGGTTAACAAACACACGTTGTTTCGTTACGTGGTCGATCACTACCTACCCCAGGTTCAAGCCCTGGTGGCGGCGGGCGATACGGCCAACGACGAGGAAATTTTGGCCGAAGCCGACTACCCCATTCAGGTGGGCAACAACCCTACGCTGAAAGCCGCTTTGGCACACAACCCCAACTACGTGCAAGTACCCCCCGGACAGTTGGCCCAAGGGTTGCAACAACAGCTTGAGCGCGTGCATCGGGCGCTCCACTTAAGTCATTCAACCCAGCGTTGGCTAAGCCGAATGAATCAACCGATTCGTCAGGCACTTCAACTGGATCGGCAAGCATAGCGCCAAAGTTGTTTGGCTGCCGACGCCCAGCCCCATCCATTCATCGCGCGTGAGCCTATACGGCCATTGGCATACCGTAGCTGATGGCGGCGTTGTTGGTTTGAATAACCGGAATCAGCCCAATCAGGGTGCCGCCGCCTGCCATTTGGGGCAGTAGGTTGCCGTTACCCACACCGGAGAACGCCATTGGGTTTACGGGCTGAAGCGCGTTATTCCATCCAGGAGACTGTATTCCTCCTGGAATACCGCCAGCCAACTGAAAAGCGCCGTTACCAGCTAGTGGGTTGTAGGCCCCGGCCAAGGCAGGATGGTTCGGATACACCAGCGCCATGGTTTGTTGCATAACGGGATTCATCGCCATGGCTGGGTTCATCATCGTGCTGGGCATGCCAGGCGTGTTAAACATAAAGGGGGATAGCCCGGTATTGGTGGCATACGGCAGCATGGTGCCCATGTTGCCACTCATATTTCCACCCATCGCTCCAACCATGGGGCCGTTGCCCATCGGCATCATCCCGCCCGGATTCATGGCGGTGGTGGGCGGTATAATCTGCATGCTACCGGGTGGCATCACGCTGTTGAGTACCGGCATTAAGCTTTGTTGTAAACTGCCCGGCAGGCCGTTCAGCACGCCAGACATCGAGGTGTCAAACGACACCAGTTGCTGGTCAAAGGCGGGGTCGCCGGTAAAATTCATCGTCATGGCAAACTGGTGGGTGGGCATCATGCTTGTGCTACCGCCGATGTTTCCACCAACGTTACCACCAATATTGCCTCCCAATGCCGGGTTGATAAACGGATTAACCGCCCATTGCCCTTGCGGCATACCCGCCATCGCCTGGCCCATATCCCCAGCCAAATTGGACTGAAGCCCAACGGGCATAGCACCGAGCATTTGCGCCATCTGGGCATCCATGCCGTTCAGCGTCTGGCCCAAAGGCAGGTTGCCAAAGTTACCCGCCCCTGGCTGATCCATTAGATTAGGAGCCGGAGCGCCGGTAAATGCGGTGTGCAGGGCGTTAAAATCTTCGTGTAAATCTCCAAAGTGGGTAACGTAATCCGGCATAATGCTGAACAGAACGCTCAGCTCCCCAAACTGTCGGTTGGCCTCCGAAGTGAGGCTGTTAATGGCCGGGGTGTTATTGCCACCAGGCAC
The DNA here is from genome assembly GCA_033763415.1 of Candidatus Melainabacteria bacterium. Taxonomy (GTDB): domain Bacteria; phylum Cyanobacteriota; class Vampirovibrionia; order Vampirovibrionales; family JAJTHC01; genus JANRKP01. The sequence continues at coordinate 75,567 of JANRKP010000031.1, read as the reverse complement.
GGTGCCCACCGTGTTCGGATCCCCGGTGCCGAGGCGTTGATTAATCAGCCCCATTAACTGATCGGCCTGGCCCAATAGTTGTTGCCAGTTCTGCTGATTCTGCTGCCGCTGTTCTGCTTCTCCCATGCCAGCAACTCCTACTCCCATCCGTTTGCACATTCATCAACACAGCGGCGCTTAAGCCCTTGTGTGGGGGCGCAGAGCCGATACGCGGTTAGAATAGGCGCTGTTACAGCCCGCAATGGAGTCCCCTGGTCATTGCCGGGCTCGTTTTGGGTAAGCCCAACGCGCCAGCAAAATGCCATTGAAAACCACACGGCCCAGACGACCTCGCGTGTGAGTGTGATGAATATTTCTCCAACCAACCTCGTAGCATTTATTCTTTCTATGATAATAAAAAAAATGTTTCGAGATAGATTGACTTCCTGTAAACGCATGTAACAACCGCGGTGCTGCTTGGCTCAGCACCTGGTAAATAAACCAGCTGCGGATGCAAGCAATGGCTGTAGGGTTACTATCCGGGTATAGGAAGTTGCTATTTGTGATTGGCCGTGGGTGTTTTCAGGGCGGCTTTTTTGAGCAAATCAACCCATCGCGCGGACGTGTCGGCCACGTCCTCTTTGTTTCTGGCCCGGTACACCAAATGGTACACCCCTTCCGGCGCGGTAATCAGGCGACGAATCTCAAAATAGCGCGTATTGTCAGGTCCAGTGGCATCCCATTGGTACAAAATGCTGTTTTCCACCGGGGGGGCCATCGGCACTGCGGCCGCATGAAAATCCTGAAAGCGACGCTTGCCAAACTTGATAAATTGCTGGAACAGCTCGCTAGGACTGTAGGTTTTCCCTTGCCAGGCGTCAAATTCAAACTGAAAAACCTGCTGATAGTTTTTCAACGTCTGGCCCTGCGGCAAATAGGCCACGGTCCAAATCTCCTTGGATTTGGTGGTGAGTTTGGTGTTGGCCGCCTGGTACCAGGTTTCCGTATCTAAAGCTATATCCAGCACGGGGCCAGGTTTCTCCTTAAAGCGGATGGATTCCGCCAGGAGTGGTGTTTGCAGTTGGAGTAGCAGGATTGTTGCGCCCAACCACAGGAGGCACTTGTTAGCACTTCTCTTTGTGACGCTTCCCATTATGCCGCGCATACCCGCGATACTCCTTGCTTGTTCATGCCTAATCTGCACTCATTGAGTTTGCTTTGGCTCGGCTCTACACACAAAGCTGAACAGAATTAATAATCATTAGTCTGTTGTGTGCACATTCAACCATCATTGGAAGCAATCGACAAGAGGGCGAGCCCAACAGACGAAGACGACGTATTTTTAACGTTAATTGATGCGACGATAAGCCGAGGGGCTAGTTCCCACGGCTTCTGTGTGAAGACAATTTTTTCAATGAACGCCAGCCGATACGTTAGGGTGTGTTCTCGGTGGAGGAGATGACCGTGAAGTTGCAAGGCGTGAACAGCGCAGCGACAGGAGTTTAGACGGATCTAGAATTGACTGAGCGAGCATTCACCGAGGGCGTGCCCTCGGTGAAATCTACAAAGCCAGAGTTCAGAAAGGCAAAGGTTCAGCCGGAGGCACGGAAACAAACGGATCGTTGGCAACCAAAAATCGCCAAGGGTATTCTGCCGCCTGCCGAATGCCAATGCGTGTGGTTTGCACCACGGCCTCAGGCGGAACCGGTGGCGCGTTTTGCCAGTACAGTGGGCTCTGCCTGCTGGTCATCGGTAAGCCGTTGTGGGCCACCTGGGTAATGCCCAGCGCACGGGTTAGCCGTCCAGGGCCACGAGTATTGAGCTCTGGGTGTGATATCGGCGAAAGCCCTCGAATCAGCACCGCACCCGCCTGGCCTTCCGGTTCCGTAACCACGTTGAGGCAGTGATACATGCCGTAAATAAAATACACGTAGGCAGTGCCTGGGGCGCCGTACAAATTGGCCGCCCGACCGGTTTTACGACCGTAGGCATGGCAGGCTGGATCGTCTTGCGTGTAGGCTTCGGTTTCCACCACCCGACACACCACCCGTCCCCATTGCGCGGTTTGCACACAAAGCCGCTTTCCCAACAGATCTCTGGCCACGACCAGTGTTGAACGCTCGAAAAAGCTTGCAGGCAGTACGTCATTCGGGCTTGGCAAGCGGAACCTCCACGGCTAGACGGAAAGAGCCACACCCCTCCCTTAATCATAGGAGGGCGGCAAAGGGAATTGAAGAATTTGAGTGGTTTACACGATGGATATGTTATGATTTATAACATATGCTGCGTGGTACAAACGTGTTTTTAGGACGACTTGCGGAGAGCAGACAACGGTGACAAGTGGTGACAAACTGGTCATTGAGGGCGGAAGACCGCTCGAAGGTGATGTTTACATTTCGGGTGCCAAAAACTCGGTTTTAAAATTAATGGCAGCCGCCCTGCTAACCACGGGTGCGGTTCGGCTGGAAAACGTGCCCAACCTGTCGGATGTGGCCGTAATGACCCAGGTGGTGCAAAGCCTTGGCAAAACGGTTTCCTTTGCCCACGGGGTGCTCGATATTGAGGCGGGTGCCGTGACCAGTTGCGTTGCGCCTTACGAGCTGGTGAGCCAAATGCGGGCAAGTTTTAACGTGCTCGGGGCCCTGTTGGGTCGCTATGGCGAGGCAAAGGTGTCTCTGCCTGGTGGTTGCTCCATTGGCAAGCGCGGCGTGGATCTGCATGTAAAAGGCTTACAGGCCCTGGGTGCCGAAGTGCTGATTGAACACGGTTACGTGGAAGCCCGCGCCCAGCAGTTGCACGGCGCTAAAATATTGCTGGATACCCCCAGTGTGGGCGCGACGGAAAATATTATGCTGGCAGCGGTGTTGGCCGAAGGCGCCACCATTATTTCCAACGCGGCCAGAGAGCCGGAAATTGAAGACCTGGCCAACTTTTTAAACGCGCTGGGCGCCGATGTCAGTGGCGCGGGCACCCACGAGATTGTGATCAATGGCGTTCGGCCGGATCAGCTCCACGGGGTCAGCTATTCGGTAATGTGCGACCGCATTGAGGCGGGTACGTTTATGGCTGCGGCGGCGGGCACCCGTGGCCAGGTGGTCATTCATCGCATTACCCCGCAGCACCTGGATTTCGTGATGGCCAAACTGTCGGAAATGGGGGCTGACATTCAACTGCTGGGTCCTACCACGGTTCAAGTGTCTGGTCCGCAACGGCTGACGGCGCAAAACCTGGTAACACAGCCTTACCCAGGCTTTCCAACCGATTTGCAAGCCCCGTTCATGTCGTTGCTTACCATTGCCGAAGGCACCAGCATTGTGACGGAAACCATTTACGAGAATCGCTTTAAACAGGTGGGCGAGCTCACCCGGATGGGCGCCCAAATTCAGCTAGAAGGCGATATTGCCGTGGTTACCGGGGTGGAAAAACTCAGTGGCGCACCGGTACAGGCGCACGATTTGCGTGCAGGCGCCGCGATGATTGTGGCCGGTTTGCAAACCGAAGGCGAAACGGAAATTCATAAGCTTCATCACATCGATCGGGGATACGAGCGGGTGGTGGAGAAGTTAAAAGCCCTGGGTGCCTCCATTGAGCGTGTTCCAGCGGATGACAGTGAGAAAAAGCAGGTAGTTGAAACGCCATGACACCTCCCTTAGACACCACCAACGCCCCGGATCCGAGCACCCGCCGATGGTACGACCATGACCCTGTGCTGATTGAAGTGCTGGACTTGCTCAAGTCGTTTCAGGCGGATGTGCGCATTCAGGCGCAGGACTTTATTAACAAAATTGAGGCGGCAGTGGGCCCAGAAACGCTGAAGCAGTTTTACGCCACGGCAGAACGTACGGCGCGCCCCAAGGGCAATCGTTGGTACGATCAAGACCCGGTGGTTTCCAAAGCGGTTGAACTGCTGCGCGTAGTGCCGCCGGATGCCCAGCGACAGGCCGCGCTTCGCTTTTTAGAATCCATGAAGCGTCACGGCGTGACCTCGCCCTAAACTCAGTGGAAATCACGTCCACTTTTTGGGTTTTACAGGACGGGGAACCGGCCGCTTGGCAACTTTGCTGCGAGCAGTTTAACCAGGCGCGTTATTTTGACTGTCACGAGCTGATAGAGCATCGGCTGTGGGCGCCCTTGCCTCCCGGCGAGCAAAAACGGTTTTATCAGGCCGTTTTGCAGGCGGCGGTAGGGTTACATCACTTGCAACGCGGCAACCCCACGGGAGCCCGCAACAAACTTCGCCAATCGTTGGAAAAACTGAACGCCTACGCGCCGGAAACGACCCCGCTAGGACCTGGTATCAAGCACCTATGCGACGCGTTGGCTGATATTCTGTTTCAATTGGAGGCCCACGGCCTTTCTGCGGCCCAACAACGACCGGCCCCACAACTTTTGCCGTATGCCGCATTTTTTGAGCCATCTTGAGGGAAACGGCTCGTTTGAACCGTTCCTCGCTATGGAAGCTCCTGTGTTGACAGGACGCCAATTTCCAGAAAACCGCGCATAATGACACTATGGGATTTACACCAAAGCGGTTGCAAACGACGGATGCGGTTGCGATGTGGATGAATCAGCTACCGCAGTGGATCAACTCGATCCGTTATAAAATCCAGCGCCACCAGGCCGTGCTGGACTACGAGCCGTTGCATCTGGAAGTTTTTATTGATGCTTGCTGCTGGCTCGATTGTGCGCGTTGCCACTTAAGCCCCGAGCAGGCTTGTTTGGGCAGTAACGATAAAACGCTCGATCTCGAAGCCTTCCAGTTTATTTTGGAGCAGGTGCCCACGGTGCACTCGGTCGGATTTTCCGGTCCAGGTGAGCCGCTGACCACACCCGATTTACTGCGAATGGTCCGTGCTGCCCACCAGTTGGGTGGCGCCCACACCCGCATTACCACCAACGGACTACTCCTGCAGCAGCGCGCCGGAGACATCCTCAACAGCCCCCTCAACCACCTGCTGGTAGAATGCTTTGCACATAAACCTTCCGCCTACGGCCTGATTACCGGTAAGCCGCCCCAACAATTTGTGCACATTCTACAGAGTCTCCAGGCGTTTTTAGGCCAGCGGAAACGACGCCAACAGCCATTTCCGCTGGTAGAACTCTCCATGGTGGTGGATGTCTTCACCTATCGACGTATTCCGGAAATGGTGGCCTTTGTGGCCGAACTCGGAGCGGATGCCGTGCGCTTTAACAACCGACTCCCCGAAGATCCCTCCGACGCGGCCCTGTACACGCTCTACACTCATCACCGAGAGGCCAAACGCTACCTAGAAAGTCTGACCGAGGCGCAGTTTCCCATCCAGGTGACCCTACCGCTGCTGCACGAGAAAGACATGAGCCAGAACCGTCGCTGCCGTTCGCCCTACACCACCGTGGGAGTGGATACCAACTGCTCTGTGACCGGTTGTGAAAAACAGCAGGTGGCCAGCCTAACGGAAACCAAAATTTGGGAGCCCGATTTTTGGAATAACGACAGCTTCCAATGGCTTCGTAACGTTCACGGCAGTGGCAGCCAAGCCGTGCCTACCGCCTGTCAGCGTTGCCCCAACAACTCCGGCGAAGCGCCCCGTGTGCTAAACCCCATTCAACCGCCTAGTTCCAGCTAAACCAAGACGGGATCTCCGAAGGTGTGGGATTAAATGTTGTAACAGAATTTATCGTGCCGGGTGTAATTTCGCCGAAGCTTTTCATTCGCCCATCGTAGTAGAGAAATAGAGACATTGACTTACCCGGACCATTATTGCTGCCACTGTATTTTCCGTCTGGATCCACGTGAAAAAACAGTGCATTTAAACTGCCTGTGCCCGCAAAACTATGATTTTTAATAAAATGAATGACCCCGCCATTCTTCATGCGAATGCACAAAATGTCGTCGCCCCACTCTGTGTCACAAGAGACGCTAGGTTGCCCCTGAGTATCATCTACTGTCAAACTGGCGTTGTCGATGACTTCCACATTATCCATATACGGTACTAGATCAATGCTGCTCGTTGAGGCTGAAACCGTGTTATCTAGCTTGTACTGTGCATAGGCAGAAGTCAAAATAACGCTCGCGGCTTGAACCACTTTGCGATACTGGGTGTTTTTGGTTCCGCCATCCAGCAGCTTGGGAATGGTAAACGCGGCAATCAGGCCCAACAGCCCAACCGCGATAAGTACTTCCACCAAACTGAAGCCCGAACCCGTCCGTTGATAGCCCATCATGTGCACACTTTCCATAATTACCCACCGGTTAGTCATGTCGGCGAGTTTCGGTAAATATTAAAAGTAACCTGGTTTGGATTAGTTCCAGTTAAACCAGCTTGGCACGTATGATGGGTTGACCGGCGCTGTATGCGGTGACCATCCAGCCTCTGCTCCATACCAAAAAGTTCTGTCTCCCACTCTGGCGTCGGTTTCGGGACGAATTTTCCCATCGTAATACAAAAAATAGGTAACGGATTTACCAATCCCGCTTGAACTACCGCTGTAAACCGAATCTGGATCGAAGCGAACATAGACCAAAAACTCACTGGAAGTGCCGCCAAAAGTGTTGTCGTTGAACAAAATCAACGTGCCGCCGTTGTGCATATCGTAGCATTCAGCCCAGGTGCAATCCAAAGAGCCTTGCCCGGGTCGATCGTCAACGAGTCCGCTGGTTTTTCGTTTGACGTTATCAAAGTAAGGACCCAACAGTGCGGCATGAAACCCAGCCGTAACCGTGTTGTCCATTTTATAGTTGCTGTATGCGGCGCTGAGCTGAACCGCCATGGCTTGGGCCATTCGCTTCCACTGGGTGTTTTTGGTGCCGCCATCCAGCAGCTTGGGAATGGTAAAGGCACCAATCAGGCCCAACAGCCCAACGGCGATGAGTACTTCCACCAAACTGAAGCCCGAACCGCGCGCTCGGTGCAAGGATAACGTCATTTTGAACATGGGTGTTTCCTATCCGTTGCACTTATCAAAATGGAGTTGCCAGTCAAAATAGAGTTACCAATCATAATAGAGTTACCAGAATTGAGTTACTAGAAAGGAGCGTGCGCGCGTTATTAAAGCGTGTATTATAACCGCGCTCTAAAAAAAGCAAAGCCCTTGAAAAAAACCAGTTGATGAATCCAAAAAAACAGACGCCAGTCCAATTGACCGCTTTTTCGTTCAGTTTCTTGTCGAGCATCGCTCTCTTCACTGTATCGGCCCATAGACCCTCCAACTAAAGGGGACGATCCCCTGAATGCACAGCAGCGTAATAGACAAAGCTGGCACGCAAAGGATCGTCATTGTTTAGGCTGGAGACGCTGTTTGGTTCAGCGCATGCTGGCGAAAACCAAACATTGCGTTTTAGTCGGCGTCGATTTGGGCGCGTTGCAGCTTGTCGCTGTAGTCCACAAACACAGCCTTCCATTCGGTGTAGGTATCCAGGCAGGTTTCCGCCGCCTCTCGGTGGCCGTTGCCCGTGTTCTTTACCCCACCAAACGGCAGGTGAACTTCTGCCCCAATCGTGGGGGCGTTAATGTAGGTCAGGCCGGATTCGAGATCGCGCATGGCGGTAAAGGCCCGGTTGACGTTTTTCGTGTAAATGGCCGTTGATAGTCCAAAATCAATGCCATTGGCCACCCGAATCGCCTCTTCAAAGCTCCCAACGGGAATTAGCGCCGTGACGGGTCCAAAAATTTCTTCCTGGGCAATGCGCATGGTTGGTGTCACGTTGTCAAACAGGGTGGGTTGCACAAACCAACCTTCGCCTGCCGCCGTATCTCGGGCCCCACCGGTAAGTTTTTGGGCGCCTTCACTCTGGCCAATCTGGATGTATTCCAAAATTTTGTTCATCGCGGCCTCGTTTACCACAGGGCCCACGTCCACCCCGCTGTTTAAGCCATAGCCAAGTTTCAGGGTCTCAATTCGCGCCACCAGCTTATCGCGCAGTGCGGCGTGTACATCGCGGTGAACAATGACCCGGCTGGTGGCCGTACAGCGCTGGCCCGAGGTGCCAAAAGCGCCCCACAAAATGCCATCCACCGCCAAATCCAGGTTGGCGTCTTCCATTACAATGGCCGCGTTCTTGCCACCCATTTCCAAGGAAACGCGCTTGAAGCCAGGGGCGCACATTTCGTTCACATGTCGGCCTACTTCACACGAGCCGGTAAAGGAAATCAGCCGCACATCCGGGTGCTGCATCAGCGGTTCGCCCGTCTCCCGGCCAGAACCGCACACCAGGTTCAGCACGCCCGGAGGCAGACCTGCCTCTTCCAACACTTTGACTAACCGCAGCGTCATCAGTGGGGTATCGCTGGCGGGCTTAATGACCACGGTATTGCCACACACCAAGGCAGGCATCACCTTCCAGCTAGGAATGGCCATCGGGAAATTCCACGGCGTAATCAGGCCGCAAACCCCCACGGGCATCCGCACGGACATGGCAAATTTGTTCTGCAACTCAGACGGGGTGGTGTGGCCAAACAACCGACGGCCTTCCCCGGCCGCGTAGAACGTCATATCGATTACTTCTTGCACGTCGCCGCGGGCCTCGGCCAGCACCTTGCCCATTTCCCGGGTCATTTCCCGGGCCAGGGATTCTTTGCGCTCAATTAAAATTTGTCCGGCCCGAAATAAAATCTCGGCGCGTTTGGGCGCGGGCACCAGGCGCCAGGTATCAAACGCTTTTTTGGCCGCCGCCACAGCGGCCTGGATGTCTTGCGCGTTGGAGGCCGGAAAATGACCAATCAAGTCCGAAGGGTTGGCCGGGTTCCGGTCTTCAAACGTTTTACCGCTGACGGATGGCTGCCATTTGCCATCAATATAATTGCCGTAGGTCTTCACTTCCGACTGTTGATTTGCTTCCATATGACACGCCTGTGTTCCCATCGGGCCACACCCTCCCAAAAACGCTTTCTTTTACTCTCATATATACGGCCTTCCGTTCAAGCAATTGTTGCGATGATTGAGTCGAGCAATTGTATTTTTCTGAAGGCAACCTCTTTATCCTAGCTCAAAAATGCGCCTGTCTACCAGCACTTGCCAAATACAACTGGCTATGCATAGAAAGCAACTCCTGTGTTAGGATGTTTTTTCTTTAGCAGCCTGTTACAAGGATGATGCCGCTACATTATGCCTTATTTAAACCTGAAAATTACCCGAGATGGGGTAACCCGCGAGCAAAAGGCCCAAATCATCGCGGAGTTTACCGATACGTTGGTTCGGGTGCTCGATAAAAAGCCAGAGCATACCCACATTGTTATTGAAGAGATTGAGCCGGATAACTGGGGCTTTGCGGGTCAACTCACCTCGGAGTACCGCAAACAGCAGCAGGCATCCAGCGTTACGGGCGCATAGCCTCTTTGGGCATACGCTCTAGTTGCAGGCCAAGCCAAACGGAAGATTGCGCCTGTACAGGGGTATGAGCCGAACGCACCTTGGGCCGCGCAGGCCCGGCATTTGCGTTTTCTGTACGGCTATTGGCTAACAGGTATTCCAACTGTTTCAGTAAACTGTCTGGCAAACTGCTATCACCCTCTGGCAGCAACAGACTCATTGTCAGTAAGCCATCGCCCGGCAGACGAGGCGATTCAATCAGTCGAATATCGCTAATTTTTACCTGGCAATCGGCAAAAAACCGACAGATACGGGCCACCCCGCCACCGGACAAGGGCACGCAACAGCGCAGTTGATAAGAAACATAGCCAATGCGTTGTACGGGCACTTCACCAGAAGGACCAAACGCCGCTGGCGTTCCTGCTGAGCCAAGCATTCGATAATCTTTCCCTGTCTTGCGCGTGTTTGACCGGTTGAACGCTACTCCACCAGTTGGAGTTTTTCGGTAAAGCCAATCGATTGTAACATTTCGTAGGCTTTGACCCCCATATCGCTGCGAGGTTGGGATTTAACCACCTCGACCAGCTCTCGCGTGGCCTTTTGCGGCTCGTTTTTAATCACGTACAGTTGCCCGGAGCGAAACAGCGCCTGATCGCGAAGGGTGGCGAACTTGAGCGCCAGTTGTTTCTCCAGCTCGGCTTGCGCGCGCGCGCTGGGCACCTTGTTGAGCGTTTTATACAGGTTAATGTGGCCCTCGGTCGCATCCACCAACCAACGGCGCACGGTGGTTAAACAGGTATCAGCGGCTTCGTACTTTTCATTGCTCATCAGGTCCACACAGGCTTTTAACCGATTTTCCGCATGGCGAAACCCGAGTGCGTTGCTGGGATTATCCACCTGAACCAACTTGACGGGCGGTGGGCTTTCCTCACTAATTTCCGGCTCGGCAATTTCCGCCTCCGGCCCTGTCTGGGGTGTTAACAATGGCGGACTTTTGGGCATGCTGGGCTTTTTGGCGGCAGCCTCTGGATCCTCGCCCATGGTGCCATCCGCATTGGGTACCGGCGCCAGAAACATCTTTTTCAGGGATTCTTTGACGGTTTCTTTAACCGTTTCAAAATTTGGCTTTTCGCCGGGCTTAATCAACGATTCTTTGACCGGGGCTGGTTGCGGACCAATTTGAGCCTGCACAACCGGAGGCAAAGCCCACAAAAGGCCCAACACCGCTGTAGCCACGACGCCCAAGGTGGCGGCCAGCTTAACACTGCGCATTGGCTTGCTACTAAAGCGCTGGGCGGACCTGGGAGTCTTTCTGGCCCCTTGTGGCATCCAGTCTGGCAACATCAACAGATCGGTGGTCATGGTGTTTCCCCTTTGAAATGAACCGCACGGCATCCTGCCCTAGGACAACTGTATAATCGGCCCGGCTGTCGCACGCCACCGACTCGTACGTGGTGTTTACCGGGGCAAACACCAAGCGCACCTTGGACAACGCTGGAAGATGACGACGAAAGCGCTGTAAGTCTTCATCCGTGGTGTGGTAGCTGTGTTCCACAATACGGGTTTTGGCCCCCCGGGTTGGTTGCTGACAAAGCACCTCGTAGCCCGCGTTTTTTAAGCGTTCCGTCAGGTTTGGCAAATGGGTGGTCACGGTGCGATCGTACAAAATGCCCACCCGCAGGGCGCCCGTGGCAGCCGAAGAGGCCTCCTGATGAGAGCCCACGTTGAGAATCAGATGATCCAGAAGCTTTTGGGTTGCCTCTGGGTTCACAATCCAATAGCTCAGCGTGTTGTGCGGACCCGATGGATTGCCGGGAATTGTGGCAGTCCGAATACTGGCCAAATCCACCGAACGGGCAAATGCGGCCATTTTTAGCAGATCGCCCGCCTCCAAATCGGTTTGAACGTACTTGGAAACCGTGTGAACCAGGCCGGGCAAACGGGGCAACATCAGGGGATCTTTCATCCGATCGGCCAAGGCAGATAGAAAATACTGCTGGCGCCGAATACGACCAATATCACCCAGGGCATCGTGCCGAAAGCGCAGGTAAGCCTCTGCCTGGGCGCCGTTCAGATGGTGGGTGCCCACCTCAAAGTCAATGGTCAGCTTCGCCGTTCGGTCTCGGTAGTGCATGGGCTTTTCCACATACACATCCACCCCGCCCACGGCATCCACCACGTCTCGAATTCCTTTGAGATCCACAACCATGTAGTGACTGACCGGAATGCCAAAAGAAGTTGTGACGGTTTTTACCGCATACTCGGCGCCCCCAATGGCGTGGGCGCTGTTAATTTTACCCACCGAGCCGTTGGGCAAGAACACCTTGCTGTCTCTGGGAATGGAGACCACCGAAATAGTTTTGTAGCGCGGGCTTAGCCGAACCAGCAGCATGGTGTCGGAGCGTGTGGCCTGAAAGCCATCTTTCACGCCAGGTACAAATTGGTTGGAATCAACCCCCATGAGCAACACAATCTGATCATCGTTCAGAATGGGAAGCTGCAAAATATTTCTGGGATCCACGTTGGAGAAAGAGCCCAGCCTGGGGCCGAAAATGGAAACAGCAATCAGCAACAACAGCAGGGTAGACAGCAATACCGTGGATAAAAACAACAGCACTTTTTTCCATCGGTGCCTGCGCGGGGGCGGCAGAGATGGTTTTTGGACGGTGTTTGGCCGAAATGGGCCAGGCGAGGGTGTGGGCATTGCGGGTTTAGGTTGGGTAGGATTCACAGCAAGCAATAATAACCGTCTATTACCGGGTAAACTCTTCTCAAGATAGTACACTTCAGACGCTTTGTCCATCCAGCCCGCCGTTTCCAGAACCGAGCAAAGAGCAAAACGCGAATAAACGACATCCCCTGCCATTTTCTCAACGACAAATTCTGTTAACAAATGCTCAAACGTTCCTGAGGATTCCTGACAACAGATCCGATATTCGATCTGGAGCCAGCAATATCGACTTCTAAAAGATAGAACTCCAGTGAAGGATGCGGCAAATGAACCCGTTGCAAATGCGCTGCAAAGGACAATCGTTGGGAGAATATTGCATTTTACTGGGCATTGTCTGCCTGGGTACAGTTGCAGGGCTATCCTTGTTGGGCTCCGAACTGCAAACTATGCTGAATCGCGGCGTACAATTCTCTTCCGGCGGCACAAAGCAAGCACAGTCCTCCATTCATGCCCCTATTCATCCTGCTTCCCAGCCTCAGGCGGCTGTCGATCCTTCTCCGTTGATCCCTGCCCCACAGATAGAAAACGCTCGCCTGGCCTTAAATGCAAATGGGCAGTTGAATATCGTGTTTAAAGATGGCAGCCAGGTGGATTTGGGCGAAACCGCCGCCGGGTTTGGTGAGCAGGCTGAAGCGACCGAGCGTTACGCGCAAGGCCTGGAAAAAATAGCCAAAGCACTTTCTGATGAAGCCCCTGAGATATCCAATCAGCTCTATGATCTGGCACAGTCTGGAAAAATGCTTTCCGGGGCCCAGCAACGTTTTAGTCAGCGAGTGGATTACTATATCAACAGCGGGTTAATGACCAATCGACAAGAGCTCACCCTGGTGCAGGAGCGTAAAGCCGTGAATGAACAAACCGCCGCCTTTGAGCAGTTAGCCGAACGCGTGCTTGATGTTGATCACCGGCATGGGTTAAATGAAACTGACTGGCAACTGGTTGATGTAATTACCAATAGCATGACTCAAGACGGGGATTGGTTTCGTAAAAACGCCTATAAGATATTTGATATTGCACACTATACAGAAATGCACCCGCAAGCGTTTACAAACTACAGCAAGCAACAAATGAAAGAATACGTGTACGGTGATGTTGTACGCCAACATCAAACCCCGCTGGAAACCCTTCAACATTCCAAACAGATTAAAGATTGCGCGGACACGGCCTGTGATGGGAAATTCCGTAAGGGAGCATAGCTCGTGCTGAAATTCAATGTTTTCGCGGAGCAGTTTGTCGGTGTAAGGAGCGCGGCAATAGGGGTTTAGACTGAACTCATTGACTGGGGCGGGCCCTCCACCGCAACAACAGCAAAAACGCCTGTGAGGACGCTGAATGTCTTCACCACGTGGTTATAGGGTACGGCTTTAATCCGGGAGCAGGGTAATGGGACGTCTCCCGCGATAGCCCTCCTCCAGCCCGTGAAAGTACAGCAGGCTGTCGTCATCGGCCAATTCCCAGCACAACAGGTATTCGCTGCCATCGGCGGCCCGGTACGGAAAATCGATCAGCCCACGACTGACATCTTTCACCAGAATGCCGCGATCCGTCAACTGGCTCAGCCAGTGTTCCAGACGTTTTTCGTAATGAGAGATTTTACGCTCCAACAGGGCCACTGCTTCGGCCGGAGGCTCCTGGCCTTCGCGCTTGCGGGTCAGCAAAATTCGCTGAGACAGCACAATATCATCCTGAACGTTTTTCAGTTCCTCGTGGGTTTCCTCAAACACCCGGCGCACCATAGGCAGCAGGCGGGCGGCTTCTTCCAGCGTAAAGTAATGTTCAAACATCGCAATCTCTATACGGTTCACTGCTTGGCAAGGCGTGCGCCTTGCGCTGGGGTAAAAAGCTGGCCTGCAACAACTGCCGACAGGGCGCTTCTAAAACACCGGCCAGTACCGGAACGGCGGGCAAGGGGGCAGGGTCCTGCAATAAATTATACCGCGACCCGGCCGCACCCAACATCACATCGGCGGCGCCAAACACCAGTTGCCCCAACCTGGCCTGACGCATCGCACTGGCGCACATCGGGCAGGGCTCCAGGGTCACGTAAAGGGTGCAATCGCTCAGGCGCCAGCGGCCCAACTGTTGTGCGGCGCGCTCAAGCACCAGCAGTTCCGCATGCGCCGTGGGGCTGGCAGAAAACTCTCGCCGGTTGTAACCCGAAGCAATACAGCGGCCGGTAGTCGTTTGCACCAACATTGCCCCAACCGGAACATCGGTCGGCAGGGCCTTGGCCGCCTGTTCCAGCGCCAAACGCATCCACTGCTGATGTGTGGCCAGGCGCGCTGAGGAAAGGTGGGAGTGACGGTTCATGAGAGAGTAAAATTCAACGTAGGGGGCTGTGCCTACCGGTATTGCGGCACGACAAGACGACTAGACGCTTGAGTTGCAAGCCGGTTAACCTTAACACGAAAGCAACCCCGGTTGGGGCTTCAACACGGCCTAGGGCTCCAGCTCAATAAACTCTGCCAAAATGCTGTTGCTCATCGAAATTCCCGCCGGAGTGATCCGCCAACGGTCCTGCTCAAAGAGCAGCCAACCGGCATCCAGGTAGGTTTGCATGGCCGAACCGTAACGACGGGCAACGTCCACCCCAAAGCGCTTTTCCAAACTCGGCAAATGGACGCCTTCCGCCTGTCGAAGTCCGAAAATCAGGGCGTTTTCCAACTGTTGCTGGGCGCTGTAGTGTTCAAACGTATCGCCACCGCAAGGATCCTCCAAATAACGGGAGAGATCTGCCGCCACCACATAACGCGTGGGGCTCAGGTAGCCGTGCGCGCTGGGGCCCAAGGCCCAGTAGTTTTCGCAACGCCAATAAACCGGATTGTGGACAGAGGCAAAACCCGGGCGGGCCAGATTACTAAACTCATACCACTGAAACCCCGCGCAAGAAAGGGTTTCCAGTGCCAAGTGGTACATGGCCACGGTGGTTTCATCGTCGGGTAGCGGGTAGGCTCCGGTGGGCAGCAGGCGTGCTAGTGGCGTACGAGAGGCCACGTGTAGGCCGTACAAAGAGATGTGGGGCACGTTGAGCGCGTCGAGAGCCGTTAGGGTTTGCTGCCAACTTTCCAGGCTTTGGTGCGGTATGCCGTACATAAAGTCCAGAGACAGGTTGGCAAAGCCCGCCTGCTTGGCCGCCTGCACAAAGCGCGCCACTGTGGCGCTGCGGTGGCTACGACTCAGCGCCTGGAGTTCCCGATCGACCAGGCTTTGCACCCCGATACTGAGCCGATTAAACCCAACCCGACGATATTCGCTGAGCCAGGCGGTCAATTGCTCTGGATGCGCTTCGGTGCTTTGAGCTGTTTCTCTGTCGTGGGCGTGTGAAAAAGATGTCTCCGCATTCTTATCCGCACGCCGAGCAAAATATTCCGCCTCTGGTCCTGAGGATGGGTTGGCTTCCAGAGTCACTTCCGTCTGTGAATCTATTCCGTACCAGGCGCTGAGGTGATCCAAAATTTTTTGATAGTGTTTTGGCGTCAGTAAGGATGGCGTTCCGCCCCCCACATACAAGCTTTTTAGAGTAATCGGCGTGTGGCGTGGCGGGCCAAAGCGTTGCGTCATTTCCTGGCACAGCGCGTTAACAAATGCCTCTTGCCCGCCATATTTGGCCAGTACCACGTAAAAATCGCAATAAATACACCGAGACTGGCAAAACGGCACATGAATATAAATACTGGTGGGCCAATCCGTTAAACCTGCCTGAAATGGAGCGTATAGGGGTTGGGCATGAGTCAGCGATGCACCAGACACAATGAAGAAACTTCCTTGTAAATTTGGGAATGGAGAAAGAACTCGGTGAAAAAATGCGGTTGAGCCCGGGCTGTTTGTCCCATCATACCTTTGAGTTAAAGGACTGGCCAGCCCCTGGGCAGACAGGTATTATGGCAGTTGTATAACCGGCAACTTGCAGGGCCTTTTTCCGATGGATGATGATGCTCACCTGAGCCCCGACCCCCACCAGCCTGTGCAGCTTCAGAGGACTAAATCAGGCTATCAAATTGCCTGGGCTACGCTGAGCCTCAGTGCGCTTTTGCTTATCGTCTTTTGCTTAACGCATCCGATTGTTTGGTCTGTATCTTGCAATGCACAGAACCCGTTGGAATGCTTTTTGCCATTCTGGAAGGACGCTGTTCCTGTAGCTGCAACTTGCCTCAGGGACACGCCGTCGTTCTGGCTTATTTTGGGGTCTTTTCACAAAACGTTGTTTCTCTCTGGAGAGTTTTGGCGAGCTGGCACGGCGGCGCTACTCCACGCCAATGAGGCCCACCTGTTCAACAACCTGGTGAGTTTACTCATTATGGGCCACTTACTGGAGCGAGATCTCGGTTTCTGGCGAATGCTCGCACTGATGCTGGTGGCCCAGGCTGGAACCATTGCGGTAAGCCTGCTGACGCCCGATCACTTTAGTATGGGGGCTTCCGGCATTACCTACGGACTGACAGGGGCTTTTATCAGTCGTGCGCTGCTTCAGGAAGGTCTTCAGGCATTGCGGGGGCTTCAGCCCTGGAGGGCGTTTTTTAAAAGCCTACAGGGCGCTTTGGGTTACGTGCTCATTTTAACCTTGCTTAACTGGCAAATGATGGACGTGGTGGATGTATGGGGCCACCTGGGTGGCTTTGTGGCCGGGGCCGCTCTTGTTGCCTGGTGGCACGTTTTTGAAGCAGCTCCACACAGCGTAAAACCGATACAAAACCCGAAGAATGCGGATTGATTGCAATGGATCAGCCTGTCTACCAACCGTTTCCCTCATTTTATTCAGCGCCCAAAGGGAGGCAAAGCGCCTCACGAATGCGTGTGAACGATAAACTTGTGACCGCTCCAGAAACGGATCGCTTTTGCGGTCAATCAACCTCTGGTAAACCCGGCAAAGCGTCCAATGTGTTTCGGGTATTGCATACAACGCTTAAACAAGCCGTAAAGGATGCTGATGAACAGTATGACGCCCATCCATTTAAAAGTGTGACCTGTGGAAACATGATCTGGGGTATCCGAACCCTTGTTTATTGGGTTCAACATATTTGCAAAGCACTCTTTTCGGCCCAACGCCCACAACCGTAGCAACATGGCACCGCCCCAGCCAGCAGCTCTGTGCAAAAAGCGCCTTCTCGGGCAGGAACGATGGGGACTGCTATACGTTGCAGGTTTCCAACGCCATTTTTTGGCGGGTGGCCGTACCGTAGCGGTACAGCTTGAGGGTGTTGGAAAGGCCCGGCAGCGGCGTCTTGCCCGCGCAAAAGACAATCGGGGCATCGGTGCTTAAGTAATTGTAGCGCGCAATGGCCAGTTCCGCCTGGTGCAGCATTTCATCCGAATTATCCACCGGCGACACCAGGAGTGGGTACACGCCCCACAGCAGCGTCATTTTTCGACAAATGCGGGCATCCGGGGCCAGGGCCAAAATGGGCCGATGCGGCTTGCATTTGGAGACCCGGGTGGCCATTCGACCCGACATAGAGAGAACTACAATTGCGTCAGCGTTTGCTCGCTGCGCGGCCAGGGCCGCCGTGCGGGCGATGGTTTCATGGAATTCCAGCCCATGTATGGCATCCGGCTCCATCATCAACCGGCTGCGGCTGTCTTCCCGGTGCCAGATGGGGAGCTGTTTTTCCGCCTCAATAATAATCCGGGCCATCACCTTAACCGCCTCTACCGGGTACTGTCCCACCGCCGTTTCGGCAGACAGCATCACGGCATCGCTGCCATCAATCACGGCGTTGGCCACGTCAGACACTTCCGCCCGGGTGGGCGTGGGCGACTGGATCATCGACTCCAGCATTTGCGTGGCGGTAATTACGGGCTTTTCATACTCGTTGGCTTTGGCAATCAAAAGCTTCTGGGTCACAGGAACACATTCGGGCCGCAGCTCCACGCCAAGATCTCCACGGGCAACCATAATGGCATCGGCTGTCAGAAGAATCGCGTCAATATCCAACAGGGCATTGGGCTTTTCAATTTTGGCCACCAGGCCGGGAATCGTGGTTTCCGTTGCCCCGGAGTCGATCAAGAACTGGCGCAGTTCATCCACATCGGCTGCCTGCTGCACAAAGGACAACGCCAACCAATCCACCCCAACAGACAGGGCAAAGCGGGCGTCCTCCCGGTCTTTTTCCGTCATGGCGGGAATGTTGATTTTAACCCCGGGCACGTTAATGCCCTTTTTCTCCTTTAGTAGGCCCCCGACTTCCACGCGGCACACCACTTTGTGTGGACTGACACGTTCCACGACGGTCAGCTCCAAGTTGCCATCATCCAGCAGTATCTGGCTACCTTCCACCAGGGATTCCAACAACTCTTGGCTGGGCGTGTTAATCTGCTCCGGGTCTCCAGGCTCCCGGTCGTAGGCAAGGCGGACCAAACTGCCGTTTGTTAACGAAATGGGCTCATGATCCACAAAGGTTCCCACGCGAAATTTAGGCCCCTGCAAATCGCCCAAAATGGCCACTGTTCGGTTCAGCGAGGCGGAGAGCTCTCGGATTTGCCGCACGGTCTCTGCCAACGTTTCGTACTGTTGCGCATGAGAAAAGTTAAGGCGGAACACATCCACACCGGCTTCAATCAGCGCTTTCATCACTTCTGGGGAACGGCTGGCTGGGCCAACCGTGGCGATCATTTTGGCAAGTCTCATCGGGGAACACATTTCCTACAGGCAGGTTAATAATACGTTGAGCATAGCGAAAAAATACTGTTGGCGCAAAAAGTAGGGCCTTTTGGCAAGAGTTTGAGCAAAGCAAACCGAAGGTTGGTTGCTACAGGCATTGAAGGCAACAACACCGAAAATGCCCGTGAAGACGCCGAATATCGACACGAGCTAGCCAACCGGGGCCGCACACCCTTGCCTGGCCTGAAGGTGCTTTTGCAGGTAGGCGCCTGTAACGCTGTTCTGGTCTTGGCAGAGAGCTGCCACGGAACCGCAAAAAACCAACTGCCCGCCCTGCTCTCCACCGCCGGGGCCAAGGTCTAACACGGTGTCTGCCTGGGCAATCACATCCAGGTTGTGTTCAATCACCACCACGGAATGTCCGGCGGCAATCAGCTGACGAAACGCTCCCATCAGCACGTCCACATCCGCCATATGCAGGCCGGTGGTTGGCTCATCAAACAAAAACAGGTTGGGCTGTTGCGCCACTGTAACCGCTTTATTAGCCGTTTTTCCACGCACAGCCTTGGGTTCTGCGGGCGCTGCCGACTGAAGATAGCTGCACAGCTTAAGCCGTTGCGCCTCCCCGCCGGAAAGTGTGGCCGTAGACTGACCCAAGCGCAGGTAGCCCAGGCCAATGTTCACCAAAGGTTGGAGCTTCCGCACGATTTTAGGCTGGGTTTGAAAAAACTCCAACGCCGACGCGACCGTTAACTGAAGGATGTCGAAAATGTTTTTCTCCATCCATTCAATGGCCAGCACCCCCGGGGTAAAGCGTTTTCCGTGGCAATCCGGGCACACCATTTCCACATCGGCCATAAACTGCATGTCCACGGTAACCGTTCCCAGCCCTTCGCAGGTTTCGCAGCGCCCGCCCACCGTGTTGAACGAAAAATCCGAAGCCGTGATGCCCTGTGTTTGGGCCTGCCGGGTTTGGGCCAACAAGGTCCGAATGTCGTCGTAGGCCTTTACGTAGGTGACCGGGTTTGAGCGCAAGGAGCGGCCCGGCGGGCTTTGATCCACCAAAATCACTTCGGCAAACTGTTCCAAACCCTCAATGGCATCGCACGGGGCGGGGGTTTCGCTGGGTAAACGGCTTTGAGACTGCTCGTACAGGGCAAAGAGCGTTTGCTTGATGAGGGTGGATTTCCCTGAGCCGGAAACGCCTGTCACACAGACCAGTTGACCGCTTGGAATGGTTGCGGTAACTCCCTGAAGATTGTTGCCCTGGGCGCGCCGAATGACCACGGGCGCAGAGGCGGGACTGGCGGGCCGTGGCTGCGAAACCAGCCCCTGAGGCAAAGACTCCCCGCGCAAGTAGCACGCGGTGGCGGAATAGCCCGTGGTGAGCAATCCGGCCACATCTCCCTCATAGACAATGCGCCCGCCCTGCTCGCCACTGCCGGGGCCAATATCAATCAGATGATCCGCTCCGCGAATCACATCCGGGTCGTGCTCCACCACCACCAGCGTGTTGCCGTGGTCTCTTAAGGATTTCAACACCTGGAGCAGCCGGTCGGTATCCCGCGCGTGGAGACCGACCGTCGGTTCATCCAGCACATACAGGGTATCCGTCAGCATCGTGCCCAAGGCCGCAGCCAAATGAATCCGCTGCGATTCACCACCTGACAGGGTTCGAGATGCACGCCCGAGCGTCAGGTAGCCCAGCCCCACCTGGTTCAGGTAGCGTAGGCGGCTGAGGATATCGGGCAAGAGACGGTGCGCAATGGCCTGTTCCGTCTCGCTAAGGGCAAGCGATTCGAAAAAATGAAGCAGCGCGTGGCTTGGCATCTGTTGTAAATCGGCATAGTGCTTGCCACGAAAATAAACCCGAAGGCCTTCCGGGCGAATCCGCGCCCCCTGGCAGTCGGGGCACTCGTAAAAACCACGATAACGGGCCAGGGTCATTCGCACATGGACCTTGTATCGTTTGCTTTCCAGCCATTCAAAAAAGGGCCGGATACCGGGGTACTGACCGCCCCCGCCATTCATCACAAACTGGCGCTCTTCGTCCGTCAGCTCCCGGTAGGGCACGTTCAGCCGAACCCCCTGCTGGCGAGCTTCCTGCTCCAGCATGGCTTGGAGTTCCTGGTTGGCGGGCGTGGTAAACGGATGAATGGCTCCGCCAGAAAGGCTAAGCTCCTTGTTGGGAATGACCCGGTCCATATCCAGGCCCATAATCCGCCCGAAACCTTCGCAGGTGGGACAGGCCCCCGTGGGGTGATTGAACGAAAACAGCTCGGGCGTGGGCGCCTTGTGTGTCGCGCCGCAATCCGGGCAGGAATAGCCCTGCTGGAAGGTTTGCATTGGGCGTACAGTGGGCTCGGCCTCGGGCTGCGGAGACGAATTTTCCTGGGATACATTCCAAAGCGTTACCCGGCCTTTTGTAAGGCGAAAAGCACTGTCCACCGCCTCTCGTAAACGCTGCCGGGTCCCGGTATCCAGCACGCCAGAGGCGGACCGTTTAAGCGCCAGTCGATCAATCACCACCGCAAGCGGTTCCGTCCCGTCCCGGATGGGTTCCGGCACACTGGTGGGATCTGCCGAGAACTCAGTCAAGGCCCCTGCTTGGTCCTGGTAGCGAAAGAAGCCTTTCTCAACCAGGTCAGCCAGCGTACAGTCAACGGACAGGCGAACCGGCGCGGTAATGACCAGCCGCAGGCTACCTCGTTCCGTTTGCTGTAAGGATTCCGCCAGAAGATTGCTGACGGTGTCTGCCGTCACCAACTGAACTCTCTGGCCACCACAGTGGTGGCAATGCGTTTGGCCCAGCCGAGCAAACCAAAGCCGGAGCAGATCATCCACATCGGTGGCGGTGCCCACCGTGGAACGGGCATTTTTAACCCGGTTTTTCTGCTCCAGCGCAATGGCTGGCAAAATGTGGCTAATATGCTCCACGTCCGGCTTTTGAATCCGCTCTAAAAACTGGCGGGCGTAGGCAGACATTGACTCGATATAGCGTCGTTGGCCTTCCGCATACAGCGTGTCAAAAGCCAACGATGACTTGCCCGAGCCGGAAGGGCCGGTAATCACCGTCAGCCGGTCGTGTGGAATTTTGCAGCAAAGCGACTTCAGGTTGTTCACCCGAGCGCCGCGGATCTCAATCCATCGCATAGGGGGGCAAGCTAAAAGGCCAGGGCGTGGAAACCGGCGTCAACGTGAATGACTTCGCCCGTAATGCCACGAGACAACGGGCTGGCCAAAAACAGAGCCGTATCGCCCACTTCGCGAGCTTCCACGTTGCGGCGCAGGGGGGCCACTTCCTTCATATGATCCGTAATGGTGGAAAATCCACTAATGCCCCGGGCCGCCAGTGTTTTAATAGGCCCGGCGGAAATGGCATTGACCCGAATGTTTTTCGGGCCCAAATCCGCGGCCAGGTAACGCACGCTCATTTCCAGCGCGGCCTTGGCCACACCCATCACGTTGTAATTCTTCACCACCCGTTCGCCACCCAGGTAGGTCAGTGTAATCACGCTGCCGCCACCGGATTGCTCAAACATTGGCACGGCGTGGCGAGTGAGGGCGGTTAACGAGTACGCGCTGATGTTTTGAGCCAGCAGGTAACCATCGCGAGACGTCTCGGAAAACGCGCCGGACAAGTCCTCTTTTTTGGCAAACGCAACGCTATGCACCAGCGTATCCAAGCGGCCAAACTCTTCCCGCAGCGCACCAAACACCTGTTCTATCTGCGCATCATCCGTCACATCGCAGGGCAAAATCAAAGCGCCTTCCAGCGTACCGGCCAGTTCTCGCACGTTTTCTTCCAAACGTTCGCCCTGGTAGGTAAAGGCCAGCCGCATCCCCGCCGCCGATAACGACTGGGCAATGGCCCAGGCAATGCTGGACTTGTGCGCCACGCCAAAAATAATACCGGTTTGCCCGGCCAGCAGGCCCCGACAAAAATCCGCAGGGGTTTCGTCCGCCTCTGGATGAAGATTGGACGTTTGCTCGGATGTCAACATACGGAGTTCCTCCAACACAACAGGGTCGTCTTTGAGCCCATTAATTGCTTGCCGCCATTTGTCGCCATAAACGGATTGGCGACACGGTTGCCGATGATCGTTTGAGAGGTCGAATCGGCAGAAAACGTCAGCGCAAAACCTAAAAAACGGATGCGAACAACAATACGGGAAACGATACGGTAAAACAATGGTTACCGACCGCTACTCTATGGAGAACACACGCAAGATGCAAGCAAGCCAACTGTTTAAAAACGTCGCGGCCGTGAAAATGGATCCACCGGCGGAGGTAAGGGCTGCTGCGGGAGTTCCCTTCGGGATGAACGGCCCGGTGTAGTTCCCGGTGCAGCGGAGGGATCGGTTGCAATTTGGCCCGTGGCCGTGGAGGTAATCTGCTCGGCCTGTTGCAGGGTGTTTTTGATTTTAGGAAACCAGTCAGCGGGAAGAACCGCCGTCTTGGTTTGAGGGTCCACCATTTTTTGGGCGTAGTTGAGTAGCTCCTCTCGAATGTCTCTGGCTCCTCCGCGTCGGTTGCCGCGTTTGTCTATGTAACCCTGCAAAGAGCCTCCCTGAGGATGTACCCGGTTGGTGACAATGCTGTTTAGCACCTTGTCGTAATCGTACGTTTCCCCACGCAGTTCATAATACACGCGCCACGCCGGGAAATCGCACAGAAACTCTTCCAGGCCACTGAACAGAGAATCTTTCATTTGCATGGCCCGCTGCAACTGGCCAGAGCTCTGGCTGGTCAGCACCTCTTCCAAAACACTACAGAACAGGGCCGCGTGGGTTAGTTCGTGCGCCAACACGTTATAGCGCGGTTGTGCGCGGTAGGTTGGAAGATCCGCCTCCGGCATGCCCGTGCCCAAGGTAATGGTTAGCTTGCCCGGATTCCAGGAGGCGTTGTTTTGCCGGTTCTCGGTAATGTCAATAATGCGTTGGCTGTGCTGCTGAATTCGATCCGAGCACTGCACCACATAGTTAATCAGCGCCCGGCCACTGGGGGTCGAGTCCACCTCCATCAGCGCGTTCTGCGTCTCCTGGCCTTTTACCGCCAGCTTGGCCACCAGTTCAGTTCGGGGTTGCAGTTTTCCGCTGGTTAATACCGGGGCCACGGGCGCGGCAGTCGTCGGTTGCGGATTGGGACTAACGGAGGCGTTCGGTTGTGCATTGGGCTGTGGCAGGGTGGGCGCCGACAGATCCGGTGCGGTTCTGGGGGCCTGCGCCACGGCCGCGTTGGGTGGCACGGTTTCCGTTAAATGTGGGGATGGGTGTCTGGTGCGTTCGGCCAGCAGTTGTTGCTGGAATTCTTCCTGCATCTGGCGCATTAAGGCGGCCTGCTGCTTGGCCGTTAGCAAGCAGTCGGGCACATCGCCCTGCTTGAGGGTTTCTGTTGTCAAGTCGGCCGGGCACGGCTCCAACCCCTCTCCCTGAACAGTCGAATGTCCACCGCCAAAAGCCGTCATACCCAAAATGCTTACAAGCCCGGCACTTAGCAGGCCCAGAAAAAGAAAGCCCCCCGTATTAAGTTGCCGAACAGTGCGATGAAAATCCGGGCTGTAGTCCCTGCCGGAGGAGTTGGATAGTGATAAACGGTCCTGCGTGGAGCGGTCTTCTGGCAACGTCTCTGGCGAATGGCGCTCAAAGGTGTCTGTATGCTTCGGATCTTTCTCTGGGGATGGCTCTGGAGATGACTCTGGGTCTGGCGACTCACGACCTGCGCGCTCAATGACCCCAAAGCGCAGATGGTACGCTGGCAAGGTCTGTATGGCCGAAATTGGCTGAGACAATGGCTTGTACGATACACGCGATGGTAATTGCATGCGGTAAACGAAGATCCTTTTCCAGATAGTCTGCTCACAACCTCAACAGGAAAACAGGGCTATTTTTACAACCCGTTTTTGGATTCAGGAAAGGCGGCGTTGCCCAAAAAACACCGAAATACTCCGCTATTGAAAAGGAAGCCACCCCAAAAGACAAGTACGAAAGCATCATACCTTTGTGCATCGCTTTATGCATTGCCTTGCTTTGGCAGGGCGAATCCATCGGCGGGGGGCCACACACACACACACTCTCTCTCTCCTCTCTCTGCGTCGCCATTGCGGGCGCCCATGTAACCGCCCCTTGTAACCTAAATTGTAAAATCGGGAGATATTGCCCTCATCTGGTAACAGCTTGACAAGCCGTGGTATAAGTTAACAGTTTCGTTCAATTGACTGGTACGAATGTCCGCACTCTCCGTTGTTAGCATCCACGCTTAAGGCAGAGCCCACTGAATGTCAAAACAGGTTGTTATTGTAGAATCTCCCGCCAAAGCGGAAACAATCAACAAATATTTGGGGAAAGATTACACCGTTCTGGCCAGTTACGGCCACATTCGGGATCTGCCAGCCAAAAACGGGTCCGTCGATCCGGATCAGGACTTTGCAATGCTTTGGGACATGGAGCCCAAGGCCAAAAAGCGGGTGGATGAAATTGCCCGCGAAGTGAAAAAGGCAGACGCGCTCATTCTGGCCACCGACCCGGACCGGGAAGGAGAGGCCATTTCCTGGCACGTACTGGAAGTGCTGAAAGCGGCCGGTGTGGTGGATGCCAAGCCGGTGCGGCGCGTGGTTTTTAACGAAATTACTAAAAAAGCCGTGCTGGCCGCCATGAATGCCCCGCGAGACATTGACAACGCCCTGGTGGATGCCTACATGGCCCGTCGCGCGCTCGATTATCTGGTGGGTTTTACCCTGTCGCCCGTATTGTGGAGAAAGCTTCCGGGCAGTCGTTCGGCAGGCCGGGTCCAATCTGTGGCGTTACGCTTAATTTGTGAGCGAGAGGCCGAGATAGAAGACTTTAAAACCCAGGAATACTGGTCTGTGGATGTAAAACTGCAAACGCCACAGGCGCAAACGTTTACCGCGCACCTGGTTCAGTTCAACGGCCAAAAAATCGATCGGCTCACCCTGGGCAACCAGCAGGACGCTCAGCGGGCGGTGGATGTGCTGGAGCAGGCCGCTTACCGGGTTAAGAGCATCGAACCGAAAACGGTTCGGCGCAATCCGCAGCCGCCGTTTATTACTTCTACCCTTCAGCAGGAAGCCTCTCGAAAGCTGGGCTTTGGCGCCTCTCGCACCATGCAGGTTGCGCAAAAGTTATACGAAGGCGTCAATCTGGGTGGCGAACAGGTGGGTTTAATCACCTATATGAGAACCGATGGCGTCAACCTGTCGGAAGAGGCCGTGCAGGCCATGCGGCAGTTCATTCGTCAGGATTATGGCCCCAACTACCTACCGCCCAGCCCGCGCACATACAAATCCAAAGCAAAAAACGCACAAGAGGCGCACGAGGCCATTCGTCCCACGGATATTTTTCGTAAACCCGGGGATGTGCGCACGTACTTAACAGAAGATCAGTTCAAGCTGTACGAACTGATCTGGAAGCGGGCGCTGGCCAGCCAAATGGAAAATGCGGTGCTGGACCAGGTGAGTGTGGATATTGTCACCCACGATCAGGCCGCCGTAGTCCGTGCGACGGGTTCCGTGGTGGTTTTCGACGGTTTTTACCGCCTGTACCAAGAAGGTCGCGACGATTCGTCAGAAGAGAGCCAGGAAGGGGGCGAGGAGGACCGTCGGCTTCCTAAAATGGAAGTGGGACAGGACTTAACCCGTTTGGCCGTGCTGCCGGAACAGCACTTTACCAAGCCCCCGCCGCGCTTTACCGAAGCCAGCCTGGTAAAACGCCTGGAAGAACTGGGCATTGGCCGTCCTTCCACTTACGCCAGTATTATTCGCATTCTCCAGGATCGGAACTACGTGACGATGGAGAGCCGTCGGTTCACGCCGGAAGTGCGGGGCCGTTTGGTCACCACGTTTTTAACCAACTTTTTTGAAAAATACGTGCAGTATCACTACACGGCGGACCTGGAAACCCAGTTGGATGAAATAACCGAGCAGCGACTCCAGTGGCAGGCCGTGCTACGAGAGTTTTGGGGCCAGTTTAAGCAGGCCATTGACGGAACCAAGGACTTAACCATCAGTCAGGTGCTGGATACGCTGGATGCGGCGTTGGCCAATCACTTTTTCCCTGCCCTGCCGGATGGATCCGATCCGAGGCAGTGCCCGGCCTGCCAAACGGGTCGCCTGGCCCTAAAGTTGGGCCGATTTGGCGGTTTTATTGGCTGTTCCAACTATCCAACCTGTAAACTCACGCGCCAGTTTAAGGTCATGGATGGTGGACAGGCGGGCGAAGGTGGTACAGAAGACTTTACGGCGGCAGGCCCCACCCACCTGGGCGAAGACCCAGACAGCGGAAAGCCGGTCAGTTTAAACCGTGGCCCCTACGGCTACTACGTACAGCTGGGCGAAGCAGAAGCCACTGAAACGGACGAAAAGCCAGCCGAGGAGGCCTCGGGTGATGAAAACGGCAAAAAGGCAACCAAGGCCAAGAAAACCCGAAAAAAAACGCCCAAGGTCAAGCCCAAGCGGGTTTCCTTGCCCAGGGATTTACCGCCTGGGGAAGTCACCCTGGAGAAAGCCTTGGCCCTGCTAGCCCTTCCGCGAGAATTGGGGCCCCACCCAGAGAGTGGCGAGTTGATTTATGCGGGCCTGGGACGCTTTGGCCCCTATGTTAAGATGGCCAGCACCTTTGTTTCGCTTAAAAAGGAAGACAATGTGCTGACGGTTGATCTGCCTCGGGCGCTGGAGTTGATTGCCCAGAGCGGTAAAAAGACCCTGCCGCTTGGAGAGCACAAGAAACACCCGGTCACGGTGCAGAAGGGCCGCTTTGGCTTTTACATTCATTACCAAAAACTGAATGTTACCCTGCCCAAGGGGACGGATCCAGAATCGGTCACGCTGGAGCAGGCCATTGAACTGATTGAGGCCAAACTCGGGCGAGAGGAAGCCGATAAGGCCGCAGGCAAAACAACAGGCACGAAGGCAGGTGCTAAAACGGGCAGTAAAAAGAGCCCGGCTGCGGTGGGCAGCGCATCAAAATCGGGTGGCTCCACTGTTGGCAAGGCCAAAGGTGCTTCTGTTAGCCGTAAAACCGCTTCGGGCAGACAGTCCAAGGGAAGTAAATAACGGCATCGTCCTCCCTTAAACCCCATATAAACCATCACGGAAGGCCTTCCTCTGCCAGAAGCAGGCGGACGCAGCAGGTTGTTTGCGGGGATAGGGGTTGTTACGATTTCGTCCAGGCGATCGACCTGGCTTGGGGAATCGTGCTATAACCGGCAAGTGCCTGGTTTTACCATACTGGCTGCCGGGTAGAGGTTGAACCTCAGTTTGTCTGTATCCACAGTGGAGTCCACACGTTGGTTAAGCCGGTTTCTACACAAAGGTCTACGGACGGTGGACGACGTGTTCGGGGTGCGCCATCGGTCAACAGTTTTCGGCAGTACCGGCGCCTGCTGGGCTACCTGCTGAACTATCGGGGGCGGTTCATCTGGACGGTTCTGGCTTCGCTGCCAGGATCTGCCCTTCAGGGTGCAACGGCTTTTCTATCGGGCACCTTGGTGGATCAAGGCCTTCAGGCGGGTCGGGCGGACTGGTTGCTGTGGATTCCAGTGGCCTTGGTGCTGGCCGCTGTGCTCCAGGGAATTTTTGAGTATATCAGTCAGTATCAGGCCAGTTATTTGGGCAATGCCATTATTCGAGACCTGCGCCTGCAACTCTACGACCGTTTAAGCCGAATGACGCTGGACTACTACCAGCGGGCCTCCACCGGAACGTTTATCAGTCGCTATTTTCAGGATCCGGCCGTGCTTCAGGTGGCGGTGGTAACCCACCTGAAAGAGGTCGTCATTCAGGCGTCCAAGCTGCTGCTGCTGTTTGGGGTGCTTGTTTACCGAAACCCGCTATATGCGTGCTTGTCCGTAACGGTTGTTGTGCTGTTGGCCTGGCCGGTTCGGCGTCTCAGCCAGCGCATTCAGCAGTTGGATCATCAGCTACAGAACACCACCAGTCATCTGCTGGACGTGTTTTCCAACAACGTGCGCTGCATGAAGGTCATTAAGCTCTTTACGCTGCAACCCTTGTTTTTACAGCGATTTCGGCATGCGCTGAGCGAAGGGTTTACCACCAGTATGGGGATTGCCACGGCGCTGATTCTCATTCGTCCGCTGATTCATCTGGTGGCGGCCATTGGTCTCTCTGTGGTGCTCATTGCCGGTGGATGGGCGGTTCAGTCCGGCCAAATGACCCCTGGAGACCTGGTTTCGTTTTTGCTGGCCTTGGCAATGGCCTACGAGCCGATGAAGGAACTGGCCTCTCAATGGAGCGCCATTCATCGCACGATGGCGCCAGCCCAACGGGTGTTTGAAAAGGTGGATGTTCGTCCGGCGTTTGATGAAAACGCCACCAGCGGCGAGATTGCAGGCCCCCTGGAAAATCTTGTGCTGGAGAACGTTTCTTTTGCCTACGATGCCGACCGGCCCGTCTTGCGCCACATTCACCTAACGCTGTCTCAAGGAGAGGTTCTGGCGATTGTTGGTGGCAGTGGGGGCGGAAAATCCACCCTGGCCGATTTGATGGCCCGCTTTATGGATCCGACCGAGGGACGCATTTTATACAACGGAATAGATTTACGAAATTATCAAACACTGTCGCTGCGCCAACAAATGGCCCTGGTGAGCCAGGACACCACTATTTTTGATGGCACGCTGGCGGAAAACATTCGCCTGGGCCGCCTGGATGCGACGGATGAGGCGGTGGAAGAGGCGGCCAAGCAGGCGGTTTTGTACGACTGGATTATGGCCCAACCCCAGGGGTTTGAAACCCCGGTGGGTGAGAACGGGGTCAAGCTCTCTGGCGGGCAGCGCCAGCGGGTGGCCATTGCCCGTGCATTTTTGAAGAACGCCCCGCTGTTAATTTTGGACGAGGCCACCAGCGCCCTGGACAATACGACCGAGGCACGCCTTCAGCAAACACTCCGCCGTTTGATGACCGGCCGAACGGTGGTGATGATTGCGCATCGGCTGTCCACCGTTCGCATGGCAAGCCGAATTATTGTGCTGGAGGCGGGCTGTATTGTGGAAAGCGGCACCCACGAAGCCTTAATGGCCCTGGAAGGTCGCTACCATCAGTTACAACAAGTGTAGTGCTGTCGTGTGCAATAGGATACCGCGTTCATGTGTGGCATTGCAGGACAATTTACTCGCGATAGACAGTTTCAGCCCAATGAAGCCCACCTCTGGAACATGATCCAGGAGATTCGCCACCGTGGCCCGGATCATCAGGCCGTGTACACTGAGCCGGGCCTGGGGTTGGCGCACGCCCGCCTCAGTATTCTGGATCTCAATCCGCGATCGAACCAGCCGATGCACGACGCCAGCAACGGGAACGTGCTGGTGTATAACGGCGAAATTTACAACTACGTCGAACTTCGCGAGCAGCTATCGTCTAAGGGATATCACTTTCAAACGGAAAGTGACACCGAGGTGATTTTAAAAGCCTATGACGCCTGGGGAACGGAATGCCTGCACCGCTTTAACGGAATGTGGGCCTTTGTCCTCTATGACCGTGGGCAGGATGCGCTCTTTATGGCGCGCGATCGTTACGGGATTAAACCGTTTGTGTTTGCCATGGACGGGCAGGCGGGTTTTGTGTTTGCCAGTGAGCACAAAGCCATCTTGGAGCAATTTCCGGCCTATGCACGGCCCAACCCACCGTTACTACAGCATTTTTTAACCACGGGAGAGTTTTCTGCCTTTGAAGAGAGCCTCTACCATGGGCTCTATCACCTTAAACCGGCCCACTGGGCGTGGTTACCTCGCCAACTGGTGGGGCAGCCCTTGCGTCAAAAACGCTATTACCAACTGCCAAACGTTGATCCAGCGCCCAAGCTGTCTTTGGAAGAGGCGGGCCAACACTATGGCGAGCTGCTTCGCGATGCGATTCGTCTCCGTTTTCGTAGTGATGTGCCCGTTGGCTGCTGTATGAGTGGTGGTTTGGATTCCCCCACGTTGGTGGGCCTGGCCAGCCAAATGTTTGATACCGCTTTGAACAGTTTTTCTTGCGTGTATCCTGGTTTGCCCGCCGTGGACGAATCCAGGTACATTCAGGCCTGCCAGGATGCGTTTCAAACACGGGCCTTTACCCAGGAGCCAGACTACCCGGATTTGATGGCGGCCGTGGATCGCAGCGTGTGGGAGCAGGACGGACCGACGCTGGGGCCATCGGTTTTGTCTCAACGGGCCGTAATGGCGTTGGCCCAAGGACACGTAACCGTGTTGATCGACGGACAGGGAGCCGATGAAACCCTGGGCGGTTACCACGGCTATTTTTCTCTTAAGCTACAGGCATTGGCTCGCGACTGGTTGAAAAACCCCACCCGCGCCGCCTGGGATGATTTATGGCAGCAACATGCGGCCATTGCAGACCGTTTGGGACATTCGCCCGTTAGCCGCTGGAAACTCCTTCGCCGCGCACTGACCCAACCCATCCAAAAGCGAAAGACATACGCCGGGCACGACGAGCTGCGACATCTGCTGTCTGGCGCAAGCGATGAATTGGATGCGGCCCTGCGCTACGGCTGTATGGTTCCCCTGGTGGATTTGCTCCACCTGGAAGATCGGAACTCGATGGCTTTCTCGCTGGAATCTCGTCTGCCCTATCTCGACTATCGTTTGGTCGATTTTGCCTACAGCCTGCCACACGCCTACAAAATCGATCGGCAACAAACCAAGGCGCTGTTGCGCTCGGCGGCAAAATCCGTTCTGCCGGATGTTGTCTTGAACCGACGCGACAAAATGGGCTTTGAAACCCCGGCTTCCCACTGGTTTGCCCAGCCAGCAAACCGTGCCGCCTTTTGCGATAAATTAAATTCCGCCGCAGAGATGTTTGAGGATTTGGCCCCGGCAGGCTGGCTTGCAGAGGTGCATCGCCAGTGGCAACGCTACCAGAGTGCCTGGGATAAGCCGGAACAGCGAAACTACAGAAATAGCAATAGTGATGCTTTGCTCTGGCGCTTTTTATCCACCCACCGCTGGCTGGAATCTCTGGATCAACGGCAGCGACACTCATTCAAAAAATCCCCCGTTGCCGCCAGCTCCCTGCCACCCACGGTCGCGCCTCCCCTGGTATCCGGCCCCTCGGGTGCTCGGCCAGGGCCTGTTCTCCGTTGAGGTGATGACGGAGAATTTGCAAGGCGTAAGCGGCACAACCCTGCGGCAAATGCCCTTCAAAGCATGAGCTGAGGACACGCGTTAATCAGTGCCGTTTTTGGCAGGCGCTCAACCAGGAATTCATTTTTGAATTCATCTTGCAAGGCACTATTCTTTTTATGATGCTTGTGGTAGGGTAATGCCCGTAGGTGGTTTTCGGGGCGTTATTCTTAACGTTTGTTTTGGACAATCACGCTCTTGTTCTGGATAACCACGCTTTAAGGTGAACGTAAAACGGTGAATGTAGCCTGACGTTTTATCGTTTTGCCTCTTCACCAACAACGGCACCACCGCAAACGGCCTCCCCGATGTTTCGAGGACTGATGGCCGTTATGTACTATTTTTTGCTCTCTTTTTTTGTTCCACGTTGTATTCGGTATTTGGGTTTTTGAATTATTTTTTCTGATGGGGTTTAAAACACCGTCAAAAACCGTGAAGGCAGCTACCGTGACGCCAAAGGCCCCTTCGAGGCGTCGGCCTGATTTTAAGTTTCATTGACTGTTTTGTTTTTTTGATTATTGGTTAGGGCATCCTTTTTTTGGAATCTGCCTAAAACAACGCGCAAACGGGTGTTTGCTCCCGCTGGGACAGTAAAAAAACAGGATTCGGACAAGTGGCTAAAATCGAACTGAGTCGTCAAAAAATAAGGCTTAAGCCATAAAGGACTTCATCATGCTGACGGCGACGCCGTATTTGCAACACACTATCCCCCTTGCGCAACGTTTCCGCGCAGGGGTTCAGGACTCCGTCGTTTTGGAAAAGCCGTTTTCTTGGACCGCAACAAACCCCGTTTCAGCTTCCGCAGCCCCCCACCGCCCAGTAGGCCAAGCCCCCACAGATTACTTTGAGTGGGTGGCCGCTGCACCCGTTGGCAAATCGCCGCTCCTGCGATTTTCACAACAAAACCAGCCGCACAAGGTGCCGCTTTTCTCTCAGTGGCCAGAGTGGATGTCTGCAACGATGGGGTTGTTTGTCGGTGGGGCCAGTTCCGCCCTGCTGGCCAGCATGCTGTTAAACTTCGTTCCGGCCCCTGGCAGCATACCGGGCGCAACGCCCGGGGCGGTTCCGCAAGCCAATGGACGTCCGGCGGCAGAGTGGTTGGATTCGAGTCAGATTTGCCTACCGCCGGTGGCGGAGGAAAACAGTCAGGTGGATCAGCTCCGAGCCCGAGAAACCGCGCTGGTGGGCAGTATTAACTATCAAGGAGATCCAGGTGAGGCGCTGCTGGCGGTTCGGCTCTACCGACACTTTTTCGATCCCTTTTTAACCCACATTACACCAGCGAAATTACAGGAAGCTCAAACAAATTTTGGGGGCAGTTTTAGCGGAGAAGCCCGCATTAACGCCCTGTTGGCCGTGCTGATTAAGCCTGAAGCCGCCGCCGCACTCAAGCAAAAGTATAATCCGGCAAGCCCAACCCAACCCTTTGGCGCAACGCCACTGGATTTAACGCCTGCTTCAGACAAACTGACCAACTGGAGTCGGCCAGAAACCGGTCAGGCGGCCGCCACCACTCTGGACTGGAATACGATTATTAATGTGATGAACACGTATGTAAAGGGGCTCTCGTGTCCTCCTCCCAGCTAACATCTCTGCCCAAGCGCACGCGTGGCAATGTTTGTGGGTTTGCGCCAACTGTCTCCACGGGGTTGTTTAACCAATGAAGCTTGCATCTCTCCATCCACCCTTTCTACTGGCTGATTCCATTCAGAAAGATCGTCCTGGGCAACGCCGAGAGCATTTGCTAACCCAGGCGACAATGGCCCAGACAATGTTGCCCGCCGATGAAATTCGTGTGCTCACCCGGGGGCATTTACCTGTGGTTGCCCCACACTTTGGAGAAGACATTTTAGACTTTATTAGAGACCGCTGGCGCTTTGAGTATAACCTTGAAGATTTACCCTACCAGGCCAAAGTCATTATTGATGATGATATTGACTTTAAGCCCGTTTGGCGCGTTTCGGAAAATTCTGTCTATTTAACGCTGAGCGCCACATCCAGCAAGCAAAAACCGAGGGCTATCTTTTATGAGGGTGAGGTTCGGGTCTTTCTGCCCAACGATCCGATTCAAAAACGTTATTCGCTAGAGCAAGCTTTTCAGCTTAGAGACAAAGTGACGGGACGCCCTGTTTTGGGCACCTGGAGTTATTTTGAGCAATATAACGCAACCAAATTTGAGCCCGATAGAGACGCCCAGCGAGAGATTAAACAGGCTTACTCTGAGTCGGTTAATTTTCTGCAACTGGCCTCACGCCCGTCGTCACAGCGGCAATCGCGCCCGGTCAACCCTGTTACGACGAATCCTGAGGACGGGTTCGTGGCCAAAGCCCCCCTCCACCGCCCACAGGAGGAGCATGTTCCAGGACTGAGCCTAAGCGACATTCGTCGCCAACAGATGGCCATGCCGTGGGAAACGATTCAATGGCCTGGTTTGGATCAGATTTTTAAAGTTTCGCTTTTGGGCGCATTTTTAGCGTTAACCACCGCTTGGGGTTTACCGGGGGTGATTAGCCAAATGAGGGGCCAACCCAGTTGTTTACCAGTGTTGGGCTGTGTGGAAGGCTTTAAGTGGCCGTGGTCTAAAAGCGAACCCCGCGCCAACCATTTACCAGAGGCACTGAACGCCAGCCTGGCACCAGAGGCGCTGATTGAGGAAAAATTTGCCAACTACCAGCACCCGGAAGCCATTGGCCGTGCCATTTTTTTGGCAAGTAGCGCCAGCATTCCAAATCAGCCTTCCGCCACACTGGCCAACGATACCGACCAGGAAACCCTATGGCAAGCGTTTAGCCAACGGATTACCCCGGCACTGCTGACTCAAATCGATCAGCAACTGAAAGCCTTGCACGTGCCGTACGAAGCACCGCCAGAGGCCCTGTTTACCGCCACCCTGGATCCGGCCTTCTACGCCAAGGAAGAAAATCAACTTAACTTGAAGACACAATTGCCCGGGGCGTTTCCTTCCGCACAGCTTACGCCGTCCAATAATCCGTTTGCCTTGCCCCCCACGTTGGAAACACTTATGGCGGCCACGGAGCAACTTTACCAAACCTCGAAAATCGCAGCATTTCACACCACAACCACCAATCACGCCATCGAGACTTAACGTCTGTCCATCTCTGTGTTTCAATAAGCAAATGTTGGGTCTTTTTTAATTAACAGCGAGGCACCCGGTAACGGTTCTGCTTGCCGCCAGTGAGGTTGACGAGCCATGATACAGCCAAACGCACCAAGCCATTTCGGTTTCATACCCAAAAGCCATTCTATCAGCCCGCAAGCAATGTCTTCCGTTCGTCCGCCCGTTCAGTTTTCCGTAGAAGGCGGCGATAGCGTTCGCCTGGGGAAAGACGCTTTGGCAGTACAAAATATGTCTTCTTCCAGCGTCTCTGGTGCCGAACCGCTGCCAGCAGTGCGTTTTGGTACGCAACATCTGCCAAACATTACCCGAATGACGGTGGATTTATTCCGCAGCAATCAGCCCGATGAACCCCTGGTGATGTGTCTTTACGAATACCCGGAAGGGCCCGAGGGCAGACCGCGCCTGGTTAGCCAGTACCGCTTTACCGACGAGATGTTTCGTCAAACCTTGCTTGTCCTCCGCGAGACGTTTCCGTCCGTTTCCAGCCAATGGGAACCGGCGCATGGCTCTTCGCTGGCAGATGCTTCTCCGTTTCAGCTACCTTCCTTTGGCAGCCCGCACCGAACACTTCCGGCCGCCCACCACCCGAACGCCCTGCAGAGAGAACAAGGCGCACAGCAGTTGGTGCCTGTTGGCCAGGCCCGCTTCTCGCTACCGCCAGAGGTGTCTCCAGAAGCTTTCCAGCGGTATTTGCCCATTTTGTTGGAAACCACCTACGCCTTGCAGCGAACAGCCAATCAACCCTTACATGGCCTCAGCGAGGAGGAAACCTTCCGTATTTTGACGGAAATGGTGGCCAAAACCCTAAAGATGAACCAACCCCCTCAGGTTTGGACCGAGAGCGTCTCGCAAAACGGGTTGCGGCTAACAAACCCGGAGGGACAAATCCACCCGGGCGCCAAGCCAGCCAACTCGTATGAACGTCATTTGGCCGAGCAACTGCGGCGCTCCATTACAACCATTGGCCAACAACTGGCCGAGCAGGTGATGCAGCTTACCACCAGTTTACCCACCACCGAGCTAGATCCGCCACGTAAGGCAGCCGCAGCGCCCCCGCCCAAAAACAAGTTGGTTTCCAGCACGGATCCTTTGGCCAACTGGCTTGGTATGGGCATTCCAGCAGTGTTGTTGGCAGCCATTATTGGCCTTATCATTCCACTTCCCAACGGCAATAATTCGCAAACGGCCAGCAATAACACCAACCACCCTGCCGAATCGCCAGGATTGCTCATTCCAAACGACACGGCCCGCCGAGGAGACGTTCCCCTTTCGAATCAGGCGCTCAATCCGCCAAATTCTGGTCAAGACTGGGTACAACCCGCTAGCACGGGAGATTCATCCATCAGTCCATCGTCGCCCTCTGCCGTAAATGCGTTGCCTGCCCACGGCTACCGCGTGGAAATGGCAGAGAATTTTATTTGCATTAACCACCCCGATGAATGGCAGGCGCAAAGTGTGGCGCTACCCTTAACCTACTTGCGCTTTCAGCCGCCCCAGTTCCAGGGAATGAACCATTTACTAACCGATTCGGCCAAGCGAGAGCTGGAAATACGAGCGCTTCGCATTGGCCTGATTGCCCTGCTCAACGACTCGGGTTACCGGTACGGCGATCTGAAGTGCCAAACCATTAATCACAACAACTATGCGGAAAGCACCGATCCGACTGTGGCAGAGGCCGAGTACCGGTTGCGCAACCTGGTGTACAACAACCGCTATGGCTTCCAGGGGCCTGGCTATGTGCCTCAAAATGTGCAGGAAGACTTCTGGAATCATTTTCCGGTGGCCAACCTGCAACACTCCTACCACGCTGTGGATGGCAACACGGCCACTGCGGAAATCTATACCGGCTTTGATCCACAGACGGGAAGCTACCAATACGTGCAGGTGCAGGCCATTTACGATGGACGCCGTGGCGTGGTGGGCATGGATCCCAATCGGCGAGATTTTCCAGGCTATCGCTTTCGGTTGCGGGTCATTGATCGCCCCACCCCCATACAGCCCCAAAGGTATTAGGTCGTCTAGACATTCAGCGTCTTTACGGTCATTTGTGCTGTTGTTGCCATGCTCGCTCAGTGCATTGAGTTCTGTCTAAATGGAATGTCTACATGGCCGAGAGGCGAAAGCCCAAACCGCCTAAAAACCAAAACGCGCTAAAAACCAAAGTACCAAGGGTCTGAGAAAGCGAAGCTTCTTGCAATCAACACGGCGGTCGATTGGTTGGTTGTGCCACACCTTGAAACACTTTACAATACACAGAGGAATGTACTTTGATGGAAGTACGATTCACCCAGATGACCACGGAATGCTGCATTCATTTTTTGCGCCAGCACTGTTCCAGCACTGTTCCAGCACTGTTATGGTGCGCCACCTTCACTGAGTTTTGTTCTATTAACGCGGGGGGGCGGCCATTTCTATAACGCCCTTCCCTTAGTTGTATTGATTTTGGTTGTATTGATTTTGACCGTTGGATGGAGAGATATTTCGGATGGGTTCCGCCAAAGCAATTCATATTAAACTGGCTCGGGCCGAGGCAAAACAACTTGGATTGGATGGCCTGTTGGCCCCGGTCTTTCAAGTGCAAAGCACCCCGAAAGCGGGTAAAAAGTCGGCGGCTGCCTCTGCAACGGCTTCCGCTTGGCAGGCGGGTTGGAACAACTTGCTCAGCCTGTTGGATGAAACCGTTTCCATCCGTCCCGGGTATGATACCGCCGTTACCGAAGGCGAGTTTGACGCGGCCCTGGGAAGTACCCTGCTGTTACGAGACGGGGCCGATTCTGCAAAGCGGGTTGTGTTGCTCGGCTTGGGCCGCAGTAACAAACTAACCCTGGAAGCCTTGGGCAAGGCTTGGGTGGCGGGCTTAAAACGCTGCCTCAAAAATAAGGCCATCGATCACCTTGGTTTGTTGTTGCCCGAACTGCCGGAGGCGCTGAGCTTTGCGTCTGTGATTGAACTGGCGGCAGACGCGATTTATGAGGCGACCTATCAGTCCGCAGAGGCCAAAAAGCCCCCGAGAGAACGCTGGGATGTAACACTGCTGCTCCCCCACAAGCCCACCAAGGCCGATGAACAGTCCTTAACCATTGGCGAGGCAATGGCTCGGGCCAAATCCCTCTCAAAAGATTTAATCAACATGCCTGCCAACCTGAAGCGAACCACCACGCTGGTGGAAGCGGCCCAGGCGCTGGCCAAAAAGCCGGGCATTACGGTTCAGGTCGAGTCGGATATTGCGTGGATTGAGCGCGAGATGCCCGCGTTTTTCTCCGTGGCGCGCGGGGCCGTGGCCAGCGATCCGCCCAAGTTTATTACCCTTCACTACAAGCCAAAGGGGGGTAAAAGTAAAACGCATTTGGTACTGGTGGGCAAAAGCGTTATTTTCGACACCGGTGGTTATCAGGTAAAGCCGGGCAACAGTATGGTCACCATGAAAGGGGATATGGCGGGTGGCGCCACCGTACTTGCCACCATGGCGGCGTTGGCGGAACTTCAGCCGGATATTCAGGTGAGCGCTTACCTGGCGGCAACCCCCAACCTGATCGACAGCCATGCCATGATTCCAGATTCCGTGGTAAAGAGCACCTGTGGCAAACGGGTGGAAATTCGCCACACGGACGCCGAGGGCCGCTTAACCTTGATTGATGCGGTGGCCAAGGCCGCAGCCGATACGGAACCCGACATGATTTTAACCATCGCCACCCTGACCGGGGCGGCCATGCGGGCGGTGGGACGCACCATTGCCCTGATGGGCAACAACGTGCAATGGCGAGATCGGGTCCATGCAGCGGCACTGGCGGTGGGAGACCCCGTACAAACGCTGGAAGTGGTGGATGAAGACTACGAAAACATTAAAAGCAAAATGGACGCCGCCGACCTGATTAACACCAACCAGGGCGAAAACCGAGGGGCACAAACGGCAGCAGCTTTTGTAATGAGTGGAGCGCCCGAAGGATTGCCAATGGTGCACCTAGACATTGCTGGCGCCGATATGACCAAAGACGAAAAGGCAACCGGCATTAGCCAGAAAACGCTCATCCGTTTTGTGCTGGATGTGGCAAGCAACCCCAAATAGGATTGTAGGGTTTTCGTTCGCCGCCTAGAAGGGGAAGGCTTCTTCTCCTTCTAGGCTTGAAGAATGAAGGGCTACTTCACCACAAAATTAACCAGTTTGTTGGGCACCACCACCACTTTCAGCAATTGCTTTCCCGCCAGGTGCGCCTGGATTTTCTCCAACTGACGTGCGGTGGTCTCCAGTGCCTCGTTGGGCGTTTGGCTGGGTGCGGTAAATTTATCGCGCACTTTTCCGTTAACCTGCACCACCACTTCCACGGTGTCGGCCATCAATGCGTTAGTGTCTGCCACCGGCCAAGCTGTTTGATGAATAGACCCATGAGCGCCCAAACGTTGCCACAACTCTTCTGCAATGTGGGGCGTAATGGGCGCCAGTAGCTTGAGCAGGGCTTCCACCGCCAAACTGTACAGCGGATCGATTGGCAACGTTTGTGCTGAGGTTGAGGCGGATACCGGAGTAATTTTGGCCAGCGCGTTAACCATTTCTCGAATTTTACTAATGACCGTATTGAATTGAAATTCCGACTCAATGTCTCGGGTCACGCCATCAATGGTTTTATTGATCAGTTGATAAAGGCTGCGCTGATCGGCGTCCATCGCCTCGTAGGCAGGCACAGAGGCCCCCAACTGGATAACGGCGCGTTGAT
Source organism: Candidatus Melainabacteria bacterium (assembly GCA_033763415.1). Classification (GTDB taxonomy): domain Bacteria; phylum Cyanobacteriota; class Vampirovibrionia; order Vampirovibrionales; family JAJTHC01; genus JANRKP01. The sequence continues at coordinate 35,968 of JANRKP010000031.1, read as the reverse complement.
CCATCACCACGCGCCAGACCTTGTTGAGGAACTTAAAGCAGCCCTCCACGGCCGTGTCCTTCCAGTCAAAGTCGGCTTCGGGGGGTGAATCGCTCATAATAAAAAACCGGGCGGTATCGGCCCCAAATTCGGCCAAAATATCATCCGGGTCCACAATGTTGCCCTTGGATTTACTCATTTTGGCGCCGTCTTTTAGCACCATGCCCTGGGTGAGCAATTTGGCGAACGGTTCCTTGTGCGGGCCGGTCCAGTCTCCATCGTGCAGGGCCATCATTAAAAACCGGCTGTAAAGCAGGTGAAGAATGGCGTGCTCAATACCGCCCACGTACTGGTCTACTGGCATCCAGCGGGCCACCACGGCAGGGTCAAAGGGCTTTTCCGTGTTATGCGGGTCTAAAAAGCGCAAGTAGTACCAGGAGCTACACACAAAGGTATCCATGGTGTCCACCTCGCGGGTGGCGGGTCCGCCGCAGTCTGGGCAGGAGGTGTTTAAAAATTGCGCCGAGGTGGCCAAGGGCGATTTTCCTTTGGCCTGGAAGTCCACATCTTCTGGCAGCAATACGGGCAGTTGATTTTCCGGGACCGGAACCGTTCCACACTGCTCGCAATGCACCACCGGAATTGGCGCACCCCAGTAACGTTGCCGAGAGACCAACCAGTCGCGCAAGCGGTATTGAACGCGCGCCTTGCCAAACCCACCGGCTTCTGCCGCCTGAATAATGCTGGCCTTGGCCGCCTCAGAAGACAGGCCGTCGTAGCTTGAGGAATTGATCAACACGCCAGGGCCGGTGTAGGGTTGCTCTGGATCAACAGGGGCGTTGGGATCCTGAATGACCGGCACGATCGAAAGACCGTACTGTTTGGCAAAGGCAAAGTCGCGCTCATCGTGCGCAGGTACGGCCATGATGGCACCAGTGCCGTACTCTAAAAGCACATAATCGGCAATCCATACCGGCACAGGCTTTTGGGTGTAGGGGTTTATGGCATACCCCCCCGTAAAAACGCCCGTTTTCTGACGATCCGTTGCCGTGCGCTCCATTTCCGTTTTCAGTTTGGCCTGCTCTCGGTATGCCGCAACCGCCGCGGCCTGCTCCGCCGTGGTCAGGTGTCCCACCAACGGATGCTCCGGGGCCAGCACCATAAACGTGGCGCCAAAAATCGTGTCGGGTCGCGTGGTAAATACATCAATACCATGCAGGCCATCCTGGGTTTTAAAGCACACCTCTGCCCCAGTGGAACGATCGATCCAGTTCCGTTGCATTGTTTTGACACGGTCCGGCCAACCCGTGAGTTCCGGCAAGTTATCCAGCAACTTATCGGCATAGGCGGTAATTTTAAAAAACCACTGGCTCATGTAGCGGCGCTCCACCAGCGCCCCAGAGCGCCAACTGCGCCCGTCAATCACCTGTTCGTTGGCCAATACGGTCTGATCGACAGGATCCCAGTTAACGGGTGCCTCTTTTTTATAGGCCAGGCCACGCTTGTATAAATACAAGAACACCCACTGGGTCCACCGGTAATAGTCCTCTCGGCAGGTAAACAGCTCTCGGTCCCAATCGTAGGCAAGGCCCAGGCGCTGCAACTGCTGGCGCATATTCTCGATGTTATCAAACGTCCAATCCTTGGGGTTAATACCGCGTTGAATGGCAGCATTTTCCGCCGGAAGACCGAAACTATCCCAGCCCATGGGGTGCAGGACCGCATAGCCCTGCATTCGCTTAAACCGGGCAATCACATCCGTAATGGTGTAGTTGCGCACATGCCCCATATGCAAACGCCCGGAAGGGTAAGGAAACATGGAGAGCGCATAGAACTTCTTCTGGCCTGCGGGCACCGCTGCCGTCTCCGTGCGGTAGAGCCCCTGAGACAACCAGTCTTGCTGCCAACGATCCTCGATCGCCTGTGGCTGATACCCATCTCGCTGAAGAATCGAGGTCATTGCCCGCTCCTGTGCTCCTTCCTTGTGCTGATGCCCTAAACGCGCATCGCTCTCAACGGTTTTCATCAGTATGCCGCATTGTATCAGGAAACCATTCCAATGCCATCCCTGAGGCGGACACTCTGCTCTGATTTTCCAGAAATTGTGCCTTGGTCGTACCGACATTCCATGTTTTTTACGGGCATTTTTGCTGTTGCTGCGGTGCTCGCTCAGTCATTGCGTTCTGTCTAAACGCCTGTCTTTGCGCTTCTTACGCCGAGGAACTGCCCCGCGAAAGCATTGAATCAGCCGTGCGGCAGCCAATCTGCTCGAAAATGCGCCGTTTCCAACTGAAGCGTCAGGTGTTTGAGGGAAAATCGTTCTTGCAGCAGTTGGTGCAAGCGGCCCAGGGTGTCCAGGTTTAAATGTTCGGGCGTCACCACCACGTGGGCAGAAAGGGCCGTGTTGTCGTTGCTGATGGTCCACACGTGCAGATCGTGCACAGAAAGCACCCCAGGGGTCTCGGCAATGGCCTGCACCACCGCTTCCAAAGGCACGTGGGCCGGGCTGGATTCCAGCAACACGTCGGCCGACTCTCGAATCAGTCGAACGGCGCTCAGGCTAATCAGGCCAGAAACCAACAGGCTACACAGCGGATCGGCCAGCCACCAGCCCCATTGCCACATCAATATTCCGGCAACAATGGCCGCCACACTGCCAAACAAATCGCCCAGTATGTGTAAATAGGCGCCACGAACGTTGAGGTTTTCCTGCGCATTGGTGTGCAACAAACGCAGGGCCAGCAGGTTAACCAATAGACCACCCACAGCAACCACCAGCATGCCTTCGGCGGCAACGGTGGAAGGGTGCCAGAGTCGCTGGAGCCCTTCCCACAGAATGCCGAAAACCACCAGCAGTAGCAGCAGACCGTTCACAAACGCCGCCAGCACCTCCAGCCGGTAGTAGCCATAGGTGTGGGCTGTGTTGGGTGGGTTTCGCCGACTGAACCAGGCGGCAAACAGCGCCAGCGCCAAAGAGCCCGCATCGGTGAACATATGCCCGGCATCGGCCATCAGTGACAAACTGCCCGTCATGAAACCGCCCACCACCTCGACGGCCAAATAGAAAACGGTGAGTAAAAACACCCAGAACAACCGCCGGGTGGGCTGCGGTTGTGTGCTGGCGTGATGATGATGGTGGTGGTGGTGACAGTGTGTCAACGCAAGTGAATGCCTATAATGAACGCTTTTGATTGAAAGCCTCTGAGCGCGGCGAACGCGCGGTTGGATATATTATCCTACCAACGGCGAGAGTTTGAACAGCACCACGCGTCTGCCAGTGAGCGGAAAAACCTGCCCTGGCTCGTAAAAAACCTGCTGCGGTTGCGGCGCGCCATCCTCATAAACCGTATCGAGCAACAACTCCCAGTTTTGCCGCGTGGGGTGGCTGGGCAAATGGAACGGCATTTCCAGATCGCCGCCGTTAAACAGGATCAGCAGCGTGTTGGCCTCCAACAGATCGCCGTTGACATCCATTTGCAACAGGGCGCGTCCATCAATCAACACCCCCATGGCCCGTAGGGCGGAATTATGCCAGTCGTCCACAGTCATATCGTGATTATTCGGGTGCAGCCACACCACGTCGTGAATGCCGGTTACCTGGTCGTGTCCGTGGCGATAAAACTGCCGCCGCTGAAAGACGGGTTCCTGCTGTCGAATGCGGATGAGCCGCTGCATGTAAGCCAGAAAAGCCGCCTTTTCCGGTGCTTCCAAATTCCAATCAAACCAGTTTAGGGCGTTGTCCTGGCAATAGGTGTTGTTGTTGCCCTGCTGGCTGCGGCTCAGTTCGTCTCCAGCCAGCATCATTGGCATGCCCAAGGAGAAGAACAAGGTGGCCATCAGGTTGCGTTTTTGTCGGCGCCGCAAGGCCAAAATGGCAGGATCCTCCGTAGGACCCTCCACCCCACCATTCCAACTGCGGTTGTCATCGGAACCATCTCGGTTCTCCTCCCCGTTGGCCTGGTTGTGCTTTTGGTTGTAGCTCACCAGGTCTTGCAGGGTAAAGCCATCGTGGCAGGTAATAAAGTTGACGCTGGCCTGCGGGCGCCGACCCGACCACTGAAACAGATCGCTGCTACCAGCCAGTCGCGTGGCCAACTGACTCAGCGAGCCACCCTGAGGCGTCCAAAACTGGCGGATGTCGTCTCGGTAAGGGCCATTCCACTCCGCCCACGGGGCCGGGAAATGACCCACTTGATAGCCACCCATGCCAACATCCCAGGGTTCGGCAATCAGCTTCACCCGAGACAACACCGGATCCTGGTAAACGGCCCGCAAAAACCCGCCATTGGCATCAAAATCGTAGTGCTCTCGGGCCAGGGCGCTGGCCAAATCAAACCGAAAACCATCCACGTGCATCTCTTCCACCCAGTACCGCAGGCTATCCAATACCAGTTGGAGCACTTGCGGATGCTCGGTGTTCAGGGTGTTACCCACGCCGGTAAAGTCCATATAGTAGCGCGGGTCCTGATCCGACAGGCGGTAATAGCTGCGGTTGTCGATGCCTTTCATACTGAGGGTGGGACCCAACCGGTTGCCTTCGGCCGTATGGTTGTATACAACATCCAGCACCACTTCCAGCCCGTCCTGGTGCAGGGCTTTAACCATCGCCTTAAACTCGTTGACCTGCGCCTGGGGGTTAGCATCACTGGCGTAGCGGGGTTCCGGGGCAAAAAAGCCCAGCGTGTTATAGCCCCAGTAGTTCACAAAGCCCCGGTTCACCTGGTATTGCTCATCCGCGTAAAAATGCACGGGCAGCAGCTCCACGGTGGTAACGCCCAGTTGCTTTAGGTGATTGATGACCGCAGGATGGGCCAGTCCGGCATAGGTCCCACGCAGTGCTTCGGGGACCTCCGGGTGCAGAAAGCTGATGCCTTTCACGTGGGCTTCGTACAGAATGGTTTTTTCCCACGGAACGTTGGGCCGATTGTCGCCCTGCCAGTCAAAAGCGTTATCTGTAACCACTGCCAGCGGAATATGGCTGGCGCTGTCACGGCTGTCGGGTTGGAGATCGGTTTTACTGCCGCCCAGCTTGTATCCGTAGAGCGAATCGTGCCAGTGCAACGGCCGAGCCACCGCCCGCGCGTAGGGATCGAGCAACACTTTGTGCGGGTTAAACCGGTGGCCCAATTCGGGCTGATAGGGACCATACACCCGGTAGCCGTAGCACTGGCCTGGCCGAAGCCCCGGCAGATAGCCGTGCCAGATAGAGTTGGTTCGTTCCGGCAGAACAATGCGAATACTTTCTCGGCGCGACTGCGGCCCTTCAAACAGGCACAGTTCCACGCGGGTTGCATGCTGAGAAAACAGGGCAAAATTGACGCCCTCGCCATCCCAACTTGCCCCCAACGGATACGGACAACCCGGGAGGACTTTCAATAGTTCTGTTTCCGGCAAGGAAACGGTGCTCATCCGAAGCCTCTCTATTGCGTGCAAGCTTTGGGCAGGGTTTGCAACCAGGGTAAAACTCGGGTTGGTTGCGCGGGCGAAAATGTAGGTTTTTAAAACCAGGTAAAAAACAATGCGTTGAGCTTAACATAAACCTTCGGGCTTCGTCCGCCCTCTAGGTGAAGGAACCCTGGAGGTGGCCGGACTTTTTGCGCAATGGCGCCAATAAAACGGCTCGTTATTGTGTCTTTGTGGTGGGCTTGCAGTGGGGTGGGGCTTGCACACAAACTGCTATTAAAGTAAAAGTTAAGTACTTTTTAGTATCGCTCAATAGAGTATCGTTCAATCAATCGGCGATGTTTTTTTCAGCGATGTCTTTGGGTCCATGACAAAAACTGTTGCGAGCAACCCCGTTTTAGGAGTACTGATGAAATGAATCTACAGGGTGTCTCTGGATTTTCTGTATCGACGGCCCCCAAGGCTGAAGCCCGTTTTACAGGCATGTTTCGCCATACGGCCAACGGTGGCGATGCGGATCAGGCCATGGAAATCATGCAAATTGACCGAACAGCGCCAGACCGCTTTATGAACCGACACGAGAGCGAAGAGCTTAATTCGACTGAGCCAGACAGCATTTACACGACCGCCATCCTGATAAAAGACGACAACATTTCCGGCCTGGAGCACGTGGTGACACTCACGCGGCAAACAGCCAACCGCTTTTTGCAAGGGGTGCTTGGGGCGTTAATGCCAGAACAAAAAGACGCACTTCTGCCGGTATTGACCCAAAAGCTGGAAGCCGGTGAGCGCGCCATTCGTGAGCTGAATGAACCGGAAGCGAATCGTGACCAGGCATTGGGCTCGATGCAGCACGCAACCGAAGAATTAAGCGCCTTTTTAAAGCAACACGATATTTCCTGGCCCAAGCTGATTGAGCAAAACCCGGACCTGTTTGAGCAGGTGGCCCGCCAGACCATGAAAGAAGAGGGCTACCGCTCAGTAGAGGACATTCCGGCCCTGGACTATACCGTGAGAGTCGTTCAGGCCACCCTGATGACAACGCCAAACGGTTTGACCATGATCGGCCTGGGTGGGCCGGATGACTCGCCCGCTTCCATGATTGATTTGATTCAGGCCTTTTTGGACGGGGAAGTGTTTGGAGACCCACAAGAGGCTCTTAGCATTCCGGCAACCCCCACGCCCACGCCCTCCCCGGAAGAAAAAACCAGCCCTATCAGCCCATGGTTAGATTGGGCCATGCGGGTAGAAGATGCCGCTGAAGGCGACATCGGGGTAGGCTCCACTCAGGACCTGATGCGTGGCTTACAGCAGATGGGCTGGACTGGAACCGACACAACACCCGGACAGGAACCCAATCCAGACGCGAACGCCTCTTCGGACGATTCCCACCCCAACGCATAGAAGCGTTACAGTGGTTGAACCACTTTGAGTGTACTGCATAATCCAAAAAGCGCCTGCCCCACCCCTGTTGTGTGGCAGGCGTTCTTTTGCTTTTTTAGGCCGTCTGAGTGGTCTGTATGACGATTCAGAGGACTATTGATAGCGTTAATTATCCAGCGGTAAATGCAGCGGATGATGCGCAAATAGCTGTTCGGCTTCCGTATAGGCGGGTGGTGTGGCCTGTGCAGCGGTTTGCTGCTGGTAGCTTTGCACCACGGCGAGCACATCCTGGGCAGAAAGCCGAATCATCCTCCGTCCGTTTGGGTTTTCAATTAAAAATGCCATCCCACGCCTCCCGTTTACATTTGTCCTATTGCAGGCCGTCCGTTGCACAGGCATCCAGCCACAGCGGCACCCACATACCAGCCCGGTTGAACGCCTAATCGTTTCATCGTCCTTTGCTTTAGCGTTGGCTTTCAGCACGCCAGGGTCTTTGGATGCACGCGGGTATAGTGCAACCGGATTTCGATAGCCGTTTTTGTATCAAACACGTGCGGTTACGCCACGTTTCAACCATCCAAAAAACCATTGAGGAGAAAGAGAATCCGCCAAACGGCGTGCACGGTGGGTCCTTGTCTTTTGCCTATTCGATTTGTCGGTTACCGTTCCGTTTTGGTTTCGGCTGCCACCCCATTCTTACGTATAGCGCCCAGCGCGTAAAAATTCTGGGACGTACAGAATTCTAGGGCCTACAGATCGTTTCGACCTATGGACGGCAGGGTTCAGCCCCGCAGAGGGATACGTGCGTGCGTGGGCGATCGAAATACTCGCCATTCGGCCTGGGGCAAGAAAAACAATGCTTTACATCTTGTAACCGAAAGCACCCAGACAATACCCCTGCTACCAACACCACGCCTTGTCATCCAATCTCCAGCCAGGCCAAAAACGCCTAGAAATGCAGGGGCGAGTACCAGCTTTTTAGCCACAACCGAAAGCACCACCGCCACCAGTAGTGCGCCGGGATCTGCGCGTCTTGCCGGGCGGCTTCCAGGGCTTTACGGGCCAACTCCGGCTGTCCGTTCTGCAGGCGATCCTGCGCCGCATAGCAGTAGGTTCGGGTTAATCGTTCCTGAAAAGGCGGTAGATGCCGTTGCTGATCGGGCTCCGTGGTGGTTTGGTACAGCCAAAGCAAAACCTGACGCCGCGCCTCAAGAATCTGGTAGAGCCGTTCCGGCTGCCGGGTCAGGCTGCCCGCATGCCGACGGTAGGCAAACACGGGTTCGGGCAAATAGGCAATGGTTTCCGCATACTGCCGCCACAAGCGCAGGTAAAACTCGTAGTCTCCGTGGGCTGGCAGGGTCGGGTTCAGGAGGCCGATACCTTCCAGGGTCTGGCGTCGCAGCATCAGCCCTTGCAGGTGGTCTGGACAATAGCCCCTAAATACCTGGGCCAGGGTCGGCTTTTGCTTGGGCTGGCCGGGCTGTTGCTTTAGCAGGTGTCCGTTGGCGTCCATCACCTGCCCGTAGGCAAACACCGCAGGACACTGCGGTTGTTGCTGCAACTGGTTGTACAACCGCTCCAGCGCATCGGGCAAATACCGATCGTCTGCGTCCAGAAAGGCAATATACGCGCCCCGGGTCTCCGTCAGCCCCTCATTGCGCACCCGGGTATTAATTCCACAGTGCGGCAAGCGCATATAGCGAACCCGAGCATCTTGACGGAGGTAGGCTTTCGCCACGGCAGGCGATCCATCGGTCGAGCCGTCATCCACCACAATGAGTTCAAAATCGGGCAAACTCTGCTGCAATACGGATTCGATCGCTTCGGCCAGATAGGGCGCCGCGTTGTAAACAGGCATGACAACCGATATCTGTGGCGTCGTGGCCAGTGTGGCCGTCTTTTCCTCGGCTTGCAGCTTGGCAAAAGGCGCCGGAAGATCGTCGGTTTCGGTTGTCTGTGGGGCCATGGTGCTTCCAATATGCAGTTGCGTGCTGGGTGCGTGGAGGTTGAACGGCCTCCGGGTGTTTGGGATGGGTTTTCTTGAGTGTTTATAAACCGATGCCGCGTTTAGCCGGATTTAATTTCAACCCGCTGAAAGCGCTTCAACCATTGTGGATAACCATTGAGACGCCAGCAGACTTGCCATGATTGTTTACCCCACATGCGGCACCAACGCAAGCCCGATTCCACCGGTGCGGGTAGCCAGCTACGCAACCACAGCGGAAAGCAACGCTGAAACCACAGCCGTTTTGAGATGCTGGGTTCGCGCCAGGCCATTGCCGTAATGTCTCGGGTCAGGGTGGCGCGTTGTTGGATCAGGCGTTCTCTGGCCCAAAATGTGTGCAGATTTAAAACCGATAAGCCATAGAGTGGCAGTAACTCCCGACGGATTTCGCCCGGAATCGGCGCCTGGAAAAACCACCACTGCCGAACGCGAAGCCCGCAATCAATCGCCTCGCGGTACCGGCGGTCGTCTCGGGTCAGGCTGCCCGCACGCACCCGGTAACGAAACACGGGTTCAGGCAAGTAATAGAGCCCCTGGGTGGGGTTGTGTAAAAAGAGCCGGAGAAAAAACTCGTAATCCTCGCTAATGTTCAGATCTTCTCGCCCGAGCCCTATTTGTTGCACCACCTGCCGACGAATGACCGAGCCGCAAAAGGAATGAATAAAACGCTCCAAACTCACGTTGCGCCAAGAGGGTAAATAGGCCGGGTCCCAGGCCAGGCTTCCATCCGGCTGCCCCACCAGTACGGAGGCATCTTGCGCCAGCAGGTTGCCCGCCTCATCCATATGGCGCTGCACGCCATGAACGGCCACCACCTGGGGTTGTTGTTGCAGCACGTCAACCATCAAGGCCAACGCGTTGGGCTCGTAGGCGTCATCCGGGTCCAGGCAGGCCAGGTATTCTCCACAGGAGGCCTGAACCCCGGCATTGTAGGCGCTGGAAACCCCACCGTTTGGTTTTTGCAACAGGCGCACGGGCAACGTGGGGTACTGCTGCTGGTAGGCTTTTACGCGGCTGGCGGTATCGTCCGTCGAACCGTCATCCACCACAATCAGTTCCCAGTGGGGATAGGTTTGCAGGCGCACGGATTCCAGGGCGTCCACAATAAACCCTGCCACGTTGTAGGCGGGCATAATCACGGAAACCAGCCCGCTCACGACCGGATTGCGGTGGTTTAGAGAGGGCCACCGGGGTGCTTGCAAGCCAACGGGCTGGATGTCCGTTGAGGGATCCGGGGTTAACGTATCAGCCGTTAACGTATTGGAAGACGTATCAGCAGCGGTCATTGAGAAAAACTCCAAGCGTGGTGTTGCTATGCCTTTTGCAGGCTGGGGGTGGCCGGTGTGCTCAGCAGCGTTTGCAGCCAGCGTTCCAACGCCCGAAGCCCGGAGCCGACCCAATGCAGACGATTCCAAAATGCCTGGCGGCGCTCGCTACGCAGGTTAAACTCCAGCGCAGCGGGCAAACAGGCCCGAATGGTCAGGGGCAAGCAGTGGGCAAGCCAGTCTTTAGCCTTTACCTGGGGATCTTGCCAGGCTTGCGCCATTACGTTTAAGGTCAATTCGGGGTTGCCATCCAACAGACGTTCCCGCCCCCAGTAGCCGTACATCCGCGCATAAGATTCCGACTCATAGCCAAGTGCTTCGGAAGGTAGCTGCGGGTGGGCAAACAGCCAGCGCCGCACCAGCCGACAACGCTGAATGTTGTTTTGCAACCGGCGCGGATCCTTGGTGGCGCTGGCGGTGTGAATACGGTAACGGTAGACCGGCGTGGGCAAATAGCCCAAGGTTTGCCCGTGAAACAGCAGCATTCGGCAAAAGTATTCAAAATCTTCCGCCGGAGGCAGGGTTTCGTTCTGAAGCCCGACCGTCTCCAATACGGAACGGCGCATCAGCGTGGCGCTGAAAAAGTGAATGAAGGATTCGGTCACGATTTTATGAACCGAGTTGGGAATAAACCGCTCGTTCCACTGCCAGCCGCCCCCATTGGCAGGAACAACCACGGATTGGTCCCGCTCCAGTGGGTAGTTGGCCGAATCGATCGTGGTGTAGTGGCCGTGCACCATATCCCATTGCGGGTGCTGTTGCAGGGCGGTCAGCAACTTTTCCAGGGCGTCGGGCTCATACAGGTCGTCGGCGTCTAAAAAGGCAATGTACTGCCCCTCTGCCAACCGAAGCGCCGTGTTTCTTGCCCCGGCAATGCCCACATTATAGGGTGTTGAAATGACTTTAACCCGTGGATCGTTCTGTCGGCGGGCGTGCCAGCGACGAACTACGGAAAGCGTGTGGTCGGTGGAGCCGTCATCCACCACAAGCAGTTCCCAGTGGGGATAAGTTTGCCGATAGACCGACTCCAGCGCATCGGCCGTGTAGCGATGCAAATTGAAGGTGGGCATAATGACAGAAATTAAGGGCGACTGCGGCGCGTCCTTGGGGCAAACTGCGCCAAGGGATGGATTGGACTCAGTGTAACGAGGAGAGGTCTCTTTCCAAAGACTGGCTTCTGCAAATGACATACAGGGCAATACTCCAGGGGTTGAAGTAGGGAGGGGAATCGCGGAATATTTGTGAACGAGGACGGCTATACAGCCAGGCCAACTGGTACTTTAAACGCACCTGAACCGATCGAATTGCCTGAATGCACGACCAAGGCAACAAACTGAGCAGCCAAAAGGGTCCTGCGGTTTTCAGCCAACAGCCAACAGCCACACCCGGCGTGCGAAGAGCCATTTGCAGGTAACAACGGCAACTCTTTCCGTGGCCTTGCATTAACTGCATTTTGGCCCACAGCAAAAACCACTGAAGCGTGGCCGGACCCCGCAACGGCCGGACCGATTCCGGCAGGCGGGTTTCTTGCCCAAACAACCAGTCAATAATAGAGAGTCCACTCTGCCGAACCGCTTGCCGAACCAATGGCGTGTGCGGCTGCTTGGTAACGCTGAGCGAATTTTGCCGGTAACAAAACACGTAGTGCGGCAGGCATCGAATGCGATCCGGGCCGCGCAGGTAAAGTTTGAGGTATAAAACCCAGTCTTCGCCGTAGGGCAAATCCGTCCGAAACAACCCAAGCTGCTCCAGAACGGAGCGCCGAACCAGCAGACCGGCCAAGGAGTGTTCAAACCAGCCAAAGACCAACCGTCGCCAGTCTGGCGGGTAGCCTGGGGCCAGGCGATAGCTTCCATCGGCTTGAGCCACCAGGCACGGAACCGGCTTTTCCATCACGCGACCCTGCTCGTCCATATCGCGGGCAAATCCGTAAACGGCCTCCAACTGGGGTTCGGTGGCCAAGGCTTGCCACAGGCAATTGAGCGCGTCTGGCTCAAAGATATCATCGGCATCCAAAAAGCCAACCATCTCTCCCTGAACAGCCTCCAGCGCAAGGTTCCTGGCCGCCGCCGCGCTTCCGCTGGCCGTCTGCCGAGACAGCACTCGTATCCGGCCATCGTTTTGGGCAAGCGCCGCTAAAATGGCAGGGGTTTCATCCGTAGAAGCATCATCCACGACGATCAATTCCCAGTTGGTAAAAGACTGGGCCTGTACCGAGGCAATGGCCTGGCGTAAAAACCGGGCCGCATTGCGGGCTGGCATAATAATGGAAATTTTTGGCAGGCTCACGGCATCCCCTCCGACGAAGCGCTCTCTCTTACAAGCACCGCACAAGCGGCGCCAACGGAACTTTGCGGTACTGACGCAATCCCCAACGCAGAGCCTCGCGCATTGGCCTTTTGCGGCGGTCGACTCAAAAGCCAGGTGCGTTTCCACTGCCGAAGCATCTGCCGCAACAACCGGCGCTCAAAGGCGCTGGCCGTGGTCATAAACCATAGTCCAAAAGCGATCGTTCCACCCAAGAGGCCCACAGCCGCCAGCATGGGTAGGGAAGCTGGCTGTAACGGAGCGGCGGAGTCGGGTGGGAGCAGATAGAAGCGGCCGATTAAAAACACCCCGGCGGCCAACGCCCACGGCAGTAGCGCCACCCCCAACACTTCCAGCAGGTAACGACGAATGGAGAGATTCAACCGACGGCAGGCAAAGCCCACCAGGCCAATCAGGTGTTGTGCAAGTTGTGGCAACAAGGTGCCCAGCGCCACGCCCGGCAGCCCCAACCATTGCACCCACCACACGCTCAGCAGCAGATTAACCAACGCGCCAGCCATATTGACCCCCATCACATAACGATGGAGCCCGGCGTTAAACAGGTAAGCGGAAGCGGGTAGCTGCAACAGGCCACTCCAGGCCACCGGAATGGCCACGGCTAGCAAGGGTAACGTTTCCGGCAGGTGTACCGTACCGGCTGAAAAGTAGCGCAGCAGCACCGGAAAAAACACCCCCACGTACAGGAGCAAAATGCCCGCCACCAGATTGTTGAGACTGCTGGTGCGCAAAAACAGTTGCTGACAGGCCCGCTGATGGTTCTGCGCCAGCAGACGGGCGAACAATCCGGCCTGTAACTCCGATAGTTTGGCACCAATCAAGCCCACGTAGCCCGTCATCCGAAACACGATTTCAAACACACTGACCAGCCTGAGTGGCAGAAACACGGCAATCACAAACGTATCCACCCGGTTGGCCAGCAGGTGACTCACAAAATTAAGCGAGGCAAACACGCTGAGATCCAGAAGACTACAACGCGTGTGCGCCGGGGCCGTATACCAGGACAAAACCCCTCTCAAGGGTCGAATATCGGGTTCCAGCGCCCTGGCGGAACGCAGTAAAAAAACGGTGTAGGCCACCATCAACACAAGCCGAACGGTTAAAATACTGAGCAATCCGTAGCCAAACGTAACCAATGCAATGGCCAGAAGATTGACAGCAGCGCTGTAGAGAGCTTCCGCCAGGTTAGAGCCGTGGTTGGCGCAGTGGCTAACCAAAACACCGCGGCTGTAGCTGGCGTACAACCGAAGCACGCTCTCCACGGTTACCAGTAACACGCCCCACCGGGCCACGGATAACAACGCGGGGGGGCAGTGCAGCCATTGCGGCAAAATGGGAGAGAACAATACGCCCAACACCAGCAGTAGCAGAGAAATTGCAGTAAAAAAACCATTCGTCAGGGCCAGTAAATCTTTAGGAGAATGCGTTGCCTCAGGGCCGTCAGCAGAGGTGGCGGAAGAGGTGGCGGAAGGAGCCCCGCGCGCCATGCCCAGTAACTTGATCAACCCCTGAACCATTCCCAGCTCCAGGGTTTGGCACAGTTCCACCACGGTTACCAGCAGCACGTACAGGCCAAACGCCTCCGGGCCCAGGCCAGCAACCAACACCGGAAGGCTGACAATACTCACCAACAGACGCACGGCCACGCTAAAGGCGCCAGCCCCCACCCCCATCATGTAGCGTTGCCCAAGCGTTTGAGCGGAAGCAGCCCGGCTGGCAACAGTTTCCTCTGTTGACAATAAGGGCCCGGGATGAGCATCCATCTGCTGGGCAGTGGCGGGGGTTGGCGCACTCACTGGAGGATTCCTCGCATCGGGTTGGTGTGTGAGGGAGCCCCTGAAGTTGCATGAACACTGGAATAGAGATTCAACGACGACGACGACGATGCTGATGGGTATGGATGCCTCTGTGGCGGCTTGGGGCACAGCAAGCGGGCAAACAACAAACTGCTCAGTGTCCAGAATAAAAACGGGGCGTTAAACATCACCAACATTTCATCAAATGCCAGTACGCCCAAAAAGTAAACGACCATGGCCACCAGGGTCACGGCTAAAATCCTTTCTGCCGGGGGCTGCTTTGCAGAAAAAATGCCCCGCTGCGCCGTTTGCCATACCAACACGCCAATTGCGGCAAAGTACAGTAAACCCAACAGGCCAAAATCGTACAACAGTTGCAGGTAACCATTGTGCGGCAAAATGAGCGGCTTAAAGCTGTTGCCATTATCGTAAGTGAGCTGAAAAATCCACTCGTTACAGGCCGTTAAGCCCTTGCCCCACAAAAACGAAGAGGCATCCAGGTTGGCCAGCAGGTTTTGCCACAGATTCATTCGCCATTCCATACTACTGGTGTCTTCCAGGCGGGCTTCCAGCATTTTCAGCAGGGATTCTCCCGTCAAAATAGGATAGGCCACCCAGCCCACGGGAATTAACAGCCCAAGCAACAGTAGCACGCTCCAGCCACGGCGGCGAATGGATGGCACCACCAGCATACTGAGCCCCAACAGCAGAAGCAGGCTAACAGCCAGCAGGGCAATGCCGGTTTTAGACAGCCCTAGCAAAAACGAAACCGACCCGGCCAGTAACGCCAGCAAAAGCCAACCCGTGGGCTGGGTAGAGGGAGCCTGGAGTTGGCCTGGCGGGTTTTCCTGGCAATGGTTGTACAAAAACAACCCGGTGAGATAGAGCAGCAACAGCCCCAGGTGATGCACCCACATGTTGGGGTGGGGTAAAATGCCCGCCAGCCGCTGAAAACCATCAATGTTCATAACGAACGCAGGGTAAGCCACAATGGACAGAACCGATTCCAGCAAAACACCCACCACCAACCACCGGTTGAACCGATGAAAAGTCTCCACGGGCCGGTCACTGCCGCGCAACGCAAGGATTCCCACCATGGCGCCCACCCAGGAATAGACCATGGCGCTGGCAAAGTTCAGGGCAATGGAACCGCCAAAAGAAC
Organism: Candidatus Melainabacteria bacterium; assembly: GCA_033763415.1. GTDB lineage: Bacteria > Cyanobacteriota > Vampirovibrionia > Vampirovibrionales > JAJTHC01 > JANRKP01. The sequence goes on along the minus strand of JANRKP010000031.1, from coordinate 20,590 downwards.
TGTTGCCCAGGGCCTGAATGGGATTGACCATATTAATGTTAAAAAACACAAAGTACCAGGCGGTGAGCAGTACAAACGCGCCCAATGGCAACAGGTACGCACAGCGTTTTAAGAGCGTGGCGGCATAGCGTCCGCCCAGGGCAAGGGCTACCGGTGGCAAAAACAGCAGCATCAGCACGCGGTAATCCAGGTTAACACCCACGTTGTTGAGCAGAAACGTTCGTCCGTATTCGACGGGCACCCACAGCAGAACCAGCCAGTAGAGTAAACTGACCGGCTGTTGCCAAACATAGCGAAACAGAACACCATAGGTCAGTAAGCCCAACAGCCCCAGCACCAACAGAACCAGCCGATCCACACTTAACCAACCGGCAGGGGCTTCCACGCCCAAGGCGGGCAACAGGCCGTATAGCAGAAGCGGGAGCAACACGCCGCCAATGGCCGTTAAACCAAACAGAAGCGGTGTATTCATACGCTGAAACAGTGAAGCGCGCCCGTGGGTTCCGAAAAAATGGGTTACAGAGGAACGATGCATGAGCAATCCTAGCGTGAGGCTTGAACAGAGAAGGAGAGAAGGGGGCTGTTGTAATAAAGCACGTCTATATAAACTCTATGTGAACTACCAGCCAGCGGCCACCGGCGTTTGAACCGAGCGGGGGTTGGCCACAGTGTTTTCACGAGTGGAATACGAGTGGTGGGCGGGAGAAACCTCCGCGGCCTCTGGCCGGGTGGCGTCCAAGCCGCCGGAAGAAACCCCACGAGAATGGCCGGTGGCCGTCAGCAGGCCGCCTTCGTGCGGCAGTTGGCTGGTGGTGGCCAGGGCGGGTAAACGGTTGGCTTCGGCCCCTGCTGTTGCAGGCAGGGCATTGTAGTTTAGATTATTTGCAAGCGACGGCGGGGGCATTTGAGGATAGCTGCTGCGGTCGTCATCCGCCTCCTCTTCCAGGCCATCCACCCATTCTCCTACCTGGTGCTTCACCAGGGCGGCGCCTAGGCCCAACATTAAGCCCGCCAGCAAACCAAGCACAATCACGTGGCTTTGTGCCGGAAACTGGGGTTTCGCGGGCGTCCGGGGCGGATCCACAATAAACACGTTGCTCAGGGTTTCGGCCACCTTCATTTGCGCTTCCAGTTCCTTCTGGTTCAAGGAATCGAGCGCCGTGCTCAAGCCGCGTTCTTCCTGCTCGTAGGCCATCAGTTTGGCCTGTACTTCGGGCAGCGCCTTGGCCTGGGCTTCTATTTTGTTATAGCTGGCCTGAAGGGTGTTCAGCTCGTTTTTCAGCCGGGACGAATCGGCGTAGGTACTGGCCATTCGCTCGATTACCTCTCCGCCAGTCACATCGGCCACCACCCGGCTGGGGGCTTTGCCGGATTCGCCCAGCGTGCGTTTCATTTCGGTTTCAATATCCGCTTTGGCCTGGTTTATTTGCGCCTGCAATTCCTGCACCTTCGGGTTGGTGTCGGTCAGTGTGGCAGAGAGGCGCTCGTGGGTCTGGGTAAGGTCGTACAGACGGTCTTGCAGCTTGGCCATGGTCGCATTTTGACCCACGGCGGTTGCCGTTAACGATTCTGACGGGGACAGTTTGACCATCTCCTGGTAACGGCGGTACTCCGCCTCCTTACCCTGGGCGAAAGCTCGGGTTTGGCTAATGCGCATTTGAAGCTCCAGCCGTTGGCGCGCCATTTCCTGGGTTTCCCAGTTGATGTTCACCTGGCCGTGCTTTTTCATGTAGGCGCTTTTTTCGGCCCGAACCTCGCCCAGACGCTTGCGAATGTCGGCCACTTTTTTATCCAGAAACGCTCCGCGCGTTATCTGCTCCGTACGATTTAGCGCCAGACTGGCCTGTTGAAAGGCTTTCAAGGCCTCAGACAAGGCCTGCTGGGCAACCTCGGGGTTGGGCCAGGCAAAACTGATTTGAATCAGATCCGAGCCCGGAATGTTTTTGCTTTTGATAAACCGGCTGCCATCGCCAAAAAACGCGGCCCACTCGCGGGCGTTGTTAATTTTTTGGGCCTGAAGCACGCTGGGATAGTGTGCCACAAAGTATTCGTACACCGCGTCGGAAACGCTTTTGGTTCGCAACAGGCCTTGGGTGTTTACCACCGGATTGGCCGAGCTGGAAGAAGTCGTTTGGTAGGGCGCGTCCGTCAGGTAGCGGGCCGTCACGGCAGAGTCTTTAATCATAACCACTGATTCCGACACGTAGCTTGGCTTATGAATGAACAAGCCATAGCCCAGCGTAAAACACCACACAAACAGGCTAACCGCCGCCACCCAAAACTTCTCTCGCCAAAGGATGGCCAGAATGGATTTTGGTTTTGAAGCCGACGGCCTAGAAGGTTTCGCGGTGGCCTGGTTGAACCCGTTGTTCAGGCCGTTTTGGTCTGCAGTGGCTGCAGAAGCAGACATATCCCAACCGCTCAGCGGCGTTGCCGAACGAGCCGCGGTGGGAGAATGAATGGAAACCGTGGTGGTCAGTGAAGTGTTCTTCGATACCTGAACGCTGGCCTCGTGCAAGGCGCGATCCGCCGAAGCGTGAGACGGGGTCGGATTACTGCTTGGCTGGCCAGTGCGCGGATCGGTCATATAGCGCGTGCTCGTCGCTCCTTCCGGGGTACGGCGGGTGGCTGTAAAAGTGGCCTCCGTGGTATGGGACCATTCCTGATCGGCGGTACCCTCATCCCAGTGATGCTCTCGCAATTCGTGGCTGGCATGGAGCATGCGGTGCAAGGTTTCCAGCAAGCTGGGTTCGGCATGGTAGCCCATTTCAGAGGCAGCTTCAGGGGCAACCGGCTCTCCGTTTGCTTCCGTGGATTGATCCGCGCCTATCCGTTCGGTGCCTGTTCGTTCGGCTTGAAACATCTGCGGAAGGGCGTTTTCCGGGGTTGCCTCATCGGCTGGCACAGTGGGGGGGGCGATGGGTGGCCGGGTTTCCTCAGTGCCAAAAGCTTTGTCCAGCTCAAAATCAATATCGGGTCTTGCGGGTGTTGTGTTGGCTTCCACAACAGGGGCAATGGTCAAGGATTGCGCCAACGGCGTTGGACTGTCCGCTGGAGACAGGGCCGCTTCGGGCAACAAGGTTTCCAGGGCAGGGGTGGGGTCGGCTGCGTCGGAACTGGCCGCCAACGTGTCGCCAACTGGCCGACGTCGTGTTTGATGACTCAGTGGGTAACGATCGCTGGATGAAGACGCAGAGGGTTGAGCCTGGGTATTGTCGTTATCCACCAACGGGCTGGCCACGCTTTGAGATGTTTTTGCCGTGGTCTCGTCTGTGAGGGAGTGTTCGGCCGGATTGACAGCCTCTTCGAAGGATTGCACCAGCTTGGGGTGAAACGTCGATTGATAAGAGTGGGTTGTGGTGTAACGGGTGGTCAAATCCACCGTCATCGGGCTTTCCGAAAGCGGAAAAGCGCCCTGTTTTGACGTGCTGTGGGTCAGGGTGCGGTCCACCCGAACCGAGGTGGTTTTGGGCTGACTGAGCGAACCGGTAAAGGAACGTAAATACCGCGCTTCGGGCGATTGCCAGCCCAACGTCGCCATCAGGTTGCTCAGCCAGCCTTGGCCCCCAGCTTGGGGCGCCTTGCCAGCACCTTGGCGCGGGTGGTGTGCAATGCCAGCTTCGGGCGGCAGCGGGTGGGACGGATGAGATGACGAACGTGGGTTCACGGGGCACTATCCTCAACGGTCAGCAACGAGGGGTAATACGCAAAAAATTGGTCACGCAATTGGGTCACGGCGGCCGGTGGCAATTGGGGCAACCGGCCGAGGGGAGGCCAGACCCGTGTAGGAGCGAAGGTTACGCTCGGCAGGAGAACGCCAGCCCAGACAGCGCCAAAGTTGATCCCACCAGCCGAGGGGGAAAGACGGTTTGCTGCGGGAAGCGTTACCATTGGGTTGCCTTGAAAGCGCAACCGACGGCAGGCGGTGTTGTAAAGCCTGAGAGACATTCGGGGGTGACGCATTCAGTGGGGGGGAAGATGGTTGGGTCACGGAAAGGGGACTCCTGAAACATCAAACGGGGCGGATGACGGTTTGTGGTTAAACGGTGCCGTGCAGAAGGGAATTCAAAAAAAACGATTTTTACAACAAACAGGCGCTTAGCGGAACGTTCTGAATCCGCCAATGCCAAACACTTGCGCCGATCCACTGGCCGCCCACGCGGCATTGGTGAACGGTTGAAACACCTTGGCCACTTGCTCGCCAAAGCGACCGGCCTTGTAAACCGCCGCCTCGGAAACGAAAATCACGTCATTGGGCCGCAGGACCACATCTTGTCGGTTGGGATCGATCATGATGTTGGAGAAAGCAGTTTCGCTGCTAAAGCGACGAATGGCAATAACCTTTTTGTTGGCGCCCGGGGCAAAGCCTTCCGCCCGAGAGAGTGCCGTGTTTAAGAACGGCGATTTCGCCTCCAATTCTACCACGCCGGGCTTGCCCACCTGGCCAATCAGCCGAACCGGAAAGGTGCTTGGCCCAATGGAGGAACGCAACAGCAGGATGTAATCCTCATCATTCAGGGCCATTTGCGGCAGGGGCGGCACAAACACGGAATCGCCGGATTGAAGCCACAGGTCTTGATCGCTGCTGCCGGTTTTGAGCAACTGCCATAGGTTAACGGTTTGTACAATCCCCGTATGCGCCCGCGTTACCCGAATGTTGCCCAAATCGGCATTCAGGGCCACGCCGCCCGCGTTGGCCAGCACGTTGGTCAGCCGCAGATCGGTGCGTTGAATGGGGGTTTGTCTTTCCCCGGCCCCGTTGCCGGTGTAGGTGCTCATTTGCACCATGCCGGGCTTCATCAGGGCGCCTGCCAAATAAACCACACCAGGGCGAGTTCGGGTTACTGACACCGTAATGCGGGGCTGTTTGACCAACAAGCCCAGTTCTTGTTCCAGCAGGCGGGTAATTTCATCCACGGTTTTGCCGCCCACGCTGACTTCGCCCACCCCGTTAAACGAGGCCATCCCATCGGCGCGGATCAGAATTTCATCCTGGCTCATATCGGGCTGGTAGTAGACAAACAGCTTGAGTACATCGCCTGGCCCCACCCGGTAGCGATTTTGCGAGTATTCCACGTGGCCAGAAAGACCCGCTTGCAGCGCCTGCTCGTAGGAATTTGTCGGCGACGAGGCGGTGTTCTCCACGGTGAGAGAATCCAAGGTTTGCGCCAACACTGTTTGTACGCCCCACCCAGGGAACAAGGACAAGCCCAGTTGCAGTGACAGCATCGCCAAAATAGCACCTGCAATCACATACCGCTTGAGGTTAGGCGCAAGTGACAAACTGGAGAAAGTAGACAGAGGAATGCACATATTGCAGTGGGTCTCCAAATGGCGTGGGGAATGAATTGCTGCGAGAGCGGCGAGAGAACTAGGCATCTTGAACACTTGAACAACAGGGTGTTTTGAAAACAGCGTTTACAGAGAGACAAAACGGTTCATCAAACCAACGCAATGGTAAACAGAAGGGCCAACGGAATGCAGGAGTTCCAAAAGACGTTCGAAAAGCAGGGAGGTTTCCAGTTAAAAAACCGAGGCCAACAATAAAGTGTGTGGCAAGGCGTTGCGCAACAACCTGTTTTTGGAACGCAGTAGGCCGGTTGTCGTTGCATTGCCCAGATGTGAAATGCCGATGTGTGAGTGGATAAACACCCGAGCCTTTTAAAAGTTGCTATGGGTTTTTCCGTATGGTTTGAGCTTTTTGTATAATTTGAAAGCGCCACCAGTCCATAGACCCAAGGATACAGTCATGGGATGTAACAACCGGAATAATGCCACTGCCTGAGACCCCCAACAACCCCAATGCTCCCGAAGCTTCGGAGGAATCCAATCCGCCGTTGCGCCCACGGGTGTTGCTGTATGGCTACGATTACCCGGATAAGATAGGCGGCATAGAGCGCTACATTTTTTTGCTGGCCCAGGCGCTGCGCAACGGCAAGCGGTTTGACCCTTTTATTGTTTGCTCGCACGGCACGCCATTTCATCGGCAAGTGCAGCAGGCCGGTATCCCCCACGCCACCATTCCGCTGGAACCGGGCCACCGAAGCATTTTTGCAACCTTTAACCCCTGGCGCTACGTTTGCCTGTGGCGTATTTTGCGCCAGGAAAAACCAGCGTTGGTCCACGTGCATTGGGGCCGGGTGGAGCATGCGTTTATTCGCGGGTTGGGCTTTCCGGTGGTGTACACGTTCCACAGCTACGGGGCGCCGTTTAACCTTTCTATTTGCAAACCAGGCCCGCAACGCTGGTTGGTTCAGCTTACAAAGCCGCTATTCCGGGCCTTGGTCCCGCACCTAAACCGGTTGTATTTTGTCAGCGGGGCAGAACAGCAGCGCATGATCGAAGAAGGGTTTGTGCCGCCAAACAGTTCCACGCAGGTCATGTACAATGGCGTTCCACTGGCAGCGTTTCGTCAGCAGGCAAGCCATACCGATATTTCCGCGCTGAAGCAATCGGTTAACATTCCGCCCGAAGCCTCCTGCGTGTCCTTTATCTGCCGGTTAGACACGGACAAGAACGCGCTGGCGTTTCTGGATCTTGCCGAACGCCTGCTGGCGGAATCCATCAAACGCAAGCGACCGCCCCTCTATTTTTTGGTGGTTGGCCACGGCGACCAAGCCCCGGCCTTTGCCCAATGGCAGGCGGAACACCCTCAGGGGAGTCGAATGAAATTACTGGGGCACCAACAACAAGTAGCCCCGTGGATGGCGGCTTCGGATGTGACGGTCAGCGTCTCTCTGCAAGAGGGGTTTGGTCTGCGGATTGTCGAGGCCATGGCGTGTGGCGCGTTGCCGGTTTCCTATGCCGTGGGCGGTATACCGGAAGTGTTGATGGGGCCGGAAACAGGAACCGACTTGGCCCACAAACTGCTGGTGCCCCCGGGCAACATAGAAGCGATGACGCAGGCCGTTTTGGCCCTGCTGGATCTATCGCCAGCCGAACGGCAACAACACCTGGAACGGCTGCAACGACGGGCCGATGTGTTTGATTACAACCGGTTTTTACAGCACCTGGAACAAGCCTACCAGAACGTCCTTGCCGAGAGGAGCACACAAAACCGTTAGCACACCCCCGCGGCTGTGATTAAGGCTTTAATGTCAGCGCCCGCTCGTGCGCTTTGTGTTCCAGTGTGTCATCCAATGGAAACAGCGCAATTGGCTTTCCGTAGCGAACAGACAAGGCTTTTTCAATTAATTCGTCCGCCAGGGAAGGGTTTTTCGGCAGCAAGGATCCGTGCAGGTAGGTTCCATAAAGGTTTCCACTAACGGCTCCCTCGCAACCATCCTGCCCGTTGTTGCCGTAACCATCCACAACGGTCCCCAGGGGCTGCACGCCGTTGCCCAAATAGGTAAGCCCGCTGTGGTTTTCAAAGCCAACAACGGTCTGGCCGTCAGGCCGGCGAATGCTGACGTTGCCAATAAACCGCTGCGAACCCGCCACCGTATAGGCGTCAATCAAACCCAGGCCGGGTAGATTCTCTCCTTGGTGGGGTTTGTAGTAGTGCCCCAATAACTGGTAGCCCCCACAGATGGTTAAAAACACCACGCCACGCTCGGCTGCCTGCCGCAAGCCTGCGGCTTTGTGGGTGTGTAAATCCTGCACAATTTTTATCTGCTGAGAATCTTGCCCGCCGCCCATAAAAATCAGGTCAAACGCAGCCGGATCCACACTATCGCCCACACGCAGCGCGGTAAGCGTAACGGACCACTGCCGCCACTGGCAACGACGCACCAGGGCCAACACGTTGCCCCGATCGCCGTACATGTTCATTTCTTCCGGGTAAAGGTGCGCGATGCGAAGTTCCATCAATCGCCTAATTTAAACCACACGCTAATTCTGAAAGGCTGTTGGGTTACATGCCGCTAAAGCGATCGTAGAGCAGCAGGAACAAGAGCAGCGGCAGCCCTAAAAAAATCAGCCAGCCAAACACGGCCGGATTAACCGGAGGACGAATGTAGGCCTCGTTCACCACTTCGTAGGACGATGTGGCCACTGGAGGCTGTGACGGGTTTTCGTAAGAATCGGTTATTGGTGCCATGGTGGAGGTCACTCTCCCTTAAAGAAGATACGCTACGGTTACACGAATGGGGGCATCTCTTGCAACACAGACTCTTGCAAACAGACTCTCGCTAACAGACTTGAACAGGCTTGCCCTAACATACCTACCCTAACATACCTGCGCTAACGCACTTGGGTTTGCCGAGGGGGGGGAGGTCTGCCAGAAGGCGCTTATGTGCACTTTTTTGGCGCTGCGGCCCCAGCCTACTCACCGACGCCGTAACGCGCATTTGGCATAACGCCCATCTAGCCCTAACAGTATACGATGCGCCGCGCTAACGCAAGACTTTGAGACAAGACCTCAAACGCACCCCCCCCTATCAACCCAGCCCCCACTACTCAACGCCTCTTGGTATAAACCCGGGTATAAACCCGCCGTATGGTTTTGAGGTTGGGTGAGGCCGCGTTGGCCTTTAGCCCGCCGACTGCTTTTCTTCGGAAGTGAACAATCGCTCCGCCTGCGTAACTGTTTGCCTGAGTTGGCCTGGAGAATAAAGCCGGTAGGCGGGCTCCTTGGCGCGCAAACGGTAATGGCCCCACCCGCTGTTGAGTGCTATGCGTAAAACACTCAGCAGCATCTTCAAGCCATCGGCCAGCAAATGAATTTTAGAACCACTGACGTGGCGCCAGTTGATAGGAACTTCCAGCACGGAAACGCCGTTGCGAAGCGCCATGTGAAGAATTTCCACATCGAACGCAAAACCAAACTGGGTTTGTTTGGCAAACAGTGCTTTTGCCAACTTGCCAGGAAACAGCTTAAAGCCGCACTGCGTATCTTCAATACCGGGTGTCAGCCTGCCTAACAGCCGGTTAAACACGCGCCCCAGCAGCCGACGCTGCCATTTGGCGGTAACCGCCGTATCGGTAGCCGCCTTGGCGCGAGAACCAATCAGCACGGCGCGAGGATGCTGCCAGGCCAGGGGGAGCAAACGCTCCAGCTCTTCAATCGGCGTGGAGGCATCGGCATCGTACAGCAGGCACCATTGCCCCCTTGCCTGTCGTATGCCAGCAGCCACCGCGTAGCCTTTTCCACGACGATGCGGGTACGCCACCAGCGTTGCCTGGCAATGCCAGGCTGGATTGTTTGCCATTGTCTCCAACCAGGCTTGAAACACCCGCGTGGTTGCATCCGTACTGCCATCGCTCACCAAAATAACTTCAATCCAACGGGGGGGCTGGTGCTGCATTTTGTCTTCCAGCGGAATGGCTTTTAAAAAGTAAGCACCCAACTCCGCCAACGTTTGCGGCAGTCGGTCTTCCTCGTTGTACGCCGGAATAATAACACTCAGCCACGGACGCGGTTGCCTGGCGTGGCCATTACCGTTGTGATGCCCCGTGGAAATGGGAACATCAATGGCAGCAGCGGACGGCTCAGGCAGTGGCAAACGGAATTCTCCCGGTGGTGCTTATCAAGTGGTTTGGCTTGTGTCTTAGCTTGTGTCTTGGCCCCAGAAAAAACCTTGATCAAAAAAACATTTATTTTTAGGCTACTTCATTTCCATCAGGCACGTCCATCGGGCACGTCCATGAGGCACGCTACTCAAAGGTTGTGGCCGTCAACACATCAAAGGTGGCGTCCGGGTAAATGAACGAGGCTTTGCCAAACGCACGATCGATATTGGACTGGCCCGTGGCGACATCCGTAATTTGCAGACCGCTTAAACTCACCTGCTTGCCGTTGGTTTGAAAGCACCCCCCGCAGGTAACCGATAAAGTAACCGGTACGTTGGCCGTAAACGAGGTTCCGTTCCGGGTGAGGGCTCCTCCCGTAAAGCTGTATGTAACAGCCACATTGTCCTGCGTAGTAAATTGCAAGGTGGTGGGGCTGGGGGCCGTTACATTGCGGGCAAACCGTAAATCAAACCGCAACTGATCCACAATATTCAGAGCGGTGGTTTCCATATGCGTATGGATTTTAGAACTCAGTTGGGCTTCCACCCCGGCCAGCAGCACATTGCTAACCGCCACGCCAATAATGCCAATAATGCCAATGGCAATGGCCGCCTCAATCAGCGTTAAGCCTGGGCGGGCGGTTTGTTTCCGTTGCCGGTGGTGGGGTAGGCGGCATGGCCAGGGTTTAACCACAGCCGTAAGCACAGCCGGGCTCCACCGGTGTGGCCGGGCACAAGCCCAGGCGGCGGCGCTTTGAACCAGAGCGTTAATTGGCTTTTTGAATCGTTCCATGATTGCTCACCACGTAGTGGGTAAATCCATTCAGGTTACTAATGCGGACATCGCCGTTGTTGGCAACGCTGTAACTGGCCCCTCGGGAAGAACCGTTGATACTGAGACTATAGGCGGCCCCACCGCCACTAACCTGCGCCCCCGGTGGCGGATTCAGCGCGTTAATAACGTTGGCGCCGTTTAAGCTGGCCGGGGCAACTTCCAACCGGTCGGAAGCCTGGGTTACCACGGCTTGCAGGGAAGTTTGCACGGATTCCACCATCGTGGCATCTCGGGTTTCATCCATACTAAAAAAGGACAGTGCGGCAAAACCACCCAACAGGGTCATAATGCCAATCACAACGGCCAGTTCAATAAGCGTCATGCCGGAAGAAGCGGCTGGCTTGGCTCCCAATTTTTTGGCTACCCCATTGAAAGCAACAACGTTTAAGGCAACGAACATATGGGAGCGGTCCTCACTGAGTCGTAGAAGGAATCTGGCATCCATTTTCGCCGTGGAATCCATCCCTGAAGTTACTGGCTAAAATAAGGACAACGTGCATTCTATGTTAGGCCATGCGAGAGGCGCATTAAACAGCAACCCGCACGCCGTCGGCATAGTCTGTTATTTAGGTGTGTGTGAATAACCGGTATGATGGATCATAACACTGCCCTGGCACAGACTGTCTGGAATATGGCACGAATTAGTCAAATTATCGGATTTTTAGTGAAAAAACTTTAGCCCACGCTCACCCAATGGTTTTGAACGAGTGGTTTTAAGGAGTGGTTTTGAACAAGCCGCCCCACACACCAAAAGCAGCACTGAGCAGACAGCCTGCCGGAGAAAGCGCCGTAAGACTCTCTCTGCAGAGAGACCGCCAACCGGTGGTAGTAAGATTGGTTCTTTCCATTTATAGTAAACAGTGGGGTTACACACACTCAACCACAGTCTAACGCATCCTCCCCCAACGCATCAGCGCATTGGAGGGTTTGCCAATTCCTACTATTTAAAAGCCAGTTATTTAAAAGCCCGTTATTTAATAGTAAGGGCGTTCCAGTCAGAGCGGTACGGAGCATTGCACACGGTGGGGCATCGTCATTTAACACTGCAAACCGAAGGAAGCGCCGAAACAGACGCGTCTTCCACGAATAAACCAACGGACCAGCCAACAACACAGCCAGAAAACTTGTTTCCAGAGACGTTGTTTCCTGCCTTGCGGACGGGTACGCAGGCCGCCCACCAACAGGTGGAAACCCTCACCTGCATGCAACGGCTGTTTATGGCGGACTATTCCTTGGCGGAATACCTGCGGCTGTTGCGCCAACTTTACGGCCTGTACGCCCCACTGGAAGAAGCAATCCTATCACTTAGCCAACAGAACCCGCTCCCGTGGGGTTATGGCCTAAAGCACCCATTGATTGAACAAGACCTGCATTGCATGGACAATCCGCTATCCGCTGGCCCGGCAGAACGGCTTGATTTAACCGCGTTGCCAGTGGCATCCACCTCCGATCGCAACACGATAAGCGACGCCCAACTCGTGGGCGCAATGTACGTACTACAGGGCGCCACGCTGGGGGGTAGCCGTATTGCCAGCCATTTGGAAAAACACTTTGCCTCGGCAACAGCAGGGGAGCACACAACCGTACAACCCTCATTTTTGTTTTACCGCGCCGGTGGCGAACAGCCCCGAGCCACCTGGATGGCGTTTCAGTCCGCCGTGCTTGCGCAACTGCATGCCAGCCAGCAAGACCCGAACAAAGCGCACAATCCGGCATTGTTTGAGCAAGTGGCGCTTGAAACAGCCAATGCGGTTTTTGGCTGCTTTTACCAATGGATGAGCAGGATTTAGCCTGTTATGGTTCCGCCCAAAACCGCCCGCCAACTCAATGGTAGCCAGGTCCATGGCCACCCAGTCACTGACCATTCAATGGATTTAAGCGCCTGCAACCGGCAGAATTTGCACCAGCTCAATCAAATCCAATCTTTCGGTGTTCTGTTGGTCATCGACCCGGTGAGTGGCCTGCCCCAGGCGGTGAGCCAGAACGCTTCCAGCTTGTTGGGCCTTTCTCTGAGCGATGTCAGTGGTTCCATTTGGTCCACCCCTGTATGGAACTGGTTTTTGCCTTCTGATAGCCAACGCCTTCAGCAGTTGGCGGCACGCCGAGGGCAAAAGGTCTCTGTGGGCGGAAAACCACCCCTGTCGAATCCCGTTCGGATGACGCTGACCACGCGCGTTCATCCCTTTAGCCTGTGGGTGCGCTGGCATTGGCTTGCCTCCCCCATTACCCCGCCGGGGGAAGCGCCCGAGGCGCAGGCGTTTGCTCGACCAGATTCGCCACTATTGCTGTTGGAGCTGGAAGCCTCGCCCAGTACTTCGGATGCAGAGGTATGGGAGATGGCCGGTTTGTTGGACCAGTTGAAAGGACTGGCCGGACAATCTCAACGCCTGGAAGATCTGCTCGAATCCTTGGCCGATGTACTGCAAACCATGACGGGCTACGACCGGGTGATGGTCTACCGGTTTGAGCCCGACTGGAGCGGCCGGGTGCTGGTGGAGCGCACCAACCCGAAGACACCGCGACTGTATGAGCAGTTGTACTTTCCGGCCAGCGATATTCCCGAGCAGGCACGACGCTTGTATACGCAAAAATCGCTCCGCTACCTGCCGGATGTGGATGCTCCGCTGGTGCCTATTATATGGCCCAATCCAGCAAATGCCGAGCCAAACGCCGAAGGTGTGGACGGGGGAAACGCGTCCGCCTCTGAGCACAGCATTGATTTACGCCACTGCGAGCTTCGCCCCCTGGGCGCCACACATTTGGAGTATTTGCGCAACCTGTCGGTTCGGGCGTCGTTGTCGCTGAGTGTGTTAAACGACTATGGCCAGCTATGGGGCCTGATCATCTGCCACCATGCCCAGCCCTACATCTTGCCGCCAGAAGTCCGACGACTTTGCCGACTGGTGGCCGACGTGCTGGAGATGAACCTCAGCAATAAGAAGTTCGACTCCTCCTTGCTGGAACGCCGCGATTTACAGCAGCGGTTTCAGCAATTTTCCGCCCAGTTGTTTGCCTGCTGCCATTTTCAAAAACTGGAAGCCTTGCTGATGGATTCCGCCGACAACGTCTGCCACCTGTTTGCGGCCGATGGGGCCGTACTCTGTCTGCAGGGTCGTGTTAAAACGCTGGGCCTGGCCCCGGATGCTGCAATGGTGGCGGAGTTGCTGCAACACTTTACACAGCCCGGCTCCGAATCGCTGGTGGTCACCGAGTCATTGGCCCAGTCACTGGGCCATCTTCCAGCCGACGCGTTTCGGGTAACGGATGCTGCTTCGGGCGAAACCCGGCTGCTGTGTGGGGCCCTGTTCATCTCTCTGTCTGCAGAAACGGGCGACTATTTAATGTGCTTTCGGCAGGAGCGCACCTACAGTGTAGAATGGGCGGGCAATCCATCGGAGCCGGCCCTGCTCATCAACAATCAAATCCATCCCCGCCAGTCGTTTGAACGCTGGCGACAGCAGGTGCAGGGCACCGCCATTGCCTGGAGTCAGCCACTATTGGAAATGGCCCGACGACTCCAACAGGAGCTGATCGAAAAATTGTACAGTCTCTACCGGCTGGAAATCGAAGACCGGTTGCGCGACAGTGAGGCCAAGGCCCAGGAGGCGCGTCAGCGGGCAGAGGAGGCCAGCCAGGCAAAATCTAGCTTTTTAGCCGTTATGAGCCACGAGATACGCACCCCGATTAACGGCATTTTGGGCATGACGGAACTGGCGCTGGAAACTCGGCTAACGGCGCGTCAACGCCACTATTTGGATGTCATTCGGGCCTCTTCTGTGGTGTTAAGCTCTTTGGTAAACGATATTTTAGACTTTTCTAAAATTGAGGCCGGTAAACTGCAACTGGATCCCGTCGATTTCAGCCTGTCGCGCCTCCTGTCCAACGTGGTAAAAACCTACCGACACCAGGCCGAGCAAAAACAGCTCCAGTTAACCTATAGTGTGGATCCCGTTCTTCCGGATCATCTGTGGGGAGACTCGCTGCGCATTCAGCAAGTGCTGATGAATTTTATCAGCAATGCCATTAAATTTACCCTCCAGGGCAGTATTACCATTCGTGCCCGTCAGTTGTCGTTTGATGATCAGTGCGTGTGGGTGGAATTTTCCGTGGCAGACAGCGGCATTGGCATTGCGGCCAATAAGCTGGAGCGCATTTTCGAGCGTTTTACCCAGGCCGACGCCTCGACCACGCGTCAGTACGGTGGTACGGGTCTGGGGTTGGCTATTTCTCAGGAGTTGGCCCACCTAATGGAAGGTCGCCTTAACGTGGAAAGTCGTGTGGGAGAAGGCTCCACCTTCTATTTTTCTGTTCCCCTCAGCATTCCAGAAGTCAACGTGCAACAACTGGAACGCCTCTCTGCCGCCATGGCGCACCAAACGGTTTTAGTGGCCACTGCGCTCCCCGAACGGTGGGTTTCCTTAAACCAGTTGCTCAAGCATCTGGATGTTTACGTGCACCTGACCCAAACCGCCGCGGAAACGCTGACGGCCATGGAGACAGAAAAGTCTTCTGCTGGGTCCTCCACTTCCTTGGCAGCGGGTGTTAAAAACACCCCCCCCACAACCGCCGCCTCGGCTGCTGTGCCGGTACTCTACCTGTTGGATGTGGACCTGTTGAGCAGTGACATATTGACCAATAGCCGTTTGAGCAATGAACCGGCTACGGCCGCGGCAGAATCACTGGCACAAGCGCTGGCCAAAAGCCCGGCCTTGCAGGAGAAAACCCTGCTGTTTGCCGATCTCAGCCAGGTGAGCGCGAGTGAGCTTCAGCAGCAATTTCCGCGTTGTCGCGTGCTCCACCAGCGGAGCGTGGCCCCTGACCTGGTGGAAGCGGTCGGTCACGTACTCAAGCTGGATTTACTCCACCACTTACACGAAGCCCTGACCGACCAACCCGCCTTGCCGAAGGACCCCCTGCGCGTTTTACTGGTGGAAGACAACCCGGCCAACCAGGAGGTGATTGCAGGCCTGCTGCAACTGAAACAACACCAGGTGCAAACGGCAAAGGATGGCCTGGAAGCACTGGCATTTTCTCAGGCGGAATGCTTTGACTTGGTGCTAATGGATGTGGAAATGCCCGGTATGGATGGCCTGGAGGCCACACGCGCCATTCGGCAGCGAGAGCAGGAACAACAGTTGCCGCGCACCCCCATTGTGGCGTTAACTGCCCACGCCACCGCCGAACTACGCCAACGTTGCCTTGATGCCGGTATGGACGCCTATCTGACCAAGCCCGTCGATCGTCAACAGCTCTACCGCACAATGGGAAAAGTCCTCAACAACCTGCTATCCTCGCAACAGTCGGTGGCATCCGCTTCGGCCCAGCCTTCCAACAAGGGCAGGGGTGTTCAAGCTAGCACAGGTAAAGACGTTGATGAGCCCAAGCCTGGCAACCCTTCCGTGGCGGCCTTTGCCCCCCCGCCAGCGGGTTCCGCTGAGACTGAGGCGTTTTTGCCCACACAACTGGCCCAACAGTCTGCCGAGGCGTTGGAACACTATTTGACCGAATTCCAGGAAGACCCGGCGCTGGTCCAAACCCTCCGAGCCACCCTGAAAGAGACACTGGCAAAAGGCCTGTTCGAGTTAACCGCCGCACTAAACGAGCAAAACTGGCCAGCGTTGTGTGCCCAAGCCCACGGCTTAAAAGGCATGGCCGCACAATTTAAGCTGGCCGCCTTCCACACCCGGCTGGCCACCCTGGAACAATTGACTGAACAGTCAACCGAACAGTCAGAAGACGCCGCCTCATCGGCTGGCCACACTGGCCCCGAAAGGCTGCAAACCCTCCAACGCCTTTTACTGGAGCTGGACGCCTTAGCCGTGGCGTTTCTACAACATTTGGAAGACGCTCACCCCTAGCATTTTCAGCTTTTTGACGTGAGATGCGTTTGCAGAACCTGAGATACGCTAAAGAGCAGCCGGACAACTACTGCTCAAAGTCATCCAAAAAGCCCTGCTGCATCGATTCGCCCGACGCCACATCCTGATAGATATTCCAGGCGCAAAACAGCGTGCCCAACAGCGCCACGGTGCCAATAGGGCCCGCTTTTTGGCAGGTTTTGGCCACATGGAAGAACGTGTTGGCGCCTCCCTTTACCATCCCTTTACCAACGTTTTGGCTGGTTTTAAACACATCCATCCAGGTAAAGCCCTTCCAACCCAGGGCCTTCATGGCTCGGCCAAACTCTCGGTTAATATAGGTGGCACTTTGCACCAGTTCCTTTTGCCAGGCTGTGCCCACGGCCGCCGTGGCCAACAACAGCGGAATTGCGTTAGGCACAATGACCCGGTTGATCGTGTTATCCCAGGTGGTAAACCAACCATTGATCCGCGCATTAATTTCGTAGGTGTAATTGCTGATGACGTTGCTGATGTTGCCTAAAACCGGCCGTTCCGTGTCGTTTTCAATGGAGTTAATCACCCGGTGCATAAACACGTCTTCGATCATGGTGTTGCTGTTTTCGGTTTCGGCATTCTGCATGGAACCACTGGCGCTTTCCATCAGCAGGAAGCCCGCAACGGCTGCCGTTCCCAGGCTGAATAACTGAAGTGGTAAGCGGTTCATACTCATGGTGCCAAAACCTTTCTAAAAAATGATGGCCTTGCGGTTAGCGAACAAAGCTGGGTGCATTTTGCGGAACCCCTGACGGGCTCATCACGTTCAAACGTCTGCCAGGTGGTGTGGGCGGCAATGCGGTTGGTGCAGTAGCTCCTCCAGGCATAGGAGGGGTTTCTCCCATTTGCTGCATCAAGGATTGGAGATCGGCGCCCGTACCGGAAATATTGTTGCCGGGCGTTGTGCCGGGCGCTCCCATGGAAGGGACTGGACCCCAGTTGGCGGGCAGTCCGCCAGGCGGGGTGGCAGGCACCGTGCTAGCTCCTGCTGGTGCGCCGGGTAGGTTTAGCGGGGCTGTGCTGGCAGCCAGCAGGCCTTCCAGTGAATTGGGGTGGGGTGGAATATCCCCAGACAGATTGCTACCGGCCCCGGCCAACGGGTTGCTAGCCGGGTTGCTGGCCAAGTTGCCCGGTGTGCTTGCCTGTGGACGACTGTTCGAATCCGGGCGGTTGCCGTTCATCAGGGTTCCGCTTTTTTCATCAATCGCAAACGGATTGACCCCACCCAGCTCCGCCCCTTCCAGGCCGCCGGGCAAAGCATGAGCACCAGAGATGCCAGCGCCGCCGGTGCCCAGGGAGCCGTAGCCGTTGGCGTTCATAAAACTGCTGACCGTACTCAAGGCATCGCGTGCCATACCGGGTTCCAGATCCAGCAGGCCGTTGGATTTTTCCAGATTATTCAGCTCTTGCAACAGTTCTGGCGAAGGATGCTTGACCAAACCAACCTGAAACGCCAGCAGGGCAGGCTGGTGCACAATGGCGCTGGGATCCCGGAGAATTTTGAGTAAAAAGGCCTCAATATAGGGCTTGTAACGCGGATCGTCGATTAGGCCGGGGTTGCCTTCCAGCAGATTGAAAAAATCGGTGGCGGCATCGCTACGGGTTAGCATATTGGGGTCTTCCAACCGACGGTTGAGCGCCCGAATACTACTGTCGTTCAAGCCGTGTGCCGGTCCTGGCGGTGGGGTTGGTGGACTCTGCGCCTGTTGAGGCGTGTTGGCCGGAACCGGCGGGGTGGGCGTGGGTGGCGTTAGGCCGGGTGGCGCACCCAAGCTACTGGCCCCGGGTTGGTTGAGCCCAGGGGGTAAGCCGTTCGGGCCAGCTGGTTGCGGCGGTGTGGGTGGGGTAGCGGGCGCAGGCAAGGGATTACCGCTTTGTGGCGCGCCACCCGGTGTTAATTGATTAATCTGTTGATGATAATAGTGGTGCCGTCCATCGTTCGGCCGGTACAGGTGCGGCGCCAACGCCTGCGGGGGCGGTGGGGGCAACAAATCCGGCACGGGCTTGGCCGCCGCCATGGCTACGGCGTGGCTCGTGGACGCATTTTCCACAGCCATCGGGGGCAGTGGGGGCAGCTCGGGCGGATTGGGCTGGGGTAAATGTCCAGCGGGCGCCACAAGGGGTTCCGGCGGAAGCAACAAGGGCTGTAACCGATTGAGACGATCTGCCTGCTGCTGAATGCCGATGGATTTTGCATAGGGCACGCCCGCCACACTATAGGAACTGGGCGGCAACAGGGCAGGCAGGGGATCGGCGGTGTAGAGATTTTGCTGTAACGGTTGCCCAGGAACAAAAAGCCCGGCAGGACCAAAAGGCTCGTTGCGTCGGCCTGTATTTGGGTTGGCGTTTGGGTTGGCTTGCAGGCCAAAGCGCCCCTCTGCGGGGCGGTTTGGCCCCAGGGATGGATCGCTGAACACTGCCGACGTTGGCAGTGCGGTTGGAAGGGTAATACCCCCCATGCCCAAAGGCCCCCCGTAAAATACCTAGCGTGTAACCTCAACGTAGCTTCATTGCCGCTGAACAGTCGCTGCAAAAACAACCCACGGGTGCTTTTGCCATGACACAAAAAGTGGTCGCTATAGGCATAAAGTATTTTTCGGGCGCGTTTGTGACAGAAAACTTAAGGAAAACTTCGGATTCTTCGCAAACGGTAACAACCGCTTACCCATGCGCCTTGCCTGGCATCGCCAAGCAAGCCTCAAACAGGTACGCAAGAGCATAGACAACGAGCGACACGGCCGTCGCCTCAAAAAAATGGCATTTCATACACGCCGGGCGAAGAAAGAAAGCAGAATATTTACTTAACCGATTTTTTTGCGGCCACCGTTTTAGCCGGTCGGCCTCGCTTGGGTTTTACCTCAGCGGCAGCCGTCGTGCTCGTCGCCTCTGTATCTACGGCCAAGGCCAGTTGTTCGGTGGATGCTTCTGCTGCGTCCTCATCGTCTGCCGTATCGGCTTCTTTGGATAAAACCGCCGTTGCCGCGCTGGTTCGCTTGGACGCACGAGGCGTTTCCGGCTCCAGCGCTTCATCAGAAGAATCTGCCGAGGCTGCTGCCGCCACTTTACGACCACGCCGAACCGGCTTAACCGGCGCTTCTTCCGGCGCAGGTTCTTCGGTCGCATCCTCCAGTGAGGAGGCTGACGCGACGTCGGAATCCTGCGAAACGGCCACCGGGGCGGCCACTTTTGCAGACGGCTTGGGCTTGGGGGCTTTTTCGGCCACATCGGCATCCGCCGGTTCGGGCGCGTTCGCTTCCCCGGTTACAGTTTGAGCTTCGGCTTGAGCTTCCGCCTCTGCCTGTTTCTTTGCCTTTTCTTCCTGATGGAGACGAATTTGCTCGCGCATCGCATCGGGCAAATCTTCCCTGTCCTCGTTCCAACGGGGCAGTTGCATGGATTTTCGAATCAGACCAATCGCCACGTGGACGCGCCATTCATCCATTCGCAGCTGTTTGGCCAAAATTTTATGAATCCCAATGGGAGGAACCGGCAGATAAGGCTCGTACAGGGCCTGAATGGCCATCATTTGGTCGGGCGTTACGGCCAGCTTGCGCTTGGGATAATCCAGCTTGGGCAGCTTCATTTTTTGCCGAACCAAATTAATGCCAAAAAACACTTTGCTTGGCGGAATATCGAGCGCTTCACCAATCAACTCGTGAATATCGGGGTTCGGCAACGGTAACGCATCGCGGTACTGTTTCTCGATCATTTCCACCTGTTCACGCGTCAGGAGGGCTTTACGAGGGGGACCTCCACGGTTGAAGCCGCCACCAGGGCGTCCGCCACCCCCGCCAAAGCGTCCTCTGGGAGGTCCGCCAAAGCCGGGGCGTCCACCGCCCCCACCATATCCACCACCGGGGCGCCCACCGCCGCCGCCATAGCCACCGCCAGGGCGCCCACCGCCGCCGCCATAGCCACCGCCAGGGCGTCCACCGCCCCCACCATAACCACCGCCGGGGCGTCCACCGCCCCCACCATAACCACCGCCGGGGCGTCCACCGCCCCCGCCATATCCACCGCCGGGAGGACGTCCGCCACCCCCGCCATATCCACCGCCAGGGCGTCCACCGCCCCCACCATAGCCGCCACCGGGAGGACGTCCACCGCCCCCACCATATCCACCGCCGCCATAGCCACCACCACCGGCGGAACGATCACCATAGCCGCCGCCATAACCCCCACCACCGGAGGGACGTCCACCGCCCCCGCCATAGCCACCGCCAGCCGGGCGATCGCCATAACCCCCACCACCGGAGGGACGTCCACCGCCCCCACCGTAGCCACCCGCCGAAGGCGGTCGTTCGCTGTAACCGCCACCTGCCGGACGAATTTGCGGGGGTAAGCGGTCTGGATACAAACAAGTGGGGCAAACCACCCGTTTGGGATTTTTGGTTTCAAATTCAATGCCACAC
>JANRKP010000030.1:0-151505 GCA_033763415.1 Candidatus Melainabacteria bacterium | reverse complement strand
TGGCCTTCAGCGTTTTAAGCTCTTTAAAGAGCGCAAGCAAAAACTGCACCATTTGGTTGGGCGAATAAGCCTGATGGCGCAGCAGTAGCGTTGGCAAACTGCTCTCTTTGGCCCGAACAGGGGCCACCCACCGCAACGGTTTACCCAACTTGGGAGAAAGCTGGTTTTGCAGCTTCATCCACTCCTGCAAGCCGTAGGGGACAGAAATTCGTAGATAAGTGTCATCGGCCCGAACCAGGGGAATTCCCAAATCCGTGGCCTGAATGCGCAGCCGGGTTAAGTTGACCAACTGGTGCGTTTCGGTAGGAATGGCCCCAAAGCGATCGACCCACTCTGCCTGAATGATATCCAGGGCGCGCTCACTGTCAATATTGGCCAGGCGCTTGTATTCGGTCAGCTTCACATCGGCATCGCCCACCCAAGCCGTGGGAATAAACGCCGTGACGTTGAGATCGATAATGGAGGCCTCGGCCTTTTCTTCCACCTCGCGTCCCTCTTGGGCGGCTTCAATTTCGTCTTGCAGCATATCGCAGTACATGTCAAAGCCCACCGACATCATGTGGCCGTGCTGCTCGGCGCCTAAAATGTTGCCCACGCCCCGAATTTCCATATCTCGCAGGGCAATGTGGTAACCGCTGCCCAGGGCGGTAAACTCCCGAATGGCCCGGAGGCGGTTTTTGGCATCCTCGCTCAGCAAGCGCTCTGGGTCGTAATAGCAGTAGGCGTAGGCCTGCACATCGCTTCGGCCCACACGGCCGCGCAACTGGTACAACTGCGCCAGGCCAAACCGATCGGCCCGGTCGATGACCATTGTGTTGGCGGTGGGAATGTCCACCCCGTTTTCAATAATGGTGGTGCACAGCAGTACATCAAACTCTCGCTGGGAGAAGGCCAGCATCATGTTTTCCAAATCCGTTTCGTTCATCTGGCCGTGGGCAACCCCAATGCGCACTTCCGGCACCAGTTGTTGCAGCTCCTCGGCCTTCGTGTAGATGGTCTGCACCCGGTTGTGCACAAAAAACACCTGACCACCGCGATCCACCTCTTTGAGAATGGCCATGCGAATTTGGGCCGGATTGTACGGCCCCACGAAGGTTTGCACTGGGGAACGGTTGGTGGGGGGCGTGTTGATTAAGCTCATTTGCCGCACGCCGGAAATGGACATGTACAGCGTTCGTGGAATGGGCGTGGCCGACATGGTGAGCACGTCCACCTGGTTGCGCATTTGTTTAATTTTTTCTTTGTGAGACACCCCAAATCGATGCTCTTCATCGATCACCAGCAGGCCCAAATCCTTAAACACCACATCGGTAGAAAGAAGCCGGTGGGTGCCGACCACCACATCGCAATCGCCACTTTGTAAACGACGAATCACCTCGCGTTGCTCCTGCACGGAGCGAAAGCGCGACAGCAAGCCAATTTTTACCGGAAAGGCGTTAAAGCGTTCCACGCAGGTGTTAAAGTGTTGTTGCGCCAAAATGGTGGTGGGCACTAAAATAGCGGCCTGTTTGCCAGAGAGCACCGCCTTGAAAATTGCCCGCAGTGCCACTTCTGTTTTTCCAAAGCCCACATCTCCACAGATCAGCCGGTCCATGGGCTTGGGGGTTTCCATGTCTTTTTTAACATCGGCAATGGCCTGCCACTGGTCGGGGGTTTCCGTGTACGGAAAGGCGTCTTCCATCTCAACCTGCCAGGGAGAATCCATCTCAAAGGCAACCCCGGCCGTTTTTTCTCGGGCGGCGTACAGTGCCACCAGTTCCTTGGCAATACTTTGAATGGAGCGTTTGACTTTGCGCTTAACCGAGCTCCATTCCGCCCCACCCATTTTGTTGAGCTTGGGGGGCGTATCGCCCGCACCCCGGTAGCGCGACAGCAGGTTAACCTGGTCCACAGGGACGTGCAGCGTATCGTTTTTGGCGTACAGAATGGTGAGGTACTCACGCACTTCGCCATCAATTTTAATTTGAGACAACGCCTGAAACTGGCCAATGCCGTGCTTGCTGTGCACCACAAAATCGCCCTGACGCAGCTCCGTGATGGATTGAATGACATCCACATCGTCTTTTCGTTTGCTGCCGCCGCCGCGAGGATCCTCGCTCATGCGGCGATGGCGCTTTCTGCCAAACAGTTCGGCATCCGTTAGCTGAACCAACCGTAGCTCTGGCAGCACAAAACCATCCAGCGCCCCAGCCCGAGAGACAATGACTTCCCTGCCCATGCGGGGCAGGGTGCCACGTTTGGCTAAATCGACTCCCTCTTCCGGCCAGTATTCCGCCGGAACGTCCTGCTCTTTGCACAAGTCCAGCACCCGTTGCGGGTAGTCGGTAGAGACCATTACCTCGTAACCCTGCTGTCGCCACTCGCCCATTTTTGCCACTGCCGCCGCCAAATCGGCCTGGAAGCGCTCGGCAGGCTCCACGGACAGGCGCATGGGCTGAATGCCAGATGCCTCTGGCGCGCCGCCTTCTTCGGCTGTAAACAGGGGCAGGGCGTCCAATAGCAGCCGATTGGCCAACCGTTGGCGAATGGCCGCCAAGGCCTCGGTGCCCGTTAGGTGGTAACAAAAATCGATATCCAACAGTCGGCCCTTGCCCAAACCGTCTTCGTATTCGCGGTTAAGACGATCCGTTAGGCCATCCAACTGGTTTTGCAATATGCTCCAGTCGTCAAACACCATCAGGCTGCCGGTGGGGAGGCCGTCAATCAGGGTTTCAAATTCGGGATGACACAGCGGGGCGTAATAATCCAGCCCGTCTGGCCAAAAGGATTGCTCCAACGCCTGAATTTGGTTGGCAACAGTGGCCTGAAGTCCTTCAAAATCTAACGGGTCCAGCTTGCTTTTTTGTCGGCTAAGGCAGGCGTTGAGTTTATCGGGCAGTTGCGCCTGGTGTTCTGGGGTCAGGACCAGGTTGGTGCGGGGCAAAATGGTCACGGAAGCCAGCCGCTCCACCGAACGTTGATTGTCCACATCCATCCGCCGAAGCGTTTCAATCACATCGCCAAAAAACGAAAGCCTCACCGGCGGCGCGTTCACCGGGTAAATATCCACAATATCGCCACGGCGGCTAAATTCCCCGGGTTCCAGTACCAAACTGGTACTGCTGTAGCCCATGGCCAAACAGTGGGCCGCCAGGTCGTCTGGCTCCATGCGGCCAGCGGGCTTTAATGTAATGCCAAACGCTTGGCGATCGGTTAATGCCGGGTGCCGCATGAGTAAATTACGGGCGCTCAACAGGAAAACAGAGGCGGGCTTTTCTTGGAGGTACTGACAAAAATCGTAATGGGCCTTTAAAATGGCAGGCGACGGCGTGGATAAGTCGTAGGGGGAGAAGGACTCCATCGGGTAACGGGCAATGGCTTCTGGCTTTAAATATAGGGTTAGCGCCGATTGTAACCGAAGCGACTCTTGCGGGTCGCCACTGACCACCACCACCGGTCGCTGAAAGCGGCCCAGCAGGCTGGCCAGCACCAGCGCCTTCAGGGTGGTGTTGTTCACCTGGTCCACGGCCAAATCGCTGCCGGTTTCGGTGCGTTGATGCGCCTGAATACGGGCAACCAACTGCCCGAGCCAACCAGAACGCTCAAAGCAGGTTAGTAAATAGCCCGCAGGCGTGGTTGGCGCCTCGGCAGCACTGGCCACAGCCGCAGAGGAACGAACCGCTGTGGTTGCAGCGGCAGGAGGAGTGGTACTATTGTGTTGGTTTTCCGGCAACGCCGAAGCATCGGAAGGTCTATCGGCAGACATAGCAGAAGGTTTCCGCAATCCATTGGGCAGTCTATGGGGCAGTCTCTGGTTGGCGCGCAACAGCAAGCGTGGGGCAGAGAGACTGCAAGAACCGTTCTCTAAATCACAGTAGAGGAGCCTGTGCCCTTCGTCAAGCCCGATGTGGGGTAAACGCCCTAAACGAGGAACCGTTGATTTGTTGATTGAGCTTGCACTGAAAGATTTTTGGCTCTACCTGGGATGGGTGATGATTATGGTGGGCTCCATTTGCCTGCACGAACTGTTCCATGCGCTGGCCGCCTGGAGCCAGGGCGACCGCACCGCCAAAGAGCAGGGTTATTTTACCCTCAATCCGCTGGTGCATATGGGCGTTACCTCTCTGGTGTTTTTAATGCTGTTTGGCATTGCCTGGGGGGCTTGTCCTGTCAATAGCGCCCGCCTGCGCCACGGCGGCTGGAGCGAAGCCTGGGTGTCGTTTGCCGGGCCGTTGGCCAACGCCATTTTAATGCTCGCTTTTGCCGCGGGCTTTCATCTGCTACCGGCAGCGGCGTCGTTGCAGTCTTTTTGCGCGCTGGCGGCTATGCTGAATGCGGGCCTTCTGCTGTTTAACCTCATTCCCATTCCGCCGCTGGATGGGGCCGGGGTGGTCTCGGGTCTGCTGCCCGCCAGCCGAAAATTTTATGCCGCCATCGAGCCCGTAGGCATGCTACTGGTGATGCTGCTTTTGTGGTTTAACGTGGGTGGTTTTTCCCTGTGGGAAGCTGCCCGAACCCTGTCGGGGCAAACCATCTTGCTGTTACAAGCCGTTGCCGGAGGTTAATTTGCCGATGGATTTGCTCAATGCGTTTGAGCATAAGACTATCCCGTGGGCTTGGGCTACAATAATATTTTGGATTACTACGTTTTTGGCTGGTTTTTGTGTGGCTGGCGTTTTTGTTCTCACTGGAGGCACCCTTTGAATACTATGACCACGGCTTCGTCTCGCACTCCGTTACCGAAGGAAGGCGCTCTGTCACCCAACAGCGCTTCATCGCTTGCGATGGCGCCCGGCAGGCAAGGGGTGTTTGCCGCCATTTGGCGCTGGCTAAAAGATACGCTGGATAACGACTATTACCCGGAAGGCCTCAGCGCTGTTCGCCAAGGACCTAAAACCTACCATCCCAGCCACCTGGTGCCTTTTATTCTGCTGCATGTGGCCTGTCTTGGCGTGTTTTTTGTCGGCTGGAGCTGGTTTGCCGTGGGAGCCGCTTTGTTGCTCTATTGCGCTCGGATGTTTGCCATTACAGCCTTTTACCACCGGTATTTTTCGCACCGCACCTACGAAACCTCTCGCCTGATGCAGTGGGTGTTTGCCATATGGGGGCTTACCGCGGTACAAAAAGGACCGCTCTGGTGGGCCGCCCACCATCGCCAGCATCATCGCCTGTCAGATTCTGAGCAGGACCTGCATTCTCCCATTCAGCGAGGCTTTTGGTGGTCTCATTTGGGTTGGATTACCTGCCGGGCCAACATGCCGACCGATTACCAACAGGTGCCGGACTGGTGCCGCTTTCCCGAGCTGGTTTTCTTCAACCGCTTCGATTGGATTGTTCCGGCGCTCTTTGGTTCCTGCTTGTGGCTTACAGGCGACTGGCTGGCGAGCACCTGGCCAGCGTTGGGCACCAATGGCCCGCAACTGTTTGTGTGGGGCTTTTTAATCAGTACAGTGGTGCTGTTCCATGGCACCTGCACCATTAACTCCCTGTCCCATCTGTGGGGAAAACGCCGCTACCATACGCCGGATCAGAGCCGAAACAACGGCATTTTGGCGCTTATTACCCTGGGGGAAGGCTGGCACAACAACCATCATCGTTTTCCGGGTTGTGTGCGGCAGGGGTTCTATTGGTGGGAAATTGATATTTCCTACTACGTGTTGCGGTTAATGGCCGTGTTTGGCCTGGTGTGGAATCTGCATCCGGTGCCAGCCCTTGCCTACGCCACTGTCGAAACCGATTCGGCCACGTCGCCGCGCCGTGCGATGGAAGATCGCTCAACCGAATCCGCCTTGCGACGTCCGTCAGACAGAGAGCGTTCGGTGTCTCAGGAGGTCGTATGAGCGATCGGCCTACTAACGATCGTTCTGCCAGCCAGCGCCAGACTTTGGCAATAGTGGGCGGGGGAATTGCTGGCCTGGCCTGTGCGTACCTGCTAAGCGCCCGGTACGACGTTTGGCTGTTTGATAAAAACGATTATTTGGGCGGCCATACCAACACGGTGACCGTTACCGAAGCAAACGGCAACTCCGTGGCCATTGATACCGGCTTTATGGTGTTTAACCCCGTCACCTACCCCCAGCTCATTCGCCTGTTTGAGCGGCTCCACGTGCCCACGCAAACAACGGATATGTCCTTTAGCGTTCAACAGGTGGCGTTGGGCTTGGAATGGAATGGCGCGGGCTGGGACAAATTATTTGCGCAACGAAAAAACCTGTTGAACGTTCGTTTCTGGCGGATGTTGCTTCAGTTGGATCGGTTTAACCGGGATGCGAAACGGCTGATGCAACGCCTGGAACAAGGGCACGCAGCCACCCTGCCCGCAGAGGAGGCGCTAGAGGCCTTGGAAAGCCTTTCCATCCAGGACTGGGTGCAGCGGCAAGGCTACGGAAAAGACTTTTTAGACTGGTTTCTGGTGCCGATGAGTTCGGCCATCTGGTCCAGTCATCCTGAACAAACCCTGGCCTTTCCCGCCCGAACGTTGCTTCGCTTTTTCTACAACCACGGTTTTCTGGGGCTGCACGGCCACCACCAGTGGTATACGGTAACGGGCGGCGCTCAAACGTACGTCAAAAAATTAGTGGCCAGTCGGCCAGAATTACGCCAGCGTTTACGAACCCAGCGTCCGGTGGTGGCCGTGGAACGCTTGACCGCAGACGGTGAGTCTGAACGGAAAACAGGCGGCCCTGTACAACTCCACTGGGCAGATGGCGAAACCCAGGTGTTTGATCGGGTGATTTTGGCCTGCCACGCCGATGAAGCGCTTCAATTGCTCCGCCAGCCCACGCCGTTGGAGCAGGAATTATTGACGCCCTTTACGTATGAGGCCAACACGGCCACACTGCATTCCGATGTTTCGGTGATGCCACGCTGCCGCCGCGCCTGGGCCTCCTGGAACTACCGTTTGTCGCCGCCGGTGTCTCAACAACCCCCGTCTCTCGGTGTGCAGGCCTCTACCCACTACTGGATGAACCACCTGCAACGACTGTCGAGCCAGACCCCTTACTTTGTTTCCATTAACGGAGACCACCTCATTCGGCCCGAAACCATTCATTACCAAACGCGCTACACCCACCCGCAGTTTACCGTGGCGGCCATGCAGGCCCAAAAACGCCTGGAAGAATTAAACCAGCCCAACCAGTCGGTTTATTTCTGTGGCAGCTATTTTCGTTACGGTTTTCACGAAGACGCGTTTGCCTCTGCTCTGGCGCTGTGCAAGCTGTTGCTGGGAAATCACTTGGTATGGTAGCCGATCCTGATCCGTCCTGGGCGTCCTGCCTGTATGTTTGCCAGGTCATGCACCGTCGGCGACGGCCCAAACCACACGGCTTTGGCTATCACCTGTTTATGTTTTATCTGGATTTGGACGAGTTGCCCCACCTGGACCAAACACTGGCGGGTTTTGGCTGGAACCGAAAGGCTATTTACAGCTTTTGGGAGTCGGATCATTTGCCGCTGGACGACCAAGAGGGGGGAGCACGACGTTCCAAGCCGGAGCATACGCCCTCTTCCCTTAAGGAGCGAGTGCGCTGTTTTGTGCGGCAGCAGGGCCTCTCTACCGAAATTGATCGGGTGATGATGTTGACGCACTGCCGGTTTTTAGGCTACACGTTCAACCCCATTGTCGTCTATTACTGTTTTTACCAAAATCAACCGGTGTGCGCCGTGGTTCAGGTGGAAAACACCTTTCGCGAGATGAAGGCCTACCTGGTGCCTCCGTCTCAGCGCGCTCAAACATCTGCTGAGGCGCAGCCATCCGCCACTATTTTTCGTAGCGAGCCCGTCAAATATTTTTATGTCTCTCCGTTTACCCAACTAACCGAGCGATTTGCGTTTCGCTTGCCGGTGCCAAACGAACGACTGAGCCTGGTTGCCAACACGCTGGCCAACTGCCCCGATGCGGAAACGAAGCCCGATGCCGTGGTGGTGCAGGCTGGCATGACGGGTGACCGGGTGCCGTTAACCGCCAAACGTTTACTCTCCTTAACGCTTCGGAATCCTTTTGTCACCTTGGGCGTCATCAGCCACATCCACTTCCAGGCCTTTCGTCTCTGGTGGAAGCGGGTCCCTTACCGACGGAAGGACCACGATCCGCAATCCCAGCAAAACGTTTTACGACCGCACGCTTCCCTGCAACAGCCCCCATCATCCAAAGAGGTCTCCTGATGTTCCAGCCTTCAACCGCCGCCACCGCCTTTTCCGAATACGCTGACGAGCCAGCGCCCGAACCTGCTGCTCTGGCCGCCGAAATCCTAGCAAAGACAGACTCCACGAACAAGCGCCATCGCCGAAAGAAGCCCGCCGCTGCGGCGAATGCTTCCGGCCTTAAAACTGCCCCCTGGGGTGCATTGGCTTCGGCACTAGGTTCGACACTGGGGATGACTCTCAGTGCGGCGTTTTCCAAGCGCTGGGTTTTACGCGCATTTACCCAAATGCCGCACGGCAGGCTGACCCTCACACTGCCGGATGGCAGCACACACGTTGGCGGTAATACATCTGATGGCGACGTCGAACCAGTCGGCTTTGATGCGGTTCAGGCCAGTATTCACGTGGTGGATGAAAACGACTTTTTTACCAGCCTGCTGTTGTACAGCCACATTGGATTTGCAGAAGCCTACATGCGTGGCGCCTGGGAAACCCCCCACCTGGCCGAGGTGATTCGTTGGTTTATTGTAAACCTGGATCACGCCCCCATGTTGGAAGGAAGCCCGGCTCAAAAATTTATGTTCAACCTGCTGGGGCAGTGTAATCGAATGCAGCACTGGCTGAGGGAAAATTCGATCACGCGGGCGCGCAACAACATTCAGGCCCATTACGATTTAAGCAACCCGTTTTTTTCGCTGTTTCTCGATCCCACACTGGCTTACTCTTCCGCCCGATTTTCCGAACCCGGCATGAGCCTGGAAGCCGCCCAACAGAGCAAGTACCAGGCGCTGGTGCAAAAGCTTCGCCTAAAGGCAACCGACCACGTGCTGGAAATTGGTAGTGGTTGGGGTGGCTTTGCCCTCTATGCCGCCCAGCAAACCGGTTGTCGGGTAACGACCATTACCATTTCAGACAAACAGTACGCAGAGGCAAAGCGGCGTATTGAGCAGGCCGGTCTGTCTGATCGCGTAGAGGTTCGTTTGCAAGATTACCGCCATGTGAAGGGCCAGTTCGATAAAATTGTTTCTGTGGAAATGATTGAGGCGGTTGGCGACCGGTATTACGAAACGTTTTTTGCGCAATGCCATCGCCTCCTAAAGCCAGAAGGTCTGCTGGTTTTGCAAATGATTACCTGCCCCGATTGCCGGTTTGAGATTTTGCGGCGCAACGTGGACTTTATTCAAAAGCATATTTTTCCAGGCTCGCTGTTGCCTTCTCTGGCACGCATTACGCAGGCGCTTAACCGCACGGGCGATTTATTTCTGTTTGAGCTGGAAGACCTGGGCCTAAGCTACGCCAAAACGCTGGCCGAATGGCATTGCCGTTTTAATCAACATTTGCCCGAGGTTCGTGCGTTGGGCTTTGACGAGCCGTTTATTCGTAAATGGAATTATTACCTGCAATACTGCCAGGCCGCCTTTGATACCCGCAACATTACCGTGGTGCAGGCGGTCTATACGCGCCCTAACAACCCCGGTTTGCGCGAGGCCTGGTTTTCGTCAGCCCCCATTTCGTCGTCCGCTTGCAATATCCCCCCGGCAAGGAGTAACCGCCAACCATGACGCCCATTGGCCTGTTAAGGCTTATTTTTAGCGCCATTTTCATTACAATGCTCAGCGTAACCGTTTGGGCAAGCCTCCAGGAAGACATTTTTAAAATTCCGGCCCTTGTTACCGGCGATCCGTGGTTTATTGCCTCTCTGTTTGACGCTTACTTTGGCTTTTTGACATTTTATTGCTGGCTGTTCTATAAGTCGTCCGGTTTTGGGGCGCGATTGGTCTGGTTGGTGCTAATTGTGCTGCTGGGTAACACGGCAATGTCGGCCTATATGCTGTGGCAGCTTTGGCGTATTCCCTCCAATGCGAGTGTGGCTCAGCTTTTGTTGCGCGCAGATCACTGGCAACGGCTTCAGGCGGCGATACAGGCTCCTTCTAAAGCGTTGGATCCCAGTACGAGTTATGAGTAGGGCAACGCAGGAATTTTAAACGCCATGCCAACCCCGGAGTGGGCTTTACCCCTACTGGCCCTATTTTTAACCCAACTGGCCGTTACCATGCCGATGATGACTGCTGTGAGCCTCCTGGCTCAACGCATACGCAATGCGGGTGTGGTTGATCTGTTTTGGGCCGGTGGTTTTGTTATGCTGGTGGGGGTTAACCTCTTTTTGGCGCCCAAACTATGGCCAGCATTATTGCTTGCAGAACACTTGGCTTCAGAAGGGTCGGCTCGTGCGCTTGTCATCAACGGGCTTTTACTAGTGGCCAACCTCCGGCTTTGCCTGTACTTGCTGCGACGGTTTTTGAAAGAGCATCCCCAGGAAGATCCTCGTTATGGCGCTTTTCGTACAGCCTGGGAGCAGGAAGCCGCTAAAAAACAGGTGGCCGATGTCTCGGGCTATGTGCAGCGTCGGTTTTTTTGGATTTTTCAGCTTCAGGCTTTGCTGATGCCGGTTGCAGCTCTGCCCGTCACGCTGGCCACCCTCAGCCCATCGTTTGCGTTCGGTTTTTGGGAATATTGCGGCCTAGGCTTGTTTTGCGTAGGCTTTGCGGGCGAAGCCCTGGCAGACGCGCAACTGCGAACCTTTAAACAAAACCCCGAACACCGTGGCCTGACCTGCCAGCAAGGATTATGGCGCTATAGCCGCCAC
The DNA here is from genome assembly GCA_033763415.1 of Candidatus Melainabacteria bacterium. Taxonomy (GTDB): domain Bacteria; phylum Cyanobacteriota; class Vampirovibrionia; order Vampirovibrionales; family JAJTHC01; genus JANRKP01. The sequence goes on along the minus strand of JANRKP010000030.1, from coordinate 140,737 downwards.
CCCAACTACTTTTTTGAGTGGTTGATGTGGGTGTCCTACGCCGTTTTTTCGCTGGCCGCTCCCGGTGGTTGGCTGGGGCTGCTCTCTCCCCTGCTGATGCTGCATTTTTTGCTGAATGTAACCGGCATTGCGGCCACGGAAGCGCGCGCCGTTGAAAGCCGAAAAGACTATCGCGAGTACCAGCAAACCACCAGTGCGTTTGTGCCGTGGTTTCGGCGAAAAGCGCCCTTGCCCGGAGAAAGCGCCCGGTGAAGTATCCGCCCCCGTTTTATCGTTTTGGCGTGCCCCGTCAGCTGAAGGAGTTTGGTTCATCGTGACTGTTAACTGGATTTATTCGTTGTTAGAAACCAACCGGGTGCCGGACTGCGTCATCCGTTGGGGAATTCGTCGGATGCTGGCGGCTAAAATTCGTGGCGAAACCTTGCCCTCGCTAGAGCAGCAGCAGGAGCGTCTCACGGCGTTCATTCAGGAACTTTGCCAAAGCCCAATTGCCATTGAAACCGATGCGGCCAACCAGCAGCACTACGAAGTGCCCAGCCAGTTTTTTCAACACGTGCTGGGCCCTCGGCTGAAATACAGTAGCGGTTACTGGGCGCCTGAAACAAAAACCCTGGCGCAGGCGGAAGAAACAATGCTGGCGTTAACTTGCGAGCGTGCCCGCGTGGCGAACGGCCAGACGATTCTGGATCTTGGATGCGGTTGGGGCTCTTTAAGCCTGTGGCTTGCAGAAAAATATCCACAGGCGCGTATTGTGGGGCTTTCCAACTCTAAAACGCAGCGTGCCTTTATTGAAGCCCGTGCCCAGGAGCGAGGATTCCACAACCTGAGTATTGTTACGGCAAACATTGCCACGCTGGAGGCTTTGCCAGAACCATTTGCAGGCCTGCGCTTTGATCGCATTCTTTCTGTAGAAATGTTTGAGCATATGAAAAACTATCCGCGCCTGCTGGCCAAGCTGGCAGGCTGGATGCAGCCAGAGGCGCTATTGTTTGTCCATATTTTTACGCACCGCACGCTGGCCTACCATTACGAGGACCGGGATGGTTCCGATTGGTTGACGCGCTACTTTTTTACCGGTGGCACTATGCCCAGCCACGATTTACTGCTCCATTTTCAAGATGCATTGCAGCTCATTCATCGCTGGGCGGTGGATGGCACGCATTATGAAAAGACAGCCAACGCCTGGCTGGCCAATATGGACCAACAACGTGCAAACGTGTGGCCGCTGTTGGCTCAAACCTATGGCGAGGGTGCCGTACGCCGCTGGTGGGTGTACTGGCGTGTGTTCTTCCTGGCCTGTGCGGAACTGTGGGGCTATGAAAAAGGCCAACAGTGGTTGGTGAGCCATTATTTATTTAAAAAACCATCCTAGGCCGTGTGGATATTCAGTGTCTTCACGGGCATTTTCGGTTTGTTGGCGGGGGTTGCTCAGCCATTTATTCTCTCTAATAGTTCTGTTTAATATCCAGCTCTATCTTAAACTCCCCCGCCTAAGGCTTTGTAGATGCTAAGCCGGTTGTTTAAATAGTTTGCCGCGGTTTGCGCAAGGGCTGTTTGGGTTTTTAAAACCGCCATTTTAGAATCCAGGACCGCTTGATAATTGACTAACTGCTTTTCAAACCGAGCTTCGGTCAAGGACAACGTGGTGGTTTCTGCTTGTAGAACTTTTAAATAGGCCTGCTTGCTTTGCTCCGTGGCTTTTAATTGCGCAAGGCTATCTTCCACTTCACGAAAGGCCTGTAGCAAGGTTTGTTGGTAGTGGTGCAATTTTTCTTCGTAGACGCTTTTCTGGTATTTCAGTTGTGCGTGTCTTTGGCCTCCCGTAAAAATAGATTGAGCCATACTGGCGGTAAATGCAGTTAAATGGCTCTGCCAGTCAAATAGGCTGTCTAGGCTGGTGCTTGCAAAACCAAATTGTCCGCTTAAAGTTAAATCCGGTAAAAAGGCTTTTCGCGCCAAGCGCACATCTATTTTGGCGCGCGTCAGTTCCGCCTCAGCGGCCAACACATCGGGCCGATGAATCAAGAGCTCAGCGGGAATTCCAACAGACAGCACCGATTGGTCCATGTTCTTGAAAATAACCGCCATAGACTCTCTCGGCAACGTTGCCACTTGGACCGGTGTTTTTCCTGAAAGAATAGCAATTTTATTGAGGGCCACGGCTTTTAATTCTTCGTACTTTGGCAATTCGGATTCTACCTGTGCCCAGTGGGCTTCTGCGCGAGACACGTTTTCCCAGGAACTTAAACCAACCTCATAGCGTGCTTTTTCAAGATCCAGGCTATCTTTTGCTAAAACAACGGCGTTTTTCTGGAGGCGAATGAGCTCATCCGCACAGATTAAATTAAAATAAGCATTGGCTATATCCGTTGAAATAAGCACTCGCGTGGTTTGATACTGATTTTCTGAAACGATTCGTTGTTGATTGATCGAACGGGTGCGATCTCGGTTTTTTAAAAATAAATCCAACTCATAGCTAGCCTGTAAGGGGACGTTATACAGGTTAAATCTTGAGCCTGGGGCAAATAGACGGGGTCCTGCACTTTGAAATTGATTTTGTGAGGGCGCGACTAAATTTCTCGAATTCCTTTGTCGTGTAAATGACGGATTTAGCGATAATTGTGGCAGTTCTTGGCCTAACGATTGCCGTGTCAGTGCACGCGCCTGTAAAATACGCTGTTCTGCCATAGCCAGCTCGTGATTGTGTAAAATAGCCTCCTGAATCAGCGCGGTGAGGTGCGGGTCTTTAAAGTCTTCCCACCAGGTTTTTGCTGGAAACGTCGGTTCTGCATTCTGTATCACTTTAGCGCTGGCGTCGGGTGGGTTCAGTTCACGCCATTCCGTTACCTGAGAGTGAATCAGCGCTCTTTCTGGCGGAGGGCTGCTTTTTTTCGCCCAGGCTTGGCTTTGCAACATAATTAAACCCAACACAAGCAGCGCCCAGTAAAAACGAACAGAAGACAGTCGCGAAATAGGTAAGCTTATTAAATGGGCTCTCATGCGCTTTTGCCTCCTGCGCGACCGGCAGTTTGTTCTAAAAACACATCCACCTGCTGGCCCACGTATACTGGAAAGGTGGGCGGAGCAAAATCGTAAATGAGTTGCAGTACACGAACATCGACCCGTTCACTACTGGCGCCGGTTAAATTGCGTTTGGGAACCATATAGGGTTCAATGCGAACAAAACGAAGCGGAAAAGATCGATCGGCTTCTCCCTTTAGCGTGGCTTTCGCCCGCATGTTGGGTAACACCTGACTGGCATTGATTTCATCAATATCCACCCGAACCTGAAGCCGGTTAGTTTGGCCCAACACAACGGCGCTGGGGTTGCTTTGTGTTGCAATAAATTCACCAGGCCTTAAGTTTACCTGCAATACCTGGCTGGGTAGCATTGCCCGAATGGTGGCTTGATCGCGTTGCACTTTAAGCTGTTGAATAGCAGCCACAGAGGCCTTTAGCTTTGCCTCCGCTTGGCGAATGTCGTAAATCCAGGCACCTGCCGCCACCCGCTGATAGTTAGCCTGCGCCTTGAGCAGTTGGGCTTTGGCGCTATCTACCGCGTAACGTTTCCGGGTCAGCTCGTCTTGGGTGATGGCGCGAGGGTCCGAAATGCTTTCAAAACGATTCAGTTGTTGTTGCGCATCGGCTAAATTGCTTTTTGCCAACTCAATTTCTGCTCGAAGCGGCGCTAAATCTTCAGAGCGGGGCTCATGCCGCATACGCTGTAACGCACTTTGCTGAACCAGAACATCTGCCTCACGGCTCTGAATCTGAGCGTCGATGTCGCGGGCATCCAGGCGAAACAACGGATCTCCCGGCTGAACCTGCTGCCCTTCTTGCACATAAACCTGCACCACTTTTCCCGGCCAAAAAGGAGCCACCTCAATATTTTCTTCGTCCGATTCCACAATGCCCACCCCCGCAATGGTTTGCTGATAGGGACTGGCTGCCGGTTCCCGGTGGGGCAATGGCTTTTCTTCCGGCTGGAGCGAGCGGACCATATAGCCAGAGGCCATAATAATCCCCATTATCGCCAGTAGAACGGAGACCGGGATTTTTCTGAGTTGAGCAAACATGGGATTCAATGCTCCTAACGACAATTTTTCTAAATCAATTTTGCTAAATTCATGACAGGATTAGCGCGCGTGGCTCAAAGTTTGGATAGATTGAATTCGTCCGTCCTCCATCTGAATTTGGCTGTCGCCAAACTCGTAGATACGGTTATCGTGGGTCACAACAATGACGCAACGATGGGCATCCACCGAAACGGATTTCAGCAAGCCCATTACCGCATGCCCCGTTTGCCCATCAAGCGAAGCGGTTGGTTCATCGCAAACCAAAAGCTTGGGCTGGCTGACCAACGCGCGGGCAATGGCCACCCGTTGTTGTTGACCACCAGAAAGCTGTTTGGGCATAAATTGAGCCCGTTCGGCTAAACCAACATGGGCCAGCATTTCCGCTGCGCGGTCCAGGGCTTTGTTTCGTGGAACGTGTTGGGCAAATAGTGGAATGGCAACATTTTCCAGCGCGGTGAGGGTTGGAACCAAATTAAATTGCTGAAAGATAAACCCAATATTTTTCTTTCGAAAAGCTGTTTTTTGGCCATCGCTCATCCGATCGAGACGTTCGCCGAAAATTTCAATACAACCACTGTCTGCGTTGAGAATACCCGCAATAATGCTAATGAGCGTGGTTTTTCCGCAACCCGAAGGGCCGATGAGCAGCGAAAGGCAGCCCGTATTTACCTGAAGATCGATATCAAACAATACCTGGTTGCGAACCTCTCCATCGCCAAAGCTTTTTGTGACCTGCTGTAGCGTAATGCCCGCGGAAGCCTGCGTCTGTTTTTTTTCTGGAGAGAACGCACCGTTGCTATTTGCCACTGCACATTGTCCTCTTATCCTCTAAACACAATGGCGGGTTCAATACGAAGGACGCGCCAGCCTGCAACCAGGGATGCAAATACCGAAATAACCACAATAAACACAAAGGCAATGGCTAACAACTGCCAGGGTGTGTAGAAAGCCACCACCCCATTGGGTGGAATTCTGCTGGCAAACAAGGCCAGCAGGCCCACGCCAATACCATAGCCCATAATACTGACCGTGCTACTTTGCAAAAAAATCATGCGAATAAGCGTGCCATTGCCCACACCAATGGCCTTAAATGTGCCAAACTGGCGCATATTTTCCATTACAAAGGCGTAGAACGTTTGCGCCGATATGGCTGCCCCGACCAACAGACCCAGAAAAATAGTAATCCCAAAGTTAATGGGAATACCCGTATTTTTCATGTAATAGCCAATGGTGTGCCATAAAAATTCTTCTTCCGTAAAAGCGCCAAGGCCGGTTTCGCGCTCAATTTGCAGGGCGAGTCGTTCGGCTGAAATGCCGGGTTTAGGATAGGCCAACACAAACGACATCAGTTTACGCTGTCTGGGCATATATTCTAATGCCCGACTGAAGGTGGTATACACGTAGGGGTAAGCAAAAAAGGACCGTTTCGCGCCCACAATGGCGGTAATTCGGGCCCGCTTGTCGTTAATTTCAAATGTGCTATTAAGGCCCGGATTTCCGAGTTTTTCCAGACTGCTATCGTCTACGGCAACCGCTTCTGGCTGGTTGAGCCGAGAGAGATTGCCCTGGCGAACGGCTTGTGGAATACCAATCAGAGCCTGTTCATCCACACCAACGAGCAAAATATTTTCGCTATCGCCACTGGGTAATTGTGCTTGTGTAATCCTAAACAGCAGCGGTAGCGCATATTGAACCCCCGTCACACTTCGAACCCGGGGGAGGTCCGTATCTTGAAGTGGTTTAACATCGTCTACGGAGCGAATTCTGGCGTCTGACACCCAAACCGGGGCGCCTGTGTTAAAAATAGTGGCCGAAGTCCGCTTCATAAGCCCGCAGAAAATAGAACCCTGCTGGGTAATAAGCAGGACGGAAAAGCTGAGACCCACCAGCAAGGTTACAAATTTAACCCGGTCGCCAAACAGCATTTTGAGCGCAATCCAATACATACGCCGATAGTGTGCTCCTAAAAGCTATTTTTTCTATACGGAAGAGACAGGAATAAACGAAGCAGGAATTGGAGGGTTGGAAACCTGAAGCCCAGCCAGCATGAGCGTTAACAGGCTTTCACTCAGTTCGGCCACATCCGCGCGAGAACCCCCGGCAATATAGGGCGGGCAACAGGCCTGTAAGCCTTTTCCAATCAGTTCTGCCAATGCGGGGTAGTTCGGTTGGGGCTGGATTTCTCCCCGTTGTGCGGCACGCTCCAGTAAAATGGCAATGACGGAATGAAATTGCAGAAACAGATCCCGCATTTCCGTTTTAACACGCAGGGAGGTCAGTGCCAGGTTGGTTGGCGTGTGCGCCTGGTTTGTTACGCGATCGTACACGGCCAAAAAATGTTCGCACAACAGATTTTTAAGGGCCAACAACGGGGCAGCATTTGAGCTGGCCGCCTGCTGCTGCATGTTTTTGAGTTGCTGCTCCATAAAACCACGGATAACGGCGAGCAAAATATCTTCTTTGCTGTTAAATTCCAGGTAAATGCTTGCCTTGCTAATGCCAATTACCCGCGCAATATCTTCCAGTGTTGTTTTTTCGTAGCCATAGTAACTAAATAGCTGGTCCGCAGTCGTTACAATGCGTTCGCGGCGGTCCTCAATCAGTTTTTTTCTGGCCATATAAACATCACTTTGCAATAGGCTGTTTTTAACAGAACAAGCTATTTTTTATTTTTGACCAATAGGTGCAAATAGTCAACAATAGAAATTGCTTCCTCGCCCTTGGCCACACAACACAAGCGACTGTCACGGCAAACAACGCTCATTACAAATATTGTAATACGCGCAAATATGCAATAAGCGCACTAGCACGCGTTGGAACAGAGAAACACGTTGGCAGTGTGAACGCGCCGGTTTGTCTGCCGCTTGCTTATGGATCGCCCATCATTCTGAACATCCGGCTCAAACTATCGGATAAATCTGAACGAATGGGTTCCGGGTCCAGGAAGTAGCCATATTTCTGTTCTCTGGCCAGGCGCTCACCGGTTGTTTCCGGTGGTGTTTCTACGCCACGGGCGTTTAGCTTTTGCAGAAAACTCTGGGTTTGGCCTTGCAGTTCAATCACTTCTTCTCGTTGATCGGTCAAATGTCGGGGTTCGGCCAAATGACGCAGCTTTACAAAAGCCAGCCGCTCGGCCAGCTTGAAATGATGTCCCGTTGCAGTGTCTGCTGCTTTAAACAGTTGCAAAAGGGCTTGCTTAAACGCCCCGTAAGACAGACTGTTATAAGAATCTCTATCCTCGTCCCGCTCAGTCATGTGATAGCCTAAGTGATGGGCTTCACCCAGGGCGGTTAAATACTCTGGCTCTGCCAAGGTTTGCGTGGCAGGCGATTGCTGGGCCAGACGAAGGGCGCGTTCTAAGTCGGGAATACCCGAATCCACGAACTCGGTCAGTAGTCCATAAAGCTTGTCGCTACCACTTTTTAAAACGGCATGAATATCCAAATCAGGCACACGGTCCACCACTTTAAGCACATGCTCCACCGCAGGCTTAAGCCGCCCGTGGGAACTGAGTGTCATGGTCAGCCCTTCGTGGCTCACTTCGCTGGCTAAAACGTGGTCTGGAGATACGCCCCGCATACTGAACTTAAAGATAGGGTTGTTGGCCACATACGCACCCCGGTTGTAGTAACCGTGGGCCACCAGGCCTTGTTGTTTTTGTGTAAGCTCACGGGCAAGGTCTTCAAAGGGAATGTTTTCGGCCAGCAGCTTTAATGACTCATCGAGGAGCTGAAATGCTTGCCCATTTCTTACATCTGCCGCAAGCATGGCGTTTGCCAGCTTAATGCCCGCCAGCGCTTTTTCCACGGGCGCCTGGGGATCGGCTTCTGACTGTAGGACATATTCGGCCATGGCGGCAGGCAGGGCATAATCAACACAATGCTTGCCCCGAACGCGGCCTTCATCCGTGTACAAAAATGCCGATTGTTGGTCAATTTCCTTTGCCAGGGCTTGTTTTTCAGAGGCGGGCATCTGTTGAATGTTTTTTCTTTTCACAAAGTCTTGTAGCGCCGTACAACGGGCTTGATCTTGGCTGGTAAAGCCTTCAAAGCGGTCGTTTCTCTCAAAAATCGCATCTCTGCCAAACCGAGGTTGCACGCCAACCGCGACGGTGTTTAAACGGTTAGAATCCGTGGGCGTGATGCCAAAAGCTTGCGTTACCAAACGGGCAGCCATTGTAGGGGAAATCATTCGGTGGAGATCCTTAGTCTTGTTTGTAAACAAAAAACGGTATGGGCGCTACTAGGCTGGAATTTTAGGGGGGGAAGGCGTGTACCGGTTGATAAACACATTGGTGTGGCGTAGTTGTTGAATGATGCGGTACTCATAAAATTACAAAAGTCGTTTTTTGCTGTCAACCCTGCCTGCAATATGCTTAGGCTCGCAGGTTGTTGAAGCTGATGGAGCCAGAAGCGAGGGGCTTCGATTCTTAAATCATTCCAAAAGTTGCGCGTTTACTATCAACAGGAATGGGCTGCTGTACGTTAGTTTATACAGAAGCGACCATCCATGCTCTTGCAATGCTCTTGTTTAAAAAGCAATGCGACCAGACGAACAATCGATTCACACACGGGCTTACTTTTTTCGCTTGTTTTCTATCAACCACAGGGCCTTTGCGCGGCCCTTATCGGTGCTGAGGAAAACATTCGAGAAAGTTCGATAAAGCGCCCTTCTGCGGATCGTGCTTCTTTACGAGACGTTCAGCAACACATTGGGCAAGCACACCATTGCCATTGGCCTGAATGAGGGGACGGTTTATTACGATGACGTGGGCACAAAGTACGGGGACACCCACAAGTGGCGGGCTTTATCCTTCCGCGGACGCGGCGGTATGGAATGGTGCTGCGCGCGTGTCGAACACGCAGTCAAGCCCCACCACTGCTTCTGCCTGGTTTAATCCTAACAGCTCCGCCGCCCCGCAGCGTCATTCCGCATTTCCCAGCAGTTTTTCCGCCCAGTCTTCGCCCGCCTTTGGGTCTAATGTTGCCCCGTTTCCGCCAGGGCTTGCCTCTGCCGGTCAGGCGTCTTTGGGGCAAACGTCCTTAGGGCAAGTGCCTTCAGGGCAGCCGCTTCCACAGCAAATATCTCCACAAGAAGCCTTACTGGGCCTGTTCTTAATGCTTGCCACCTGGATTATTCAACTGATCAGTCTGGGGAAACTGAACCCCGCCCCTGGTAACAGTTCGCCGGGTTCATTGGGGCAGTCGGGCAGCTCGGCAAGCCAACCCACCCACACCTTTGGGAATAACACCAATGGCACTGGCAATAACGGCAATAACCCGTTTGCCACATCCACAAGCGGAACATCTGGCGCTTCTGGTTCTCCGAGCCCAGGCGCCGCTGGTTCCTCGTTTGATCGCTTTTTCGCCTTTGCCCGAAAGTGGGAAGGCGGTCTGAGCGATGATCCCGACGATCGGGGCGGGCGAACCAACCTCGGGGTGACGCAGGCGGCGTACAACCACTTTTTAAAACGGACCGGTCAGCCATCGCGCCCTGTGGACCGCATTACGGAAGCCGAAGTGCGCGATATTTATTACCACGACTACTTTAAGGCTGTTGGCGCCGATAAAATTGCCGACCCACGCCTGGCCATGGCCGTGGCCGATACCGCTTTGAACATGGGTGTGCCCACCGCCAAAAAAATGCTAGAGCAAGCCAATGGCGACCTGGGACAATTTATGGAACTGCGTCGGCAGCGCTACCATCGCTACGCCTCGGTGGGCAGCCAGGGGAAGTTTTTAAACGGCTGGCTCAACCGCCTCAACGATCTTCAGCGACAGGTTCAGGCGTAGTGTAGCTCAGGTGGCCTCTTCGGCTGAGCGTTCGGGGGAGGTTCCCACGGGGCAATGAAGCCGCCGGGTGCCTGGTTGGTTTTGCCCTTCAAAGGGGGAGCGGAACAACACCTGCGCCTCCTGAAACCCACTCTGGGGTTCTCGCGTCAGGTAGGTCAGCACTTCGGCAGGGGCCTTTTCCAGCAAAGTTTGCACCTGCGGCAGCACGGGTGGCAGTAGTATTGATTGTGCTTGCAGCACGTTGAGTAAGGTGTTTAGCCGTTCTCGAATGGCTTCCGTACGCTGGCATACTCGGTGTCGGAGTGCTTGCATCGATTCCTGGGCTTCTGGTGTGGGAGAAATCGCCTCGCTCAAGGCGGCAATCACGGGTAAACGAATCGACTCCTGCTTTGTCAGTGTTCCCTCTCTGCGGTACTGAATCAGTAATTCGTCGTTTCGTAAATGCCGACCGTGCCCTAGGGCGGGCTGATGGTAGGCGTCCATCAGTTGCAAGGAAACGTCGGGTATGTGTTTTGCTTTCACTTCGGCTTTCTTCAGGGCTTTGGGCAAGGAAATCCCTTGATCCCTCAACCGTTCTGCGGGCGGAGTGTTTATTTGCAGCAGCATCCCTCCGAAGCGGAACGAGACGCCCTCAGGATGGGTGGTTACACCAACCTGTTGATTTGAGTCCTGTCGTGCCAGAGAAGTAGCGTGAGCGCTACGAGCCTGTAAAATCAGCATCAACTTATCCCCTCGATGTTTTCTGAGCTTCATGTTGTTTTGAAAATGTTATTTTGAAAAAGACCGTCTGTAGTCCCCAGCCACCCATGGACCGGAACACAGCCGGGAGAAGAGCGTCCGTACTTTTTTGACCCCGCCAAAAAGCAGAGGCCCCAACCTAAGGGGGTTATTATACCCTAAAATAATGCAGCCTGAAAATAACGTGGCCTGCCCGCGCTCATTTTTCCCTGTGTCGCGTTTGCCCATAAACGCGGTTTACACACAGGAGCATTCGCAGTTTAAGGCGTGTCGGGCGGTGTGTAGATCACCTGGCCATCAATCGTAATGGTTTTAGGTGTTCGGGTGTTGTAGGCGGTTGAAAGCGCCTCTACCGACATCGAATGATGTCGCATATAGGCAACATCAATGGGGGCACCGTGCAGGGCCGGTTTCAGTATCCACCACTCTAAGAGACTGCCCAGGCAATGCGGCCACTGAGGCATTGGACAGTTTAAAGTAGGTATCTGCTGGGTCAAACGCCTGGTTGAGGTTGGTATCAATCACCAAGCCATCGCCACGGCCAGATTCCCCATGCGCTAACTCTCGGCCTGTAACCGGTTGCCCGTACTGCATAACAGCCACCCGGTGGGAACTATCGTTTCGAAACAGTGGATCTCTCATGCAAAAGATGCTCCTTGACTTCTGCCAGCCTTCCACCAAGCTTCTGTCGGAGGCTCTGTGTAAGCGACCGAGTGTCTCAACGCCATGACAGGAGAAGGGCTAAGAGGGGCTAATTAATTGGATAAAAACGAGCGGACTCCAACGGGTGTTATCTCCCCGCAGAAAGGACTGTTCTATCCAGGACGGGAACGCCTTTTGCCATTATTAGAGCGATTGTTCTTGCCGTTGTTGCCATTCGCGAAGCATTTCAGCCAGCATAAAGGCCAACTCCAGCGATTGATGGGCGTTGAGTCGAGGGTCGCAGGCGGTTTCGTAGCGGTCTTGCAGATCGCCTTCGGAAATATCCACCAAGCCGCCCGTGCATTCGGTTACGTTTTGCCCGGTTAATTCCACGTGGATACCGCCCGGATGGGTACCTTCCGCCTGATGCGCCGCAAAAAAACCACGAACCTCCGCCAGAATGGTTTGAAAATTGCGCGTTTTGTAACCCGATTGCGCGGTTTCCGTGTTGCCGTGCATGGGGTCACACGTCCACACCACAGTCAGCCCCTCTCGTTTAATGGCCTGAAGCAGTGGCGGCAGCGAAGTTTCAATCTGCGCCGCACCCATTCGGCTAATGAGCGTCATTCGCCCGGCCTCGTTGTGGGGGTTGAGGATGGATAAAATTCGGAGTAGATCCTCGGGCTTTGTTTGCGTGCCCACCTTGAGGCCTAGGGGGTTGCGCACACCGCGCAGGAACTCCACGTGGGCGCCATCGGGTTGGGCGGTTCGGTAGCCAATCCACAGCATATGGGCCGAGCAATCGTACCACTCGCCCGTGGTGGAATCCACGCGGGTGAGGCACTCCTCGTAGGGCAACAGCAAGGCCTCGTGCGAGGTGTAGAATTCGGTTTCTCGTATTTGAGGGGTGCTTTCTGCGGTCAAGCCACAGGCCTTCATAAAGCCCAGGCAGTCGGTCATTCGTTGGGCCAGGCTATGGTAGCGTTCCGCCAGTGGATCGTTTTCAATAAAGTTGAGCATCCAGCGGTTGACCTGGTGTAAATCCGCGTAGCCTCCTTGCGCAAAGGCCCGAAGCAGGTTCAGCGTGGCGGCGGACTGATGGTACCCTTGGAGCATTCGCTGCGGGTTGGGCAGGCGGCTGGACTCTGAAAAATCCTGGTCGTTGATCAGATCGCCCCGGTAGCTGGGCAGGGTTACGCCCGCCACGGTTTCCATATCGCTGGAGCGCGGCTTTGCAAATTGGCCCGCCATTCGACCCACTTTTACCACGGGCATCTGGCCGGAAAACGTCATAATGAACGCCATTTGCAGCAGAATACGAAAGGTGTCTCGAATCTTATCCGGGTGAAAATCCCGAAACGACTCGGCGCAATCGCCACCTTGCATTAAAAACGCTTTTCCCGCGGCCACTTGGGCCAACCGCTTTTTAAGCTGACGGGCTTCGCCGCCAAAAACCAACGGTGGGTAGCTCCGCAACTGTTGTTCCACCTGGTAGAGGTGTTGTTCATTGGGGTAGGAGGGCACCTGAACAATGGGTCGCTGGCGCCAGGATTCTGGAGACCAGGCAGACAGCCCACCAGTTGCAGAAACCGAAGCGTTGGAGCCAGAAGCAGCAGCATTCACAGAGGTTGAGTCCTTTCGGCAGTTTTTGGCGTTCCCTCTAGGGGGGCGAAACATTTTTGGTTTAAAAGCGCTTGCTGTAAGCGTTTTTGCCTTGTATTACCTTTTTGGGTTTTGCAGGCAATAACACAGGCAGTAACAGAAGGGGCTATTTATTGTAGCCGAAGCCCTGCCACAAGAGAAGCGTACCCGGCAAACGGCGTTACTCCACAAGCGGCCTGTGGATGCTCTTCCTTGCTGGGGCGCGCTAGTGTAACTAACCACTAAGAGTGTAACTGGCCACTAAGCTGGCTATTGGACTATTTGTTGGGCCTCACTTAAAACCGCACGTCTATCCCAGTGGAGAGCGTGGCGGGTCGTTCTGCGCCCACAATCCAGTTAAAGCCACTCAGCACCGTGCCCAAAGAAATCTCAAACTTTTGGGTTCGCGTATCGTGAGGGTTACTAACCACCACAGCGAGAGAATTTCCATCGCCCGTCTGGCTGTAAACCCCTTCAATGGTATAAGCATGGTTTTTAATAATTTGTAGCGGCTTTCCATGGATGTCTTTCAGGGTGGTTGTGGCTTGTTCTCCAGGTTTTAGGCTGGCATCGCACAGGGCAAGGGTGGCAACATATCGGTGGGTTGGCGTCTGGCTGGCCCAGTCCTTTAACTTGGCGGCAACCAGGGTTCGTTCCTTTAAGTGCTCTGGGTTAACCCTATTGCCCATTGGCAGAACAAACGGCTTATAGTGGGCATCCAACAGCGGCATAAAAAACTGTTGCGCCGTGCCGCCGTTTAGCAGGGTTCGGGTTCGTCCCGGTTTTCGCGCCTCATCTTTGGTTAAACCGTACAGGCGCAGTAGCTCTGCTTCGGAAACCCCCCGGGCGTAAGCGTCATGATCCCGGCGCAATCGGCCAAAAAACTGTTCAAACAGGCGAAACAGCCGCGGACCGCGAACTGACTCCAGCGCGACAGTCTGCTGACCCTCGGTCTCGATGGTTTGTGTCAGTTCTAACGATTCTGGCCCAAACTGTTGGGTGCCCACGGAAAGGTGCGCCAGCTTTTGTGCGTGGGCCGTGTATTGTTGTGTATTTGGGTTGTAATGGGCCTGTTTTAAAAGCAAAGCCCGGGCATACGGGTCCAAAAACATTCCGCGTAAGGATCCCGCCAGGTAACAGTCGCCCACGTTACTGGCCTGCCTTAATTCGCCGTACTGGGGGTTGGGCAGTAGTTGCTCTAGTTCGGCTTTGGATTTGTGAGTGTCCACCAATCCCTGGTCTGTGGCCAGGTACATGCGGGTGCCAATCTCCACATAATCTCCTGCATAAACGGGCAGGGTTTGCCCCCCTTGCTGAATGGGGCCGTGGTAGACCTGAACCTGGGCCACTGGCACAGCAGGCGCCATAAAGGACTGACGGGTTAAGAAAGGTGAGCTCAAATCGGTGGTGCTCCAGGCGGGTTGCAGAAAAAAATTTGGAAGATTGGGAAGACAAAGGCTTTGGAAAAGCAGCACTTGCCGTCCAGGTCATCGGAAGCAGAGGCCATTGGAAGTATAGAGGTCACCGGGGCAGGCTTTTCTTCGCTCTGCGTCGAAGTGGGCTTTCACCCCCCCCTACTCCGGGGAATTGGGTCTCGCAAGCGATTTGGTGAACGCAGCTTGAGGCCAGTGATGGTTTATAAAGTCGCGTCATTCTCAAAACGTGCAACCACAAATGTGCAACCGCGTCCCCATCAACTCCTCCGGCAGGGGGATGCAACATCAAGCCGACGTTTCTAAACTTGGTTAAAACCCTGCCGATAACTGAAAAGCAGGGTCAAATTCGCACCGGGCACTCTGTGCCATATTTATTAGCTTTATTAGCCAATGGTTTTTGATCCGCGCACGTGGAGGCCCACACCCAATGGGGGTCTATCCTGGGGTCGTTGGAACGCGGGGGAAATGTTTCCGAAACACCTTCTACGGTGGGCTTGGCATACGGCTGGTTCGGCGCCGCCGCACAGGGTAGCCGGTTGAACGCACTAGGCTCCCAGAGAATCCCTGGCCCTTAGAGAATCCTTGGCCACTGGAGTCCTTGCTTTTGGGAATCCCTGGCGCCTCTTCGGCTTCTGTCCACCACGCTCGGTTAAACGTTGTAATTCCTGCCCTTCAGGCCGTTTATTCAACAGGTTGTTCGTTATAATTAGCTGACCGTCACGAGGAAGTGCATTGAAAAGTATTGCAGCCATGCCACTATCCAAACAACAACGTAAAGGTCGTACGCGCGGTGCCGGTGAGGGCAAACGAGGGCGTGCGGTCGATGGCGAATACGCCTCCGCCGATGCGCTAGGCGATTTTGAAGAGGGCTTTGGCGACAGCACACTGCCAGCTTTCGATGCAGCCGATTCCATTGAACTAATGGAAGTGGAAACCGACGAGCCGGAAGAGGCTTCCGAAGCCATTACCCCTGGCGAAGACCGGGGTAGCGCCGACGACTCTGTGAAGATGTACCTTCAGCAAATAGGCCGCATTGCGTTGCTTACCGCCGATCAGGAGGTAGAGGTTGCCAAGCGTATTGCCGAAGGCGATGAAGACGCCAAACGCCAACTGGTGCAAGCCAACCTCAGGTTGGTGGTAAGTATTGCCAAAAAGTACATTGGTCGTGGCCTCTCCTTTCTGGATCTCATTCAGGAGGGAAATCTGGGCCTCATTCGCGCGGCGGAAAAATTTGACTACAAACGGGGCTTTAAGTTCTCCACGTACGCCACCTGGTGGATTCAACAATCCATTACCCGTGGCATTGCCGATAAGTCCCGAACCATTCGCCTGCCGGTTCACATGATTGAAACCATTGGCAAGCTTAAAAAAGTTACTCGCGATCTCAGCAACGAGCTCAACCGATCGCCTACCAAGGAAGAATTGGCCGCCCGCATGGGTATTTCGCTGGCCAAGTTGCGTTTGGTGCTCAAGGCCACGCAATCCACCATTAGTATTGAAACGCCTTTGCACACCAAAGACGAGAACTCTCGCATTGCCGACTTTCTGATCGATGAATCCATCGAATCGCCGGACAACCGGGTGTCTCAAGAAAATTTAACCCAGGAGCTGGAAAAAATTCTCGAAACCCTTCGGCCTCGCGAACGCGATGTGCTCAAGCTGCGTTTTGGACTAAACGATGGCAACAAGCGCACCCTGGAAGAAATTGGCCAGCTATTCGGGGTTTCTCGCGAGCGGGTGCGCCAGATTGAGACGCGTGCCATTAACAAGCTGCGCAAAATGTGCCGAAGCAACCGAAGCATTACGAGCCTGCGTGGCTATTTGGGCGGCTAGAGGGCTTATCCTGCTGAGTGAATGACCAACACTGCCTAGGCCTGTGTTAGGCCTGGCTGGGCGTTGGCTAAACGAAAGCTGGTAAACA
Organism: Candidatus Melainabacteria bacterium; assembly: GCA_033763415.1. Classification (GTDB taxonomy): domain Bacteria; phylum Cyanobacteriota; class Vampirovibrionia; order Vampirovibrionales; family JAJTHC01; genus JANRKP01. The sequence goes on along the minus strand of JANRKP010000030.1, from coordinate 124,491 downwards.
TAAGTCGGTTAAATTCATCCCCGCGCAGGTTCATGTACTCTCGACGAATGGCCTCCGCCTCGCCAAGCGGTATGGTGCCGGAACTTAAACCGTTGCCCAGGGTGGCCACCCCACCCGTGCTATTGCCACAGGAACAATCCGTTGGGCCAAAAACGCTGGGAATGCTCTGATCCGTGCCGGAATCCGTACCAAATAACGTGACGCCAAAAATGCCACTTTCGGCAGCCTGCGTAAACGGATCGCTGTAGCGGTCCAGCAGTGCGGCTTGCACTGCGCCCAAATCATCGTTTACCCCAAGCTGACTGGCCAGACGCATCCGCAGATGCGGGTTGTGGTGAATGGCGTCATTCATCTGCCCGGAGGTTACTTGCCCGTTGTTAAACCCTTCCAGCAGCAGCTTCATCATATCCGGCTCGTAGCCGGTGCTAACACCTGGTTGTGCTACGGTTGGCCACCCCATGGTTACTCACACTCCTTCCAATCTCTCTCTCTGCGCTTGTTTAACGGAAAGCAAACCCAGGGCCTGGCTCATCGGGCTGGGCAAACACCGCGCCATTTAGCGCCTAAAGCACGCCAGCCTGAAACCGACCACCTGAACGTATCCGTTATAACAAACTCACTCCAATTGCATCGTAAAATAATAAAAACATATTTGTGTGTAAAATTGCGTCGCTACCCCGTTGTGCAATGTAGGCTGGCTTGGGTTGAAACTTTATCGCTGTTTAGAAAGTATTACAAGATAGCGATACGCGGAGGATCCTTCGCCGAGACCGAGACCGCATTTCGCGACCGGATTTTTAAGAAAGCAGTGTTCAACAGGAGTAACCGACGAGATGAAGCACCGCCACCCATTGAAAAGATCATCATGTTTGAAGCGCCCGCTGCCGCTGTTGTTGGTGGGCTTGCTGTGGCTTGGCTTTGGTATGGATAGCGCGGCGTTGGCGCAACTAAGCGATGGCCAGACCAGCTCGGCACCTCACCGTGGTGGCAATCGTCGCCAGGCCATGATGCAGGAACTGGGCTTAAACGAGCAACAAATGCAGGCCCTGAAAACTATCCGCGAACAGGCCAAGGCCAACAGCCAACCACTAAAAACACAGTTGCGCAGCAAACAGCAAGGGCTTCAGCAGTACTTGCACAACCCTCAGGCCAACGAATCCACGGCCCTGGCTATGCAGCAGGAAATCCAAGCCCTGCAAAGCCGCCTGGGCAGCCTGCGGATTAAGACCTGGTTTCAAATTCGCAATGTAATGCCCCCGGAAGCGTTGGCCAAAATGCAGGAGCTACGCCAACAACGGCGGCAGCAGCGCGGTGGTGGGGGGATGCATCGCGGCTGGGCTGGGCGTCGTGGTGGGGGTTGGGCACAGCACGGCGAAGGTGGCCCTGGAGAGGCAGGCTTTGGAAACTTTTAACGAACAACGCCCCGCAACGCGCCCTGCACCCATAACGCGCCTTGCAAAAGGCCTGCCCATCACACGCGTTCTCAAGAGGATAACGCCAACTGCGAAGCCAAGACCTGCTAAACTGACAATAGCGAGCGTGTTATCAAAAAAAAACTTGTTACCAAAAAACATGATTGTCGATAGTAATTTTGTCCATTAGGTGTTGTATGCCCAGGACGCCCTTGTTACCGCACATACTTCCGGCAGCAGCAGGCGATGCCACAACGCCGCCTTCGGCCCACTGGGAAGGGGCCTGCCTTCAGGGCGATGCCAACCAGTTTCGTCAAGTGGTGCAGGCTTGGCACGCCCCCGTCTATCGCTATTTGTACCGGCTTACGCAAAACCCGGATCTTTCTGACGAGTTAACCCAAGAGGTGTTTTTGAAAGTGTACCAGCACCGACAACGCTTTCAGGCAGGGCGTCCTTTTCGCCCCTGGATTTTTCGGATTGCGAGCAATACGTTGGCCAGCGCCATGCGAAAAAAGGCCATCGCCGTCACCTCTCTGGATGCATTGCAAGAAACCGGCGCCTGGGCAGAACCGCCCCAGCCGGGTAGCGAAACCACGGGCCCGGTTGAGGAAGCGCCGGTTGATATTCAGCAGGCGTTGCAGACATTGGAAGACAAGTATCAGCAGGTGTTGCTGTTGCGCTACCAGCAGGATTGTTCCTACGAGGAAATTGCAAACAGTCTGGCCGTGCCAATCAATACGGTACGAACCTGGATTAAGCGAGGACTGGAGAAATTAAAGCAAGCGGCACTGCTTCAGCAGCCCGGCCTGGTGGAACAAACACACCCGCCCCTGAACGGAGGAAAGACCCCATGAGTGTTGATCGCCCAACGCCACAAACCGATCCGCCCCACGATGGTTTGGAACAGCTAAAGGCTCTCCTGCTGCAACAACTCGGTGGCAACAGTCTTTCTGCGGCGGAAGCTCACCGGTTGGCGCAAGCGCTCTCGCAAAACGATGCCACGCGGGACGCCTTACTGGCCTACCAGGCCCAGATACAACCCTGGCAGAAAGCCGTGCAACAGGCTCTGGCCGAAGACGCCACACAGGTTTGTGTGCCCGATGATTTGACGGATCGCATTATGCAGCGGGTGAGCGCCACCCATCCCGGCGCATTTTCAAAAAAAATTCAGCCAGGTGGCTTTTGGCAGTCCCCGATTCGCTGGGGGGCTTTGGTGGCTGGCATACTGGCCCTACTGCTCAGCAGCCCGTTGTGGAACCACTTAACGCAGCAGGAGTCAGATCCCCTTGCGGCCCACCCCACCGCCAGGCAACCGTCTGTTTTGGCGCAACTTCCGCCAGAAGTGATTGCTAAGAGGCAAGCGGCGCTGACAACACCCCAGCGACTCAACCGAAATACCTCAACCGATCCCGCGTTAGATGACACCTTGGACTGGCTGATGGGGGCTGGCTGTGTGGATGCTGCCGCGTGTGGTTCGGGCGATGCTTCCCGGGGTGAGTCCTCTGCTGGGGATGGGTTAAAGGATTGGGTTGGGTTTTAGTAGCCTACCTCAAGCCTCACTTGCCAAGCCGCCTCTGCTAAGCCTCTTCCATCAGGAAAAAGGGGAGGGGAGGGAAATGCCATACTCTCCAAGAGGCAACCAGAAAAGGCAACCAGCCAAAAGGAGAGTACAAAAGCCTTCCTGTCGATTGCTCTAAGACCCGGTAGCCAACTTCTGTTGGAGTCGCTGGACGGTGGGCGTGTTTGCCCCGGCAGGATCGCGCAGGAGATACTCCTTGAGGGCGTTTTGCGCTTCCGCCTTACGGCCCATTTCTGCCTGAATCCAGGCCAGTTGCAGGTACGCGCCCGAATCGCGCGGATCCAGACGCAGCACTGTTTTTACATCCTCCAGGGCGGCAGTGTTGTTTTTCATCGCCAAATGCACCAAGGAGCGGTTGTAGTAGTTGGGCGCGTTCTGAGGCTCGCGCTTCACGGCCTCGTTGGAGGCGGATAGTGCTTTTTGATACCAGCGGGCCGACTCTGCCTTGAGGCCTGCGTTTTGCGTTCGGTTGGCTTCTGTATCCAACAGGGAGCCCTTTTTAAGGTAGGCGCTACTGAGGTTGGACCAGTTGAGCGCCGAGTTGATCTTTTGAACCTCGGCCTCCCACTTGATAATTTCACGGTCCATGCTTTTGGCCATGGCCATGGCGGAAACATCCACCGGGTTGCGTCGGTCATCGAGCGGAATATTGGTGTATTTGGCCTCCGTGGTGTACAGCCGACGAATGGTGGTTACATCCCTTGCAGAGAGGGCTTCCAACCGATGAGATTCTGCGTGCATCACGTCGGCAATATCCTGGCTGTGGCCCATAATGCCCAGGGCGTGGCCCATTTCGTGCAGAACGGTGGCAAACACCTCCTGGTCCGTGTGGGGTTCTCCCTTAATGTTCAGCGTGGCAATTTGCATGGTCATTTGCCGGAGTTCAAAATTGACAATTCGCGGAACGGTAACCCCTGCGGTGTACATCGTGCCTCGGTTTCCCTGCACCCCCTGGCGATCGATGCCACTAATCCAGTCCACGACGATTTGCGCTTGCTCTTTATTGTTTGTCATTTGGTAGGAGAGTTGATTGCCGAGCGCCTTGGACCAGAGGTCCAGCGCTTTTGGAATGGTGCTGATGTACCCTTTTTTAAAGCTTCGAATGCCGGAAGGATTTTCGTTTACATACACTTTTAGCGGCATACGCAGTAAGGACCACCGCACCAGTTCGCCATCCAGCCGGGCCACTTCCACGTAGTCCGATCCTTGAATTCGCAGCCCCACCAACCGATCTTCGCTGCCCACCAGCCCGGCCTGTACGTCCAAAAAGCCCCATTGTAGGGCGGAACGTCGCTGGAGGTGAGCTTCCATATTCATCAGGTGCTCACGCGCCTCTTGCCCAAGGGGGGTATTGGGGACAAGGGTCGCCACCTGCTGATACTCCGACTGGGCTTCGTTGAGGCGACGCAGTTTAAACAGGGTATCTGCCAGGTACAGGCGCACCCTGGGGTTGTTGGGCGATACGGCCGATGCCTGCCGAAAGTACTGTGCGGCCAGCTCATAACGCCCTTCGCGATGCATCCGCACCCCCATGGCGTAAGCCTCATTGGGGCTGTAAGTCAGCTTGCTGGCCGCCTGGGCAACAAAGGGGGGCGCCAACAGCAGTAGCAGCATGCACAGAAGTGCCAGGGTGGAGATGGCCGTGTGTCGTTTCAAGTCACTCTATCCTCGGTTTGGCTTCATCAGAATGCAGACTGGTGGCATGCGAGCTGTATGCTCTAACGGTAGGCTCCTGCCGCCGGGTAACGACCTCTTGGTGATAGCAGCCTGTTTGGCCATGAAACTATTTTAACTTGGGCTGTCGACCGAATCCGCACAAACTGCAATGGCTTCACTCATCCGGCGGAGCGTTGGCCACCGGATTTTTGTTACAAGATTAATGTTTTATAAACGTTTGGGTGGAAGCGTTTGTGGTTAAATATCGGCAATGCGTTTGCTCCACAATCTGGTGTGCGAGTTTGTTGGCGTTTGACAAGGGGGGCATTATGGCATCTCCGTTTTTATTTCAGCTTAAAAAGGCCGCCCTGTTTTCCGTCCTGGTAGTTGCCATGACCTTGGCCTTGTTTGGCTTGCTAAACCTGGCTCGCCCCTGGATCAACCCCTGGTTGCCCGCCTGGTTGACCTCGGGTTCGGTACCGGTGTTGGCCTCTTCCTCGGAAGTGGTGCTAACGGCGGATGAACAGCACGATATTGCCCTGTACAAAAAGGCCAGCCCGGCGGTGGTCAACATTACCAGCACCACGGTGGCGGTGGATATGTTCTTTAACATGGTTCCGCAGCGCGGCATGGGCTCTGGGGTGTTGTTAACCTCAGATGGTTATATTTTAACCAACGCGCACGTGGTGGAAGAGGCCGATCAGTTGGAAGTGACGGTGGCCGATACCAAAGAGGTTTACAAGGCCCGGCTCGTGGGTGGCGATTCCAGCAACGATATTGCGCTGCTTAAGATTGACGTGCCCGGCAAAACGTTTCCCGCCATTGCCATGGGAGATTCTTCCAAGCTTCAGGTGGGCCAAAAGGTGTATGCCATTGGTAACCCGTTTGGGCTTAACAGCACGCTGACCACGGGCGTCATCAGCAGCCTGGGGCGGGAGCTCCGGGCGGAAAACGGCCGTATTATGGAAAACATCATTCAGACGGACGCGGCCATTAATCCCGGCAATTCGGGCGGCCCCCTGCTGGATAGCAATGGTCGGTTGATTGGTATTAACACGGCTATTTTTAGCCCCTCTGGCGCCAGCGCGGGCATTGGCTTTGCCATTCCCGTTAACGTGGCCCAACGCCTGGCCAACGATCTAATGGCTCACGGGCGCGTGATTCGTCCGTACCTGGGGGTGCGTATTGGCATGGAACTATCGCCGCGCATTGCCCAGTTGTTACAACTGCCCGTGGAAAAAGGGCTCTTGGTGTCGCAAGTGGGGCCCGGCACCCCGGCGGCCAAAGCGGGCCTTCGGGGCGGCAACCAAATTTTACGTCTCGGTCGCCGTCGGTATCTTTTGGGCGGAGATATCCTCATCGAGGTGGATGGCAAATCCATTGAAACCGTGGATACTTTTATCAACTACATCGAATCCAAACGTCCGGGAGAGACGGTCACGGTTTCCGTGATTCGAGATGGTCAGTTGGTGCGTTTAAGCGTTATACTGGAAGAACCACCCGCCATCCGACAGCCCTCTCGTGCAACCTCGCGCTAAGCAACGCGGTTGTTCGCAACGGATTGTTCGGAGTTCGGGTACTGCTGGTGCGTTCATCTTGGGTTTGGCCTGACGGGCCAAGTTGCGTGAATCGCAAAAAATCACCCGGCCGAACGGCATTTCCACCAGATTGATGCAGTGTATTAATACCAGAATAGTGAGTTGAGAGGGCAGCGTTCCCGATGGCCAAAATTGTTGCTGTGGATGATGACGCCTCGATTCTAGAGTTGGTTCGCATCAACCTGGAAATGATGGGGCACCAGGTCTTTACCGCCCCGGATGGCATCCAGGGGTTTGCGCTGGTGCAGCAAGAGTTGCCCCAACTGGCTATTTTAGATTTGATGATGCCCAATGTGGATGGCTACACCGTTTGCCAGCGCATTCGGAAAAACCCGGAAACCGAAAACGTTCCCGTGCTGATGCTAACCGCCCTTGGCCAGCTGGATGACAAGGTAAAAGGCTTCGATGTGGGCGCGGACGATTATTTGGTTAAACCGTTCGAAATCCCGGAACTGATGGTTCGCGTACGAGCCCTGTTGCGTCGCTCTGGCCAAACGCCGGAATCTGCAGGCGTTAAAGAGATTCTCTCTGTGGGCGATATGACCCTGGTGCCCGAGAACCTGGAAGTGAAAATCCTGGACGATCTCATCAAGCTGACCCCCACTGAGTTTGAAATTTTAAACTGTCTGGTGCAAAACCACGGGCAAACCATCTCGTTGGGTAAGCTGTTGCAGGATGTCTGGGGCTATTCGCCCGATGATGACGTGGAAACCATTCGGGTTCACGTGCGTCACCTGCGCGCAAAGCTCGATAAGGTATCTGAAGGCAAACAGTACATTGAAACCATCTACGGGGGCGGCTACCGCCTGGTACCCGAAGGCAAAGACAAGAAGAAATAGCTTGTAAATTAGCTAGCATACACATAAAGCCTTCCTGGGAGCGACTTCGGCGGCGGTTTACGCAGTAGCCTCAAGCCCGAAGAGTTTTGAAGAATGTGCGTTAAGCCCTTAGCAGCAAATTCCCATAGGTTGGTTGCTGGTTTTGCTGCGGCCGTAGGGCTCCCGTCACGTAACCCATTACCGCTTGTACGCTTTCCTCCAGCCGGTCGGGGGCCACATCCACAAAGGCGTACTTGTCTTTCAGGCGGTCTTTGGCCATACCGCTCTGGATCATCTGGTTGAACAGGCGGTCCAGGGCGCCGTAATACTGACGATCCAGGAAAACGACGAAATCGGGCGCATCGGGAAGCCCGTAATACATATTGTTGAGCGTCACGGCAATTTCTTCCAAGGTGCCAATACCACCAGGGGCCACAATCATCACCCGGCTGTTGCGGTTAAAGGCCTGCGTGCGGGCTACCCCGGTATCCACAGAGGCAAATGGCCGGTACAGACCACCCGCCTGACCCTCGCGATCGTTTTTGAGGTGGAGCCAATCCGGGTTGCTGACGTGAATGACGTAGCTGTTTTCTGGCGCGGCGGCCCACGCGGCATGGTGCGGAATCCCTGGACAACCCCCCGTGAGGACCGCATAGCCTTGATCCGACAGCCGCTTGGCCACCGTTTGAATCACCTGGTAACTGGGGGCTAAAAACGTCTGTTGCTCTGGGGTTAGTTCCACAAAGGGTTTGGAACCCCCTACCACGGTGTAGGTTCTGGCGCGGTTTATCACAAAGCGCGGCTCAAAGGTATCGGCAGGGGAAGGCTCCAATAAAATTGGGATGGAACGAAGCTGTTCCGGCGTGGGGATGGGAGAGGGCAGTGGGAGCGGCTGGCTTGCAAACCGCGGTAGGGGCAAACCAGGGAAGACGCTATGAAGCCGAGACATGGGTAAATTTCCTCTACAGAAATGCGAAACAGGGGCATTGGGTGTTACCTTAACGCAAACCCCCCATGCGTTGCGAGCCCTCCGTTGCATGGCCAGGTGTTACAAGCGGGGCTGTAGCAATTGCTTCTGGCACGCGCTTTGGGCATGATATAAACGCTTTCAATAACCCCTTCTCTGAAGGAGTGCAGGTGTTTTTGCAACAGTCTCTCCTTCCCCTCGCAATCCAGCAAATTTCAGCAATGATCTCAACCACTCATGATCTCAACCAACCATGATCTTAGATAAGGATACGGAATATCATGCTACGGTTTAACAGCAGTTGGGCTTTTACCCAAAAAGCGTTTGGCGACTATCGCGATCAGGTGATGGAGCGTTTTCAGGAAAATTGGTCCATCAAGCCCACACGGGTTACGCCACAAAACCAGGGATTTCTTCAGGCTAAGGTCAATAGAACGCTGGATCGGCTGCCGCAGGCAACCACCAGCCTGCCCCGGGATCGTTTTCAGCTCAACAGTGGCGACTGGGTTTTTCAGTTGGGTAACGATCGGCCACAACTGGAAGGGAAATCGGCCCGACTGTCCAGAAATCCAGCCAAAGCGATTCTGCAAGTCACTGCCAGGTTGGCAAACCAGCTCACGGACCCGATTATTCGCCAGGCACAGGAGCCCAGCGAAGAAAGCCAACTGATCCGCTACCGGTTTGTGCTTAGCCAGTTTGTAAAAAATGTGCTCCAAGGGCAGCCGGAAGCCACCCCGCCCGGCGTTTAGGGCGTCGCTTCCACAGGCGCTAGGCCCTGTTGAACGGCCTGCCATAGTTGTCCGTTTTCAATCCGGCCTGCCACTTGCTCTACTTCTGGGGCCAGGGTTCGGTCCTGCTCCAGTACCGGAATGCTTTGCCGGATGAATGCCACGGCAGCCTGTACGCCCAACCCAGGAGCAAACACCGACTCAAACGCCAATCCCTGGGCGGCGGCCAACAATTCGGCGGCTAAAATCCAACGGGTATGGGCCAGTACCTGGGCGGCTTTGCGCGCAGCAATGGCCCCCATGCTCACGTGGTCCTCTTTGTCGTTAGACGTGGGTACGGAATCCACTACGGCTGGATGGCACAGCCCCTTGCTTTCAGAAACCAGCGAGGCGGCGGTGTAGTGTACAATCATAAAGCCGGAATTCAGTCCCGCGTGAGCGTCCTTGACTAAAAAGGCAGGCAGCCCGCTAAAGACAGGATTCATGAGTTTATCAATCCGCCGTTCGGCCACACTGCCAAGTTCAGCCAGGGCAATGGCTAAAAAGTCCAAAGCCATGGCCACCGGTTCGCCATGAAAATTACCCTGCGACACCACGCGCCCATCGGGGAAGACCAATGGGTTGTCGGTGGCGGAATTGACTTCTGTGGCCAGCACCTGCCGGGCATAGGCCACTGCGTCTCGCGCGGCCCCGTGTACCTGGGGAATGCACCGCAGGGAATAAGGATCCTGAACCTTGGCGCAATCTCGATGCGAATCCGCAATGCCACTGCCCGTCAATAGCTGGCGCATCAGCCGGGCGGACTGCGCATGACCCACGTGTGCGCGAGCCTCGGCAATATCGTGCCCCAGGGGTTGATGGCTTCCCTTAATGGCTTCAATGGTCATCGCTCCAGCCAAATCCGCAATATTGCAAAGGGCTTCTGACTGCAACAGGGTCAGTGTGCCGATGGCTGTCATCATTTGGGTGCCGTTGGTCAGGGCCAGGCCTTCTTTTGCCTGCAACACAACGGGCGTTAAGCCCGCTTTCGCCAAAGCCTCAGCACCAGAGAGTCGGTGGCCTTGATAAAAAGCTTCGCCCTCACCAATGAGCACTAGCGCCAAATGCGCCAGCGGCGCCAGATCGCCACTGGCCCCCAAAGAACCCTGGCTGGGTACCACCGGGTGCACGCCCCGGTTTAACATCTCTACTAATAGCTGAACCACAACTGGGCGAATGCCGGACAAGCCCTTGGCCAGTGCGTTGGCCCGAAGCAGCAGCATTGCGCGCACGGTGGGTTCCTCTAACAGGTTGCCCGTGCCAGCGGCATGGCTGCGCACAAAATTAAGCTGTAATTGCGCCACCTGGTCCACCGCAATGGAAACATCGCTCAGGGCGCCAAACCCGGTATTGACGCCGTAAACGCGCTTGCCCTGCTCCAAAATATCTTCCACCACCTGCCGAGAGGCGGCCATGGCCGAAAGGGCTTCTGGAGAAAGGGTTACTTCCGGTTGTCCAGGCGCTCCATAAGCCACTTGGGCCACCTGCTCCAAGGTGAGGTGATCACCATCTAACACAATCATCATAGGGAGGGCCTCCGTCCGGTTGTCTTAATTGCTTGCCAGGTGGGTGGGGCAAAGCGGTATGGTTGCATTTTTGTGCGGTTGAAATGCTACCCGACAACCTAGCACAAACCCAGCCTTAGCGGTGTTCATACACTACGCCTTTCTTACAAAAGAGGTTGCACCTGCCTGCGGATTACTTTTCTTCGGGTACGGACATTCTTTCTCTTTCTATTGCTCACCTTCTCTATTTCTCACTTTCGCTCTGCCATTCGCGTTGACCCCCCATTCTGATTGACATAGGACACCATTGCCCCCATGCCAGGCTACGGACTGCCTCCCATTCCAGGAGGCGGTGGATTTCTTCCCCCCCCCTCACTGCCGGGTTCGGTCAAGCTCCCGCCGGGCGATACTGGCGGCCAGACACCGCCCGGTACGGGCTTACCCCTGCCCGATGGCAGCTACGATTACCTGGATCGGTTTCGGTACAGAGAGCCGTATGAAGTATCCAGCCTGGGGGCGGATGCCTACTACCGGCAGTTTGGGCCAGAATCGAGCTATCAGCGAGAAACGGCAGGCGAAAAAGCGCATGAGTTCCACAAGCCCATCAACCCCCTTCCCCGCCCGTTTGATACGGACCCGTGGCCGGATCACTTTGACCCGCAGGGACAACAAAACTTTGATCCCGTTACCGCGCACTGGTCCTCTATGTCCAAGCAAATGACCTACGACACAGAAAATAGCGGCCAGTGGTCACAACATCACCCGGTGCAAAATACGTCCCCGCTGCCGCGTTGGTTCGAATCCAACGAGTGGCCCGACGAATCCAGCGAGGTGTCTCTGGCCCTTACCCCGGAATGGTCTACCCTGCCACACGACTGGGATACCTACGTGAGCCCGAGCGACCCCTACTATATGATTGAGCAGTACAAAATTTACTACAATTTGTACCGAAATCATCGTAACCCGTTTAAAAACATTACCCTTAGCGACGATAATGTGGACTTCCAAACCCAGTAGGTGGGTCATCGAGACGCAACACTGTTTTTTCATCCATTATCGCTTGGAGCGCTATCGCGTTGTTAAATACACACGGTTCTACGGGCCAAGGCTTGCCTGCCGGTTTACCCTTGCCTGCCAGTTTACCTAAGGTTGCCTGGTTGCGAGGGGAAAAATCCGCTTCTTCTGGCATTCACCATTCATTGCTGGCCTTGCCCCAGGAGCCAGCACCACTGGCGGGTCTGCGTTTTGACGGCTACCAACCTTCCACGCGTCAAAAACGGTTAACAAGCCCGCAACGCCAACAAGGAGTCCTGGCCAATAAACTACTTAAAATAGCCCAGACTCTGGCCACGGGCACTTTTCTGCTGGCAGGGGCTTACGCCACGGTGTTTATTCATCCCAACTTGCGCACGGCTCCCCAGCCGGATGCCCGAACGTTTCCGAACGAGCCAGACTGGCGAACGGATCTTCAGGGAACGTTTGCCGTTCCCCAAGGTGGCTATGGGTTTTCCAACCCGCTGGATAAAACCTTTTTTGGAGACGCCTTTGTGGATGCCATGGCCAACCCCAATTTAAGGGACAGTGCCGCCATTGCCAACCACGTGATAGAAGGCTACCCCGTGTTTGGCGTTTACCGGCAACAGGGCACCCAAACCGGGAACTTGCTCCAACCCGTTTTTAACAAAGATGCGCCCCCCGTTAGACGACTGGCGCTGATTATTGGCGATGTCCAGGAACACCCTAAGGATTTAAATGGCCTGCTGACCAATGCTGCGTTTCGTCGGACCACCCGGGCCTTGTACGAAACCCTCCAAAAGGAATACCAGCTTCCACCAGAGCACATTTTACTGAGTCTGTCCCCCGCCAGGCCAGAATTGCTGCGTGATGGGGTCAATTGGCTCATTCGTCAGGCGCGGCAAACCCCCGACGAGCCGGTGGAAGTACTCATCTACTACGTGGGGCATTCCAGTGCGCCTGGCCAGCTAACCCCGGCGGCCAAAGTGGAAGACAGCACCCTGACGCACGCCAGACCGGTTGAAAAAGGCATTGCGCTGTTGAGCAACTGGTTGGGTTTGAGCCATCAGTTGGATGCCCCAGAGGGTAGTTTTTCGGGCAACACCAAACTGGGCTCAGAGCGAGTGGTAAAGGAAACCATCAATCAGCTTCCGGCCAACGCCCGGGTGTGGGTGGTATTGGATACCTGCTTTGCCAGCGCGAACCGCTAAAGCGACAATGGGGCAAAAAACAGACCCGACGGCGTGATTGGACAAGCACATTGGGTCTGTTTTAAAAAAGCTAAAATTATAAAATAAACGGTAGGGGTTTCGCCGTGCTATGCAACGGTGGAAGCGGCCTTGTGCGCACGCTTTGCCAAGCGGGATTTAAGGCGGGCGGCCTTGTTTTTATGAAGGACCCCCTTGCTCACCGTTCGATCCAAGATGCTGGATACCTTGCTTAATGCGGCTTGGATTTCTGTTGCGACCCCTGCCTGAATGCTGACCAGCGCTTTTTTAATGGCCGTTTTGACAGCAGAGCGGTAAGCCACGTTGCGCAAACGATTGCGTTCGGTAACCTGCACACGCTTTTTGGCAGATTTAATATTTGGCAAGACATCACACCTCGTATTTGACTAAAGCAAACATTGTTTGGAGCAAGCAATTTTCGGGCGCTGCCACCCCGGTGGCTGGTGCGAGTTTAAAAAACTGCTCGGAACAAAAATAGCTGTCACTGGCAGACTTCAGAGCGCAGGCGCTTTGTATAATCGGGGCCACCAATACATCAGCATAAGCTATTATTGTCGGGGCTAAACGTGTGCTGTCAACCCGCTTGCCAATCCGCCTGCCAATGGGGTCGCCAATGGGCTTCGCCTGGTGGAACGACTACGGGCCCTGTGAAACTTTCTTGGGCGTTGCAGCGTATAGCAAAGTGGAAATAGTAAAATGGAACCAGGCCGTATTGGTTTTGTTCTAGTGGTTCCTACGGCAGGATTTCAGTCTCTCGTCCTCCTTGGGTCCTCATGCCTGCCTTCCCCCTGTTTTGTTACGAATGATGATGAATGCTCACGTTATTCATTGCTCATGACGGAGGTTAACAATGCGGATGAATCTGCTACATAAATCGATACATGGGTCGCTCGGCAACAGGCACCGTTCTTTGGGGCTGCTTCTGGCACTGCTTGCCCTGTTTGTAACACTGGGAACCTCAACGGCAAGCTGGGCGGACCCGGTTCGCTGTGGCCGAGGCGGTTACGAGTCTTCATCCTGGCAGCGCATCCATCACGGTGTGCGCAGTGGTCGGCTGACCTATCCAGAGGCAAAAAGGCTTGCCTACGGCCAACACCGCCTCAACCGGATGGAGCAGCGCTTTCGGGCGGATGGCTACCTGAGCCACCCGGAACGGCAACACTTGCGCACGGCCTGGAATAGGCAAAACGCCCGCATCTATCGCCAAAAGAACGATCGTCAATTCCGTCGGTACTGGTAGCCGCAGCGTTTTTGGCAAAACACCCAAAGCCCCTTTCTCTTTTAGAATTTTTCCTGCGTGAGGGGTTGGTTCTTTAACGCGCTCACTTGTTTTGGATTTCCACAACTGAGATCCCCACGCTCTTCTGGGCCATTGCCAGGAGGGGGTGGGGATCGTTTTTGTTCGGTCGCCAATCTACATTTGGCAGCGCAGGTAAATTTGCGTCCTTAAGAGGCGGATTCCCAGCCCAGGCTGGCCACAAACTGCCCGTAGCCTTCCGTACGAACGACCCCCTTGCGCACCAGGTAATTCACCCGAGATGAAATGTCGGTGAGCGGCACGTTTTCAAACGATTGGCCGGTGGTGGGCTGGCGAATGTCGTGCTCAATCAAAAACTGCTTCAACTCTTCCGTGGTGGCGCGCCCACCCCGGTACACAATGGCCCGAAACAACTCATAGTTGAGCGAATCTCGCCGCATGAGAATTTGGTTGGCTTGCTCAAAGGCCACATCGGGCAAAAAGGTTTTGTTGGCCGTACTAAACGCTGCCGCCTCTGGGGCGGTATTTGCATGGGTATCCGTTGTTGTCGGTGACGACTGAACGGAAGCGTCTGCACTGGTTGTCGTTTCCGGCAAGGGGGCGTAACCTAAAATTTGAGACAGGCTCCGGTGTAAGGCGCATAGGGTTTGTTTGCGTTGCTGATGCTCACTCCACTGCTGCTCCAGTTGCTGCATTTGGCTTTGCAGCGCGTCCATTTCTGGCTGAAGCCGGGCCAGCTCCAGTTCGGTTTCCGCCAGCAGGCCTTCTAGCCGATCGGGGTCTGATAACGAGACGGACGACACAGAGGAGAGTCCCCCGGCAGGATCGAGAGAAAAAGGCGAACGATTGTCTGACATCCGGTCCTCTGACATCTGGCGGATTCCTTTCGTAACGGGCAACGCGCGAGTGGGCATGGGGGTGTGCATTTCTATTTTGGGTGCACTTCTAATTTTAGGCCAAAGCCGCCAGCACCGTGAAGTGAAATGGAATATTTACAAGCTGTTACAAAAGAGCACCAGACGATCTTGAGTGGGCTTTCTCCTGCATCGGAACAATATTAAACACTATCTTAACGAATACTATCTCAACGAACGCCATCCCAGCGCGCATCCGTAACCAACAGATTGCCAAATAGCTTGACCGGATTGATATTGCGCTACGCCACACTGACACAGGGGGTTTTATCGTGCTGCCAACCCAGTATACATCCACCGGCCTATACCTACCCAAGAGGTCAACGACCCCTCGGCAAACCGCCGGAATGTCCGAATCCAGCGCCAGCAGCCTGGCAGGTTCAACCGGGCTTACGCAACTTCGCTTTTCGGGCAATCAAACGTCCCAGCATGCCGATGCGGATGAAAAAGCTCCCAAGCGATTTCAGGACAAAGAAGGCTTTTGGGAGCGGAATTTTAGCTTTGACGGTCCCCTGCAAATTGCGGGTTCACTCGGTTCGATTGGCTGTGCCATTGCCGCGCCTTTTACGCTGGGGCTTTCCTTGGGTGGGCTGATTGTTACCACCTGGATGACCCGGGCCGGAAACGACAGAGCCGCGGAGCAGGAAAAGAAGGCGGACGAAGCCGCCGCAGCCGAAGCCGCTAAAAAAGCCAAAGCTGCCGAAGCTTCTGGCGCCAAGACTGCTCAAGGAAACAGTGTAACAGGTTCCTCGGCAACAGCCGTGCCGCCCGTACTGGAAGAAGCCCTGACCAAGCTAAGCCAGTGTGCCGATAAATTCCAGAGCGGTAACTTTTTTGGCGGATTGTACGCCAGCCTGGATTTAGCCACCTATGCCCGCAACCACTGGCAAGAACTGTCTGAGGCCACCGGTGGCAGTTTTGAAACCATCCTTAACAGCGCCATGAAGTTAGACTTTGAGTCGTTTGGTCGTCAGCTGGAAGGTCTGCAAAACCAGTATTTTCCCGATGGGAAAACACCCAAGCCCCAGTCAGCCAGTTGAAGCCGTTAAAATAACTCACTCGAACGCTTCGGTGTCGTTTTGACGGTTTACGATGATTATGTTGCTTCAGGACCTTGAACCGTTTTCTGTGTCTCTTTTCTGTCTCTCTATCGCTTACTGTTGATTCTTTCATCTCCCCCTTGGTTTGGTCGCTGTAATTGCCTGTATGGCAACAGCGGCCTTATTTTTTAAGGGTCTACTTGCCACAGCCAACAGAGGATAAACAACCCCGCGTGTTAGTTTGCACGTGTTAGTTCGTACGCAAGGCACTTAACGAATGTCGTGATTGGTCAAGTAGTACAGCTCCGACAATCGCTGGTGTCGTTCATCCGTAAAGCCGCGCTCTGTCATCCTGGCGGATACTCCCACCCAGTCTCCGTGGAGCTGGTTAAACGCATAGTCTGAGAACGCCTGGGTCATGGCCGGGTTAAAGCCCATTTGCGAGACGCTTTGTTCAAAGTTGGCGCGAATCTCTGCCAGTTGTTCCGGGTTGTATATTGGCTGTCCGCCGTTCACATCTTTATAGCTCGCCCCGTAGCGATAGGCCAAGAACTCACTGGTGGAAAGTCCGGTAGCCCTCAGTTGATTCCAGAGCGTATCGCCTGTTCCATTTATTTGTAAATCCATGTACTGACGAAACTGTTCCGTGGCGGCCTGGGGATCGCGCTCGGCCAGTTCGTTTAGGGCGGTTCGTTGCTCAGGCGTCATGCCCATCTGATAAGTCTGAAACATATCTGAAAACAATTCGGAGAAATTCCCGCCCGACTGTTGCTGTACGCCGTGGTACGTACTACTCCAAACAGAGACGGGTTGGTTAAAGCCTACCCGCTCAAACATAACATTATTGTAAAATTGGTTGCCCATTTCATTGGCCACGGCGCTACCGCCAGTTTGCAACAAACTAGTGCCCGCATACTGTGCTTCATCCTGAAGCATTGGCAAGTTAAATGATACTCTGGCAAAATTCTCTACCTGCTGGCCGTTCACCAGCGATCCGGGTGGTAGATAGTCGGCCATTGGCGCATCCAGCGTGTCAATGGGGACCGGTGCTCCTTCAGTGCTATTAACGGAATTAATGCCAGCAAGGGAACCGGTTGCCAGAAAATCTCCGCGACTGTCCGCTGTGGTGTTGTATGTAAATGAAAACCGGGTGTTTTCTGGCCTTAAAGTTTGTCGCAACGATTCCGGGCTGCCCGACTGCTGCACGTAGCTGGCCAAAATCATTCGTCCGGCATCGCCAGTGGGTGTGCCAGGAACCAGCCCCATTTGGATCAGTTCCTCATTGGTGTAGGGCAACGCCACCTGGTCCAGCCCTGCCGCTCTGCCATCGCTAATGATTTGGTTGGCTGTGGTTTCCGTGCGTCGGTTAAATTCTTGTATCAGGGCTGTTTGGAGTGCCTGTTGCGTTTGAGAGCGACGGAACACAACCGCTTGATCCCCTACCTGGGTAATCATAGCCTGGTTGGCATCCGTTTGCGGACGTATGCCTCCTTCTGCCTGCTGTAGTTCGTATAGCAATTGTCCATTAATGCTGGCTGTTGGAATCCCTTCGCCTTGCACCAATGTGGCCAAAGCTTGCTCTAATTGGGTGGGGGTTAGTTGCTGGATGGCTTGTGGGTTTTGCAGCAGGGCATCTGGAGCCATCCCGGTTCGTTGTTGCAACACCTGATCGATAGATTGCTGTGCCTGGCGCACTTCGGGAGCATTGGGCGTGTTTAAAAATGCTACTGCCTGGCGCTCCTGAGCCGTAGGGGGCGAGATGACCGCGTGGTTGGAGTTCCAGATGTAATTATTGGGGTCGCTAATATTAAAGTCGGGCGAGCGCATACTGGTGAGCGCATAGTTGAACAGGTTGGCTTGGTTAGAATCCACCAAGGTTTCAGGGGAGTCATTACCGAAAAAATCTGAATTTAAAGTTAAATTAAGGACGGCTGGCCCGGAATTAACTCCTGAAGTTGAAAAAACAGGCGGTATTACTTCACCGGCACCACCCAGGGTTAGTTCGCCCCAAGCAGTAGGAACGGTAATTTCTGTGGCTGCTGCCCCCACCCGCTGTGCCCAAACGGAATCGGGCGTAGCAGGTTGCACCCGAACTTGGCTATTTGCTCCGATCAACTCGCTCATTGATAACGCACCCTCCCCCTATTTATTCTCAAACTCCTCACCCATAGTTGTATAAAAAGTTCACAACCATATTTTTTGTTAGCGCATATCGTCAAGAGATATTAAGCTATAGAAAGAGACCCCCACTGGTTCCAGGAGCATAATTTTATAATCAGTCCATTGTCCATTTTGAACAAATAACTGAGGGTACAGACTTTTACACTGTTCGCAATCTTATAGTAGGATAATGGGATGGAAAGTACGTTTGAAAGAAAACCGGTTTTAAGGTTTGCCAATACCATTTTTTGGATCGGTCTAGGTTCTTTTATTGGGGGCGTAACGATATTTCTTGTATTAAGTAGTTTAGAAGATAGCCGAGCTCTTCCAGATTCCTTATTTGTATATAACGGGCAACGCATTTCTAGTGGTATTATGTACTTTGCTTTATGGCTCATAGGTCCCACTGCATTAACTTTAATATTTCTGCATCCTAAGTGTTGGGCTAAAGGAATTAGCTTCGTTTTATTTGTTTATGTTGTTTTTATGATTTGGGTGATGCAACCATCTGGGCAACATTGCTGTCCTTCGTAAGAAAATTACTCTTTCAGTTCTTGATAAATAATTTCAGCGCATCGGTGCTTGACCCAAACAGCTACATCTGAGCCAGCCAGCAGGCCCTTGGTGAAAAAGAAAGTAAAATGGTGTACTTAATGAGTGAGCTTTCTGGATTGGTGTTGGTGTTAGACATCGCAGGCCGGGATTGATTCAAGGCGGTTTCCGCCGACCTGCTTTTTGAAAGGAAAAACGAAGATATAGCATTTTGCATTGGTAGCGATCTCGTAGTAAATTAAATATAAATACGTCTATTCAATATGTGTAAGGGAAAATCCCTGTGAAACAATTTTGGTTTGGCGTTATTGCAACATTTGGAACCCTGTTTTTGGTGGGGAGTATCTGGTTCTTTGTTGGACTTTTCTTTTTTAGCGACCCGGATCCCCAAAATTACACCAAGGCCAAAGCTGCCGGATATACAATGGAAAAACTGGTACTATACGCTGAAGAGCACAACGTACCGGTTCATGAGTTTAAGGGACCGTACTTTGAAGAATCACTGGGTCTGGATTTTCCCACTTATGAAGTTTGCTACAAGCATGAACGCTTTAGCTTTTGCCGCAGCGACTGGACAAACCATGTCTTCACACACATGATTGAACCGGGTGATCCGTTAGAGGGCTACTCCCAGGCCAATGCCAACCGCCGGGCACTGGCGCTTTTGGCACGGTATGCCGAGAAGCACCAGGTCCCGTTGGAAGAGTTTAAAGGGCCATATTTTAGGGATAAAAAAGAATTGGGCTTAGAGTTTCCAGTCTATATCGTCTGCTACAGCCACCCGAAGCACGGGTTTTGTTTCGACCATTGGGAAGGAGATGCGGGGGCTTACACACCTAAGCCCGGTGAATTACCGGAACACTGTTGGGTCCAAGAAGGTGGCTTTGAAGGCCCGGATTAGTCGTTCCTCATAAACTCTTCAAAAGAGTAGACCCTCCTGTATTTCGAAGAACTTTTGGGCAGCCCGTAGATATCAAAACTCACACTACCCGGTGGGGCAAACTGGTGAACCCCATCGACAATGGTACTCCAGGGTTCCCCGCGTTCTGTATCGTGTCCAAAATCGTAAGTATCCAGCCATTCACCGTGGGGTTTATGCTCTTTGATTTGGCCTTTCAATTCGGCATGGACGGTAACGATTTGTTTATCATAATCCACCACGATTTCCATATTTGTTACGTCCAGCGCCATGCGGCCAAAAGCTATAAACTTAGAGGTATCCGTATAGGGGATGTTTAACCTTACTTTAGAAAAACCGTCTTTAAAATGAATATGGGTCACTTTGTTATTTCCGGCAGGAAAGCCCGTTTCTAAGCTTTTGCCTCCTTCTAAGGTTCGTTCAATCAGCATTTTTGCCGCTTCCGGTTTTAGGTTTCTTGCAATTAGCATTATCTGTTTAGCAGCGGGAGAAAATAACTTATGAGCATTTAAATTCATGGAAAAATCTAGTTTCCCTAGATTAATCAAAACAGGCTGTCCCTCTCCTGTTACGAAATGATGCCACAGTTTTTCACTAAGTTCAGTGTCATTTTCGAAAATCAGTTGTCTTGGAGAAAACTTTGATTTCTCTCCTCTTGATTTTTCTCCTCGATTTAACAACTCACGCTTTAGTTCGGAGACGATCTTTTTTAATTCTTGAGAGATTAATTTATCTTGTTCTTTCTTTAGTCGCCTGTTTTGCTGTGGAAAATCGGCTAACTTCTGGAAATTCTCTTGCTGGAGTCGTTGTTGATGCGTGAGTGGTGTTTGTGCAAAGGAAAGATTATGTTGAATTTGCGGTGAATCTTCTGGTATCTGGGAAGGAAGGTGTCGCCCGAAATTCGGATCAAACGCTTGCAGCAATGATTCATTTGCTTGCGAATAACTGTTCGGTATTTCTGTGTAGGGTATCGGATCAACCGATAGTCGGGGGTGATAAACGGGATTGGATGATGCCTGGCCAATCCGCCCGGCCAATGGGTGTTGAGGCGGTGTATAGCGGGGCGGTTCATACGGCTGCCGCCGCGCGTCCACTTGCTGCAGGGCTTCTCTGGCAAAGGTTGAAGGCTGGTATTGGGTGAGCATTTTGGATGGGTCGGTTGGGGAGTTTGACGTAGAAAGCCGACGACGGCTGCGTTGCTTGGAGCCGAAATCCAGGTCGGTGTTGGTGTTAGACATTGCAGGCCGGGATTGATTCAAGGCGGTTTCCGCCAATCCGCGGGCAACTCCTTGGAGAATCTCTGGGGCGTAATCAATGACGGTGCCGCCCACGTCTTTCAAGATGCCTGCGACACCGTGCAAAATGCGTTTGAACAAATTGTCTTGATATTCAATACGACCCTCCAGCGGGCCTTGAGGATAACTCATCGGGGGTTGGGATTCCTTTCTAAAGTGGTGGGAATTGCTTTGTTCACCTTACCGGTTGTTTTCAAAAAACCATAGCGAATAACTTTTATGATTTTTTAAACCCCTTCTCCCACAAGCGTTTTCAACCTAATATTTTGGTGATTTACCCTTAATGTTTCATTACAATTTGGAATTGAGTTGCTTTTTCCTGGATTTAGACAACGCGAATTGGTTATAACGCCACCCTGCTGCTGCTAAAGAAGCTGGAAGCGGTCAATGTGATGCTGTCGGTGATTGACGAGAGCCATTAATCTCCCGTGGCGTTCACGGCCAAGAGATGTACGCTATCTCTGGGACGCTCTCTTCAGCCACCCTTATGACCAAGTTGGTTTGGAAAACTGAGCAATCCTTAAAAACTTGAAAAGCCCCTCAGCGAGGAGCTTTTTTCGTTTTAGAGGCCTTAAATTGAGTCGTCACTCCACGGATTTTGGGAAGTTTTTTTACTCGGAGCGGCTAAAAAGGCTTGAAAATGGTGGGCCATCGGTGACTTGAACACCGGACCTCACCCTTATCAGCAGTGAGCCTATAGTGTACCAGAGAGGGGATTTAAAAGCAATAAAGCCTTGATAACTCAGTGTCTCCGGCTAGTTAATAAAAACAGGAGACACCCCATGAAACGCGAAAAAAATGTAAAAAGTGAGTCAAAAGTGAGTAATCGGGCATTAAGAAATGTAAAAAGTGAGTCATTTGCTCCCGGAAAAGGCGGAAACTTTCTCACTGTCCGGGATGCAGCCGAGATCTTGGGTAAGCAACGGAAGACGGTTCACGCTATGTGTGAGAGGGGTGAGCTGACCGCCATCGCTAAACCTTATGGTGACACGATGAGTTACTTGATTCCCTCCCAAGCGGTCAGCCTTTACCTGGAACAGCAGAAGCAAAAAGAGCGGCTGGTTCAAAAAGCTGTAGAACGAAAACAACAGATGACTGACCATGAGCCTTACGTGGAAGGCTTTGTTCGTGTGATGAAAGCCGGACTCATTGGCAAGACAGGAAAGTTTGCCAAGACGACCCTTACGCTTTACCGGAAACAAGTGGAACGCTATCTGGAGTTGTATCCCCAAGTCACTTTTCCCAACTTTGTGAACTATCTTGCCAAGTTCCCTGACGCTCCTGGAAAGCAGATGAACATCTATCGGGCGATTCTTGCCTTCTCCAAATACCTGATTCGGGAAGGCGTCCTAGATAAGAACTTCGTGAAGGATGTCGAGGAGCAAGGTATTAGGGTAAGGGCCAACAAGAACCCCAAGCGCCCAGTGGTCAAAGAGAATGAAATCCCCACGCTTCTCGAAGCCGAGATGGATCCGATGGAGCGGGCAATGGTGTTGCTCCTGGTACACACTGGTGTCCGCGCCGCTGAATGTGCCAAGGTTCGGATTCCCCATGTGGACCTGGACAAACGGGAGCTTTGGATTCCCAAGGCCAAGTGGAACAAGCAACGCCGCCTGGGGTTATCCAAAGAGGTGGTCGATGCCATCCGGGTCTATCTGTTTGTTCGGCCAGTAACCGGGCCGTTACGGGATGACCCTGAGAAGCCTAACGACTTCCTATTCCTGGACCGTTTTTATAACCCGATGTCACGAGATGGGGTCTACAAGAGGCTCCGTAACGTGGGCAAAAGGGTGGGGGTGGTAGTGTCACCCCACATGCTCCGTCGGCGCTTCGCTACGCACCATCTTCTAGGGGGTAAAAGTGTCCGAGAAGTCCAGACTGCCATGGGTCACGCCTCACCCCAGATGACCTTGCTGTACGACCGAACCAGCGAGCAGCATGTGGTGGACGCCATGAAAGACTGGGATTAATAGAAGTTGGTGAACCGTGATTTCATTGCTTCCACGACTTCATCCTCGGAGGTGCAGGTATAGGACCGGGTTGTACGGATATCGCTATGCCCGCAAGCAATCTGAAGGTGAACCAAAGGGATACCATGATTCACGTTTATGGTCACAAAGGCTCGGCGGAGGGCATGGGGACTCACTATAACCCCCACCCTCTGGCCCAGCTTATAAAGACGCTTCCGTAAGCCATGCCGGTCCAGAGGGACACCCACCCCATTAACGAGAAGAGGCGCTTCTGATGATAGAGCGCCTCTTTTCTTCAGGTATTCCTCCAGGGCCATCTTCAGGCCGGGAGAGATGCCAACCTTTCGGGTCTTCCCCCACTTGGCCAGCCTGATGACGATTCGATCCTCCTCAAAGTCCAGGTCTCCAATGGTGAGCCCACAAGCTTCCGAAGCCCGCAGACCAGTAGAAGCCAGCAGGATGAGAATAAGCCGGTCCAGTTTGTTCTTGCAAGAGTTGATGAGCCTTTGAATGTCGGCTTCCTTGACGCTGATACGCTTGGGTGGGCGGTGACGTTTGGGTTTGAGCTTGCGTTTCTTAAGGTCATCCATAAATGAGGCGGGGAGAGCGCCTTCCAGGATGAGGTACTTGGCGAAGCAGACAGCCGCTTGATAGAGATCGTTCTTCTTGGCGAAGTGCTCCACACCGATACTGCCCATCTCCAACACCAGCGTTTTGATGCTGAGCTGGCCATGCTTCTCAAGAAACCAAGTCATATAGCCCACGTACTTCTTGAGGGTCTCTAGGCTGAACGGGCGACCATCTATTAGCCCATTGGCCATCGCGTTACCCCAGGCGTCCAGGTAGTCCCGGTGTTTTCGGAAATTGAACATAGGTATACCTCTCGATTATTTTTGTTTCCAAGAAGCTCTATTTCTGGTATTACAGTAGAGGTGCATCACTGTGATGCATAAGGCCATCACACGAGAGGCGGGAGCCAATTGAATGAAATCTTCTTCGGGCAAGATGACAAGAATCACCATCAGCGTTGATCCTGACGATTATCAGGCGTTTGAAGACCTTGCCCTGAAAGAAGACCGCTCCGCCGCTTGGATGGTTCGTAAAGCGATGCGTGAATTTCTGGTATCTCACGGTGATGAGAAGAAAACAGGGGCAAAAAATGAAACTGATTGACAACGAAATTCGTGACATTATCAAGCATCTTGAAGCAGGCAAGCCTTTACCAGATAAGTACCGCTTTTTACTTTTTGAGGACAAGCGAGAAGTAGAACTCGTTTGGAACGGTAAGAATGCAGATATCAGTAATGTTGTCTTACCGTTTCAGGTGATTGAACAAGTTGATGAACCTCGAAGTGAAAAAGTAATGGCCTTACAAGGGAGCCTATTTGATCAGTTTTCAGGTCGCCAGATTAGTGGTTGGAGCAACAAGCTTATTTGGGGCGATAACAAGTTGATTCTCTCTTCCCTCAAGAGCGGACCATTACGGGATGAAATTGAAGCTCAAGGCGGGATCAAGCTAATTTATATTGATCCTCCTTTTGACGTTGGGGCGGATTTTAGTATGGATATTGAAATCGGTGGGGAAACACTAACCAAAAAACCCAACGTACTTGAAGAGATTGCCTATCGAGACACCTGGGGAATGGGTTCGGACAGCTTTATCTCAATGATTTATGAACGCTTAGTCTTGATGAAAGATTTATTGGCACCTGATGGAACTATATATGTTCATTGCGATTGGCGAGTAAATAGCTATATTCGTTTGGTTTTAGATGAAGTCTTTGGAAAGCAAGGGTATGTTAATGAGATTGTTTGGAAAAGTGGGGTTATAAAGGGAGCCAGGGGAAAATCCAAGAAATTTGGAAAACTTGTAGATTATATTTTTATCTATTCAAATTCGGACAACTACACATTTAATAATGTATTTAAGCCCTATGACCTAGAGAGTAAACACAATAAATTCATCCACACGGATGCAGATGGAAGGTTATACAGTAGAGACACTCCGTTGGGGGATTACAGTGAGGAATCCATTAAGAAATTTGAAGAACAAGGTCGAATTTATGTCACCTCTACTGGAGGTAGACAGTTAATAAGGTACTTAGATGAACTCCCAGGCTTAACGGTAGGCGAATTATGGGATGATATCAATCCAATAAATCAAGTGGCAAAGGAACGATTGGATTATCCAACACAAAAGCCAGAAGCTCTTTTAGAGCGAGTTATAAATGCTTCATCCAATGAAGGCGACCTCGTAGCTGATTTCTTTTGTGGTTCAGGTACAACCTGCGCTGTAGCTGAAAAATTAGGTCGAAAATGGATTGGTTCGGATCTGGGGAAATTTGGAATTCACACCACCCGGAAAAGGATGATTGCTGTTCAAAGAGAATTGAAAAATGATAAAAAACCTTGGCGAGCCTTTGAAATCTTGAACCTTGGCAAATATGAACGCCAACACTACATTGGCATGAATCCTAATCTGAGAGAGCAAGAAAAACAAGCCCAACTTGCAGCCAAGGAACAAGATTTTATCAATCTGATTCTACACGCATACCGGGCTGAACCAGTCATCCAATTTTCAGCTTTTCAGGGTAAAAAGGCAGGTCGATTGGTTGCTGTTGGGCCAGTCAACCTTCCCGTATCTCGCCTATTTGTAGAAGAGATTATTTTAGAGTGCCGACAAAAGCACATCACCAAAGTAGACATTCTTGGCTTTGAATTTGAGATGGGTTTATTCCCTAATATTCAGAATGAAGCCCGTACAAAAGGGATTGATCTTGCGCTCAAATACATTCCCCGTGATGTATTTGATAAGCGGGCTATCGAGAAAAATCAAGTTGTCTTCCATGATGTGTCATTTATCGAAGTTAAACCACACGTCAAAAAAAATACGGTTGCTGTTGAACTCATGGATTTCTCTGTCTTTTACTCTCAAGATGCGACTGGAGCCGATGAAGCAGTAGTCCCAGGTAAAAGCAAAGTAATTGTGGATAAGGGCCAAGTTGTCAAAATTTCTAAGGACAAAGGTGGCATTGTGAACCGTGAAGTGCTTACCAAAAAATGGACGGACTGGATTGATTATTGGTCGGTAGACTTTGATTTTGAATCTAAAAAAGAAATCGTCACTATATTCAATGAAGCCACTGGTCAGAATGAAGAAGTTTGGACTGGGGATTATGTCTTTGAGAACGAATGGCAATCCTTCCGAACGAAGAAGGATCGCAATCTCGAACTTAAGACCGTAGAAAAAGAGTGTATGCCGGGCCGCCGGAAAATCGCTGTCAAAGTGGTAGATATTTTTGGTAACGACACGATGAACGTGATTGAGGTGAGCGTCTAATGGCTCTACATCCTGATTTCCCTAAAAACCCGCACGAAACGCTTGAACCAGAAATTCGTTGGTTTCCAGCAGATGAAGCTTTACGTGAAACCAGTTATGAAAAGCTTCTCCCTCCGCTGGTTCACGAGTTGCGGAAAAGGGTAAAGGAATGGCGTGGTTCCAACTACGAGGGCGCTACCGAAACCAGTAAAGCATTGCTCAACTGGTGGTTTAAAACGCCGCATCTCATCCCCAAAGCCGATGGGAATATGCTGACGTTTCAATACTATTTTGCCCAAAGAGAAGCCATTGAGACCTGCATCTATTTATACGATGTGGTGAAGGTGAAGGACAAATACGATCTGCTTCGCTTTGATTCTTCTGAGGCTGTTTCTGCCAGCATGTTTGACGAAACGTGGCGTCGTTTTGTCGTCAAAATGGCCACTGGTGCTGGAAAAACCAAAGTAATGAGCTTGATGCTCACCTGGAGCTACTTCCATAAACTCTACGAATCGGACTCAGACTTGGCCCGGAACTTTTTGGTCATCGCCCCCAACATCATTGTCTTAGATCGGATTCGCACCGACTTTGATGGACTTCGCATTTTCTTTAATGACCCGGTATTGCCTGATAATGGCTACGAAGGCCAGAATTGGCGAGATGACTTCCAGTTGACTCTTCATATCCAGGATGAAGTCCGGGTAACCCGAAAAACCGGAAACATCTTCCTGACCAATATTCACCGTGTCTATTCCGGCAACGATGTGGTACCTTCAGCCGATGATGAAGACACCATGGACTACTTCTTGGGCAAACGTCCGACGGGTGAAACAAACGATTCCAAGGTAGACTTGGGGGATATCGTTCGAGATATTGATGAGCTGGTTGTTTTGAATGATGAGGCTCACCATGTTCACGATAGCCGCTTAGCATGGTTCAAGTCTATTGAAGATATTCATCACCGCTTGCTGCACAAGGACAAATTTTTATCCCTGCAAATGGATGTAACCGCAACGCCAAAGCACAACAATGGCGCTATTTTTGTTCAAACGGTTTCTGACTATCCTTTGGTCGAGGCCATCTACCAGAACGTGGTCAAGCACCCGGTTCTACCGGATTCGGCTAGTCGAGCAAAACTCCATGAGCGCCAAAGCTCCCGATATACAGAGAAGTATGCGGATTATTTGAATTTAGGCGTTGAGGAATGGCGTAAAGCTTATACTGAGCATGAGAAGCTTGGGAAAAAAGCCATTCTCTTTGTGATGACAGATGATACTAAAAACTGCGATGATGTGGCGACTTACCTGGAAGAAACCTACCCAGAGCTAAAAGGGGCGGTGTTGGTTATTCACACAAAAAACAATGGGGAAATCAGCGAGTCTTCTACTGGTAGAAACAAAGAAGAGTTAGATAAGCTCAGAGAACAGTCTAACCAGATTGATAGTTGGGAAAGTCCTTACAAAGCGATTGTTTCTGTATTGATGCTGAAAGAAGGTTGGGACGTAAAAAACGTTACGACCATTGTTGGCCTGCGAGCCTATTCTGCCAAGAGCAACATTCTTCCTGAGCAAACCCTTGGGCGAGGACTTAGAAAGATGTATCCCGGCAACGATGTTGAGGAATATGTTAGCGTTGTTGGTACAGACGCCTTTATGGACTTTGTTGAGTCTATTCAGTCTGAAGGTGTTGAGCTGGAGCGCAAAGCGATGGGGGAGGGCACCCAGCCTAAAACGCCCATCATTGTTGAAGTAGATAACGAGAATACCTCCAAAGACGTTGAGAACCTCGATATTGAAATCCCTATATTAAGCCCCAGAATCTACCGGGAATACAAAAATCTGGCTGACCTTGATATCTCTGGCTTTGGAACGAAGAAAGTTGTATACAAATCTTTCACAGAAGCCGAACAACGAGAAATCGTCTTTAAAGACATTACCACCGATGAAGTGACTCACACCACATTGCTCGATAATATTGCCATTACCGATTACCGTTCCGTAGTGGGTTATTTCACCCAAATCATCATGAAGGACTTGCGCCTTGTCAGTGGCTACGATGTTCTCTATGGAAAAGTTAAAGCATTCATACGCGACTATTTGTTTACCGCCAGTGTTGATCTGGATAGTTTGAATACCCTGAGAAACCTCTCAGAGATAGAAGCAACAAGGACGATTATTGAGTCCTTCAAAAAGCAGATAAACGAACTAACGATTCAAGACAAAGGTGATGCCGAGATTCGGGATTACATCAAGCTGAGGAAAACCCGACCATTCGTTGTTAAAGAGCAAGGCTACTTAATTCCAAAGAAAAGCATCTTTAACAAAATTATCGGAGATAGCCACCTAGAGTTGCAGTTTGCTTCTTTCCTGGATAGCTGTGATGACATTATTTCCTACGCTAAAAACTATATGGCTGTTCACTTCACAATTGACTATGTGAATGCGGACGGTAACATCTCAAACTATTACCCTGACTTTATTGTGAAGAAATCGTCCACAGAAGTTTTCATCGTTGAAACCAAGGGCTTGGAAGATCTTGATGTTCCGCTCAAGATGGAACGGCTGAAGCAATGGTGCAAGGATATTAACGCTGCCCAGCCTAAAGTCGTCTACGACTTTGTGTTTGTGGATGAAGAAGGCTTCAACAAATATAGCCCTAAGTCTTTTACCAGTCTTGCTAATGCTTTTCAACAATACAAAGAAGCCGGAGTATCATAACCAATGCCTCCAAGCTCTCAAGACTTTAAACATCTAAATCTGTCCTTAAAAATAAGAGACAGGGCACGTTTGCTTGGTGGTGGTCGTCCAGATCCAAGAACTGCCGAAAACAAAGAAAATCGAATCTCTCATGGAGGAAACTTACAAACTTCAGGAAGAAATCTATCTAACCAATGGAAGACAAATTTTCAAAACAGGCAAAGGCAAAATCTACCAGAGGTTCCTCCAGGAATACCTTTTTTGCTGAAAATTGACCCAACTGAATTAGACTTGGATTTTTTATACACAATGTTTAATTTGGAAGTGGTAAGTGAGCAAGAAGACGGGTATGTACTTGTAGCTTCTGGTGACTTTGAGCTTGAAAAGTTCTTTGATAGCTTGGAAAAATTTGTTGGGAATGTTAGTGGAGGTGGGGGCGCTTCTAAAATATATGCTCTTCACGAAGATACCGATTCTCGACTACAAAGAATACTATCCGAACATCTATACCAAAATTGGCCTAATATTAATGACAATAATGTCTATATTGTAGAAATAGGAATTGAGTGTTTAGGCACAAACAGACTGACAAATCCGCCTGAGAAAAAAGATACTGAAACGGAGGATTCCTATCAGCAGAAGCTATCACGTTGGAAAAATAAAGCTGACAATGTTTATCAGCAATTAGATCAATTAAGGATTGAAAGAGAAAGCTCCTTACAAAGGTTTGTTGAAGGTTACGATGGAAAATTTTTAACCTCCTTTATTGATGGTGAGACAAGCCAAATATCTAATTTACCGGATAGCTTCACAACAAAAATATCCATCTCTGGAAAAGGATTAAAAGACTTAGTACAAAATTATGCTTTTGTCTTTGAAGTTACAGAGCCAGATGATATCAGTGACCATTTTTCATCTGGACAATTTGACCAATTTCAAGAAATTAATGCAGAACTTATTCAACCAAATGGTGACGCTCCTAAAGTTTGTGTGATCGACAGCGGAATTCAGGAGGGACACCGATATTTAGCACCTGCCATTGATTCCAGAAATTCGTTTAATTATGTTTCTGAACAACATGCAGACGTTGCCGATGGTGTTCAGCCGGGAGGGCATGGTACTAGAGTAGCTGGAGCTATTCTGTATCCAAGAAGTATCCCTACTGATGGCATATATCAGCTACCGTGCTGGATTCAAAATGCAAGAGTATTAGACAATAATAACCAGCTTCCACAAGAAGTATTCCCGCCAGCGATTTTAAACAAGATTGTTGAGCGATATCATTCTGTCCTTGGGACTAGAATCTTTAACCATTCTATTTCAAGCACCTTTCCTTGTCGGAAGAAACACATGTCTGCTTGGGGAGCTGAAATAGATCGGTTAAGCCATGATTATGACATCTTGTTCATTCAAGCGGCTGGAAATATATTTACAGATTCAAGTAACCCTTTTAGACTAGGGATTATCCAACATATTCAAAATGGCAGAAATTATCCAGACTATTTACTGGAAGACTCTTGTCGTGTTGCCAACCCTGCTCAGAGTTTTAATGCTTTAACAGTGGGTTCGGTGTCTGAAGCTGTTCTTTCCGATGGGATAAGAACTTCACTTGGTGGAGTAGATTTTCCATCAGCCTTTTCTGCAACAGGCCCAGGAATATGGGATGTTATTAAGCCTGACGTAGTTGAGTATGGTGGCACTTATGCAATTGATGACGGAGATCCACCTCGCCTAACCAGTCCTGAACAATTGTGTCCTGAGTTATTAAGAGCCAATACAGGACCAGCCTACGCTCGTGATGCTGTGGGAACGTCTTTTGCAGTCCCTAAAGTTACACATATTGCGGCTGAATTGCAAAAGGTATTACCAGACGAACCTTCCTTATTGTGGAGAGCTTTAATTGCTCAATCAGCAAGATGGCCTGAATGGGCGATGAATTCCGATTCTCAAACTTATGGGAATATTTTACGTTTAATAGGTTTTGGGTTGCCTAGCTTAGAACGTGCTACCAGCAATAATGCTTATCGCATGACTTTTATTAGCTCCGGTATCCAATTAATTTCAGCAAGAGATATTCATATTTTTGAAATTGTTATCCCGGAATCACTACGTAATATTGGTGAAGAGTATGATCTGCTAATTGAAGTAACATTGTCTTATGCCGCTAATCCAAGAAGGACACGGCGTAACAAAAGAGGCTATCTTTCTACTTGGCTCGAATGGCGTTCTAGTTATTTGGGTGAATCACCGGAGCATTTTGGAGAGAGAAATATTCACGGAAGAAATAGTGGAAATTCTTCTCACGATGGAGTCTTACCTTGGGTTATCCGTGAACAAAACGATTGGGGGGATGCTCAAGGTCTAAATCGAACTTCTGGTACGCTTCAAAAAGATTGGGCTTTATTAAAATCTCATCAATTGAGAGAGGGCTTTTGCATAGGAGTGGTAGCGCATGAGGGGTGGGATAAAAATCCAGATTCAAAAGCAAAATATACTTTAGCTGTCAGTTTTGAGGCAATTAATAAAGATATTGAAATTTACAATGATTTGAGAATTGCTAATGAGATTGAACAGGAGATCGAGCAAGAACAAGAAGTTGAAATCGAACTCTAAGATTTTCTTTTTGCTTCACTAATAGCTGCCTCTATGTAGACTTGTTTTACTTCATCTTCACCAGCTAGCACGCAACTTTTAGCAGCATTTTGGGCAATTGTAACAACATTAGCGGCTGAATATCCTGATATTTGTTCCATTATTTTAGGCCAGTTGACCTCTTTAGAAACCTTCATTGACGAAAGAGTCATATCGAGCAATTTTCTAATTTCTGCCTTTCCAGGTTTTGGCACTTCAAAGACATCATCAAAGCGTCTAAACAAAGCGTCATCCAATGAATCTTCTAAATTGGTTGTAGCTACTAAAAGACCGGGCAGATCATACTCTTCTAAAAGTTGTAAAAGTGTATTAACGATTCTTGGAATTTCTCCAACATCATTTTTTGTTGTTCTTGAACGTGCTATAAAATCACACTCATCAAGTAATAATAGACATGGCTTTTCATTGGCAGCATCAAAAATAGCACGTAAGTTAGATGCTGACTCACCAAAAAATGAAGATAAAATTGAATCAAAACGAACCTTCAAAACCGGAAGACCTGTATTCCAAGCCAGTCGTTCAGCGCCTAATGTTTTTCCACATCCAGGGGGGCCATGAAGAATAATCTTCTTCTTTGGCTTTAACCCAAAGAGGGCTAAACGCTCCCTAGCAGCATATTCCTTTTCAATGCGAACAAACCTTTCCTCAATCTCATGAGGAAGTACCATGTGGTGCCTTAGTTTTTCAGGAGGAATAACCGCTGCAAGAGGTTGATCATACCGTCTGCTAGTAGGTAATTCTTTCAAAGAAGAGTTATTGGAAACTTGTTTGACATTCTTGAAATTAGCTTTTTGAAGAACTGCCTCCAGTTCTTTTGCTAGCTTTTCATGGCCTCTTAAACGCTCTTCTTCTATTATCTTTGTAGTTAATTTTTTAAGGCTTTCGTCATTTTCATCTGCAATAGCATGGAAGAGACGTTTAAGCAGTTCTGCTTTCATAAGTCACCTCCATCATGTAAACTATTCTTAACATTCTTTAATGTTATCACAAACAGGCATGAAGTGCCTCTATTATTTGATTCTAGTCGATCTGGGTGTAAAGAGAATCGGCTCTTTCTTTTTAAAATCATAGTCATCCGCTCTTAATATTCTAGCCATCTTGGCCTGTATAAGTGATTCGGCCTCAACCTTACTCTTTTTGAAGGCGGCTTCCACGGTCTCCCAAGTGGGTGACTCGGCCAGCAGTTCCTCAGCCTTCTTGGGGCCAATGCCTGGACAACCAGAATATCCATCGGAGGGATCTCCGGTGAGGGTTTGGAACAGGTGCCAGTAGTTGGCCTCTTCCTCGGTAATGGTATAGACACCCAGTTCCGGCTTGTTGGTGTTGTAGTGCAAGCCGGGGATGGTCTTGAGATCCTTGTCGATACTGACAATGACCTTCTCTCCCTTGACGATCTTCTCGCTGGTGGCAAGAATCCCCAGAACATCATCGCCTTCCAAGCCAGGACGTTCAAAGCATTCATACTCGGTTTCCAAGTGTTCCCGTAGTTCCTTCAGAATGATGGGCTTGCGTACCTTGTCACGGTTGGCCTTGTAGGTGGGGAGGATCTGCTTGCGGAAGTAATTCCGGGTACGGTCGGATAGGGCAATGATGAGATGATCCGCCCCCAGCTTGCTCTTTAGCTCCTCCATAAAGGCGTCCAGCTTTTCCTTGGCGGTCTTGGCATCGGCATGCAGGGTCCAGAAGTCATCACCCCAGTGTGTGGCCACTTCCGCCGCGCAAGCAAACTGGTAGGCGAAGACATCGCCGTCAATCAAGAGGGTTCTCATTCTCTGGCCTCCAAAGATTTTAGTAACGCCTCCACGCCGCCCCAGTCATGCACCCGGAAGCCTTCCCAGCTTTCGTTGTAGGGCGCGGCAAAACAGAGAGCCATTCTGTCCGGCCACTCGGCTTGCCACTGGGACAAGTTCACCGGGTAGTCATCAATCAGGACATCGCCCTTGACCAGAAACTTCTCGGAGGTGAAGACAACCCGAACCGGGAAGCTGAAATGGCGCTTCAGCCAAGCCAATTTATCGGTATGACCTGCCAGACAGGAGGTGACAAAGAAAATCTCGTGCCCTGCTTGATGCAAGCGTTTAATGGCCTGGATGCTCCCCGGCAGTGGCCGAAGGTGCAGAAAGAAACCTGGTTCCCAGATGAGGTCTTCACATTGCTCCCGGCTTGCCTCGGGGATAGACTCATCCATCCGCCACGTTTTGATGTTCGACGGTTGGATGTTTCGACCGTAACGGGTGTTGAAGACGTGGCACCAGTGACCCAGGAAGTCGGCGATCACGCCGTCCATATCAATCAGCAGGCGCATAACGATCATCCGTCCCAACTTGGTTGAGTTCGTAAGCCAGCAGAAAGAGCAACCCGCAAGCCGCATGGGCCAAATGGCTCAAGCCGGATTCCGGGTCGATGCTTTCACCCCGCATCCATGCAAAGGTATGCCGAAGCACCGCCCCAACCAATCGGGTCCACTCCATGCCGCTTCGCCAGTTGTAGCGCCCGTACTTCTCCGCCCCAAAGGCCAGGACTTTTCCTACTTCGGCCAGAGATTCAAAGGGCAGGAGTTCCAGAGGAATCTTCCCCTGGTCCAGTTTCAAGGCTTTATTCATTTCTCAGATCCTTTTTGATGTCTTCAGGCGGATATTCCAAAAAGCGGTGGTCGTCAAAGGCGTGAACTTCACGGTGGCAGTTGGCGCAAAGCAGATGGCATTTGTCAGCTTCTTTCAGCACCCAGGCCCAGGTTCGATCCCCAATCACACCTTTATTCAGCCCGACTTCCTTGTGTTCCGGGTTGCGATGATGAAACTCGTACACGCTCGGATGGAAGCTTCTCAGGCAGCGCTCGCAGCGACCGCCTTTCATGGCAATCAGCTTGGACTTGCGATGCTGGCGGCGCTTCCGGCGGGCCGTGTCGTCCCTAGTGCGTTTCTGCCCAGCTCGTCCCAACTCTGTACTCTCCTGTGATTGGGCAACGGAAATTGAAATGCTCGCCCGCCCGCTCAAAACAGCGGACGGCAATCTGGCCAATGGTTTCCGCCAGTTCCGGTTTCACTTCCAATTGCAATTCATCGTGAACATGGGCCACTTGCACCCAATCCCTTCCCCAGGCATATCCCCGTTCGCTCAGCTCTTGATAGAGAAAGACCGTCGCCTGTTTGACCAGCAAGGCTCCAGCCGATTGCAGTAGGGTGTTGAGCGCTGAATGCTCGGAACGGATGTGGAGATGCCGACCATCCAGCCCCTTGAGATAGCCTTGGGCCTGAACCTTGAGGGAAATGTCCTCCTTGAGTCGCTTTAAAGCAGGTGTTTGACGAAGGAACCGGCGGCGAAGCTTTCCGCCTTCTGCCGCACCGGCACCAATAACCGTTCCCAGCTTGGTGTCTCCAGCGCCATATAGAAAGGCGTAGATAAACCGCTTGGCCTGCTCTCGTGTTTGAAGCCCGGCGGCCAGTTGATTGGTGGTGTGAATATCGCCTTCCAACAAGGCTTTGGTGTACTCGCCGCCGTCATACTTGGACATGTAATGGGCAAGGCAACGGAGTTCCAGGCCCGAGGCATCGCAGCCCAGCAGTACAAATCCAGGTGAGGGCTGAAACAATGACCGACACTCAACCCCATACGGAACCCCTTTGGCGGGAACCTGGGTAATGTTGGGATACTTGTGGGTACAACGTCCCGTGACAGCTCCGTTGGTAACCACTTGGCCATGAATCCGTCCGTTTTGTTCCAGCTTGAGCCAAGCCTGAGCCCCTTCGGCCAATTGCCCGATTCGCTTTTGAATCATTAGGTACTCGGCAAGCAGTTTGGCTTCCGGCCAGTCCAGTTTTTCCAGGACCGTTTCATCAACTTTGGGTTTGCCGTCCTCGGTGAATTCACTGGGCTTCCACCCACGAAGCATTTGCAACCGGTTGGCAATGTGATCCCGGCTGTTGGGATTGAATTCCACCACCTTCACTTTGTCGATGGTGACGCCCTTTTGATAGCCCCGCTTGGCATTATTGACCTTGGGCGTAAATGGGGTTCGTTCTTCCCAGGCTGGAAAGATGGCTTTCAGTTGTTCTTCCAGATCCAGACGTTTCTTGCATAATTCGGCGTAGAGCTTACGTCCGGCTTCAGTATCGAAGTGGAAGCCCCGTTGCTCTTGTTTGAAAAGAATTTGGGCGAAGTCGTGTTCAAGCTGAATGGCCTGCTCACTGTAATTTTTCGCTTGAAGCTTGGACCAGAGCCGATAGGTGACTCGGGTGTCCTGCTCGCAGTAGCTTTGCATCTCCTCGGACCAGTTGGTCCAAGGGCCTTTGAAATCTCCTTTGTATTCCCCGAGTCGATGCCCCCAGGCTTCCAGAGCATGCTTGCCGATGAGTTTGGTGGGAAATTCCGGGTGCTTGTTGCGATAGGCGAAGTCCCGCTCTTTCAAGTTGGTGTAAATCAACCGGGTACAAACAATGGTGTCCCGGACAGCACCTTTGGGCTGAAACCAGGGGTAAAGTTTCTGGATAGCTGGAATATCGAACTTGATGATGTTGTGACCAACGATGAGATCGGCGTTCATCAGCTCCCGCAAGCCTTCTTCAATGGTCATTACAAAGGCGTATTTGTCGGGTGGGCAGGAGAGCATTTCTCCGGTGTCAATGTTCAGTAGGACGAGCGAATGAATGCAGGTCAGTTCATCGAGAAGGCCGTCCGTCTCGATGTCGAAGATATAGCGCATATTTTCAGCCCCTTTTCTTGCGTTTTGGTTTGCAATCGGGGCAAAAGCGAGAGCGAGGTGGCTCTTTGGCGTTGTAGCGATCCACGTCAATAAAGGCGCACCCGCAAGATTTGTTCTTGCAAAAATGCACCACGTAAACCTTCTCAGGCTTGTCCATGATTCAGTTCGATGTCGCTTTGAATTTGATTACCCCAGGCATCCCAACCAACCCGTTTATGACGGGCGAATAATTCCACCTTTGTGGCGTTTGGATACATTGCTTCGATCCGCTCATATTGTTCATCCGGCTTGCGGGAATGCTCCCGGCGGGGTGAGAGGATGAGACTAGAAACGGTATTCACCGCTGGTTTCAAAACTGATCCACGGGTGGCGATGAGGCACACTTCCGCATTGGATTTGGTATAAAAACCCACGCCGAAAAAGGGTGTCAGTGATTTGGGGTTCAGCTTACACCACGTAAAGCCCACGGTTTTGTAGGTAAAGCCCCAAGCCTTGATGACTTCCAGCGCATCTTTCAGCATCGGGAAGGTAGCCCATAAAAAGAGAATGGACCCGTTGGGGTCCGCCAGTTCTTGGATGGGTAGGTTACAGATGTCTCCGGTGGTCATCAGGTCATAGTGACCGCAAGCGCCGCCTCGGAACCGGGTCTTATGATTCGCCCGGCTGTTATACTTCCAGGGAGGATCAGCCAGAATGACTTGATACTTAGAAAAGGTCATCACTGTCGAGACCTCTTGTTTCATCCTGGAAGTCGGGATGCCCTTCAGTAAGGCGTCCGGTTTCCGGCGTGTACCGGAGATAACAAGCGATGCCGCTTTCTCCACTGAATCGATTCTTTAGTACCCGGACACAAGTGAGGTGTTGTTGCTTTTCATCTTGCTGGTTGCGTTCCAGCCCGATGACCATATCCGAGAGTTGGGCAATGGCCCCAGAACCTCGCAATTGAGAAAGGGATGTTTGCGCTCCCTCTTCATGCCCCTTGCCTTCCGGTCGTTTCAGGTGAGACACCAGAATCAGGCCGATGCCTAACTCTTCCACCATCGAGCGCAAGGCGGTCATAGTGTTATCAATCAATCGGCGTTCATCACCGTCCCCAATCCCAGACACCACAATGGAAAGATGATCGAGAATGATCCAGTTGCAGTCAAAGCCTCTTGCCAGATAACGAATCCGGCGCAAGAGATTTTCGGAATCAATGCTTCCAAAGTGGTCGTAAAAATAAACGCGATTGCTCCCCAGCGTTGCCTGGAAAGCGGTTCTCAATTCATCGACGGCAATTCCGTCCAGAGAAAGATGGAGCGGCTTGCTCAGATGAATCCCCAGCAACCCCAAAGCCGACCGGCGAACACTCTCTTCCAGGGCAATATAGCCAACGGTTTCTCCCGACTGGATGAGATGATAGGCGATTTCCCGGCAAGCAAGCGACTTGCCAATCCCTGAACCGGCGGTAAAGGTAATCAGTTCGCCTTTGCGAAGGCCGTGGGTTTTGGCAGTCAGTCCTTGCCAGGGGTAGGGCACGGCTTGCCCATTGTCCATTTCCAGAATGGATTCCAGCAGGTCCGCTCCCTGTACAATGCCATCCGGGCGAAAGGTTTTGGCTTCCCAGATGGCATCAATAAGTTCCTTACCCCGCCCCGCAACCAACATCTCGTTGGCATCCTTAAGCGGTAGCGACGCAATCTTCGCCTTGCCGGGGGAGAGCAGTAAGGCACATTCGGAAGCCGCTTCACGTCCGGGTTTGTCGTTATCGAACATGAAGACGACGGTTTCAAAATTTTCCAGCCAGTCGAGACTCTTCTTAATGGCTTTGACAGCGGCTTGGGCTCCGTTAGGTACGGAGACCACCGGCCACTTGTGTTGTTGAATCTGAGAAACGGAAAGCGCGTCAATCTCACCTTCGGTAATGACCAACATCTTGCCCCCATCGCGCCAGAGCCATTGACCGTATAATTCAACAGCTTGCGGGTTTCCAAGAAATTTAAACTCTTTGTTCTGAAACCGGATTTTCTGGGCAATGGTATTTCCCTTGGCATCCAGATAATTGGCAATTTGGACAGGCTCACCTTCAAAATGGCCTACTTGGTAATGCCATTTCTGGCAGGTGTGTTCAGTCAGGCTCCGTTTCTGAATGGCCTTGATATTGCCGTCTACCAACTGTTGCCGGTGTTGCTTGTTTTTGCGAAAGCGTTTGTTTTCCTGTGGCGCTTCATAGTGCTTGCAGACATAGCAATAGCCGTGTCCGTCATCATAATGTCCCATGCCGTCAGAGCTGGAACAGTTGGGGCAAGCATCGTGCCACAGGAAATTAGCTTTCTCATGGAATTCCGGGTGCTGCATTCTGATTCCTCCAGAAAAGAAAGGGCCGGAACTGGCAAAAGCCAGCCCCGACCATCAGTGAGAGAGGAGCAAGGTGTGTGGGTTAGGTAAATTTTTGAGCGAACGTGTTTCGGATGTGTTGAAGATACGTGGTCAGAGAATGGGTACTGTTGATTCGGAATTGATCCGGCTGACGACAACCCAGTCCGTTGATATAACCGCTGATAAAATCTTCCTTGCTGTAGAAGTTGAACCAGCCGGTGACATTGGGCCGGAGGTGATCCGGCACTTTGATAAATCGTTTAACCATCACGTTTAACGCCGGAGAACCCAATGGTGAGCCAACGGTAATCAGGATGTGTCCTTTTGCGGATTCTGGATAATTCTTCACCGTCTCATAGGCAACGATGCTTCCCAGGCTGTAGGCAATAATGATGGCGTCGGGAAATTTCTCCAGGAATACCAGCAAGCGGCTCATGATTTTTTTGCGAATGCCGGGCACGGCAAAGAAAGTCAGGATGTCGTCGATGTAATCCTGGACCACATTGGCCGCTATTCCCGCCGCCGGGCCTGCGTAATAGGAAGCCGCGACACGCGCACCCATCACCAGCAGTTTGTTGACCCAATTGTTTTCCATCAGGTCTTCGTAATTGAATTCGAGAATGCGATCCGGTGTCACGCCCAGAATTTGATCTGCTTGCAACGCAGCAGACCATCCGGGATTGTAATTGCCAATCCCGTGAATCAAAATGATTTTCATGGTGTCCTCCTATTCGTATCTCAGGAGGGCCGACCATGTTCTGGGGCCGACAATGCCGTCATCAATGAGCCGTTCTTTGCGCTGGAAGGCTTGTACGGCGTTTTTGGTTTCCATGCCGAACAGACCGTCTACCGCAATGCCATACCAGCGGTTCAGCTTGGCTTGCAGACTTCTCACCAGCGGTCCCCGTGCGCCTTGTTTCAGCACGGAGTAGACCAGCGGATGATAGGCTTGATCCTGTTGAGTGGGTCGTGCCCGTTGGGTCATCCAGTTTTGGACATCGAAACAGGGACAATCCCGGCCTCGGTTTAAATCACGGTGGCCCAGGACTTTCGCTTGTGGGAACTGTTGCTCCAGTTCGCCAATGAGCTTATCCAAGGTTTCCCACTGGGCTTGAGTGAAATTGTTTTCCGATTTTTTGCGGTCTTCCTGCATACCACCTACCAAACAAACCCCGACGCTCCGGTCGTTGTAATGCAGGGTATGGGCTCCCACTTCATTGAGTTCACGCCCCAGTTCCACCGTGCCATCGCGGCGAATGACAAAGTGGTAGCCAATCCGAAACCAGCCCTTGGAACGATGCCAGCGGTCGATTTCCTTGGCACCGATATCCATACTCGGAGGCGTGTCCGAGCAATGGATTACGATGTAATCCGTCTTTTTTCGCATAATTTGTACCCCTCAGTTATTTCAGCCACTCGGTCGGGATGTGCTTGTCGGCGTATAGAAAGCCGTGGGTTTCGCACCACATCGCGTAAGTGGTTCTGGATTGTTTGGAAATGCGGCGACGGGAATTCTGAAACACGAAGCGGATATCCAACTCCGGGTGTTGCTGTTTAATCAGCTTGTGTTTCTGCCGGTCCGCCGTGGGAAATTCCCCTTTCACCTCCACGATGATTCCGTTGGGGAGGAGAATGTCCGGCTTGTAATAGGTCTTCCGCGCCGGTCGTTCGTAATGGATGGTTAGGGACTCATACGAAAAAGCGACCTTGCGGGCCGCTAGTTCTCTGAGAATGTCCGCCTCGAACGAGAAGCAGAAGATGGATTGTCCGTTGATTCGGACCTCGTGACGGCATGGGTAGCCGCCATTAAAAGTCCGCTTCATCGTCATTGACTTCAGTGGAATTGGTTTCGCTGACCCGGTAGCCTTCTTCGGCCTTGAATCCGAACCGGTCCGCCGTCTTGCCCGTGTATTCCACCAGCTCGATGACTTGTACCGCTTTCAGGCGAAGCGTGATTCCGGCTCCTACCAAGTCGGTGAAGTAGGGCACCAGTTCGGCGGAAACTTTCATCTTGGTGCCACCGCCGATACTGGCGTTCATCATCGGCTGGCCTGCCGCATCAAAAATACCGGGCCGCTGATTAATGACCGTGCCATCCTTGGTAGTGATTTTGGCTTTCATTTTGAAGTTGAATTTAATTTCACCGGTTTCGTTGCCGTCTTCGTCCGTCACCTCGGTGTAGGGCGGGTTGGCGGCTTTGATTTTCTTAGCTTTGGAAGGGTTTTCGCTTTTAGCTTTTTCCAGCGCTCCGGCCATTGCTTTATCAATGGTGGCCATCACGCTGTTGGCATCCGAACCGGATAAGACCAAGCCCACCTTGAATTCACCATCGGGATCGAATTGGGTATCCGGTTTGGTGAGGTAGGGATAGACCGCCGTGCCGATGGGGGTTACCAGCAGTTCCAGTTTTTCCTTTGATTTGTTTGCCATTGGGTTTGACTCCTTCGATTGGATTTCCCTAAAGAGGGAGAATCTGAGGGACTAACAGCGGTTGTAGTGTTGCTTCCGGTTTGGGTTCGGGTTTCACTGGAATGACCACCGGTTCCGGGAATTCAATCCAGTTCTTGATCACGTTGGTCATGGGCGAAGACCTCCACGTTTTTCTGCAAGTTCTTCTGGTCCTTAGTGCAACCTATTTCATTGAGTGAGTAATCATTAAGTGATTAACTTAAGCAAAGAAAAAGGCACTATGACGCACGGCCTCCAGATCCAGGTTGCCTTTGGGAGGAATCGGGGCCAGCTTCCGGGCGTTTTTGGTGGAGAGTTGTTCCAGCAGGTCTTCCCGAAAATCGCTCAGAATGTCCCGCTGATAGATTTGGATGAAGACCTCCCGGATACACTCCGCCGAGATAGCGGTATCAGCAGCCAAGGTGCCGTAACTGTCGTGAATGAGTTGGCAGGATTCAATCCCTTTTTCCTTGGCAAGATTGACGTACAGGTGCAAGGCGGCGGCATCCATGGAGT
Source organism: Candidatus Melainabacteria bacterium (assembly GCA_033763415.1). GTDB lineage: Bacteria > Cyanobacteriota > Vampirovibrionia > Vampirovibrionales > JAJTHC01 > JANRKP01. The sequence goes on along the minus strand of JANRKP010000030.1, from coordinate 83,147 downwards.
GGATAAAATTGGGGCTGATGCCGTTTGTTTGCTCCCGCTTGTCCAGGTTATTGGTGGCTTCCTGTAAGTTGAGGTAGATTTTGCGGATGACGTTGCCGCTGAGTTGGGTTTTAATCCGGCGGCTTTTCACCTCGTAATAGGCTTGAAATACCCTAAAGCCGGATGGTGAGGTCCAGGTAACGGGCAAGCCTTCATCCGAGATCAACCGCGCAGCCGCCCTCAGCCAGTCCATGGCGTGACGGGCCGCAATGACAACTTCGCCGATACTTTCCCAGACAACCCCGGCCAGATAGACCGAAGCGTGAAAGATATTGTCCCGTTCATCATCACTGAAGGGATTGATTTCTCCTTGGCTGAGTCGCTCCCGGATGGTGTTTTCGATGTATTCCCGACACGCCTGACGACTTCCGCCATATGGCAGAATCATCACCGGGCGTTTGGTGATTTTTCTATCGACGCCAAAGGATAACCATTGCGTGGCAAGTAAGGCATGATCTGAATTTGACGTGGCCTCGGCCTTCAGCTTTTGAATGGTCACATCCGCTACCCGTTGGTAAATGTCTTCGGGTTTGTCTGAGGGGAGCAGGTTCACCGCCGCGCCGCCGACTTCATCCCGCAACATGGCGGAAAAGTGTTGAAGTCCGTTACAGCTTCCATCCAAGGCAATGGGCAGATGGGAGACAAACCCATAGCCCTGTTGAGTGAACTCCGCCCACTCAAAACAAAAGGCGAGGAACTGCCAGGGTTTATCCGCTTCCGCCCATTCCTGATGGGTAAGCGGGTCATTGGCAATCCGTTGGATGGTATCCGCCATCGCTGCAATGAAGGCCACCCGTTCATCAAAGCCTACTTTGTCGTGACCGTAGAGATTCGCGCCGTGAATGGCCAGCCAGCGGGCCGCAGTTTCATTCTCAATCGGTTTGCCGTGGGCGAATGTCAGCAGACCCTTGGCCATATCGTTGCCCTGAGGATTCAGGAAGTTGGGCAGGGCATACACCCGTCCCCGGAAATCCAGGGCGTGCGGAAAATAAATTTCCGGTTCCTGGGCGTATTTGTGGGCCACATAGAGAATCTTGCTGAACAGGAGACGCTTGGAGCGGTTGATAATGTTCTGTTCATAGACGTTGGCGGCTTCCCGCTTCCAGTCCATAAAGGTGTTGAACTGGTCTTTGTCCATCAAGGCGGGTTTGAGATCTCGGGGCAATGGGCACGGGCGCGGGGTTCGGTCTTCTCTGGGTGGGAGTCCCGCAATATCAAGATCCTGTTGCCAGAAGGTTTCCACCACATTCATCACCGGGTTATTAATGCGCCATGCCGTGCCTTGAATGTGATTCAGGGCTTGATAGACTTCAGGCATCTCGATGCTGGCCAGTTCATCCAGATAGTTTGGGTTGTGGGTTTTCACCAGCTTGAGCCGACCGGCCAAGTCTCCGATATAGCCACCGTCAAAAGGGGTTGTCCAGTCTTTTGGTTTGACTACCATCGGCAGGAACGTGGGCGTCAGCAGCTCATTGTTTTGATGTTCCTCTTCCAGCCAGCGCAAGGTTTCCTGGGTGGGGATGAGGTAGTAGACGGTCTGGTTCTTGCCCTTGGGAATCTCGATGTTTTCCACAAAGTGGGTGGACTCAATCAGCAGGTCGATACATAGGGAGCCGAGGTGCATTTTATCCGCCGCTGGCCAGGGCTCCCAGTCAATACCGGTTTTGCCCATGCTATGAATCAGGACGGTTCGCTTGTACTCGTAGGAGTTTTTGTTGCGGATGCGTCCGAAGACGGTTTGATAGAAGTTGGGGTTGACGCCTCTGAAATAGCGAAGCCGTACCTCATCCTCCAGGGCATTGGCGACGCGCATGGCTGTGTTGGCGTAAGGGTTGCGGTAGGTAATCGCGTTAAAGACGGTTTTAGCCGTGATGAACGCAATCACCTCCGGCTCCAGCATGGGAAGATACTTACTGGATATGGATTTGGGGCCTCGGCGGGTTTGTCCGTCATCTTCCATGTGATCTTTGATTTTCTGGATGAGTGGTTCAATGGCAGTTTTCAAAAGTTTGAGACCCGCTGATGTTGCGGTTTCAAGCCGCTCTCCGGTTGATTCTGCTACCAGATTGCGATACCGGGTAATCCCGGCGTCTCGCATTTCCTGCTCCAGTTGGATTTGTTGCGCCTCTTTGGTTGAAGTGGTTAATTGAGTCATGGCGTTGCTCCTTGTCACTTTCGGGCACGGCAAAGCACGCCAGGAGCCGCCCTCTCTCAAGGCGTGATCACTGAGTGGTTAGTCACTAAGTGAATTTAAGGAGTAAAAAAATACGGGTATACTCCTCAAGGGGAATATACCCGTTTAATATCGGTCTTAAACCTGTAAATCTTTATGGCTAAAGGATTTAAGCCTTCTTTGATGCCATTTTCTTGAATACGGAAAGCAATTGCTCTCGAACCTGCTTTCCTTTGTCAGTCAGGTAGGCGTTTTTCAAAGCCCGGTTGTCGGGGTCTTCCTCGGTATAAACCAAGTGATATCCCTCATGATACTGGTTGTTGGAGTAACGCTGTTCCGCCAGGGCGTTCACAATGCGGTAGGTTTTAACATAGTTCCAATCCATCTTGTCCCCAATCTCGGTCAAGGGAATCTCTTCCCGCTCGCAGATCATCATAAAGACGATGAGGGATTCCAGGGACAGGCTCGGCGTGGTCACACCGGCAATCAGTTCCAGGCTCTCAAGGTAACGACGGATCATGGGGTCATGCATGGGTACTTGCTCCCTTTAAACTCACTCAGTGAATCACCACTTAGTGACATTTAATCACTTCGTGAAAAATAAGGATACCTGAATACCTCATTTAATGGAATAAAAACATCTGACAGCCCGAGATTTCCTCCCGAAATGGAAGGAAACCAAGGGTTTATGGGGTATCCAGGGATTAAACGTTCCAGCATTCATAATACTGAAAGCGCTTGGTTGCCTTGGTGATACCGGTGATGGTCAAGGCTTTGGCCAGGGCTGATTCTGGAATCTCCCAAAAGCCACCCGTGGCATGGGTCTTCCAGGAATAGTAACCCTGGGGCTTTTCGGCCAGTAAACCAAAGAGCTTATGCCTTGCCCGGTGGGAGGCGCAACGAACGAGAACGGTCATGACGGCTCCTCCCTAGTATTCTTCCGGTAACAGGACGACGGTTTGACAGGCCGGATCATAGGCTCCCGAAGTCTCATTGATAGCCCAGAACTTCCAGGTTTCTTTCAGGTCCGTATAGTCAATCGCTTGACGGATCAATACCTCTTCCCCTTCCGCAAGCGCGTCTCTGATTTCCTGTTTTATGGTAAAGACCGCCGTTTGATCCGGGTTGACCTCTACCGTCACAATCAGGAAATAATCAACATCTTTGCGCTTGGCCAGCGTGGGAACATAAGAGGCCAAGGCGTCCAAAACCCAAAAGCATCGGTTTTGTTCGCAGTGGTTCATGATGCCACTGGTAGCGATCCAGTTTTTGGCAAAAGGACTGAAACGATAGTAGGTATCGGCTTCATAGATGGTTGTCATGATTCTTGCTCCTAAAGGTTGCTAACATTGGAGGGAATCCCTCCGCTCAATCTCCCAAGGTGAGAGACTGAGGGGAGAGAGCGGCTTATGCCGCCTCCTCCGTTGCTTCCGGTTCTTCTTGGCTTGCAGCACCCTTGAGAATGAACTGATGCGCCTTGCTGGCCTCTGTAGCGGCTTTGAATATGGCTTTTTTGTCGTTCTTTAAGACCTTGAGCCAAGAGGCGATATAGCTATCGTGTTGAACGTTGCCTTCCAGGCCCAGATCGGCAAACAGGAAAGCCGCACCCATTTCCGCTATCAGCTCCTCAAAGGCATAGGATTCATCCCCAAAACGTCCCTTGAAATCACGATTCAAGCGGCTATGATGTCCCGTCCAGTGGGCCATTTCATGAAACAGGGTGCAATAGAAATCCCCTGATTCCTTGAACCGTTCCTTTTTAGGCATATTGATGAAATCGGATAAAGGCGAATAACAAGCCCTGATGCCGATTTTTTCAAAGTGAATGATCGCCTTGGAATCCGTTACGACGCTTTCAATGCGTTGGATGTCTTCCCATGTCTGTTCCCGTTTGACAGGTGGCGTAAGGTCGATGCCTTCACACTGATCCAAGTTGAAAACGTTGTACCACTTGAGGAAGGGGATCCGCTTGTGCTTACCGTCTTCCTCTTTGTCGATGAAATTCCAAAACACAACGGTTGTGGATTTCTCACCTTTTTTAACGTTTCCGCCCATGGCTTCCGCTTGTTTGTAGGATAGCCAGCCATTGGATTGAAAGCCCTTCTCTTGTTGGGTTGCCCAAAGAATGGGAATGTTGATCCCACGGTATCCAAAGCCGGTTTTCCGGTTGTAAGGGATACCCTCAAACCCGCCGTAACGGCTTTGATCCCAAGGGCATTTCCAGGGTCTAACGCCTTGTTCCAGGGACGTGATGATCTTGTCTGTGATCTCCTGATAGAGATCGCGCTTTTCTTTGCTCATAGTCCTTGCTCCTATTGTTAATCACTAAGTGAATAATAAGTGTAAAAAAACACAAGTTATCCAGTCACATAGTGCAACCTATTTTCAAAGATGGTCACTAAGTGATGATCTCATGATTCATCATTAAGTGAATAAGTCAAGAGGTTTGTTAAGAAATTCAAATTAGCGAATAGACCAAGAAGGCCGGAAAACTCCGCACAATTGGCCGAAACAAAAAAAGATCTGTTGGCGTCTCTCGTGGCTCACAAACCATGGTTCTTGTCGCTTGCATGACCGCCATTCAAGATAAAGTTCACCTATCAAGAGAATTCGCCAATAAAAAGCTTGACTCATAAACCCTGACTCCGAAAGAGTTTATGGAGGTAACACGCCTATTTATCGGCAATATTCCACAATCCTTTAGGGCTTAAACCTTATGCCTATTGAGTTTAAGGATATTACAATAGATGAGGGACAAAGGCACAAGAAAAAAATCATGCCTAACCCCCTGAATTCAAGCCGGTTTGATGCGTAAAAAGTGAGTCATATCGATCAAAGCTAGAGAATGGCAATGCCTATAACCAAGTAATATCAAGGGTTTATGGGTTTACGTCTCACTCTTGGTATGGGTGCGCTTTGGGATGGTAGGAAATGAAAGAGGGGTAGAGGGGGATCGGCGGCCCATTATAGGACGTATACCCTTTCAGAAATTTATGCCAAATATTTGGGGCCAAGCCAGTGAGCGAGGATCACTGGTTCACCTGAAGATACCTGAACATGACCTATACATACACTCTGGCTGGCCTGTTTCTCTTCTCCTGTTAGTGCAACCTATTTCCAGAATCGCGTAAAAATCGTGGTTTTCCGTGTCGCCGACCTGCGAATAAATAGGTTGCACTAACAGGAGAACAACCATGACAGAAGACTTATTGCCATTCATTCCAACCGAGTTGTTGGAAGCGTTAAACCAACGATACCCGGAACGCAGCCCGGAATTACAGTGGTCGGATCGAGAGATCTGGATCGCTGTGGGCGAGCGTCGGGTGATTCGTTTTCTCATCGAACAATCCAGGCGTCAGCAAGAAAACATGTTGGAGAATTTGTAGATGTGCGGATCCAAACCAAAAGTTCCCAAGATACCGGCACCTGCTCCAACGCCGCCATTGCCTCCAGTCCCTCCGCCTCCTGAACCGACACCGACAGCGCCTTTAACCCAAGAAGATGAACAAGCCCGTAAAAAGAAGACCGATAGCAATTTAGCGTCTGCCCGTCGAAGTGGCACCCGTTCTCTAAGGATTGATTTATTGATTCCCGGTCCAGGTTCGGGACTGAACATACCGAGTTAAGGGATTTAACGGAATATGGATAGCGGCGTGGTCGGCACTGCCGAGGCGCGGTATCGGGAGCTGGAAACCCGACGCTTTGTTTACCTGGACCGAGCGCGGGAAGCCTCCAAATACACCATCCCCAGCTTGCTCCCACCCAATGGGCATAACTCCACTACCAAACTGGAGACACCCTATCAAGGGGTGGGAGCCCGTGGAGTCAACAATTTAGCATCCAAACTATTGTTGGCCTTGTTGCCTCCCAATAGTCCATTCTTTCGGTTGCGGGTGGATGAGTTCATCCAGGGACAAACCGATCCTGGATTGAAAACGGAAATCGAAACAGCGCTTTCCCGAGTGGAGCAGGCCGTAACCACCGAGATTGAGGTCTCGGCGGATCGCGTGGCCGTTTTTGAAATATTGAAACATCTCCTGGTCGCCGGGAATGTCCTGATGGATATGTCCCAGGTGGACGGGATGCGGGTTTTTCATTTAGACCGTTATGTGGTCGTGCGCGACCCTATGGGCCATGTGCTGGAAATCGTCATTCATGAAACGGTTGCCCCAGCGGCGTTACCGGAAAAAATCCGTCAGCTTCTCTTGGGCAAAATGGATGAAGCCCCGGAGAAGACTGTCAACTTGTATACCTGGGTGAAGCGAAAAGGAAATCTCTGGACCGTCTTCCAGGAAGCCAAAGGTATCGTCATTCCTGGCACTCAAGGAACATATCCATTAGAGCGAACACCTTTTATTCCATTGAGAGGGAACCGGATTGACGGTGAGGACTACGGGCGAGGTTATGTCGAGGAATATTTGGGTGATTTGAAATCACTGGAGGGTCTTTCCAGAGCGATTGTAGAAGGCGCAGCGGCAGCGGCCAAGGTGCTATTTCTGGTCAATCCCAATGGAACCACACGCGCAAAAACACTGGCGGAAGCCCCCAACGGAGCCATTCGGGAAGGCAACAAGGAAGATGTCACCGTCCTTCAATTGGAAAAATTCGGTGACTTCCGAACGGCGTATGAACAGATTCAACGAATTGAAGAGCGACTGAGTTTCGCCTTTTTACTGAATTCTTCCATTCAACGCAATGCCGAGCGGGTTACTGCCGAAGAAGTCCGCTTTATGGCTCGTGAGTTGGAAGATGCTTTGGGTGGGCTCTATTCCATCTTGGCCCAAGAATTTCAGTTGCCCTATGTACGGCGCAAAATTCACCAAATGGAGAAAGGGAAGAAACTCCCGCCTCTACCCAAGGATACAGTCAAACCCATGATTATCACGGGCCTGGAAGCCTTGGGACGTGGACATGATTTGAACAAATTGGATGTCTTTATTTCAGGTCTGACCAGTACCCTTGGCCCGGAGATTGTCGCCCAGTATTTGAACCTGGAAGGCTACATTGCCCGCCGAGCGGCGGCAATTGGCGTGGATACCAAGGGACTGATCAAGACAAAAGAAGAAATCGAAGCGGCGCAACAACAGGCTCAGCAACAAGTCATGATGGCTCAGTTCGGGCCGGAGATGGTGCGTCAAGTCGGTGGTGTCATACAGAAAGGAATGCAAAATGGCCAAACATCCGCAAAACCCTCAGCCGGTTGAACCGGGCATTGAGGAACTCAAGGCACAACTGGAATCCGAACAGCAAGCCCGCATTGATGCCGAAAACCGGGCCAGCGATGCGGAAGCAAAAGTTGCCACCATTGAAGATGCCAATGATTTTTCCGTTCGCAATTCCGTGGTGACGGAAGCGGTGTTGGTGTCTCAAATCAGCAACAGACGTGAACCCCAAGTGAGCGACATGCCCTTTGGCATTCAGCGCGTCGATTTTTAGGAGGCCATCATGGTAGACCGTATTGAAATCAAATCCGAAGAGACTGGCGCACTCGCTCCGGGACAAGAAGAAAATTTACCAACCAGTGGTGAAAATATAACCACAGAGCAAGAGCATCAACGCCCGGAATGGCTCCCTGAAAAATTTAATTCCCCGGAAGAACTGGCCAAAGCGTATGGCGAATTGGAAAAGCAGTTTACCCAGAAAAGCCAAACGAAACCCAAAGGCAGCGAGACCCAATCCCAAGTTGAACAAGTTGTCGAGAATGCGGGCCTCAACTTAACCGACCTCACGGCGGAGTTTGAGCAAAGCGGCCAGCTCAGTGAAGACAGTTACGAAAAACTGGCCAAGGTAGGCGTCAATCGGGATTATGTGGATGCCTACATCCGAGGCCAAGAAGCCCTGATTACACAGTATCAAGGGGAAGTCTTCAATGTGGCTGGTGGAAAAGACGGCTATACCTCGATGATCCAATGGGCGTCTCAAAACCTGAGTGCCGAAGAGATTGAGGCGTTCAACGCAACCGTCAATAGTGGCAACGTGGAGCAAGCGAAGATGGCAGTCAAAGGACTGCATGCCCGCTTCAGTACGTCAGAAGGCAATGAACCGGCCTTACTAACTGGGGCAGCCGGTGATTCCGGTGGTGTCTTCCGATCCACTTCGGAATTAGTGGAAGCGATGTCCAACCCCAAATATAAATCCGATCCGGCTTATCGGGCAGATGTGGAGAAGAAACTCGCTCGTTCAAGTATCTTTTAATTCTGGTATGTAGACAGATCAAATCCTGGTAATACTTCTTGAAGATGTTCAAGCGGTTTTTCTGAAAATTTAATTTTGCGTTTTGCTGTTTTTCCAAATACGTCTTGAATCCTAAAATAAGCAGTAATGGTAGAATCTTTGACTTTCAGATCCCAACCATCATCACCATAATATTCGTAGATATAAAATGCCATACCGGAAATACTGCCGCCAGAAATTATATGGGTGTCACCTTCAGTAACAAGGGATTTTTGTCCAAGGACTGAGAGAATTTTCACATGTCCGAAACCTAGTGGTATCTCAGGTTGAGGAATATTCACAGAATAAAGCATATGTTCTTTATGAAATTTATTAGCTACCAATAGCCTGAACTCTGAAAGCGATACATCTCTTAAACCCTTATTAGCAATCCCGACATAGCAAAGAAAGCCATACCGTTTTGTCTTTTTCCCCTCATATTCACCATCTGGAAGAGTGTAGTACCACTGATAAACATTAGGATGAATAGGGTTTACTACCAGTTTGGGCTTATCTTTAACCCACTGGGTGATGAGTATCAAGCTGTTTAAGATACCCAGCATTAATGAAAGCGCTGCAAGGATGGGTGAGACACTTACACCCCAAAGCCCTTTTATCGTGTTCCAGTAAATGATCAAATTTTCCATATAGTCATCATATCAAAAGACGCAAGCCAGTGCCCCTTCTTAGGGGGCTGATGCGCTACAACACCACCCCAAGAGCCTCGTATCTTAACGGATACGGGGCTCTTACTCTATTGGCCCGCTGCGGCGGAGAACCGGTCAGAGCCACTTGGTGACGTAGCCAAATCCCAAAGCAGATAACCCAACGGAGATTTGGCAACTATGTCCAACTCAACCCCGTCGCGGTTGGGCCAGATAAACCAGGCTGGCGCAGCCGACGCTCTATTTCTCAAGGTCTACGCCGGGGAGGTCATGACCGCCTTCACGGAAACCAACGTGATTATGGACAAGCACATTGTCCGTACCATCTCGTCGGGGAAATCGGCCCAGTTTCCGGCCACGTGGAAAACCGACGCGGCCTACCACACGCCGGGTAACGAACTTCTGGGCTCTCAAAAGGTCAAACACGCCGAGCGGATCATCAACATCGATGACCTGCTGGTGTCGGACACCTTCATTGCCAACATTGACGAGGCGATGAACCACTATGATGTCCGCTCCATCTATTCGGCGGAACAAGGCCGGGCACTCGCCCGCAAAGCCGACAAACAATTGCTCCAGGTCGGTATCCTTGCGGCACGGGCTGCGGCCACCATTACCGGTGGGTTCGGCGGTACGAAGCTGGTCAACGCCGGTTTTGATATCGACGCCGAAACCCTGGTACAGGGCATCTTCGCAGCGGGCCAAGTCATGGATGAAAAGGACATCCCGCAAGAAGACCGCTATTGTTTCCTGAAGCCGAAACACTACAATCTCCTGGCCCAGTACACCAAACTGTACAACAAGGACTGGGGAGGGATGGGTGTCTACGCCGAAGGCAAGCTGGTGAAGGTAGACAACATCACGTTGGTGAAAACCAACAACCTGCCTACCTCGGTTGTCTCAGCGGATTCCGGCACCAAGAACACGTATGACGGTGATTTCACCAATACCGTGTCGCTGGTGATGCATAAGTCCGCCATCGGCACCGTCAAGTTGCTGGATCTGGCTGTGGAGTCGGCTTACGACATCCGCCGTCAAGGCACCCTGATGGTGGCCAAATATGCCATGGGGCATGGCATCCTGCGTCGTGAAGCCGCCATTGAACTGGCGAAAGCATAGGAGGAGATTGATATGTCGATTGCATTGCTTTCAGGCCAGACCACCAACGCTTCGGGAACGGCCACAACTCTGTCCGCCAAGCCGGATGTGGACCGGATCGGCATTGCCGCTTTCGGTACGTTCGGCGGTGGAACCATCACCGTGGAATATGCCGTGGACGGTACGAACTATGTCCCGCTGGCAACCTTCACGGCGGCAGGCTACAAAATCGTTGAGGTGGTGACGGAAAACGGCGCGAAGATCCGCGCTTCCCTTTCCGGCTCCACTGGTGCGAACGTCAACTGCCTGATGTCGGGGGCATTCATGGGCATTGCCGGACCGACGCTTAAGTCACTCACAAGGGGGCTGCTGGAAAAACCGGCAGCCTCCTGTTTTTCTTAAGGGAGAGATGTGAAAATCCTTATACTTTAGAGTCTTCATCTTCTCTGTAAGCATTCAAAATATTATTCATTATAGGAACTATCCCTGCAAGCAATCCTAATTGCCCTATTAAATAAGAAATAGAAAGTTTAAGTCGTTCTGAGACTGGCTTTGTTTTGTCAGTAAAATTAAAATCCAAACTATGCTCATCAGTAATGCGAGAATCTTCGATGTTTTTCAAATATTTCTCCATGAGGTTCTCTATTTCGGGATATTCCAAGTGGTGAGCAAGTTTGTTACGGATTTTGTTTAGTTGTAAAACTGCATCTAAATTTAAAATCTCTATAAACGGAGTTAATGCTCTTAATAGGCAGACTTTTACATGAAAGCTTGGATTCGTTTTCAAGTATATTTCGGGATTGTGCATCAATAAACACAATGATTCAGTAACTATTTCTTCTATAAGCAAATGCCCCTTTAAAACAATTAGTACGGAGTCTGAAGTATCAGGCATATGCTGTTGCAACCGCTCAGCAAACTGATCGGATAATTTTTTAGATCTATTTAAATCGTCTTTTAGTTTTTCCATAAGAACAGATTAAGCTGGAGGGATCTACGTGTCAACAACCCCACTGTTGCTCACCGAGCTGGAAGCCGTCAACATTATGCTTTCGGTCATCGGGGAAGCCCCAATCAACACCCTGGAAGGGGCGGCAACGGTGGATGTCATTCAGGCCAAAGCCATCTTGTCCCAGGTCTCTCGGGAAGTGCAGTCTGTGGGCTGGCATTTCAATACGGAAAGAGAATACCCGCTCCTCCCGGATGTGAACGGGGAAATCATTCTGGCAAGCAATATGGTTCTGGTGGATGCGGATACGGAACCCGATGTGGATGTCGCCCAACGTGGCAACAAATTGTACGACCGAAAAAAACACACGTTTCAATTTCAAAAAGGCATCAAAGCGGAAATCATTTATCTTCTGCCCTTTGAAGAGCTGCCCCAAGTCGCCCGGCAATTTATCGTCATCAGAGCCGCTCGCATTTTCCAAGACCGGATGGTGGGATCGGATACCCTGCATGGGTTTTCAGCGGAAGACGAAAAGAAAGCCCTGGCGGATTTGAAGGAACTGGAGGGAGACACGGGGGATTATTCCATTTTCGACCACTGGGATGTGGCAAGGACGCTCTGGAGATAACCCAGTATGCCACTGGTCAACGGCTCCATCCCCAACCTGATTAACGGGGTGAGTCAACAGCCTGCCCCACTCAGGCTTCCGTCGCAATGCGAAGAACAGATTAACGCCTATTCCTCCGTGGTGGAAGGACTCAAGAAACGTCCGCCGCTGGAATATGTGGCTAAACTCAACAATCTTCAGATTGGCAATGCCTTTATCCATACCATTAACCGGGACGCGAGCGAGCGCTATGTGGTGATTATCACCAGTGGCGATCTCAAGGTCTATGATCTGGCCGGAACTCAAAAGACGGTCGCTTTTCCCGATGGAACGGGTTATCTCACGACCACGGATGCCAAGGCAGGCTTTCGGGCCATCACCATTGCGGATTACACGTTTGTCGTCAACCTGCAAACCGAGGTTCAAATGGCGGCGGATCTGTCCCCTGTTTATGGAAGCGCCGGGCTGGTCTTTGTCAAACAAGCGGATAGCAACAGTGACTATATCGTTTTTGTGGACGGCGTCCAAAAAGCAAGCTATACCACCACCACTACTAACATTAAAACCAACTTCATTGCCACTCAACTGGCAACCCAGCTCACCACGAACCTCGGCGCGGGATGGACAGTCACACGGGTGGGTTCCACGGTTGAAATCAAGAAAAACGATGGCACTGATTTTCATTTATTGGTGGAAGATTCTCAAGGTGAAACACTGCTCAAAGCAATTAAGCAACAACTGCAACGTTTTTCAGATTTACCGACGATTGCGCCGGACGGGATGGTGATTGAAATTACCGGCGATCAAAGTTCCGCTTTCGATAATTATTTTGTCAAATTTGAGACAACGGATACAAGCAGTACCTTTGGGCGGGGTGTCTGGGTAGAAACGGTAAAACCGAATCTTCCATATAAACTGGATGCGGAAACTATGCCGCATGCCTTGGTACGAGAATCAGACGGCACGTTTACGTTTAAAGAACTTGAATGGGGTGAACGTATTGCCGGAGATGAAGATTCCGCCCCAAAGCCATCTTTTGTGGATGCGCTGATTAACGATATTTTCTTTTTCAAAAACCGGCTGGGCTTTCTCAGTGACGAAAATGTCATTTTCAGTCGTGCCGGAAAATTCTTTGATTTCTTTCCTGAAACCGTTACCACCATTCTGGACAGCGATCCCATTGATGTGGCGGCGTCGAGTACCAAAGTATCCATCCTTCGCCATGCCGTTCCCTTTGATGAAGATCTTCTACTTTTCTCGGACCAGACTCAATTTGTTTTAAGAGGCGGCGATATTCTCTCCAGCAAAACCGTTTCGATTGCCCAAAAAACGGTCTTTGAAAATTCCCGAACCTGCAAGCCAGTGGGTGCCGGGAAAAATGTTTTCTTCACCGTAAACAAAGGGATGTTTTCACAAATTCGGGAATACTTTGTTTCCGCTCAGAACGAAACCAACGATGCGGCGGATATCACCTCTCACGTACCCAAATATATTCCTAAAGATGTGATAAAACTGGCTGTTGCTACCAACGAAGATTTATTGTGCGTCATTTCTCCTGATGCGCCCAATGCCATATTCAGTTACAAATATTATTGGCGAGGCGACGAGAAACTCCAGTCCGCCTGGAGTCAGTGGACATTTTGGAGCAGTTGTACGGTACTGAATATCGACTTCATTGATTCGGTGCTATATGTAGTTAGTCAGCGATCTGATGGCGTGTACCTGGAAAAACTCAATGTCGCACCCAAGCAGATAGACGCCAATTCAACCTATTTGACTCATTTGGATCGCCGGATTAAAAACAACACACCCGGTGTATCGGTGAATTACAACGCCGGAAGCGATGAAACCACCTGGACGTTACCGTATGCGGTTACAGGCGTTATGCAGATCGTGACCCGAGATAATACGGTGGGCGCGAAAGAAGGCATGCTACTGCCGGTAATTCAGCAAACAGGAAACACGGTGAAAGTTAAAGGAAAGTACGACACCGAGGATGTTTTTATTGGCCAGCAATACGCCATGCGCTTTACGTTCAGTGTCCAGTTCATTCGGGAGCAAAACCAAAACAGTGGCCAAAGTTCGGTAGTGGTGGGTAGGCTTCAGATGCGGACCTGGACGATTGTATTTGAGAAGACCGGCTTTTTCACCGTTGAAGTTACACCAAAATACCGGGATACCTACCGCTACAAATTTACCGGGAACATCCTTGGTTCCGGGAATAATATCATCGGTACGATCCCCTTGGAGGATGGTGCGTTTAACTTTCTGGTCCAATCCAAAAATGACCAAGTGAAGATTGAGCTGGTGAATGATACGTTCCTACCGTGTCACTTTTTGAGTGCCGAATGGGAAGCCCTCTATACAGCACGGAGCCAGCGCGTCTAATGGTTCATGTCAGACTCGCCACCGAGTCCGATGCACGGGCCTTGGCGTTAGACTTGCGCCCGGAAGATGAAGCCGAGGTACGAGCTATGACAGGCCGGAAGCCATTGGAATCGTTGTTGCATGGAATCCAACATTCGGATGTCCCCTTGGCCATTGAAGATGATGACGGCTCCACCATTGGTCTGTTTGGTGTGGTAACGGCCCAGGAAAGTCCACGAGTGGGCATTGTCTGGCTATTGGCCTCGCCCAAGTTGTTGAAGCACTGGCGGCGGCTGGCCCGTGAATCCAAGCGCTGGATTGATTCATTTCAACAACATTACGACGTACTGTTCAATCTGGTAGATGAGCGAAATATCGTTCATCTGAGATGGCTGGAATGGTGTGGTTTTACGTTTATCCGACGGCATCCACAATTAGGCGTGGAACAGACTCCCTTTTTAGAATTTGTGAGGATCAAAACAATCGATGTGTGAACCCATTTCCGCCACCGCTGCGGCGGTCTTGAGCGGTTTGGCTATTGTGGCCAGTACCGCATCCGGCATTGTTGGTTACATCGGACAATCTCAAGCGGCATCGCAACAGGCAGCCTATCAATCTGCCTTGGCCCAGCAACGGAATCAGCAGATTGCCGAAAACCAGCGATTGGCCCAGGAAGCGTATCTGCAACAGGCCCACCAAGTCAATTTAAGGCAACAGCAGGAAGAGGAGAAAGCCTCTCAGGAAACCCAATCCGCCCAGATTGAAGCGATGCAGGCCAGAGCAAGGGCACGAGTGGCATCAGGTGAAGCTGGCGTATCAGGGCTCTCGGTAGATAACCTGATTGCGGATTTCTACCGACAGGAGGATGTCTACAAACAGGGCATTCAACGCAATGTTGAATTGAGTCGCCAGCAATCCCAAGAAGATATCAAAGGCTTGCGAGCCCAGGCCGAAGGACGTTATCAGGCGATTCAACCGTACCTGCCGGAACCCATTGCCCGTCCCAGCTTTTTGGGTGCGGCCCTGCAAATCGGAACGAATGCCGCGTTGCAAACATCCAGCGCTATTTCTCAGTACCGGCTCAATAAGATTACGAAGACGAGTTAAGGGAAAAGAACCATGGTAAACCGTGTCCAAGTCAATGACCTGGACAAACCAAAACTGCAACCCCAGGCCCGTCCGGTGGATACCTACTATACGCCCCAGATGAAGCCAGTTCAGCCGCCACCGAGAACCAATAGCCTGATCCAACTGGCCGAATCCCTCAGCACCATCCAACCCAGTATCCAACAATATTTGGCCCAGGCTAATGCCAGAAAAGAAACGCTGACCGAAGCTCAGAAACAACAAGCTCAGGCAACGGCGGCGGAACTTGCCGTCAAGAACCAGAGCGACTGGGCGACCGCCATTAAGGAACTGGAGAAGCGCTCCCAGGATCCGAATCTGAGTATTGAAGCGCGGGCAGATCTTGATCATCAGCTCCAGGGTTTCCGGGCGGCTAACCCCTGGATTAAGGTCTATTACGATAAAGCCCAGGCAAGCCAGTTGGCTATGGGGTTTGATCAGGCGATTCGTACCGAATGGGCTACCAGCCCGGTGAAAGAATCGGATAATATTGCCGATTTTGATGCTTTCTATGATGAACGCTTGCAGAAAGCTTTTGCAACAGTGCAAGGCAAGTATAGTGACCGGGCCATTGTGGAAGATTTTCTTCCGGCTATCCAACGTAGTCGAGCATCACTCCTGCAAGAACAAATTAATTACCGACAGAAGCAAACTATTGAGCAGGCCCAACAGGCGTATGGTAGCTCTATCACCAGCAAGGTCAACGAATTTAAGGATGGGTTGAACTCAACAGTTCTGGAAAGCTTCAACCGACTGGACAAACTCAAGGGGCTGACGGCGGATCAGAAAATCGCCGCCTTTAACCAGGAGCGGGATGCCTTTTATCAACAGTGGGGAACCACGCTATCCCAAGAAGCGCAAACGGCTATTCAACTGGGAGCCATTGGTGGCAGTGAAGCCAACGTACAACTCGCCCAGGGAATTATTGCGGTGGCGGAAGAAAACAAAAACACCAAGATTCTACGGCTAGCCGAATTTGTCAAAACTAAAGATGGGGCTCCACTGAGTCAAATCAGCAAGGTCAAAGACATGCTGGTGGATGCCCGCCGTCGGATCAACAGCGAATTATTCACGGAAATTCAACGGCAAGATGCTTTGGATAAGCGGGACCGGGATGAGTTTCTGAGAGCCAAGCAAACAGAAATCTTTGACGTGTTGCAAGACAATCCCTGGGCGGATCTGTCCACCTACCGGCAAGAATTTTTCAGCACGGATCGCAATATGGGTGAGGAATATATGGAGATCCTCAAAGTTCAACGCAAACTCCAGGAGGAAAATCTCAATCCGGTTCCAAGAACTCGGGAAAGCACGTCCCAGGTAGGTGACTATGTATATTCCGGTGGAACGGATATCAAGCCGATCAACCAAGCCTATCTTCGGGGTGATATCAGCAAAGATGAATACAAAGACTTTGGACGGACTGTTAGCATCAACCGGGACCGGGAGAAGCGGGATTCGGGCTTGGCCACACTCAAAAAAGAACTCACCGAAACCGCCGTCACGTATGCCAAAGACCGTTACAAGCTGGATATTCGATTCGGGATTAATAAAGAAAACCGGATTAAGAGTCGCAATGTGCAAGTGGAAACAGAAGTCCGACGCTCCATTGATTCGTGGGTTCAACAGCAGGAGAAGGGCGGGCATTCACCGACGCGGGATGATTTAAACGATTACATCTGGAGTCGCCTCATCCCCAGGCTGGACAAGCAATTCGAGATGTCTCAGACGCACCAGACTTCAAAGCCCCAGGCACCAAAACAAATTAATTCTCAACAATCGCAGCAGATGATTCAACAAATCCAACGTTCCAGCCTACCGCCGGAACAAAAGAAACGCGCCATTCAAGCAATTCAAAAACGGGTAAACGCCAATGCCAAATGAATTTAGCCCAGAACTCCAAGCCATCCTGGATGAAGAGGGCATTACCCAAGAGACGCCACAACCCCAACAACAGCCAGCCGATGCCCAAGTGACCGTTCAACAACAAGAGGGGTTTGATGCCAGCGAAGCCGAAGGGCGGAGCGGTTTCGATATATCAAAAGCGGCGGCGGATGTGGCAATTGGTGTCCCGGAAGCCATTGGCAAAGGGGCGGTGAATTCCGTTGGGGAAACCATCGAAGGACTTTACGGCCTTGCCGACTGGACTGCCAACCGATTCGGTGGAGATTTACCGGATAAAGAATATGTGCCGTATGAAGCAGAAACCCAGACCGGGAAAGTGTTGGAACCCATTGCCCGCTTTGTCGGTGGGTTTGTTGGCGCTGGAAAATTCCTCAAGATGGCCGGGTGGGTGGGAAAGGGTGGAAAACTTCTCCAGGTTGGCAGGGCGATGGTACAAGGCGGTTTAGCCGACTTCTTCAGCTTTGATGCCCACGAGCAACGCCTGTCCAATTTAATTCAATCCGTTCCCGCACTGAAAAACCCGGTCAGTGAGTATCTCCAAGCCAAACCAGAAGATACCGAAGTGGAAGGACGCTTCAAAAATCTGGTGGAAGGCTTGGGACTGGGTGTGGCCACCGATGGCTTGATTCAGGCGCTCAAGCAACTCAAGCGGGTTCGATTCCTACGAGCTACCAAAGGCGATGCCGAAGCCGCCAAGGAACTGGCCCAGAACGCCGACGGCATTGATGCCGAACTGGACAAGCTGTTTCCCAGAAAAGTGGAAACCCAGGTGGAAGGAAGAATCCTGACACCGGAAGAAGCGGCTAGTTTAACGCCCAGCGTGGATGTGGAGAAAGCCACAAACTACGCCAAAGAGGTCAACCGGATTCTCAAGGAAGGCGGTGACCCGACCAAAATTAACCTGACGCCTTATATCGATGACAATGCTTTTCAAA
The DNA here is from genome assembly GCA_033763415.1 of Candidatus Melainabacteria bacterium. Taxonomy (GTDB): domain Bacteria; phylum Cyanobacteriota; class Vampirovibrionia; order Vampirovibrionales; family JAJTHC01; genus JANRKP01. The sequence continues at coordinate 65,074 of JANRKP010000030.1, read as the reverse complement.
GTGCCGATAACGTCCAGAAACTCTATGACACGTTGGTCAACGCCGTTCGGGAAAACGATGATGTGATTCATCATTCGATGACGATTGAGGAGGCCGAAAAGCAGTTTAACCAGACGGTTTCCAATATCTCCGATATTCTGGATGTCTCCAAGGAAAGCCTAACCCAAGCCCTTTTACGCGATGCTAAAACCATCCGGGAAGCGGGCGTTCGTAGTGTCGTCATTGCCAATGTGCTGGATGCCATCGTTAAGCGGGCGGAAGAGTTAGCTCCCCTGGTTAAGAACCTGGACGATGACGCCTATAAGCAATTGGGTCAGCTTCAGGAAGCCTCCATGCGGATTGTCCCTGCGGATGCGTTGGTCGGCACCGAGTTGGGCCGGAGTCTGAACGCCCGGCAGATTCGCAGTTCCTTTGGGAAGGATGCCGCTGAACTCCTCAGCAAACAAATGAATCCGCTGGAATTGGCGGAAGCCCTCCAGAACGCTAAGAACAGCTATGCCCGCTCCAAGCTGATGCAGCTCTCGCTAGACACCATCAGCCGGGTGAGAATCAACGCGATGCTCTCCGGGCCGGTGACCCAGATGGTGAACGTCTCCAGCAACTTGTTGAAAACCGCTCTTGCGCCATCCGAGCATATTCTGGGCGGTGTCGTACAAACAGCGCTTGGGAAAGCTGAAGGCAAAGCATCCATTCGACAGGGCTTGAGTCTCTATCGGGGACTTTGGGCAGGGATGACGGATTCCTGGCGGATGGCCGGATCTGCTTTAAGAAACCGGAAAGGAATTTTCCGAGACGGAAAGTTCTCTCAATTAGATGTCTTTGAGGATTTGGGCAAAGCCGAGAATCTGGTGACCAAGCCGGATGATGCTTTGAAATTCGCCACTTTTGAAGATCTGAAAAATTCCTCCCAGCTTATTCAAGAGGCACTCCAGGAAGGCGACACCGGCAAGCTAACCTCAATGGTCTGGAGTACCGGCTTGCGGACACTGGGAGCAATTATTGATCTGCCCTCCACGCTCTTGAACGGGGCGGATGAATTCTTCCTCAATATCAATGGCCGCGCCATGCTCTATTCGGAACTCACTGAGCAAGGGTTAAAGGATGGATTGAAAGCGGGCAGTCAGGAATTAAGCCAATTTATTGAAGACGGTTTCCAGAAATATTTCAGCGAAAACGGAGCCTTAATCAAAGAAGATGAAATTGGGCGCAAAGCCTTTGCCTATGCCACCGATTCCAACTTCTCCAAAGAAATGACCGGAGACACCATCTTTGGCAAAGTCGGGATGGCCATGCGTCGGGCGCAACGAGATGATGGCGGTTTTGGCTTTGTGATGGAGAACATCGCACCGTTTGTCCGCACCCCAGCCAATCTCATTGAAGACGTGTTTAATCATGTGCCGGGTGTCAATGCGATTCTGAACCAAGCCGTCCGGGATGACCTGATGGCCGGTGGATTACGGCAAGCCCGCCGTATTGGGGAAATGACCACCGGTTCCATGTTTCTGGCCACGGCGTTTGGATTGGTCTCTCAAGGCTTGGTGACGGGAGCGGGACCGGTGAATCCGCAACTGCGGGATCAAATGAAAAAAGCCGGATGGCGTCCTTATTCACTACGGATTCCAGATGTGTCCGTTCAAGGCGGATACCGCTATCTGGATATGGCCCGCTTTGAGCCCTATTCAACTTACATCACGCTACTGGCGGATTTTGGCGAAGCCGCCCAGGCAGGCAACCGGGGCGACACTCAGGAGCTTTATGCCAAATTGCTGGGTAGTGTCATGAACAACCTGTCCAGCAAGAAGTATCTTACCGGCCTGATTGACACCATGGATCTGATGTCCGGTATGGCCTACGGGGATTTGGAATCCGCCGAGAAATTCGTCAACAGCTTGGCCGGAAGCTTTGTCCCTTCCGCCGCTAAAACCGTTCGGGAACTGGAGGATCCGCTGTACCGGGATGTTCGCAATGCCGTGGATGCCATTCGCAATCGGACACCATTCCTGTCTCACAACGTGCCAGTGCAATATGACTTTCGGGGCAAGCCCACCCTCACCCCCATTCTTTCGCTCTATACCAGACAAGATATGGACGATGTGGATGCAGAAGTGCTTCGCCTCTCTCAACAGGGAGGCTTGGTCGATACTGTCTCCAAGCGTGATAGCCGGTTGCTCTCACAATTCAAAAATGCCGAAGGTAAGACGGCTTATGAGCGATTGGGCGAGTTGATGGGTCAAATCGGTGAAGACTATTATCAGCGGGATTTTGAAGGAAAGACGCTGACCCAGTACCTCCGGGAAGTGATTCGCTCCAAAGATTACAATGAAAACCTATCCGATCCGTTCACCGTCAATGATGGAACCGACGGGATGGGCGGCAAGGTGATGACGCTTCGGGACATCATCGCCAGCTACCGGGAAGCCGCCCTGGACCGACTCCAGGCGGAAGGGTTTTACAGCTCTGAAGGTCGATCCTTTGTGGCCATTCAGGAAGAGAAGAAAGCCTCGCAACAAGTTCAGACCCAGGAAGACTTGCAGCAATTCCAGAATCAACAGGACTCGGGCGGTTTTGACGCCGACGCCCTGCAAAACTTAATCGACAGCAGCCAATAAACGGAGGGAAATATGGCGCTCAGTTACGTTCCGTACCTCGCCGATGGGGAAACGGATATTTTTAACATCCCTTTTCCGTACATCAGCAAAAGCCATATCCAGGTTCGTATTAATGGCGTATTGGACAACAACGTTATTTTTCTGACGGATGCTACCGTGAAAACCTCCAGTATGCCACCGGATGGCGTGATTGTGGAAGTGCGTCGAGTTACGCCCAACACCGCTTTGTTGGTGGATTTTGCGGATGGCTCACTATTAAGTGAGGATGATCTGGATCTCTTTGCCTTACAAACGCTGTATGTCATGCAGGAAACTCAGGACTTCGGGGAAGGCAAGCTTTCACTGGATTCGGCGATTAACCATTGGGACGCCGATGGAAAGCGGATTACCAATTTAGCGGAAGGCATTGGCCCGAGTGATGCGCTAACCCGGAATCAGGTGCCGCAATTGTCGGATATTCAGCAGGCCGCTCAGGACGCGATTGAAGCAAAAGATGCCGCTGAGTTAGCCGCATCCTCCATTAACTTGCCAACCCTGACCGGAAAATCCAAACAATTCCTGAGAGTGAAACTGGATGAAACCGGTTATGACCATTTGCCATTAACAACCTTTGCCACGGAAATAACTAAAAGCTTTTTCGGCAATCCCAATAGTAACGTGGCCGGGGATTTTGTCGGGCAGATTTGTTTCGATTCCGAAAGCCGCATTATGTATGCTTGTAGGACGGCGGGCAATGTGGCAACGGCGGTATGGGAAGCAGGCGTTTTTATTGCAAACAATATTCCGTTTCCAAGTCTGAGCAGTCATGCGCCCAAATACCTGGACAGCACAAGCTTCTCCATCAAGAACCTGTATACCCGTAGCGATAACGATATAGCGAATATCAAAATCAACTGGGATCAAACCGTCAATATCACATGGACGGGAGTCAATGGCCGTGCCCAGAGTGCCGCATTGCCGGGAACGATTTCTGTTTCCGCTGGCTCCAGCACAGTCACGGGAACAGGCACCAGTTTCACAACAAGCTTTCAAATAGGCGATGTGATTTCAACAGATTGGCAGCGTCGGCGGATTACTGCCATTGCCAACAATACCAGCCTGACAGTCGAATCGAACTTTGTGTCCGCACAATCCGGCGTGAATTATTTTCGAGGAGGAGAGGCTCCCAATACGTGGTATTACGTGTATGCCATTACCAACTTCGTGACACCGGGCTATCTCCTCAGTACGCGGGATGTCATGGGAGCAGGCGATACACTGCTAGACTTGCCTGCCGCCTATGTGCAATATCGGCAATTGCCATTTGCCATCCGGCTTAATTCCGCCACCAATATTCTTCCCTTTATTGTGGAAGATTGGCCGCATCGTCCCTTTATCCGCTGGGACTTAGGATTCAATAGTGTGAACTTAGCCAGTGCCGAAGTCCAGGTGCTTAATGCTGGAGCGGCGACTACGTTCACGGATGTGGATGTTTCAAAAATTCGCCCAACCATTTCAGACGACATTGTAATTTGGCCCTTTCTGGGCGCATCCAGCGCGTTGGTGAACGTACGAGAAAAGGGCGTCACTCACGAAGGCTTTCAAACCGGCGCTCCATTTTCAACCGCTCGGCAAGGGATGGATCTCTGTGCGGTCAGGGTTGGCACGGGTGGGATAATTCAATACAAGGTTTCCACCTCCAATGTCAGCCTGTACGGTTACGGCTTTCGGGTTACGAAAGTGGTTTAGCCAATGCAGCACGATAATATTTTTCTTCACCTGGGACGGCTGGAAGGAAAGGTGGATGCCATTCTTTCCAACCAAAGCCACATGGATAAACGGCTGGATGATCATGAGAAACGAATCAGCATTTTAGAGCGCTATCGCTCCTGGCAACTGGGTGTGGCGGCGGCTATCGGCACTCTGATTGCAGGACTCATTCAATGGATTCGGGGGAACTAAAGATGTCGGATAGCAAGATGAGCGCCTTGTATGAGGCGTTCCTGGATAACTTGTTGGAACTCGTGGAAACGGGACAAATCAAAGCCAGTGACCGGGCAGTGATTCGGCTGTTTCTGAAAGATCACGGTATGGCTCAGAAAAATCCCAATAAAGAGAAGATCCAACGGCTGGCCAGCATCCCCTTATTCCCGGCAGATGATGAGGATCGGGACGACCACTAATCATGACAACCGAAGAAACCAGAGACCCGTTAGGCGACTTTCGGGTCTTTCTGTATGTCGTCTGGAAATTTCTGGGCTTACCGGATCCCACACCGGTCCAGTATGACATTGCCCAATATCTGCAACGAATCTATCACCGCAAGGGACCACGGCGGGCCATCATTCAGGCTTTTCGAGGTGTCGGTAAAACGTGGATTACCGTCGCCTTTGTATGCTGGGCTTTGTATTGCAACCCGCAACTGAAGATTCTGGTTGTTTCGGCATCCAAGCTTCATGCCGACAACTTCACTACGTTTGCCATGCGGTTGATTCTGGAATTACCGGAATTGCAACACCTCAAGCCCACCGATGATCAGCGGAACTCCAAAGTTTCTTTTGATGTCGCTCAGGCCCAGGCGGATCACTCGCCCTCGGTGAAATCCGTGGGAATTACCGGCCAGCTCACCGGGAGCCGGGCGGACATTATTGTGGTCGATGACGTGGAAGTGCCCAATAACTCCGCAACCCAGGTCATGCGGGACAAGCTAGCGGAATCAGTGAAGGAATTCGACGCGATTCTCAAACCGGATGGGATTGTTATCTACCTGGGGACGCCGCAAACCGAGATGAGTCTCTACAACATCCTAACGGAACGGGGATATTCCATCCGCATCTGGCCCGCCCGTTATCCTGAACCGGAGCTGGTCAGCTTTTACGGTCACAGGCTAGCCCCGAAGATTATCAAGGCGTTGGAAGATAATTCCCAGCTTGCCGGGAAGCCAACGGATCCCAAACGATTCGGGGACTTTGACTTGCTGGAACGAGAAGCCAGTTACGGGAGAAGTGGGTTCCAACTCCAGTTCATGTTGAATACCCGGTTATCGGACGCCGAGCGCTACCCGTTGAAACTCCATGACTTGGTAGTGATGGACCTGAACCCCGAGATGGCCCCGGAGAAAGTCATCTGGTGTAACGGGGTGCCGCAAGTCATCAACGAATTACCATGTGTTGGCTTGGGAGATGACCGCTATTATTCCCCAATGGCCTTGGTCGGGAGTTGGATTCCGTATACAGGCTCGGTGATGGCCATTGATCCAGCAGGTCGAGGGAAGGATGAAACGGCGTATGCCGTGGTCAAAATCCTGAATAGTCAACTCTTCTTGTTGGAATCAGGCGGGTTTTCGGGTGGTTACAGTGAGGACACCCTGGAGAAACTGGCCCAGATAGCCAAACGCCAGCAAGTAAACCGGATACTCATTGAAGCCAACTTCGGCGATGGGATGTTCGAGCAGCTCCTAAAGCCCTTTCTCACCCGTATCTATCCGGTGACTACCGAGGAAGTGAAACACAGCATCCAGAAAGAAAAGCGGATTATTGATACCCTGGAGCCGGTGATGAACCAACACCGCTTGATTGTGGATCGCCGTCTCATTGAGCAGGACTACAAATCCACCCAAAACCTGCCGCCGGAACAGGCGTTGAAATACCAGCTCTTTTACCAGATGAGCCGAATCACCCGAGAGCGGGGAGCTTTGGCCCAGGATGACCGCCTGGATGCCTTGGCGATTGCCGTGGGGTATTGGGTGGAAGCGATGGCCCGCGATGTGGATAAGGCAATGAGCGATGAAAAAGAACGTCGAATCGAATCAGCGCTCCAATCGTTTATGGATCATGTCCTGGGTGGCAGGCCCAAAGAGCAGCGCTGGATGGACGTTTAGGGAAATCTCTTCTCGGTCTCACCCTTATGACTCAGTTGGATTGTAAAAGTGAGTAATCCCTAAAAACTTGAAAAGCCCCTTTGTGAGGAGCTTTCAGCGAATTCTTGACTGTAAAAGTGAGTAATTTTTCTTTTGGGCCTCTCACTTTACTTAGTGTAGAATTGGCTGAAATGGTGGGCCATCGGTGACTTGAACACCGGACCTCACCCTTATCAGGGGTGCGCTCTAGCCAACTGAGCTAATGGCCCGCGTAGTTTTCAGTCAATTCTAAACTGAGTAAAAAGTGAGTCATCTGTTTTTTTGCGATCCAGAAATTGTAGTGTATCATGATCGTACCGGAAACTTGAGTTTCAGTTCTGGATTGCTTTTTGGCTAGTCTCCTTTATTTCTGCTTTGACAATGGGCTCTACGTTATCAGGGGTGCGCTCTAGCCAACTGAGCTAATGGCCCGACACCATAGTTTGTATAAACTATCAACAGCAAAGCGGCTTGTCAACAACCTGGGGCGGAATGCGAAAACGTGCCTACAACTCGGCGACGCGTTCTTTGGCGTACTGTATCAGTGCTTGTTGCTGTTCGTTGCTGCCTTGCTGCTCAGACAAGCGAACGAAGGTTTCAAAGGATTGTTTGGCGTCGGCTTTGCGGTTTCGGTTGTCGTAGGCCACGCCCAGGCTGTAATAGGGGTCCACGTAGTCGGGATTTAGGCGGATGGCCTCCTGGTAGCTGGCAATGGCCTGATCGGTTTTTTGCTGTTCGGTGTAGATGAGCCCCTGATAGTAGTGAGCGATGGCGTTGGTGGGCTGCTGACGAATGGCCTGCTGAACCAATGCCAGGGCCTGGGGGTAGCGGGCCTGATTGAACGCTTCTAGGGCTTTCTCTAAAAGCTGTGTGGTTTCGGTATCATCCAGGGATTGAAGGGCTTTTCGGGCGTCTTCCAGGGTGTTATCCAGCGAAAGTGCCGTGCTGTATGATTTTCGGGCCTGAGGGTATTGCTTTTTCTGATGAAACGCCGTTCCTAGCGAGTAATGCGCCTGAGCCTGCTTGGGGTTGAGCGTGGTTACTTTTTGGTAGTGTAGAATGGCCTTGTCGAGCTGCTGATCTTGTTGAAGCGCCACGGCGTAGGCCAGCAGAATATCGGTATCGGTTGGGTGTTGGGCGACTGCTTTTTCGTATAACGGCAGGGATTCCTTTAATTTGCCCGCCTGCTGAAGCTCGTAGGCTTTGCGGTAGAGATCGTCGCCCAGTTGGCTTTTGCTGTTGGCGGCCAGTTGCTTGAGGGTGTCGTTGTTGGGATCGGAAATGAGTGCTTTTTGCGCCACGTCGTAGGCGTCTGCATGTTTACCCAGTGCTTGAAGGGCGGCGGCCAGGTTTGCAGATGCGCTGCTCAGCTTGGGATCAAGCCGAAGGGCGGTTTGGTAGGCGGGTATGGCTTTGTCGTACTGCTTTCGGCTGTGATGGATTTCTCCAATTTTCGCCTGGAGCAGCGCATCTTGCGGAAACCGTCTCGCGAGATCCGCCAGTGCGAGGTCTGCTTTATTGGGATCGGTTTGCTGACTGGCCAGGGCCACCAGGTCCATTCGGGCGGGTTCAAAACTGGGGTTAATGGATAATACCTTGCCGTACTGCTGAAGGGCGGCGTCAATCTTTCCGGTATCGCGCAGCAGGGTGGCCAGGTAGTAGTTGGCCATAAGGTGGTTGGGATCCGCCTGCAAAACGGTTTGATAGGCTTTTAGCGCGAGATCGGGCTGGTTCGTTTCCTGAAACAGCGTGCCGAGGTTGAGCCGAATGAGCTTTTTCACGTCGAACGGGGTTTGCGCGTCTTCATTGGCCAGTTTTTCCGCATTTTGATAGGCCCGTTGCGCGAGAGGGTAATTTTTCTTCTTTTGGTAAATGCTGCCCAGGTTGGCATGGGCCAGCACATTGCGCGGGTTGAATTTAACCTCTCGAAGCCAAATTTTTTCAAGCAGGTTCAGCGCACCCAGGTTGGCCGGGTTTCGGTTCAAGGCCTGATCCAGGGTTTTAATGGCCTCGTTCACTTCACCGGAACGCTCCTGCGCGTTTCCCAGCCGTACCAGTAGATCATCGCCCGATTGAGGACCCAGCGCCTGAATTGCCTGATTGTAATACTTGCGGGCCTTGTCCGCCCGGTTGAGCACCGTAAACAGATCCCCGAGGGCTTGGAGAGATTCTCCACTGAGGGCAGGAGACAGCTCTCTGGCCTTGGCGTACTCCACCACTGCGGGACGAAAACGTCCCTGGGTGCGAAGATCTTTGGCCAATTGCAAGTGTAGAGGACCATCTTTGGGGTTGATACGGTTATTTTTGTAGCCCAGTTCCAAATTGTCCTTGGCAATGGCCAGGTTTTTAGTGTGCAGCGGTTTGCGCTCCAAACCTTCCGGCCAGGCGTAGTCCAGGTAGTACACAGCGGCCTGGTAGTCTTCCAGCCCTTGGCGATAGTCCTTTTTGGTGCCCGTGTGGTAATTGCCACGGCGCATATACAGGGCGGCTAAGTTGTTGTGAATGGTGGCCAAACTGCCATCGGGCGTGAGTGGTAGCGCCTTTTCCAAAGTGTCGATTGCTTGGGTGAGCTGTCCCTGCTGAATGTAGCCCTCTGCGGCCTGGACCAACTCGCCGTAGCGTTCGATGGTGGCTGAATTCTGGGTTCCATTCTGGCTTACTTGCGCCCCTGCGGTGGGAATGGTTCCCATAACGCCAACACCCAACAGCAGCAGACTGAGGGACCCTGCTAAACAAAACTGCCGCCACCGTACCTTTGTCATGCGTTGCTCCTCAGTACCTGTCACAAGTGCCCGTTACAAGCACTTGTTATCAGTGCCCATTACACAATAAGTGCCTATTACACACGCCCAACTAAAACTGCTTGTTATTATAAGGCAAACCGACTGTTTCCGTGCCAAGCATTGCCGTGGAAGCCTTCCACCCCCCCCCTTGCGGCGAAGGTTTTTAAAACGGCAGTTTAGACTCCACATAGGCGAACTTCCAGGTATTGCCTTCCTTCATAAATTGCACGTCCACGGCGGGTTTTCGTCCATCCGGCAGGTGCAGTGTAATGCGAATGGTGGCGGTTTTACCCTCAATGCCCACGGTTTCGTAATAGCCGTAACGGTAAATGTCATACGCACTGCTGCTATAGTAAAACCGTTTCCAAAAGGACTTCATCAAGCTGGGGTCGTTGCGTTCAAACATCAGCTTAATTTCCGGTATTCCCAGTTTTGCCGCCTGGGCCGCCTGTGGGTGGCGTTTGTACACGTCATTCAGCGTCCATTCCAGAAAGTGCTGCTGCGTCTTCTTGGTAAACAGCGTCCAACACAGGGCAAACTGGTTGGACATAAAGCTTTTGTAGAAGTTGTACGCGTAGCGATCCGGGGTGAGTTGTTGCGGATTGCTGCCCATGACCCGTGATTCTTCCCTATTGCTGGATACCCATACGACTCAATCATCGTATCGGTCGATTTCAGTAGAGATGCAGTGCCACGGCGCAGGATTCCATCAACCGGTGCACTATAAATTTCAAAGTATTCTTTTCGTATTTACGGATAATTTCAAAAACTGTAAGTAAGCAATAATAAAATGTTCAAAACCTTACTTTTTGTTCACTTTAAGTTAGTACCGTAAATGCCTTTACTCAAAAATGTTTTTTCATTATCGTTTTTTTCAATATACAAATTATTTGAAATGCTTTCAATCTCCACCGGGCGGGTGTTTTTGGCAATTATCCTTAGATTATCAGCTATATCGGTAGCCAAATATATAACAAAATTGGCCATCACCCAAAACAAAAAAATGATAGAGACGACTACAAAAATTAGTAACAGTATATAAATATATGGAATTTTATTTTCACTTAAGCTGTCTGCAGCAGCACTAAGAAATGTGCATAAAAAAGGGAAAGAGATTAAAAATATTAAAAACAGAGAGTTGCACAGGTCGAGAATGAATCTACCTGTTTTTATGACTAGATTTTTAACGTCAATTAACATTGGCATTCCTCTGTGACGCTGCTTAATTTTGCCTTAAAAGCCTTGTACTATAAGATCATAGCACTAAGTGATACTAGCCAAAGCGGCGCCGGGTTTCAAACAGTGGAATGTTGAGCTCTCGGCCAAGCTGTGTCAGTGCGGGGCGGTATTGCTCCTGCACCCGATCTTGAAACGTTGGCGAGGATTTCAAAATCTGTACGGCTTGTTGAATGGCCTCAAAGGAGGCCCGCTGACTGGATGGCGTTTCTGTGGAGGCAAGCGTTAACAGGGCTTCCACTGCCGTGCCAAACGGAATCTCGTCAATCCTGTCGGGGCTGCGGTATAGTGGCCCTTGGGTTTCAGTCAGCAGGTGGGCAAGCCCTGCAATATCCCGTTGGCTGGTCAGTGTGTCAATGCGTTGCTGCCAGGCTGGCGAAAGCAACTCCTGTGGCATCATACTGGCTTGTGCAGCCAGCGCCTGGTGTAAAAAGTTTGGCAGTGCCGGAATCCCATTCTGGTTGGGACTAAACGCTCGTAAAGTTTGCAGGGCTTTGGCTTTATCAGTGGTAGGAATGGTTCTGTCTCGCAGCATCAGCCCCAGGGTGTTGTCCACAAAATCCACCACGGCCATTTGGAAGCGATACGAGACGCCAGCACCGCCCACTAGTTGAAAGAGGGGATTTTGGTACCCGCCCTGCGTGCGCTTTTCTGCCAGGGTGGCAATGTCTCGTTTTTGAATGAGTTGCTGCACTTCGGTTGGCAGATTGTCTGGCGCAAAGGTCAGGTAGGTATCACTTGCGGGTACAGTTGTGCCACCAGTGGCGCGAACCCGTCCCCGACTGAAGTCCACCATGGCGGTTTGCAGTTCAGAAGACAAGGGGGCCTGGCTGGGGATTTCCGGGTCTAGTCCAAGGGCTTCTCCTGGCCGTGAAGGTTGTAGGAAATTAAGCGCCACCTGCTTCCGATCGCGAGGCACCTGCCCTTCCGGTGCCAAAAACAGCTCCGTCAGCCGACGATCCACGGACGGAATTTGCTTAACCTGGGCGTAGGGCAGCACACTAAACTTGCGGTCTCTGCCGTAACCGCTACCGTGGCCTTCGTAAAGGAATTTGGCGTGGTTGAGGCCTTTGCGAACCTGGGCCAAAGCAACAATATCCTGACCGGCTAACAGCTGTTGAAGTCCTTCTGGGATGGATTGTTGAAACTGAACCAATGCTGCTTGTAAATCTTGCGAAAGGGGGGCGGTTTCTTGTAGCAGGGAAGACATTCCCTGTTGGTTTTGAGCGGTTTTTGGCTGTAAATAGCTCAACGCAACCCGTTTGTCTTGGTAAGAAACTTCTGCTTCCGGGGCTTCGAACAAAAATACCAACATCCGGTCCAAGTCTTCTGCTATGTGGAGGCTTTCAGGATCGTTTCTAAGCGTGGCCAGGCCAATAATATGGTTGTTACGGAATGCCTCTTTCTGGCGTTCGGCCACAGAAGCCACGGCGGGTGGTTTTTCAAACTGTTCAAATGCCAATGCAAGTGGCTCGCTCAGTGGAGGAACGCCTGGTTCTTTTCGGCCCAGCAGGTTTTTTTTCAGGCTGCTCAAAACCCCTTCCCTACCTTGATTCACTACTTGGCTGAGTGCCGCATCTGCTCGTTCCACCAGTAGCTGGATAGGAAGCAGTGTGCTGCGGTTGCTTAAGGAAAAAAGCGTATTACTCCCACGTTGCAGCGATTCGACTTCCGGGTTGCGTTGGTAGGATAAGGCATCCCACTGCTGTTGGGTAATAAGTTGTTCCAACGCTTGTCCACGTCTGGGGTCGTAAAACTGCTGGAGTGCTTTTTGGGTTTCTAGACTCAAACCTTTTAAATAGGTCCCATTGCTTTGCTGGGCCTGAATTCTGGCTTCGAAATAGGGCTTCATGGCCTGGTGGTTTAAAGGCTGGGTGGGGTCTTGAATGACGGATGCGCGCGCTTGTTCTAACAGGGCTTGTAGCGGACCTGGGTTGTTGTTTTGAATGGCCTGCGCAAAGGTGTTTTCCAAATTGGCGTGGGCGGAAAATCGAACAGAGATGGCGGGCCCAGCTTGCCACGTGGGCAGGCTAGACGCTCTTGAGCAGGGATTGGCTGATAAACGGGTCTCTGGTGTTGTGCTAGCTGCTGATGCAGCAGGCTGAGTGCCAAGTGGAGAGAAAAAGCGCAGCATGGGCGTCAGGTTCCTGTGTTTATACTGTATTGCAGGGCAGTTCGTCTGGACCGATTGATCGTGGGTTTATGTTCAACAGGTAGTTCTACTTTAATGCAAGCACTGGCCAAGCCAAGCAATTGTTACGCCAGCATATTGAGTGATGCAAAACGCTACGGGGTTAAACCCCAAGGGAATGCTTCTATCGAGAACAAGTAAGCGTCTTGTTCATCAATTTGTTCATCAATCTTAAAGACCCTGAATCTAAAGACCCTGACAGCCAAAAATTGCGTCTAGGGCAAAGCGTCTCTGTGTGATGCTTGCCGCAAAGGGGGCGATTGTATGGATGCGCGCGCGCTTTGGATGTGCTGAATTTAGGGATGGCTAACAGTTCGGAGCGTATCGCCCAGTTGGGTGCCGGTGTGGGCAATGGTGCCGGGGTTTAGCTCTAAAACCGCATAACTTTTTAACACCACGGCAGACAGTCGCCAGGGCTTCATTCGCTCCACCAAATGAACGACCCGGCCTTCGCGATCCACAAAAATAGCGTCGAATTCAAACCGCATAAAGCACGAATGAATACTCGTACACGGGACAATCCACAGGCCATGGCCTTCGGGCAGGCCGGGCTTGCCCATTAAGCCCATAAACCGCCGCCAAGGGGTATTGGCCTTGCGGGCTGCAAAGGCGATCGTTTTCTTGCGGGTGTCGTTTACGACCAATTCGCTGGAAGGTTGCTTGGACGTGTTTGTTGGGTGTGTGCGGTTCAAAATCGTGGTTACTCGCTTGGCTGGGGCTGCTACGTCGGGCTCAAACCGACATTTTTCGGCATTTGATAAAGATTTCGGCAAACCACGCACCATCCTTCAGTACCAGGGAGGGGAGCGACTTTTACGCTTTTCAACAGATGCGGACTGCCTCTGGCCCGGTTACAATAGTAGCCGATTATAGTCGTCAATGAGCGGTTCCTGTTGAGCCATTCCTGCTGAACGATGAATTTTCTGCGGTCATTGACAGTGATTTAATCGAATCTAAGCTTTAGAGAGAGGTGTCGTCTACGATGACAGGTACGCATCATCCACCCTTCGCTAGTCTGACGGCAGAAAAACTAACCGCTCTGAGGGGGCAAATGCTGGTGCACGGTCTGGCGGGCCTGCTCATTCCGTCGGAAGACGAACACCTTAACGAGTACTTGCCCAAAGCCCACCAACGCCGAGAGTGGCTGACGGCCTTTACGGGTTCCGTGGGGGCTGCCTTTGTGGATAGCCAACACGCCTGGCTGTTTGTCGATTCTCGCTACCATGAACAGGCGCCCCAAGAGGTGGATGTGTCTCAGATTCGAGTGGTTAAGCTGGGGGCCGCCGGAGAACCCACATTGGCGGATTTTTTGGCAGAAGTGTGGCAACCACCCGAAGCAGCGGCTTCTGCTCCCGATGCTAAACCCGCCGAGATTCTTTCTGTGGGCGTTGATCCGTTTACGCTGTCCTTGCAACAGTACCGAACGTTAAACCGGGCGCTGTTGCAGCGAAAAAAAGCAGAAAAAGCCCAGGCGCAGTGGCGGTGGACCCCTGATAACCTGGTGGATGTTGTTCGCCGTCAGTCGCCCTGGGCTACCGAGGATCCCATTCCGCCCGTGGGCGAGAGTTTAGTTTTTTCGATACCTGTAACGCATACAGGTAGCAGTGTTTCCGAAAAACTGAGTCAGCTTCGGCAAACCATGGCGGTTCAGCAAGTGCAATGCCTCCCCCTGACCAAGCTGGACCAGATTGCCTGGCTGTTTAACCTGCGCGGCGCCGATGTGGCCTATAATCCCGTGTTTTTGGCGTATGCCATTGTTACGTTAGACCAAGCTTACCTGTTTACCCACCTGTCGCGAATCACACAGTCGGCCCAGGATGCGCTTGCTGCGGCAACGGTTACGTTAAAGCCGTATGAAGCCTATCCGGCAGTATTAAAGGCGCAATGTCAGGCTGGTGTTCAAGCCAACGCAATCGATGAGAGTGTTCCGGGTTCGCAATGTGATGCGCCCAAGGCCCGCGTGTGGGTCGATCCCAACCATACGACGGTGGGTACATTTCATCTGCTCAGCGCGGCAACTGATAGCCAGCCGGTGACAACAAACGCCCAGCCACTGGAGCTGCCCAACCCGGTAGAGCAGGCCAAGGCGGTGAAGAATGCAACAGAGATTGCAGGTATGCAGGCAGCCAACCTAAAGGCCAGTCGGGCCAAGGTACGACTTCTGGCCTGGTTGGATCGTCAACTGCAAGCAGGGGCGGTTTTGTCCGAAGCCGCTGTGGCCGAGCGTTTAGAAGCGCTTTACGCCGAAGAGGAAGGCCTGGTGGGGCTTAGTTTTAACACCATTCTGGCGGCGGGGGCGCATGGCTCCATTGTCCATTACGGCACGCCCAGCCAAGATACCTGCCTGCAACACGGTATGCTGTGCCTGATCGACTCTGGGGCGCAGTACCTGGATGCCACGAGCTGTGGTACGACGGATGATACCCGAACCGTGGTTGTGGGAGCGCCCACGGCGCGGCAGCGCTTTTGTTATACCGAGGTGCTGAAGGCCCATATCTATGCGGCGGCGCAGGTGTTTCCCGAAGGCACCAATGGCGTTCAGATTGATAGCATTACGCGCTCCTGTCTGTGGCATCAGGGCTTGGATTATGGCCATGGCACCGGCCATGGCGTGGGGGCTTTCCTAAATGTGCACGAAGGCCCCAACGGTATTCATCGCCGGGCCCACACGGCGTTTGAACCCGGCATGATTACCAGCATCGAGCCGGGCTATTACGAGGCCGGTTGGGGTGGCATTCGGTTGGAAAACCTGTACCGGGTGGTGCCGCACACCCAGCCCTTTCCGCAGGAATCCGCCTGGCAGGCCACGTGGTTTGCGTTTGAATCGCTCACCTACATTCCGTTTGACAATCGCCTGATCGACCCAGAACGCCTGGGCGCCTTTCATCGTCGTTGGCTCGCGCAGTACTATCAGGCCGTCTGGCAAAAACTGTCCCCCCTGCTGAGCGGAGAAGAGCTGGCCTGGTTGCAGCAGGCCACGCAGCCGTCCTTTTTGTAGCGCGCAGGCTGGCCTACACCAGCCATTGGTTTTTTGACTCGAAAAAGGCCACATTTCATTTGGTTTACAGTGTACCCTGACTCGCCATGGCGCAGTTCCCAGATCTATCCCAACTTAAATAAAGCGAGTTCAACTGGATCTATATTGGTAAACTCACTTTTTTAATTCTTAAGAGAATCTAAAACGGACCTATTTGGGTCAAAAATTCCTAAATAAATTATTTAATGTATATGAGTAATTAATTAATTTAGACAGGTTCAATAAAATTTATTCGAGGGGGTCAGGGGGAAAGTTATGGGTATTAATTTGGCGCATGTTTCTAACATGACGGGGTTTGTGGGTGGTTCAGACAGAAAGGCATCCAGTGCGGAACTTCGAACACAGGCAGCGGGCCAGTATGCTGAAAGCTTCCTGCCTGGTAGAGGGCATCTTCGAGATGAGGCAACCAATGTATCAGCGTTTTTAGATAATGGGTTATTTCCCATATTTGCCGGTAATGACGGGCTTCTTACCCAGGAGGAAATTGAGCAGGGGCAAAGGACCTTTGACCTCAATAACGACTGGGAACTAAGTCCAGAAGAAATTGCAGCAGCCAAGCAATAATCAACACCATAAAATTGTTATTTTACTTGAATAATATTCAGCCTGTCCGGGCTTTTCTCCAAAGCTATTCGGTAAGCTGCTCCAGGCCTGTGCTTGGGGTTTAACCTTGCACAACTGACAGGACGGTGTGGCCTGTTGCAAGCAAGCCACACATCCGTCCTTTTTGTAGCGTGCAGGCTGGCCTACGCCAGCCATTCAGACACCAATGCTTCTGGGGGAATGGATGCGCATCAGCTTACCAAGAAGGGGCACTGGGCTATAATAAGTCCATGGTTTACTTTGTCTTGAAATTAACACTATCGGCGTTCCTCATTTTTGCTGTAAGCGAATTGGCAAAGCGATCGGCGTTGTTTGGTGGAATCATTGCTTCCATTCCGCTTGTTTCGGTTTTAGCCATGATATGGCTTTACGAGGAAACAAAGAGCACACAGCCTGTTGCCAATTTAGCGCATGCAATTTTTTGGATGGTGATTCCCTCACAAGTATTATTTATCGTGTTGCCTTTGCTACTTCAAAAACAAATTCCGTTTTATTTAGCCCTGGCACTCTCTATTGTTATGACAGTAGCTGGTTACTCTCTGATGAATCTTGCACTTTTAAAATTTGGAATCAAGCTGTAATTTTTATCTACTTGTCGCAATACCTTGTGAGCAATATTTTCTAATAATGTCACTCCCTCCATGGAGTACAAATTCGATGGAGGGAGTTATTGCTTTTCCGAGTTTTCCGAGGCCTACAGGTGGCTGGCAAAACCTTTTACAGGCGATGTCCTATCCGTCTCAAGGGTTTATCTGTTGAATCAGGTGTGACGACTCTTGGCAAATAATTGTGGGTTACGCGTGAAAACTGCGGTAACTGCCTCCCCGGCTACTACTGCGTCCACCGCTGTTGGCCGAACTGCTCATGGCCGTCATTAAGGCCAGGGCGCTCAGCGTATTGGCAGAGGCTGCCGAGGAGCCGCCAGCTTGGGCTGCCAGTCGGGTCAGTTGTGCCTGGTAGGCCGGGTCGGATTCCAGATCGCGTTTGGTGGCGCCCACGGGGAAGCGGGCCATAATATCCAGGTAGTCTTCGTTGGTCTTTCTCCGAGAGAAAAAGCCCTCTACCGCCCCGATGGTTCCCAGGATCGCAGCGGCACCCACCGTAATGGTCAGGGCCAACGCGCCTTTCAGGTGGCTGGTGATGGCAAAAAATAGCGCCATTATTCCCGCAAACCCCCCGCCCATGAGCCCGCTAATGATTGCGGACTTGCCGGGGCTGGCTAACAGTTGAGGAATGGGAGTGCTGTAGCCCGCCCCCAGCTTGGGAATCCATCGCCGTAGCCCTTGTTCTACAGCCAGTTGCTCGGACGGTTCGAGCGGGCGTTTGTAGCCTAGAGGAATGTAGGACTGTACGCCAATACTGGGAACGCCGTAGACGTTTCCCATTGGAGCTGGGGGCGAAACAGCATAACCAGAAGCCCCCCAACCGACTGGGCTGGACGGAGTGAGCAATTGCGGTGGCATGAACAGGGTATCCTCAACCTACGAAGGGCATCGCAGACAAACAATAACACAGAGAAAGCAATAACCCGGTGCGATCAGAAAAAACCAGCCGCACGGTCAGTGTGACTGATTCGGATCTGTTATTGTAAGGCGTGTTTCACAAACTGGGTGCAAATATCAACGAATGTAACAAACTGAAACAACCGTGGCTGGGGCTTTGAGGCCGAAGGATTCGATCGGTTTATGGATTTTTCTGGTGACTCTCTTGACACGTGACTAATTGGTCACATAATGGAGACATGGAAGCCGTATTTCGTGCGCTGAGTGATGCCCATCGTCGTCGCATATTGGACCTTTTGCGAGAGCAGGACGGGCAGACCACCTCAGCGATAGAAGCCCACTTTGCCGAAATGACCCGCTTTGGGGTAATTAAACACCTCAAAGTGCTGGAGGCTGCAAACTTAGTGACGACCCGAAAAGTGGGTCGCTTTAAGTACCATTACCTCAACCCGGTGCCCATTCAAGACATTGCCGATCGTTGGATCGCTTCGTTTGCCGCACCGTGGGTGCAATCCCTGTCTCATTTAAAGTATCAACTGGAAAGGAGTCCATCCTCAATGACGAAGCCAAAACACGTGTATGTCACCATCATTCAAACCACGCCGGAAAAGCTCTGGCAGGCGCTGACCGACCCAACGCATTCTCCCCAGTATTATTACGGCGCTCGGTTGCAAACCAACCTTCAGCCCGGAAGCCCTTTCCAATACTTTACCCCGGATAATCAGTTGATGGTGGGCGGAACTGTCCTGGAAGCCGTTGCGCCTGAGCGCTTGGTAACCAGCTTTGAAGGTCACTGGGATGACGCGATGCAGCAGGACAAACCTTCGCGCGTGACCTATCACATTGAGCAGCAGGGCGAGTTTTGCCGTCTGACGGTTACGCACGATGAGTTCGAGGGAGAAACGCCGACCTATCATATGGTGGGGGGTGGCTGGCCAGGGATTCTCTCTGGGCTCAAAACCTACCTGGAAACCGGTCGTGCGTTGGGCTACAACCCAATGGCGTTATCCGTCTAGCTTATTTGCTTCCTGCTGACTTTGATCCGACAGCCAGTCAAGTACTCATTCTGTTTGTCGATCCCAGCCGAAAAGCCTCTGAGAGTTTGTCTCAGGGGCTTTTTCGCTTGATTTCGTTGGGCGTTTTAGCGGCTAGACGGCGCACTTGCCTTCAAATTGATGGGCCACAGAGGCTTGCACTTGGGGTTGCTTACTGCCATCTATCCAAAATTTGGCGGCGGTTTTAATTCGTGTACCATCGGGAAAGCTTAAAATAACGGGTGTTTGCCCTCGGTGCTCTACCAAAATACGAGCCAAAAGCACAATATCCTCATATCGTGGTGGTTGCAGAAAGCTCAGGGTAAACGGCGTGCAGCCCTCTAAGGATTCAACGGAGTTGGTCATAATGCTGAACGTTTCGTTGTCATCGCCGCGCACCTGAAGTTTGCCGCTGAGTATAATGCGTTGCCCGTCCTGCAGCAGTGCGTTGTAGCGTTCAATGGTTTCGCCAAAGGCGACAAATTCCACCCGGCCCGTCCAATCTTCCAGCGCACCAATAAACATGGGTTTGTTGCTGCGGGTGGTCCGGCGCTTCGCATCCGCAATTAAGCCTCCCACGCGAACTTCCGTTCCATCTGCAACTTCGGCCAGCTCGCCTATGGCGTGGCTGACCATCATGGGGAGCTGCTCTCGAACACTATCTAACGGGTGAGAAGAGACGTAGAAGCCGAGAAGCGCTTTTTCGTGGGCTTGAATCTCTTCGGGTGAGTATTCTTCGTCGGCACGTCCTGCCAACATCAGTCCGCTGTAGGTTTCGGCCTCACTTCCCAGGCTGGAAAACAGAGACACTTGACCCGTTTCGGCCTGTTCTCGCCGCTGTTCGGCAAAACGCACCAGCGTATCAATGTTGTCAAACAGGTGTTTGCGTCGGTAGCCAAAGGAATCCAGTGCACCACAGAGCACCAAGCTTTCCAAGGTTTTTCGGTTTAGCACTTTCGGGTCTACTCGCTGTAGCAGATCTTCCAGGCTCTCAAAAGGTTTTTGTTCTCTGGCGTTGAGAATGTCTTCCACCACGCCAACGCCCACATTTTTAACCGAGGCCAGACCAAAACGAATGGCGCGGCCATCGGGCGTAAAATCCAGACCAGAGCGGGTGACATCGGGCGGTAGGGTTGCAATGCCAAGCGCTTTGGCTGTGCCGATGTAGTGCTGGATTTTTTCAATGCTGCTCTGCACGCTGGAAAGCAATGCGGAAAGATATTCAACGGGATGGTGGGCCTTGAGATAGGCGGTTTGAAAAGCCACAAACGCGTAGGCTGCCGAATGCGACCGGTTGAAGCAGTAGGCGGCAAATTCGCTCATGGTGTCAAACAGGTTGTTGGCCAGTGTCTCATCCACACCGTGGGCAATGGCCCCGTTAACAAAGCCTTCTCGCTCTTTGGCCATTACATCGGCTTTTTTCTTACCCATGGCTCGGCGTAGCAAATCTGCCTGCCCTAGCGAATAGCCTGCCAACACCTGAGCAATCTGCATGATCTGTTCCTGGTAAACAATGGTGCCGTAGGTGTCTTTTAAAATAGGCTCTAAATCCGGGTGGAGGTACTCCACTTGCGCCCGCCCGTGTTTTCGGTCCACAAAGGTTTTAACCATCCCGGAATTGAGTGGCCCCGGTCGGTAGAGCGCCACCAGCGCGTTGATGTCTTCAAATACCGAGGGCTTTAGATCCTTGACCAGGGCCTTCATGCCGCTTGATTCCAATTGGAAAACCCCGTCGGTGTCACCAGAGGTGAGGAGTTTGTACACGCCGTTATCATCCAGGGGCGGGTGGTCCATATCCACCTCTGTGGCGGGTTGAGTCTGTTCGACCAGCTTGAGGGTGTTGTGAATAATCGTGAGGTTGCGCAGGCCCAGAAAGTCCATTTTGAGCATGCCCAATTTTTCCAAATCTCCCATCGGGTATTGGCTGATCACTTGGCCTTCCTTGGACAGTTGGAGGGGAATCAGGGTGCGGAGCGGGTCTTTTGCAATGACCACGCCTGCGGCATGGGTGCCCACGTTAAACACCGTGCCTTCAATCTGTAGTGCTAAATCAATCACCTCTTTGGCCTGGGGGTTATTGGCGTATTCCTTTTGTAGCTCCATGCCTTCGGCCAAAGCATCTTTCAGTTTGGTGCCCGGCATGCCCGGGATCATCTTGGCCCAGCGATCGCTGTCGGCATAGGGGATTTCCATTACGCGGGCAATGGCTTTAACGGCCGCGCGGGCGGCCAGCGTGCCAAAGGTGGCAATTTGGCAAACGCGCTCCTGGCCGTACTTTTGACTTACGTAATCAATGACCTCGCCCCGGCGCTCAATGCAAAAATCAATATCAATATCGGGCATCGAAACGCGTTCCGGGTTGAGGAATCGCTCAAACAGCAGGTTATGCTCGAGTGGATCGATGTTGGTAATGCCCAGGCAGTAGGCCACCAGGCTTCCGGCGGCGGAACCCCGCCCAGGCCCAACCGGGATGTGTTGTTGTCGGGCGTAGTTGATGAAATCCCACACGATTAAAAAGTAGGTGGGAAAGCCCATTTGGTTAATAATGTTCAGCTCAAAATCCAGCCGTTCCTGAATGTCTGGCGTAATGCCGTTTTCTCCATAGCGCCAGCGGGCGTGTTCTTCCACGGTGTCGCGCAGTGCATCTGCCGGGCTGGCGCCTTCTGGCAGTGGGTAATCTGGCAAAATGGATTGCCCCATTGGCAGTTCCAGGTTACACCGATCGGCAATCATCAACGTATTATCCAGCGCGCGTTCAACCAGCGATTGCTCCAGGTAAGGGAAGTTGGCTGCGAGCTGGTCGCCGTTTTTTAAAAAATAATCGGGTCCATACTGGCGCATCCGTCCCGGTTCGTTGAGGGTTTTTCCGCTCTGTAGGCACAGCATGGCATCGTGCATGGCCATATGTTCCGGCTTGGAAAAATGGCTGTCGTTGGTAATCACGCAATCCATGCCCAGCTCGCGCCCGATTTTAACCAACTCCAGGTTGACTTGTCGCTCCGTGTCCGAGCCGTGGTCGGAGAGTTCTAAAAAGGCGTCTGCTCCAAAAACGTTTTTTAGCCAGGCGGCTCGCTCTCGGGCCTCTTGCGGGTTGCCGCGAAGGATGGCGTGCCCCAGAGGACCGTTCAGGCACGAGGTGAGGGCGATTAGCCCCTCTGCCCGTTCGGCAATGTAGTCCCAGTTAATACGGGGTCTGTAATAAAAGCCTCGGAGCTGGCCTTCGCTGACAATATCGACCAGGTTTTGGTAGCCTTTAAAGCTTTTGGCCAGTAGTACCAGGTGAAAGTTAGGCTTTCGGGTGCGATCCTCTTTCAGGTATTCGCCATCGACCACAAACACCTCGCAACCGATAATGGGCTTGATGCCTGCGGCCTTGCCCTGTGTGTAAAGCTCAATGGCACCGTACATGGTGCCGCTATCGGTTAGCGCCATGGCGGGCATGTTGTTGTCTTGCGCAATCCGAATTAAATCCGAAGGGCGAGACGCCGCCGTCAGTAGGCTGTAGTGGCTATGCACGTGCAGCGGCACGTACGGCCGCGGCTTGTTGCTCTCTACGGAAGGATTTTCAAAAGCATCGCTCATGTTAAGTGTCGGACAATCTCTCAATCCAAATAAAAAATGCTTAGCCCATTCTCATTCAGCCCAGATTGGCTGTAAAGTCACTCTACAGAACCGTTACAAAGTAAGTATTCGGAGGGGGGCAATTTCTACTCTTGACTGTCTTTTGAATAATGTTGTCACAGCATCAATTCAGGAGAATCGTTTGCCCCATGAACGATACAGGTCTTCGTTCCAACCTCTTTAAACTGCCAGCTGCTGCTCGCTTCGGCGGGCAATTGTTCCAATTCCAGGCGTTGTGTGCCTATCCGTCCAACCCAGCATTTACGTCGATTGGACAGGACCATTTTCAAAGCGTAACGCGCTTTTCGGCGGAAACTCCAACGCCGGGCCCCGGCGCAGATGACGCTTCTGAGGATGAGGCGACCTTAGCACAGTTGGCTGCCAATTTTGGCGATCTTGCCAGTCGATTTTCCACCGATTTTGGTAGCGTGGAGGTTGACTTAAGCAGCATTCCGGTGGCAGAAAAGCCGAACAATCAAGCGCCACCCCCAGCCCCCAGTCCGTAAGCGGTCTGGGTCCGTTTGTGCAGGTTATTTCTAACTACTGATAGCTGATACCACTGCTTTTACCGGTATAGACGTTGTAGTCAAAGATGAACTGCACATCAATATCGCTGCCGCGAAAATTGACAGGTAGTGGACGAAAGGGCGCCGACGCTTTGACCGCTCGAATAGCGGCTTCATCGGCTATTTGAACCCCGGAAGACTGCTGAATGTTCACGGCCAACAACCGACCATCGCGACCAATGGTGAACAGAGCCACAATCCGCTTGTTCCGGTTATCGGAAGGCGGGGCCCAGTTGCGTTTGATTCGTCGCTGAAGCTCGGCAATGTAGGGTCCAAAGTCTGGTTCAGGCAGCGCGTCAATTCCGGCTGGTCCACCCCCCCCACCGGGAGAGCCGCTTTGGGAAAAAGAACCGCGCCCGCCTTGACCGCCAGTACCTGGGGTTCCGCCACGAGAGCCGCCGCTGGCAGAAGCCAGGGATTGACCAGCGCCTCCTGCCGATGCACCCGACACACGACCCGGAATTTGGCTTGGACCCGGCGAGCCAGAGGGGCGACCGCCTCCACTCGTGCCGACGGGTGTGGAAACAACCGGTCCCGTAACAGAAGAGGGATTGGGAGCCCGTGGGGCTGGCACGCGAATGGCGCCCGGGGCAGGACTGGGCGGGAGCGTGGCCAACTGGTTGTTGGTTGGTAGCTTGGGTGGTGCCTTGGGAGCTACTTTTGGCGGCGTTTTTGGGGGTGTGGGAGAGGGAGGTTGTTCTGGCTGAGGCTGCCTTTGCGGTTGCTGTTGAGGCCGAGCCTGGCTAATTGGTTGACGCGGCTGAGGTTGTGGCGTAGGACGCTGAGCTGGCGTTGGCCTGGCTGCTTGAGAAGGTTTAGAAGGCTTTGCTGCCACTTGTCTTTGTGCCGGTGCGGGGCGCGAAGCGGATTGTTGCGCTGCCGCCTGTCGGCCTGGATTTCCGGCAGCCCGCTGGGGTTCTGCCTGGCGCATATTGGCAATTTTTTGTCCCCCGGCCCGCGTGGCTCGATCCGCGCGATTTTTGGTGTTCTTGTCTCTTGGTGGCGCCGCTTTGTTGTCCACCAGCACAAACTCAATCTGTCTTTCTTTTAACGTTGGCTCGCTAAACAGAGGAATGTTAATGCCAAACCACTGAAGCAAGAAGATAACCGTGACAATCAGCCCAATAATCAGCAGGTGGCCAAACAGTGCACCGGCTAATGCGACAGGCAGGGCCATTTCATCTTGGCGCGCTTCTGCCAAACGAAGACCCCAGACGCTTTTATGCGGGGTTGGATCATCGGAGGCGGTACTAAAAGCTGCGTCTTTCAGCAATAAATTTTTGTGTGGGCTGAACATGGGCTTTCCTGCTTTACAAACCGTGTAGGGGTTTCGGTAACGGGTGACTTAGCACTGGCCAGAACCATCTTTTATAATCGCACGTCTTGCCTGGCTTGTCGATGGACCTGCATCAAAAAAATTGTCTTACAATGGGCTCTCATGCGGCCAGCATCCTTTCTCCCAGTATAATACTCCTGACTCCAGGCACCTTGTTTCGAAATTGCGTGTGAACTTGCCAATTGCGTGCGAACCGGTCCATTGCGGGCCTCGTTGAGATTGGATTGGAACAATTGGATTACCACAAAGGGGTTTTGTTACAATTTATAAGCAAGGACGTTTTAAAAACAGGTTTGTGCCGGTTGGCCGCGTGGGTATTTTTCGCGCTGTTTTTTACAGAGACATTGAACTAAAAAACAGCTGGCGTATTTTACTCGGGTAATGCCTAAAATGTAGTAAAAGCAATGGAAGGCACCATTTATAACAATGTCACGTCCGCTTAAAATCGTTCATTCCGCCTCACATACCTCTGAGATTATTCCGGCAACGCTTCTGGCAGAAGAAACGCGTGGGCAATGGGTGGAAAATCGCCACGCAGGCTGGATTATTCAGGTCGATCTGCAAGGGAAGATTCTGGCTCAAACTCAGTATGCATCACAATGCCATACGTTTTTTCGTTCGGCAGCCAAGCCCTTTCAGGCAATCCCTCTGTTAAGGGCGGAATTGGCCTGTGAGCTAGGCTCTTCGGGTTTGGCTATTGCCTGTGCCTCCCATACCGGCACAGCGCAACACCTGGCAGAGGTTCGTCGTTTGCTGCGTCTGGCGTCTCTTTCCGAAAGTCTTCTGGGTTGTGGCCCGCACGCACCGTTTGATTCCGATGCCGCTTATCAGTTAATTCAGTCGCAGAAGTCGCCAAAGCCTATCCACAATAACTGTTCTGGCAAGCATGCCGCGATGTTACTGTGCTGTCAAAAGCATGGTTGGTCTTTGGGCAACTATTTGCAGGTGGAGCATCCATTGCAACAGCAAATACAGCAGGAAATTCAGCAATTTGCCTGTTTAGAAAATCCGCCGCCTAGTGCAATAGATGGCTGTGGCGCTCCGATTGTGTATCTTTCGCTATTTTCAATGGCGTTTTTATACGCGAAACTGGTTTCTGATCCTTTTCTTCAGCCGATTTTAAAGGCAATGACCGCCCACCCAACCCTGATAGGTGGGTTTAATCGTGTGGATAGCCTGATTATGCAGGTAAGTCAAGGAAATTTACTCGCTAAAGTTGGTGCCGATGGGGTCCTGGCTATTGGGAACGCATCTTTAAGCCAGGGCTTGCTGATAAAAATGGCCGATGGTAACAATACAATACGGGACCAAGTGGCTTTAGAGACCTTGCGGGTGCTTGGTTGGCTGAATGCTAGCGAGCTTGCGGATAGTCGTTTGCAGCCGTTTCTGGATGGTTCTCGCATTAATACCCGTCAGGAAGTGGTGGGCGATTGCCGCCTGCATGTGGCGACCAGCCTCTCATCGGGGCCGTTGTAATTTGTTACAAAGCGCATAAGTAACAGGAACGTAACAGCTTTGCTAAACCGCAGCCTTTTGGTTGACACGTATCTTTTTAAACATATAGTGGTGTCTACGCTTGTCGGTAGCTCTGGCAGGCCGGTGTAGCTCAACGGTAGAGCAACGGTTTTGTAAACCGTAGGTTGCGGGTTCGAATCCCATCGCCGGCAATTCCTGCAAATCCATTCAATGCCTGCGCATATGCGTTTATGTGAGGGTAGGTGCCCGAGTGGTTAAAGGGGGCGGTCTGTAAAACCGTTGCTTCGGCTACGTTGGTTCGAATCCAACCCTACCCAAAGTTTTACCCTCAAAGCGAATATGCCCATGTGGCGCAGTGGTAGCGCATTCCCTTGGTAAGGGAAAGGCCACGAGTTCGAGTCTCGTCATGGGCATATCTTTTTTCTTGTTGATGTTTGTGGTTTCCTGTCAATGATAACGAAGGTGCGTTTTGGCCTCGTGTTGATTCAAAGCTTGTTTCCAATTTTAAAGCGCGATGATTTTAAGTTGATTTACAAAAAGGGTTTCGGTATAACTGCTACACTTTTTGTCAACAAATCGGCCTTTAGTACAAGTTTTGGCAACATGCTCAGCAGTTACAGGTAAAGGAGAAGTAGGACAATGGCCCGTCAAAAGTTTGAAAGGAATAAGCCACACGTCAACATTGGCACAATTGGCCACGTTGACCACGGCAAAACGACGTTAACCGCAACCATCACTGGCGTGCTGGCGGCTGCTGGTCAGGCCCAAGCGCGCGCGTTCGATTCAATTGACTCTGCGCCGGAAGAGAAGGCTCGGGGTATTACCATCGCCACGGCTCACGTAGAGTACGAGACTGATAATCGTCACTACGCTCACGTGGACTGCCCTGGCCACGCGGACTATGTGAAAAACATGATTACCGGTGCGGCTCAGATGGATGGTGCAATCCTGGTAGTGGCCGGAACCGACAGCGTTATGCCGCAAACCCGCGAGCACATTTTGTTGGCTCGCCAGGTGGGTGTTCCTAACATTGTTGTATTTATCAACAAGTGCGACATGGTTGACGATCCTGAGCTGCTGGATATGGTCGAGATGGAAATTCGTGAGCTGTTGAGCTCTTACGAATTTGACGGAGACAATATCCCGGTTATTCGTGGCGCTGCCTTAAAAGCTTTAGAGAAAATGCAAAGTACGCCCGGAACCAAGCGGGGCGATGACGAGTGGGTCGACAAAATTTGGGAATTGATGGATGCAGTGGATGCCCACATTCCCGAACCAAAGCGTGATGTTGACAAAGCGTTCTTAATGCCCATTGAAGACGTATTTACGATTACAGGCCGTGGTACCGTGGTAACTGGCCGTATCGAGCGTGGCAAAGTTCGCGTGGGTGATGAAGTAGAGATTGTTGGCTTGGGCGAAACCCGTAAAACAATCGTTACTGGTGTTGAGATGTTCCGTAAGCAATTGGATGAAGGGATGGCTGGCGATAACGTGGGCCTTCTGCTTCGTGGAATTGACAAGGAATCTGTCGAGCGAGGCCAAGTATTGGCTGCACCCGGTAGCATGAAGCCCCATTCCAAGTTCAAGGCTAACGTGTACGTGTTGAGCAAAGAGGAAGGTGGTCGTCACACGCCATTTTTCTCGAACTATCGTCCGCAGTTCTACGTGCGTACAACGGACGTGACTGGCACCATTACCTTGCCGGAAGGTGTTGAGATGGTGATGCCTGGTGACAACGTGACGATGGAAGTGAACCTCATTACGCCAGTTGCCATTGAAAAAGAAATGAAGTTCGCAATCCGTGAAGGCGGTCGCACCGTTGGAGCGGGCATTGTGGACTCGATTATTGAGTAACTCCTAAAAGTCAAGGTAGGAAGACGGTATGGTATCCTCACACTCTCAATCCAAAAAGCAGCGAGTTCCCAAAAGACCTCGCATCCGCATTCGTTTGCAGTCCTACGATCATCGGCTCATTGATGCATCTGCCGCAAAAATTGTAGATGTTGCAAAGAACGCACAAGGCAAAGTGGTGGGTCCTATTCCGCTTCCTACCCTTCGACGCTCGTTTTGTGTGCTACGCTCTCCCCACGCAGATAAAAAATCGAGAGAGCACTTTGAGCTCAGGGTTCATAAACGTTTAATTGATATTTTGGATCCAAATCAAGATTTTGCTCAGCAGCTCAGT
The DNA here is from genome assembly GCA_033763415.1 of Candidatus Melainabacteria bacterium. Taxonomy (GTDB): domain Bacteria; phylum Cyanobacteriota; class Vampirovibrionia; order Vampirovibrionales; family JAJTHC01; genus JANRKP01. The sequence continues at coordinate 37,018 of JANRKP010000030.1, read as the reverse complement.
CGGATTGATTTGCCGGCAGGTGTTGATATTGAAGTACGCTTGTAATAGTATTCAAAATCTGCTGCTTGCGTCTATTACTCTTTTTTTCTTCCAGTGGAAAGGTTTATTATTGTGAGTTTCCCAGGATTAATTGGTCGGAAACGAGGCATGACCCAAATTTTTGAAGATGATGGGTCCTCTGTCGCTGTTACAGTCGTGGAGCTACTTCCACTGACGGTAACCCAGGTAAAAACACAGGCTACTGATGGCTATAACGCTGTTCAAGTTGGCTATGTAGAAGGAAAGGTGAAGCATCTAACGCGTGCGCGGGTGCGTCATCTTGAGAAAAATGGTTTGCCGCTGTTTCGCCATCTGAAAGAGTTTCACGTTTCTTCAGATGATATTTCTACATATACGGTTGGGCAGCAAATTGATCATTCCCAAGTAGCTGCTGGTGTTTATGTCGATGTAACCGGCAAATCTATTGGTAAAGGCACTCAAGGGGGTATTCGTCGTTGGGGTCTTGCAAGAGGTTCAATGACGCATGGTTCTAAATCACACAGGCAGCCAGGCTCAATTGGTGCAGGAACCACTCCAGGCCGAGTGTTCAAAGGGCTAAAAATGGCTGGAAAAATGGGAAACCAGTTTGTGACTGTCCAGCGTTTAAAAGTCGTTAAAGTTTTGCCAGAACTCCAAACGGTCTTAATTAAAGGGGCGTTGCCGGGTGTTGAAGGCAGTTTTGTTACAATCTGCTTTCGAAAAAGCTAAGATTTGACTCAAGGAGTACTGACTAATGTCTGTGCAGCTAGAATTATTAACCCCAGATGGAAAAAAAGCATTTGTTGATGCAGATTCGACTGTATTTGCAATCTCACCCAACCAGTCTGTCTTGCATTTGGCTTTGCGCAGGGAGTTAGCAAACGCCCGTTCTGGAACGGCGGCATCAAAAACCCGTGCGATGGTTCGCGGCGGAGGTAAAAAGCCTTGGAAGCAAAAAGGGACTGGACGCGCCCGCGTGGGGAGTATTCGTTCTCCGCTATGGGTAGGTGGGGGTGTTATTTTTGGTCCCCAGCCTCGAGACTTTCAGTTTAGTTTGAATAAGAAGGTTAGGCGTCTTGCTATTAAATCAGCCTTATCTTCAAAGCAAGCATCTATACGTATTATCAAAGATTTTTCTTTTATTTCTGAGCCCAAGACAAAGCTTTTAACTTCATTTTTTAACTCTTTTTCTATTCACGAAGCTCAGATACTTGTACTTGCTAACTACCAGTTAGAAGAAAACGCTAACTTATACTTGGCTTCTAGGAATTTGCCGAACGTAAAACTAAGCTTGCCACATAATCTTAGTGTTAAAGATATTCTTTCTTCTGATTTTATATTGATGACGGAATCATCTTTGAACGAAATCCAGTTGAGGTACTCAAAAGATGTCTAACCTTGGAAGTGCTTTAAGCCTATTTAAAAGGCCTTTAGTTACGGAAAAAACTACGCAACTTCAACAATTAAACCAATATGTTTTTGAAGTTTCTCCGTTTTCTAATAAAATTGAATTAAAAAAGGTTTTTGAAGAAATTTTTCCAGGAAGAAAGGTTCTTTCTGTGCGGACAATTCGTACTCCTGGCTATCGTAAACGAGCTGGAAAAAAGATGATTCAAACTTCACCAAAATTAAAAGCGATATTTTCGGTAGACGGCGATCCTATTGAATTATTCCCTGGAGTTTAATAATAATGACAGTCAAGCAAATTAAGCCAACATCAGCCGGTTCTAGAGGTATGTCCCGCTTAACCTCTGATGATATAACCACCTCTAAGCCTCACAAACCTTTACTCGTTTCTAAAACTAGATGCGCAGGTAGAAATAATGCTGGCAGGATTACCGTTAGGCATCAAGGTGCAGGCCATAAACAAACCTACCGAAAAATAGACTTTAAAAGAAACAAAAATGGTATACCGGCTAAGGTTTTGACTATTGAGTACGATCCAAACAGAAATGTTCGGATTTCTCTAGTTTCATATGCAGATGGTGAGAAGCGTTACATTTTACACCCGGAAGGTTTAATGGTGGGTACTTTCATAGAGAGTGGCCCAGGAGCAGAAATTAAAGTTGGTAATGCATTGCCTTTAAAGCAGATACCTTTAGGTACAGTTGTTCATAATATTGAATTAATACCAGGAAAGGGTGGACAGATTGTTCGTTCTGCTGGAACATCTGCACAACTAGTAGCAAAAGAAGGTGCTTATGCCACTCTTCGCTTGCCTAGCTCTGAAATGAGAATGGTTTTATCTGCCTGCTATGCGACGGTTGGTAGTCTAGATAATTCAGATTATAAAAACGTTTCTCTCGGTAAGGCTGGTCGTACTCGATACTTGGGTATACGTCCTACAGTGAGAGGCTCAGTTATGAACCCAGTCGATCACCCACATGGGGGCGGTGAAGGCCGAGCTCCTATCGGTAGACCTTCTCCAGTTACTCCCTGGGGCAAACCGACATTGGGATACAATACTCGTAAGAAGAAAAATTCTTCTGATAAGCTAATCGTTCATCGCCGGAAATAGATACGGAGAAGCTTTTACATGCCTCGCTCGCTAAAAAAAGGTCCTTTTGTAGATGCTCATTTGTTTAAAAAAGTAGAGCTTTTTAATACTACTACTAAACGTTCTGTTATAAAGACATGGTCTAGACGTTCAATGGTGATACCGAACATGATTGGACATACCATAGCTGTACACAATGGAAACAAGCACGTTCCTGTATATATTACTGAGCAAATGATAGGCCATAAACTTGGAGAATTTGCACCCACTCGTTTTTTTAGAGGGCATGCAGGCTCTGATAAAAAGGCAAAAAGAAAATAGCTATTAAATTAAGGAAACACAAGATGGAAGCTTTGGCATCTCAAAAATATATATTAATGTCTCCCAGGAAAGTCAGACGAGTGGTAGATGTTATTAGAGGTAAGTCCATTTCTGAGGCCTATCAAATTTTACGCTTGATGCCTTATGCAGCTGCTCCAGTAGTTTTAAAAAAATTAATAGATGCTGTGCACAATGCAAAACAACTTCATGGCTTGCTTCCAGAACATTTGTATGTAAGCAAAGTATATGCAGATGAAGGCCCTGTTTATCGTCGCTTTAAGCCACGGGCTCAAGGTAGAATTTACAAAATTAAGAAAAAAACAACTCATCTGACTATTTTTGTTAAAAAAGTTTAACTCAAGATTTGAAGAAAGGCCTTTTCAAGTTATGGGACAGAAAGTACATCCGAAAAGCTTGCGAATCAAGATTATACACCCATGGGAAAGTAATTGGTTTTCTTCAGATTTAAAGGCTTATGCGAAAAATGTCAAAGAAGATTTTGTAATACGTGATTTTGTAAAACGGAAGTTAAAGTCTGCTTCTGTTAGTCGTATTGAAATTGATCGTAAGGCCCAAAAGCTGATAGTGCGTATTGTCACTGGACGCTCAGGTGTCGTTGTTGGGCGTGGCGGGCAAGGCGTTGACCAGTTACGTAAAAATCTCCAGCTACTCACCGGCCGTAAAGATATACAACTCGATGTCATTGAAGTTGCTCGAGTTGATGCAGAAGCACAACTGGTTGCAGAATCCATAGCTACTCAGCTTGAAAAACGAGTCGCGTATCGCAGAGCGATGAAGCAAGTTATTCAAAGAGCTCAAAGAGCTGGAGTAAAAGGAATTAAAATTATGGTTTCTGGCCGTTTAGGTGGCGCAGAAATTGCTCGAACCGAATGGACAAAAGAAGGGCAGATTCCTTTGCATACTTTTCGAGCTGACATTGACTATGGATTTGCCGAGTCAAAAACTGTTTTTGGTATCATAGGCGTAAAGGTTTGGATTTTTCGCGGAGAAGTTCTCCCAGGCGAAATGGCTCAGCCTAACATTAAGTCACGCACTCCAGACTCTCAACACGCAGATTCACAAACTAATGCAAGCTCTTCGAAAAAGTCACGTCCTCGAAGGGTAAATGGACCCTCAGGGTCTCATTCTTCAGACAAAGACAGAAGTAATCAATCATCTCGTAACGAGCAGTCTCAGGCAAAGCCCAGTAGTCTTTCCTTAGACTGATTTAGACCCAAACATATACGAGGAGTAATTTAATGCTGCTTCCTAAGCGCTCTAAATTTCGAAAACAACAAAGAGGTCGAATGACTGGAACTGAAACAAGAGGGGTTTCTCTTGAGTTTGGTACAGTTGCAATGCAAGCTATGGAGCCTGCTTGGATAACTAGCAGACAGATCGAAGCCTCTCGTAGAGCAATGACCAGATATATTCGTCGCGGTGGAAAAATTTGGATTCGGATATTCCCTGATAAGCCTGTTACAAAAAAGCCTTTAGAGGTTCGTATGGGCTCTGGGAAAGGTAATCCAGAATTTTGGGTTAGTTTGGTTAAGCCTGGTAGAGTTTTGTTTGAGATTGCAGGTGTTCAAAGTTCAACAGCTGTTAAGGCTATGCAGTTGGCAGCACAAAAAATGCCTATTAAAGTGCGCATTATTTGTAAAGAAAACTTTCCAGGTGGAGGCTATGATGAATCTAACTGAGCTTAAAAGTCTTCCTTATTCTGAATTAAGTGCTTTGCTAGAAAAATTATACAAGCACTTGTTTGAGTTACGTCTCAAAAATTCGGCTCGTCAGCTTCAAGATACTTCTCAGCTTCGCAAAGTAAGGCATGAAATTGCACAATTGAAGATGCTACTTATAGAAAGCAACAGAAGAAATTTGGAGGCTACTGCTAAGTAACTATGTCAAAAAAAGAAAAAATTGGAAAAGTTATATCTAACAAAATGGACAAGACAGTAGTCGTTTTAGTTGAAGTTCGTCAGCCACATAAAAAATATGGAAAAATCTTGCGTTTAACAAAGAAGTTTAAAGCCCATGATCCAAACAATCTATGCTTGATAGGTGATTTAGTAAAAATTCAAGAAAGTCGTCCTTACAGTAAAGAAAAGAACTGGGCTTTATTAGAAATATTGAAACGAACAGAAGAAATTTAGGAGCAATTAGTTGTGATCCAACAACAGACGCGTCTAAAAGTAGCCGATAACACTGGTGCTCACGATTTGATGTGCATCAGAGTTCTAGGTGGTAGGCAGTATGCTACCGTCGGTGATGTTATAGTGGCTGTAGTCAAGCATGCTCAACCGCACGGTCAAGTAAAAAAATCAGACATTGTTAAAGCAGTTGTTGTAAGGACCCATCAGTCGATCCGAAGAAAAGATGGGATGCAGATCAGGTTTGACGACAATGCAGCCGTCATTATAAATAAAGATGGCAATCCAAGAGGTAGTCGTGTTTTTGGACCTGTTGCAAGAGAACTTCGTGAAAAAAATTATATGAAAATCATATCTCTTGCCCCTGAAGTCATATAACTTGACTCCAAGATTATTCAAGAAAGATGAAGGCTATGAATGTTAAAGACATCTAAAACTTCTTCAAAGAAAAAAATTGTCCCATTAAAATTTTCTGTAAAAAAAGGAGATACAGTCCTTATTCTTACAGGTAAAGAAAAAGGCAAGACAGGAGTTATTAGGGAAGTTTTAAAGAAAAAGAACAAGGTTATCATTGAAGGTTTAAATATAGTCAAAAAGGCAATTAAGCCTAATCCAATGATTGGCCAGCAATCAGGTTTTCTTGAAATGGAAGCTCCCATTCATGTGTCCAACGTGATGTTTTTCGACATAAAGACGAGTCAGCCTTCTAGATTGGGAAGGCTCAGAGATGAACACGGCTTTACCAGAGTACATAAAAAATCTGGTGAAAAAGTATAAATTGCCCTTCGAGATACAATGCATAGTAAGGTTAAACAGAATGAAATCCTTTAAATCTATTTATGAACAAGATATTAGACAAGCCTTGATGCAGGAATTTGGCTATACAAATATTCACCAGGTGCCCCGTCTTGTGAAAATTGTTATTAATATAGGTTTAGGGGATGGTGCAGGTAACGCTAAAACTATTGAGGCAGGCCTTAGTGAGCTAACTTCTATTTCTGCTCAAAAGGCTGTCGTAACCAGAGCTACCAAATCAATTGCAGGTTTTAAAGTTCGCGAAGGCCAGCCTATTGGGGTTATGGTTACTTTAAGAGGCGATAGAATGTATGACTTCGCAGCAAAGTTGATTGGGGTCGCCTTACCACGCATTAGAGATTTCAAAGGCTTAAGTGAAAGAAGCTTTGATGGACATGGTAACTTCAACATTGGCCTTAGAGATCAATTGGCTTTTCCAGAGATTAATTACGACAAAGTAACCCGTGTTCGTGGTATGAATATTACTATTGTGACCTCTGCAAGGACAGACTCTGAAGCAAAAGCGCTCCTTGTTAAACTCGGAGTGCCTTTCAAAAAGTCTTCTCATCATAATCAAGCAGTTGCTAGCTAGAACAATTTAAGCAGGAGATTTCGTTTTGGCCAAGACATCGATGATAGTAAAAGAGAAAAAGCGCACAGAGCTAGCTGCTAAGGGAAAATATCCCAAAGTTAGATTACATAATCGTTGTTCACTCTGCGGTCGTCCCCACGCATATTATCGCCAGTTTGGCATATGCAGAATTTGTTTAAGAAATTTAGCCCACCAAGGTAAACTTCCTGGCGTTACCAAGGCAAGTTGGTAAATTTTAGTTAATATAAAGTACATATTTCTATCAACAGGATGGCTTTTTTAATGATTACTGATCCAATTGCTGATATGCTTACCAGAATTAGAAACGCAAGCTTGGCAGGGCTATCTGTTGTTCTGATGCCTTCGTCTAAGCTTAAAACCAAGATTGCTGAGCTTTTGCTTAAAGAAGGTTACATTCGCAGTTATGAAATTCGTCAAGTTCCTGATAAAGCTTATGCCCATTTAAGGATTGTTTTAAAGTACTCAGATACAGGTAAAGCTGTTATTAGGCACATACGTCGTGTAAGTAAGCCAGGCTTACGCGTGTACAGACCAGTAGATAGATTACCGAAAGTACTAGGTGGTGCTGGGATTGCAATATTAAGCACTTCCAAGGGTTTATTATCTGACAGGTTAGCCCGTAAGGAGCAAGTTGGTGGAGAAGTGCTCTGCTACGTATATTAAACTTGTGGTTTAGACGCTAAGTAGGAAGTCTTTTTATGTCAAGAATAGGTAAGGCCCCCATTGATGTACCCGATTCAGTCGAAGTTTCCATTGATGGGCAATGTATCCAGGTTAAAGGTCCTTTAGGTACTTTAAAACGTACCTTACGTCCTGAGATTACTCTTTCTAAAGATGGTAAGACCCTTTCAATTCTTCGTGTTAACAACGATCGTCTGTCTCGTTCTTTGCACGGGTTGTCTAGAACGTTAGTTGCAAACATGGTTACTGGTGTTCATTCTGGTTTTTCCAAGAATCTTGAAATTATTGGTGTAGGCTACAGAGCCCAGGTTCAAGGTCGTGTTTTGACCCTGCAGTTAGGTTACAGCCACCCTGTTGAAATCCAAATCCCTGAAGAAATTCAATTGGCAGTTGAGTCAAATACCAAAATTTCAATTAAGGGACCAGATAAACAGCAAGTAGGTGATTTAGCTGCCTACATTCGCTCCAAAAGACCCCCTGAGCCATATAAAGGTAAGGGTGTCCGCTATGCTGGCGAAAAAGTCCGTCGTAAGGCTGGAAAAGCAGGTAAAAAATAGTAAGCTAGCTTTACTCAAGTAAGTTTGAGAAGGTTCTATCATGATTAAACAATTAAACAGAAAAGCTTTGGTACGCAAAAGACACTATCGCTTAAGACGTACACTAATTGGTTACCCGACGCGTCCTCGCTTGGCCGTTTATCGAAGTAATAAACATATTTCAGTTCAAATTATAGATGATATTTCTCACAAAACACTAGTTTCAGCTGGAACTTATGAGCCCTTGTTCAGAAAAGAATCTTCTGGGGCTAATATAGAAGCGGCTAAGCGTATTGGAGAAACGATCGCAAAACGTGCATTAGAAAAAGGTATTAGCTCTGTTGTATTTGATCGCGGTGGGAATCTTTACCACGGTCGAATTGCTGCTTTAGCTGAATCTGCAAGAGAAGCAGGCTTGTTGTTCTAATTCCATAGGCCTTTATTGCTTCATATTGGTAGTCAGGAATTCTTGATCAAATGTGTTTTAAAAAGCTAACTTGTTTGATCACGTTCCTGCTTTTTTCTCTTCTGTCTGAGTGTTTTCTTTCACACGCCTACAGTTGGAGTTTTTTTTATACAACGCCTGAAAAATCGCCTAAAGAGACGTTTGTAACCTTTTATTACACGCTGGGCATTCAACTGGCAGCACGTGGTCAAATATTATCTGCGGAAACCTTTTTGAAACGCTGTACTGAGTTACAGCCTAACAAAGCCGAAATTCACTTAAGCTATGCGTCAGTCCTGGAAGCGCTTGACCGTCTAGAACTGGCTGAGCAATCATACAAAATGGCGATAGCCTTAGACCCTTCGTTAGTGGCGGCGCATTACAATCTTGGCTTACTGTATGACAAGCTGGATCGCCTTGATGAAGGAATTTTGGCTCTTAAATCTGCATTGTTGCATGCTGAAAATAACCAACTGCTAAATTATGATTTAGGTGTTTTATACTCAAAAAAGTTAGACTATCAGAATGCGGCGCTCTACACTAAGCGAGCTATTGATTCAGGACAACCTTTTGCGGAATCTTACAACAATTACGCCTACGCGCTTGCGCATCTCGGCCAGTTGGATCAGGCAATGATTGCCGTTGAACGTTCGCTACTGTTGCAGCCGGAAAGTGCCGCTTCTATTGATACCAAGGGTTTTATTCTCTATAAAATGAAGCGTTATGCTGAGGCGGTAGAGGTCTATCGTAAGGCAATCCAACTGGATCCAACGATTGGTGAAATTCATTTGCATTGGGCTCAAGTCCACCAGGCGCTTGACCAGCCAGAGCAGGCGCTTGCGGGTTATGAAAACTATTTGCGTCTAACGCCGGATGCGCCAGATCATCAGGCTGTCAGAGAGTTAATCAAAGAGTTAAAGACCAAAATGGATGCCCCTTTGCAGACGGCACCCGCTTCGTTGCAAACTCCCAAGCCAACTTCCAATTCACAGATAAAGCCTGCCTTGCGAACACCCTATACTCTGTTGGGTGAGCCATCTCCTTCTTTGCAGGGAACATAAGCCTATGAATTCCCGCTTTTGCCTAGTCTTGCAACTTTTTTTGGTGAGTACGCTACCCTTTTGTATTAAGCCGGGTTTGGATACACCTCTTGCTGTTGTCCATTTGTCTTCTTTGCAGTCGATAAAGCTATGTCAAAATACCCCTTCGGGTAATTCGCCACCTGCTATTTCAGATGACGAGTCCTCGTCAACGGTCTCAGATAGCTCCTCTTCTGGGAATGCTTCGGGTCCTTCTTCATCGCAGTCTAAATCATCCAATAAGTTGCCCGGCCTGCCACAGTCTCGTCAAGCGCTTCAGTCTCGAGAATTGCTTAGCCCACGCCAAACTCTAATGCCGCGAGAATGACCTGTTTATTGAAGCTGACCAGGGTTAATGTTTTATGAGCAAAAAGCAAGACGTTGCTGTTCCGATTGATTTTTCCGTGGTTTTGACCGGTTATATGGGGGCTGGAAAAACGACGCTTGCCAGACGTTTGTCTGAGTGCTTAGAATGCCCCTTTGTGGATACGGACCTTTGGATTGAGTCGGAGAAAGGCCTGTCGGTTTCTGAGATTTTCACACAGTTTGGAGAGTCTGCCTTTCGAGATTTTGAGAAAGAGGCGCTGATTAAACTTTTAAGCCAGAAGCCGCAAATCATTGCCACGGGCGGAGGACTTTTGGCCCAAACTGAAACATTACAGTATGCGTTGGGCCATGCGTTGGTTGTTTACTTGAAGGCCTCGCCCGAAGTCCTTTGGCAGCGCGTTGCGAGCGCTCAACACAACCGTCCCTTACTGTCCGTGGAGCGCCCATACGAGCAGTTTGTGGAACGCTACCATCAACGCCAACCGTACTACGAGCAGGCGCCGATTATTGTCTGTACCGATGCGCTGCCGGAAGCAAAGACGCTGGAGGCGTTACTGGACGCAATCATTACCTATAGACAGACAAGATCTGTAGCAGCTTTGCCCTTATCTCAGCTTGTTTTACCCCCCACTGATTTTTGAGAGAGCCTCCTTGTGACGCTTATAGAGCCACTGATCATAGAAATTCCCGCCTCGACCAGAGGTTACCCTATTTGGGTGGGGGATTCCTTGCTGACAAACGCTGGAGAGTTGTTGCAAAGCGTTTTGCCTTCAGCCTCGCGTCTTCTGGTGGTGTGTGATGCCCATACCCAGCCGCTGTTTTATGAGCGCCTTCAACTTTCGCTGCAAAATGCCGGTTTTCGAGTCTTTTGCCATGTGGTTGGGCTGGGAGAATCCGTTAAGTGCCTGTCCAATGTGGAAACGCTGTATGGGGCGGCGCACGCAGCCGGGCTCAACCGCCAGGACGCCATGTTGGCCTTGGGCGGCGGTGTGGTGGGCGACTTAACCGGTTTTGCCGCGGCAACCTATTACCGTGGCGTTGGTTTTATCCAGGTACCGACCACTTTGCTGGCCCAGGTCGATTCGTCGGTCGGTGGCAAGGTGGGGGTGAACCTCAAGGATGTAAAAAATGCAATTGGCGCATTCTATCAGCCGTTGGCGGTCATCAGCGATCGCGCTGTGCTGGCGCATTTGCCCAGGCGAGAGTTGTTGGCGGGTCTGGCGGAAATAGTGAAATACGCTTTGATTGAGCAAACCGCTTTTGCTGACAGCCGTTCTGTCTCTCCAACGCTGTGGGACTCTTTAGAGCAGGGGGCTAGCGCCTGGTTGTCTCAGTTGCCTGCCCTGGTACAGCGCTGTTGCGAGATTAAACAGGCTGTTGTTCGGCGAGATGAGCGCGAGTCTCTCTCGGATGCCAGTGGTCGTATGAGTTTGAACCTCGGCCATACGTTTGCCCATGCCTACGAGGCCTTGGCCGGTTATGGCACCTTGCTTCACGGGGAGGCGGTGGCCTTGGGCCTGATGGATGCCGTGCGTGTTTCTCTGGCTCAGGGTCTTTTGTTGAGAGAGAGCGCCACGCGAATTCAGCGCTTGCTGCAGGCGTTGGAGCTGGTTTACCCGAAGCCGCCCGAAGCCACTGAAGCGGCGATGCTGTCCGTGATGCGCCGCGATAAAAAGGCGACTGCTTCGGCGATTCGGCTCATTTTGCCAACCGATCCCTTGGGCGTGGTGACCGTTAGCACCGTGGACCACATTCCCGGCAGGATATTCCAGGCGGGCCCTCTAGACCCGTTAGACCCTCTGTCCTGACAACCTTCAGCGAGATGGTGGCGTCTGTTCACCACTGCCGCTTCCGCCGCCGACGGTCATCATGGCCACCAGCACGGTTGCAACCGAAAGACCCAGCGCAGCTCCCCAGCTCCAGACGTCCAGCGGCATTGTGTCCAACACTCTCTGTAGCCAGGGCAGGTACAGGGCTAGCGACTGGAACCCGATGGCCAACGCAACCACAATCCAGGTGATTGGGGTTTTTAGACAGTCTTGCAAAAAGAGCGATGGGGAAGTGCCCGACTGGAACTGCCCGATGCTAAACACGGTAAAGGTTTGTGTAAGCGCCACCGTGGTAAAGGTCAGGGTAATGGCGCTTTCCACCGGCAAGTGCCCCACCCGAACCGCGCCTTGAAAAGCGGCGAGCCCAGCTCCGGCAATCAGTAGGCTCCAGTACAGCACCAAAATCATATCCCCTCGGGCCGGGAAGCCGGTTTGGCTATTCCACTGCGCCTGCCGCACCACTCGGGCGTTGCCCGGCTCAAAAGCCAAGACCAATGCCGGTAGGGTTACCGTAATTACGTTGAGCCAAAGGACTTGTAAACCACTGAGGGGTAGTTGGCTGCCCATGAGCGCTCCGGCAACCAAGAGCAAAATGAGACCCAGGTTGCAGCTCATTAGGTACTGTACGCACAGTTTCATGTTGTGCATCAGCACGCGACTCTCTAAAATCGCCATGACAATGCCCTGAAATCGATCGTTGAGCAGTACAATGTCGGCGCAGTCCTTGGCGGCATCCGCTCCGTGCAGACCCATTGCCACGGCCACGTCACTTTTTTGAAGCGCCGGGGTGTCGTTCATACCATCGCCCACCATGGCCACCAGGTGGCCACTGCGTTGCAGCGATTCTACAATGGCCAGTTTCTCTTCCGGCTTAGTGCGGGCAAATACGGTCACGGTATCCGGCACCTTTTGGCGGGCATCTAGCAGGGTTTGACGCAATTCTTCGGCGGTCCACACCTGCTGTTCAATGGGGCCGGTTAAAATGCCCAGTTTCCGGGCCGTCATGGCGGCGGTGGCCTTCTGGTCGCCTGTAATCACAGTAAGCTGAATGCCAGCCTCCTGACAGGCTTCAATGGCTTCTAAAACGCCTGCTTTGGGTGGATCCACCAGACAGATCCAGCCGACAAAAGTGGCATCCATATAGGGATCACCAATGTCTGCCAGCATGGGCTTTTGTGCAAAGCCAATCACGCGAAGTGCATCGTTCATGGCCAGTTCTCGGTTAATCAGAATGAATTCGCTTCTCAGCCCCGGGGTGAGTGTGACCACTTGCCCGTTGGCGTTCAGGTAGTGCTTGCAGTTGTTGATGATCGATTCCGGTGCGCCTTTAATCATGGAGAGATACTGGCCGCTGGCGTCTTTCAGCAGGGTGGCCATACGCATGTGGGTGGGGTCAAACGCCCATTCCTTAACGCGATGGTAGCCTTTTTCCAGGCTGGCAGGCGTGCAGCGGTGCAAGGCCACATCAATCGGGTCTCCCATCATTACCCCGCGAATGCCCCCCATGACCGTACTGTTGTTCAGTCGGGCCACCCGCAGAAGCGCTTCCACTGAAGGGCCCGGAATTTGCCGCGCTTCGGCCCAGGCAGGGTTGTAGCTAACCACGCCCAAGTCGGGCAAGAATACCTGATGTACCGAAAGGTTGTTTTCCGTCAACGTGCCGGTTTTATCGGTACACAGGCGGCTGATGCTGCCAATCGATTCCAGGGCGGCGAGGTTTTTGACGATCACCTGCTCTTTGGCCAACCGACCCAGCCCCAAGGAAAACACCAACGAGGCGATAGAGGGAAGCATTTCCGGCACGGCGGCAATGAGCATAAACAGCGCCAGACGGATCATTTCCGGCGTGGAAGCCCCGCGACTCGATTCCAAATACACGACCAAGCTGGCCAAAATACCAACCAGAATAAACATTTTGAGCCCCAGTCGGTTTAACGAGGTGGTGAGCGGCGTTTCCCGCTTTTTGGTTCCGGCTGCCATTTTTGCAATCCGGCCCACGGTGGCCTGTTGGCCCACGGCTGTAATCAGGGCCTCGCCTCGCCCGGTTTTTACCCGTGTTCCGGCAAACAGCATGTTGCGTTGGCCAGTCAATTCCTGCTCCGGGGCGTGCAGCGCGTTGGGGTCTTTCAGCACCAGGGTGGACTCTCCGGTCAACAGGGATTCATCGGCCTGAAGATCCTCGTGGGGGTCCAACCGGCTGATGATTCTGGCATCGGCGGGCACCAGCTCTCCGGGGCTAAACAGCCAGATATCGCCGGGCACCAATTCTTGCGGTTCAATGGAAAATATCTTGCCAGCGCGTCGAACGCTGCAACGGGTGCCGCCAATGTCTGCGCGATACTCTCCAAAGCTCTTTTGCACCTGAAGTTCCGTGATGAGGTAAATGCTGAACATGGCCATGGTGGCATACAATACCGCCAAACCTTCCTCTGCGTGCCCCAGGTAGAAAGAGAGCGCCGCCGCACCAAACAACAGCAACACAACGCCGCGCTTAAACTGCGACAGGAACAGCCGCTGCATTCTCCCGCCGTGACGATTGCCGAACCCTTTTGGGTATTGTTGGGCGAGTTTTTTCTGTTGTGCCATCCACTGAAGCTCTGTTAGGCCGGTTTCCGGGTTGCAGTTAAACCGGGCTAAAACGGCTTCGATCGGTTGGGCATGGCAGTGAAAGGAATCGGATGGATCAGTCGTGGTGGATGATTGAGATGGGTGGGGTGCCAACAGGGCCATTGTATTAATCGTTCCTCCAACAGCAAGTCTTTTAATTCGATGATGGTTTTTTGGGGGGTGTTTTGCCCGGTAGCGGCTGTATCTTCCCCACCAATTTAGCCGGATGCGGTGCTTTGCTGGTATGGCTGACGTGCCAAAAGTAAGGCCCATTCCAGATTTCTAATGCCAAACTAAACAGTTAGGCCGCACGCAATGCGTTGACGAGCTGCTACGATGACGTTCCGAAACACACCGCGATCACTCCTCTAATCAGTGAGGTTCCCAACCGGACGTTGTTTCAAACGGTCCGTTCGTCGGTTTGTTACCCAGATTTACAAAATTTGGCTTGGCCAAGGTAATGTCGATATTCAACGCCCTTGCGGGCCATTTCAGTGTGCCGGTGGTGCGCCTCCTTGCGCCTGGAAGCTGCTTTGCGAAAACATTGAATGTCCACGCGCTTTGGACGAGTACAGCCGATCGCGCAACAAGCGCTGCGCCAGGCCGATGTGGCTGCCTTTCGTGTGTGGAAAAAAGGTAAAGCCCGCCCTTCTTGCGTGTTGAAACGACGCATGGGTGGGGCAGGCCAGGTGGTGTATATGTGTTATGGAATTGAACTTGGTTTTAAAGGCGGTGGAATGCAACCCACGGGGGTTACTGTAAGTTTTTCTGGATGCTTCGCGCCATTTGCAGGTTGCCCTCTTTTTCCATAATGTCGGCTACCGAACGGAGGAAGTCGAGTACGGCCGGGTTACCGCCATCGTTTTTGCCGGGTGCTGGCCTGCTGTTGGGGCTGTTGGGAGTGCTGGTGCCTGTCGTACCCGCGATGCCTTTGGAGGCAGGGACTTTCGGTTTGTTCGGGGTTGTTTTATCCGGCTTGGGATTGCTTTGGTTAGGGCTGCTGTTGCCGGATGGACCCGCTATATGACGCTGAGCGTCGTTGTGAGAGATAGTTCTTTCCACGGTGGGGAAAATGGCTTTCTGGATGCCAGGTTTTCCAGCGCTTGAACTGCCTGGTTGCTTGTTGGGAGTGGGTGCGGCGGGTTTTTCCAGCAGTGGAGAAGCCGGTTGCGATGCATTGAACGCCGCTTTGGTGCTGTTGCGGTCCACGTTGGTGTTTTGTTTTTTGTAGGCGTGCAAAGCCTGTTGCACCGGCGCTACGCGGTTCGTGGATCCGTTGGCCGTGGGCATTGGGCTTCCATTGGCGGCGGCGGCCAAACGTTCTGCTAGTGTAGGTTGTGGTTGTGCCCAAGTTTGAGGCGCACTTTGGTTCCGGCGGTTATTCTGTTGCAGATTACGCCGGTTGAGCGAAGTGTTGGCCTGCGAGGCGTTGTCTGCGGAAAGGGCTTTTTCCTGAAGGCTTTTGCCTCCCTGGGCATTGGCCTGCTTGCGTAACGCCGCTGCCTTGCTGGCGGGCAGAGACACGGCTTGGGACGCTCGCATGCGCTCTGTTTGGGAAAGTTCGGGTGCTTCCTGGTTATGCAACAGCCCGTGTAGGCCAATTGGAGCCGCGGTGTGTCCGGCCAGGCGACGATCGTTCCAGGGGGTGTTGGCTCGGTCTTCCTCGGGGGCTTCGTTCCATTGCGCTAACTGTTGCTGGTACTGATGACGAAAGGCTTGAAAGCCGCTACTGTCACCGTAAGGGCTGGTTTGTCCGTCTGCGCCGGACAGTTGGCGAAACTTCCAGATCAGTGTTCCGCCCAGCAGCAGTAACAGGCCGCCAAGTCCTGCAAGGGGAATTAGGGTGCCACCGGTTTGTTCCACGGCCGACTGCCACAAGTCCAGGGCGTTGCCAATGAAACTGCTCCAGTCTTCGGCGTTGTTGCTGTCTTCCGGCGGAGGGCTTTCCCCCTCCAGGTTGCTGGGCCAGTTTTCCATAGAAATACTGCCACTGTGAGGCGTTTCTGCTGCTTGCGCAAACGGGCTGTTGGCGCCTGCTGCCGGATGATTATGCTGGGTTGGGAGCGCTGCGGTTGCTTCTGAAGCCCCGACGCTGGGCGCCAGTGGGCTTTCTTCGCCGGTGGGGGGTGCGGGAGAAACCTCTGCAACGGCCAGTTGCGCCTGCGCGTTAGAAAGATGGGCGCTGGAGA
Source organism: Candidatus Melainabacteria bacterium (assembly GCA_033763415.1). GTDB lineage: Bacteria > Cyanobacteriota > Vampirovibrionia > Vampirovibrionales > JAJTHC01 > JANRKP01. The sequence continues at coordinate 20,931 of JANRKP010000030.1, read as the reverse complement.
TTGCCGTGTCAGCCAGTGCTTTGTTAGCCAGCACTTTATCAGCCAGTGCTTTGTTGGCTGGTGCGTTCTTTTGGGCGGCTGAGGACGGGTTTTTGACAACCGCCGCTGCTTTCAAAGACGTTCTATCCGTTGCTGCGGCCACGGCCTTGCTGGGCAGCATGGTGGGCTTGCCGATTGCCGCCGGGTTTGTTTGTGCCGCAACTGTGGTTGGGCGAATGCCTGTTTTGGCGTCTGTTTTGGCAGCGCTTACCTTGCCAAGGCCTTGGCTGGGGACACGGCCCACGGCGGCCTGATGCGTATCAGGATGGAACAAGGCTTGCTCGGCCACGCCGCCTTGCGGGCGACTGTCCGTTAGAGCGGCTGGCTGTTTGAACGCGGCAACGCTTTGGGCGGTGTTTTGGCCATTTTCTCGAAAACTGACGTTGGGCACGCCCAAGTGTCTCCCTCGGACGGTGAGGCGAACTTTGTGCGCTCCCACGGGTTGCAGGATGATCTGTTGAATGTTGTTGGCGTTGGCAAAGTTGGTTTTCACCGTTCGTTCCGGGCTCACCTGCTCAACTTCCAGAACCATCCGGTCGCTGGCGGTTTCCAATACCCGGTAGGGCACAATGCTTCCCGTATGGAAGAAGATGTCCGTGCCCTGGACGGTGGATACAAAATCGATGCTGGTTAACGCATGCGGATTTTCAGCCCAAGCGGCGCCACCAGTGGTGGCCAGCGCCAGCGTGAAGCTCAAGACCCCAACCCAGTGGCCAATCCGTTTGCCAGGGAAGAATTTGCTAGAGAAGAATTTGTGATGGGAGCTGCTGCAATGTGTCATAGAAAATACACCACCCCTGTTCGCTTCATTGGGTTTCGTTCGTACGGGCCTTTTAAGTACCCGGCCTGTAAATGCTTGAACATCGAACACGAATGAACACCGTTTGGTTGTTTCGTGCTGGTACGGTTTTACGACGCACGGAATAAATGGCAGGCTGCTGGCTGCAAACGGCAATGCACCCGGTCTTGTTTTCTCGGTTCTCTCTTCTCTTAGCAGCAAACCCGGTTGAGAATGTTTTTTTGGGTTACCCACTGCTATTTGGTAGCTTATCGCGAGCCACTCAATGGAGCATCCGCCAGTAGGTGTAATTCTCTGGGATGGGGCCACAGTTAAAGCACGGAGCCCCGCTTTTGGCTTTAACCCCGGTGCTACAACACCTTGGATTTTCGAATCAACAGCCCGATGCCGAGTCCACCAATCAACACCAACGGCAACCAAGACGCAATGAAGAATGCGCCCGCATTGTCGAGTAAACCACCCAGGTGAAAAAAGCCGGACTGCCCCAGGGCAATACAAATGGCCCGAAGCAGGTAGAAGCCAAACAGAACGACCAACGCAAACACAAAACCACGATCGGCCCCTTGGCGCGGCGCCCGAATGGCAAAGGGAACCGCACTAATGACAATAATCAGGCAGACGAGCGGCAGGGTAATTTTTTCCCACAGCTTAATGTAGAAAATACCGGCCACTTCATCGCCGCGCTGTTCCTTGGTCTCAATAATCTTTTTAAGCTGGCCAAACCGGTGGCTGGAGTAGCTAAACGGACGCTTGGCTTCGGTGGCGGCTTTGTCTGTGGCGCCTTCTCCAAAAACGCTGCGCTTGGTAATGCGGCCAATATGGCTAAAAAACAGCATGTCCTTGTTTTGAGAGACGGTGTACGAGTTGGCGTTTATCAACTCCCACCGGTCCGGGAAGCGTTCTCCGCGATTGGCCTGAATGACGTTAAGAATGCCGGGCTTGGAGAGATCCACCATGGTGACGTTGCGCAACTGGCCCTGGTTTACCTGGCCCACGTAAAAAATCTGCTTCAGCCGGTGTTGGTCGTCATACTGTTTGAATTCAAAACTACCGCCTTTACTGGCGGGTAACGTATCTTGTTTAAGCAGGCTGTCTTTCAGGGCTTCTTCCTGACGCTTACAGTGGGGCACAACGTAGTCAATCAGGGCGTAATCGGCAAAGGTGCAAAGCAGGCCCAGTATAATGGCAGGCAATAGCAGACGCCGCAAACTGATGCCGTTCATGCGCATGGCAATCAGTTCAAACTGGCCGTTTAGGTTATTAAACACAATAAGGACGGCCAAAAAAACGCTGGCGGGCAGTACCAGGGCAAACACAAAAGGCAAACGCAGGCCAACGAGGGTAAGGGCTGTTTCCAGCGGAATGCCGTAACGTTGAATGTCTTTTAAAAAATCCAGCAGGGTATCGGAAAAAAAGCCCACTAACGTAAAAACGCTCAGCCCCAGCAAAAAAAACTCCAGCAACTGAAAAAAGAGGTAGCGGTCCAGTCGGGTGGGAAAACGGAAGGGAACGGAGCCGGATTGGGTAAGTGTCATAGAAAAACGAACAGGCCTCCGCACAAGCGCTAGAGAGACGTTGATGTATGGAAGATAAAGTGGGCACACTGATAGAGTGAAGGCATCATACCCCGTTACAGGCCGAACCGCAATGGACATTGACACAACCAGGCAATACGGCCCCCGTGGGTGGATGACTTGGATTACAGGTGGGTTTGTTTCTGCCGAGGACTGCCATAAGATAAGACGAAGGGCGTTACGCTGCCAGAAGCCTTGTTGTGGTGTCTGGGTCGGCTGCTCCCTCATTTTTTTGATTGTTTTGTTTGATCGTTCAAGGAGTGCGCATCCATGGTGCAGATACAAGAACTCAGCGACGATTCTTTTAGTAACGAGGTTCTGTCGTCGAGCGATGCGCTGGTGGTGGTAGACTTTTGGGCCCCCTGGTGTGGTCCTTGCCGCGCGCTGGCCCCACTGGTGGAAGAGTTGGCCAAAGAGTATGCCGGTAAGGTTAAGGTGTGTAAAATTAACACGGATGACAACATTAAAACGGCTCTGGAGTACCGCATTAACAGTATTCCCAGCCTGTTGGTGTTTAAGGCGGGCCAGCCCGTGGATCAAATGGTAGGGGTGCATCAAAAGTCGGCGTTGGTCAGTATGCTAGACAAGCACTTGAACGAATCACTGAACTGAGGACACGCCGCTAAACAGCGGTGTTTATTTTGTATTGCTCAAAGCCAACCAGATTCCTCAAGCAGAAGCTGTCTTTTCGCTTCAAGTCAAAGCGGATCGAATGGCGATGATGGCGGCTTTTTAAGTTTGTTACAACACCCTACAGAAATTCGGATTATCAGCGATATTCATGTAGGAGCCCAACACGTTCTATGTGCGTAGAATGACCAACCGGGCTCAAGGCTATTGATGTCTACTTTTTTCAAATCTTAGTTTCTTCTCGTTCTCAAATTTTTTAACTACAAACGATATAAAGCGCTCTGAATAACGTGCCTTTTTTTATAACGGATCTCTTAGACAGGCCTCTGGCTCTGTGTAGGCTTGTGCGGAAATACAAAGCCTTCCGTTCTGTGGCGAGTGTTTTTTGCTGTCCGACTTTTTACCAATCCTAGAGATCTTCGACGGCGAAAGGCCGTGAAACCGTTAAATACAAAGAAATGTCGTGGTGAAACCCACGGGTGTCAAAACAGTTTAAAAACAATTCCGTGGCCGAATGGGCAAAGGATTTGTGGAGGAGGTCGCATTTCGTGAAAGAAGGAATGAACCCAAAATCAGGCTCGGATAGTTCCTACGAAATGCCCGAGGCGCAACGTCCACCGCGCTGGTACGATGAAGATCCGGCCGTGTCTCAGCTGGTGCGCTCCTTGCGCACCCTTCCACCGGACTGTCAGCAGGTATTTGCCTTGCTATTGTCTGGTACGTCCGATGTGTGGCACCAGGAACGTCTGCAGGATCATCTGCGTGTGTTGTCCGTCGGTGTGGACCGCCACCTATCCCTCTGGAAGTCGAAATCCAAGCGGCGTTGGTATGACCGCGATCCGCTCATGCATCGGGCAATGAACCATCTGTTGCTGTTGGAGCCTTATCAGCGAAAAACGTTGGCAGAACGCTTAAATCCGGCTGTTGAGGCGGTGGTTGGCTATGTAAGCCAGTGCCAGGTTTGGCATCGGCCCGTTCTTCCAATGGAAATTGGCCATTTAATTCGCCTAAGCCTCAATGGCGGAACGGATAACACCCATCAGTACCTGGAGCACCTGACCCACTCGTGGAAAGGGTCTCAAATTCGCTCCACCCCCATTTCCAACGCGGTGTTTCGGGATGCTTCCGATGGCATGCGGGCGGGTTACGAATTTCAACCCGCGGTCTATGCGCCCTCTGCGGCAGAAAAGCGGGCGGCTTCCCGGCGTGCTTCCGCTGTGCCCAATGTCAGGGCTTCGCGTCGGCGCTCGCCCCTCCGGCCTCGTTAGCTTGCAGAATCTGCTTCTCCGGTTGGTTGTGCCGCTCTCTGGCTTTTTAGGGCGACCATTGCGCTAACAGTGCCCCGTAAGTTTTCTCCAGCGGATGCGAGGCGCCGTTTGCCACAGCCTGATGAAGCGTTGGATAGCCGTTTTCAGCGTCGGTTTTAAGTTCGCGCGCAAACTGGCCCGACTGAATCTCCGCCAAAATTTGCCGCATGTTCTGCCGAACCCGTTCATCAATCAGCCGAGGCCCCCGAGTGACATCTCCAAAGCGGGCGGCGGGGCTAATGGCCTCTCGCATGCCGGTAATGCCTCGCTCGTGCAGCAGATCCGCCAGCAGCTTTACCTCGTACAGGCACTCAAACGCCGCCACTTCTGGCGAATAACCGGCTTCTGTCAGGGTCTCAAACGCGGTGCGAATCAATGCCGTCAGGCCGCCACACAGGACGGTTTGTTCGCTAAACAGGTCGCATTCGGTTTCTTCGCGAATGGTGGTGCTGTATACGCCCGTGTGATGACACCCAAGCGCAATGGCGTAAGCAAGCGCAACCGACCAGGTCTTCTGGCTGGGATCCTGGTGTACGGCCACCAGGCAAGGAACGCCCCCACCCTGGAGGTATTTTTCCCGAACCCCACGCCCTTGGGCTTTGGGCGATACCAGAAACACGTTGTGGTGTGGTTTGGGTTGCATCCAGCCCGCCTGTAACGACAGGCCATGGGCTAAGCCGATAAATTTTTCCGCTAAAACGTCTTCCAATCCACTCAGGTGGGTCTCGTAAAAGGGGCCAATTGCTTCATCGGGTAATAACAGCATCAAAATGTCGTTTTGTTCAACTGCCAGAGAGATTGGCACAATGGCAAGGCCGTCCGCTTTGGCGCATTGCGCACTGGCGGAGTCCATATGGCGCACTCCCACACACACGGAGACGCCACTGTCCTTTAAGTTCTGAGCCTGAGGACGTCCCTGATTGCCATAGCCGATCAGGGCAACCGATCGATCCTGGATGCAAGACTGCTGAAGCTGTTCGGCGAGCCGCTGATTCAGTTCTTCCTGGGATAGTTTTTGCGGAGCTTGCTGGTGGAGCGGGCTTGAAACTGGCACGGCAATGACTCCTTTCGGCGTTTGCCCAAGTACAGTTGGGATGAATGCCACGGCATTGGAATCATGCGTTAAAAACGGGTTTCAATAAAGGAGTTTCACGCAGAACGATGCCTGCAGATTTTTGGCAAAGGATAACGTAAGCCCCACATTCCGTTTGGCCGATGCCCTTCGGATAAAACCTTATTGTAACAAAACTGTTAAGTGCTAGCGGGTTTAGCAGGGTACTTTGGTTTTGACTCCCGACGTCTTTATGTTAACGTGTTGGGGCAAAATTCTTGAAAAAACCATCCCGTGGAGGTCCTTCTGTGATCACGTATGAAGCGCTCATTATTTTTAAGCCGTCCGTAGAAAATGACGGGCTGGAAGGCAGTATTCGTGCCGTAGAATCTTATGTGAAGGCCCTGAAAGGCCGCATTCTTCGTCTGGATCGTATTGGCCGTAAGCGTTTGGCTTACCCCATTCAACGCCAGAAAGAAGGCTATATTATCAACATGTTGTTCGAGGCCTTCCCCAACCGCGTGATTGAGATGAACAACGCGTGCCGGTTGAATGAGGATATCCTCCGTTTGAGCCTGTTGCGGCCTACTTACCGCATTGATTTGGACAAACCCAGTATTGTTACGCCCGTTACCAGCCGTGAGCGTGGCGAACGCGATACCCGTGAAATGGGTCGTGGTCGCTTTGGCGGTCGTGGTGGTGGTGGCGGTCGCTTTGGCGGCGGCGGCGGTTCTTCCTCGGGAGATTACCCGCAACGCGCTTCTGGTTCAGAAGGTGGCGGCGGCGGCGGTGGCTACTATCACCGGGATCGCGACAGAGACCGGGATCGCGGACCGGCGGCAGCACCCTCTGCGCCCGATAATGCCAACGCCTAAGACGTGCGCTTTTTAAAAAAGTGAGGACGGGCGGTTGTGTGTTTTAGCAGCCGCTTTGTCTCTTTATCGAGACTTTCCAGTCCCTGATGGGAATTACTTTCCATCTTTACAAGACTAGCCGGAGATTTTGCGATGTCGTTAGCCCGAGTAACCATTGCTGGTACCGTTGCAGCCGATCCGGAGCGCCGGTACACTTCAGAGAACAACGTTCCCGTGACGACCTTTGAATTATTGGTTCCCATGGCTCCGTCTCGTCGTGCGCAAGCCGCCGGGGAACAGGAGTTTTTCGTCCTCAAGGTGGTTTGCTGGCGTCAGTTGGGCGATGCCGTTGCAGAGCAAGTGCGCAAGGGCGAAGCGGTCTCCGTGGAAGGTCGTTTGATGATTGGCAGTGTTCAGTCGGCAGATGGATCCAATAAAAAACTGTTTGAAGTGGATGCCAACAGCGTCGAACGTTTGGTTGCGCTGCCGGTTGCAGTTTTGGTGGCTCAGGGTGCATCGGGCACAACAACGGGTGCTGCTGCTCCTGCGGGTGGACGAGTAAATACTAACGCGCCTCTGGCCCAACATCAGCCACAACCGGCCATGGCGGGTTCTAGCCCAGCTCAAGCCTATGCATCTACGGCTGTTCAGGCACCCACCTCGTATGTCGCCCCGGCAGGCGCTGCTTCCGACCCATTTGATGCCTTGTCAGAATCGTTGATGACCGAAGATGACATCCCGTTCTAAACAACCGCTTTTCTATCTAATCAGAAAGCCTGTAAAACACCTTATGTGAGGGCATCCACTATTGGCTGGATAGCGAGATAGCCTGCTGGATAACGGCTTCCTGAATGGGGAAAACCTCAAAGCGCGGCTGCCGTTGCAGTGCGGCAATCGCTAACGCCATTGCTTCTGCCCCAGACAATGTGGTCGCCATTGGAATATTGTGTAAAACGGCGGCCTTGCGGATGTAGGAGTCATCCGTCAGTGCGTTTTCGCCAATGGGTGTGTTCAAAATTAAATGAATACGGCCTTCGGCGATCCACTCTTCGGCGTTGGGCGAACCGGCGTGCTTTTTTGCTAAAACTTTGACGTTTAAACCATGTTGGCTTAAATAATGCGCCGTGCCCTCGGTGGCAAGCAGCTCAAAGCCCAGCGTTTGGAACTGTCGAGCAATGGGCACCACTTTGGGCTTATCAAAATCATTCACGCTTAGAAAAATACCGCCCGCGGTGGGCAGGCGTTGCCCGGCTCCGAGCTGGGCTTTGGCAAAGGCCATCGCAAAATTTCGGTCTAGGCCCATTACCTCGCCAGTGCTTCGCATTTCTGGGCCGAGTCGTGGATCGGACTCTCTGAATTTGATAAATGGAAACACGGGCGCTTTGACTGCAACCAGCCCAGCGGCGGACGGCCCTCTGGCTTGAAGCAGTTCGTCAAAGCCGCAGAGTGGTTCTCCGAGCATCACGCGCACGGCAATTTCAATAAGGGGGAGCCCCGTGGCTTTGCACACGAAGGGAACCGTTCGGCTTGCTCTGGGGTTGACTTCCAGCACGTATAGCTGGTTATCTTTCAGTGCAAATTGAATATTCAGTAAGCCGCGAACCCCTAACGCCTGCGCCAAAGCATGGGTAGCTTGGTGGATGGTTTGTATAACCTCGTGTGAGAGGGATTGGGCTGGTAGCACACAGGTACTGTCCCCGCTGTGCACCCCGGCGTGTTCGATGTGTTCCAGAATGGCCGCCACGTGGGTGTTGGTTCCATCAGAGATGGCGTCCACGTCAATCTCCATTGCCTCTTCCAAAAAACGATCGATCAAAATGGGCAAATCGGGGCCAATGGGCACGACGTTCTCAATGTAGTCGAGCAGGCTGGTTTCGCTGTAAAAAATGCGCATCGCCTGCCCGCCCAATACATAGCTGGGGCGAACCAACAGCGGAAAACCAATCTGGTGGGCCACGGCCAATGCTTCTGCGGGCGTTCGTGCAATGCCAGAAGCCGGGGCGCGGAGTTGCAAACGCTCCAAAATGTCTCGAAACCGGTCCCGATCCTCTGCCGCATCAATGCTATCCACGCTGGTGCCCAACAACGCAATGTGGCCCTGTAGCGATCGCGCCAGCTTAAGGGGTGTTTGTCCCCCTAGTTGTGCAATCACGCCCATAGGCTGTTCTTGGGCTAAAATGGCAGCCACATCTTCCGGGGTCAGCGGCTCAAAGTACAACCGGTTGCTAATGTCATAGTCGGTGGAAACGGTTTCCGGGTTGCAATTGACCATAATCGCCTCATAACCCAGTTTTTGAAGCGTCATAGAGGCGTGAACACAGCAATAGTCAAACTCAATGCCTTGTCCAATGCGGTTAGGCCCACTGCCGAGAATCACCACCCGCTTGTTAGCCGTAGGAGCATCTGGGCTGGGGGCCTCATTTTCAGGCCCATCGTAGGTGGAGTAGAAATAGGGCGTCTGGGCGTCAAACTCGGCGGCACAAGTATCCACCGCCTTAAAGGTAGGGGAAGCCTGAGCGTACTGCTCACGCTGGGCCTTTACTTGCTCAGGGCTGGCGTTTAACAGTCGAGCCAAATGCGCGTCACTGAACCCTTGCTGTTTTACGTAGTGCCAGTCCTGGGTGGAAAGCGACTGGAGCGATTGTTGCTGGAGCTTCTGTTCGGTTTCCGTTAACTGGCGAAAGTTTTCCAAAAACCATGGGTCAATGCCCGTAAGCGTATAGATTTGTGGCAAAGACCACCCTTGATGCAGCGCCGTATACACCCATTGAAGCCGGTTGGAGGAGGGTTTTTGCAGGCGCTCGCTCAGCAGCGCTTCAGAGATGGGGGTGGGTGGGTTTGGAAACGAAAAGCCGTCTAATCCCACTTCCAGGCCCCGAAGCGCCTTTTGAAAGGACTCCTGGAAGGTGCGGCCAATGGCCATCACTTCGCCAACAGATTTCATTTGCGGGGAGAGACGGTTGTCGGCCCCCGGAAATTTTTCGAACGAAAATCGGGGGATTTTGGTCACCACGTAATCGATCGTGGGCTCGAAGCTGGCCGGGGTGCTTTGGGTAATGTCGTTGGTGATTTCATCCAGGCTGTAGCCCACGGCCAGCTTGGCGGAAATTTTGGCAATGGGCACGCCCGTGGCTTTGCTCACCAGGGCCGAGCTGCGCGACACCCGGGGGTTCATTTCTATGACCACCACCCGGCCCGTGCTGGGGTGGACCGCAAACTGGATGTTGCATCCTCCGGCATCCACGCCAACGGCCCGAATGATGTTGATAGAGGCGTTACGCAACAGTTGATATTCTTTGTCTGTCAAGGTTTGCGCTGGCGCTACCGTAATACTGTCGCCGGTATGTACGCCCATGGGGTCCAGATTTTCGACGCTGCACACGATCACCACGTTGTCCCGTGCGTCTCGCATCACCTCAAATTCGTACTCTTTCCACCCCAGGGCGCTTTCTTCCACCAGCACCTGGCCAATGGGCGAGGCGGCCAGGGCATGTTCAACGGCGGCATCAAACGCCTCGGCGCTTTCTACCACCGCGCCGCCGGAACCCCCCAGCGTGAAGGCGGTCCGAAGAATTAGTGGAAACCCAAGGGTCTGGGCAATGGCTTTGGCTTCTGGTAGGCTGCGGGCGGTTTGCGATCGCAGGCACTCTAGACCAATTCGGCCAACCAGGCTCTTAAACGCCTCTCGATCTTCTGCCACCTGGATGGCCTGCATATTCGCGCCAATGAGCTGCACGCCGTTTTGCGCCAACACGCCGGATTCCGAGAGCACCAGCGCCAAATTGAGCGCGGTTTGCCCGCCCATGGTGGGCAGCAGGGCATCGGGCTGTTCACGGGCAATGATGGTTTCCAGCACATCGGCCGTGAGGGGTTCGATGTAGGTGCGCGTTGCCAGGTTGGGGTCGGTCATAATGGTGGCCGGGTTGGAGTTGACCAGAATAACCTCGTAGCCTTCCTCCATCAGGGCCCGGCACGCTTGCGAGCCAGAATAGTCAAACTCGCACGCCTGACCAATCACAATGGGACCGGCGCCCAGAATCAGGATGCGACGAATATCGGAGCGTTTGGGCATTGTGTGGGGGAACCTTCTTACTGAACAGGCTTACGGAATCGGTTTACTGAACGGCTTGCGTTGCCAGTAGCAGTGGCAAAATGCGAGTGCGCCATCAATGAATGAGTGTACCGGAAAACCGGCTCTTTAGCCCGGGTTTGTAAACAAGGGGGGCGTATTTCGCAATCTTTAGGCGGGTTTGTGTTTGCATGCTGCAAAGCATTTTCGATTTGTTTTTTGGAGTACCAGACCCCTATGTCAAACGGTTACAACTTTGCATCTCTGTCCTCTGTGGTTCGCACGGATAGGGCAACTTCACCGCTCAACCGGGTGGTGTTGGTCCACGCGCCCAATATGCAATGTGCCGAAAGTGTTGAAGTGGATGGCGATTACGGTAAGGCCCACGATGAAGCCTTTCTCGTCAAGGCGGTGGACACTCGTGGTCAGGTGTGGGGGCTTCCGCTGACCAACATCAGCGAGCGGTTTCAAATCGGTCGAGAATCCGGTCAGAACTTCTGGTACGATCAGCCTGCCCGGTTTGAGGTGATTGCTTAATTGATGCCAGCTTATGATTGTCTGGCGTCTCGCCATCCCCAAACCCTTCGTTGGGGTAAGGCCACGGCTTACTTTACGCCGCTACCCCAGGCCACACCTATACAAACGCAGTGGTTTCTGCAACGGGTTACGGCCTTAACCGAGCAGGCCGATACGTTTGAGCAGCGATACCACGGGGTGTTGTGGCCTTCTTTACGGCAGCTCAACGGCGAATTTGTCATTCAGACGGGCGAGGCAACCCTCTCGGAAGAGGGCAACGAGAATGGCCCGCCCACCTATCGTGAGCTGTCGTTGTTAAATTGGATGACGAATCGTTTGTGGGCCTTGCCTGCGTTACGCTAGGGCGCATCCCCCGTGAACGCTCTGACAGGTATTTTCTGCCTTGTTGGGCGGCGGCTCGCTCAGTCATTGAGTTCTGTCTAAACGCCTGTTGCTACGCTGCCCACGCCTTGAAACGCCTCGGTCATAACATCCACGGAGAATACGCCCCCTGGGCTTGTGTTTGCTTTGGTGGACCCATCGCGGTTATTGTGATGAAGGCGCAACTTTAGGACTTGAGCAACCTTTATCTTGCAAGCGCGGATTCGGAGTTGTCCAGCCGAGCGTTGCGTTTTTTTCCTTTCTGGTCTTTTCCTTTTTGGTGTTGAATGGATAACGAATGAATTGATTTCATCAAGCACCAATTCACCGATTCCCTGTCTTGCTGAGGATTTCCCCACCATGAGTGCAACGGCTGCCGCCTCCGTGTTTTCTGTAGATCAATCGCCTGCCTGGCTGGTGCTGGAAGATGGCGCCGTGTATCCAGGTTTTTCCGTCGGGGCTGCCGGAAGTTGTCTGGGTGAGTTGGTGTTCAACACCAGTATGACGGGGTATCAGGAAATTTTGACCGACCCGAGCTATCGCGGTCAGGTGGTGATGATGACCTACCCGGAAATTGGGAATTACGGCGTAAACGAGGAGGACGTCGAGTCGCGCCGGGTGCATGTCAATGGCTTTATCGTCCGCAGGCTGCACCGCCAGCCCAGTTCCTGGCGGGCCACGCAACCCCTCAACGAATACTTGCATCAGCACGGGGTGGTGGCCATTGAAGGGGTGGATACCCGAGCCATTACCCGGCGTGTGCGTGCGTTGGGTGCTTTAAAGTGTGGTATTACAACAGATGGGGCTCATCTCCCTCATTTCCTGGAGCAGGTCCGTCGGCAGCCATCGCTAGACGATCAAGACCTGGTTTCTGCCGTCACGCTCAAAGAACCCTATACCCTGTTGGGCGGGGGCTATGCCGAAGGGCCGGTGGTCAACCGCGTGGTGGCCATTGATTTTGGAATGAAAGGCAACATTTTGCGCTGCCTGCAACCCTACGTGAAGGAGCTGATCGTATTGCCCGCCCACGCCACGTATGAGCAGGTCCTGGCCTATCGGCCCGATGGGGTGTTTCTCTCCAATGGGCCGGGCGATCCGCGGGTGCTGACGGGCGCCGTGAGCCTGGTAACGCAGTTGCTGGCGGACAATATGCCGCTGTTGGGCATTTGCCTGGGCCACCAGTTGTTGTGCCTGGCTTTGGGGGCCCGGGTGGAAAAAATGCCGTTCGGCCATCATGGGGGCAATCATCCGGTGAAGGATTTGGAGACCGGACGCATTAGCATTACCAGCCAAAACCACAGCTATTCCGTGATGATGACAGATTTTCCGGCCGAACTGGCGGTTACCCACGTTAATTTGAACGATCACACCATTGAGGGCTTTCGGCACCAAACCCGGCCCGTGTTTAGTGTGCAGTTTCACCCGGAAGCCAGCCCGGGTCCGCAGGACGCCCATTACTTATTCCGGCGGTTTGTCAATTTAATAGCAACGGCCTCTTCCGCGCCCGCGCCAAAAACCGAGACGCGGTCTGTGGCGATGTCGGCTCCTCAGTAAGCGTGTAAGCGCCATCAAAAGGCGGTCTCTGTGGTGCTGGCGGAACCTCTCTCTTAGTCTTTGAGAAATTGGCCCTTCTCCAGGTCGAAATTTCCTTGCTCGTGCTGTTTGACAATCTCTTTGGCTTTGTACAGTTCGCGTCCGCTGGGATGAATTTTAGAGCTGAAAACCTCGGCCAGTAATTCGCCCAAAATGGTGGGAACCAGCGCCAGATGGCAGAGGTGGAAAATGGGCACAAAAATAGTTCCGAACACATAAATGAGATCCGTGGCGGTTTTCACGGTTTCCGAAACGTTCTTCATGTTGTGCAGCGGGCGCAACGGAAACATAAACGCAGACCAGACGGCGTTACTGGCTTTTTTAACCACCCCTAGCGCCACGTCCTTTTTACCAGTGCGAATGGTCACATCCTTGAGGTTATCCGGGTTATCTCCCCGGTAAAAGCCTGCCGTGCGGCGATCGTATTCCAGCGCCATGACGGAAAATTTTCCCTTGGCCTGCTTACGAATATACTGAACCGCCTCATCCACCTCTTCCGCCGTGCCCGTCATCCAATAACGATGACCAAACCGTGGGCCTGGACTGGCCTGGGCAACGGCTGGTGTAACAGCAGGATTTGCCGCAGGATGGCGACGTGCCGATGTGGCCATTGGAATTGAGGTTGCGGATTGTGTCAGCATAGAAACACTCCAGTAGGGAAACGAACGGGTGGTTGCAGGCAGCGGGTCGTTGCGACAGGGCTCCTGTTGCAATCTGGAGCCTTAAAGGGGTCTTGGCGCATAAACCGTTACTACCATAACACACGTCAATCGTCTTTGTTGCTAGGCGGTACGATTCTTTTTTACGGTTGAGGGGAATGGCTGGCGGTGTTCGTGGTGGATTCCAGCCGGATGAGGGTAATCAGCGCATCTACGACGGAATCGCTACTTTGAAGCTGCTGTTGACGAATATCGTTGAGTAGAATCAGGGCCATGGTGCTGTCTAGGCCCTGGCTTTGTAACTTCTGGGCCACGCGTTCTAAAAGTTGCGGCTCGCTGTACAGGCCTGCGGCCCGGCTCTTTTCCAGGTTGTAGGTACTGTGGGTGAGCATCAGCATGTCTGTCAGCGGGGCGCGTTCCGGCTCTGGAATGGCGATGGTTTGACTGCTACTGGCGCTGATGGTTGTTGCCTGAGCGTTGCGTGTGTTTCCTTTGAGAACCAGCGTGGCCTTGACGCCTTTTTCAAACAGGGCGTGCTGGAGCTGTTTGGCGTCTAACCAGCACCATTCGTTGTTATCCAAACTGCGCAGCCCTTGGATGCCTTTAACCTGGATGAGTCGGCTCAGGCTATCTGGATCACAGCTTTTAGAGACCAGCGAGCCGGACACGTCTTTGTCTGCTTCGAGGTTGCGGGGCACCAGGCTGGCAAAGGTGTTGGTTCTGCCAATGGGTCTTATATTGTCTCCCCCGCCAGACAATCCGCCGCCGCCCCCTCCGCCAATGAGGCCACCACCACCGCCGCCTCCTCCGCCCCCGCCAGGGTTACCGCCCCCCGGGTTGCCGGAACTGAGGTTTCCGTTGCCTGCGGCCAGGTTGAGTAGCGTACTGGCGCCGGGTTGGTTGTTGCCGTTTCCGAGCGCGCTGTTGACCAGGCTGTTACCCCCCTGGTTGCTGCCGTTGCCTGCGGCCAGGTTTACCAAGGAATTGCCGCCGTGGTTACTGCCATTGCCCACCGCCACGTTAACCAGAGAGTTGCCCGCATGGTTGGAGGCTTGTCCGACCGCGACATTGAGCAAGGCGTTTTGGAGCTTGAGATTTTGATTGATATTGACGAGCGCCTGACTGTTTTCCTGACCGTGACCCGTGTTGATGTTGAGGACGGAACGTTGAACGGTGTTGTTGCCCGCACCCGTTTTAAGATTGACCAGGCTGTTTTGGCTTGTATTATTGCCGTAGCCGGTGGTGGCCTGCACCAGCCCTTGGTTAAAGCTTTGGTTTCCGCTGCCGGTTGCCAGATTGATGGCATTGTTTTGGCTGTTGCCGTTGCCACTGACAATGCTGCTGCTTAGCAATTTATTGCTTGCCTGGTAATTGCCGCCATCGTTGCCCTGTTGGGTTTTAATCTGGGTCAGCGGAGTGTTGGGGATGTTGGCGCTTTCTAGTGGTGCAATGGGGATATTGACCAACTCGTTTTGGGCTTCGTTCTGTCCGTTGCCTTTTTGCAAATTCAGCACACTCCCTGGGGTGCTGCCAGTGGCATTGCCAAGTTCAACATTACCCAGGGGGTTGGAGAAATCGCTGCCGATACCGCCCACCGAGATGGGTGGGAGCGTTCCGCCAGCCGGTGGGTTGGGGCTCTGTCCCCCTCCCAATTGCTGCTTGAGGTTGGAAGCGGTGTCGAGCTTGTGATCGACGAGAGGTTGTAGTGATCCAACGGCTTGCTGTTTGAGGTTGGAAGCGGCGTCGAGCTTGTGATCGACGAGATTTGTCGCCGACCCAATAGCTTGCTGCTTGAGGTTGGAGAGGTTGTTGAGCTTGTGATCGACGAGAGGTTGTAGTGATCCAACGGTTTGCTGCTTAAGGTTGTTGAGCTTATCGCTGCCTAGACGCTCAATCGGTTGGAGTGAAATACCGCCCTGTTCGTTTGGAATGGCCAATAAATGGACCCCACGCCGTGCGGCCTGACCAAGCTTGACTAACCCGCCTTTTGAGACGATGCCTGGGGCGATCGGGATACCGTCCTCGCCGGAGCCTGGTTCGCCCGGCTGGAGTAGGTTTAACGTGGAAGAAAGCGTCTGGGTTGGATTGTTCAAGCCTTCTAGCCCGCCACTGCCAGTGCCCCCCACAGAAATACCACTGCCACTGACCGACAGGCCGCCACTACTGCCTCCCCCAACAGAGACGCCGCCCCCGCCGATGGAGAGACCGCCCCCGCCTGTGCCGCCAATGGAAATGCCCCCTCCGCCAACGGAGACCCCACCCCCGGTTACGCCACCCACCAAGCTGCCCACGCCACCAACAACCCCGCCCACGGCCCCACCCAGGAGTCCATCTGCCTGAACATGCAGGGGCGCCAACCACAATGAGGTGGCCAGGCTAAGGCTACAGACCCATTGACTGTGAGCAAGCAGTTGAGAGTGGAGAGCAGTTTTGGCGGGAAGATGTTTAAACATGGCGGGGTTTCCTTTTCAGTTTTCTGGATAATTGGGATGAGGCCTTCATTGGGTAATAAATGGCACAGACAAAATTAACCTGATTCTTGATAAAGAGGCAGGTAAGGTGCGTAAACTATTGGTACAACAGGATTTGTTGCGTTTCAGAGAAATGGATGGATGCAGACGTATTTACGATAAATGCTGTGTTAAAGTATTAAGTTCGTCCAGTACTGCTTTTAGGGCTGGTATAGCCAACTGGTTAGTGGGCTTTCTCCATGTTGCTAGTGCATCGGTGACTCTTTTAGAGACTTCAATTTTAAAATTGTAAAAAAATAGATTTTCTGCTTTGAACGACATATTTGGTAATGTTGAATATTTGTGCCGTTCTCTAGGGTGGTCGGGTTTTTGTCAGTCGGAGTGGTTTTGTTTTTCTGTATGTTCTCTCTTCATCAGTGTTTGGGTGCTCTCTAGTACTTTAGCACTAGTTGAAAATAAATCCGCAGAGCAATCGTACTGGGGTTTGTTTGTGTGGAATAATTTGCTTAACACCCAAATCAAAGCCCTCAAATCAAAGCCATTAGGTTAAAACCTGTTGAGCATTGATGGCTCGGTTATTCAGGCGCTGGGCTATTGAATTAAATTTTTGATTTGACTGGGTTTTGACTGAAATTTTGGATTTAATTGATCCGGTAAAACAGCGCTCATTTCAAAAAAATTGTGTTAACACCACAATTTGGCGATAGCGACTGTACGACTCATAAAATAAGGATGCTTCCATGAACGCCACTGCACCGCTTCACCGGTTTTGTCAGCCCAAGGCCAGCACGACTGAGTGGGTTTTGTTTTTTAACCACCGCGCCATTTGCCAGGAGGCTCAACGGCTCGCTTCCGACCCCCCTTTTGTAGAAGTGGTGCCCAAGCAGCACGTTCAGCAACAGCTGGTACTGACCCTGCAGCGGGCCAATTGGTGGCGTCACGGAGTCTAGGCCGTGTTGGCTTCAGCGTCTTTACACGCATTTTCGGTGTGGTTACGGTGTGCGCTCAGTCCTTGAGTTTTGTCTAAACGCCTGTCGCTGCGCTACTTACACCTGGAAACTGCTCCGCGAAATTATTGCGAAAAACTACGCGAAAACATTGAATGTCATCACGACCTCAGTGATTCGCTGTGAACGGTGATTTCCACGTTCAACGATTTTTTGAAACAATCCAGTGTTTACCAAATAGCAGTAACCTTTGCCTCTCTCTCCCTCTCTCGTTTTTTCTCTCTTGATTGATTATTGACGCGATCCCATCACCTGTATCCCAAGCAGCAACTCCAAACCGCAATGCCATGCCTAGCGTTTGCTAAGCGTGGCTTTATTTTTTGAAACATTTTTTTGAGAGCTCTGGGGGCGACCCCTGTGGGCGGCATGCATATGAAACAATCCAGAGCGACTTGTTACAACTCAGAGGCAGGCAATTGCTTGGATGTTTTGTTTTGATACCATGTGGCTTCTCTTTCGTATTCGGTGGAATTGAATGTTCCCTGCGTTATTCAGCACAAAGGCTTTTGCGCCCGTGGGTTCCTGCTTTTTTTCTCACGTTTTAGTATGCAGGAAACAGGTTTAGCCGGGCTTGCCGCTCTGCTTGCTGCTGCGCCAGGTGATTTTTATAAACGATAGATGGCACGTTACGTTGAAGATCGAGTGCTGACTGCTGTGTTAAACGCCCTTGCCCACACTATGTTTCATTGGCCAATGACGTCCATGCTGATTCCGTTGGGCGGTCAGTTGGGGCGGAAAATTCCCTTCCTCATTAAGTCGGCGATGTTGACGCGCTCCTTGGTCGGGGTGTTACGCATTATAGCCGATACGCCCGCCTGGAACCCCAATCCGGTGCCCAAACGAGATAAAATTCGCAACCAGTTGGAGCGCGTGTTTATCGAAGTGGTCGGTACGATGGGCGGCTTTTTCTCGCTGCAAATCTGTCAGGATGTGACGGCCAAGGCATTGGAGGCGTTTCGTCCTCGGCTGGCCCCGCGGGCTTTGCTGGAGGACTTGCTTAAAAGTGGTACGCCAAAGCCTGTTCTGCAGGCCGTTGAGAACAGTTTATCCCACGTCTTTGAAACCAAGGACTTGGGGACCACTCGGGGGAGTTTGTTTGCGCGGGTGTATGGCAGGGCTACTTTAAGCGACTTTGCCGACCATTTTGCCAAAACGTTGCAACAGCCCGAATGGTTTCGGATTGAGCAAGGTCACGGGGTCGGTCGTTTGGCGCCGGAAGTGAACCGGTACTTTGCCCGCATTAACCGTGCGGGCTCTGCGGTGGTGGCCACGGGCCTGCTGGTGGGGGCCTATTTAAGCGGAACGGTGCTGCAAACGCTCAACGATCGGTGGTTTCGCAATGGTTTGGAAAAGCGCTGGGCCGACTGGATTCTGCGTCGGGAGGGAGAATCCCCCATGGAAGAGGCTTCTGCAGAAGTTGCCCCAGCGCCTTCGTTCACGCCGCTGAGGCTCCCTCCTACCCAGGCGTTGCCGCGGCCAATACCAGCGCTTACGAGCAGGCTGGATATAATTAGCGCTTATGGTGTCAATCCGGTTACGCCTTGGGGGATGAATCCGCAGACCTCGTTCTCGCCAGCCTGTTATCCTGCCGCAGTTCCTGTCAGAACACTGGCTCCTATGACCATCTCTCCGGCATTGACGCCCCGAGTGGGGAGGTGGATGTAATGTCTCGGTGGCAAAACTTGCTAACCATTGGCAACAACGTCGGTCAAACCCTGATTCAGGATGTTACCAGCCTGCGAACCAGTGCTGCGCTGCTGTACACCACGGTACAGGTTGCGCTGCGCTGTGGTGTGGCGCTGAGAAGTTCCATGTTGCCCGGGCCGCCCGAGGAGGTTCGTTACCGAAAAAGGGAAAGTGCCGAGGTCTGCTTTCGGGAAGTGGTGGGCTTTTCGGCCAGTTGGTTGGCCATTCGCATGGTGGAAACCTTTACCCGAGGACAACTGGAAAAGGCTTATGGCTACCGGATTGTTCGGCCGGGCACCACCGGCCCAATGGCCGGGTTAAAGCAGGCTTGGGAAGTGTTGCGTGGTCGCTTAAACACCGTTATGCCTGCGCCCGAAGCGCTGACGAGCCAAGCAATTTATGAAAGGTTGCCCACGCAAGCCACGGGCGTCTTGGGCAGGTTATTTAGAACCCTGGGAAATGCCTTTGCAGGTGTGTTTCGCCAGGCCAACCCCGAGGCAATGCTCAAAGGCTTTCGGTTTGTCCACGATTATTTACCACCTGCCATTGGGGCCATACCTGCGCTGCTGCTCAGCGGTTGGTTGCTGGAGCGTGCCACGTTGATTCATGGAAAAGCCCTGTTTGACGCTATTTTGGGCCATCGTGGCGATGTGGATGTGGCCCGACTGCCTGCGACTGCCACCAGCTATCCGAAAATGGCAGCCCTCTCTCAACCGGGTGCGGGTTTTTCAACGGCGGACTCGTTCCAGTCCGTGGCCACTTTGGGGGGATGGGCACCTTATGCCGGGGCTTTTCCGGTAGGGGTAAGCCCCAATCCCAACCCTCAGCCCTTTCCTGTGGTGCAGGCCCCTGCCGCCCCTCGGCCTACAAACCCCGCTTGGGCCAGGGCTTATCCTGCCAGCCCGGTTTCCCTCCATCGCACCTATTTTTAGGCGCTGGCGCCCAGCATTCTGTGTTTTTTTACCAAATATTTGAATGCCTATCACGGTTGTAACTGATAGAGTAATCAATCTTTTTAAAACAAATAATAAAAATCTTAATAGCTGCATTCAAAAGCATGAAGAATCTTTTTTTATGCTTATTAAGGAGAGAGTATTTAGATTCTTAATCAAAACACGGATGGGTAGGGGAAGAGAAATAAAGGGGAAGTGGATATGGATGTGGGAGTGAATAATAGTAGTGCACCATTGCAGGGTGTGGTACCTCGGCGGCATGAGCCATCTGGCTCTGACAGATTGACATTGCCAACCGATTCAGGAATTACAAGGCCGTCAGAAGAGTCGGGGGCCATTGTATCAAGCTCGTTTAGCTTTACGGGATCATCAGGGGTCCCAAGTTATAATAATACTTATGTTTCTGCTACAGAGGGGCCAGTTACTTTTAGTCTGTTTCAACAAAAACCAAGTCCGTCTTCAGAAAATCCAGGAAATCATTTATTTGACTTAAGTTCGGATAGGAGTCCGACTATAAATACTTTTACAATAGACGGGGCTGTCCCAATCTCTGTCGCCTCTGGAGGAGGTTCCGTTGAAGAACCTGCCGATGGCTTTCAGCCTTCAGTAACAGTAACGCCATATATAGGTGCCACGTTTACTGGTGAGCCCAATGTCTCATTAGAGCAAGGTAGTAGAGAGGCTTATACGGGCGCTTCTGTGGAGGTTAAGCCATTAGAAAATGTAAACACGGGTACCTATGCGTCGATTATTACAGGAGGAGATGGCGGTTTTACTTACTCAGGGGCTAGAGGAGGTGTTTTTGCGAGTGCTGGAGAACAGGGCGAGACACCCACGATTTCTGCTTATGCTAAAACAGAATTAAAAAACTATGACCTGGGTTTTACTCATCAAACGCTAGAGATAGGGGTGAATGGTACTATCCCTCTTGGTGATGACCTTCTGACAGGAGGCGTAAAATATGAAGAGCTTAGTACAAACTATGGTGGTGGATATACGGGAGTAGAAGCGTCTGTGGGCTATACTGCCAGTAATGGAACAACAGTAAATGTTATAGGTGAATGCACAACCCCTGAAATTGGTGGCGATTCTAATACAACACTCAGAATTGAGAGTCAGATCCCTATAGATTAAACATGCTATAGCTTTTAGAGCATTTGTAAGTTTTGGTAGTCTAAGCCGTTCCTCTTTATGTATTAGCTTGCCTGGGGGCATTGAGCCCTTGTGCGTCTTGTAGGGTTTCACGCACAATAAATAACATCCTTAAAAGAATAGTCTGGTTTGTGCTGAAGGGTGTGGTGGCGTATGGAGTTTTTCTTTTTACTGCTGGCGTTGGTTGGCC
>JANRKP010000029.1:0-285244 GCA_033763415.1 Candidatus Melainabacteria bacterium | reverse complement strand
GGGCGGCGAAATTGACAGCCTGAAGCAAGACGACGCCAGCCATTTGCAACAGGTGATTCGTCAAAACGGACTTGCGGCCAACTGCTCCACGGATCTCAGCAACAACTGGGTCTTGCGCATCGGCAGCAGCGCCTCTTCTCGGTAGACAACCCTAAAATTTTGTCTATTCATCCATTGGTGAATGGTGGGAACCTTTCTTTAAGTTAACATTCTTAACAACAACGACCTCTGTATTGGCCGTTTGTTGAGAGGTGTTGACTACTATGAACACGGCGTTCATTCAAAAACCCACTCATACCCCTTCGCTATCGTCTTGCAGCGCTCCGGGTTCAGCGAACCCTTTCCGTAACCAGCAGGCGGTTGAATGCCTGGAGCAGAGCGACTGGGCAAGTCTCTATAGCACGCTAATACAAGCCAATGACGAACAACGCTTTAGCGGACAAAAACCGTTGGCCAAAGAAACGCTTGAAACGCTGGTTCTAAGCGCAAGAAGCCAAGCCCTTCAAGACAGCCAGACCCACCAAACACGCCTGCCAGCCTACGTCTACCTGACCCAGGCCCTTTCCAGATTCGGACATTTAGAACCCTTTGTGGGCCTGTACCAAAGCTGGATGCATCGACTCCGGGACCAGGCCTTTAAAACCGCCAAACAACTTAAGCCAGCGGTATCTGGTCAAGAATCTATGCCTTTGACGTCCAGGCCGCATTCCTCCACATTGGACCGAATGGCTTAAGGCTTGTCATTACTGGCGGCAACTGCCAAAGAGGGTAAGGATTCCAACGACTCTTGCACTCTCAACTGGTGAAAGGCTTTCATAATTTGGGACTGCAACCGATAATCGGGCACAAAGCGCGCCACCTGCGCCCAAAAACGGCGACTGTGGTTTGCCTCCAAAAAATGGGCCAGTTCGTGAATAACCAGGTATCGCAGGGCAGGCTCTGGAACATTTTGCAAACTGTAGCGCGAAATGGTAACCATCCCGGTTCGGGTGTTCAGTTGCGCCAAACGGCTGTAACGCGCCGAACCAATGCGAACCCCCTTTAGCGGTGCCTGAAACGTTTGCTGGTTCAGTGCCATAACATATTGGTGGAGGCTCTTTACATCGGTTAGGGTGATTTTGGGCGCTTGCGCAACGGCAGGATGAGCCAGCAGACGAGCTTGCTGCACCTGCTGTTTCTGCTGAGATTTCACCACTCGGCCCACTAAAACCTCTGTGACCGACTTTTTTAGCGCCAAAGGCCAGCATCGAGGCAACGTCACCTGAATGGTTCCCTCGCGAAACACGGCCGTGGCCCGCCGAATTCGCTCTTTTTCAGTGACCTGAACAGAAGGAATTACTAGTGGTAGTGGCAAAATCAATGCCTTTTAAGCCCGAATTGTAACAGGGTTCAGCCATTGATGATTGGCCTGTGGAGAAAGCACGGGCGCTGGCTGTTTAAAAGCCGAATACTGCTGATAGAACTGCCTTTGACCTTCTGCTTCCCACCAGCAAACCGTTTGATGGCAATCTTGATGGATTTGGCGCACGAGATGATCGACGGAAGGAAAGCGTTGCTCATCTCGCAAACGAAGGCAAAAGGCAAAACCCAGTGTTTCATTGTACAAGGATTCCGCCTGATGGTAGTCCATTAAATGAACTTCCACCCGCTTTTTTGGCGTCGGATCGTCAAAGGTTGGCGATTGGCCAACATTGCAAACCGCCGGATAATACGCGCCCCTTACCCAAGCATAGCCCGCATAGGTTCCGTTGGCGGGAATCAACAAACTCGGATCCTGAGTGACAATATTTGCGGTCGGAAAGCCCAATGCTCGCCCACGTTGAAAACCCTGCTGCACGGTGCCCGTTACGGCATACACCTGGCCCAACAGCCTGGCAGCTTCTGCCACATTGCCGTAGGAAAGCAATTTGCGAATCAGCGTGCTACTGACCACCTGATGATCCACCCGCACAGGCGGCACCACTTCTACGGAAAAGCCTTGGCGCTTGCCAAAATCGGTCAAAAAGTCGGTATCTCCCAAACGATCCGAACCAAAGCGAAAATCGTAGCCCACCGTAATGTGTGCCACCTTCAAGCGTTCTACCAAAACGTTCTGTACAAAGTCTCGTGCAGACATCGCCTGTATCTTCGGGTCAAAAGGAGGGACCCAAGCCGCATCGAAACCTAAATGCCGGAAATGCTCCAGGCGTTGCCCCAGCGTGCTGAGCAGCGGAACGGGCGTTTTGGCCAGCACGTGTTGCGGATGGTTTGCAAAACTGAAAACCAGCGCCAAAATTTTTCGGAAACGGGCCTCTTTCACCGCGCGTTCCAATACCATTTGATGACCCACGTGTACGCCATCAAACATTCCCAACGAGCAACATACCGGCCGGGTAAGGACGGTTTGCGCGGGATCAAGGGTGGTTAGGCTTTCAAAAACGTGCATTTAACACTCAACAAACAAATGGCAAAACGGGTTATGGATAACAACATTTATTATAAAACGAGACACCCTGGCAATTGATGCGCGAACACAGTTTATAAACGGTTAGCAACACCACACTGCTTTTTAGAATATCGTGTATTTGCTGGAAGTGAAACGCAACCATAGCAGGGTACCTTAAACAGTATGAGTACCCACGCAGACACTTCGTCATCATCTCCATTGCCGCGCCAGCCCGCCTGTAGAAACAGGAAAAAAGCGTTGCCCTACAGCGATTTGGATGTAAGCCAATGGCGAAACTACGACAACGTGGAAACAGGCACACTGTGGCTGTTTAACAACCGGCAACGCGAACAAGGCCATAAGCTCGACTACCACGGCAACTGCATTCCACAAATTTTAACCCAGGTGCTCACACGCTTTACCCGCCAGGGCGATGTAATCATCGACCCCTTTGTGGGTTCGGGCACGTCTGCCATTGAGGCGGTCAATCTGGACCGGTTGGCGATAGGCATTGATATTCAGGCCAAAATGATTGAACATATTGAGCAAAAATTAAAGGAGCAGAACAAAACCGGCTCTGTTCGGCTCATTGAGGGAAACAGCGCAAATTGGTCCTGTGTTGGTGCTTCGGTAGAAGCTGCGTTACGCGAGTTTGGAAAATCGCAAGCTCAGCACCTGTTTCTACACCCACCCTATGCCGATATTATTCGTTTTTCCGAAGAGCCCGGCGATCTCTCTTCGCTGAGCAGTACGGCTATGTTTTTAGATGCGTTTGAGCAAGTGGCCCGCTGGGGATTTAACTTACTGGAAAACAACCGCTTTGCCACCCTGGTTATTGGAGACAAATATAGCCAAAAAGAACTGATACCACTGGGTTTTTACTGCATGGAGCGAATGAACCGGGTTGGTTTTCAGACCAAATCTATTATTGTAAAAAACATGACCGGCAACGAACGTGGCAAAGGTAAAACCACCAACCTGTGGCGCTACCGAGCCCTGGCCGGTGGTTTTTACATTTTTAAGCACGAATATGTGATGATTTTTGAAAAACCAGCCAAGCGACAAAAGAATCCCACGGCCCGCAAGCCTTTTAAAGGCAATGGAGACACTATTTAACAGGCGGCTGGGAAGGCTTTTGTTTTTTCTTATCTTCCAGTGTTTGGGCGTCGATTGCGTTTTGGGTTAAACTGCGGCTCTGCAACAGTTTAATGGATTTACCCTGCAACATATCGCCAAGTACCTGCACGGCCTTTTCCAGTTGCGGGTCTCGTTTGTCCTTGTAGTCGTCTTCCGTGGCCTCTACGGTAATATCTGGAATAATACCCGTTAAGTTAATATCCGTATCGTTGGGGGTTAAATACCGCTGGGTGGTAATGTTAATACCGGCACCACCCGGCAGTTGGTTAATTTCCTGCACCAGGCCTTTTCCAAAACTTTTTTTACCCACCAATAAAGCGCGGTTATTATCTCTCAGAGCACCGCTTAAAATCTCGCTGGCGCTGGCGCTACCTTCATCAATTAAAACCACCAACGGCTTGTCTGTTTCAACCGACTCGCGGGCCTCACGAACCTCTTTATAACCATCGCGATCCACCGTACTGACAATACCACCCTCTTCTAAAAAGAAATCGGCAATGGTAATGGCGTTAGACAGCAAGCCCCCGGGATTGGAGCGTAAATCCAGAATATAACCCTCTTTCCCGGTCAGCTCCTTTAATGCGTTACGCACTTCCACCGCCGCATTGTTACTTAAAAACGAAGAAAGCTTAATGTAACCCATATTGCGAGGAACGGTAACATTAAACGGGTTTTTGAGGCTGACGGCTTTTAATTTAATTTTGTCGCGCATGACTTCGTACATGCGATCTTTTTTACCTTCTCGGCGAATGAACAGCTTCACGTAGGTGCCTTTTTCGCCACGGATTTTTTCCGCCGCATCTTTTACAGACATCCCTTTGGCCGAAGCCCCGTCAATCTCCAGAATCTCGTCATTGGGTTTCAAGCCTGCCTTAAACGCGGGCGTATCTTCAATGGGGGCCACAATTAAAAGCTTTTCATCGCGCACACCAATTTGAATACCAATCCCAAAGAGGGTGGCTTTAATAGAGCGACCTTCTTCGGCAAACTCCTCAGGATCGAGAAACCGGGTGTAGCGGTCGCCTAAACTGGCCAACATGGTTTCTACAGCTACATAAACGTCTTCTTCATCCTGAATCAGCGAATCAAAACGGTTTCGCCAGATATTCCAGTCCTGTCCATTCTTGGTAACATCCACATAGCGGGCATTAATCAGCTTCCAAACGTCATCGTACAGCGACTGTGGATTGTAGCCTTCCTTTGCTCCTTGCGCCCAAGTTGGGCTGGCCAACAACAACAAGAACCCTAACATCATTGCAACTGGCATCACTTGATGAACCAGGGGCTTTACCGTTTTCCACTGCCGCATACAGGATTTTCTCCACCAATAAGCAACCTGCAACACGCAACCTGCCAAATGGCATTATACCCGAAGGTTACAAATTTGAACAAAACTCGCCAAAAATAAAGCGTCCAACGCGCGCTTAGAGGGGTTTATACGGAAAGCGGCTCTTTGGACTGTGGGGGAGCTTCGTTAAGCAGCGGCAAACGACTGACCTGCAGCGCTTTTCGAATCAGCAGACAGGTTTCCAGCATCGGCTCCACCCAGCCAATTGGCAGCATGTTGGCCGCGTCAGAGAGGCCTTCTTTGGGGTTGGGGTGGGTTTCAAAAAACAAGCCAGAACATCCCGCAGCAATTGCAGCACGCGCCAATACCGGCGCATACTCTCTTTGGCCACCGGAAACACCCCCTTGAGCCCCTGGTAGCTGCACACTATGCGTGGCATCAAAAATAAGCGGAATGCCATACGACTGAACAATGGGAATGGCGCGCATATCCACCACCAAATTGTTGTAGCCAAAGGTGGTTCCCCGCTCGGTAATGTAAATATTAGGGTTTCCCGTGCTGCGAATTTTGTCTGCACAGTAGATCACGTCCGTTGGGGCCAAAAATTGCCCTTTCTTAACGTTTACCGGCTTTCCCGTTTCGCCTGCCGCAGTCAGCAAGTCTGTTTGTCGACACAAAAACGCTGGAATCTGGAGCATATCTAAAAAAGGACCAACTGCTTCAGCCTCTTGTGGGGTATGCACATCGCTTAAAAGCCGAACACCGGTTTCACCTTGAATTCTGCGGAGAATTTCAAGTCCTGCCTCAAGCCCTGGGCCCCGATACGAACCCACCGAGGTTCGGTTCGCTTTGTCATAGGAGCTCTTAAAATAAAGCTCTATCGGCTGCTCTGGGGTGGACAGTTGTTGGCATATTGTTTGAAGCGCACGAGCCATTTGCAAATTTACGGCGCCATCGTGCTCAATAACACACGGACCGGCAATAATGACCAATGGTTGCAAAGACGGGCTCATACCTAAAAACATCTCCTTGTATAGTACGGGAATAAAGCGCCAGACGTAGATTTTAAGCGCTTTTACAGATATTTAAAAACTATTCTACGAATGCCGACCGCGCAAAGACCGCATTCGTGCCCTGTTGTAACACGGAAGTGGGGTTTGGATCCAATGCTTGTTGTAACAAAGGGGTTGTTTGGCACGCTTTGGGGCATTAAGGCAATGGGTCGGTTGTTCAAGCATTGGGCGCTATGGTTAAGAAACAAAGACGCCAGGACCGCAGAAAAGCAAGTGCACAAAGTAACGGATGTTCAACATGCCGGGCTGTGCTATGGTAGGGGAGGATTTATTCGTTGATATTGAAAACATCAAAGAGGCAACAGGCAGTCTATGAAATCGTCGTATGTGCTTACCTTACTTGCGTTGGGAACCACCCTTTTGGCCAGCCCGTTCACCGTTACCGCCGAACAGGTCATGGATTCGTGGCGTGAACCGTTAATGGTGGAACTGGATACGGCCGTAAAAGCGGGCGTTTTGGCCGAGGGAGATTCGGTTGAAGGTCGCCTGGTTGATGATTTTCGATATAAAAATAAAATAATTCCTGCAGGAACAAAGTTTTCAGGACATTTCCAAGAAACGGAAGCTTCCAAACGGTATGCCAGACCAGGATTTGTTCAAATTAAAATGGATCAAATTCAGTTGCCATCTGGAGAAACCCTGAGCGTCTCCAACTCGGAGATTGAAACCCGTCCGCTACGTCACCCAGATGGTATGACAATGGGACAATTTATCAAACGAGGAATCCCGCTTACCGCAACGGGAGCCGCGACCTCTATTCCGCTTAATCTTGCAACCGGGCTCAATGGCGGCGTTGTGGCTGCTATTTCCTACGGTG
Organism: Candidatus Melainabacteria bacterium; assembly: GCA_033763415.1. GTDB lineage: Bacteria > Cyanobacteriota > Vampirovibrionia > Vampirovibrionales > JAJTHC01 > JANRKP01. Next base: position 278,504 of record JANRKP010000029.1, on the reverse strand, counting down.
CAAGAAGCGCTTTTGCCACCACGCAAGAGTTTTTAAACATGGGTAGCACCACTTCCGACGATCATGCAGCTAAAAAGATATGGCAGGGCTTCTATCGTGCCTCTGCTGTACCTGCCGCGCAAAGTTTTGTTAGCAAATCGCCGAACCCTTCCTACGAAACAGGCGATGTGATGCCGCTGTATTTAAAGCGTTCGGCATTCAATACGCTCTTTAAAGACGTTTTGCCAGTTCATTCCACCAGCACCAAGGCCGAAATTCTTCCGCACCAAACCGAAGAAGCCTTGGAAGAAGAGTAATCTGAAAAAACAATTTTTGACTCAGTATAAAAACCGAATATTTGTCATGCGATAACCCATTGGATGGGCTTAGAATCATACTCGTATAAATTTTCTAATTTTTCAGAGTAATCTATGCTTTTCCAAACACAGAGCCAAACAAAGGTTCAAGCGCAGGGGGCTTCGTTGGCAGCCTGGCAGTCCAAGCGGTTATCTCTGCCGCCTTTACAACTGGCAGCCCTTATGAGCTGGCAGCGTGTGGTGGGGGTAAGCCACACAACTTTGTGCCGCTGGCTTACCGACGGGCTGGATTTACACGCGCTATGGCACGCTAAAGAAAGCTCTGTCCGAGAAACGCTGATGTTAAAGGAGGTGTCGCTTGGTTCTTGGCAATCGCTTCGAAAAGTCGCTTCCCCCAGCCAACTTTATGAAGACTGCTTAAGCCAAAACGTCCGTGTTCTATCGATTTTAGACGATCACTACCCAAGTTGCCTCAGGGAAACCTACCATCCACCCGCTTTACTCTACATGCGCGGAAATATTGAAGCGCTCTCCGCAACCGGTATCGGCATTGTTGGAACTCGCCTTCCCAGCCCTAACGGAATCTCAGTAACACAACAGTTGGTTTCCGCCCTCAAAGGTTTACCCGTTTCCATTATTAGCGGTTTGGCTTTGGGCATTGATTCCCAGGCGCATGAAACCGCCGTGCAAGAAGATATCTCGACCATTGCTGTATTTGGCTGTTCCGTAGACCACATATATCCAAGAGAAAACAGGGGCCTTGCCAACAGAATTATCGAGCAAGGCGGTCTGTTACTCAGCGAATACCCATTGGGAACGACCCCCAACCGCTTTCGCTTTCCGCAAAGAAACAGGCTGTTGGCAGGACTTTCCCAAGCACTCGTGGTGGTAGAAGGCCCACTCAACAGTGGCGCGCTCATTACCGCTCGGTATGCCGTTGAAGAAAACCGGACCGTTTACGCAGTACCGGGCCCTATTGGCTTAAAACAAGCGGCTGGACCCAACCAGTTACTGAAAGACGGAGCCCAAATAATCGTTTCAGCAGCAGGATTTCGGCAAGATTTATGTGAAGATTTGAACCTGATTGCAAAGGATTCTTTTGCGCACAACGTGGAGTATGAACCAGAAAAACATGAGCCGTTGGCCGCACACGCCATGCAATCAGAGGCGTATCATCCCGCTTCGGCAGTGGAATTGCCAACTTTGCTTCAGTTTATCCCGACAACGCCCATATCCATCGAGGCATTGCATCAACAAACGAAGCTGCCGCTCTCGACGCTACTCACCCAACTGTCTCTGCTCGAACTGGAAGAACACGTCTCCATTTTGCCAGGCACGCAAATTGTTCGCGTTTTTAAAACATAAACCCGAGCCTTTAGTTATTTTTAACTTGTTATTTTTAACCCATTTCAGCAAATTGGGCACCGGTTTCCGGGAGGTACTGATTGACGATGACTCCTGCTTCCATGAGCGCATGGTTCACATCGGGGTTTGTCGATAACCCCACAGCCTCTACGCCTCCTAGCGGTGTGGGGGTTAAGCGAGGCCCCCAGGCGTATACCGGATTCATGGCCAACCAAAAATTATTAAAGGTATCCCTAAAATTGGCCGCCATTTGTGGAATTCCTAAAAACTGCATTGCTGGCGTAAAGGCCCAGGAAGGAAAAGGCGCTCCTGCCAAAAAAAAGTTTTCGCTGGGATAAATAGGGCTCCCATCATTGACAAGAATGGTCATTCTAAATGTCCCTCTCCAACACCGAATCAAAAATAAATGTTTTATAAAAATATAAAAACCAACATTTAGTATTTTGTTTGAATGGGTTCATAATTATTTACAACTTTTCAACACCTGTTCAAAACTTGTTCAAAAGAAATTCAATATTCATTTCACTCTCTACAGTTCACATTGGTCCGTTGTACGCGTGAGTCGAAAAAGAAACAACCGTGTTGAAAACTATTTCCATTTCAGAACAGATTTTGAACAGACCAATTTGCTTTTGCACATTGAAAAAATACAGTTTTAAACAGGTAGGCTCAGGTGCTTATGAAAGACGATCAATTTTTATAAAAAAAATACAGAACCTAAAGAACGCTCTGTAAAGTGAAACTCAATGGAGGTTTACCCTCAAAGTGTTGTTTTGTGTAATATTTTCTGCCGCACTGCTTGTGTATGAGAATTCACCAGGGTATTGTCATTAAAGGATTTCGGTAATCATTTCACTGTTGACTAAGCGCTTGTAGGGTTGCTGCGTGGGTTTATCTCCGTGTTGTAAACTGCACGACAAGCCCTGATGGCCAACCATGCCGAAATTGCCATTGAGAACGCGACTTGAAGATACCCCCACCTATTTTTTTACGATGATTTTGTTTGCTGCAATGTTTACAAGGAGTAGACTCCAGCCATGAAGTTTTCAGTACAACGGGATGACCTCTACGCTGCGGTTTCAGCTGTTCAGCGCGCAACCGCTACGCGCGTCATTCAGCCCATTTTGGCAAACATTTTAATCCAAAGTTCTGTGGACGGGGGCACCCACTTGACATTGGCCGCAACCGATTTGGATTTTTCGGTGGAAACCCTAATTGAGGCAACCATTCAACAGCCAGGCAAAACCACAATATCGGCTAAAAAATTGAACGAAATTCTGGCAAAACTACCGCCTAAAACAACGGTGGAGTTCTCATTGGATGAAAATCTCCAAATGGCCTGTATTCAGTGTGGTCAGGCCCAATTTGACGTCCGCACGATATCTGCCGATGAGTTTCCCCTGCTCCCGGATGCTTCGGGCCAACCCGCGTTAGAGGTGGGCTTACTGGCGCTGGGCCGTGCGATTAATCAAACCGTGTTTGCGGCCGCCAGTCAGGAATCGAATAACGTGCTGGGTGGCGTGTTTTTTAAATTGACCCCTTCTTCTCTGGAAATGGTTGCAACCGACGGATCCCGCCTGGCCCGTCGCGTGGAAACGCTCGAAGGGATTGCGTCCACCATTACAGAGGAAATGACGGCCATTATTCCGGCCAAGGCGCTCCAAGAACTCTTAAAATTACTTCCGTCGCATCCGTTGGAAGAAGACCGGTTGTGCTTGGTCATTCAAGACGGCCAGATCTTTTTCATGACCGATCGGCTGAAAGTGGTTTCTCGGCTCTTGGACGGTCAATATCCACGCTACGAGCAGTTGATACCCACACAGCATACGATAGTGGCCTCTGCTAAAAAGCAGGAGTTGATCGCATCATTAGAGCGTGCGGCGGTTATGGCCAATGAGAGAACCAACATCGTTAAAATGAACTTGGAAGAAAATACCCTCTCTCTGGCGGCACAAACCCCAGATGTGGGTGATTCCAAAGACATGTTAACGGTGCACTACCAGGGAGAGCCGCTCAATATTGCCTTTAACTACCGCTATGTGCTCGATGCGCTCAAAGTGATTGAATCCGACGATGTTCGTATGGAAACCAGCGGCCCGCTGTCTCCCACTATTTTTCGTTCGGGTGATACGGCCAGCAACTACATTTGTTTGGTAATGCCCGTGCAAGTCAAATAGCGCCGTAAAATTGTGAAATAAAGATTCTTTTGTTCAGATTGCTAGGTTAGCTTTTTCTGGAATGGAGAGGTTGCTCGAATGCGCTCTGTGGCCAGCGATAATTATGCGGGTGTCCATCCTCGTGTGCTGGAAGCTTTGGCTGAAGCAAATGTTGGCACAGCGGCGGCTTATGGGGCAGATACGTATACCCAAGCCGCCGATGCGATATTGAAGCAGGCTTTTGGCGACGATGCCGAGGCTTTTTTTGTTTGGAATGGCACGGGGGCGAACGTACTGAGCTTCCAGGCGGTGGGCCGCTCGTTTGAGTCTATTTTATGCTCTGAATTTGCCCATATTCATGTGGATGAATGTGGCGCGGTTGAAAAGCACACGGGCATGAAGCTTTGGGTTTGCCCTTCGGTAGAGGGTAAACTGACCCCAGGTAACCTCTCTCAAGCCTTGCACGCACGCGGTAATCAGCACCACGTACAACCTAAAGTGCTTTCCATTACCCAACCCACCGAATTGGGAACCCTGTATCTGCCAGAAGAAATGGCGGCTCTGGCTGAATTTTGTCGGCAAAATGGGCTGATTTTTCACGTGGATGGCGCGCGGTTGTTCAATGCGGCGGTTGCCTTAAACGTTCCCTTGCGAGCCATTAGTACCGATGTGGGCGTGGATGTGCTTTCTTTAGGGGGCACGAAAAATGGCTTGCTTGGCGCCGAAGCGGTTCTTTTTCTGCAGCCCGAGCGGCTCATGGGGGCTTCAGCGCACTTTCCCTATGTGCGTAAACAGGGAATGCAACTGGCCTCTAAAATGCGGTTTTTGTCCGCTCAATTTTTAGCACTAATGCGGGATGATCTGTGGCACCAAAACGCAAGCCAGGCCAATGCAATGGCTCAATATATGGTCGCACAGCTTCAGTGCCTGCCTTTGCTGAGGCTGGACTATCCAGTGGCGGTTAATGCGCTGTTTGTGAGCTTGCCTTGCCGTTGGGTCGCCCCGCTACAGGAACGTTGGTCGTTTTATGTGTGGAAAAGCCAGGTGCCAACCCCAATACAGGCACCTGCCCAGGAGCCCTATTGCCAAGCCCGGTGGATGACCGCTTTTGATACGACTGTTGAGCAGGTCGATGATTTCGTGGCTGATTTGCAAGAGGTCATTGCGCAAAACCCTTTGATTTCTTCCGTGGTTGAAAAAGGTGTTCTTCCATGAGCGGCCAACCGCTGGGGTGTTATCGGGTGGAATCGCTATGTCTGGTGAACTTTAGAAATATCCAACAGCAAACGTTTGCCCCTGGGCCGGGTAGAAATGTGTTGGTTGGCCGCAATGGCCACGGAAAAACCAACTGGCTCGAAGCGTTGTACTATCTTTCTCATGCCCGCTCGTTAAGAACGCATGACGACAAAGAGCTGGTGGGGCTGCAAAATCCTTCTTTAGGAAGCCGCTTGCAGGTAACGGTGAACCAGGAGAACCCGGCTTTTGGCTCGGAAAGAACTAAAATGGAAGTTCGGTTTTTGCCGCAAGCACCGGATTTCCCCGAGAAGGGTTGGCGCTACAAGGCACAATTTCGTAAAAACGATTCGGTGTTGCGCAGCCGTTCGCAAAGTGTAGGCCAGTTGCCAACGGTGTCTTTCTTTTTGCCAGATTTGCTCTTGCTGCGAGGAACCCCGGCAGACAGGCGCCGTTGGCTCGATGCTGCTTTGGTTCAGTATGATCCTTTGCATTTTTCGGTTTTAGCCGAATTTCAGCGCATTCACAGGCAAAAGAGCCACTGTTTGAGAGAATGGTATCGTGCTGGGAGCGCTTCCACAAATACTGTGTTGGAGGTTTTAAATCAGCAGTTTGCCCAAGCTTCGGCCCGTTTGGCCATGCGTCGCTGGGCGTATTTAGCGCAAGTGCAACCGTTGCTGGGGCACATCTACCCTGACTTGTCCGATCTTCAGGACGGGGCGCCGCGCATTACCTACAGTTGGCAACAATTGCCTGTGGATGGTTTGGATGATTTACTAAACCAAAATGTTGACGAAACCACTGTATTCCAGCCGTTGGCGGATTTGTATTTAAGGCAATTACAGGCAATCCAGCCGGAAGAATGTCGTCGAGGCGTCTGTTTACTGGGTCCACATCGAGATGATGTCCTTCTGTGGTTGAATGAACACTCGGCCACAGCCTACGCAAGCCAAGGCCAGCAGAGAACCCTGGTTTTGGCGCTCAAAATGGCGGAATGGCAGTTGTTAACCCAAAAACTAAAGGCCCAACCCATTTTATTGCTCGATGATGTGATGGCTGAGCTCGACCCCAGGCGACAGGCTTGTTTGTTGGAGCACGTGGGTGAAAATGGCCAGGTGTTTTTAACCACAACCCACCTGGACCCCGATGCCTTGTCTCCCTTTTTGTCGGCGGAAGCGGTATGCCACTACCAGGTGGAACGAGGCTTGTTGCAGCCGTTAAACCCAACGGCCTTAGCCTATACTCAAGCTTATACTCAAGCCCATAGCCAAGCCGATAATGCCCATCCATCCGCAGGAGTTGCCGTAAGCAGTGGATACTGACCGTTTAGAAGATATGAAGAGAGCCGCCAGGGCTGCCAGTCGAAGAAAATCGCCCCACTTTACGGGAGAACCTTCTTCGGTGGGCGTGTTGTTGCCGCAAGTGGGTCGTCTGTTGGGTTTGGAAGACAAGGCCCGAGAGCTGGCCCTGTTGGCCCTGTGGCCTCAGGTGGTGGATCCACCGTACAGAGACAGTAGTCGTGCAGTTCGCGTGTTGGTGCAGCCCAATGGCCAGAAGCGACTGTTAGTTAGGGTTTTGGATGGAGTGACCGCGGCCCAGTTGGGTTTTTGCGCAGAACGGTATTGCCAGCAACTGAATGCTTATGCGCCACAAACTGGTTTTTATTTGGCTGGAATTGATTTTAAGGTCTCTTCTCGTTTTGTGTCTTGAAAAAAGCCCGCTTAAAAATGGAAAAGGCGCCTCTCTTTGTATTCATAGACGGAGAGGCACCTTTTGGTGAACGGTCGGGTGTTTTGGATCTGAAGAAAGGGTGGAATCAAGTTTCTTCAATGGAAATGTGGATGGTTTTTTCCTGGTGCGGTTGTTGTTTGGGAATGTTTAGGTTCAACACCCCTTTTTCGTAGCGAGCCTGAATGCCTTGCGCCTGAATGGGCTGTGGAAGTTCCACCATTCGTCGTAAGGAGCCGTAGCGAAACTCTCTTAGATGAACTGTTTCACCTTCCTGTGGGGCAGCCTCTGGGTAATGGGCTTCAATTTGAATACGATTTTCGGTTGCCTTGAGCTGAATTTGATCTCGGCTCAGATCTGGCAAAAGTAGTCGCATTCGGTAATCTGTGTCGGTTTCTGTTAACTCTAGCGGAATGGCCCAATCTGACGATTCCTGAGTTTGTGGACAGCCGTTGCCGCCCATCCAGTCGTTTAACGCCGCTTGCAGAGGAGATTCCAGCACGCGGTCTAGTTGCTGACGCACCAGATCAAGCTCGTAAAATGGGGTCAATGCAGAACGACGAATCCGCAAAGCGCGTTTCATAATTCGTCACCTCCAATAATGACGACAATACGGTTATAATCACTCAACGTACACACACAGCCAGCGGGAAGGTCTTCTTGCTAAAAGAAGACCTGTTACACGCCTCACTGTTACTGGAAAGACAGCCAAGTTTTTGGCTTCAATAACTGGGGCGCTAACGGGTTTTTTCTCTGGCCCTGTTGGATGGAAGAATGAACATCCTTACTGTAACATCGGGGGTTGCTTTTTATAGCGTTTCCACCCATTTTTTTAAAGCTGTTTAAAACAATATTAAAGGAAGGGGTATTGGCGTGTTTTGCCAGACGTTTCGCATGGTGGTAAGCCCTGCTTTGCTTTCGGTTTCTCGGTTTGGACGGGTTACAGAGGGTGTTTCCAGCTCATTTCAGCAGCGTTTAACCGATCAGTACCGCCAATTACTCGAAGAGCAGCAGCCGAGCAAGCCCGTTGAACGCCGCCGGGATCGAATTGCCATACTATTTCAATGGTTGAACCGGCAAGCTTGCCAAGAACAAATGCCTGCGGCCAGTACAACCCAGGAAGCGTTGCGTTTAATCCAGGCTGGCATTGATTTTATCAATCGGTGCCTTTGTCCTTCGGGCCAGTCGCCAATGGAATCGGTCACCTTGGAAGATCCTCATTGGGAAGATCCCGTCGATCCAGAACTGGAGGTATTTCATCGGGTGGGGCACGTGTTGTTTATTCGCTCCAATGGCGCAATCCGCGTGGTTCAAAAGCCCGAAAACTGGTCCGCGGATGAAGGTGCTTTTTTAATGCCCGAAGAAACAAAACCCCTGCTACACAATGCGCCCGTGTGTTTAAATCTTCCGGGAGCCGATGGATCCGACGTGTTGGGAAAGCCGTTTCAGTGCCAGGCATAAGGAACAAGGGATAGGAAAAATAGTGCTTCCAGGTAGATGAGCAGAGCCAGCTTCAAAAATGCTTGGCGTAAAAGTCCCTAAGGGGCGCTGGTGGACGAGTCTGGCGTCGCTGATGCGTCTTCTTCATAGTAGGTTTTATCGATAAAAGAAATGGGTTGCTTTACCCGAATGGCTTTAAAGCCGGTTTTAGATTTTTCCTGGGCCATGGTGGCCACCACCGCCAGGGTGCATACCGTTAAAAACAGCCCAACAACCAATCCGTAGGTAATTAAAGCAGACGTTCGCTCGGATTTGCGAACGTCCGATTTTTTTTGGTCGGCAACAGTGCTATGGCTCATGTTGGCAATCCTTTTTGGGTAAACAGGATTTTTGATTATACGCTAACAGTAGCGCTATTTTGAAATAACCCGCTTGGAACCGCCTGCACCGTAAGATTGCTTGTGTTACTGAGGCTGTGTTCCGTGCCTTCAAAACGGCAATGGCTGGCAAACACTAACCCACTTAGGAGTTTAGGGTAAAAGTAGGTGGATTTTTGGGGCATCCGATGTCCCTCTTCACACACTTGGCGAATGAGGTCCAGCGGTGGGGTTTTCATATAAAATACGGACTTAAACTCGCCTTTTTCAATCCGCTGTTGCAGTGCAGCCTCATCGCGCTCAAAAAATAAAATGTGCTCGGTCTTTAGCTGGTCGGCACTGTAGCCAAACACTTCCCGAAACACAACCTGATCCAGAATGGCTACATCCAGGTTTTGCATAGCAGGCGGTAAACTGGCGACCAGCGCCGGTTTTTTAAGTCGCAATGCCCACGGGTAGCTGTTTTGCTGCCACGGATCCGAGCCAACGTAGACCATATCCGCCAAGCTAGGGTCGCTTACTTTTTCAAAGCAGTCGAGCAGGCGGGATTCCAGCCGATCGATGCTCCAGCCCTCGGGCAGTTCCAGCAGGATACGATGCGTGGGATATACGCGAAGGCCAGCCAAATCGGCCTGGTTGGCCAGAAAAATAAGCGCGTAATCGCTCAAAAGTTCACCGTCTGGCAGTTGGGCTAAATGCTGGTGCTGCGGGTCTTTGGCCAAACGCTCCCGAACCGCCTGTTTGAAGGAAAGAGCCGTTTCGTAGCGATGGTGCCCATCGGCAATTAGAATGGCCTGCTGCGCCAGTAGGTTTTTGGCCTTCTCCAGCAAAGCGGGTTCGGTTACAGGGCAAATGCGGTGTTCTACAGGGCCTTCGTCTTCCGAAGACACGGTTTGCCAGTGAGCTTGGCCTTGGTTGTACAGCCCTGCGTTTTCCAGGGTAAACTGTGGGTCGTTGTAGATCATAAAAATGGGGCTCAGGTTGGCCTGTGTGGCCTGCATGAGCTTGAATCTATCTTCTTTCGGGCCTCCTAGGGTTCGCTCATGGGGTAAAACGCCCCGTTCTTGGCCCAACGCTTCTAGCTTAAGCAGCGCAAAAAACCCTTTGCGTGTGATGGATTGTCCATTTTCCTCAAAGGTTTGGGTGTAGGCATACAACCCTGGGTTTGCATCTGGCTGAAGAATGCCACTGGCTTGCCATTGGGTAAAAAACTCGCCAGCCCGGGTATATCCGTTAGGCCCTTCTGGTCGATCGGTCGATTCTTTTTGGTTAAGAATAAGACGAATGACGTTATACGGGCTTCGTTTGTACAAGTCTTGTTGAAGTTCTGCTGGAATGACATCGTATGGCGGCGCCGTCAGCGCAGACAGTTCGGTACCGGCAGTGTCAGGATGATATCGAAGTCCACGAAACGGTACAATCTGAACCATAATCCATGGGGTCCTTTCCAGCGTTGGTTTCTGTACAGAAACAGATACATTACGTGCTATTGTGCGTGCCAAGCGCTTTAAACACAAGTCCACAATTCAAATCAACAGAAAATACCGTGCAGAGAGGGATATTGAATCCGTACGCCAAGCCTTGTGTAAGTGTTATAACGGTTCTCAAATGCGCTCCATCGGCAGATAGGTGCAAGCAAACAGCTTTAGCCAAATTAGCTTTAGCCAAACAGGTTTAGCCAAACAGGTTTAGTAAGGACATTGACCGCAATGGCCATTCCCAAAGCAAACATTCACCTAGCGGCCGTCGGTCGCATCAAAGGTTCTTCCGCTTATTTGAAAGAGGGAATAACCCTTTACACCGAGCGTTTAAAACCCTACGCCAACATAGAAATAACCGAGGTTGCCGAAGAGGCCCTAACGGCCACTAAAACAGAAGCCCAAATAAAGGCCCGAGAGGCCGAGAAGCTGGCCCCTTTTATTCAAAAGGCAAGCGTTTGCGTGGTGCTTTCCGAGCACGGGCCCGTATGGCATTCTGGCCGGTTGGCGCAGCAACTCGCCAGTTGGGTAGAGGCTTCGGGTCGGGGAACCGGTCGAGCAAATCCTTCGAATGGAGGTGCCTCTCCAACAGCCTCAGGGCCTATCATATTTGTCATTGGCGGTCCGTTAGGTGTGGATACTCAACTGCTGCAACAGGCGCAGGCAACGTTGTCCTTGTCGCCCTTAACGTTTCCGCATCAAATGGTTCGGCTGTTGTTACTCGAACAACTGTACCGATCGTTCAAGATTTTACGAAACGAGCCGTACCATAAATAACCTTTCAGTTTAACGGGTTTGCCATCGCACCTGCCAATCACGCCATCGGTCATCTGTTTTTTTCGGAGATGAAAATGGCGACTCTGCGGGTGAGTTGAGCGTTTTGTTTTTTTATTTGTGGATTGTGGTGGATTTTTTGAGCAACGAGAAGGGGAAGACCGCATCGTGAGCGATCTAAAGCATACTAAGAAAACGGTCATGGTGGATGTATGCCAAACGCAGTGCCTTAACGGGCTCGATCCACTGGTGATTGAGGAAGAATCTTCCGGCTCGCTCTATCAGGTGGATCCCCATACGTTTATTTTGGCGTTTGATAGCCAAATTCAAGACCGGAAGGTAACCACCACGGTCAAGGTATCCCACGGTGTGCTTTCCGTAGTGAGAATTGGGGATGTGCATACCCGACAAACCTTTGCCGCGCACGAATGGTACGCCAGCCAATACTTTTTTGAAGGCGGAACGATCGTTTGCCGCAGCTTTACCAAAAAGCTGGACTACGCCTTGACCCACGATGGCGGTATTATTGACGTGTTGTACGAACTGTGGTCGGGAGACAGCCACCTGGGCTACTTTAACCTGGAACTGTTCATTCGCTAGGGTGTGTTCTCAGTGAACGCTCTGACTGACCAGTAATTTCGGCGTTGTTATGCTATAGCGAACGTCTTTGTCATAACCTCTACGGAGGACACGACCTGGAGGTGAGATATCGTTGGGCATTGTGTCACTCGAATGTCACACAATCTCGGTAGATGAATTGGGTAAATGTTGTTGTGTGTGTTTTTTCGATTAGAGGTTCCTGCCAGTCATGTCTCAAGCTGCATCCATCCAGCCCCTGCGCACTTTTAAAGAATTGGTGAGCGAGGCCAAAACCCAAATCCACGAGATTACGGCCCCTACGCTCAAAGCCTGGTTGTCTGAACAAATGGATTTGATACTCATTGATGTTCGCGAGGAAGAAGACTTCCAGCGCGGTTCCATTCGTGGGGCCATTTCCATTCCTCGGGGCGAGCTGGAAATGACGATAACCGATCACACGGACAATCCACAAGCGCTCATTGTTACCTACTGCGGGGGCGGAAGCCGTTCTGCCCTGGCCGCCTTAAGCCTTCAGCAAATGGGCTACGCCAATGTGCATTCCCTGCAAGGAGGATTTAAAGGCTGGATGGACAGTTAAAGCCAGACGTATAAATGTTTAGGTACATTAAACAAGCCGCTCCAGCTTTTGAAAGTAGCTGAAAACGGCTCGATTTTTTATTATTTTAGAACTAAGGCGAGCCAAATATGGATGGAAGATAAGACTCGGGTATCGTTCCACCATCACCGTGGGGATTGAACGTAACCCATGTTCCATCTGCATTAAAATTCATGCTCGATCCATCCTCAAAGCCATACACACCGATAAAATCATCTGTCGGATCGTCAGGTGTTCTATTGTCATCTACATTAAAGCTTGTTCCAGGATAGGTAAGCTCTAACGGCCTGTCAGTTGAATTACTTGTGATAACGGTGTCCCCATTCGAAGCTTGATGGACATTCCATGCACCCACTTGGCGCTGAACCAGTATATCTGACATCTCAATTCCTCCGCTTCTCTCTGTTTGTTTTTTAATTAAAAATATATAACACCCTTTTTCTCTGTTTGTATAAAAGCCAAACAGAGAAAAAGGGTGTTATATGAAACTTATTGCTAGAGAGTCTAATTGGGGGCCAGGCTTGGTTTTAAATAGGCCAAGCTGCTGGTTAACAGGGCAACGCCCACGGCCAGGTTTACCACACCCCGAATGACGGGATCTGCGTTAAAGAGGGTGAGTGAGGCGCTAATGCCCAACATCAGACCAATCATGATCCAGCTACGCAGGCTGTAGACCTGAGCGGGCCGTTGGGGTTCGCTCATGCTGTGAATGCGATCCAGGTTTCGTTGAGAGGTTTTACGAAGCACAAAACGACCCTTGGCCGCACCCAGCGCCAAAGCAATGGCCACATAAAACCAAAGCAAGTTGCTGTCGCTAACCTGTAGGGTAAAAAGTCTTCCCCAGCCCAGGCTGAGCAAAACCAGGCCGCCAGCGGCCCACAGTAAAAACGCCAGTTTTTTTAGTTGGGCAGGTTGTAACCGAACCGGGACCACAAAAATAAGCGCTAAAATGCCAACCATCCATAACAGGCGTTGCCAGGCGGGGTCTAACGTAAAATCCATAGGGAGGAAAGTCCTTTCTTGGTTTGGTTGTGGTCTCTGTTTTAGGGGCCTTTTTTGTTGGCTGTAAATGCGGGCCTGCACCAACTTGGTTTTAAAGCGCTTGTGTACGGCCTACCCTGTGCAGTATAGGTGGGGGGGAGCTGGGCTTCAAGCCGCATTGTGGAATTGGTAGGGCGTGGGCGATGGGGGTTTTCGTCTTTGCTTGTCTTCGTGTTATGGTGTTAGGCGTCCTACGGCCTGGGTTGGGTGTTTTGGCAATACCGGGCAGGGTGCTGTTTTTTGCTACAATAACAATATAAATTTCTCCGTATGGAGAGGGAAAATGGTTGTCTATAAAAGAATTGGCTGGTCCATGACAGACAAAGGTTCAGAAACCGTAGAAGACTTGCTAGCGCTGGTTCGAAACGACCAGCCTGCTTCTCCAGAGCGTCGCATGGAGGCCATTTCTCGTTTGACAGAATGTGTGGACGAAACCACCCAGCCGCAGCTGTTGGCGGCACTTATTGCCTGCATTAACGAAGATGAGAGCCCTCGGGTGGTTGCCCACTGCATTGGGGTGCTCAGCCGCTTAAAGGCGTATTCTGCCGTTATGGAACTGATTGATGTGGCTATGGGCTGTCGCATTCGCTTGTTTGAGGCGGAGGCGTTTGCCAGTTTTCGTGCCAGCGAAGAAGCGGTTCGGCTTCGTTGTACGGCAATCCGGGCGCTGAGCCGTATGGGGGATGATCGGGCCATTATTCCTCTGATGAGTATTTTAAACAACCGCGAGGAAAATTATCGCATTCGGCTGGATGCCGCAGAGAGCCTGGGTCGTCTGGGTGATACCCATGCGGTGACCCCGTTGCTGGATATTGTGGCGGATGAACGTGAAAAGTCGCTCTATTTAAAGGAATCGGCTGTGAAAGCCCTTGGCATGCTGGGCGATATCCGCGCGTTGGATACGTTGATTAACGTGCTGGAGTCTAAAAAGGGCATTCGCGATAAATTTATGTTCTTAAAGGAGCAGATTATTGAGGCCATTGGCCGCATCGGTTCCAGCTCTGCCAGCCGCTCTGTGGTAAATAGCCTGGTTAGAACCTTGCGGGATGAGGCGCCTTCCATTCGTCTGGCCGCCGTGGAGTCCCTTGGAATGGTTGGCGATGCTTCTTGCCTGGAAGCCCTAAAGGGCATGTTGGGAGATCCTGACCCAGAGGTGTGCCGTGCGGCGGTGGATGCCATTGGCCGCATTGGGGGGCGTCGTGAGCTGGAGCTGCTTTTGGACTCTGAAAATTTGCCCATGCTTATTCTGGAAGCCGTTCGCGAGCATTTGAGTGATGCGGAGGACGAGTGAGCCCTTCGCTTGGCCAGTTAGAATCCCCTCAATCCTCTCAGTCCAGCCAGGCGGTTGTACTGCTCTCTGGCGGTCTGGATTCGGCTGTATCTTTGGCGAAAATTTTGGCCGACGCGCCCGGTTGCGTTGCTGTTTGCCTAACCTTTGATTACGGCCAACGAGCGCGTCAGCAGGAAATTGCTGCCTCACAGGCGCTGTGTCAGCATTATGGCGTAGATCACCAGGTGGTTCATTTGCCCTGGCTGTCTCAAATGCTTCCCCCGGCATTAGCGCCAGTAAGAGAGGGCCAATCCTTGTTTGAGTCTTCGCCCGATACGCCGGTTGAAAAGCTTTGGGTTCCCAATCGTAATGGTGTTTTGCTCAATATTGCCGCTGCCTGGGCAGAGTCCAAGCAGGCCCAGCGGGTTGTTTTTGGCGCCAATCTGGAGGAGGCGCAGGCGGGTTTTCCAGACAACACCCTTGCTTACCGAGATCGCTTGAACCAGGCGCTAGCAATGTCCACCTTAACGGGCGTTCGGGTAGAAACACCGGTTGGACACCTGACTAAAACCGCGATTGTCTCTCTCGGGGCGTCGCTTCGACTTCCGTTTTCCCTGCTTTGGAGCTGTTATGAGGCGGGAGCGCTTCATTGTGGCCGGTGTACGTCTTGTGGTTTTTTAAAGCGTGGCCTCGCCGAACAACAACAAGAGCAGGCGGTTCCTTTTGCCCATTCTTGTTAGGCAAGCGGCTTGCCGACGAAAACGCCTCGGTTAACTTAGGCGGATACCTTGTCGGAACAAAACTGTGCTCGTCCTTGGCGACTGTACACCAGCTTGCCGTCTATCCAGGTGGCTTCTACTTGCAGGCTAATGGCGTTCCAAAGCACCATATCGGCCAAATAGCCAGGCACCAGATTGCCTAACTCATGATCAACATGAAGTACCTTGGCCGGATTTCCGCTGGCCATCTGAAAAATATCTGCTTGCTTGGCCAGAGCCCAACGATTCATCTGCCGAACGGCCGTATCGAGAAAAATGGTGCTTCCTGCCAACTGGCCCTCGGCATTAACGGCTCGTCCACCCTGGTTGGTAACAGCGGTTTCGCAAAACATGGTGCTTTGACCCTCTGCAAGCCCTGCCAAAGCCATTGCATCACTTACCAAAATGACTGTATCCAAGGGTTTTAGCTTTAGCGCCAGCCGAATTGCTTCGGGATGCGCGTGAAACCCATCGGCAATGAGCGCGACATACAAATGGGGATCGTTAAACACCACGGCAAGCATGCCTGGATCTCGGTGATGAAAGCCGCGCATGGCGTTGTACAAATGGGTAACGCCCGTCACCCCGTGTTGAATAGCCGCGCGCATGTCTTCAATGCCTGCTTGAGTGTGCCCGGCAAACACTTGAATGTTGTTTTCAACCAAGTACCGCGTAACGGTGCCGTCGGCATCCATCTCGGGCGCCAGCGTAACCAGTTTAACATGCGGAGAGGCCAGGGTTTTAATGGTGTCGAGAGAGGCCTTTTTTAAAACCCGCGCCGCGTGAGTCCCTCTAAATGCCGGATTTAGAAATGGTCCTTCCAGATGAATGCCCAGGATGCGGGAATGACCGCTATGGCGAATATGAATGACTTCTTCCAGCGTGTTTGTGGCCGTTACCATATCAATTTCTGGCGCGGATACCAGCGTAGGGGCCAGCCCGGTAATGCCATAACGGGGAAGTTCGGTTAAAAGCTGCTGAATTTCAGGAATGCTGGCCTTGGAGAAATCGCAGCCCAGGCCCCCGTTTATATGGAGATCGATGAGCCCTGGTGTTAAAATATACTCGGATGAAACGGAGACGTACTCAACGTCTTCACGCCGAAGCAGCAGAGAGGCTGGCGGCGTTTCTGTAATTTGGCTAATGCGGTTACCTTCTACAACAACACAGGCGTCGTGTATCGGGCCCGCTGGCCCCAGCACGGTTGCTCCGGTAATGATGGTGGTGGCTTTGCTCATGATGTTACGTATTGTATCAGATTCAAAAAACAGGCTCTAAAAACAAAACGGCAGTATTTGCCGGGGCTGTTGCGGTGTGGCATGGGTCTTCTGTTGCGTAAACTACTTGCATGGCTGCCGACCGATGTGACACACTCCAATGGTACAATGAAACTCTTGGTGTAAGATGTCAAGACTTTAGTATCGTTCTGCTCTGTTAGAGTTTTGGATCGATTCTCGTTACGACACAGGTAACCCTATGAGGCGATCGGGTGCATGTCCGACTATCCACAAGAAGAACTTTCCAAAGATTTAAAGCAAAAGCTGTTTGATGCGTTTCGACGCTCGATTGGCGACCGGTTCACTCCTAAAGATCAGCTGGATCAGCCCGAGCTGCCACCGCTTAGCGATATCGCAGAGCCCTTGGGCAATGAACCCTCTGGACGACCAGCCACTGTCGGCGTCTCTGAGTCTGAGCGCACGGCGTTGGGGGTTGAGGTTGACTACAGCTTTGAAGAAACCGCCGTTGCACTGGCAACGTTGCCTGCCGAAGGGGTGTCGAACTCATTTGAAAGAGAATCGTCGTTGGCTGCCACACGAAAGACGTCCCTCCAGTGGGGCTTGGATCCCGTGTCGGCAATGGAAGCTTCCTCTCACGGGGTATTGGACGAGCTGTTTGAAAAACCGGCAGACAATATGGTGACGGGCTTGGAAATTTCTGCCCAGCGGGCCTTGCGCGAGGAAGAAGCCGCCGCCGCCCGCCTAGAAGAAGCCCAGGAGGCAGCAGCCCTTTCGTTAGAGGCACTTTATGCCTCTTCGGCCGTGCCTCAATCTGGCCAGCCTGATTCTTCAGCAGCGCTTGCCAAGGCCTCGCGTGCTTTGTTGGATCGCTTGACGCTTGAAGGGGTGATTGCTCCCGAAGAGCTGGCCGCGCTGGATGAACCCATGTTGGCAAAGCCTTTTGCCGAGGATCACCGATCGGTTTCTCAGTCGTCTCTGCAGCCCGCTGACAGTCGGGTGGCGGCAAGTAACATTCTTCAGTTTCCCCTTGGGCCACGTCAGGAAGAGTTCGTTTCTCTGGTGGCCAGCGAGTTGATGGCAGAGCCATTGGCGTCGCAACAGGCATTGGCGGTTGTCGAAAATCAAGGTTTTAATGCTACACTATCCTTGGATGATCTGGCCTTGGATGGTCGGGCCACAACCGGTCAGTCCGCTGGTGATATCGGCCAGGATTTCTCAAAAATTCCTGCCAACAAGGCAGACGTGCCTGACACATTATCCGCCCCGCCAAAGACGGCTCGAGCTCAGGATAATGGATCAAACAGTCACCGTTATGGTTTTCAGCAACAAGCGTCGGGAGGAAGTATGGCAGACCTTTCCGGATACAAAGATCTTTCAAGAGCACCGTTTGCAGAGTTGGACGAAGAGACCGCCCCCTCCTCTAACGGCGCAGCAACCACGACAACCTATGCAGAGCCTGTTAAGCAGCCAATATCTCATTCCAGTTACGGGGAACCCACATCGATGCAGCACACCCATCATACCGCCGCACCCAGCCTTTCTTTAGAGAATCTGGGCATTGACATGAAGCCGCCAGTAGAATCTGAATTTAGCGGCAACGTCCAAACCTTAATCCGCTTGGTGAGCGAGCTGCCGGAAGGGGTCACGAAGCAGACCGGCGCTCAAATTATTCGTCTCACCATGGAAGCCATGGGCATTTCAATGGAAGAGGTTCTCTCAGAGGCTCAGTCTGCCCAATCTGAAATGTTGGATGCCGTTCGGGCCAACATCAAGAAGATTGAGGAATTCAAAACGGTTATTCGCAAGCTGGAATCCGATATTAAGTATTACCAAGGCAAGGCCAACGAGCTGTCTGAGATTATCGACTTGTTTATTCTCTCCAACAGCACGTCAGGCAAAATGCCAAACCCAGACGATCTAACCCACTAGCTAGCTGTCCCCCCTCAGCTCAGGTGGAGTAAGGTACTTCTCTCCTGATGATGAGCGCGCGCCTACGAGAATAAACTTAAAGGCTCACCTAACTAAATGATCGCTCTTCGATTCGAGGGCGATCATTTGTTCTTGTGTGCTTGAAAAAGATTGCCCAAGCGCCGTGCTTCCCATGCCTGAGGTAAATTGGGATGAAAAGGCTTGTTTTTTGCCGCAACACTGCTAAGGTAAAGAGCAGGAAGTTTTTTGTCAGTGGAAAACCGCCCTTGCTTACATCGCCATTCAGATCATTGGAAAAGCTCATTTTTGGAGAGAGATCCGTATTGGTGCTTTAACAACCAATACAGAGATCGTTTGTAAAGACTGTGATCGCATGTTTTTTTAAGGTGTTTCTTTGAGTTTGCAACGCTTTTTTGAAACGTTCGTCAGGCAATCCTGTTTCGCAGCAGGTCGTCTTTTGTGTCTGCCGAAATGTGTTGTTCCGACACTGCTGGTGCTCTATTGCCTGCTTTTGTTCAGTGTTGGCTGCCGTCCTGCGGCGGAAACCCAGGCGATACCCAACGCAAAAACCATGGCGGCCACGGCGGCAGAAAGCCTTTATGAAGAGGCATGGCAGTCACTTCAACGGGATTTTATAGACGATAAATTTAACGGCCAAGACTGGTACCGCTGGAAAACGCACTATCGAGGCAGGCTGCACGATGAAGAAGACGCCTATGTCGCTATTGCAACCATGGTGTCCAGCCTAAACGATGACTATACCCGATTTTTACCCCCACGCGATATGAAAGAGCAAACCCTCTACATAGATTCCAAATTATATGGCGTGGGTTTGCAGATTACGGTGCGAGATAATCAACTGAGGGTGGTCAGCGCAATTCAGGGCACACCCGCTGCTGAGCAGGATTTTAAGCCCGGCGATGTGATTACCCACGTCAACGGCGAATCGATGGCGGGTTTGTCGGTTGAGGAGTGCGCCGATAAAATTCGGGGCCCTGAGGGGACGCCGGTTCGTCTGAGTGTTCGCCGAGAGGATCGTTTATTTGATGTGACCCTTGAGCGGGCAGAAATTAAGATTCAGAGCGTCTTTTCAAGAGAGTTGCCGGTCAAGGACATTGCCTACATTCGTTTAAATAGTTTTATAAGCGAGCGTGCGCTCGATGAAATGAAAGAGGCGCTTTCCAAGGTGCAGGATAAAAAGGCGCTGGTTTTGGATTTGCGGGGAAACTACGGCGGGCTGTTGAGTAACGCTGTGGAGATTGCGGACTTGTTTTTAAAGAAAGGCGTCATTGTCTCTGTCAAGGGTCGCCGTAGCGAGTACGAGAGCGCCTACTCTGCGCTTCCAGATCAGGTGTTTGACAAGCCCATGGCGGTTTTAATCGATGGCGGCAGTGCCAGTGCCAGCGAGATTCTCAGTGCGGCCTTGCAGGAAAATGGTCGGGCCGCGTTGGTGGGAAGCACCACGTTTGGCAAAGGGCTGGTGCAAAAAATTACGCCCTTGGAACAAGGAGCGGGCTTGAATATCACGATTTCCAAGTATTTAACCCCTCAGGGACACGACATTAATCGCCACGGGATTCGCCCTGATGTGTCTGTGGCGCTTTCTCCCAAAGATTTTGAGCTTGAAAATGATGCACAGCTTGCGGTCGCGGTTAAACAACTGAGCAAACAAGTCGGTGTCAGTCTTCCGGCAGAGGTTTCTTTTAAATTTCCCTAACGGTTGAGGCTTCTTCTGTGGGTGGGTACAGAAAGCAACACACTGCATGGGCTTCTTGCTCATCAACCTCAGGGTGGGGCAGAAAGACCGAGGGCTTTGGAAACACGGGCTCCTGGCAGACGGCAATTTTTTGCGGACATCTGGCCACGAAGGCGCAACCGGTCGGAATTTCTGTTAAAGCCGGTGGCTGGCCTTCAATAGGTTGGAGTCTTTGAGAGTCTCGCCTTGGTAGCGAGTTTAGCAGGCCTTGCGTGTAGGGATGTTTTGGATTTTTAAACAGTGACCATACAGGTCCCTGTTCTACCAATCGCCCGGCATACATGACACAAACCCGGTCACAAGTTTCGGCCACCACGCCCAAATCGTGGGTAATGAGCAGTACGGTGGTGCCGTGCTCTTTTCTAATGTCTTGAATGAGGGATAAAATTTGCGCCTGCACGGTCACATCCAAGGCGGTTGTGGGCTCATCGGCAATCAACAGCGAGGGTTTACAGCTCAGCGCCATGGCAATCATTACCCGTTGACGCATTCCACCAGAGAACTGGTGCGGGTAGTCATTGACCCGGTTTTTTGCGTTGGGAATGCGCACCTGATCCAGAAGGGCGATGGCTTTGGCTTTCGCATTTTGGCGACTAATTGGCTGGTGTTGTAGTAGCACCTCCATAATCTGCTCGCCGACGGTGTAGACGGGATTGAGTGAGGTGAGCGGATCTTGGGGAATGTATGCAATTTGCGAACCACGCACGGTTTGCAGGTCGCGTTCGCCAAGCGTGAGCAAATCCTGCCCTTCAAACCAGATTTTTCCTTCGGTAATGACGCCCGGTGGCGGCACCAAACCTAAAATGGCTAAACTGCTCAGGCTTTTGCCACAACCCGACTCTCCCACGAGGCCCAAAAGCTCGCCAGGATAGAGTGAAAGGTTGAGCTTTTGCACAGCGGTGGCCCAACCCTGCCTACCGGAAACCGGAAATCGAATGGACAGATCTTCGATGCGAAGGAGCGTGTCGGGTGTATTCTCTGGCGAAGTTTTCAGCTCATTTGGGCGCGATTCAGCAGGCATAGTTCAGCGGGTGCACCTCTGCCACATTCAGACGTTTTTTGCCTATTTCTTGAGTCTAGCAGAAAGAACGCCTCCTGCGTGATGCCTTGAGGGGATTTGGCTGATTGTGGCGCCAGGCGTGCGTTGGTCCATCTTTGTTGATGAAGTGGTTTGCCCTATAGTAGAATCGCCATTAAGGGTATCCCCATTAAGGGTAAAAAGCCCTCGCTCTGTTTGAGAGCTGCGGCTTGGCGTCTGGGCGTTCCTTTGATGAAGACCGTTTTGAAAAGCTTGTTTCCGTTTGGTTGTGCCGCAAAGGATTTTGAGACAGATGACCATACCAGGATTAATGGGGCTGTGTTGCTCTACTTTGGCGGCAGTGTTCTTGGCGACTTTCGCATTTGCGCCTGCGGCTTTTGCCGGTGAGGCCACGGATGCGAGTGCAACGGGCAGTGGCTTGGCCGGTGCCGGGGTATTGAGCTTGGTGGCGGCGCCTGTCGTGTTAACGGGGGCTACGGCTTTGGGCGCCAGTGAAGGCACGGGGCAGATTGTAAAACTGGTTTCAGAAACTGGAGAGGGCCTGTCTGAACTGACGGTAGGCACACTGGAAACCGTGTTGAACACGACAGACGAGCTTTCGAAGGCGGTTCCTGTGGTTGAAGTGCATCTCTACAGAGTGCAACAGGCGGTGCCTGCTGTGGAGCCGCCACAACCGAAAAAAATTCCGTTGGTGGTGCGCCAAAACTTGTTGCAAATGCACCAGCGTGTTGAAAATTAGCGGTCAAGGAGTGCTTCCACGCAGATGAGTATTGATGTGTCTAACCGGCTGAAGGCGTGTTGTCTTTTATGGTTGCTGCTGCTATGGGTAGGGCTTTTCGTGCCATCGCGCCTGTTTGCGGCGGATGTGAACACCGATGTGGGGCGAGTGCAAGCGCCCGTCGCTCAGCAGGCGCAGGTAGATACTGCAAAGCTGGAAGTGGCCAAGAAGTTAACGGCCTGGCTTCAGTCTGTGCTTAAAGAGAAGCAGGCTTTGGTGGCCGTCGTGGCGCGTAAGGGAGGCGAAGATGTCAAAAAGCACGATCTGACAGGAATGGCTCACTCTGGGCTGGCCGTGTACGATCCGCGGGCGAAGACCTGGCTTGTTTACAATTTGTTGTATGAGCAAAAAGGTGCCGAGGCCCTCAATAGCCTATGGAAAACGGCGCCTCTTGACTTTTTCTACGGTCAAACTGGCTATGAGCCCGACGCCTTGCTGTTGATTCCAGAGCCCGAGGTGCAACAGCGCATGTACGAGGCGATTTTAAACGGCAATTACAAGCAGCTTCAGTTTACGCAACGCTACAATCTACTCAGTCGTTACGATTCTCTAGATAGCTTGAATTGTAACAAGTGGCTGCTGCTTAATATTGCCGCTGCCCGCTCGGATAATTACAATCCAGCCGAGGTATTGAAGGTTATTCATCAGGGGTTTGAGCCGGGGCTGATTCGTTTGAATGCGATTGAAAAGCTGGTTGTTAAGCGCAAGCCGAATGTTCGCCCTGAAGAGTTGCGCTGGCATGCCCCGTTGGAAACGGTAACCGTGGAGAGTCTCTATCGCTCCTCTCTGTTTCAAGATCGCGTTTTCTTTTCGGGCAAACATTTGTAGAGACGCGATAAACACCGCTGGTTGATGAACCTCATTGAAAAGGTATGTCCGTTTTCGGTATGACTATAGAACAGGCACCTTAGGGCAATTGGGTGGCGTTTGCAAAGCCACGGGTGGACGGTTCGTGTGTTTGCAAAAATGGCTAGCCAGTTTACTTTGTTTGTCTTACCCTAGCAGGATATGTGGCAAGCCTTGTGCGATAAATTTTACGTATTTTGTAGCAGTATGATTGGATAAACGCAGCATGTCAGCTCTGGTAAAGGTGTTGCAGGCCATTTACAGCGACGAGCCGTTTAGCGCAAGTCGAAACTTTTTGGTTTCTGCTATTTTTTGGTTGGTTTTAGGCACGGTGGCTGGCTTAACGGCGGCCGCACTGATGGTTTGGCCAGACTTAACCTATGGGGTGGGCGAGCTTACGTTTGGCCGTCTTCGCCCGGTGCACATCAACGGGGTGCTTATTGGCTGGCTTTCGATGGGCTATGTCAGTTGTATGTTTTACTTGGCAACGGTTCTGTCAGGCCGTAAATCTTTGTGGAGCGAGCGTCTAGGCAATATTACAATGATAGCCTGGAATCTGGTGATGGTGTTTGGCTTGCTTTCCATCTCCAAGGGAATTACGGAAGCTCGCGAGTATGCGGAGTTGGTCGCGCCGTTTGATTGGGCGGTTCTTTTGGCGTTGATTCTGACGGGCGTTAATGTGTACCTTACGGTTTTAACCGGTGAGGAAAAGAAGTGGTATGTGAGCCTCTGGTATTTTATGGGGGCTTTGTTCTGGTTTCCGATTGTCTACATTATTGGCAACCGCACCTTTGTCTCTTTTGAGGGCTTGAACGATGCGATTGCCGGTTGGTTTTATGGCCACAACATTTTGGGTATGTGGTTTACGGTCGGCGGTGTTGGCATTCTCTACTACCTGCTTCCAAAGTATACGGGCAATCCGCTGTACAGCCATACGCTTTCAATGATTGGCTTCTGGACGATTGGCATGTTTTATGCGCCGACGGGCACGCACCACGTGCTTCAGGCGCCGGTTCCTGAGTGGCTAAAATCGATCGCGGTTATTTCCAGCGTCTTTTTGTTAGTGCCCGTGTTGACGGTGCTGGTTAACTTTTTCCAAACCATGAAGGGGAAATGGCATTTGGCAGCCGATCACTTGCCGTTGCGCTTTGCGGTCGCTGCCGGAATCTCTTACCTGTTAACCTGTATTCAGGGGCCATTTCAGGCAACGCGCTCTATTAACTGGTACTTGCACTTTAGTCATTGGGTGGTGGGTCACGCTCATTTGGCTTTGTTTGCCACGTTTTCTTTCATCGTGTTTTCTGCGACGTATTTTATGATTCCTCGCATCACGGGTAAGAAGATTTATAGTCGTCCGCTGGCAATCTGGCACTTTTGGCTTTCGCTCATTGGTTGGATTGTAATGCTTTTGGGTCTTACGATTGCGGGTCTAATTCAGGCCGCAGGTTGGCACCATGCAATCCCGGTCGATCAGTGGGCCATTGAGATGGAGCCGTACATGTTGGTTCGGTTTATTTCGGGCATCCTCATCGTGGCTGGCCAGGTCTTGTTTATGATCAATATTTACAAGACGGTTTTCGATGCTTCGGCGGAGCAGGTGCCGCATTCCCCAACGGGAATTGCGTATGTGTAGCTTTTGTTTCCTTGGTCTTAGTGAATTGTCGGTGAAATAAGGGCCCGTTTTCATGGAACAGCGAGTTAACTATTTGATAGCCGGCGTGTTCGTGGCGCTCATTTTTCTGACGATCATTTTTGTAACGGCTATTTTGCCAGCTACCACCTTTCAGCCAAAGCCGACGCCAGGGGCGGTTAAGTATACGGCGCAAGAGATTCGTGGCCGAAACATTTACCGTCGCGAAGGGTGCTTTTACTGCCACTCTCAATTTGTTCGTAAACAAGATCGCGATATGGGTGAAATGGTTCAGGCGGGCGACTATGTTAATGAAACGCCCCATGTGTTAGGGACTGAGCGTACGGGGCCAGATTTGTCGAACATTGGGGGTAAGTACCCGGATGGATGGCACTGGGCTCATCATATTCAGCCCCGAAAAATGAAGCCTGGCTCTATTATGCCGCCCTTTTCGCATTTAACTGAAGCAGAAATGACAGATTTAATTGCGTATCTGCAAACGTTGGGCCGTAACCGTAAAGTTCCTAGTTGGATTGTTCCTCCTCAGGAAATTCGAGATGATTACCATTTGATTGCCGAAGCGGTGGATGTTAACTCTGCCGCAGCTGCAAACGCAGGTCGGGGCATATTTCAGCAAAATTGTGCGATGTGCCACGGCGTGAATGGTCAGGGCAACGGTCCCGTTAGTACAACAATGATGAAAAAACCAGCCAATTTCCACCGTCCTTTCTATAAGGCATACTCTGATGCGATGTGGTATTGGCGGATTGCCGAGGGGGTTCCTGGCACCCGTATGCCGAGGTGGAATAAGGCCCTAAGTGATGAGGACATGCTGTACCTGGTGGCATATTTAAAAACATTGCCACTGCCTGTGGGGACCTCTACCCAGGAATATGAGGTTACGGAATTTTCTCAGGTCAACGATCCTGCTGACTTGAGCCGGAATTTCTACGAAATTGAATCGTTAAATAAGGGTGGTCCTTATTATTATGGTGGAGGGCGCTCAAAATAATGTGTCCTGCTTGTCTTTCAGGTGGTATTGGTCCTGCCTATATTGCTGCTTTTGCAATTTGCATTCTGTTCTTTTTAATTGCCGGAATATCAATGCTGTGGGCCTCAAAGAATGGTCACCTGGAAGGCCTTGAGGATGCCAAGTATCGTATGCTGGATGATGAGCACTAGAGGTTTGAAAGGGTTAATCAAATGACGTCGCCTCCTGAAAATCAAGATCTGGCTCAGTCAGAACCTGCACAAGACTATGAAGAGTTTGAAATTGGACATCATCGAGTCCCTTGGTTTTTATGGGTATTTTTCACGCTCATTGTTACTTGGGCCTCCATTTCCTGGATTCAGTTTTTTGATTATTAGCATCTTTTTTGGATGTGGTCGTCTTTTAAAAGGACATTTATTTATGAACGCCGAGCCTCAGAGACATTGTTCACGGTTGCCAGTGCCCTTAAATCGAATCTCCATTTTTCCTGCGCGATTTCTGTTGCTGGCTCTCTTGACCGTGCTTGTTCCGCTTTTTTCTGCCTGCTCAATGCAGTCCGTCTCGGTAGATCCGGTGAACAAGGCCTCTTTGGTTGAAACGCCTGTTTTCGATGAGCGTATGGTGAAGGAAGATTTTTCCTTTCCTGGAAAGCGCCCCTCGCTTTTGGCAGGTCGGCAGGTTTATCAAAAGTCTTGCAGTTCTTGTCACGCCGTTGATTTTTGGCAAAAACCTTCGGTGCAACAGGATTTAGCCTTAACGACCCCGATTGACTTGTACCTCTATTTGACCACGGGCGATCCCCCCAAGGTGATAGGCCCCTCTGAGGTTCGCCAAAGCCGCTTGCTGAAGGCGCACCCAGCTTTTCGCTCTTTGGCTCGTGATGATCGTTGGGCTGTTTTGTTTTACGCAAGACACTTGGCTGGGGCTGGCGACTTGGCTTTTAAAAACCGTAAAGGCGAAGATCTTTCTGTTGCAACTATTTTCGGTGCCAACTGTGCGGTGTGCCACGGTAAAGAAGGAAACGGAGACGGTACCTTGCATACGGGGCATGTGCACAAAGGCGCTCCCGGTAAAGTGCACTCGGGCCTTTTTCAGCCTGCACCGGCTATGTTTACGCAATATAAGCGCCTGTACAACCGAACGGATGCCCAATTGGTCAAATATATTAAGCAGGGCTTATATCCCTCGGCCATGCCACCCTGGTATGGTCTCTATGATAAGGACAAAGATTTTCTGTTCGATGACTATCTGATCTGGCGGCTGGTCAGGCATGTTCGTTCTTTTGGTTACACTAACGACTTGCCCGATGGCGAGCCTGTGCCCCCAGGGCCAGTTCCTGCAATTGATATTCCGGTTGAGCAAGCGGGCTCCTACTTGCCACGGTCTTTATCAAAGTCTCACTCGGCCGCAGCTTCGTCTGCTTTAGCCCCGGCAGATGCGTCTTAATGGAGGTTGTCGATAGTATTATGGATCGCCGTATTTTTCTAAAGTTTTTGGCAAGTTTGCCTGTTCTGGGCGCATTTACCCTCTTCTCGTTTCCAATGCTTAATTATCTTCGTCCAACGTTGGGGCCCTTAACCAAGTCTCGCGTTGATACGAAGGGCCCTTGGACAGAGTGGGAGGGTGTTTCCGGTTTGGTTTCAACGCCAGACAAGCCGCAAAGAGAAAAAGACATACGATTTAAGCTATCTGATTTTCCTGCACCGTGGTCTTCTCAGACGTTTACGTTTGGCCAAAAAAGCAGGGAGTATACTTTCAGGCATTTTCAGTCTACTCGAATTCCGGGGTTTGTTGTTCGTTTGCCTGAAATGAAAGATGGGAAGCCAGATTTCCACATAGTCAGCCGCATTTGTCCTCACATGGGCTGTGTTTTTAACTACCTTCCAGAGCCTTCTGAGGCGGCTAATTACAACTATCCTCAGGCGAAAACGCCGCTGTTTGCTTGTCCGTGTCATTTAAGCGTGTTTGACCCCTTGCAGCGTCAAGAGGTCGGGACAAGCGCTATGCGCGGCAAAGTGGTTAGTGGCCCGGCACCTCGGCCGCCGCGCAGCTTTGTATGGCAGATAGAGGGAAATGATCTTATTATTACCGAGGCTGAGGCTGGGGGTATTTCTTAATATTATGGCAAACGTTTTGACCCAAATGAAGCAATTCCCGCTGGATGCGTGGAAATTTGTAAAAGATCGGATTGATAAAATCGATCTTTTTGACGAAACCAAAGCGGATCTCCAGAAAGACAGTCCCTGGTACCAATTGGGGGCGCTTTATTATCTGGCTTGGATTATGGTGGTTGCAAGCGGTCTTATTTTAATTGCATTTTATATTCCAACTACATCTCAGGCGTTTGATTCTATTATTAATATTCGTCAAAATATTCCTTTTGGGGATATCATTCGTGGTTTTCACAAATACGGGGCGGATGCAATGATTATTGCCGCCACGCTGCGTATTTACAGAATGTGGTTTTGTGCTGAATATAAAAATAAAGGTGAGTTGACTTTTATTTTAGCAATCGTTTTGTTGCTTATTGCGATGTATTCTGGTTTAACTGGCTATTTGTTAATTTGGAACCAGCGCGCTTTTTGGGCAACTAAAGTATTTGCGACTTTTCCCACCTATCTCGATATTACTCCGGCGAACTGGCATTGGCCGTGGGAATCCGTTGCGGGTCCTGATAAAACGTGGTTAATTCCTAATGCAATAGGCGCAGTTACCAAAGTGATTGGCAATCTTACGCATCAAGGGATGACGACATCGCAAATCTTAATGGGCGGTAGCTCCATTGGGCAGGCAACAATGACTCGTTTCTTTTCCTTGCATTTTGCGCTCTCTTTGATTTTGTTAACCGTGACAGAGCTTTATTTTTATCAAAATCGTTTAAAACGAATTAATTTACGCTGGCCTGCCGTGGTGACGGTTGTGGCCATGTTATTGGTAACATCCATTATTTTTCCGGCGGAAATGGGCTCGCGTGCTAACCCGGAGGTAACACCGCTGCCTATTCTGTCTGACTGGTACTTTCTGGCTCTGTATCAGATGCTAAAGTATATGGATCCTTATTGGGCAACTGTTTGGACGGTCGGAATCCCGGTTATTACCATCGCGCTTGTTTTTCTGGATTTTGGCAAAGAGACGAACCCATGGCGGCGTCCTATTTTTACGACGATAGCGATCATGGCCTTTATTCAATTTATCGTATTTTCGCTGTTAATTATTGCGAATCAGGCCAATATTGATCGTGACCCGCCCTATTGGTACGCTCATATTATTTTAATGATTACCATTGGTCAGTTCTGGCATTGGGCGCTTTACCGCCAGTTTCTGCCTATGGCCATTTGGGTTGCTTTTAATATTGTTAGTAGCGCTTTCTATCTTTACCATTGGCACGTTGCTTCGGCTGATTGGTTTGCTCAGTGGCTACAACTCCAGGGGCAAGTCGAGTGGAACCCAACGAATCTTTATTGGAATTTCTTGTGGTTTGCCTATGCGCTTCTTCAGGCGTTAATATTTGCCGCTTTGTGGTTCGCTCACGCCTATTCAGAGCAAAAGCGTCGCGCTCAAGAAGAAAGCCTTGCGCTTCAGCGTCTTGCCACGGAAGGGGCGCACTAATGACTGTTTGTTGTTACGGGTTGAGCACGGCGTCCTGGTGGCTTGTTTTTTTGCTTTCAACCTACCTGTTATCTGTGTGGTTTCATAGTTTTAAATTGTTTACTTTGGAGCCCACGCTAATCAATAGCCTATTATTTTTGCTTATTACGTTGCTGTTGCTGGCTAGTTTTATGCTTCTGGCATATGATAGTTATCTTACGGAGCTTTCCAAAGGCAAAGTAAAGCATCGTATCGGTCTTTTTGACGCCCTGGTTAAGATGCAGTCTTCACTGTCCACTTCGGTGAATCTCCCGTTTTTTTTACAGAGGAGAGATGTTCAATGATCGCCCAACTGGTTAAAGAAGGTATGGTTTTTTTAATTGTTTTGGCAGCGCTCTATTTTGTTTGCGTCATGTTTGTCAGCTCAGGTTATGTCGATATTTCCGTTGAGAATGCCTACGACTTGGGCGCACGTGCTTTGATGCTTCAAGGCCTTCAGCGCTACTTTATTGGTATGGGCGCTGCGCTTCTTTTAAGTGCTGTGGCATACATCTGGTTAGATAAAGAAGATCAGCTCATTACCACGGTGGGTGGAAAATAATCTTAAATCCCTGTTTTTTGCACTTACTGTTCATTAGCAAACGGAGCCAAAAGAAGGAAAATTATTGTGTATACAGAGCCTATTCGCAAACATCTCGTGCTTCCGTTAGAAAAGTTTGCCAATGAGGTTTTTTCTCAAAAATACAATCCGTTTTATTATCATGGCGCGTTGCCCAACGTGTTTATCTGGTCTTTGTTTATTTCAGGCCTGGTTTTGTTTGCATACTATCAGCCAACACTGGCAACGGCATACGAATCAGTGAGCTTGATCACGTATGAGTTGCCTTACGGTAACGCATTTCGTTCGATGCACCGGTATGCGGCTGATGGCATGATGATTTTTGTCCTTTTGCATATGTTTCGGGTATGGTTTACGGATCGCTTTCGCGAGTACCGAATTCTGCCCTGGTTGACCGGTGTAATTATCATCTCTCTGATGTTGATAATTGGTTTAACGGGGTATATGCTCATTTGGGATCAGGAGGCAAAAACCCTGACAGAGGCAACCTTTAGCCTCATGTCCCGTCTTCCGTTAATTGGTGATTGGTTGGTTAGCCTTCTTTTGGTTGATGGCAAACTGCAAGATAATACGCTGACGAAAATCATGTTTTTGCATTTTGCAATTCCTGTTTTGTTGATGTTTTTGCTATTTTTACACTACATGCGAATTACCCGTCCGGTAACGACGCCGCCTTTGGCCTTAATTGTGCTTCTGTTTGGAGGTGTTGTGCTGGTATCAGGTCTTGCTCCCGTTGGGCTTGGCCAACCGCCAGCGGTTGGTATGCCCACCACGCCAGTCAACTTGCAGTTAGATCTCTTGTATGCTTGGCCACAGTGGTTGCTTTTTGGGGCAGGCTGGTCGCCTGTATGGGTATGGGTGGTCACCTTGGCGGTGCCTGTTTTGCTGGTGGCTTTGCCTTATGTCCAAAAAAAGGGATTGCGTAGTCATTTTGCGCAAGTGACCAAAGATAATTGTACAGGTTGCTCTCTCTGCTATCACGATTGCCCGTATGAAGCCATTGAGATGGTAGACCGCAATGACGGTAGTCGCTTTAAGCGCCTGGCAACGGTAGATCCCGGTCGCTGCGCGAATTGTGGTTTGTGTGTGGGGGCTTGCGCCTTTAAGGCAATTGAAATCCCTCGCCGAGAATCGCCAGATGTTCTTGAGGAAATCCAGAAGACTTTTGCGGCGGCCAATGCGCTGTCTGCATAGGATGCCGTCATTTGAAAATGAATTAAGCAATGAGGACGCGTGAAATCATGAGTACGGCAATAGCAGATGCTTCAACAAAGCCCGGCGTGGTGGTCGGCATTGTTTGCGAGCGCAGCGTGGACTTGACGGGCCTGGTTAACGAGCAGGGCTTTCTTAAAGAGCTTCCGCACGTGCGTATTATCAAGGTGCCGTGCAGTGGGATGATTCAGCCAATTATGCTAGAAATGGCCTTGAAGCAGGGTGCAAAGGGAACGTTTGCAACAGGCTGCCGAATCGGCGATTGTTATTACCGCGAGGGAAACAAGTTCCTTCGGGAGCGGTTATTGGGGACCCGGATGCCCAAACTGAAACCTTCTGTCGATAAACGCAAAGTCCAAGCATATTGGCTTTCTGCGGTAGAGTATGACATGTTTAAGCAACTATTGACTGAATTTGATGTGGTACTCGAAGGGCTCGCCTCATAGGCTTGTGGACGAAAGGACTGCTTGAATCGTGGACAAGCAACAGCAAGATATTAATCGTTTGATCAAGTATATTTGCTTTTATTTGTTTTATTTTTTGATGATTCTAATGATTGCCAGCTTTGGTTTGATTGCCGAAGCGTAGAGCCGTTGATCTTCACTGGATGAATGCTTTTGAATCATGGCTTGCTCTGTTGCCGTACTTTCCGTTATGCTGGTAGAGAAAGCTTATCAAGTTTGGGTAATCTAGCTTGATGGTGCCTAAAAACGGATTTCACGATTTCTTTGAAGGCACCAAACACGGTTGACACCAACTCGCAGCAGTGGTGCGCCTACATAAGACAAGTTGACGCAATGATACAGGAGATGAACAGCCGACCATGCTCAAAATCCGCTTGAAGCGCATTGGACGCAAAAAAAGACCTTTTTACCGGATTGTGGTCACGGATATTCGTACCCGTCGTGATGGGGCTCCAATTGCGGAGCTGGGATACTATGATCCGATACGTAAACTTTTAAAGTTTGACGTTCAGCAGGCAAAAGAGTGGATTTTAAAGGGAGCTGAAGCAACGGGCACCGTTGCCAAGTTGTTGGATAAAGCCTCTCCAGAAGGTGAAGTGGTTCAGCTCGAAATGCCGAAGCCTGCTTTGTCTAAAAAGCAAAAAGCTAAGCAAGAGGCTGAAAAAGCCGCCAAAGCAGAAGCTGAAAAGAAGGCCGCAGAGCCTGCCCCTGTGCAGGAAGCGCAACCAGAGGCGGCTGAAGAAGCCCCTGCTGCTGTTGTGGAAGCTGAGCCGGTTGCTTAGTCGCTGCATTGCTACTAAATCCGTTCAGGCAAATTGTTTAGCTTAAATGAATGGTTCTACACTTAAAAGCGTTCTTCTTTGTGAGAGGAACGCTTTTTTGATGTGCTCTATCGCAAATGCATTGCAAGCAATGAGGGCTTTGATAGTAAGACGAGGAGCCGCCCGTTTTTTACGGAGAGGAGGAGGCTTTGCTTTTTGTTGGGCTGCCTGCCGTTTCAATCACGTTTAAGGCGTCTGGGCCGACCAGTAGGCCCAGTGCGTTCCTGCCACTGGTGAGCTCTTGTTTGGCTGTGTCTTCGTCTTGTTGAACGCTCTGAAACAAACTATCCATGACAGGCTGTAGCACTTGGAGCACAGCCGAATCCAGCCCACTTTGCTCTTGCAGTCGCTGGCTATATTTGGCCACCAGTTGAACAGACTGCCGGGCCATGGATAGCCGCTCTTTGGCGTATTGGTACTGATAGTAGGTTTCAATCACCTGTGCCTGCAAGCCGTCAACCGCTTTGGCCAAAATGAGCATATCGGCGTCTGTAATGGGGCGTTGGGCCACGGCCATTGGGTCTGCATCTTTATGTAGTGCCTCGTCTACCAGAGAGCCCCCCAATAGACCCGCCGGAGTTCCCGTCCACATGCTGCTGGCAACACCGCCCAGGCGGGCGATGCTTTGGAGGGTTTTTCGGGTAAAGCCGTCGTCTTCCACAGGTTTGCCGGTAGCGTCTCGGCGAGACAGTTTTTCAATCGCGTAACGAATGGTACCGCTTCGTTCAACGGCCGCTTGCCACAGCATGGCCAAGTCTTGCACGGAACGCTCTTGATCGTCTTTCAACTCCTGAGAAATGGAGCGGTTTTGAAACTGAACTTGTTGATAGAGAGAGCGCAGCGACTCCAACGTGTCTGGTGGTAATTGGCGGAGCTGTAATAGGGTGGCTTCATCCAGAGCCACTGCCGGAGGGTCCAGCAGCAATCCATCCGTCCCGTCGTCGTCGGCGTTCTTTTTAGCGGCGTTCGTTCTGCCGGATTTGCCCGCTGCGTTTTTGCCGGTGACTGCCGCCAATAGCCGAGGCGAACCGTCTGTGGTGGATGTAGATAATGCAGTATCAGCCGGGGCGGCGGTTTCTGCGTAAACACCCGTCAGGCTGGCACCGAACACAAGCAATAATACGCCAAGCAATCCACAGGCCAAGGAGGAGGATTTACGCCAGAGAGAAACATCTGTTGAAGCTCGCATAGTCACTGTATCCATTTGCTTAATCCAGTAATACGGGTGGTGTGGTGGGGTGGCCTGTTGGCGAAGGCGCTTTGGGGGGATCTTCCTCGATGGAAAGATTTTGAAAGCCACCCGCTTCATCGGTTTGGCTATTAGAGGCTGGGGGGATCAGGTTTTCACCCACATCGGTGGAATCTGTTTTTTGCGCGTCTTCCGGTACGGGATTGCTGGCCACAGTGTCCACAGTGGAGATGGGCTCAGAGGAGGAGGAGGGGGGCAGTGCCGACTTTTTGGCCTGCTGAATGACCTCGTCTGGAATGTACTGGCTGAGCTGCACGCCCTCAACCGCAGTGCGTCCGGCAAGTCGTTCCAGTTGAATGCGATATAGTTTGGCCTTTTGCCGTAGCCGTGTTTCATCCAATAGCGCCTTGTGATAGGCCGAGCCGGTGCTGATAATAACTAACGGATTTTGGCCTTTGAGCGCCTCGGCGTAGAGCGTGTTGGCTTTCATGGTTTGTGTATGGACGGCGTACAGGGACTGAAGCGTATTTTTGTAATCGTGATAGGCTTGCACCAACTTGGCTTTCAGCTCATCCACCAGGCCAGCCAACTGAATTTGCTCCGTCGGGCTGAGTAACTGTTGTGGTTCCGGGTTTTTAGAGGACATGAGGTTGCGCAGCACATCACCCGTGGCAATAGCGCCCATATTGCGGTAATAGCCCCCGCCCGGCAACATGGTGGCCCCCATTGAGGCGCCGGAGATTAGAAGGCCCATGGTTTTGGTTAGAAACTTGCTGGAGTGCTTGTTTTGCAAGTCGGCCGGAATGGCCATTTTTTCCAGAGAAAAGCGAATGACCGGGTTTTGTTCCACGGTGGCTTCCCATAGGCGGTTGAGGTCTTGCTCTTCTAGGGCTTGCTGCACCTTTACAAGCGACTGAACCTGAGGTAGTTGGTTCTGAACGGCCAAATGGCCCTCCAGTCGGTTAACCGGGCCGTTGAGGCAAACGGATGGACTTTCAATGGCAGCTAAAGAAACGGGCTCAAGCGGGTCCACCGCAGCGGCTGGCGTTCCTTCTACGGGAAGTTCGCTGTTAATAGAGGCAACCGGGGGTAAAAAAGGCTGAATAACAGCGGCTTGCTTTTTGTTTGATTTTTCTTGGCCGCCCAGCCAGCCCGCGTAGCCTGGTGTGTTTAAAGTGCCCAAAAGCAACGTGAGGCTTAACAAGCCAGCACTCAGCCGCGAGGCTTTGTTGGGCAGGGCTTTGTAAAAAGCTTGGAATGGAGCATACGGTTTAAAATACTGGCGCATGATGTGCGGGGTACCGTCCATTGTTGTGTGGCTCATTGTGGGAGAACCTCCTTCTCCTAAATCATTAAGACACGGATCGTTGTGGCGGGTTGCCTTTTCTCCATGGGATCTGTGACGAAAGAGTCAAAGCTGTAACATTTCCCCCCCAAAAAATGAATTTTAAAAACCTGGACTTCAAAAACTTGAGCTTCAAAAACCGGGGTTTCAAAAATCCTGGAAAAACGTTTCGTGTCGGATGGGGCTCTAAAATCTTAGCACGGAGCAGCCGGAGCACGCAGACCCAGATCGCAACCTTTGCTCAAAGTCTTTGCTTAAAAAGTTTTTGCCCAGTATCGGGCAGGAACGCTTCAGTGGGTTACCCAAGCGGGTCAACAAACCAGAGGTGGGCACCGGGCGGGTTTAATAGCCGGTGACTTCTCCAGGGCGTTCAATTGGCCGAAACGCTTTGAGATCGAAGGCATAGTAGCGATTGGACTCAATTTGTCCGTCTTCCGGGTAGCCGGGCAGTGTGTAGTCGCTTCGTCCAGGGGTTTCTGTAAACAGCAGTTGTGTAACGTGATGCAGGCTTTTGTAGTCGTAGCGATCAAAAAACAGCAGCCGAACCGGGCCTCCGTGCAGAGGGCTGAGCGGTTGCCCGTTTTCGCGCAGTACCAGCAGTGGGTCTCTCTCCAACACGCTGGCCAGCCGAACGGTTTCTTCCTGGCCCAGGGAGTTGACCTGCCGCAAGTACTTGGCTGTTGGCCGAGGACGAACCTGCTGCACCAGTTGTTTCAGAGGAATGCCTTCCCACTGGCTGCGATACGTCCAGCCCTCTGCGGAAACCAACCGGCGAAACTGGTGACTTTTGGCAAAATGCCCCAACAACTCGTTGAGCCCCATGGCAAAGGGGGCTTCCACCTCACCGCCAACACTTAAACGCCAGTGTTGAGCTTCTAGAAAAACAACACCGCCACGATAGGTGGCAGGCCACTGGCGGGCCTCCAGCAAAGGGGGATGATTCTCTAGCGTGGCGCGTTGACTTTGGCAACGCTCATAAATTCCATAAAACATCATAGTTCCTATCATAGGGCGAATAGCCCTGGGCTGTCTATCGGTCTATCTATTGCGCCATTTGCCTGTTGCTCTAGTTGCGGTAAACCCATCAAAATGCCTGCTGCTGCCGGAACTTTTCTTCTGGCGGTGGCGTCAATCGGGTGGCAGGTGGTTGCCCATTCGCTCTGTTGTCCACTTGCCGTGTTCTCTATTCGCTTTGTTGTCCATTCGCTCTGAGCGTGCGTTTATGTTATACCTCT
Source organism: Candidatus Melainabacteria bacterium (assembly GCA_033763415.1). Classification (GTDB taxonomy): domain Bacteria; phylum Cyanobacteriota; class Vampirovibrionia; order Vampirovibrionales; family JAJTHC01; genus JANRKP01. The sequence goes on along the minus strand of JANRKP010000029.1, from coordinate 242,713 downwards.
TAGACGTTAGGCCTTATGTTTACTTGTCCGTTGTCTGCGTGTGGATTTTAGAACACAGCGGATGAATCCGGCAACGACTGGCTTTTCTGTTGTTCACGCCCAAACGCCAGGCCTTATACACCCACATTGAGACCTTCAAGAAATTAGCTCTTAAAAACCAGATTGGACTTTGACGAATGCTCCCTACCCTCATGCCTCTGCTTTCGTTTTTCAGGCCCCACGCCAATGTCGATGCTTACCTTGCCCCGGCTTGTGTTAGGGGGGGTAACGTGCGCCTGCGGATGTTGGGGTTTGCGATAACCGTTGGCCTGCTGGCTTTTGGGGCAGGCGGTGGCGGGGCCGTATTGGCCAACGTGCCCACCGTGCTGGAGCCCGGACAGATTGATATTGTGGCCGATCAAACCTCTTACGACACGCAGTCGGGCCGTTCCTTCTTTAAAGGCAACGTGGTGATGGCTTATAACAACATTCGGATTAAAAGCGCCGAAGCCGCCGTGGAGCTAACGCCCAACGGCCAGCCGCGCATTGCCAGTTTTTATCCAAAGCCGGTGGCGACCCACACGGTGCCAAACAAGGGAACGGATCGCTTGGATGCCGATGTGATCCATATGTTGCTGGATAAAAACGTGTTTAAGGCCGAAGGCAACGTGGTGAGCAACGTGGTGACGGTGGCGGCGGATCCGTTTTTAATTCGGGCCGATGTGCAGCAGTTTAACAGCGCAACGCGTACGGTACTCGCCAAAGGCTCGGTGGATGTTCGCTATAAGGATACTCATATTCAAAGCCCTCAGGCCTTAATGCGCGTAACGGAAGCCGGTAAGGCCGAGCGCGTGGTGTTCTTGGGTGGCGCCAGTATTGATCAAGGCGCCAGCCATATTCAAGGTGGGCGCATTACCGTGATTATGGGCTCAGGTAACCTGATTGCGGAGGATAATGTTTCTACCCGGGTGGATTTGCCCAAGCAGCAGGCGAGTAAGCCGGGTTCCATTGAGGTTCGGGCCGATTACCAGCAGTTTGACAAGGTTAGCCAAACGGTGCTGGCCAGCGGCAACGTACGCATTGTCTACGAAGACTATGTGGCCACCGGGCCCAAGGCCACGTTTAAGCTCGATGGCAACGAGGTTAAAAACATTGTGTTGTCCGGTCGGCCGAGCATTGCCGATAAAGAACGGAAAATCACTGCGGATCGGATTGTCATTACCCCCAACCCCAAAAAGTTTGATGCCGTAGGACACGTCAAAACCCAGTTCATTACGCAAGGAAAATCCGAGCCTGCCGCTGGCACTACGGCGGCCGCGACCGGTTCCGCAAAAAAGCCGACGAAAGGCACAGCCGCCGCTGGGGCGGGTAAATCGGCAACCGGTGCTTCTGTAAAGCCACCCGCCAAGGTGTTGACTGAAGAGGAAGAGCTGCCCACGGCAGAGTTGACGGACTAACGTTTGTTGAGAGAGCCTGCCCCTGTGGTTGAATAGCCCGATTGTTCGAGGAGACGGCACCGGATGCCTTTAACGGTTGAAAATCTTCAAAAAAGCTATGCAGGGCGCCCGGTGGTTCGGGGCGTGTCGTTTTCGGTGAATGTGGGCGAAGTGGTGGGCCTGTTGGGTCCTAACGGGGCGGGGAAAACCACCTCTTTTTACGCAGTGGTCGGTATTATTCAGCCCGATGGGGGGGACGTGCGTTTGGATGAGCAATCCATTCGTCGTTTGCCCATTCACGCGCGGGCTCGGGCGGGTATTGGCTATTTACCCCAAGAAACCTCGGTGTTTCGTAAGCTGACGGTGGAAGAAAATTTGGCCCTTGTGCTGGAGTTTCAGCCCCTCAATCGCCGTCAGCGTCAGCAACGAATTGATGCCCTCCTGGAGGAGTTTGGCATTGCCCGGCTTCGTAAAAAGCCCGCCATTCAGCTTTCGGGCGGAGAACGCCGACGGGTGGAAATTGCCCGTGCGTTGGCGTCTGAGCCCACCTACTTGCTGCTCGACGAGCCGTTTACAGGCATTGATCCCATTACGATTCAGGAGCTTCAGGTGTTGATTACACACCTAAAGCAACGAGGGCTGGGTATTTTAATGACGGATCACAACCCCAAGGCGACGCTTTCCATTGTGGACCGGGCGTATATTATTCACGATGGTCAGTTGATTTTCTCGGGCACTAACACCGAGGTGGCAACAAACGAACTGGTGCGCCAAAGTTACTTGGGCGAAGATTTTCAGCTTTAAAAACTGCTGGCGTGCCCCAGGCACGCGGCTTTGGCTAAGGTTTTAATGTTTTTGAAGAAGCCCACAGAGCACGGTTAGAAAGGTTAAGCCCCGTTGAGCAATGAAGCCCTGGTCAGTTCTGCTGTACAAACGCCTGTGGGTACGGCGCAGCACTTAAAGCCCAAAATGGTGTTTGGCTTCAGGTGGACCCTGCTCGATCGCTATTTGGTAGGGGAAATGGCCCTGGGCATGCTGTTTGGTTTGCTGCTGTTTACGGTTATTTGGCTGGCCCCAGAAACCCTGTTTGACCTGGTGCAAAATGTGTTTTTTGGCAAATTGACTGTTTCTGAAGGGGTACAGTTGTTGCTGTATCACATTCCGGCAGTGTTACAGCAATCCATGCCAATGGCCGCCTTGATTGCCAGTGTCTTTTTATTTCGGCGTCTCAGCCATACGTTTGAGTCGGTGGCGCTGTTTGCCGCAGGAATCGGGTTGTTGCGTCTGTTGGTGCCCGTGGCGTTGGTGGGCTTGGTGTTTGCCACGGCGCATGCGTTGTTGCAAGAAGGGGTATCGCCCGTGGTGGGGCCACGGTTGGAGCGCATTCAGCAAGTAAAGGGCTTGAAGAACCGGCCGGACAGTAATTTTGTCTTTTTAGAAAGAGACAGTCGGCAGCCCAGCCAGTTGGATAAGTTTTTTATGATTGGTACGGTTGATGAGCAGACGTTGTCTGACTTTTTGATACTGTACTACCTGCCGCCGCCTGCTCGTACGAAGGCCTCGGCTACGGCTGCCACGTTATCCACCCCGGCCAGCGGGCAAATTCATCGTATCCTTACTGCGCGTCGGGGTCGTTGGGATGCTCAGCATCGTGCCTGGCGCCTCGAAAATGGTTACGACTATGAGCTGGACGCCGAAGGCGTTTATCGAGACGTTCGCCCGTTCAAGGAGCAGTGGGTGCACACGAGCCCGTATCCGGTTTCGCTGCTGAGTTTTAACCGCAGAAACCCCAAGTGGTTAGACTGGAATGCCCTGGGCGAGTACATTAACCTGCTGTACGCGACCTACCAGGCGCAGGATGCCCGCTACTATGAAATGCGACGGCTTCAAAAACTGGCGTTTCCTGTGGCCACGGTGGTTTTTGCGGTGCTGGGCGCGTTGCTGGGTTTGGAGCCGCCACGTGCGCGCAAACTGTATGGCCTGACGATGGCGGCAGTGGCCTTGTTCTTGTATGTGGTGCTCACGCCCTTTGTAACCAACCTGGGTAGTCTGGGGGTCTTGCCCGCCTGGCTGGCGGCCTGGCTTCCGTTGCTGGCCACGGTGTTGTTGGTGTTGGGTATGGTTCGGCTTCGTCGCCTGTAAAGTAGTGAGGAACCTGGGTTTCAGTACCCCTGTGGTGGCAGTAAGGGCTGCGGCAATTGGGTACAATTAAATAAACCATAGCTCTAGGGCGTGTCGACGCGCCCTGGTTGCCCCAATCACGTTTAAAGGATAGCCCCACGATGGCGCCGGGTGGATTTAAAAACTACTATCAACAACTAGAACTTGCCGACGGCGCAACGCTGGAGGCGGTTAAGGCGGCTTTTCGCAAGTTGGCCCGGCAGTATCATCCAGACCTGAACCCCGGAAACCGTCAGGCGGAAGAGCGCTTTAAAGCCCTGAACGAAGCCTACGAAGTTCTCGGGGACCCGGATCGTAAAGCGGCTTATGATGTGGCGCTTCAGGGCCAACAGTCGGTTCGTTCAGGAAACCGAACGCCTCCCACGGCTTCTTCAAAAGCATCTGCGCCGGAAGTAAAAAAGCAAGCGCCAGAAAAAAGGCCGACCGAAGCCGCTCCCCAAAAACCGTCTTCAAAAGCGTCGGCTGTACCCCCGCCGGGTCCATCTGGCGCAACCGGTAAAGCTGGCCCCAAGGGCTCTGCCGCCTCCGTGAAGGGATCGCTGCCCAAGGTGCCGGGTTTTCAAGAATTGTTTGAAACCCTTTTCAAGCAGGGCTTGCCGTCCTCGGCAGAGTCGAAGCGTTCGTCGTCAAACGACCGTCAGAAGTCCACAGGCCACCCACACACCCAGCCAACCAGTCAGCCAACCAGTCAGCCGCCAAGTCAGTCACCCACGGCTCATCCCCCCTCCGAACCTTCTGCCAAGGCCGCTACCTCCTCTACCACGTCTGTGCCCAATGGAACGGCGCAGGGACCGCAGGAGGCACCCAACCCGCTTGACAGCCAAAGTGCCCATCCGCCTGGAAGTCCGACCGCCAAAACGGTTCGTGCGCCTAACCCCACTGGGGCGAACGGTGTACGAGGCCAAGACGTGGCGGTGGAAACCACCATTACACCATCGGAGGCAAAAGCGGGCGTTGTAAAACTGGTCAACGTTCAGCACACGGATTATTGCCCGCGTTGTGCGGGTACGGGCAAGCTGAACGGCCAGATTTGCGGGCAGTGCAACGGCCAAAAGACCGTCAGCAAGCTTAAAAAAATAGAAGTTCGCATTCCCCCGGGCGTTCGGGAGGGATCAAAAGTTCGTGTAGCGGGAGAAGGTGGCCGAGGCATTGCCGGAGGCGACCCCGGCGACTTGTTCTTACTCATTCGCTTGGCGGTTGATGCGGCCTTGCGCATTGAAGGGCTCGACGTGCATCGAGAGTTGGCCATTACCATCACGCAGGCGGTGCTGGGGGCCGTGGTTTCCGTACCCACGCTGCACGGCACCATAGATATGACAATCCCTCCGTTAACGCCTTCTGGCAAGGTGTTTCGCCTCCGAGGGCAGGGGGTTCAGAGCGGTAGTGCACAGGGCGATCAGTTGGTAACGGTCATGATACAGCCGCCTTCTCGCCTGACGCCGGAAGAGAAAGCGCTGTATCAGCAGTTGGCGCGCTTGGCCGGAGAGAAGCCGCCTGCATAAAGACGGATCTGCTCTTGGCGGACAATTGCCAAGCAGAGACGGCCGCAAGGTGTAACAAAATATTAAAAAAATGTGGTTTTATGCGGGCTTTGCGTAAAACGGACGCAACTTTTTTATATTTTGTTTTTTTATTTATATGTTCCCTGTTTTGGAAAGGTTTCAAGGTTATTCCTGGATTGCGCGCCGGATGCGAATCGGTGAGCAATGTCCTGGAGGTTGATGGAGGTCGTGCCGCTATGAGCGGTGAAGAAACATTTGAAAGCTTGTTTGGCTTGGAGCCCGTAGGACCGTTCAATGGTCTTGCTTCCCTGTCGGATTCCAATGCGCCTTCGGTGGGCGCTCGCTTTTCCTTTCAGGAAAAGGCCATTTCTGGTTCAGCGGTTATTCGTCAGCCGGGTGTTGTGTCATCACCAGTGGTGCCCCCCCAGGTTGGTGCGGTTCACTCGCCTTACAATTTATTCCGTAACGTGTAATGGAAACGTCTATCAACCCAGCCAAGCCTGTGGGCTTTACGGGCTGCTGGCCATGGCCGCTGCGGTTGTTTGCGCGCTTTGGCCGAGGTAGGTTTTTACCACGTATTCCCCAAAGCTGAAGGCCCCGGTTAATGCGGGAGAAACCGCGTTTAGAATATGCACGGAACGGGTTCCTGGCTCTACAACAAAATCCATGACAAGCTCTTGGGTTTGCAGGTTGAGCAACTGTGGACGAATACCCACTTTGGCCGCGCGCCGAAGATGCTTGAGCCGAAGCCCAGGGGCCAGTGTTTGGGCTGCCTGACACAGGGCGGGCATTAAAAATCGGGAAGCCTCTGCGTGTGTGTAGGCCCGAAAACCGTGTTGATTGTTCCAGTATTGCCGAGCCACATGGTAGAGCATTTGGGGCGTTTCTCGAATATCCAGGCCCGCAAGCCATCCGTAGTGTTCCCGTCCAAAGGCGGGCAGGGCTGTTGGTCCCAGGGTTACGTGGCCTTTTATGGTTTTGGTTAAATGAATGCCGAGAAACGGAAAGCGCAGATCGGGCACGGGGTAAACGTGGCCATTAAAGCGCAAAGGGCAGTCGGGGGTCAGTTCGGCATAGAGGCCCTTGAACGGTAGCAGGGTGTAACGGCTTTGTTGGGGCAAGGGCACGCAGGGCGCGTAAATTTTATCGGCAAACAGGCCAGCCGCGTTAATGAGCATGCCGTAATGTAGTCGTTCGCCGGTTTTTAGGGTCAGTGTACCCGCCTCTGGCTGAAGGTCTATCACCTGGCTGTTGAGTTTGATTTCCACGCCCTGGGTCTGTAGCTGTTTGGCCAAATGCTCAACCACGGCTTTGGGATCGATGACCGCACTGTGTGGCACGTACAGCGCGCGGCCACTGGCGCTGTTGACGCATGGTTCCAGTTGCCGAAGGCTTTGCTCGTCAATGCGTTCTAGCACTACGCCGTTGGCTTTTCCGCGCTCGTAGAGCGCATCAATCTGTGGATCTTCCTCCACTTTGCCAGGCACAATCACCTTACCCACGGTTTGAATGGGGAGCTGGTACTCCTGACAGTACTGTTTAAGCGCCCGCGAGCCCGCCACGCACAGTTGCGCCTTGAGGCTGCCGGGTGGGTAATATAGCCCGCTATGGACCACGCCACTGTTACGGCCACTGCCGTGGGCGGCCAGTCGAGATTCTTTTTCCAGCAGTGTAATGCGGGCCTGAGGCTGAGCCTGCCGGAGGGCGTAGGCGGTGGCCAAACCCACAATGCCCGCGCCCACAATCACGTAGTCGGGCGCAGGGTGAATGGCAAGCATGGGGGGAGGGGATGAGTGCATAGGCTGCTATCATACCCCAGAAGCCTGCTATATGGAGGAGGCTTCTGGGGTATGTGGATAGTGTAGTTTCAGGTGCAGGTAAAGTTCTTGCCCCACCTGCTGGAGGGTCAGTATTTCCGTTTGTAGCGGGTAGCTCAAGCCAGCCGCTCCTCCCAGCAGGCTGGCCGTGTTGCGGCCCCCAATCAGCCGTGGGCACAGCGTAAGGTACAACTCGTGAATGGCGCGGGCTTCTAAAAAATGAGTCATCGTCTCGCCCCCGCCTTCAAACAGAACGGTTTGATGGCCCTGATTTTCCAGCGCGACGAGTAACTGATGAGCCTGTTCTGCGGGCGAAGCGTTGCCGTTAAGGGGTAAATGGATCAATCGACCCGCTTCCAAGAGTTTTTCAAAGCGGCTGGGTGCGGGTTGTGCAGATGCAATCTGCACGGGGTATTGCACGTCTCCATATGAGGTATCTGTGGGTTGTTGGCTAAACAGCGGCGCATCCAAAGGAAGATCCCACCCCTGGGTGAGAATGATATGAGACCTTGGCCTCCGTTGGTTCAGGCTTTGACGCGCCTTGGAGAAAGCTCGGAATGTTCCAGCCCCAAACACAATGGCGTCGGCTCGGTCGCGCACGCGCATGAGGTGTTCAATGTCGGTATCGGTTCCCAGCTTTACGTAGCTACTGCTGTTTGCGGTGGAAATTTTTCCATCCAACGAGCTGGCGAAACAGGCGATAATGTTCATCGAGTTATTATTAACCAAACAATACTTTACCGAAGTCCGCCCATGTCTTCCATATCGCCCATGCCAATGGTGCCCACGGCCTGCACCTGTACGTCAGGAATCAGCTCGCTGTAGGACAATACGGCCACCATGGGAATATGGCGGTCGAGCAACTGGAACAACGGCAGACGAATTCGTGGAGAGCACAAAATAACGGGCATATGCTCAAACTGAGTTTGCACGTTGTGCAACACCTCGCTGGTAATTTCAATCAGTTCCTGCACCTGGATGGGGTTGAGCAGGAACATGGTGCCCAGTTCCGTACGCTGGCAGCTTTCATCCAGTACGCGTTCCCAATCGTTGGCTAACGTTACGGCGTACATGTTTTTCTGCGCATCGGCGTGAGAGAGGCAAATTTGTCTGCCCAATGAGGCGCGCAGTCTTTCCGAGAGAACATCGGGTTCCTTGCTAAAGCGGGCGTAGTCGCTCAGGCGCTCAAATACAAACTGCACATCCTTGACGGAGACTTTTTCTCGGATGAGGTTGACGAAAATTTTGCGCAGATCGTTGGGCGTTAAAATGTTGGGCACCAATTCCTGAATGAGCGATTGATCGTGTTGGCGCACCAATTCCATCAGCTTGAGCACATCCATCTTGGTCATCACTTCGTCCACATATTTAATGACGATCTCTTGCAGGTGGGCAATCACGGCATCCGTGGCTTCTACGGCGTGGCTTTGCACTTCGGGCGTAATTTCGTTGGGCAATACCCAGTAGGCGTCTGTGCCGTAGGTGGGGTCTTTGTCCTTAATGGCTTCTTTGGGCGGCTGCTGGTTTACCCCGTCGTAAACGCTGGCTAAAATCATGTAGCGATCCGGATACACGTGGCCGTTGGCCACCGGGTTACCCCGGATGGAAATCAGGTATTCGTGCGGACCCAGTGACAGACTGTCCATAATGCGGATGTTGGGCAAAATAAAGCCCAATTCATCCGTCAGCCGAGAGCGCAGCCCGGCAATTTTACCCAGTAGCTGGCCGTCCTGTTCGGGGTCGGCAATTTTAAGCAGGTTGTTGCCCACCTGTAAACTTAACGGATCGACGCCCAATTTCTCGTACATTCGGTTGGGGTCAATCAGGGCCGCCATGTTTTGTTTAACCGCATCTACCTGGCCGAGTTGCTGCTGTAAGTCGTTGGTTAAAAATACGCTAAAAGCAATACCAATCATGAGCAACGAAAATAAAATGAACGTCCACCAGGTCAGGCCGGTCAGTGGGCCGGTAATCCCAATAAGCATGAGGAACACGGCGGCAAATAACAAGCCATACGGCTTGCTTTGCAATTGCGCAAATAAATCTTTGGCCAAACTTTCCGAGGCGGCGGTGGAACGCGTCATCGTAATCCCGCACGAGACGGCCATAAGCAGGGCGGGGAGTTGCTGGGTAAGGCCATCGCCAATGGTGAGCAGGGTAAACTTGTTAACGGCGTCTTCCAGCGGGTAGCCCATCATCAACACACCAACGGCCAAGCCGCCAATAATGTTAATAATGGTAATAATAATACCTGCAATCGAGTCCCCTTTGACGAACTTCATAGCGCCATCCATTGAGCCATACAAGGCGGACTCTCGCTGTAAGTCCTCTCGGCGGCGGACGGCTTCATCTGGCCCAATGAGGCCCGCGTTAAAGTCGGCGTCAATCGTCATTTGCTTACCGGGCATGGCGTCTAGCGCAAAACGGGCGCCTACTTCCGCCACCCGCTCAGAGCCCTTGGTAATAACCATAAACTGCACAATGGTAATAATAATAAAGATAACCACCCCGACGATTAAATTACCGCCGGTTACGAAATTACCAAAGGCTTCCACCATACCGCCCGCGTGGCCGTGGGCTAAAATGGCCCGTGTGGTGGCAATACCCAAACATAACCGAAACAATGTGCCAACCAGCAGTACGGAGGGAAATGCCGCCATATCCAGTGGTTTTTTCACATACAGAGACATCATGAGCAGAATGATGCCCAGGGCAATGTTAAAGGAAACGCACACATCAATAATCACATCCGGCAGGGGAACGATAATAATTAACACCAGCATGAGCACGCCAGCGCCTAGTAGCAGTTCGCTAATGGGCGGAATGCTAAAGCTTTGTTGTTGTGCGCCGGGTGGTCGGGCCATTCAATTACTCCAAGAAGTTTACCGTGGTGCCAGCGTGGCCTTTACGAGTGCGGCCTTTGCGGGTGCGGCTGGCCAGATGGTTGCTTAAACGCGCTTGCTTACGGGTTGGTGCCTCCGGTTAACCCCAGTAGGCGGCGGAGCATTTCCAATTGGGTGGTAAAGCTGGCATCGATTAGCCCGCTGTTGGTTTCTACAATGCAACTGCCCAAATCGACTGCCGGGTCTTCCAGCACCACGATTTCGCTGTTGAGCATATGGCGGGTTTTAATGCCGTCAATTTCTTCCCGAACGGTTTCCACGTCATCGGCGTGAACTTTAACCAGAATGTTTTTGTGGTTGCGTCCGGCTTTTTTCAGGGTGTCTTCCACCAGCGCTTTCACCAGGCTGGGGTCGCAACTGACTTCTGTCTGTAAAATTTTTTCGGCCACCATCACGGCAATCGGCACCAGATCGTCCATGGCCGCCAAAATGGCGTCTTCTCGGGCGTTGAGTAGCTTTTGGATGGCTTGTCGCATCTCTTCTGTTACGGCCTCGCTGTCCTTCAGGCCAGCCTCAAAGCCTTCTCGGTGGGCATTTTCCCGAATGGCGTTGGCCTCTTCGTAGGCTTTGGAAATTAATTCCTTGTCCTCCACCCGTCGGTAGTCGCGGCGTCGCTCTGTTCGGCGGTCGTCCTGGCGGCGTTCGGGTAGCAGACCGGCATCAATGGCTTCTGCCGACCAGGGAACGCTGGGCTCTGGCCCTGGCAGTTCGGTGGGCGTTGTTTGAAGGTGTTCTGTTTGCTTTGCCGTGGCGTGTTGCTCAGCGTTGGCAGATGCCTTTTTTTCGGTGGATTGTCCGGTTTTATTGTTTGCCAAATCAGCTTTGGCTGCCGAAGCCCTGGCCATGGCTTGACGCTTGGCCGTTTGCTGGGCTTCGGTTTTAAGCTGCTGGGCATTCTGGCGTTTAATAATCATTGGCACTACCGACCCGAGGCGTTGGGGTAGGTGAACAGGGCAACGGACCCATGGGCCTACCTCTTCATGTGTCTACTTCTATTGTAACGTTGATTGGTGAACCTGCATCCCGTGATTTCAGGACGAAGAGAACGGCTTGCCTGGAGCCTGTTAAGCTTAGAGCTGCTGTTGCAGGTAGGCTGCTACCACCTCGTCCAGCTTGCGGCTAAATGCCACGGGCTCTGTGGGCATATCTGGCAGGCCCAGTTGGTGCATGACCATTTGCTGCAACAAGGGCCGTTCTGGCTGAATGAGATGAATGACCCGTTGAACCGGGGTGGTTTTAAGCAGTTTTTTAATCTTGCGTTGCCCGGGCGATTCTTTGGCCAAAATTTCTTGCCGTTGCTGGGCCATGCGTTGGCACAATGCTTCTAGTTGCGCGGTGACTGCTCGAACGTCCAGCTCGTTTTCAATCAGTTCGGGTTTCTCGTAATAGGCTAAAATGGCTTGCCGTTCCGCCTCGCCAAACTGCTTTAAAAACCGATCGGCGCGTGGGCCGGGCAGGGTGGATAGAAATAGCGCAACCGCCGCATATTTATCGTACGGCGTGTGGCGAATGCTACCATCTTGGTTGGCCAACACCGGGGCTGCCTCAAGGGTGGCTGGTGGCTGCTGAACCGGGCTGGGCGCCGGGGCTTGGGGAGGGGGCTCGGGTTGTGTTACAGCCGGAGCTGGGGCCTCTGTGGGTGGTGGAGGGATAGGCGCTTCTGCTGCGGGTGCCGGAGGTTCTGTGGGTGGGGGGGGCGCAGGCGCTTGTGCAGGTGGGGCTTGCTCCGGGGCGGCGGCGGCTTGTGCTTGCTGTGTAAATTGCTGAATGGGCCCGTACTGTTTTTCAAACTCGCTAATGTAGTGCATTAAAATGGACTCTGCCGCCTGGAGGGTCCATTCCTTGAGTTGCTGCTGACTGAACTGTATTTCCGGTGTGTCTTCCTGCCCGTAGGTGGAAGCCACTAACTGCTTCGACTGAAAAAAGACGTCTTGTGCCAGGCTTTGTAGTAACTGCGACTTTAAGTCGCCCACAATGCCATATTCCCAGCACTTCATGGCGGCGTGGTACACGCCGTCTAAAAACATTTGGATGCAAAGCCGGGCCATTTTTTCGTCGAACGGTAAAAATTGGTCGCTGTTGGGCGGCTTGAATCCCGGTTCTTGCAAAATGAGGCTGCCCGCGATTTTGGCAAACTCAAACGCAATGTTGGTGTTGGTTTGAATTTCATCGGCAGGGATGCCAGACTGCTGCATTCCTTCGTGGAAGGGCTGAATCAGCTCCTGTGCAACTGCCTCTGGGTTAAATTGGTCTGCAAGCGCCATGGTGGCGTTCGCTCCTCTGCAACTCTCTAATAGCCCTGCGCTTGAATGAAATAATACGCCCTAGGAAGATTCAATCCAGCTTTTAATGGGTAATTCCTCGTCTTCCAGGTCGTCGGCTTGCGCTTCCACCTGTTTGCGCAGGTCCATTAGCGCCCGCTGAAGCTGGCTGGTATCTTGTTTGGGTGCGGTTAGCTGAGATTGCAAGGCGGCCATGGTTTGCTGTTGATTCTCCAACAATTGTTGGGTTTCTTGCTTACTGGCCTGTAATTGTTGCTGGTATTGCTGTTCTTGCTGCAACATCTGTTGACGAAGCTCTTGCACCTCTCGTTGGGTTTCTTCCACTTCCAGGTTCAGGGTGGGCGGGGTTTGGTTCCGGCTCATCCACAGCACAGCCAGCAGTACCAGCAAGGAGAGCCCTCCACCCACAATGGCCCAAAAAACCCAATCCACGCTGTTTTCGCTTTCTGGCTTGGTGTCGCTGTCGGTCAGGGGGGCGGGCTTTTCAAAGGCGGTGTCGGCAATGCTCACGTTGGCGGCATCAACCTTGGGGCTTGCGGCTCGGGCAATCAATTGCCGAAGTTCTTCTTTGGGAATGGTGGGCATGTGGTCGCGGTCCAGCGTAATGGCAATGGAAATATCCTCAATCATGCCAGGCACGCTGGTTTCAATCCACTGGGTTTTTCCGTTTTGGTAGGTCATTTCCACCCCGCTGCGGTTGTAGCCTTTGTTGCTGCCAGACTTTTCCATGACCTTGTCTAGCTCTTTCGGAATAAAACTACTAACAGGGCCGCTGGGCGTTTTTTCGGTAGACGCGTTGAGTTCTTCGGTAAACTTTTGCTTGGTTGCCAGGGCAGATTGAGAGGGATCGTAGCTTTGCACCATCGTTTCCCGAGGCGCTTCGCGCAACAGCGTGCTAACAGTGACCACGTAGTGGCCCGCCCCCACCAGTTTATCCAACTGGGCGGATACTTTCTGCTTCATGTACTGGTCTTGCTCTTCGAGCTTATCCATCAATTCGGCGCTTGCGTCCAATACGCTGTTATAAGTGTTGCCGTTGGTGTCGGAAAGGGCCACGTTATGGGCGGTTAAGTCCTGAATGCTGCCAACCATCAGGTTAATAATGCTACGAACTTTATCCCGTCCCAGGCGGGTGCCACTGGGAATGCTGACCTGTACGGAGGCGGAAATGGGCTTTTGCTGGCTTTTAAAAATGGTGCTGTCTGGAATGGACAAACTGACCGAAGCGTCTTCGATCGGGTCGATTTTACGAATCAGGCGGGCCAGCTCTCCCTGTTGCGCCCGAATGAGCTTGATGCGTTTTTCTTCCCGAGAGGCGGTTAAATCGCCCTGATCAAACGCTTCGAGGCCCACATTGCGGTCCATCAGGCCCGACTGTACCAGAGAGATTACGGCGCGGTCACGCTCGTTCATGGTGGTTTCCGCCGGTAGCAGAATGTTCATGTTGCTACCAGTGCCTTTTTCCAGGTCCACGTGAATGCCTTCGCGTGCCAGGAGGGCTTGAATTTCCAGGGCTTTACCCACGTTGGGCACGGTGGCCAGTTGGGCGTGCTTTACCGGATCTATTTTTTTGTCGCCAGGTTCTTTGGGGCCGCCACTGTTCATAACCAACACCACAATAATAATGACCAGCAGTAGGGCCACGCCGCCTGCAATGGCGACCATTTGCCTGTTTTGTAAAAACTGCTGTATTTGGGGTGGCATGGTGTTCTTGGTTGGGCCTCTCTCTGTTTTTGTTCAACGGCTGGCTAACAAGCAGCAAACCCATTGGCTGTTGGCGTATCGATTTTCCTCTCGATATCGTACGCCGTTTGTGGGGGATTTCCATCCATTGCGCACACGAATTTTGTACCGAACCCGTGCTATCACGCCAAGGGCGGCGGCGGCCTAGATTTGAATTTGTAGAATGCGATCGTAAGCCTGGATGATTTTGGTGGTGGTTTGTGCGGCCATGTTTACGGCCAAATCGGCTTTGGCGTTGGCCAGCATGACGGTGTGAACATCCACATCGCCTGTGGCGATGGATTGTTGTAACAGTGCATTGGGCGCTTGCGCCGTGGCGTTGAGGCTACCCACCGTGTTCATGAGCACCGATTGAAACCCGCCAGGTTGCAGGGCGTTGTCGCTGTAAGAAATTCGTCCGGCGATCATCGGGCTTCGGCCCACGTCAAACCCGGTTTGGTCTAGCTTAAAGGCGGTCTCTCCCCGAAAGGGATTCCAAACAATGGGTGAGGCCTGCATACGTTCAATCCCTCGGTGTGGTGGCGCGCTTTGGCGCGTTTGTGTGTAATAACGATGCCTGCTTATTAGGCGTTACGATTTTTGAGATAGAGCCCTAAAATGTTGCGGACATACTGCTGCGTTTCTCGGTAGGGCGGAATGCCTTTGTGTTTATCCACGGCGCCAGGCCCGGCGTTGTAGGCGGCCAGCGCCAAAGGCACGTTGCCTTTAAATCGTTCCAGCAGCGATTTTAAATACCGAATGCCTCCGTCGAGGTTTTGTTCTGGGTTTTGGGGGTTTTGCACCCCCAGCCATTGGGCGGTTTGGGGCATTAGCTGCATGAGGCCTTGCGCCCCGGCGTGTGAAACCGCCTGCGGGTTAAAGCCCGATTCCTGCTGAATGACGGCCATTACCAACTGAGAGTCCACGCCGTGTTGACTGCTGAGTTGCTGTACCAGGGGCGTGAGGGCGGCTTTTCTTTCTGCCAGCGTGTTGGGCAGTGCGGTTGTAAAATTGGGCACCGTGGGGCCGGAATTGCCTGGAGAATGACCGCGACTGCTTTGCATTGGCTGAAGCGGAACAAAGTTGGGCGGGGTAGGCGGGGCGGGTAGGCTGGCAGCGTTTGAGGTACGGTTGTTGCTCGGAGAGTCGTTTACCTGGAGATATGCTTCAAACGCTTTAGGGGCCTGGGTGCCTGCGGGGCTGGCCAGCATGCCAGCAGACCCAGGAGGTTTCGTCATTTGACTGACGGCGGCAATTTTGGCTTCAATTTGCCGAATGCGGCTTTCAATGCTCTGAATGCCCCCGCCGGATTCGAACAGTGGATTGCCGGTGGCGGCCTGAATGCTGTTAATGGAAGCGCCGGGATTCATTGGGCAAAAACCTTATGGTGCTGTTAATGAGAATGTGACGATGGTGATGAGCGTTTTGAAAACGGGCAGTGGCGGATGCGCAAGTGGCAATAACCCTCAGTGCTGTGGGTTATTGGCCTCTACCCAGTTCGATGGCGCGGTTGGCCATGGCTTTGGTAATGCCAAATACGGAGAGTTGGGCCTCATACATTCGGGAAGACACCATGGCGTCGGCCATATCGCCCAAAATGTTGGTGTTGGAGAGCGTGACGTAGCCGTCTTTATCCGCATACGGATGACCGGGGCGATAAATCTTTTTGGCTGGGGTGGAATCGTGTAACACGCCACTCATTTCCACACCGGCGGGTCGGTAGGCCAAGCCACCCTGAATCACTCCTTGGTTACGGATTTTGCTTAAAATCTCTTCGAACGATTGTGCGTTGGTTTCTGAGAGCACCGGAATTTTGCGCACATAGCCCGGCGTGTGGACGTTGGCAATGTTAACGGCATGCACGTTGAGGCGGGCCGATTGGGTATCCATGCCTTGTTCGCTGATTTTGAACGCATCCATAAGGCTCATGCGGCGTGGTGGTTACCTCCCGATTTGGCTGGCCGTGCGAATGTTGTTGATGACCGAGCTGAGACGGCGTGTGGCCATTTGGTAAAACAGCGAGTTTTTGTGCATTTGGGTAAATTCGTGCTGAAGGTTCACTTTGCCGTTTTCCGGGTACAGGGCCTCCATGGGCAGGGCGCTACCCAAGCGCACGGCCAGCTTGGTTTCAAACGGGTTGGTGCGCTGTTCCAGTACGGCGGCAAAATCGGCCACCTTGGCGTGGTAGCCCGGCGTGTTGACGTTGGCCACGTTGTTGGTGACCACTTGCTGCTGATGGCTGATGACATCCAGCGTGGTGCCCAAATGGCCAAACAGTTGTTCCATTCCAAAGCTCATCGGCTAGGTACTGCTCCCTTCCTCTTACACAGTGGCTGTCGGCGCTTATTGCTTCAGGTTGACGGCCTGGCGGAAAATATCGTCTGTAAACTTGATGATCCGGAAGTTGGAAATCAACGAGGCGTTTAGCCGCAAAATCTGATCAATCTGGCTGTGAATATTCACGTTGGAGCGCTCAATGGCGCCTTGCTCCAGCAAAACGTCGGTCAGGGGCTCTGGCTGGCCGGAGTTTCCCGTGGGTACCAGCTTGTTGTTGCCAATGGATTCCAGCCCTTCTGCGTTGGCAAAGCGAACCAACTGAATTTTGCCCACCACTTGTGGCGCTTGCTGGTCTTTGATTAAGACATCCACCGTGCCATCGGGGTGGATGCGCAGCTTTTTGTAGTTGAGCGGTAGCTGTATGCCATTGCCCACCAAATCGCCGCGTTGGGTCATCAGGTAGCCGTCGCTGTTTTTGGTCAGCGATCCATCTCGGGTGTAGGCCACTTTGCCATCGGGCTGGGTGACGGGAATAAAGCCTTCGCCTTTAATGGCAATGTCCAACTCTCTGCCGGTTCGCATCGGGGCGCCGGTGGTGGTGTCTACCCGCTGAATGCCTTCGAGGCGATTGTCTTGAAAAAGATACTGCTCAAACCGACGCGCCTTGTAGCCAGCCGTGTTTAGGTTGGCCACGTTGGCGGCAATTTGCTCCAGCACCATAAACTGTTTGTTTCCGTTGTCGGCGGCAATGGTCATAATGTGCTGTAGCATTGTTTTTAATCCCCTCAGTGCTCACTGGCGGCCTGGTGCGGCCTTGGTTGTCTTTCCCAATGGAGTTGCTCTTCATCTGCCTCAGTTGTTTATCTACTGGGCTCTGCCAAGCTCTTGGATCATTCGAGACAGTGTGTCGTTTTGCAGGATAAATAGCTGTCGGTTGGCTTCAAACTGCCGACGAACCGGCATAATGCCGACGAATTCTTCTTGCAGGTAAACGTTGGAGTCCTCCACGAAGCCTTGGCGAATTTCCACATCCGTCACCACGGCTCCCGTGGGCGATACCACGCTAAGGGTGCCCACGGCCTGGCTATTGCCGGTTTTGGGCTCGTAAAAGGTAATGGCGCCATCGTTGCCCACCTGCACCTGTTTGTTCAGGTTTTCTGGCACGTAGGGCAGCCGAAGCGGTGTGCCTGCCGTGGACAGAATCTGGTAGCGCCCGTCCAACGAGAGCAGTGTGCCATCGGGGTTTACCTTAAAGCGTCCATCGCGGCTTAAGTTAATTTGCCCGCTTTCTGGGTTGAGGCGCTGAAAATAGCCGGGTTTGGCCAGGGCAAAATCTAGCGGTTGGCCGGAATTGCGAAGCCGCCCCACGGTTTGACTGGCGAGGGGCTCCACCTGATCCGGGCCAATGTAGTCGGAAAAGGGGTGGACCACGGGGCTTTTACGCTGATAGCCGGGCACGCCAAAATTGGCAATGTTGTCGGTATGCACGTTTAAAATAGCCAGTTGGGCGGCCATGGAGCGGGCTGCGGTAAAAATGCCGTCGCCCTGATCGGCGCTAACACGCCCTTCTATGTAAGGTATGGTCATATGAATGCTACCTTCCTTGCCCGAGCACTGTGTGCATCGACCCAGAGATTCCCAGTCGGTCAGCGGCTTGCGGGGTAATACCCAGCAAAGGCCGCTGTTGGGTGTTGGCATTGTGCGAATGTCAACTGCTATTGCCAGTGGCTTCGGGTGGAAGTTTGCAAAATTTAACAAAACGGACCTTACTGCTGCTCAAGATCCATCGGTTGAATGAGCCGGTACGGGCGATAAAAAAACAAGGCTGCCGCTGTCTGGGCCAATAAAAGGCAGTTTTTGGCATACCCAAAGCGATAAGGGCCTTGCAGTGGACTGTATCGGAATCAGAGGTTTTCAGGCTGGGGCATCGTTCGGCAAATTTCAATCAAAAAATGTCACGCCCTATCGCTTATTGATCGAACTTATGGCATAGTGATTAACAGTCAACTTCCGGGTGTGTTGCATTTTGTATGTGTATCGCTTGCAAACCCATGCGGATTGGGTAAAATACACTTTCTAAAAACTTTCCCCTGACTCTCGCGTTTGCTTCATTGTTTTGTTGCGAATGTTTCTTCGGTTCACCATGTTTTAGTAGCACGCTGTGATGAAACCTTGAGGGCCACGTACAGTTGAACAAAACCAAACCGCCATTGAACGCCCACCTCGGTCAACACCTACTGGTGGAGTTTTATGACTGTAACTCCAATGTGCTGAACAATCCCAGCCTGATTGAGCAGCACATGAAAGAGGCTGCACTTGCCTGTAAGGCGACGATTGTTCAGTCTTGTTTCCATCGTTTTAGCCCCTATGGCGTTAGTGGTGTGGTGGTGATTGCTGAATCTCACCTGGCCATTCATACTTGGCCAGAATTTGGCTATGCGGCCGTAGATTTGTTTACCTGTGGCACGCAGTGTGACCCGGAAGTGGCGTTTGAGTATTTGCGAGAGCATTTCCACGCTGGGCGGGCCGTGTTTACCGAGTTGCATCGCGGGTTAACCGATGCTTCGGGCCGTCGTATGCTTCAGTCGGCGCCAACCCTGGTGCGTGAGCGTGATGTTGTTGTTCAAGCCACCCAGCCAGCCACGGCATCTCCGGTGGTGTTGGCTTCCAGCCAGACTGCGGGGGGGCTTTAGCAATGCCAAAAGTCATCAGCGAATTTGGTCCACACCTCATGCTCGACTGTCGGCAGTGCAACGTCGACTTGATCAGCGATCTCAACTACGTCTATCAGGTTCTCGATACGCTGCCTGAGGCGGTGGGAATGACCAAAATCATTCCGCCCTACGTGTTTCCTTACAGCGGCTTGGTGCCCGAAGATAAGGGCATTACCGGCGTGGTGATTATTGCCGAATCCCACATTACGTTTCACTCGTTTGTGGAAAAAGACTACTTTTTCTTTGATATTTTTAGCTGCAAGCCGTTTGATGTGGAGCACGTCGTCCAGCACATTCTCAATGCCTTTGAGGTGAAAGACTACGAGCGTCATCAGGCTTCTAGAGGCCGCTACTTTCCCAGAGAGGTGAGCGAGATGGAAAGCCCCCTCTCCTCCTCTTCGGCAGTGTCAGATCCGTCTGCTCTGGTGAAGGTGGCGTCGGTGTCCACCTTGCCTTCTGTTGCGGCGGGCGTGCTGTAAACAGTACTGAATTGGTTGCGACCGGCTCGTATCGCTTTGATCGAAAAGGTCGCTACCGGTTTTACTTCTTTTGCTTCACTTTGTTTTTTTCAATATCAAACCAATGAGGATGTTGTGGTGGACCTTTGGCTGACAGAAACCCATAAAGAGGCAGGGCTAACCGTTCGGGTTTCGGGCACGGTCTACTCGGAACGTTCGGCTTTTCAGCAGGTGGATGTGGTGGATACGGTGCCCTATGGCCGGATGCTTCTGTTGGATGGTCGAGTGATGACCACCGAGCAGGATGAGTTTGTCTACCATGAGATGATTGTACACGTGCCGATGCTCTCGTTTGCCCAGCCGCCTACGCGTGTGCTGGTTATTGGTGGCGGAGATGGCGGCACGGTTCGTGAGGTGTTGCGATACCCTTCTGTCGAGCAGGTGGTTTTGTGTGAGATTGATGGCTTGGTGATCGAGGCCTGCAAGGCGCATTTGCCCGATATTTCCGTTGCGCTGCGTGAGCCACTGGACCCGCGCCTGACGGTGATTGTGGGCGATGGTATCGATTATATTGAGCGTCAGCACAATGCCTTTGACCTGATTATTATTGATTCGACTGATCCAATGGGGCCTGGCGAGGGGTTGTTTACCGAGACATTCTATCGTCACGTGCATCGCGCGCTTACAGCGCACGGAATGATGACGGCGCAAACCGAATCGCCCGTGTTGGATAAAACGGAATTTGTGAATATTTACCGTAACTTGTTGCCGGTGTTTTCTGTGGTAAAGCCCTATGTGGGCTCGGTGCCTACTTACCCGAGCGGTATGTGGAGCTGGGCGTTCTGCTCCAAGGGAGAAACCCCACTGCCAAAGGCTCCCGCCCAAACAATAGAAGCAATTGCCGCACACACCCGCTATTATACGCCTGAGGTTCATACCGCAGCATTTGCTCTGCCGGGTTTTGTGCAGGCCTTGGTTGCGCAGGCGGCTCAGTCGTCCGCTCAGCCTGTTGTGTTGGCCGCTGGCGGGGCCAATTAAGCCATGTCTTTGCCGTATACGGATATGGCGAACCGCTCCTGGATGGCGTCCGCGCCAGATCTCTCTTGTGCAGACTGGGCTTTGGTTGGCATTCCTTACGATGGCACCTGCACGTACCGACCCGGTGCGCGCTTTGCTCCAATGGCCATTCGGGAGGCTTCCTATGGCTTGGAGACCTATTCTCCGTTGCTGGATGCCGAACTGGGCGATGCCACGCATTTTTATGATGCCGGGGATTTGGAGTTGCCGTTTGGCAATCGCGATGCCTGTCTGGAGCGGATTTATCAGGCGGCACAGTACGTATTGCAGGCAAACAAGCGCTGGTTTGGCATTGGTGGCGAGCATCTGGTGACCTATCCCGTGATTCAGGCCTATCTCCAGCATTTTCCGAATTTGGCGGTGCTGCATTTTGACGCCCACGCGGATTTACGGGCCGATTATATGGGAGAGCCCCTGT
Organism: Candidatus Melainabacteria bacterium; assembly: GCA_033763415.1. GTDB lineage: Bacteria > Cyanobacteriota > Vampirovibrionia > Vampirovibrionales > JAJTHC01 > JANRKP01. The sequence goes on along the minus strand of JANRKP010000029.1, from coordinate 221,947 downwards.
CTCACGCAACGGTTTTGCGTCGCGTGGTCGAGGCGATGGGCCCCGATGGCGCGCAACGCTTGGTTCAGGTAGGAATTCGCTCAGGCCCGCGCGCTGAGTTTGAATGGATGCGCCAGCACGATACCTTGGTGCCGGGATTGGACAAGTTTCCTGGCTATTTGTCGCGGATTGCGCACCGACCCGTCTTTGTGACGATTGATCTCGATGTGTTGGATCCATCGGTGCTGCCAGGGACAGGCACGCCAGAACCGGGTGGAATGCAGTATACAGAGCTTTTGGAATGGCTAAAAGCCGCCCAAAACCTGAATGTGGTTGGGCTTGATGTGGTGGAGTTGTCTCCGCATTACGATGCCTCCGGGGTGTCCACAGCGGTTGCAACCAAGGTCATTCGCGAATGTCTGCTGAATTGGCCGAAAACGCCAACCAGCCCTCGAAGTGAGGCCAACCAACAGGCCCGGTCGGCACAAGCCTTGCTTCCGACAACCGGGTAATCCTGCTGCTGGTGCGTAGCTTCGGCTTGGTTTTTCAATAGGTTTTTGCAGGACCAACAAAACGGCTTGGCGCTGCATTTCTAAAAGAGGCTTGTCGTCATTTTTTTAACGATGCCACGCTTGCAGGATAAAAACCATGATTCCTTTATGGTGCCTTGTTTTCCTGCGTAACGCGTCTGGAAAGTCTTTCGGATGCCTTGTGTCCATCTCACCACCGGCCCTAAAAGAACTGGGCGCGCGCGCCTTGGTGTATGGGTAACAGTAAGGCGAAAGGCCTCTTTCTGTGACGATTTGCGGCCTTTTGTAACTTTTTGTAAATAAAAGTCTGCTCTTGTTCTCAAAGCATTGTGTTTCCCTGCTTGAGGATCTATAGTGATAGCCCCAAATCAATCAATACCTAATTTTTACTCCCTACCAATTGTTAAATTGAGGTTTATCGCTATGTTGAGCCGCCTTACTGCTGTTCAACCTAATCAGTGGAATCCCTATCTAAATTCAGCAACGACTGCTGTCCCTACTGCTCTTGCCAGTGAATACCGCACCGTTGCAGCCGTGCAACAGGCCCCTTCTCAGGCGGCTGTCACACATATTTCACCTGCCGGTGATAGTTTAGAGATTCGTTTTGGACAGGCTAAACCACAGTTAATCCAAAATAATTGGTTAAAACGCTTGCAATCACAAAATTTATTAAATCAAAATAATACAGAACAAAGCATTATTTCTAAAACACCTCACAGCAATGGAGGTGTTAATTTTTCTCTGGGTATGGCGTCTCAGGCACCCCACTTATTTGGCTCTCGCCGTGTGTGGGAAGTTTAACCACTGGATAGGCTGCAACCCAGATTCATTGATTTTTCATTTCCCCGATTACAAAGTTAAACTTTGACGCCTGGTCTAACCACCGGGCTTTTTTTTGCCTTAATGTGGGGAACAGCGTTTATATACCGGATTAATTATTGCTAAAGAGGCTGTCAAACAGGGCTAGATTGGCTGCGGTACTATCGTTTCTTGGGCCAAGGTTCCCAGGTTCGTTGGCATAGCCAGTGGCAAAGCGATCCGCCCCAGCACTACAATTGCTGGGACCATAGCAAAGCGCAACTCTCAACTGATCGACCCCCTGTTGGTTGGGTCCCCCTTCGCCGTTGGCATCTAGGGTAAAACTTTCTGGATTGCTCAGCGGTGAAGGGTTTAGCCCGCCCAGAACAACACCATTGGCAAAAATATAGGCATTCTCGTTCCCGTTTCCCGCAGATCCCATCGTGCCTGCGGGCCAGCAACCATCCGTGTTGCCATTGTTGCAGAACTTGACATAGTTGAGTCGTTGCTGGAAGTAGCTGCCAAAATTACCAGCAGTTAGCGTACCGCTGCTAACACCTTCTTGAAGAATGTTGGCGACGGTGCTCAATGTTTGTTTCAGCGCGGCTTTATGGCCAGGGGCATTACTGTTAAGCACCTTGGGAATGGTAAAGGCAGCGATCACGCCCAAAACGGCCAGCACTACCAGCAGTTCGGCAGTAGAAAAGCCGGACCGAGACGCAGTTGGGTTTTGTTTAAGCCAGTGCATCGTATACTCCCAATCGAGTGACAACGGGCCGATTTTATCATGGTATCGGTGAGCCGCCCCAGAAAGTTCAATGTCTGAAAAAGAAGCCGTACTCGTGTATGGAAGCTAGTGCTGCGGCAGCCAGGCTAAAACGGCTGCTTCAATGGCCGCGCTGTCAATGCCGTATTCGGCAAACAGGGCTTCTGCCGTGCCACTCTGTCCAAAGCGATCCTGAACCCCGAGGCGTTTGACCGGCGTTGGAAGCTGTTCACTCAATGCCTCGCAAACGGCTCCGCCGAGCCCGCCAATCACGTTGTGGCTTTCCACCGTCAGCACTCGGCCTGTTTTTCGGGCGCTCTCTATCAACGCGTGAGGATCCAGCGGCTTAATGAACGGGCAGTTAATCACTTCGGCCTCAATGCCTTGGGTTGCAAGGCGTTCTGCGGCAATAAGCGCGTGGTATACGGTTTCGCCCGTACCCACCAGGGTAATGTCTGTACCCGGCCGCAGTACCTGCATTTGGTAAGGCTCCAGGCGGTAGCGGGTCGTATCGTGAATGACGGGGCAGTTGGGCCGCACCAGTCGAATGTACACAGGGCCCACATAGTCCGCTGCCCAACGGACCGCAGCTTCGGTTTCCACCGCATCGGCAGGAACCAGCACCACGAGATTGGGAATGACCCGCGTCAGGGCGATGTCTTCAATCGATTGATGACTGGCGCCGTCTTCCCCCAGGCTTAAGCCGCTGTGGGTGGGGCAAATTTTAACGTTCAAATGAGAATAACAAACCGTATTGCGAAGCGGCTCCCAGGCTTTGCCTGTGGCAAAAATGGCAAACGTGCTTAAAAACGGGATCTTTCCGGTTGTCGCTAGCCCTGCGGCCGTGTTCATCAAGTCTTGTTCGGCAATGCCTTGGTTAAAAAATCGCTCTGGAAAGCGTTTGGCAAACAGCGCTGTTTGGGTCGAGCAGGCCAAATCAGCATCCAGAACCACGATGTTTTGGTTTTCCTCACCCAGGGCAACCAGGGTTTCACCAAACTGGTTTCGGAGTGCTTTTTTTTCGGTTTTGTCTAAATTGGCAACCAACATCAGGGGGTAACGTCCTTTCAATCAGGCAAGGGGCAATCAGGCCAGGGTCAATTAGGCAAGGGCGGAAAATACACATTGAATACGGCGTGGTCGTAGCGGGTGCTTCACTTTACTGCCTAAAACAACCAGATACAAAATGCTTAAGAGGCGAGCAATCGGCTGTAGGTGGCTTGCAGCTCGGTCATAGCTTGCTCAAACTGTTCGGCATTGGGGGCTTTGCCGTGCCAGCCCGCCTGGTTTTCCATAAAGGAGACCCCTTTACCCTTTACAGTATTGGCAATAATGACCGTGGGCCTTGTGCTGCTTTCCGCCAGCCGATCTGCTTCCATCAGCGCTTGATGGATCTGATCAAAATCGTGACCGTCTATGGTAAGCGTATTCCAGCCAAAGGCCTCAAACTTGGGGGCTAAATCGCCCAGGGCTTTAATGCTTTCGGTGGAACCATCAATCTGAAGGCGGTTTCGGTCCACAATGGCTGTTAATCGACTAACCTGGTGGTGGGCAGCGCTCATAACGGCCTCCCACGTGTTTCCCTCCTGGCATTCACCATCTCCTAGCAGGGCATAAACCCTTGCTGGAGATTGATCTAGCCGAAGCCCCAAGGCCATGCCCACCGCGCAGGATAACCCTTGCCCCAACGAGCCGGTCGAGACATCCACCCCGGCCACGTATCGCGAAGCCGGATGTCCTTGGAGGTTGGAATGCACCTTTCGCAGGGTGGAAATTTCTTCCTTGGGAATGTAGCCCGCTTCCATTAACACGGCGTACAGGGCAGGGGCCCCATGGCCTTTGGACATAACAAAGCGATCCCGTTGCGGCCATTTGGCTTGGGCTGCCGTATGGCGCATGTGGGCAAACCACAGGCTGACCAGGAGATCGATACAAGACAACGAACTGCCCGGATGTCCCGACTGTGCCTCGAAAATCATCTGTAAAATATCCAGCCGGAGTTTGGCGGCCAACGTGGGCAGTGCGTCCCGACTCAAAGGCGAATGAGGGGTGACGGCATCGGTTGTTGTGGTGAGGGGTGAGGTTTCGGGCAGCATGAGTAGCAACCATCCTGTCTAAATGCGCTATCTGTATTTCGGAAATGAGCCACGGGTGAGAGCGAGTGAGAAAACGAGCCGTGGGTGGGCGGGAAGGCAGAATACCAATGCAAGCATGCGACAAAATTAGAGGATTGATACTTTGCCAACGTTGGAATGCTCGGGATTGTTACGAATGGTAGCCGTTTTGCGGCTCTCAAACAAGAGTTTCAGCAAAAACAGCAGCAAATGTTTACCCGCGCGTCGTATACGCCACGGTTGGGCAATAAAGCGATAGAGCCACTCTAGGTGGAGTTTTTGAAACGCCCGTGGCGCGCGCTTGACCGTATTGGCCCACACGTCAAAACTACCGCCCACCCCCAGAAAAATGGCGCCATCGAAATATTGCTTGTAGAGGGCAATCCACTTTTCTTGTCGCGGTACACCAAGTGCCACGAGCACAAAATGGGGCTGGGTTTCCGCGCAACGCCGCGCAATGGTTTCCTCCTCCGTCTGCGGGTCGAAAAATCCGTGGTGCGCGTAAACGATTGAAAGCCCCGGGTAGCGTTGCATCAGATTACTTTGGGTTAGCTCCAACGTGCTGGCGCTGGTTCCAATCAGGGCAATGCGAAGCCCCCGTTGGCCCGCGGCTTCCAAAAGCGCTTCGCTGAGTTCAATGCCGGGTAGGCGCTGAACGTGCCACAGGCCTTGTAAGCGCAAGCCCCAAACAACGCCTGCCCCGTCAGGAATGGATAAATCTGCCTGTTGAAGGATGTCATGCAGCCAGCGGTCATTTTCGGCCTGCATCATCATTTCCGGGTTCAGGGTAACAACGTGGTAGTTGTACCGAACGGCCAGGGCCTCTAAAATGCGTGCCACGGCGGCTGTTACCGACAGACAGTGAACAGGGTAGCCCAGCAAGTGATGGGTGGGTTCAGCGGGGGTGGAGTGGCTCATATTCGGGGTCATCTTTAAATAGGAATCACTATAAGGCGATTAACACAACGAGAACACAACCTAAGTTTAGCGTACAGACCCCCTGTGTGTTAGTGTGTAGGGGCACTTAATTTTTGAGCGCTGCATTTTTCGATTGTGGGCACTGGAAGCTAAGCCGCTGCTGGCCTGTTGTTTGGCGACGCTGGAGGTGTGTTTGCGGAGCGGTTTGTCCGCAGTTTTACAGGGATTTTTTCAATGGAACAGGAAGGGGTTTCTTTCTTATGAATGGAATGTTGCCAGTAAAGCCAACAAGACCAGAGTGCTCAATGCAATCTCGGTTTGGTGCCCTGGTGCGCAGTAACCGGTCGGCGATTGAGCAAAATCCGGCGATTGATTCTTCTATGACGGAGCTGGAACTGGTTTTACAGCCAGACGATTTTCGGTCTTCTAAGCCAGAAGCGCTGGCCGGTCGTTCTGCTGGCGATGTGATTCGGCTGGATACGTATGCGCAACTGCCTGTGGCCCGTCCCAGTATTGCGGCTGCCGCTACAACGCCGCCGGGCCCATTGGTGCTAGAGGGCCTAACGCAGTTTGAAGGTCCTCCCGGGGCGGATAATAACGCGGTGGCGATTACTCCGCCACGCCTTGCCTTTTTGGTCAAAACGCTACGAGGGCAGGCCGGACCGATTGCGGTGGAAGAAAAACTTTCTGTTGCCACGGGCCTGTTGGTGCAGGTGGCCGAGCGCTGGCCGCGTGCGGAAAAACCTGCCGATGTGACCCCGGAGCAGGTGACGCAGTTTTTAACGCGCCTGTCGGTCGATGAGCGCTTAGCAGGCCAGAAGCTGAGCCTGTTATTGGAGGCTTTGGACAACGTGGCCCATTCGCGTTCTAAGGCGTTGCCGGTATTCTTTACCGATGATCCGCTGGCACGCATGGGCCAGCACCTCGATCGGCTTTGGTCATCCGTGCAAAATGCGTTTCAGAACGCTGTGTCGTAACGTGCTTGGCCTTCCCTTGCTCCTCCCTTCGCCCCGATGATTGCCGAATGGATACCACAGGCGAGGGGGGGGGTAGTTTTGGCCGTTGTCCATGCTGGGTCAATGCTTGCCTCTTGTAGTGGTTTTACCTACACTCATCGGCACGGCCTCTATAAACCGACTTGATAAACCGACTTGATAAACCGACTTAGATAAACCAACTCGTTTAAACAACGACGGATTAAACAGAGACGGGCCCCGGTACCACGGTCTGTGCACAGGCTTGTGTTTAGGCTTCCCGCGTAGATGAAAGGATGGTCATTGAATGAATAACCGAGCGCTTTCCGCTTCTTGCTCTCCCAACATTCGTGTCGCGGTGCTTGGCGCCGGGGGCTTGGGGCGTGGCATGGTTGCAATGCTGGCTCAGCGTTCCGGGTTATTGTGCGTGGCCCTGGCCGATACGACGGGCTACTGCTATCAACCCCTCGGGCTTGGGCCGGAAGCCTTGGCCGGTGTTTCTCAGGTGGATCAATTGCCGGAGGCTGTCCCTTCCAAGCAAGCCATCATCGCTCTGTTACAAGAACACGGCCAACAGCTAGACGCTTTGTTTTTGGCAATTCCAAACCTGCCGGTGACCCTGTATGCGGAAACCATGCGGCAAATTGCAGAATCTACGCCCTTTCAAGGCGTGGTGGTGGATGCCCTGAAGCGAACCCAGGCGGTTGAGCACCTCTTGCCACTGGATGGCCTGTACCGCAGCCAACGCTTGCTACACATTACCGGGGCGGGTGCCACGCCTGGATTTTTAACCACGGTGGCGGCCGTGGCGGCCCAGTCTTTTGTGGAAGTGCTTTCCGTAGATATTCACTTTGGCGTAGGTGTGGCCAACTGGGAAGCGTACCGGGCCACTATCCGCGAGGATTTTCTCCACCTGGAAGGTTTTGATGCGGAACGGGTCCAGGCGATGACGGATGCCGAGATTGAATCCGAGCTGAACGCGCGCGAGGGCTTGCTTCACCTAACCAACATGGAGCACGCCGACGATATTATTCTGGAGTTGGCCGGTGTGTGTCCCCGCGATCGGGTTACGGTGGGTGGTGTGGTGGATACGCGCCATGCCAAAAAGCCGGTTAGCACCACCGTTACGATTACGGGTAGAACGGTTTCCGGCGCCGTGGGCAGCCATCGGTTTGTGGTAAGCGATGAATGCACGATGGTGGATAACGTGTGCGGTCCGGCGGTTGGGTTCATCTGTCGTGCCGCGTTACTGCACCAGCATGGAACGTACGGCCTGCTCAATTCCGCAGAGTTAATGCCGCGCTTTAAGCCCAAAACAATGCCCTACCAGGCGTCTTCATTGGCGTTACCCCAAGCGGATGAGGCGCTATTGGCTGCTGGCGTGTAATGCATCCTGCTGCGGATGAGGCCTTGTTGCCCCAAAAGACAAGTGCTGCCGGTGGCCTGTTTGTAACCGGTACCGATACCGATGTGGGAAAAACGGTGGTAACCTCTTTGCTGGCGGCTTTGGCCCTTGCCAAAGGCCGAAACGTGTGCGTGTACAAGCCCGTTCAAACCGGGGTTTCGTCTCCGGCGGAAAGTGACCCCGCGTTGGCTCAGCAATGGTTGGGCGCCCCGTTGGCAACACATTGCTCGTATTGCTTTGGCCCGGCAGTAACGCCCCAGGTGGCCGATCCAGAGCAAACCATTGCTCTGCCGCACTTGCAAGCCGATCTGCAAGATCTTCGACAGCGCTACGACTGCTTGGTGGTTGAAGGGGCCGGTGGGGTAATGGTGCCGGTGGCGCCCGGGCTGTTAATGCGAGATGTCATGCTTGCCTTTGCGTTGCCAGTGGTGGTGGTAACCCGACCCAATTTGGGTACCATTAATCACACACTGCTAACGGTTCAGGCGCTTCAGGCGGCGGGGCTTTGCGTGTTGGGCGTGGTGGTGTCTATTCCGCAAGCGGCCTTGGACCCCAAACGCTCCTGCGATCCGGCAGTGGCGTCCTTGCCCAGCATGTTTGCGCAATGGTTGCCGGTTCCGGTTCTGGCCTGGTTGACTCCTTTGGCGCTTGCGCCATCCGCCTTGTCTCCTGGGCGGTTAAATCTTGATCAATACGAGGCCCTGGCGGCGATTTTGTAACGGGTTGTGTAACGAAATCCGTTTGAATACATATAAAAAAGAAATTTGATTCATATACTTGTTTTTATTTTGTTATAATTGTTTTATCCCCCTTTCCAAACGACAACGACCAGGAGACCTTGAATGGCCATTAACAACGATTTGGATTTGCAGGGCCGTGTGCTTGCCAGGCAACTGAGCAGCCAGGTGTTGCAGCAAACCTTTCCAAGTGGCAGCACGGGTCTCGGGCCTATGGGCGGTAAACAGGTTCGCGATCAAATTCGAGGCCAGGTGCAAGGGCAAGTGGCCGCACAAATTAATATGAACGAGCAACAGCAGTTGTTTGCAAACTTTACCGGTACGGCCATTACCGCCGAAGATCAGGCGGCGGCGGATCGCATTGTGAGCATGCAACCGCGTCCTCGCGATGTACTGCTTTCCACGGGTTTGAATTACACGGAGCAGTTTGGCCTGGAGCAGCAAAATATGATGCAGCTCTCCAGCCTTTTAAATTCGGGCCTATTGCCGCCCGAACAGCAAACCGAGGTGCGCGGCATGTTGCTGGCCAGTGTGGAGCGCGCCCAAGGCCTGATGGATGCCCGCCGCAGTCGGGCCAGGCAGTTTCAGAATTTTATTAACCAATCGGTGTCTCAGTTAGGAAGCTCCTACACGGGACACAAACCGCCACCGCCGCCGGAAAGCAGCATGGTCTTTGCAGAAGAAGGCGAATAGCACGCGCCATCAGCCGCCATGTAGCGTCAAGTGCGCCTCCCCTGTCCGCTGTGGCAGGGCATTTGTGTGCAGAAAGTGGCGTATGGATTGCCGATTGCTAGGTTGCCGCACTGCTTACGCCTGGTAACCTCTCTGTGTCATCAGCTCAACGGAACATATGACCTAGGAAAGAGTGGCCTCCAGACTGTTTGTGCCGGAAGATGTTTCGAGCGTCAAAAAGTAGTTGAGGTCCAATTTTTTGGCCGCCACCACTTCATCCACCCGGCTTACCGGTGTGGTGTGTGGCGCCTGGATAACGCGCTCTGGCTGCTGCTGACATTCTTCGGCAATGGTTAACATGGCTTCTACAAAGCGGTCGAGCGTGGCTTTGGACTCTGTTTCCGTTGGTTCAATCATCATGGCCTCGTGCACAATGAGCGGAAAGTAGACCGTGGGTGGGTGGAAGCCAAAATCCATCAATCGTTTGGCCAGGGTCATCGTGTTGATTTTCTCATGCTGCGCGTGCTGACGCGAGCTGTCGAGGATGAATTCGTGCTTGCAGACTGTATTATAGGGCACGTGGTACGCCTGGCTTAGCCGTGCACGAAGATAATTGGCGTTGAGTACGGCATCTTCGCTAACCTGGGCCAACCCGCTTGCACCGTGGGCCAAAATGTACGCGTAGGCGCGAACCATCATCTCTACGTTGCCATAAAAGGCCTTTACCTGGCCAATACTATGGGGACGATCCCAGTCGAGGCCATAACGAATGCCGTCAAAAGTAACGATGGGGCTTGGCAAAAACGCTTCCAGACGCCGGTTGACTGCAACCGGTCCGCTGCCGGGGCCGCCCCCGCCGTGGGGTGTGGCAAAGGTTTTGTGCGTATTAATGTGCATGACATCAAAGCCCATATCGGCAGGTCTGGCCTGGCCCATGACGGCGTTCAGGTTGGCGCCGTCATAGTACATGAGCCCCCCCGCATCGTGCACCAGTTGGCTAATGGTTAAAATGTCGGATTCAAACAGCCCTAGCGTGCTAGGGTTGGTTAACATCAGGGCTGCCGTTTTGTGAGAGAGCAGCTTGGCCAGTTTTTCCAAGTCGACGCGGCCTGTTTTGGGGTCACTGCGCAACTCTTTGACATCAAAGCCGCACATGCCTGCCGAAGCCGGATTGGTTCCGTGGGCCGAGTCTGGAATGATCACCTCGGTGCGGGCAGTGTCGTTTTTTTGCCGAAAGTAGCTTTGGACCATCATCATACCAACCAGTTCACCCTGAGCGCCTGCGGCAGGCTGTAGGGTAACGGCATCAAAGCCGGTAATGTCCATCAGGCAATGCTGTAGCCGATACATTAACCCAAGGGTTCCTTGGCAGAGATGTTCTGGCGCCATCGGGTGGAGTGCGGTAAAGCCTTCTAGCTGGTTGTAGGTGTCGCACACCTTGGGGTTGTACTTCATGGTGCAGGAGCCCAGCGGATAAAAGCCCGTATCAATACAGTGGTTTAGCTGAGATAGACGGGTGAAATGGCGTACGGTTTCTAGCTGAGAGACTTCTGGCAGTTGGGCCGGTTTTTTTCTCAGCCAAGCCTGGGGCAGTAGCGCTTGCAAAGGGCGTTCGGGAACCCCACTGGCCGGAAGGCTCACCCCTTGGTGGCCGGGGCTGGAGGCTTCAAAAATCAAGGGTTCCAATAGGCTGTGTGCTGTGCTCATCGGGCGCTAACTCCTTCCCCGCTGGTGGCTGGTGCGTTGCTGTTACCCGCCGGTACTATCACGCAATTACGATGATGGAGACTACCGCTGCCGGTAGCGCTTATCTTCTCTGCGTAGGCAAAGGGGTCTGCACTCGGGCGAGCCCATTCCTCCTCATCCAAAGCTTGGGGCGGAGAGACGGCGGTGGCAGGGTTAAAAAAATCCTTGGCCACCTGAATGTAACGTTCAATGAGGTTGGGGTGCGTTTTCTCCGTGGTTGTCACTAACAGCGCATTGGGGTATTCCGTGTAGGCTTTGCCCAGTTCAATGCCGCCCAGTATGCCTTGGCGCTCCAGCGCTTTTAAAAACAGAGCGGTTGGCTGGCTTAGTTTCAAGGCCGCTTCAAACAGGAAAGGCTGGTCTGGAAATAACAGCGCAATGCCCTCTATCTGGCAGAGTTTTTCCACCAAATAGTGGCAACGTTGGGCCGACACGCTGGCCACGGTGGCCAAACCTTGCGGACCGAGCAAGGAGAGATACACGGTGGCTTTCAGCAGATTAAGCGCCTGGTTGGTACAAATGTTGCTGGTGGCTTTTTCTCGCCGAATATGTTGCTCTCGGGTTTGTAGCGTTAGCGTAAAGCAGGGCCTTCCCTGAGAATCGACACTTCTACCAACGAGCCGTCCAGGAAGTTGTCTTAAATATTGCTTTCGCGTTGCAATGTAGCCGCAATAGGGGCCGCCGTATGCCAAATGGTTACCCAAAGGCTGGAGTTCCCCCACCACAATGGATGCGCCGTATTGCCCGGGGGGTTCCAGCACGCCCAAGGAGACGGGATCGGCAACGACAACCAACAGAATTTGGTGTTGTTCGCAGTAGGCCTGCCACGGGGTTGGATCTTCAAGCGTTCCGAGGTAGCCTGGCCACTGCAAGATAATGCACGCGGGGTTGTTCTCTGAACGGGGAAGCTCTTCTGGCTGGATGTTGGCAGAAAACTCTTGCAACGAGAGGCTTTGGTTGGCCTGCACATAGGTGCTTAGCACCCGGCGATAATCTGGATGAACGTTGCGAGAGACCCAAATGTGGTTTCGCTTGGTCAGCCTTGCGGCCATTAGGGCGGCCTCCGTCACGGCCGAAGCCCCGTCGTACACGGAGGCGTTGACGACATCCATGCCGGTGAGGCTGGCCATCATCGATTGGAACTCATAGATGACCTGGAGCGTGCCCTGGCTAATTTCTGGCTGATAGGGCGTGTAGGAGGTGGCAAACTCCGAACGGCTGGCAATGGTATTGACCGCCTGCGGAATAAAGCGATCGTAGGCGCCGCCGCCTAAAAAGCAGGCGAGTTCCGTGGCTTTGTTTTCCGTGGCGAGCTGTTTGAGAGCATCTTGTATTTCCAGTTCGCTCAGGCCGTCGGCAGGTAGCGCCGTGTAATGTTTGGGGCCTCTCAGTTGGGCGGGAATATCCTCAAACAAAGCATCAATGCCAGACACGCCAATGGCTTTTAACATCGCCTGCCGATCGGCGGCAGTGTGGGGTAAAAAGTTAGACACAGAACACCTCGAAACATCCCTGAGGACCATGGTAATTAACCGCAGCGAGCCAGCCCCAGCGTGTTGGCCCACCCAACAGAACGAAACCGTGGTTTAACAAACCCAACGAACAGAAGAAACCAGACGGCAGGGAAATGCCGTATCGGGCTGGAGGTTACTAAGCCAGTCGCGATTGCGCGTTTGAAGAATCTGCATCGGAGTGAAAGCAACGCTCAACCAATGGCTAGCATAAACCCGTTTGCAATGGCCTAAGTTCAAAAACCCTCCAACAATTACACTTTACACCAGTTGGTGGGCTTTTTCTATGAGAAAAACGAGAGAATTTTACGTGGATTTTTCCAAGGTGCGTGGGCGTGCAACGCAAAACCCAAGGTGTTCAATGCAAAGTACAGGGCTTGGCAACCAGTAACAAGAACGTTGGCCAACGGTTGACGTTGAGAGAGGTGGATGGGGCGAGCGTCAGCAACGCCACAAAAGCACCCTAGCTGTTTTCAGCCGCGTTTTCCACAAAATCCATATAAGATTTTGCTGTAAGCAAGCTGTTGAGTTCATCTGGGTTGCTCATTTCCACCTCAATCATCCAGCCATCGCCGTAGCAATCTTGGTTAATCAGGTCGGGCTCGTCGGCCAACTGGGTGTTAATGCTAATAATTTCGCCACTCACTGGCATGTAGAGGTCAGAAGCGGCTTTGACCGATTCGACACTGCCAAAAGTTTCGCCTTTTTCAATGGTTTGGCCATTTTCGGGCAGATCCACGTACACAATATCGCCCAGGCGCTCGGCAGCCACGTGAGAAATGCCAATCAGCGCACGACCATCTTCCACACGGATGTATTCGTGTGTTTCGGTTAAACGAACCTCTGCGGGAATAGTGTAATTGTCCACAGCTTTTTAGCACCTCCGTTGCCGTGTGGTTGAATGAAATAAGCACTGGTGTCTGGTTTCTATGACGGGGCCTGGGCTGCCAGAGGCAGTACCTTGGCCTGGAAACGAGTACGGGTGCATTGTGTTGGCACCTTGAACTTTACAACAAAAGCAACCCCCGAGGGATGACAGACATTTTGTCAGACATTTCGTAACAGGTACCTTGTTCGTAAGTGGGTACTTACACACAGAGGCGACTTACAAAAGGGTGCTTTTGTAGAAAGGTCGGGTAACAACCTTGGCTTCCATTGCCACCCCTTTTCGGCCAAGTACCGTCAGCGAGCTTCCAGGCGCTAGCGGTGCACTGGTGGAAACATACCCCATGCCGATGGCAGCATCTAAACAGGGGGAAACGGTTCCACTGGTTACCTCACCGACGACTTGTCCCTCAAGCATCAGGGGGTCGTGTGGGCGGGGAATGGTCTGCTTCTTCAGTTTAAAGCAGTGGTAAATTCTGGCAAGTCCTTTTTCTTGTTGGGCGTGTATGGCGCTTTGCCCCACATAGGGCAGGGGCTTGCTCCAATCAACCGACCAGCCCAAGCCCGCCTCCAGTGGGGTGGTGTCTGGCCCAATATCTTGGCCGTGTAGCGGCAGCGCGGCTTCTGTTCTTAGGGTGTCCCGAGCCGCCAAACCAACCGGCAGCAGTCCCGTTGCTTCGTTTTGGTTTAGCAGCGTATCCCATAGCCATTCTGCATAGGCGTTTGGCACAATAAGCTCCAGGCCATCTTCGCCGGTATAGCCGGTTCGGGCGGCAAGCACCGTGCAGTGGGTAGCGCCTGTGTGTAAGGTGCAAACAGAAACCCCAAAACGCTTTGGCAGATCCACTTCCTGGAAGCCGACCGTTTGCATAACTTGCAGGAATTTGGGACCTTGCAAGGCCAAAAGGCTGAAGCGATCGTACTGCAAGTGGACGCGAACCCCCACTTTTTCCGGCTGGTGGGCGTCAATCCACTGGCAGTTCTCAATGACGTTTGCGGCGTTGCACACCACTAGAAATTCGCCCTGGAAGCCCAGGGTTTGGGCCTCTGGCGGCAGTTGATAGACTATCAGGTCGTCCAGAATGCCACCGGCTTCGTTTAAAAATTGGGTGTACACGGCCTTGCCCGGCTGGAGTCGTTTTTCAAGGTCTCTGGGCACCAGCCCGTCTAAAAACCGACGAACGACGGCAGTGCTGGGGCCTTCAAACACCAGTATCCCCATATGGGAAACATCAAATAGACCGGCGGCCTCACGAACGGCGGCATGCTCTTGCAGCACACGGCTAAATTGCAGCGGCATTTGCCAGCCTGCAAACGGGGTCATTTTTGCGCCACGGTGCACGTGGTTTTGGTACAGCGCGGTGGTTTTCTCGGCCAGGGCCGTGTGGGTGCTGTTCATTGTGGGTAAACCTTCCTCCCAATCGATCATTGCCTGCGGTTGACGTCAAGGCGCATGATCCAACCTCCATATTTTTAAAAGCATCGTTAACGTGTTTTTTCCATCATCGAAAAAAGATGCGCAAAAAAAAAGCACCCAACAAGTGGGTGGCTTGGGTTAGCCGACCGGTCACAGACGGTCGGCCTGAGAATTGAAAAATGAAAAAAGAAACCGTGGATCTCCGGTGGTGCAGAAGACGCCGCCACCAGCTTGAATGAACGTTGGCTGGGTTTATCGTGACCGCCAGCCTTGCAAAAGAAGCAGATACCTAATTTTTTTAGAAACTCGCTACGTGGTTCTAGCCAAGGTTAGAGAAACAGGCAGGTGGTGGCCAGGGTCCAGGCAATAAGCCATAGGCCCCCGCCCATCGCCAGCCAATCTGGCAGGGAAATAGTGGGTTTGCGGATTGCTTCCACCCGAACTTGGACCGATGGTTGTTGTGGGTGCTGAAACGGTGCGGACTGCCTGGCCCGCGGATAGTGATCTGGGTTCATAGGCCCAAGCCGACCTCCTGTCAAATTTAAAACGCGATGATGACGCAATCGCTAGACATGCTTTGCTACAAAGAAGGTATCGGCTTGCCCCGCGCAGACTTTAATTCTCGATGGCCAGAACCGTTGCCACGGTCTATGTTGTGCCAGCGTCAGGAGTTTCGTAAACCACGCGACGGATTTCTGCCTCTGAGACAATCGGTTTGCTGGCGGTCTTGGGTTGTAGGTGGATTAAAAACTCTCGGTTGCCCTTGCTGCCGTGAATGGGCGAGCCAATGAGTTGCGTGACCTGCCAATGGCCGCACAAAGTGGCTAGGTCGCCCAGCAGCCCGCCAATAATCTGCTCGTGCTGCTGGGCGTGCTGAACCACGCCTCGAAATCGCTGTGCGGCTGCCGGAGGAATGTAATCCAGGTATTCAAACTGTGGTTTTAGCAAAGCAATCACCTGGGGTGGGGCTTCTTCTGCGGAGAGGTTGCCTTCCAGGTGTTTCATCACGCCGGGAAGCACCTTTTTGAGCGAAATAAAAGAAACGTCAATAACGGCCAGTGTGGGCCGGGCCAGTTTGTCTTCCGGCCAGATGAGGTCTCGAATGTGGGTTCTCTCCAGGCTCAATACTTGTGGGTGTTGCCTTAAACGCCAATGGAGCTGTCCGTATCCAACATCCAATGCCAATACACTTTGGGCGCCCTGCTGAAGTAGGCAATCCGTAAAGCCTCCGGTGGAAGCGCCAACATCCAGGCAAACCCGACCCAATGGGCTGACCTGAAACTGCTCCAGCGCAAAGGCGAGCTTCATCCCCCCTCGGCTCACGTACGGGTGTTCGGGCTGGCTGACGCTTAACTCCGTGGTGCTAGGCACCTGTTGGCCAGGCTTGTCCACGCGCTGCCCTTTCACCTGGACAAGGCCTGCTAAAATCAGGCCTTGAGCCTGTGTCTTGCTTTCGGCCAAACCACGGCTCAGCAATAGAGCATCCAGCCGGACTTTTTTGTTTTTGGCGGCTTCTTGCATAGCGTTATTTCATAACAAACCGTCAGGGCTTTGATGGAAAAGGCTCTGGTAGCAGAGACGATGAGGATGCCTCTCGGCTAGAGGGTTGGTAGGGACTGGGGGGCGCTTCGGTAGGGTTCCAAAACTGTTGGCTTTGCAGCCATAATTCCATTAATAGGGTTTGGTAGTGGCTGTTGTTAACCCGGCCCATTCCTACCGAATCCAGCTTGGGTGTGGCAATTCGACGAATGGATGCGACCCAGGGCGAGAGTGCCTGAGAGGATAAGGAATCGGCTGCCACTGCAACAGGGCTGGTTACCAGTAGTAACAACGTGTTGACGGTTAGCAGGCAGGCAAACCAGCGCCGGTTTACGTGCAGAAAAACTGGCGGTAAGGCGCGATGGCTTGGGTTGGTCTGTCGTGTCGTGGTCACGGATGTGGGTTGTCCTTTATGGTTAGCTTGGTCCTGGTAGGGTGTCTTCAATTAGTGTATGCGAGACAGTATCCAGAACCATTACCTCAATGGTAGCAGAGCTTTCATGAATTCGGGCGGGTTGTGATGAAATTCTTTAAATTTGGCCGGTCTGGCAGGCGGAATAAAAAACAATCATTCGCTGAACGTGCTATCGGCACTGGGGTTGGTTTCTTGAATCGGGTCGTCCGCATGCGTTTGGCCAGTCATTCCATTTTTTAAAACCACTCAAGCGCATTGTTTGCCAGTTTTTCTTCCTTTTGCTACTGTTTTCTGTGCGGTCGGCTGTATAAAATAGGTATGGGCCATGCACTGGTTTCGTCAAATCAAGCGGGATCGCCTGCCAACAGCGGTGGATTGGCTACTGGTGGGCTTGGGTAATCCGGGAGAGCGTTATGCGAAAACCCGGCACAATATTGGCTTTGAGGTTCTGGATAGGCTGGCTGCTGCGGAGGGCTGGTCTTGGCGAAGTGCTACGGTGGTTCCAGGGTTGGTCACAAGTGGGCTTTGGCACGGGGCTTCGGTTATTTTGTTAAAGCCCACCACGTACATGAATTTGTCTGGCCAGGCAGTGCAGCCACTGGTCAGTCAATATCCCATTTCTCTGGATCGCCTGATGGTGGTTTACGATGATATGGCCTTGCCTGTGGGGCGTTTACGTATTCGACTTTCTGGAAGTGCGGGCGGACACAACGGTATGAAGTCGATCATTCAAAAATTGTCCAACCGGCAGGATTTTCCAAGGCTTCGTTTGGGGGTTGGCCTGCCTCAGGAACATTCGGCTCATGAAGGGGTGGTTGATCACGTATTGGGAAAGTTTTCCGACGAAGAGCAACCCAAGGTAACGGCGATGACCCATCAGGCGCTGGAAGCCCTGGCCTTTTGTATGCAGCACCCTGTTGCAGAGGCGATGAACCGCTTTAATGGCGCCCCGCCCGCATAGTCCAAGTGCAGTGCTTGGGTAGGATTTAAGGCGTGCTGTCTAAAAATGGGGTGCAGGTGCGCCCTTGCCTGCTGCCGTGCAAAAAATATTTCTCTGAAATATTTTTTGCTACCTGGCCGTGGAAATCAAAAAATCGAAAATATGCTTGTTTACAAAGCCTTTGGCCTCAAGCATCATCTTAGGGTTACCTGCAAATGTTATATTTTGTGCATATTCATTGGGTAGGCAAACGTGGGCGCTTGCAGGGCACTTTTGCTACTCTTTTTGTTTTTTAGTTCAGATGTTGGCCTGAAATTAAAAGTGTACGCTAGGCTCAGGAGTGATGCCGGTGACGACTGAAACGCTTCAACAAAAGCCGTCTCCTTTGAACACAACCGCTTACCGTATTTTTAAGATTTTGCAGTGGCTGCATTGCGGCCCGCTGAGTGTAGAGGATTTAAACCAGCGCTTTTTGGCCGATCCGCTGATTAAAAAAACACTGTCAGCCGACTCTATGTGGCTGTACATGAACACCTTGCGAATGTTGGGCTGTAAAATCAGTCGGCCTACACCCACGAACGGCTTTCGACATGAGTTGATTCAGCACCCGTTTGGGCTGTATCTAACCCAAAGCGATGTTAATACGTTGGTTTCGGCGAAAATTTTTGCCGAAAAAAGCTTTACTTACCAGGAAATGCTCACGCTGGATCGTTTGTTTAAGCGTCTGCTCGAACAATCCATTATTCCAAACAAGGAAGAGCAGCTAGAGCGACTCTTTAGCCACAGCCGAAGCCTGGACTATGAGGCGCAGCGGCAAATTATTCAGCGTTTGGAAGCCGTGGTCGACTCTCAAAATTTGTTACGCATTGTCTACGAATCGCCGGTAAAGGGTTGTGAGACCTTTTTTCTTCTGCCGGAAGGGCTCATCTATCGCCGTGGAGCCATTTATTTGCACGGCCACCGAGAGGAGCAGGAAGAGCTTTCTCTGCTGCGCGTGGACCGGATTATTGCCTTTGAGCAGGTGACCGACCGCCCGGATGTGTTGCAGGGGCTTCAGGCTTCTCAGGGGCAGCTCCCGTTGGTCATTATTCGTTTCTATGGCCTTAACGCCCAGGACTTTGTTCCGTTTGGCCTGGGAGAATCCGTGGCGCCGGTGTTGGCGCCTAAGGAGCTGGCGGAAAGCGCTAGCGATGTTTCACTGCGGACAAGAGACTTTTTTTCGCTCCGACAAATTTTACTGGAGCGTGGCTTGCCGTTTGATGTGCTGCGCCCGGTTGCGTTTAAGCAGGTTATGTTAGAGACATTGGTAGGAATGAACGAACTGTACGATGACCCCCATGAGTGATATAGACGTGCTTTCGCAAGAGGGCACTGGTGCGGATAAGTCCAATTACAGCACATCGGCGTACCGGGTGTTGTATATTTTGCTGCTGCTGGTGCAAAATCGTTCCCTGGGTTTGTTGGAGCTGAACCTGCTGTTGTTCGACAATCCATTTATTCGTCGAACATACAACAGTGAAACGATTACCAAGTATATTAATACCTTACGCCGTGTGGGGTGCGATATTCCGCCAGCTTCCAGGAAAAACCAGTTTAATTACACGTTAAACCAAAACCCTTTGCCGCTGGATTTGGATGAATCCTTGCTTGTGGTGGCCCGAAAGCTTTACAGTTGCCTGCTTGCCCAGCCGGATGATGAGCTGTTGTGTCAGTGCCATCAACTGTTGGAAAAAGTGGATTGGGCCCTCAGTGATGGGCAAAAGCACCAGTTTCAATTTTCCAGCTTGCAGCTTCCGGCAACGCTTCAAAACAGCGAGTTGATGTACCAGGACCTGAACCGCTTTCGAAAACTGTGCCGAGATGCCCTGATTGTGGTGCTGGAGTGCCGTGCCGAGGAGGCCGCTTCATCTCAGCGCGTAACCGTGGAGCCTCACCGCATTGTGCAGGAAGGGGTCCATAATTATTTAATTGGCATGAATTGTGATACACACCAGTTGGTTAAAATTAACCTTCAGCTCATTGCGCGCGTGAGCCAGTTGCCAACCAAAGTGCAGGCCCGCGGTAGAACGGTCAATGTGCTGTTTCAGCTTTCGGGCCGGTTGGCCAAAAGCTATCGACCCTACCCCAATGAGGAACTGTTGGTTTCTTCCGAGCAACCGGTGTTGATGGTGCGAGCCAAGACGGATGACTGCGAGGCGCTGGTGAGCCGTTTGGCAAAGTATGGCGCCTATTGCGAGGTGCTCTCGCCAAGTTATGTTCGAGACCTGATGCGTGAGAGAATTCAGCTACTCCTCAGCCGTTTGATGGGCGATGGGGAGCCTGACCCTGAGCGATTCGTTTCAAGAGCGGCAGCTCTTGCAGAGTCTGAACTGGTCATGGAGTAACAATGGCGCGGGCGCTATGAGAGAATAAACAGCCGGGCTCCCCCGTACAGCGCCTGGTTGTCTCGGTAGCCGAGAAACATGGGCCGCTCCAGCGGGCAGTTGACCCCGATTTTTGATGCCGTGTGCTTGGCGTTATTGGCCAGTAAAAACGGATTGTTTTGACCCAGTGGCCCGCTGCTAATGTTTCGGTTTAGGTTGGCGGGCGAAACGTTGGGCAGTGGGCCCGCGGTTTGGATGGCCTGGTTGGACTGACTGGTTAACAGTTGCTGAATTAGCTGAAGGCTCATAAAGCCGCTTCACTCCCTGTGTGTGTTAATGGCTTACGGTAAACAGACGATGAATAAGGCGTAGAATAAACAGGCGACGTACCGTTTGGCTTGTGTAAAAGCGTGTGTTTGCTATCAAGTTTGCTATCAACTCAACCAGGACCCTACTCTGGCAAGCCGGTTGGCAAGTTGCCCGAAAAGCCGCTGGCAACGTCTGGCAGGAGGTGTGTGTGTGGAGACGAAATGAGGTATTGCCCTTTGTCGGCTACACGGGCTCGGCCACACGGGCTTGGCCACACCGCTGGTGTGGTTGCTCAGGCAGGTCTCTGCTCTCATCTCGTTAAAATCGTATTGTACTTTTGTTCGTTGTCCACAAACTTCCTTTAAGCAGCGGAGCTATTTTTCTGGAACGCGTTTCATCGCCTCAAAAACGGTTTCTTAAAAATTTTGCCCGCCGTATAATCAGGCCATGTTTACCGAACTAAAACGAAAATTGGACAGTCTGGCTCCTCGTATTGAAGCGGCCAGGGGGTTTCTTTGACACGCCAGAAGCGCGTGCCGAGTTGGAGCGTTTGGAACAACAAACACTGGATCCTGCCTTTTGGGATGCTCCCACGGCGGCGCAGGCGACCTTACAGCATCTCAATCGCCTCAAGGCCGATTTTGAGCAAATTACTCAATGGCAGCGTCAGGCCAGCGATGTGGCGGTGCTGATTGAACTGGGCGAAGAGGCGGAAGACGGCGAGACGCTGCAAGAGGCCTCGCGCGAGCTGGCGGCTTTGGAGAAATCCTTGGAGCAGTGGGAGTTGCAACGCCTGTTGTGTGGCGAATATGACGGAAACGACGCGCTGCTGACGGTAAACGCCGGTGCGGGTGGAACCGACGCCCAGGATTGGGCCCAAATGCTGCTGAGAATGTACACGCGCTGGGCAGAAACCCGAGGCTTTCGCGTGGAGATGCTCGATACGTCTGAAGGGGAAGAGGCGGGCATTAAAAGCAGTAGTTTCCGCCTCAGTGGGCCGTTTGCCTACGGCTATGCTCAGGCGGAGCGGGGGGTGCATCGTTTGGTTCGAATTTCCCCGTTTAATGCCTCTGGGAAGCGCCAAACCAGCTTTGCCTCTCTGGAGGTAAGCCCGGTGGTAGAAGGCGTTTCGGATGCAGATATTGAAATTCGGCCTGAAGATATTGAATTTTCTGCTGCCCGCAGTGGTGGGGCCGGGGGCCAAAACGTGAATAAGGTGGAAACGGCTGTACGTATCGTCCATAAGCCAAGCGGCATTGTGGTGCGCTGCCAGCGCGAGCGCAGCCAGCACCAGAACAAAGAGATTGCCATGGATATGTTGCGTTCCAAACTGCTAGCCAAAAAACTGGCTGAGCAGGAGGCCAGAATGAGCGCCATTAAGGGCGAGGCCGTGGATATTAATTTTGGCAGCCAAATTCGCTCCTACGTGCTGCAACCCTACACGCTGGTGAAGGATCATCGTACCTTGCACGAGAATGGCAATGTGCAAGCCGTGCTCGATGGAGACCTGGATCCGTTTATCGAGTCCATGTTGCGCTTACAGAATAGTTCGCCAGCGAGCGTTGTCTAGAAAAAAGCGGTTAGCTGCTTTTTCTGTTTTTTAAACGGCCACAGGGCTCATTAGCGCCTGGGGCAGCCGGGCTAATTTGCTTAAAAACACTTGTTCAAACTCGTTGGGCGTGCTTCGCATGGCCACTAAGTCCATGGCATCACCATCTGGCCGCCACTGCAAGCCAAGTGTTTGCGCCAGTGCGGCGGCTTCAATATCCGTAATGGCCGCGTTGCCCCGTTCGGTTTGCATTAAGTGGTAATCCAGGTAAACCAGGTTGGATAAATGATGCAGTCTCTGCCCGATGCTGGCTTGCGGGTTCATCGTTTGTTCAAACAGCCATTCCCGTTCTTGGCGGGCTTGCACAATACTGGGCTCATAGGGGCTGTGCCGCAGCTCGCAAAATCCATCCTCAGGGCGTTGGGCAACCGTGGTAAGGGGAATGAGCTGGCCTGTGCTGACCAGCCGGTATGGTTGGGTTACGCAGCGAAACCCTTGCGAATCGGTGTACACTTGCTCGGGGTGTCTGGCCATCCAGCCTAAAAACAGCGGAATTTCCGCCTCAAAGCGCTTGCCATACTCTGGGGTGGGGGTCAGTGGGGTAGTGGCGTCAGTCAGCCGGGGTTTTCCGTGCGGAAGCTGGCTGGCCGGGGTGCCGGTTTTTTCGGCCTGGTACTGTCGGCGCTGTCGTGCCAGCCACCAGTACAAATCTTGAGCAGAGCGCAGGGAGCCTTGCTGTAATTTTTGTGCGGCCTGTTGGGCGGTGTGCTGGGCAAACAAAGGATAGTCCGCAAACAGATTGTTGGCCTGGTTGGCAAAGGCATTGGCCGCAAAACGAAGTGCGTGGGGGGTCGTTCTATACGGTGCAGGCGTGCGTGGGCCAGCAGCAGAAGCAATAAAACAGTCTGATGCGATCGTGCCGGGCTGTGGATTACTTTTTCCAAAATAAATGGCTAAATGGCGCGTCGCGCTGTGTTGGCCACGAGCCAACACCTGGCATTGTGGGCTGGCCGTATTAAAATATGCGCGTTCAGCAAAGGCGTGTTGGGTGAGCATGGGTTGTTCTCATGGGTCGTTACTATTTTGCCGTCCAGTGTTTACGGGGCTGCTATAACCCATAAAAAACCCAAGCCGGGTTGAAAAATGCGTACCCTTTTAGAGAGGACAGACGCTGCTGTTTGCAGCTGCCCATTGTCCTTTCTGTACTGCTACTGCCAGGCCACAATGGTGGTTTGTGGGGCGCCCGAAGCGCCATTGGTGGGCTTGAGATCGTAAACCACAATTTTTTGTTGGTTGTGGATCTTTCCTTCGTTTTTTAAAGCTTGTAGGGCTTGGGTTGGGGTTTTACCCCGGTTTAACGAGGTGGTGAAGCCACGGTGTTGCAGCACGCCCAGCGTTTGGAGATCGCCGTTCATGATGCTTTTGCCTTCCAAGAGGGTGTATTGAATGCCGTGAAACTCCTGCGTGCCTTTGTTTTGGAGTCCAGTGGTCGGGTGGGTTAACGCTTGGCTTTGTGCGGGGGAAATGGGTTTTGCCTGCGCCAGGTTGGGAACGGTGGCGCCAACAGTGGCGCTAACCGCACAGCCCGCTAAAAAAAGTCCGGTGTTCAGTGCAAAGCGATTCATGGCGTATCCTTTGTTGAATGATGGGTTTAACCTACAGTTTGTGGGGCGTCATCAGGAACGAAGACGTTTCTTGGGTCTCCCTTTGGAATAGAAGAAATGGCCCTTTAAGTCAAGCCTTGGCGTGCGTCAAAGGTGGCTCTGCAAAATGTTTTGCATTGCGCAGTGCTTGGGCTGTGTGTTAAAAACGGTGCAGCGCCGTGCCAATACAGAGCAGGAGAGTCGTCAAGTTATGGTCACGCAGCTTCAGTCCCACCGGCATAAGAAATACCAGGTGTTGGTGCTCAATGGTCCCAACCTCAACTTGTTGGGGGAACGAGATGCCCGTCTTTACGGGAAAGAGACGCTGGCCGAGGTGGAAAAGCAACTGCAAGAAGTGGCGGAATCCTTGGGCGATGTCGATGTTCATTGTCGCCAAAGCAACCACGAAGGCGTTTTGATTGATGACATTCAGGCGGCCCGCCACAACACAGATGGGTTAATTATTAATGCAGGTGCGTATACGCATACCAGTATTGCCTTGCACGATACGTTGTTAGACTACAAAAAGCCGATCATTGAAGTCCACGTGAGCCAGGTTTTTAAACGAGAAGCCTTTCGTCAACACTCCTACATTAGCCCGGTGGCGGTGGGCGTTATAGCAGGCTTTGGGGTAAATAGTTACCTGTTGGCCCTGCAAGCCCTGTATCCGTTATTAAAGGCGCATGCCAACTAGGTGTGTGTGTTGACATTCAATACGGGCTTAATACCATGGTTTCGGCAAAGTGCGTGGTACGCGTTACGCCAAAATATTGTTTACCCATTTTCAAGGTTGGTTGAGGAAAGTAACAAATGCCGATTCTGGGTTCATTTCAGACCCCTTCTCCACGGTTTACAGGACCGTTATCCTGGACGAGGGTCGAAAATCTTCAGCACGATCGTTCGGCCAGTTACGATTTAAACTGGTTTAGCCTGGTACCAGAAGGGAAAGCTCAGGCGGAACGTGAGGCCGTGCAACGTTTACGCGAGTTTCGGGATATCCAAAAAGCACCTAATGGATCGGCGCACCAATACGAAGACGGCCGTCGTCAATACAAGTTGGTGACCCAGTGGCGTCCAACCCCAATTATTCCTATTCCCTGGCTCACTTGGGTGGAGATGGATAAATAATAATGCAACCCCTACCAACCCGAATGGGCTGCGGCGGGCGGTTACTTTTTTAACCGAGGTGGGTTCTGAAATATAAATAAAAGATTAAGTAATGTTGCTGTCTCCCTTGCGACGACTTTAGAAACAAACTATACTGGCTGTAGCACTATTTCTCATTTTCTTGGGGATTGTTCGGGGACACACACAAGGCACGTTCGGAGGAAAACCATCGATGGGTGGGATTAGAACGTTGTTTGACGTTACTTTGTTTAGCTTCCTAATCGTCAGTGTTATGGCTATTTATGCTTTGGCCCAGCAGGATCAGGCCGGTCGTTTAGATGGCGACTGGTTGGCCGGTGTTTGGTTACAGTGGTTGCCGCAGCCACAACCCGCGCCGGTAGTGGCAATGCATTTACCCGCCAAGCGCATGGTCAGTTCGGTGCAGTGGTTGCCGACAACGGTGATTCAAACCGTCGTGGCGCCGTAACGTCAGGCATTTATTTCGTGAGGGGTTACGGTTAAAAAGTTGGCACCGCGCCGGAGGCCTGGGTGCTAGGGAAAGAGGCATTTGTCAAAACAGGCCGAGGCCGCCATAATAGTGGCCATGGCAGAAGTTGTTTTCAGGCAAATCAGCAAGGCGTTTGGCAGTCAGTCCGTACTGCGCCACATTGATGTGACCGTTCAGGACCAGGAGTTTCTGGTGCTGGTGGGGCCCAGTGGTTGCGGAAAAAGCACGCTGCTGCGCCTGCTGGCTGGCCTGGAATCGCCAACAGAGGGCACTATTGCCATTGATGGTCGTGTGGTGAACGAGGTTCATCCCAAAGACCGCGATATTGCGATGGTGTTTCAGAACTATGCGCTGTACCCGCATATGAGCGTGTTTGACAACATGGCGTTTGGGCTTAAAATGCGCCGAACCCCCAAGACACAAATTCGTCAGCGGGTGGAAGAAGCTGCGAAAATTTTAGAGTTGGAATCTTTGCTCACGCGTAAGCCCAAGCAGCTTTCTGGGGGGCAGCGCCAACGGGTAGCCCTGGGGCGCGCCATTGTGCGAAATCCCAAAGTGTTTTTAATGGATGAGCCGCTTTCCAACCTGGATGCGCGGCTGCGGCAGCATATGCGGGTGGAAATTGCCCGTTTGCACCAACGCTTAAAGGCCACCACCATTTATGTTACCCATGATCAAACGGAAGCCATGACCCTGGGCGACCGGATTGTGGTGCTAAACCAGGGTGTGGTTCAAGAGGTGGATCGGCCTTTGGTAGTTTACCAGCAGCCAAGCAATCGGTTTGTGGCCCAGTTTATGGGTACGATCAATTTGATTTCTGGCGATATTCAGGCGGATGGCTTGTTTACCGATGCAACGGGTACGCTCCGCTGGCCGACGGGGTTGTCTCAATCCAGCGGTGTGCCGGTGGAGGTTGGTTTTCGGCCTGAGCAGTTGACGCCGCTTGTCCCAGAATGCTCGGAACATTCTGGCCAGGAGGGCTTGGCGCCGGGCTGTTTAAAGCTGCCATTGCTACTAGAGCGTGTGGAACTGTTGGGAAGCGAGCAATTGGTCTATGGCGCGCTGCCATCGGGTGGCGGGCTGTCCGGTGTTCCACTGGTGGCCAGGGTTTCTGCTGAGTGGAAGCCGGTTGCGGCGGGAGAAACGGTTTGGTTTGCGCTAAACGCCCAACATTTATTGTGGTTCCATCCCGATACGGGCGAACGCTTGCCAGCTTAATGCTCTGGTTTGCTTGGTTGTTGTAAGCAAGCCTTAAATACGTATACGCCCCCAGAATGCTCGTAACCAAAGGGCGCAATGTCGTGTTGTCCGGCCTGGTTTTGTTTGAGTGGATACATTTTACGAGTTTCTACTGAAAATCCAGCCTGTTCTAACTCGTCAATCATTTTGGAAACCGTGGTTTTAAAGTCCCCTTGCCCGTCCGAGCGGTAAGCCTGATACTCCATAAAAGCAAGCTGAAAACGCTTGTGGAAGAGTGCGTCTGCAATGACATTAAAATGATGCTTGATGGCTGCCCACTGATGGGCTAAAGGGGCTTGCTCATTGTGCTCTGCGAAGCATTCCTCTGCAATATAGAGCGTTCCCACAGGGGTTAGAACGTGTTGTTTAAGGTGCTCAAACAGTTGTTTTCTCTGCGCTTTGGGAAGATGAGTGAGTGCAAAAGTGGCTGTAAATGCCTGTTGTTTCGTTTGTGGAATGTATTCCAAAATGCTTTGATTTACCGTTACAACTGCAGGCTCGTTCTTAAATCTTTCGCTTAGCTGAGGAATGGCTGTTGAATCATATTCAACGGTTGTTAATTGCCATTGACGGTTGGAGGGGCTTTGATTTTGCCATTGTGCTAAACCATTGGCCAACACTTGTGTAGAATTTCCTTGGAACGGACCCATTTCCAGTATTTTTAACGGTAAGGGCTGAAGGTTGTTTGCCATAGCGGTGATATCGGTTGTTATCCACTCCATGGCCTTTTGCCATCCGGCGTGGAAGGGCTCTTGACTGTCGTAAAAACGAGTATCAATGTGCTCTGTCATAGGACGAAAATGTGGCTCGGTCTGCTCTGGTAGTCCTTTCCAGCGCAATGGAGTTACCTGAAGGTGTTGAGGATTGGCAGGGGGAGTGATGAGGGGGCGTGGGTAGGGGGCGAATGGCAAGGACATGCGTGGTGAATTCCTTAAGGGGGGTCCTGTTGCTAGATAGAGAATCAGAGTTTGCCTGTTGCGGCTTTGTATGCGGGCAAGGTACTTAAAAAAACAGTCTTGGTTTTAAATTGCTAGTAAATGGCCCATAGCCAAGGCGGCTTCTCCTCCAGACGCTCTGTGTTTTGGGGGGAAATGAAAAAATCCCTTGTTGTGGGGAGTTGGTGGACTGGGCAAGCTTTCTACAATAACGAAGCATAGGGTCTGGTAGTTTGTTTTGCAAAACGGCCGGTTTAACCTCCTGGGTTATTGGGGCATGGTGCAGGCAGAGGTAAGCCCGGATCCCTGAGGAAATATTTAGCGACCTGTACAAACGCGTACGAAGCAGGGTGCAGTTTAGCTGTTTGCCGTTGTGCCCGGTCATAGAGTCAGTTGTAGGTAGCCAGTGACGCCTCGATATGTCTGAAGTCAAGCGCTCCATTCCCAAGCTATCAACGCCCGGTGGTAAGGTTGAGAAACCAGCCCGAAGTGCGTCCAATGGCAAGGCAGAAGAGATTTTAGCCCTCTGGAAGAAGTACAAATCCAGCCAGGGCAATGCGCAAATTCGAGAGCAGCTCATTTTGCACTATCTGCACTTGGTGCGCTACGTGGTCAGTCGTTTGCCGGTTACGCTACCGGTGAGTATTGGCCCTGAGGATCTGATTAGCTATGGCACGATTGGGCTGATGGAGGCGGTGGAACGCTTTGACCCGGATCGCGGCCTGAAGTTTGAAACCTATGCCGTGACCCGGATTCGTGGCGCCATTATTGATCAGTTACGTTTGCAGGATTGGATTCCGCGAGGGGTGCGCAAGCGCAGCCGCGACCTGAATGAAGCCTATGCACGGTTGGAAGAAAAACTGGGCCGTGCCCCCACCGATGATGACTTGGCCAAAGAGTTGGGCATTACCAAGGCCAAAGTGCAAACCATGCTGGCCGAAAGCAGTAACCTGGTACTTTCCTTGGATGACAGTTGGGGCTCGGACGATTCCGGTGGTGGCTCGCTGTCGCTGATGGATACGGTAATGGACAAGAACAGCCCGGATCCCCAAGGCGAGTTTGAGGCTGGCGATCTGCGTCGTCGCCTGGCAGAGGCCATTGCCTCCTTGCCGGAGCGCGAAAAACTGCTAATTGCGCTGTACTACCACGAAAATATGACGCTGAAAGAGATTGGCGAAGTAATTAGCGTCTCCGAATCGCGGGTGTGCCAGCTCCATGCCCAGGCCATTTTGCGCTTGCGCAACAAATTAAGCCAATAAAACGCACACGATCATAGGAGGGCTCAGGGGGGTGAAGTCACCACAAAGTAGTCGCCTGGCGTACCTGCTCATTATCTCGCCCATGCCCAACGTGTACGTGGGTGGGGCCATGGTAACCGATAGTCGGGGCTTGCCAGTGGAGTTTCGCTACACGGAACCGATCCAGCCTTCTAAAATACAGCAGATTTTATACGGCAAGGTGCTGCCGCAGTACATTAAGCGAGAAGTCATTCAGGAAACCCTCATTAAAAGCCTGGAAACCCAGTTCCAACTGCTGTTGGTGCAGGATGACTTGCTGTTGGACTACCCGGCCAAGGGCTACAGTATTTTACGGATTAGTGAAACCAAGGCCGCACCCTTGGGGGTGGCGGGCAGTTTCCAGGATCTTTCTGAGGCGGAGTGTTTGTTGCAAACCAGTGCGGAGTCCAGCCCGGTTCGGGTGCAACAGGCGTTGGTTCGTAACCCGGTTGCTGGCAGTAAAACCGCAGAACCACACACGGAGGCGGCCAACGCCGCGGCTGTTGCGGAAAAACAGCCGGAAGAGGTGCTGGCTGGTGGGCGTAGCGCCTTGGTTGAAAAAGCCTGGCTGTTGGTGGAACTGGGCAGTGCTATGGATGTTTACGAGCCGATGGGGCGGGTGGAGCGTGCGCTGGAAACCATTTGTAAGGAATCTGGCCTGTTACAGCCCACGCCAGCCCGCACGTGATTTTGGATTATGCTGGAAGACTTAAAGAAAACGCTGGCAATGGCGTTTAAGCAGGTGGCCCTGTTTACGGTTCCCTTGGAAATTAAACCGAATCTCACGTACTTTATCCTGTCTGCCGATTGCGACAACTATGGTATGGTGATTCCGCAGTGGCAACCGCTGGTAAAATCGGCATTAAACCCTTCCCAGGAGCCTTTGGCAGAAATAAAATGTGTTCCAATGGACTGTGCAGCGGTGGTTCTTTTGGCGCCAATGCCGGACCTGGAATTGCTGCAAGTCCTTTCAGAGCCACCTTGTCCTCCGGTAGCAAACACGCAGGCGGTGCCCATTACCCAGATGACCCTGCAAGTGGAGGGGGCGTGCCTGTCTCCGCTGGAAGACGTGCATACAAAAAGCTGGGCCGTGGTTCAGCCTGCTGTTACCAGTTGGGCGTGGGAAGTGCCCAAGGTGTCTGCCCCGAAGGTGTTGCAACGGCTCTTTGGGCGTATTCGTGCACTGGTAAGGCCCGTTCCTGCCCGCTTCGATCAGCTCCCTTTACTCAGGCGACCCTTGCCATTGCATCGGTTTGGGGCGCGGCAAAAAATACGCTTTCAACAGGCGTTGGCTCAAAAAGCCCAACGTCCGGTGGATCACATTCGGCTCCTCTGGGTGTATGATCGGGTGATACCGGCATTGTACCAGTCGATTGTTGTGGATGCTCAGGGGGGGCTCTGGTGCCATCCATCCGAGCGGTATCTTGTTCGGCTGGAAAACCGTTCGCGTCGTCAACAATCGGCCAGTGAATGGGTTAATTCGTCAGATAGCGAGCCAGGTTCTGCATTTGCTTTAGGCTATTGGGTTGCCGGAACACTGGTGGGAGAGTTAGCAATGCAGTCAACCGTTGTGCAGGCGTGGGTCCCCCATTCTGCCGAGCAACAAACAGCAGCAGCTTCAGCAATAGCGCCTGCTCCCGTGTCGGAGGATTTGCCGCAATGACGTCGGGCGCGCCTCGATCGCTGGCAACCCACTGGATGACCACGGTGCTGGATGAGTTGCCTTCCGCCTTGATGATGGTGAATGCGGCAGGAGACCTGTTGCACATGAACCAGAAGGCGTACGCCTTGTTGGGCACGGAAGCAATGCAACCGTTTGAGCGTTTGGAGGCGTTTCCGCCCTATTTACAGCCGTTAGCCACCCTCATTGCCACGACTCAAGAAACCATCGCACGCTCTCAAATAGAACTGTTGCTTCCGCCATCACCGGTAGAGATGTCGCTCGTCGAAAACCCGTCATCAGAGCCTTCTGTGGTGGAGCTGGCCAGCCCGCGCCCGGTCACGTTTGGTTTTTCGCTCACCATTCGGCACCTGCCCGAAATGGGGCAGGTGAAGTTTTTTATCTTTTCCGACATTACCCAGGTCTTGCTGGATCGTCAGCAGGCCGAGCGGATTAAAGACGAGTTGTTTCAGTCTAAAAAGCTGGCGGCCATGGGGGCCATGATTACCGGCGTGGCGCACGAGTTAAACAATCCGGTCATTGGTATTTCCATGAGTGTGGAATTGGCAAAAATGAAGTTGGCCAAGACCCATAAGCACATTGCAGAACAAATCGGTCTCGACGATCCGTTTTGTCGGAACCTGGAAGAGATGTTTAGCGTCATTGGACAAGAAATGAACCGTGCCACAGACGCCACCCGCAGAGCCACCGTGCTGGTGAGAGACTTAATGGACTATGCCAAGCCAGCCAGAATGACCCTGGAACCGGTGGATTGGGGAGAGTTTCTGCAAAAATTTGTGGCCGATATTGCCCAACAGCCCGTGTTTGCTAACGCGCAGTTTAGCTGGTTGCCGTTGGAGTGCCCGTTACTGGTGAAGGTGGACCGGGTGCGAATGGAGCAAGTGTTTTACAACCTGTTTAAAAACGCAACGGAAGCCTCTGAGGGACAACCCCATATTGAAATTGGCTTTCAGCTTTCCGGTCCCGTAGCCGATAAACGAACCAAAGAGCCCGTGTACTTTGTTCACT
This sequence comes from Candidatus Melainabacteria bacterium, assembly GCA_033763415.1. Lineage (GTDB taxonomy): Bacteria > Cyanobacteriota > Vampirovibrionia > Vampirovibrionales > JAJTHC01 > JANRKP01. Next base: position 190,982 of record JANRKP010000029.1, on the reverse strand, counting down.
GTCTGGTGAGAGATGAAGGCCAAGGCATGCCACCCGACGTATTGGAGCAAATTTTTGAGCCGTTTTTTACCACCAAAGGCCGTGGCGGGGTCGGGCTGGGCTTAAGTATTTCTTATAAAACAATGGAAATGCACGGTGGCGCCCTGTCTGTAGAAAGCCAACCGGGCCAAGGAACCACTTTTACCGTGACTTTGCCCTTGGCTTCAGACAGCGTACCGAGGCGGATTGGCTAAAGCAACGCAGAGAAGAATAGAGTAATGCAAGATAGAGCAAAAGCAGGCAATAGAACAACAGCAAAATAGAGCAGGAGCTTAGTACGGACGTGAGTCAGGCGCGCATTCCCCAGTCAATCGATACGAAACCGCTCTGTGAGCCCCCGGCTCTGGCTGAGCCGGTTCGTTGCTACCGGTTGATGATTGTCGAAGACGACGAGGTGATTCGCGACAGCCTGGTGAACTATCTGGAGCAATATCACGAAGCGCCCTACCAACTCAAGGTGGATGCCTGCTGCGATGGGAACCAGGCCTTTGCCCAACTGAACGCCGGGCTCTTGTACGATTTGGTCATTTCAGACATTCATTTGCCGGGCCCGGATGGTTTTGCCGTGTTGGACTACGCGCAGCAGGTGCAGCCGCAGGCCCAAAAAGCTTTAATTACCGCCTACCACGTGGAAGATTACATTCGTACCGCCAAGGAAAAGGGCTTTTTCAACATCATTGCCAAGGCGGTTCCGTTTAACTACCAAGAGCTTTCCACGGTAATTAACAACCTGTTAAACCCTTCTTCTGCCTTTGGGCTGGCAAACTATTTGCCGGAAGGGACTTCGGTTGACACGTTTTCCATTCAAAATAGCGAAGATATTATGACGTGCTTCCATACGCTGAGAAAGCGCTTTGAACAGGTGCGCGTTAAAAATGTGGATGATCTTTGTACGGCGGTCATTGAGGCCATTACCAACGCGGTTTACCACGCCAATAAAAATGAGGCGGGCGAAGACAAATACGAAAAAGGTTCGCCCATTGAGGCCCTGTTACCCACAGAGTATGTAACGGTGCAATATGCCGAAACCAAGGATTGTATTGGTATTTCCATTATCGATCAGGGTGGCAAGCTAACCGGTAAAGATATTTTGTACTGGATGGAGCGCAACGTGAGTGGCGAAGGCCTGTTGGACTCTCACGGTCGGGGACTGTTTCTCATCCATCATCTGGTCGATCGGTTGATTGTGAACCTGAAGCCCGGCCATTGTACGGAAATTATTATGCTGGACTACTTTGGGCTGGATTACCAGGCCAATAAGCCCGTGTATATTAACCTGTTGTAGCAAGGCAAAAAATAAACGCCGGTTGCAGCGGGTTTTTGCTCTGTGTTGGCCTTCGTGCTGGTGTAGAATGATTTTGAATTCGCCGATATAATAGCCCTATGAACGCATCCGCTTCCTCCGATCGTAACCCACTGACCGAAACCCAGGCAGAGCAGACCCGCCAACTGCTGGAGCGGGTGCGCTATGAGATGAAAAAAGTGATTGTGGGCCAGGATGCCTTAATGGAGCGCTTGCTGATGGCCGTGATGGTACACGGCCACGTGCTGGTGGAAGGCGCCCCCGGGTTGGCCAAAACCCTAATGCTAAAAACTTTGGCCCAGGTGTTGTCTTTGGGGTTTAAGCGCATTCAGTTCACGCCGGATTTGTTGCCATCCGACGTGGTGGGCACCCGCATTTACAACCCGGCCAATGGTCAGTTTACAACAGAGCCGGGGCCTATTTTTACCCACTTTGTACTGGCCGATGAAATTAACCGGGCACCCGCCAAAGTGCAAAGCGCCCTGTTGGAAGCCATGCAGGAAGGCCAGGTAACCCTGGGCCACGAAACCTTTGTGCTGCCAAAACCTTTTTTGGTTATGGCCACACAAAACCCGCTGGAATCCGAAGGGACCTACCCGTTGCCTGAAGCTCAGTTGGATCGCTTTTTGTTCAAGCTGCTGGTCGATTATCCCGATTCCGTTGCGGAGTTGGCTATTTTGCAGCGCGTGGGCGAAGGAGGTGTTGCGGTTGCAGCGCCGCCCGTCGGGATTGTTTCTGCCGATGCGTTGGCCACCATTGCCCAGCAGGTGCAGCAGGTGTATCTGGACCCGGCGATGATGGCGACGATTGTTCAGGTGGTGCAGGCAACACGCGGGCGCGTGCCGCTGCCTGGTGGCTTGGAGCGGTTTATTCACGCAGGGGCCTCTCCACGGGGGAGTTTGGCTTTGGCCAGCGCCAGTAAGGCGTTGGCTCTGTTGCAGGGGCGAACCTATGTGCTGCCAGAAGATCTGCGCGCTGTTTTACTGGATTGCTTGCGGCATCGGGTGTGGATCTCCTACCAGGGGTTGGCCGCGGGCCACACGGTGGAAGCGCTGCTGGAGAGCCTGTGGCAGGAGCACGGCTCGATTGCTACAACGCGTTCCTCTGTCAATGCGTGAGAGGCGCCGGATTTTGTTTGAAAAGGGGTTGGCTCAGTTAAAGCAGGCGTGGTTGGTGCTGTGGCAACCGGCGGCCTACGTGGAAGCGTGTTTGGCGCAGTTGTTGGCCCCAACTGAAGCGGGTTTGTTGCCGGAACCATTGCCATTTACTACAGCCACAGCCCGTTTGCCGATGGAGGGTCGGGCCACGCGTCGTTTGGGCCAGGGCTTGGAATTTGATCGCTTGCAGCCGTACCAACCCGGCGATGATGTGCGGGCGCTGGACTGGAATGTGTTGGCCCGAACCCTCACCCCCTACGTGCGCCGCTACCAGGAGGAAACCCGGCCCACGGTTTGGCTGTTTGTGGATGCGTCTCCCTCCATGCAGGGCGCGGAAAAAGCTTTTTCCAACGCGGTGTATGCCTGTGAGCTGGCCTCCACGTTGGCCGAGAACCTGTTAAACCAGTGCGCACAGGTGGGCTTGTTGGTGTTTACGCACCCCGGTACGCCCGATGTATTGATTCAACCCGCCACTGGCGCTGGGCAGCGTGCCCGCATTCAGCACGCCTTACGGGCAGTAGTTCGGTCCGCCTCTGTGGCTGCGTTGCCTGCCCCCGCATTTTTTGATGCGGCGGCGTATTGGCTTGAGCTGACGAAACGCTGGGTTGCCATACTGAAGGCGACGCCTGGGGCGCGGGTTTTGTTGTTAACCGATGGGATGCATTGGCCCGATTTGGCTTTTGAGGTGCTGTCGTCCGTTTCTCCGCCGGGCCGGGGGATTGATTGGCTTTGGCTGCTGTTGCAAGCCCCCGTTGCGGCGGGTTGGGGCGCAGCGGACTTTAAAAACCAGCCTAAAAAAATAGGCCTTCCCCTACAGGACCCGGAACAGGGAACGCTTGTTTGGGTGGAGGGGACGGCTGAGCAGGTTTTGGCGCACATGCAGGCCGAAGTGCAAGATCGGCAAGCCCGTTGGGCAGTGTTGTTAAGCCGATTGGGCGCGGCCTCTCTGCTAATGCCTGTGGGCGCCAACCGTTCACCAATAGGCGTTGTTGCCGGGGTGATGCAGTGCTTGGGCCTTCAGCGGAGGGCTGGTTGATGCTGGAGATGTTGGAAAGTTTTTGGGCCGTTTTACTGGCGTTTTTTGCGTCGGCTTTTTCTTGGTTGGGGCTCAGTAGTGGCCTGTCTTGGCTTGCTCTTGGTAACACTGCGGGCGATCTTCGCATCACGGGCTGGGTGATTCGTTGGCCGTGGGCCTGGCTGCTGTTACTGTTACTGCCGCTTTGGTGGCGGCTTTATGTTGGTTTGTGCAAAGCTCGCCTGGATGGGGCTATGGTGTTTGGCGCAGCCAGCTTGCTTGCCGCCATTCGGAAACAACCCCGAGGGTTTTCTCGTTTGCTGTGGCCGGTGTGTGCTTCCGTGTGTGTGGTGTTGTTGGTAGGGGCGGTGTCTCGGCCTGCGCTGCTGGCCCGTGTGCCGGAAAATGCCGTGGATGTAATGCTGGTGCTCGATATTTCCTTGAGCATGATGGCGGAAGATGTTGCGCCGGACCGAATTACAGCGGCAAAGCAAGCGGCCATGGCTTTTGTGCAAAGTGTGCCGCGTTCGGTGCGGGTGGGGCTTACCGTTTTTGCGGAAAATAGCTATGTGCTGAGTCCGCCCACCCGAGATCGTCTTACTTTGGTGCGGGCCTTGTCTGGGCTAAACCGACGGATGCTGGAGCCCAAGACGGCCATTGGCGGTGCAATGATGGCTTCCTTGAGGGCGATGGAGGTTCCAATCCAGACAGAGTTACCGCCGCTGCAAGAGTGGTCCGTGTTGCCCGAAATGGCGCCTGAGGACTCCACGCCTTCGACCCTTCCACCCGAAAGTAGCGCGAAGTTGCCGGGCAAGGTGATGGTGCTGATTAGCGATGGCGACAGTCGCGAGGGCTATCCGTGGGATGTGGCCGCTATGCAGGCGAGGCAAGCAGGAGTACCCGTGCACACGGTGGCCGTGGGTACGGATGAACCCACCCTGATTGAATACCAGGGGCAATGGTTGCCGGTTACTTTTAGCGAGGCTACCTTGCGGGAAATTGCCCGCTTGGCCCGTGGTCGTTTCTTCAGGGTGCTTCGTCCGCAGGATTTTGACAGTGTGTATGCCCAAGTGCAGCAGCAGTCGCTTCGGTATCAGGATCGGGAGATAGAGTTGAGCTTTGTACTATCGGCTGTGGCTTTGGCCATTTTGCTGTTGGGCAGTTTGTGGCGAGAACGCTATTGCTGGTAAGCCGCTGGCCCTTGCCGTGGGTGTAGGGCAAGGCGGCCCACTTTTTGTATAAGTTCATCTGTCGGAAGGATTCTCTCCACCCGGGGTTCTCTCGTAAGGTGGTATAGCAAAGCGCATTGGCACAAAGCCCATAACGTGTTTCAAAGCGTCACAATCTCTAAGCGGAGCGTTCCAGTTTTGTTGCTGGCGGACGAGAGATCTTATCAGGCGTGTTGCGTGCGCCGGACACCCAAAACCGTAAGCCATTCATCGGGGAGTTGGCATGGCCACAGAGCAAAATAAAAAACGACCGCGCCGAGCCAACCAGTTGATTGTGCTGGGCCTGTCCTTACTCATTGCGTTTACGCTGTTTGTGCTCTCTAACCGGTTTAACATTCCTCAACTCATTGAAGATTTTGAGCGAAAGACCTTTGATTTGCGAATGGCGCTGAAACTAGGCGATATTGAGCGCCAGCCCAGCAAAGATATTGTGATTGTGGCCTTTGACGACCCCACCCTCTACCTGTATGAGCCCGAATATGGCACCTGGCCCTGGCCGCGCAGCCTGCATGCGGAAATGATCGAATACTTTGAGCGGGCTGGGGCGCGTATGATTGCCTACGATATTTTGTTTATCGCCAACCGGCGCGGATCTGAGGGCGACGATCGACGACTGGTGGACGCCTTTGCCAAGTATCGAAACGTGTATTTGGGTATGAATTTGGATAACTACAAGTACGAGAACCAGGAAAACGATCGCCAGATTACGGCCAGCGATATGGCGCGTATTCAGCCAATGGCCTTGCGACTGGATAACCAAATGAAGCCCAGGCAAAGTCGTCCGCTAACGGGCGCCGATGGTTTTTACACGGACAAGTACATTACTTACAACAATTTTCGTCCGGTGATGGCGGGCTTTTACGAGACAGGCCACCGGCTGGCGGTGGTAAACCACAGCCGAGATGATGATGGCGTGAGCCGCTCGAACCCGCTTATTTTTCGCCTGAAAACCACGGTGCCTGTTGAGAGTCGGGCCAGGCCGTTTCGGGCCGTAAAAACGGCTCAAGGCCAAACCATTTGGCAGGATCAGTCGGGCCGACGGGTTGACCCAAAACGCGGACTACTACTAACCCCGGCGGGAGCCCTGCTGGAAAGGCCCACAGAGGTCCACATGCCGCACTTTACCCTGAAGCTGGTGACGGAATTGGCCTTGGAAGAACAGCGCTTGAAGCAAGTTTCTGCCAAACCGGCCGCTGGCAAAGCCCCCCCATCCGCGCACACGGACCCATTGTTTACCCTGACGGAAAAGGGCCGCTTGCGCTTTCTCGATCGGGATTTGCCCCTGACCCGCGATGGCCAGCTTATTATCAACTGGTACAACGTCAATGTGGATGAACAGTCTTACCGGCACTATCTGACGCAAGAGTTGGAGCCCTACCATCAGCAGTTGCAGGCGCGCTTGCAGCAAAACCCCGGCAATACCCTGCTACAAAAAGAATTGGTGGATGTGGAGCGCATGATGGAGCAGGTGCGCCAGGCCCTTAAGCAGCATTTTGAACCCAAGCCGTACCCCATTATTTCTGCCGCCGAGGTGTTGAAAGCCATCCGACACGCCAAGGCAGGCCAGCCAACGGAGCGGGATCAGCAACTGTTGGCGCTGTTTAAGGATAAGATCATTTTTGTGGGAACCACGGCGGTTGCCAGTTTTGATATTAAAACCACGCCCATTTCCCGGATTTTGCCGGGCGTGGTGTTGCAAGCCACCCTGTTTGACAATTTATACCAAAATGCGGGCTTTATTCACCGGCTGGACCCTACGAACAACATTTTGATTTCCGGTGTCATTTGTTTGCTCAGCGCGTTGGCCATTATTCGCATGCGTTCTGCCTTAATGGGGCTGTTTGCCGCTTTTTTGGTGGCGGCCATTTATATTTCCATTACCGTACTGCTGTTTAAGCACAACCTGCTGTGGCTGGATATTGCAATGCCGGTGGTGTGCCTGGTGCTAACCACCACGTTTACCTATATGGTGAAGTACATTAGCAGAGACAGGGACTACGAGCGCACGTACAAGCTGGCCACTACCGATGGTTTGACCGGCCTCTACAACCATCGTTACTTTCAGGAGTATATGCAACGGGCTATTCAAAAGGCCGAACGGGGTGGTAGCAAATTCTCGTTAATGCTGATTGATATCGACTTCTTTAAAAAGTTTAACGATACATATGGTCATCAGGCGGGCGATGAGGTGCTGCGCCACGTGGCCCGCAAGCTGGAAAATTCTGTGCGAAGCGACGACTTGGTGGCCCGCTACGGGGGCGAAGAAATGGCCATTGTGCTAGATAGGGCCAACGAGGCGGAAGCACTGGAAGTGGCTCGTAAAGTGGTGCGTTTGGTGGCCGAAGAAGCCTACCCGATTGCTCCGAATGTCAATAAAAATGTAACCATTAGTGTTGGGGTGGCCACCTACCCCAGCCACGGCGGCAGCCCCACGGAACTGATTGAGTTTGCCGACCAAGGTTTGTACCGGGCCAAGGAGGCTGGTAGAAACCAAGTGGGCGCCCAACACGATGACGCGTCTCTCCCGCCGCCTGCTTCTGAGTCTGACACGGCCCCTTCATCGGTACAGTCATCGGCCCCTTAGGCTGCGAAAACATTGAATGCCGACACGGCCTAATGCCCTTTGAAAACCAGTTTTGACCGGGAAAACCAGTTTTTTGACCGGCTACGGGGCCCGGTAGTCTTCTCTGGTGGTCTTATCGTGTGGATTGTCTCGGTTGGCTTGACCGAAACGCATCTTCCTTTTACACTACCCAAACGATAAGATGTTAAGCTTGTCGCAAGGTGTTTATTGCCTGTTTGTAGCAACAACCAACAAGAGTGTGTTCCATGGCTTCTGATCGTCCGAAAAAACGCTGTTACTTCCTGGCCAACAAAATTCCTTATATCGATTACAAAGACGCAAACTTACTGAAGCGCTTTCTAACCGATCGGGGTAAGATTTTGCCTCGCCGTATTACGGGCGTGAGCGCTCGCTATCAGCGTCAGTTGGCGCGTGCAGTTAAACAGGCTCGGGCTGCCGGTCTGTTGCCGTTTACGCTGGAAGGCGCATAGAAACTATCGCAAGCGTTCCTTGCCGGGTTTTTGATCCTGGGCGATCGGCAAAAGTTTTTTCAAGCTCAATAAAAAACACCGCTGAATTTACAGCGGTGTTTTTGTGTGATCCTCAAGCTGTTGGTGTCCTGGATGCCTTTAAGCTGCCGGGTTTTCTGGGGTGGCTGTCGTGGCGGTGGTGTTGCCCGTACTGCGTAGCAGTAGCCCGAACAGAAGACCCATTGCAAGGCCAAGGCTGAGCAGCAACCCTATTGCGGTTTTAAAATGCTGTAAAAAGGGGGCAATGCCTTCCGTGGGTTCGGGCGTTAGGGTTTGGGCACGCTTGGCAAAGGCGGGTTCTGGAATTCGCGAGACTTCGGGGTCCATTCCGGTGGCCGGATCGACAAAAAACGCCTGGTAATCTTCCGGCTGATGGTGAATGGGTTCGCCGTTGGTGTTAAAGTAGCGGCCTTTGGCAATCCAGCGGTGTTGGTAGTTGGGGTTGTCTTCAACGGGGTCGTGTTTGGGCGGCACCGTGACCTGGAAATAGACGGTATCACTCACGTGATAGGCGGGATCTTCGACTTCGTTGGCTCGGTACAGGTGGTTGGGACGACTGAGCCAGTCTCCCGTGTGCACCGTACTGGGATCGAGCGCGCTAAAACGTAGCTGGGCAGATGCGGACGGATGTTGGCTGGAGGGTGCTGGTGGGCCGAGGCGGTTCATTGTCAACTCTTTCCTGATGATGCGGTTAACCTGAAAGGAGGGTCATGGACAGGATACGAAAAAATCGTGCGGGCTTTTATGGCTGTGCAGGGCTTGGGTTTCCGTAACCGCCAACCGGCAGATAGCCTAGTGGTAGCGCAGTTGCAGCCGGTAACCCAAGGGGGGCCTGCTGGTTGTTGGGCGCAGGTGGGCTGGGCGGAATGCTTACTTGGGCGGGTGGTCGTTGGAACGGCGCAATGTTATTGCGAATGAACCCGCCAGTAGCTGATGTTGGGTTGCCAGGCCTGTTGGTGAGCGGGTAGCCTGGGAAAGCTTGCTGCAAAATGGCTTGTGGGGCAGAGATGCCAATGACTTCATAACCGCTGGGGCCAAACACCCGTAGTGCCACCCGGCGAATGTCGTCTGCGGTGACGGCCTTGATTTGATTTTCCAGATCCGCAGGATGCTTGGGGTCTTTGCCATTGACCAACCAGGGTAAACTGAGCCCCGCAATCCCTTCGGAACTCTGTTTGGCGGCCCGTAAATCCACCAGATACTTTTGCTTTACTTTCTCTAGCACTTCGGGGGCAATCGGCTGGGTAACCACTTCTTGCACGGCTTGTTTAAGGCCTTCGAGGGCTTGCGGAATTTTGTCGTAGTCCACCTGGGCCATCACTTTGTAGGAGGCGCCATTTTGGTGTGGCGTGTAGGACTGTTGCGTGCTATACACCAGGCCGCGTTCCGTACGCATAATGCGGAAAAATCCACCCGTCATACCGCCGAGCATTTTGGTTAACAGCACAAAAGAGGCATAGTCCGGGTCTCCAACGGTTGGAGCCAACCAGCTTTTAATCACGTGTGCCCGGTCCAAGGCTTCGCTGGGCACCAGCACAGGGCGGCTGGGCCCTTGCCCTAACTGCTGAATGGGAATGCTGGGCGGGACGGTTTTGGCAACCAACGGGTTGGTGTACCAGCCCGCCTGGGCAATGCCTTGGTTGACCAGTACCGCCTGTTGATCCACGGGCAAGGAGGAAACCATGGTTAGTTTCAGGTTTTGTGGCTGACTGACCACCTGTTGGTATACGGCCATGGCCGACTGTGGCGTGGCTTGCCGAATGGCGCCGATAATCTCATCGGTTGCGTGGGCCAGTGGGTGGTTGGCCCCGTAGAGCTGTTTAACCACCATTTCATGCAGGGGAGTTTCAGGCATGTTGCGGGTTTCTTCCAGCGCCTTGAGCAGGTTTTGCTGAATGGTCTGAAACGTCCAACCATCCACCTGCGGGCGGGTCAGCAGACCCATTGCCACTTGGATCATCTCGCGCTCTTTACCGGCGGGGCCGTTAATATTAATGGCCATCTGGTCGCCAGCCACGCCCGCATCCACCGCAATGCCTTCAGTGGCGCAGCGCTCCATCAGCTCCTTGGTTTGTGGAGAGCCGTCTATCAGCATTTCGGGCACCAGGAACCGAGGGCCGATAAAGCGCTGATCGATGGGAATGAGTACGGTGAGATTGCTGTAATACTGGTTGGCGGCCTGCTGAAAGTAGCCAGCCGTGCCGTTGTGCAATGCTTGCGGCGTGGGAATGCCAATCATTCGGTCCGACAGGCTGGGGGCTGCAGAAGGCATAGTGCCTGCCGAAGCGTTATAGCCAGGAGCAGGCGTTACGATAAATGGATTTTCGGTAACAGATGGATTGGAGCTACCCACAGGAGGGCTAAACGTTTGTGGTGCTACGACCGGTTGGTTGAAATAGGGAGCGGAAGCCGAGGGAAGTCCTACCATTACATTGGCCCTCCCACTGGATAGACCACCGTGGGAATGGTGGCCGTTTGAAATGCGTTTGGCTGTTGAGGCTGCCCCTGAACCACCGTGGTATTGGAAAGCGCGCGCTGTGGACCCGGTAAGCCATAAACCAACACGTAAGACTGCGGATTGAGGTACTGTTGCGCCACGCGCTGAATATCATCCGGGGTAATACTGCCCACTAAGTCCGCGTAATGATTAAAATAGGTGAGCGTACCCGTCAACGCCTCAGAGCCCATCAGGCTTGTGACCACCTCTGCATCGTTTAAACTCCGCTGGTAGCCATAAAGCAGTTTATTTTTCACCTCTTGCAGCTTTTCAGCAGAAATTGGCTTGTCGTTCATTCGTTTGAGTATGGCCAAGGTTGCGCCCAAGGCCTGTTTTTCGTCTCCTGGGGTGGTGTGGAAACCAATTTGTGCCATTCCGGCGGTTTTGGTGGGCATATACTCCACGCCGACTTCGGTTGCTAACTTCCACTGATCCTGCAAATAGCGCTGGAACAACGACAACGCGCCATCGTTTAACAGGGTGAGCAAGCACTCCATTGCCACGCGATCTTTCAGGTTGTTTTTGCCGGGCGCTGGAAACGTTAGATTGACCACGCCGTAGGTTAACTGCGGGTCGTAAACCGTGGCGCTACGAATTTCTCCTGGCTTGAGCGCAATTTTGAGAGACGCGTTGTTGGGCCCGCCCCGGTTGGGGTTGCTGCCAAAATCTTCGTTCAGTTGGGCAACCACGGTCTCTGGGTTTACATCGCCGGAAATGACGGTAAGCATATTGGTGGGCGTGTAGTATCGGTTAAAAAAGGTCTGTAACTGCTCGGCGCTGGTGTTAATAACGTCTTGCCGAACGCCCAACGACTGGAAGTGGGGCCGATCAAACAGAAGTTCCAGGGTTTTGTTGTAAATTTGGGCTTCCGGGCTGGCCGTGCGCTCGGACGCTTCGTTGAGGACGTTTCGTTTTTCTTGCACCAGTAAATCGCGGTTGTACAGCGGGTGCATGACCGCCTCGCCGTGCAGGCGAATCATTTGCGGCAGGGCTTCCTTGTTGAAAAACAGCTCGTGCTGAATCACCTCATACCCGGTTGAAGCGTTGAGCTGTGAGCCGAGTTGTTCCACGGCGGCCACCCAACTGTTCTTAACCGGAAAATGCTGCGTGGTCAGGAAATGGCAGTGCTCATCCAGGTGTGCAATTCCAGACGGACTGCCCGTGGGACCGTACAAACCGCTGCTGAAAATGGGGTTTTCGTTAATGGAACCCGCGTTGATGAACGTACGCATGCTGATGACATCTGTTGGGCGTTGTTCTACCAGCACACGGTGGCCGTTACCCAATACGTACAGATGAATGGGTGTACCACTGGGAGAGGTAAAGCTTTGCACGCGCTGGGGCGGCTGTGCCCACGGTGCCGGTGGCGCGGGCTGCCGAAAGGGCACAATGTTGTTTGCGGCCGTAGTTGCAGCCGAATTGCCTAAAGCCAGCGGTGGGGCCACGCCCATGCCGTTGCCTGGTGCAGACATTGCCGGGTAGGTGGGTGGCAGGAGGGTCACGCCCATTGTCAGAACATCCTTTTTACACAGTTGGCAGGCCGTCATGCTATCACGCGCAGACCCACTTGGTGACACCAACAACAATGCCCTATAAAAACCGCTCAAGCCTCCGTGTTGCCATGCGTTACGGAGTGTTGCGCGACTGATGAGTCAAGGTTGCCGATGGCTTGGTTTCCGTTGCCTTGCCGTGCTAAGATAGCCCCCTGCCAACCCGTGTGGGCGAGTGGCGGAATGGTAGACGCGCTGGTCTTAGGAACCAGTGGTGCAAACCGTGGGGGTTCGAGTCCCTTCTCGCCCACCATTTTCAAAGCATCGCTGAGGGGTTAACGATGCCGCCATATAGGTAAGAGGCGCTTGCTGTCAGCCAAAACCAAGCGGTGCAAGCACCTGTGTGGTCACAAGCGCAACTCAATGTTTTTTACAGTGCTTTCGCCAGAAACACCAAGAAGATAATTAGGGGGTTTGGTGTTTCCGAGAAGCCGCCCCAGACGACTGCCGTAAGGGAAGTGCGCTGCCTTCAATTCCAAAGCTACCCACGCCTCCCTGCTGGAGCAAAGCCACGCGCTCGGTGAGTGTGCTGCCGAGAACAGAAGCGGTCCGAGCCAGATCGAAAGACTGCCAGGGGTAGCGGCGCACCTTTAGCTGATAGGAGGCCAAGGCGTCTCGTTGTGGGCTGTACACATTGACCTGAAGCTTGCTGCAATAGGTAATGCCTGTGCACAATAACTCGACGCGATAATCGGCCTGCTCGATATTTTCGGTCAGGGTGAGCGTTTGAGTTTTATCCAATGCGGTATCGAGCAGTTGCCAAAAGCGCGTTTCTTCCACCGGTGGCAGGGGATAGTCTGAAAAACGGGCAGGCGGAAAATCAGGGTTAATCACATAGAGCCGCACGGGGGGGTGATGTGACGGAGAGCCAGAGCGTAGCCCGCCATCGTCGTGACCGCTGAGTTCGTTGGCCCAAGCAAGCGGCAATAGTGTTGCCAAAGAACAACTTGCGGCCAATAGCAGGAGACCTAACATTGTATTTCGCTGCAATTTCAACAAACGATTCAGCACAAACATCCAACCCAATCTCCGTGTTATCGAACATCTCGGTGAACATCCTGGCAAAACCCAAAGGGTGGGCGTGACAGGAATTTTGGAATGAAGACAGACCTCTTAGCACCCCTGTGAAGGATTATAGCGATTGCGCCACCGCCACCGTATCCTCAGTTTGAGGGAGCTTGCCGTGTTGAGAGGGCTGGATGCCCAAATGCTTGGCCACGGCTTCTACCAGTGGCAACACCCGACCTTCCACCGCCACCGGCATAATATGGAAGCCATTCACAAATGGCGCCAGGCGCTCAATAATTTCTTCGCACACCTTCAGGCTTTCGGCCACGGGGTCGTCGGCGCGCTCCAACAGATCGATCACCCGCTGGGGAATTTGAACCCCGGCCACCGCCTGGTTTAAAAAACGGGCCATCTCCGCCGATTTGGGTGGAATAATGCCCACCAGCACCCGTGGGGGCGGACACCCAAGCTGTTGTGCCACCTCATACACTGCCACCAGGGTTTGCTCTGCGTAGGCGGGCTGATAGACGGGCTGAGTCTGGAAGAAGTCGATGCCTTGTTCCATTTTGAGTTTTAAGCGTGCCAGTTGCGCACTGCTGTTTAAACGAAACGGGTTGAGCGCACTGCCCACCGTAAACCGAGGCCCCCCGGATTTGAGCGGCTTGCCCGTGGCGTCCAAATCCTGATTGAGTTTACCCAACAGGCCCAGTAGACGAACCGCTTCCAGATGAAAGACCTGTTTGGCCAGCGGGTTTTGGTCGCCCACCTGCACCGGATCGCCGGTGAGGGCCAACACGTTACGCAAGCCCAAGGCGTAGCCGCCCAACAGGTCCGATTGCAGTGCGATGAGGTTTCGATCCCGACACGTGAGCTGCCAAACGGTTTCCACCCCGGTGGCCTGTTCTATTCGCTGGCAGGTGGCCAAGGAACTCATTTTTAAAATGGCGCGCTGACAGTCCGGCACATTAATGGCATCCACCCAAGGGGCCAAAACCTGCGCCCGTCGCAAAAGTGGCTCCACATTCACCCCTTTGGGCGGGGAAAGCTCCACCGTGAGTACGGGCTGTTGCTGTTGCAGTTTCTCTTTAAACGTGGAAGACATCTGAATCCTGACCGAGGTGGCTGTGTCTCATTGCGTGTGTGCTCAACGCCTCTTTGCCAAGCCTTTTTGCCAATGGGCCTTGCCAACCAAAAGGTTAGGCGTTGGCCTGGCGGACCCAATGGATGCAGGAGATGAATGCGCAGGAGGCAAGAACGCTTTGGGCTTCTATCGTACCATTACAGCCCAAAAACCACATCGGTGGTATTAAAAAACAAATACCACAGAGACGACCCAACGGTGTATGATAAACACACATTTGCCTGGGAACAAACGGCACGCATTGCCTCTAGGAGTGACAAGCGCTGCGTTGAGAAGAGACCCAGCAACACAGACACTCGACGTGTACTAGTAGTGTTTTTTAACGGAGTGGGAACCAAAACGCCCGATGTCCTTGGCCATTTACATTTTAAAGCGGGTCGCCCAGGCGTTGCCAACCGTGCTGGCCGTCTCTATTATTGGCTTTTTTTTAATGCGATATCACATTGCGCTGGGACCCATTGAAATACCCACCGCCAGTGGCCCCATTCGGCTGCTGGAACGCGTGGAACTTAAACAACCCATTGATCCGCTGGCGGATTTAAGGCAAAACCCTCAAATTTCTCCGCAAGCTTTGGCCAAGGAAGAAGAACGCCTGGGGCTGGATCAGCCCTTGCTCGTGCAGTATTGGCGCTGGCTAACCCATTTCATTCAGTTGGATTTGGGCCAAACCAACAAGGGCGAAAATGTGGCCACTTTGCTGGCAAGCCGCTCAGGCAACACATTATTGCTCAACCTGCTCAGTATGCTGGTTACGTGGGGGCTGGCCATTCCGCTGGGTGTATACGCCGCCATTTACTGGCGCTCAGCTGCCGATAGGCTCCTGACCCTTTTTTCTTCCATTGGTATGGCGTTTCCTGGCTTTGTGTTGGCGCTCATTTTGGCCATGTTGGCGGTTCAAACCGGGTGGTTTCCGGTAGGAGGGCTCACCAGCAGCCATTTTTCCAGTCTGTCTTTCCCGGAACAACTGCTGGATATGGCCCATCATTTGGTACTGCCGGTGGCGGTTCTGGGGTTTTCTGGCATTGCCGGGCTAATGCGCCAAATGCGCGGCAACTTACTCGATGTGCTCCAGGCGGAATACGTAAAAACGGCCAGAGCCAAAGGCCTGCCGGAATGGCTAGTGATTTACAAGCACGCGGTGCGTAACGCCATTAACCCCTTGGTGACCATGCTGGGTTACGAATTGGCGGCAATGCTATCTGGCACTGTGCTGATTGAAACCGTCTTAAATTATCCCGGCCTGGGTTTTCTTACCTATCAGGCGGCCATTCAGGGCGATGCCAACCTGGTGATGGCTTCGCTGGTGCTATCGTGCCTGATGCTGATTGTTGGCAATTTACTGGCGGATTTACTGCTACACTGGGTGGATCCGCGGGTGGGTTTGGCCTAATGCCACAGGAGTATGGATCCCCTTAGAAGATGAGCCAGTTGAACCCCACCACCCCGTCTAGCACGGTCGAAAAACCACAGCCCGCCACAATGGCGGGCACCTTTGCGCAACTGTGGCAAAAGCTTCGGCAGGATAAAATTGCCGGGGCCGCCGTGTTAGTGCTGGTTTTGTTGTACCTGGCCGTGGGCTTTGCAGATTTTTTAGCACCCTACGGTAAGCATTGGGACCGGCGCGATGTGGCCAACGCCCCACCGAGCGCCATTTACATGATTGATGGAAAAACCGGCCAGTGGACCTGGCCTTATGTGCTGGGCAGTAAAAAAACGTTCGATCGCAACCGCTACCAGTACGTTTTTACCCCGGATACCGAAAAGCCCTACCCCATTGAGTTCTTTTGCCAAGGTACGCCGTATAGGCTGTTTGGGCTTATTCCAAGTAACGTGCACCTGTTTGGGGTTGCGTCGCCCGGGTGGGTTGCCCTGCTGGGGTTGGATATGCACGGTCGCGATCATTTTTCGCGCCTGCTGTTTGGCGGCAGAATTTCTTTGACCATTGGGTTTTTAAGTCTGTTTATCGCCTTTCCGCTCGGGTTGTTGTACGGCGGTATTTCCGGCTACTGGGGCGGCTGGATAGACACTGCCATGATGCGTGTGGCCGAAGTGCTGATGTCGATCCCCACGTTGTATTTACTGATTAGCATGGCCGCCATTTTACCGGCCAATATGCCGAGTACGCTTCGGTTTGCGTTGGTGGTAGCCATTTTGGCCTTTGTGGGCTGGGCAGGTTTAAGCCGCGTGGTGCGGGGCATGGTGCTTTCCATTAAAAACCAGGAGTTTGTGGAAGCAGCCCGCGCCCTAGGCATGGCGGACGCCTGGATTGTCATTCGCCACGTGTTGCCCCAAACGGCCAGTTACGTCATTGTGGCCATGACGATTGGCGTGCCGGGCTACATTTTGGCAGAATCCGGCCTTAGTTTTTTGGGGCTTGGCATTCAGCAGCCAGATGCCAGTTGGGGCAACATGCTGAAAGACGCCCAAGACATTAACAACCTGATTACCCGCCCGTGGATGCTCGCCCCCGGATTTTTAATTTTTGTGGCCGTACTGGCCTTTAACGTGGTAGGCGATGCCGTGCGAGACGTACTAGACCCGAAAAGCTACTTTAAACCGGGCAAGCCCTCTTAACGCGGCGCGCTATTCCTGCTAGGATGTTTTACAAATACACAGACACATTGTGTTGGCCCTTGCCTGCCCGCGCGTCACAACAAAAGCCCTATAGCCCAAGAACAAACCCTAGCCTACACGCTTGGAGGAATCCCCTGAGCCCATGTCGTCTTCCTATTACAAAGTAGTGGTCAGTGGTGTCGGTCACGATCGGCCCGGCATGGTGGCGGCGCTGGCCGAAGTGCTTTGCCAGTTCGAGTGCAATATTGAAGATTCCACCATGACGCGGCTGGCCCACGAGTTCGCCATGATTTTGATCATTTCCGTTCCGGTCACAATCAGCCTGCCCGCCATTCAGTCTGCCCTACAGGCGGTGGAGGAGCGGGTTGGCTTAACGTTGGTGGCCAAACTGCTCAATGAAGACTTTAACCCAGTGAGCCCGGCACAAGGACCCAAAAACGGTGCTCAGCCCTACCTCATTTCCGTGGCCGGACGCGACCGTACGGGCATTACCCACCAGGTTGCGCAACACCTAAGCCAGTTGCAGGTAAACATTACCGATCTCAACGCCCGCATTATTGAAGGAGAGGACAGTCCGGTGTACCTCATGATGTTAGAGGTCGAAGCTCCGGCGGCTCTCGCTTCAGAAACGCTGAAGCAATCGCTGGCCTCGCTGGCCAAGGCCATTTCGGTTGAAATTCAGGTCCGTGAAATTGAGGCGGCTGTTTTTTAGACCCGTCGTTACTTTTAGTTGCTAGCATAAAGATTTTTCTCAATATGATTGACGTTTCACACTGGTTAATACAAAAAGCCGCCTTGGATTCCTCGCCCCAATGGCCATTTTAAAGGTCTACAAGTACCCTCACCCTGTTTTAAGAGCCGTCTGTGAGCCAGTGGTTCGGTTCGATTCCGAACTGAGGGCCTTGGTTGCGGATATGGTGGAAACCATGTACCAGCACCCTGGCGCGGTAGGGCTGGCGGCCCCCCAGGTGGGTGTGCCGCTGCGGCTGTTTATTATGGATATTACGGCCAAGACCACCCAGAGCGAGTTAAAAATTCTCATCAATCCTCACATCGTCAAACAGTCTCGCAATAAAAGTGTGCGCGAAGGCTGTTTGAGCTTTCCAGATTATCTGGTGAACTCCAAGCGGGCGACGCGCCTGACTGTAGAGGCGGTTAACGAGAATGGCGAGCCCATTTGCTATACCGTGGCGGACTTAGAGGCCATTGCCATTCAGCACGAGCTGGATCACTTAGAGGGCGTTTTGATGATCGATCGGATTGACTCACTGAAAACCGATCTCATTCGCCGTCGCGGCCAACCGGTGGACGACGCCCCCGGTGAAGTGTCCGTGTCGTAGAGTTTGGTCGAGAGACCGTCATTTTTCTGTAGGAGTAACCGGCCTGTAAGCCCTCACCCTGAGGCCTGTAAAGCCGCTTTCCTTTGGCGTGGCGCGCCGCTTTACGAGGGTTGTCGTCTGTAACAAGGCATTGCGCAATTTGAAGCATTCCGGCCCCGGGCATGCCGGATGTCATTGGATCGTCACACAACTATCTTAGGATTCGGCTCATAAGGTTACTGTACTTGTCGCCAAAGTCCGTTCCCCCCGTTTATTCTATCCGTCTTCCACGAGGATTCACGTTGATTATGGCTCCCAATGCGTTATTCAAGGCAGGCGAAGTCCTCCTGGATGCGGGTCGCCGTCTGGCCACTCAAAAAGGCTGGGGAGAATCGTTATTTATTGCCGGGTTGGTGGCAGCGCAAAAAAGCATCGGGTCCATGTTCCGGCTGCGGTTTAATACGGGCAACGATAACCAGAAGGCTCTGGTGGTTCGTGAAAGCGCCGTGTTGCTTACCACGTTTGGCTTGGCAGCGGTAACCCACAAGGCAATTGGTCGTAACGTGTTCAACCAAATGGCCAAAGATTTAGTGGAAGCCATGCCAGCGGGGCTTAAAAAGCTTGGTGTGTTTACAGAGCAAAGCGTGGGGTATGCCTTGAACTTTGCCGGGGTTGCCGGGCCTTCATATGCGTTTTCCGAAGTGGTGGGAAACAATATGGGCCGACGAGAAGCGGCGCACGAGCGAGAGCTTGAATTGCAGCAGATGGCAAAAGCCGAATCGCTTGAAAACACACAATCTATTGATGCAATGAATCGCTTTGTGCAGACCCTGGCCGGAGCGATTTCTAATATTCGGCAAGCCGTTGTTGCCGATAACGCGACTGGGGAAAGGGTACTGCCTCAATTTGGAAGTTATTACAATCGTGGTAATATGATGGCAACCCCGGGCCAGCGTCTTTCTGTAATCAGTCCGGCTGCGGCCGTGGGCTTAAGCGCCCCAGGGCTTCGCACCGGGGGAGCCCCGGCGGCTTTAAATGCGCATCATCCGGTGGTGGCTTTCTCGTCTGCCCCCAGCGCCGCGATGCCCCCTGCCCCTTCTTTTGCCCAAACCTCTGCCTTTACAGCCCTTGGAGGTCAACAACGCTTGTGGTAAATCCCAAAATTCTTGTGGTGGATGATGAGCAAGATTTGGTGCGTTTGGTGCGTTACAACCTGGAGCACGAAGGTTTTACCGTTCTCTACGCCTACGATGGCAGTTCTGCGCTGGATTTAGTTTGGAACAAGCGGCCGGATTTGGTGATTTTGGATCTGATGCTGCCGGATACGCCGGGCTTACGGCTGTGTCAACAAATTAAACAGGCCCAGGGTCTGGATAAAGTCCCCGCCATTTTAATGCTAACGGCCCGTTCTGCCGAACAGGACCGCATTGCTGGCTTTGAACACGGCGCCGACGACTATGTGACCAAACCGTTCAGCCCTAGAGAGCTGGTGTTACGGGTCAAGGCCATGTTGGGTCGTTCCGGCAGTACGCCGCCACCCATTATTCATATCGGCCCCATTCGCATTGTGCCCGAGGAGTACCGGGTTTTTATCGCCGAGGAAGAAGTTCGGTTGACGCCGATTGAATATCGTATTTTACTCACACTGGCGAGGCACCCCAACGTGGTCAGAACGCGCGAGCAGCTTCTGGTGGATGTTTGGGAAGAGTCGGCCACCGAGGTCCTGGATCGTACGGTGGACGCCCACGTAAAAAGGCTTCGGGCCAAGCTGGGCATTGCCCGAGACAGCCTGGAAACGGTTCGTGGCATTGGTTACCGCCTGCTTACCAACCGGTTGCCCCATGCGGCCAACGCCAGTCAGTCGGCCTAGCAGTACCACGGTTGGAGGGATGACAACGCCGATGACAACCCACCTTGATCCCTCAGAGATGACCCTTCCGTTCCAAAATACATCAGAAGGTGTGTTAGGCCAGGGCGAGCTTTTATCGGAATGGGTCACTCCCAAGGCAACCGCCGCTCCTTTTTCCACCCTCTCGCTACTGCCTTTCTTGCTGGAGGAATCGGAAAATCCGTTAATGCGCGTTCTGCGCGAAATGGGCGATGGCGTGTTTGTGTGCGATGCCCAAGGCCGGTTGCAGTGGACTAACCAAGCCGTGTGCGACATGCTGGAGTTGCCCGGCTGCACCAAATCGCTGATTGGTAAAATCCCGGGCCGAGAAGCCATGCACGGCCTGGAACTAGAGGGGGTCGTGGCAGAGGTGTTGGCCCGTGGCCATTCGGTTTCCCGAGAAATTCAGGTGGCCATTAGTCCCAGCCGACCCAAAAAATCGTTTCAAATTCAAATTGCCCCGCTCACCAAAGAAGGTCACGCGGAGGTAACGGGCTGCCTGGCCGTTTTTAGGGATATCACCCCGTTGAAGACCACGGAAAAAATGCGGCGAGACTTCGTAGCCAACGTGTCTCACGAACTACGCACGCCGCTGAGTGTGTTAAAGGGCTACGCAGAAACGCTACTGGATGGTGCTCTGAGCGATCCGGTGATTGCGCGCGATTTTATCGAGATCATTCACCGCCATGCCATTCGTCTCTCCAACCTGGTGGAAGACCTACTGGATCTCTCCCGACTCGAGGCCCAGGACTTCAAGCTCGATCTGGAGCCCGTTCGGCTAGAGCCTTTCTTGGAGCGGGTGCGTACTTTGGCCCTGGAACATGCCAGTGGCAAGGCCATTGCCATTCGCACCAAAATTTCACCGGGCCTACCCCAGGTATTGGCGCATGCCAACAGCCTGGAGCAAGTGTTCACCAACCTGGTGGATAACGCCATTAAATACACCCCGGAGCACGGTACGGTGACCCTAACGGCGTTTGAAGTGGGGCCTTACATTCAGGTGGATGTGGCCGATACCGGCATCGGGATTGAAACCAAACACATTCCTCGACTGTTTGAGCGGTTTTACCGGGTGGATAAAGCCCGATCGCGCGATCAGGGCGGCACGGGGCTGGGCTTGTCCATTGTGAAACATATTGTTCAAATTCACGGCGGCGATATTTGGGTGGAAAGCAACCCGAACGAGGGCTCCACGTTTAGCTTTACGCTGCGCAAGGCCATGGGCTAGGCAATATTAACCTCCCAACCGGTAGGGGCTTTCAATAGTCTTACCCTCGTAAACAATAGTTTGTGGCAGCTGGCACTGGGCCATTAAATCCAACCGAATGCGAATATGCTGATGTGCTTGAGATTGCAAACTGGCGTAGCCTTGAACTTGCTTCATTTTGAATGTTACTAGTACCAAATGTTTTTTGGGAAAATCTTCTCTTACCTGTCGAAGGGCTGGTACAAAGTCCGTATCGGCAGAAAACAAAACGATCACATCCGCTAAATTCAGTGCAGCGCTTCGATACAATTGTATGGCCAAGTGCACATCCGACTCTTTTTCCTTGCGATCGCTTGAAAACCGACCTTTGTGAACTTGTACCCCCATACTGTCTAAAGCAGAAAGGTACCTTGCATGACGATCGACCGCCTCAGGTCCACGCCACTCTGGAATTGCCGTGAAAAAATGAACGCGATAGTATACGCTCGCCTCCGATTGTCGGATTAATTGAACTAATTGCGCATTTTCCGTGCAAACACGCTGCAAGAGTTGCGCATAATTAAGCCACTTTAGGTTTTTTCCTGTTTCTCTCAGATGATCTTCCAAGCGATGATAGCAATTGAAACCATCGACAAAAGCGGCCACACGAACCAAAACATACGTCCTTAAGGGGTATCTACTACAAAAGGGAGCACCAAAATGGTCCTCCCTTAGGGGCAAGATAAACTTGCGAAGATTATACTTTAACAAGTATCATTTTTTAATTTTCATGTCAATCCTTTGTAAGCAGAAGCCCCCAGGGAGTCATTTCCTTTGCTTAAAGGATGGCGACCGGCAGCACCTCCTCTATTCTTAGGATAGCCACCCACTCTGTGCCAGCGCCGGTGCTTCATCCACGGTGGCAGCAGCCCGCCTACCAACACCGGCGCACCCAGCAAACCGGCAAGAAGAGACGAGAGAGAGAGAGCGTTCAACGGAATGGATACCTCCCTGGGTAGTTACTTGAGCGTACCGCACGTGCTGGCGTTTATGCTGGTTTTTTCCCGAATTGGCGGCATGATTGGGGCCTCTCCGCTGATGCAGGTGATTGTGGTGCCACCCAATCTGATGATCGGCCTGACCGCCGTGGTCAGCCTCCTACTGTGCCCCCTGGTGGCAAATGGATACGGCTTGTTTGGCCAGCCCGCCACCCAGCAACTGCCCACCCACGAATGGGCTTTGGCAGTCCTCATTGGGCAAGAATTAATGATTGGGCTGCTGCTGGGCTTTAGCGCCACACTGGCCTTTCACGGCATTCGCTATATGGGAACCCTGCTTGGCCTGCAAATGGGGCTTTCGGTTGCCAGCCAGGTAGACCCGGCCACTGGCGGACAAAACCCGGTGGTGGGGCAATGGTACCTGTATCTGGGCCTGATTGTGTTTATGATGCTGAATTTGCACCACTGGCTGCTGGTTGCCGTTGCACACAGCTTTGGCCACATTCCCCTGGGCCAAGTCCTTACGGAAAAATCTTGGGGGCTTTTGGCTGAACGCTTTATTCAACTCACCGCCGATCTGTTTGTAACCGCGCTGATGGTGGGCTTACCCGTACTCGGGGTTCTGTTGGTAGTTGAGGTGGCGTTGGCGTTTATGGCCAAAGTGATGCCCCAAATGAACGTGTTTATGGTGAGTATGCCGCTTAAGGTTGCCATTGGTTTGGGCATGATGGCCGTAACACTGCCTACGGTGGTGGAAGCCATGGCCCGGCAAGACCAGGCACTGATTAAGACCCTGATGGGGTTGTTTCAGGCCGGTTAAGACCAGAGAACACCCTTTGACCATTCGCAGGAGAAAGAGGGCTTTTTCGTGAGCCAGGACTCAGGATCCAGAACTGAAAAACCAACCGCACGCAAGCTGCAACGGGCCCGCGAACAAGGGCAGGTTGCCAAAAGTCAGGACTTGAACGCCGCCATTTCTCTGGCCGCGTTGGCGTTGCTGGTTTCTTTTTCCGGCAACTACTTTTACGCCAGTCTGTCGGGCATTCTCCAAGGAACCTATCAACGGCTCAGCACCCAAGCGCTCACCGTCAGTACGTTTGGCGATCTGTGGACCGATGCGTTGCAAACACTCATTTGGCTGTTGGTTCCCATGATGCTTACCGTCACGACGGCGGCCATTCTCATCAACCTGGTACAGATTAAACCCCTGTTCACTACCAAGCCGCTGGAGCCCAAACTGGATAAATTGAACCCCATTAATGGTTTCAAACGCATTGTCTCCATGCGATCGATGGTAGAGAGCGCCAAAGCCATTATTAAAATGGCTGTATTGGGCAGCATTGCCAGTATGGTTATTATGGGGCGGCAAACCGAGCTAATGGGGCTGAACTTGCTGGATTTACCAACCGCCTTGAGCCTAATTGGGGAGATTTTAAGCCAGATTGCCCTGTGGTCCATCGCGATTTTCTTCGTCATTGGGCTGATTGATTGGCGCTACCAGGCTTATGAGCTGGAAAAGCAACTGATGATGAGCAAACAGGACATTAAAGACGAGCGCAAGGAAACCGAGGGCGATCCAATGATCAAGAGCCGCATTCGGCAAACGGCTGCGCAAATGGCCCGGAAACGGCAAATGGTGTCCGTTCCCACCGCGGATGTGGTGATTACCAACCCCACCCACTTTTCGGTGGCCATTAAGTACGACCCCGACCTCTTCCCCGCGCCCACGGTGGTGGCCAAAGGCAAGGACCACGTGGCCATGCAGATTCGGATGCTTGCCAAAGAACACGGCGTGCCGCTGATGGAGAACAAGCCGTTGGCGCGCTCCCTCTATGCCGCCGTGGACGTGGATCAGATGATTCCCCCCGACTTGTTTGCTGCCGTGGCCGAAGTGCTGGCCTACGTGTTCGCCAGAAATAAAAGTCGGCGCACCCGCCCCAACTCGCCCGCCCCTCGACCAAGCTTGCCAGAAGACAACTAGGGTGAAGCCGATTTACAAATGTAATCATTAGTGCGTTAACCTTTGCGTAAACCACCGGAGCAGTCTATGCTGGCACTGACGTGCGTTGTGATTACTCAGAAGCGAAAAAACGCTTTTTAGCATATGGAGCTCAACACCATGATGGGTACTTCTTTTCAGCGGTTTGGCGCAACCATTGACTGGGAGTTTCAATCTCCTCGGCAATTGATTGATGAACAAGCCCAGATTAACGTGCAAGAAGACACACTAAGAGCTCGGGCCAATCAAATTGCCGATGCCAAAGACCCTCAAAAAATTAGTGTTACGGTGGCTCCCACTTACCTCAATGGCAAAATTGATACACGCCACAATGGAACGCAGCATTTCTCCGCGCTTGCAGGCGAAGATGTGGTTGCGTTTAGCAACCGTTTGCTGGAACGTGCAGAAACCAATGCGCCTCAACTACTGAGTGCAGAAGAGCGCGAGACGCTAAAACAAAGCCGGGCCCAGGAAGTGCTAGACACGTTTAAAGGCGTATTAGCCGCCACGCATATTCGTCTGGAACCTGCCACTACTTTCAGCGCCAATGAGGTCGGATTTCATTTAAAGGCTGCCCTAGCTAAGCAACTCATTGCCAACAACCATACCGTTATTGCAGAGAAAACCACCCGTCATGCCGATGGTCTCGTGGAAAATACCTTTACACTCAGGCTGCCAAAGGAAAAAACCGCGTTCAGTGTAACCTATGGTCGCTCGGCGTTTGTGCCCGAGCTATTCGGGCTCGGAAAAATTCAATCGATTCACTTTCGCGACGGAGCAACCCCCATTTTAAATGAGATTGGTCGGCAGGCTCCTGGCACAGTGTTTGCCTCGGAGAACAATCGTTTGGATATGAAAGACCTCGGCGAGCCCTGTACGCAATTGGCCCTGCAAGCAGACGCCATTGTTCAGCAATTACGCCAACGCAAGGTTTTGTAGCTTTAGCACCACACCAGCAGGGCAACAGAGATGCCTCCACTCCGCATCCACACCCTCCAAGCCTTCAGCGCTGTGGCCAACGGCGGCAATGGGGCTGGGGTGGTCCTAAACGCGCCGGACCTACTCGCGGCAGAATATACGGCCATTGCCCAAGCCGTTGGCTTTTCGGAAACAGCGTTTGTGTTGCCCTCCAAGCGGGCCGACGTTCGGGTGCGCTTTTTTACCCCGGCAGGCGAGGTTGATTTTTGCGGACACGCCACCGTGGCCACGTTTGCACTGCTGTTTCAACAGGGCATTTTAAAGCCCGGCACCTACACGCAGGAAACCCTGGCCGGAGTGTTAAACGTGCGCATTTTACCCGATGGCTACATTTGGATGGATCAGCAGCAACCTTCCTACGGGCCCATCCTCCCTCCAGAGCCCATTGCCCAGTCCTTGGGTATGGCTGCAAGCCAGTTGCTGGCCCATGCCCCGGTACAGATTGTTTCCACCGGTTTGCCGGATATTCTGGTTGGAGTAAAGGATCGCGAAACACTGTGGACACTTGAGCCTGATTTTGAAGCCATTCGACAGTTGAGCGTTGAGCACCAGGTGACCGGTTACCACGTGTTTTGCCTGGAGCCCATTGCGGCATACAGTACGGCCCATTGCCGTAACTTTGCCCCCCGCTACAGCATTGACGAAGAACCCGCGACAGGTTCCGCCAGTGGTGCACTGGCCTGTTATTTGCACCATTACGGGCTTTTGGCTGCTCCTATGTCTGCCTCAATCTCTGCCCCAATCGCTGCCCCGGGTGACCCGGTGGCAGCGGTTACCTTGCAACTAGAACAGGGCTGGACGCTCTACTCGCCCGCCTACATTCAGGTATGTCTACAACTAAACCCCTCGGCGCCAAAAGAGATTCTCGGAGTTCAGGTGGGTGGGTACGCCACACAGACCGGTTGTATTGAGTACCCAACGGAAACAACCACGCCCGCCCCTGGCCAATGAACCCCCACCGGCCAAAGATTGACCAAAAGGTGGTTGCTGCCCCCTTGGGCGTTTGCTTCAAAATAATAGGTGGGAATAAAACTTTCAGCCGTTATGGCGCAATGCAGCAACCCAAACCACATTTTACCCAACCAACATTTTAAGAGAGCAGAGGAATTATTGCCTTGGCCGGCGCCACGCCACCGCCCAACACCAAAGCCGCGCCCGTAAAGTGGCAAAAGCTGTTTCAGCACAACGATGTGTTGTTGGCCGTGGGCATGGTGCTCATCGTCTGCATGATGATTATTCCCATCCCCTCGCAACTGCTCGATATGTTGCTGACGGTCAACATTGCACTGTCGCTCACCATTTTACTGGTCACGCTCTACACTACGGAACCCCTTCAGTATTCAACGTTTCCCATTATTTTGCTGCTCTCTACCCTGTTCCGGTTGGGGCTAAACGTCAGCACCACACGGCTCATTCTACTTTATGGCGAAGCCGGAAGCGTGGTCCACGCATTCGGTTCGTTTGTCATTGGCGGCAACTATGTGGTGGGTTTGCTTATTTTCATAATTCTTATCATTATTAACTTTATTGTTATTACCAATGGGGCGGGACGGGTCTCGGAGGTGGCGGCCCGGTTTACGTTGGACGCCATGCCAGGGAAACAGCTCAGCATTGATGCCGATCTAAACGCCGGAACCATCGACGAGAAAGAAGCCAAACGACGCCGAACGATGATTCAAAAAGAGGCGGACTTCTACGGTACGATGGATGGTGCCAGCAAGTTTGTAAAGGGCGATGCGATTGCGGCCATCATTATTACGGTCATTAACATTGTGGGCGGCTTAATTATTGGTGTTGTTCAGCTCGGCATGCCCATCGATCAGGCCGCCTCCACCTACACGATTCTCACCGTGGGCGATGGATTGGTCTCTCAAATGCCTGCGCTCATTATCTCTGCTGCAACGGGCTTACTGGTCACCCGCGTCTCGGATACCGATGACCGGCGCGACCTCAGTGAAGACATTGGCTCGCAAATGTTCCAAAACCCAAAGGTGTTGGGCGTGTTAGGGGGCTTGCTGATTGGTATGGGCTTAATTCCTGGCTTGCCCACCATTCCGTTTTTATTAGTGGGCGGTGTGGCAGGCGGGGCGGCCTATTTGCTATACAACACCAAAAAGCAGGAGGATGTTGCCCAGAAACAGCAGCAGGAAGCCCAAGAAAAAGCCAAACGCAAGAAAAAGACGCCCAGCGACAATGTGATGGATCTCCTGACCGTGGAACCACTGGAGCTAGAAATTGGTTACCGACTGGTCCCACTGATTGAGGCCGAAGCCGGGGGCGATCTGCTGGAGCGCATTGCCCAAATCCGCCGCCAGGTAGCCACGGAACTGGGCATGGTGCTGCCCTCCGTTCGGGTGCGAGACAATTTACAACTGCCCGCCAACCAGTACAACGTTAAGCTTAAAGGCATTACGGTTGCCACCGGCGAGGTAATGGCCGATATGTGGCTGGCCATGAGCACAGACCCGGATGGGGTGGAGCCCATAGAAGGCATTGAAACCCGAGAGCCTGCCTTTGGTCTGCCCGCCTTGTGGATTGAAGGCTTTCAAAAACTCGATGCCGAGATGGCTGGCTACACGGTGGTTAGCGCCTCTGCGGTTGTTTCCACGCACCTGACGGAAATTTTTAAACGCCTTGCACCCGATATCCTCAGCCGCAAAGACGTTCAGGAGCTGTTGGAGAACGTTCGTAAAAGCGCAGACTCTCTGGTCAACGATCTCATTCCCGATACCTTAAGCGTGGCCGAGCTTCACGTCATTTTACAGAATTTGCTGAAAGAAAAAGTCTCCATCCGAGATATGTCCAGCATTTTAGAGGCCCTGAGCTACCATTGCCGTGTGTCGAAAGATGCCGACTTCCTCACAGAGCAGGTGCGCATGGCGCTGTCTCGCGCCATTTGCAAACAACACCTCAACCCGGATACGGGCGATCTCCCCGTCGTGACCCTCGCCCCCGAGGTGGAAGAAATGCTTGCCCAGGGACTGATGGGCACCAGTCTCACCCAAGGAGAAAACGGTCTGGGGCTTGCATCCTTGGCGCTCAGCCCCACGTTTACCCAGGATTTACTCCAGGCGCTCAACCGCGAAGTGGAGCGGGTTATTAGCAGCAGTGGCACCCAGCCGGTACTGCTGTGCAACGCCAAAATTCGGCTGCCTTTCCGGCGATTAATTGAGCGGATTTTGCCGCAAATAGCCGTGCTTTCGTACAACGAAATTGGCCCCACCGTTCGCGTACAGGCCCTGGGCTCGGTTCGTATTGAATCCAACAGCAATCCCTTAGCGGTTTAGCGTGTCGTTTGTGAATGAGAGGAACACCCAACGTCCACCATGGATAGCGGCCAAAAAATGGCAGGCTTGGCGGCCAGCGCCACACTCTGCATCATACTGTACACAGGCCTGTGGTATGGCAATCCGCCCTGGGGATTGGTCCCACTGGCGTTGGGTTCCGCACTGCTGATGGGTACATTGGGCCTGTGGATGGGTCGCATTTGGGCCAACCCCAAGGGAAAGAAGCCGCTTTCTTCTGGCCCCAAAAAAACTCAGCACGGATTTAAAGATGCCGCTGAAGCCTCCTCGGGTAGCGTGGCGCTGGAGGGCCCCCCGCAAGCCGCCCTGTCGGAAGAAGCCCTTCAGCCAGCAGAGGAGACACCCGCAGCAGGAGTTCCCGCTGAAAGCCACCCCCCCGCTACCGCCAATAGCGACAAAACCTGAGAAAGCAACCACAACCGGCTGCTGATCAGTCAAAGCCTTCCACGGTAAAAACCCTCCGCCTTGTGCCAGCAAGCCAGCCACAGGACGAAGGGTTTTAGAATGAGAACAATGTTAAGCGAATACGTCAAACGCTAGAAACGCGCTCTAGTAGTCGTCCATTCCGTGCATGCCACCACCGGCTGGGGCAGCCGCTTTGGGTTCTGGCATATCCACAATCAGGCACTCGGTGGTCAGCAGTAAACCGGCCACGCTGGCAGCATTTTCCAGCGCACTGCGGGTTACTTTGGCTGGATCCACAATACCGGCATCGAACATGTCCACAAACTTATCGTTCTGGGCATCGTAGCCGATGTTGGGGCCGGATTCCTTCACTTTTTCAACAATCACATCACCACGCTGACCGGCGTTGTCGGCAATCTGACGGCAGGGCGCTTCAATGGCGCGCACCAGGATTTCCGCACCGGTTTGCAGGTCGCCTTCCAAGGTTTTGGCGAATTCGGCCAACTTGGGTTGGGCTTTCACCAGCATGGTGCCGCCGCCAGGAACAATGCCTTCTTCAATGGCCGCACGGGTGGCGTTCAAGGCATCTTCCAAACGGAGCTTGCGATCTTTCAGTTCGGTTTCAGTGGCAGCGCCGACTTCAATAACCGCAACCCCGCCGGACAACTTGGCCAGGCGCTCTTGCAGTTTTTCTTTATCGTACTCGCTGTCGCTTTGCTCAACCTGACGACGAATTTGCTCCACGCGAGATTTCACGTTGGCTTTCGTCGAATCGTCTACCACAATGGTGGTGTTGTCGCGCGTAACGGTTACGCGGCGGGCACGACCCAATTGCTGAATGGTGACGTTTTCTAGGCGAATGCCAAGTTCTTCCGTGAAGATTTGACCGCCGGTAAGAATGGCGATATCTTCCAACATGGCTTTGCGACGATCGCCAAAACCAGGAGCCTTGACGGAAACCGTGCGCAACACTTTGCGCATGTTGTTAACCACCAACGTGGCCAGGGCTTCGCCTTCCACATCTTCGGCAATTAGCAACAGGCCACGGCCTTCGCGAGCCACTTGCTCCAAAATAGGCACCAAGTCGCTGACGAGGTTTACTTTTTTGTTCACGCACAGCACGAAGCAGTCTTCCAGCACCGCTTCCATCCGCTCGGAATCGGTGACGAAGTAGGGGCTGATGAAGCCTTTGTCAAACTGCATCCCTTCCACCAGCTTCAGTTGGGTGCCAATGGACTTGGATTCTTCAACCGTAATGACGCCGTCTTTGCCCACTTTGTCCATGGCTTCGGCAATCAACTCGCCCACCGTGGGGTCGTTACCGGCAGAAATGGTGGCAACCTGAGCAATGGCTTCTTTGGCTTCCACTTTGCGAGAGGCTTTTTGGATTTCTTCCACCACGCACTCAACGCCTCTGCGAATACCGCGCTGAAGTTCAATGGGGTTGGCGCCCGCAGCCACGTTACGAAGCCCTTCGGCCACGATAGACTGGGCCAGGACCGCTGCCGTGGTTGTACCATCGCCAGCCACATCGTTGGTTTTAGAGGCCACTTCGCGAATGAGCTGAGCGCCTGAATTTTCCTGGTGATCTTCCAATTCAATTTCTTTGGCAATGGTTACGCCATCGTTTACAATTTGCGGGGCGCCGAATTTCTTTTCCAGCACCACGTTACGACCCTTGGGGCCGAGGGTCACTTTCACAGCATCGGCAACGGCATCAATGCCTTCTTTGAGGGCGCGACGCGCTTTTTCGTCATAAATAATTTTTTTAGCCATGATGATTTTGTTTCCCTATTGGATTACTACTGATTGAATACAGAGAGAAAATCGTCTAACCAAGTAGCACTTAGCCTTCAATAACGGCCAAAATGTCTTTCTCGGAAAGAATTTTGTATTCACGATCGCCCAACTTCACATCGGTGCCGCCGTATTTGGCAAACAGAACCACTTCGCCCACTTTGACGTAGAGCTCTTCTTCGCGGCCATCGTTCAGCTTACGTTTACCAACGGCCAACACACGACCCCGCTGGGGTTTTTCACGAGCAGAATCAGGAATATAAATGCCGCCTTCGGATTTTTCAGCGTCATCCAACACTTCCAGGATCACGCGATCGCCGATAGGCTTTAGCTTTACTTGGGTTTCTGTAGCAGGCATGGACGTTGTCAACCTCCTTGGAACACAAAACCGAGCTCAGCAAGAACGCACTGTTGTTCGAAAGCGTGGTATCTTGCCAAGCATGCGTTAGAACATTGTCTGGCCAATATGGTAAGCAAGATGCGGCCAAAAGACCATCCGGTTAAGAAAAACTTAATGTTCCCTCCTCCCGCCGTAGGCCGTCATGCGCAAACACGCCCAAACGCACGAATAAGCTCATTTAATTGAAGGATTCCTCCCCCCACGGATTTCTCTATGATGGAGCGAGGACGACTGTGTTTACATCGTCTTGCATTGGCAGGCTTTGCCCCCTTGTCGGCAACTGATGGATTCAGGCACCGGTACGGGTGAAAAAAGCGCTTTGCGTCCTAACTGTTAGAGAGAAGAGTCGGTTGTGTGTGTGCCCATGATCTTCGCTCAATGGAGCCACACGGACGCTTTCGTGCATTGAGACGCAAAGCGCACACGCCATTTCTCACAAATGACCCATTACCGCTTCATCAGGAGGCTATCAGTGTGCTATCGGTTGCCCACAGCAACCCATCTCGTAAGGAAACTCTGGTTTTACTGGGAACCAGCGTTATGTTGATGATGGCTGCCTGCGATATTGCAACCACCCCTGGCGCGTTGCCAGGCAATAACATTGCGCCGCCCACGGCACAGGCAAACGAACCGGTTATTAAGCCCATTGCACGCGATGGGAACCGAGCCCCCATTACCATGGCCATGGCCGATGCGTTGCTTCAGTTACCCACAGACCCTTTTTACAGCAAACTAACCCGGCCTGAGCCCGAACCGCTGCCCACGGTGGAAACGCCCAATGCCGGGCCCACGCCACCGCCCATTGTCGAAGTCTCTCCACTGGAAAGCGTGACGTTGCTGGGAATTTCCTACAACGCCAAGAAACCCATGGCCATTTTACAAACCGAAAACGATGGCACGTTGATGGTGGAAGCCGGACAAACCATTCAGGTGGAAGGAACTGCGCTGCGCATTAAAAGCATTCGGCCCAACGCCGTGGAACTGAGCGATACCAGCAAGAAAAAAGGGGAAAGCCGAAAACTGGATTTACCCGATGTGGTGGGCTATCGCAACAGCAGCAGCGGCCGCTCAGAGGGAGCCTCCGAAGACAGCCGAAGTCGAAGTCCTGGTGCGTCTTCGGGTGGTGGTGCAACACCCCCCGACCAATTACCCACCAAGCCGGGCGCTGTAGACAGCAAAGCGGTTAGCAGCAGCGTTAAAAGCATTTTAGATGAACTCCAAAAGCCTTAAACCTTCAGCTATTTGTTACCGTCAGTCACCGTTTTTGATTAGAGAACACCCGATGCGCCACCCAAACACCATTTTACCCTTGCCGAACGTTCCCTGTGCCTTATGGCGCTCAAAAACGATCTTGTCTCTGGCGTTGTCATCTGTCTACCTGTTAAGCCCCGGAAGCCTGAGCCTTTGGGCCGCCGGGGGCGGGAACGGCTTACCCATTGAGGAATCCCTTCAGCCGCGTTTGGAAAAGCCAGCCAGCCAGCCAGGTGGCCCACCCAACTACAAATCGCTGGAGCCTCAGGTAAAGGGCCAAATTAGCGTTAACCGCAACTTGGAAATTGCCGCAGGGGGCAGCACGGTATCGTTGAGTATGAGAGATGCCGATCTCAGAGACATCCTCAACATTTTGGCCAAGCAGGGCAAGTTCAACATCCTGCTGGATTCTTCGGTTGAGGGCACACTGACCGTCGATGTGCAAAACGTTTCCATTAACAAGGCGCTGGAGTACATTTTTACCGTTTCGGATTTAACCTACTACAAAGATGGAAATACCCTCATTGTGGCTGCGCAAAAGGTGGCCGAAGAGAAAAACCTCAACACCCAAACCTTTAAGGCCATTCCGGTACTGTACCGCAGTGCCGCCGCCGTGGCGGACCAATTTAACCAAACGCTGTTTAAGGCGGCCCGCCCAGGCGGTAGCAAGGAGGCAGTGGCCTCCTTTGACCCGGAAAGTAATTCGCTACTCATTATGGGAACCGAGGCCGATATACGTCTGGTGATGAAAGCGCTCAACGAAGTGGATCTGCCGCGCAACCGCAGAACGTACGCCATTCATCACAATACGCCCATGTATGTTGCCAACGCACTGGTGGCACACTTTACCCCTTCCATTGGTGGTGCGGGTGGTGCTGCTGGAGGAGCCGGAGGGGCTGCTGGAGCGGCAGGTGGTGCGGGTGGCGCCGCCGGAGGAGTACAAGCCCAGGGACCCATTACCCTCATAGCCGGTAGCATGACCATTATTGCCGACCCCATTTCGTCTTCCGTAACCGTAATGGGTACGGCCGAACAACTGGCCATGGCCAACGAGATTATTCGACAGGTGGATGTTAAACGGCCCCAGGTTTCCATTGAAGTGGCCCTGGTTGAAGTGGGTGCCACCACCAATAAACGGTTTGAGCCCAACATTGGCCAAATCCGCCTGGGAGAATGGACCCTGGATCTCATTCCCAGTTCCACGACGGCCACCAATATTTTGAGCTACAACCGGGCGTTTGATCCCGCCGGTTTACCGATTCTCAACACGTTTTCCATTTTAAATTCGCTTACGGAAAGAAACTCCAAAATTTTAGCCAACCCCACCATTCTGGCGTTGGATGGCACCCAGTCTCAAATTAGCATTACGGAAGAAGTGGCCACGTTTAACACCACCCAAGATACCAACGCCGCCGGGGCCACCACGTTAAACACCACGGTGGAAAAGCAAAACGTGGGTGTGAGCCTGACCATTACCCCCACCATTACCAACGATGGTTCCGTGACCCTAAACCTTCGGCCCGATGTCAGCCAGGTGACCGGTATTGCTTCTGGCGGAACACCCCCCGCTGTGACACAAACCCCGCTGATTGCCACGCGAAATGTCACGATTAGTGGGGTTCGCGTCCACGACGGACAAACGTTGATTATTGGCGGCCTGCTCCAGGAAACCAACATTCAGGACTGGCGAAAAATCCCCGGCCTTTCGGACTTACCCATTTTAGGGGCCATGTTCAAAGCCTCTAACGGCCTTAACGGCAATCAGCGTGGCCGTACCGAACTGGTGCTGATGGTCACTCCGCACATTATTAAAGAGCCCGCCGTAACCTACTTTGAAAACCCCAGCGTGGGCGCGCCCGGCAATTACATTAACCCCAACCAGGGACACGTTCCACCCCACGCCGTGCCACAAAGCCTCCCCGACTCTGGGGCTGGTGCCAGTGGTGCTCCAGGCAAGCCAACCGCTTCCAATTATTTACAACCCAGCGCCCCCAAAACATCTCGTTTTGGACAAACGGGCGGTGTTGCCGCCGCTGCCGTTGCCACCCATACTGTTTCCAGCACCTCGGCGCGTAGTCGCATTCCGCTAGAGCCTCATTCTTCAACACCGCAGGAAAGTAAAGCAGCCTCTGCTGCAGAAAACGCGGCCACCCTTCAGCGCAAACAACCCAGCCAACCTTTTGGTGGCTTTAAAGAGGTGTTGAAATAACGGCTATGCGCATTGCAACCCAAAGCTTCAGCCCCTTGGCCCAACGGTCGATACGTCATGTAATCACTGGGCTCAGCCACTTTGTGACGACGGACGATTGGCCTACCGGGTACTGCCGGAAAATGTTTTGTGTTTTCTCATCTAAACCCGCACCACTGGCGGGTCAAACAAGTCGTTGGGGATCATCATTGCCTTGAGTTCCGCCAATCTCTCTAACATGCCATCTAAAGCCGCCGGGGGTCGCTCCTTGGCCGATGTGCTGTTGGAGCAAAAGTGGGTTTCCGAAGACGATTTGCGCATTGCCCTGGAAGAGGCACAAAAGGTTAATCAGCCCGTGGGCGTGGTGCTGGTACGCCGGGCCAAACTTACCCGAGACGACTTTGCCAAGGCCAAAAGCCTCTTCTACAACCTGAATTACGTGGGCTTGGCCCAAATTAAGCTGGATCCCCGACTCATCGATCTGCTGCCCGAAGAGTTTATGCGCGAAAAGCAGGTCATTCCCGTCAGTAACGCGGGAGGCAGGCTGGTCATTGCGATGGTGGATCCCAGCGATCGTTCCACCTTTGACGAAATTACCTTTATTACTGGCATGCGCCCCCAGGCGGTGGTAACGACCGAGTTTGACTTTTTAGAATTCTGCCAAAAGCACCTCAACGACAGCGCGGCCAGCAACCTGCTGGAATCCATGACGACGGCCCAAGAGTCCGGCATGGGATCCTCAGAAGAAGAAAGCCGCCTCAAGCAGCGGCAGGAGGCCGAAGCCTCGGATCAGTCCAACCCGTTGGTTAAGCTGGTTAACTCCATTATTCAAGAGGGTATTGAGGCCAATGCCAGTGATATTCACGTGGAGCCCCGGCGTAACAAGTACGTGGTGCGCTTTCGGGTGGATGGCATTTTAAAACACCTGCTCGACATTCCTCAAAACATGGAATCGAGCTTCGTGACCCGTATTAAAGTGATGGCGCAAATGGATATTGCCGATCACCGTCGTCCGCAAGATGGACGGATTAGCATTAAGTACAAAAACAGCGAATACAACCTGCGGGTCAACACGTTACCCGTGGCCGGGAACCGGGAAAAAATCGTTATTCGGATTTTACGGCCTTCTAAAAACATTACCGATTTTCCCGAACTGGGCTTTAACGCCGACGACATTCAAAAGCTGGAAACGCTCTACAAGTCTCCCTATGGCATTATGCTGGTGTGTGGTCCCACGGGTTCCGGTAAAACCACCACGCTGTACACCATTCTCCACAAAATTAATAACGATCTGACCAACATTTCCACCGTGGAAGACCCGGTGGAATTAACGATTGAAGGCCTCAACCAATCGCAGGTAAACCCCAAAGCCGATTTTACATTCGCCACCAGTCTTCGGGCCTTGCTGAGACAAGATCCAGACGTCATTATGGTGGGTGAAATTAGAGACTATGAAACCCTGGAAGCCGCCATTCACGCGGCGTTAACAGGCCACCTGGTGTTTAGCACCATTCACAGCAACAGCACAGCAGCCACCATTACCCGAATGATCGAAATGGGGGCTTCTACCAGCCTGATTGCTTCTGCCCTAAAGGGCGTTGTGGCGCAACGACTCATCCGAAGCGTTTGCCCCCACTGCAAAGCCCCTTACAAGGCCACCGCCGCGGAGAAGAAAATTCTGTTTCCGTACGACGAAAACCGCCAGCAGCAAGAGCTTGCATTACACCGAGGCCGAGGCTGCGATATGTGCAACAACACCGGGTATTTAGGCCGGATTGGTTTGTACGAGATCTTAATGGTGGATCGAGAAATTCAGCAGCTTATTACCAACAGCAGTTCGGACTTAGAAATTGAGGACGCCGCCATTTCTTCGGGCATGAAGACACTGGCCATGCGGGGCCGAGAAAAGGTACTGCTGGGAGAAAGCACGCTCGATGAAGTGATTCGGGTCATGGGTGTCAGCCTGGGCGGATAGTAGCAGCCCCCTAATCGTTGTTTTCAAAGCGGAAAAAAAAGACCGCACGGAGCCAAAACGGTATGCCAACCTATCAGTACAACGCCCTTAAAATGTCGGATCGCAGCCGGGTGAGTGGCGTGATTAACGCCAACACGGAACGCGAAGCCCGAGAAATGCTGCGCGAACAGGAGTTGGTGCCCACCCAGCTTAAGGTCGTAACCACCGATCCCAACCAGGTTAGAAGCAAAAACCCCATTAAAATCGTCATGCAACTGTTCAGTGGGGTGGGTTCTAAGGAGCTGATTACCTTTACCCGCAACATGAGCATGATGTTCAAGACCGGCATTCCGGTAACGGAAGCCCTAATGTACTTTGAAACCTATATGGACAACCCCAAGTTTAAAGCCATTATTGGGCAAATTCGCCGAGACATCCTGGCCGGGGTTTCCATGAGCAACGCCTTGGCCAAACACCCCAAAGTCTTTAGCGATGTTTACGTCAACGTGACACGCGCCGGGGAGGCCAGTGGCGAATTAGACGCCACCATGAACCGAATGACGGACCTGCTCACCAAGTCGGAAAAGCTAAAGGGCAAAGTCATTTCCGCCTCCATCTATCCGGCCATCGTTATGTGTATTATGGGCCTGGTCATGTTGGTCATGTTTCTGCTGGTCATTCCCACCTTTGTGGATGTGTACGAAAAAATGGGTATTGAACTCCCCTTGATTACCCAAATTATGGTGGCCATTAGCAACTTTATGCGGGGTTTTTGGTTTGTGTTTTTTCCGGCACTGGGTTTTTCCATTTACGGGTTGTTAAAATACGTTAAATCGCCCCAGGGCACAGCCTTGCTCGACCGCGCATTCCTTAAAATTCCGGTGCTGGATGAACTGACCAAATTTATTGCCAACTCCCAGTTTATTTCCACGTTCCATGTCTCGTTTTCAGCCGGTATTCCCATTGTGGAAGCGCTCTATCTATCGGCGGAAACCATTCAAAATTCTGTGGTAAAGGCGGCTTACCGCCAGGTGAACGTGCAAATTCAGGCAGGCCAACGTTTGGCCATTGCCATGGCCAGTACCAAAATGGTGCCGGATCTCGTCTTGTTAATGATCTCCACCGGCGAAGAGTCCGGGGAGCTGGAAAAAATGATGGAAAACGCATTCGAATACCTGGAAGAAGAAATTAACCAGCGGGTTGAAGTGCTTACCGCCATGCTGGAACCCATTATGCTGGTGGTCCTGGGCCTTATGGTTGCCGTGCTGGCTCTGTCTATTTACCTACCCTTGTTTAGCATTTACGAAAACATGTAAAGCCGTCTCAGGCGCGAAGTTGCGCGGCAAGACTTTGGACAACCGGCCAGAGACGTTCACACGACTCCTCCAAAGTGTCTGCCGGTTCTACCCAACAGGCCGTTTTCGCTTCGCGGTAATGCTGTCCATCAGGAGAGAGCAGGCACGCCGTCACCTGAAGTGGCGTCTGTGTGTTTATTTGTCCCAAACAGGCATTCCAGGGAGAAAAAGTGTCGTCCTCAACAGGCCAATGGGCAAACACCCCCAGCGGTAACTGGCAGCCCCCTTCCACCAACCGCATCACGGAACGCTCCACATAAGCCATAACTGCCACGGCAGGCACTTGGCAGGCGGACAAGCGCTTTGCCAGTTGGGTATTGTCGGTTCGGTATTCCACCGCCACAATACCCTGGGCCGGTGCGGGCACCATTGTGGAAAACGGATTGAGATAACAGGCAATGCGGCTTTCCCAACCCAGGCGATGCACGCCAGCCGCCGCCAGCACCAGGGCATCATAACCGCCGGACTCATCCAGCTTTCGCAGGCGTGTTTGCAGGTTTCCACGAATGGCTTCAAACTGCCAGTTTGGCGAAAGACGCTTCAACTGGGCTACTCGTCTAGCGGAAGAGGTTCCTATCCGACTGCCAGAGGGCAACTCTTGCATGTTGCCTATCATTTTTCCGTCGGGCAACAGTAACACATCTCTCGGATCTTCTCGAAAGCCAATACTGTGGGTGGTTAGGCCTTCTGGCAGTTGGCTGGGCATATCTTTCATACTGTGCACTGCCAGGTCAATCTCACCGGAGAGAAGCGCCTGCTCTAGTTCTTTGACGAATACGCCGGTCATTCCTTGCCGACTTAACTGCACAAAAGAGGCGTCCAAAAAGCGATCGCCTTGCGTTTTATAGGCAACC
This sequence comes from Candidatus Melainabacteria bacterium, assembly GCA_033763415.1. Lineage (GTDB taxonomy): Bacteria > Cyanobacteriota > Vampirovibrionia > Vampirovibrionales > JAJTHC01 > JANRKP01. Next base: position 152,499 of record JANRKP010000029.1, on the reverse strand, counting down.
AACTCCACGTTCAGGGTCGGATCTTTGGCCTGAAGCAAAGCCGCCACCATCCTGGCCTGATAAAGCGCCAGTTCGCTGTCTCGCGTTCCGAGACGAAGTCCATCTGCTGAGGACGACACAATGGCGACTCCAATTCCCCTAGTTCAAACGAACTTGCAGCAGGGGAAGCCGACGCGGCAACGGCTGTTGAGCCTCTGCATCAAACAAATAGGCTAAAAACGCGGCATAATGCTGCACTTCTTCCGGGTAACGCCCTGTCTCCTTCAGGCGAACCGTGGGCTCGTGCAGGATTTTATTGACTAAACTGCGAGAAACCTGCTCAATTAGCTGATCGTAGCCGGAAATACTCGGCGGGCACGTTCCCGCGTCGGTATATGAGGCTGCCTCGTGCTGGCGAATATCTTCCACCTTCGCCCGTAGGCGTGTAATGGCGTCGCGGGCAGGCTGACCAATCTGCCAATGATGAAACGCCTTGTACTCTTCTTCTAAAATACGGTCTACGTGAAGCAGCGTGCCGGGCGGCAATCCGGCAGACAGGGCGTCGAGGCCTTGATCCAGCTCGGCTAGGCTGTCTGTGTTGTACAACTGAACTCCGGGCAAATGGGCCGCCTCCGGCTCCACGTTGCGAGGCACGGAAATATCCACAATCGTCAGCGGCGACTCTTCTCGGGTGCACACCCCTGCCTGCTGGAGCCGCGCCGCACTTAAAATGATATGCGGGGCACCGGTTGCCACAAACACGACGGTTGCTTTTGCAAGTACGGCGTCAATTTCAGCCCATCCCGCTCCACGAACTCCGTACTTGGCTGTTAGCTCTTGCAGGCGGGCTTCGCTGCGGTTCACCAGCATAAGCTGCTCTTTCTGCGGGGGGCTTAACTGGCAAATCAGTTCTTCCAGCAAGATTTCGGCCATTTTACCACCGCCAATAACGGCAATGGTCTGCTGATGAAAATTGGGAAGACGCTGCATGACAAAGGACAAAGCCGCTTGACTCACGCTGGCGTCTCGTTGGGCAATGCCCGTTTCGCTACGAACCCGCTTGCCCACCGTTACGGCACACTGAAAGAGTCGATCAAGTAAAATACCCTGTGTTTTCGAGCGCTGGGCCAACTGCCAAGCCTCTTTTACCTGGGCTAAAATTTGCCCTTCGCCCAAAATTAAACTGTCCAGCCCCGAGGCCACGCGAAACAGGTGTAAAACCGCATCTTCGTACATTAGTGTAAAAAACGCCCGGCGGTGCCGTTGCACGTCAAAGCCTTTGTCCTGAGACAAAAACAACTTCAGCGACTGCACGGCCAGCAGTGGATCATCGCACACCATATAGCATTCCGTGCGATTACAGGTGGTCAGCAAGGCGCACTCTCGCACCCCCGGCAGCAAACGAATCCGTGGCAACGCCTGAGCTACCTCCGATTCGGAGAAAGCCACCTGCTCACGAATATCTATGGTTGCTGTTTTATATCGAAGTCCAGCCACCACCAGGTGCATAGCGTTTGCCTCGGCTGCGCGGGTGTGATGAATCGTCAAGGACACATCCAGAATACCTTAAAAAGGTATAACTTATTTATACTGTAACAAACAAGCGGGCGCTTGAGAAGGGGCAAGCCCAGAATAAGACCTTGTTCGGCAGAAACCCTGACATAAAAAAGCCTATCCAATCATGATCTTAGGTGGGCGTCCGGGTGGCGTCAATGACAACGCTCAACAAGAAGAATGCTCCGTCAGACGAGAAATGTGGCTGGGCATCCCGCCATCCTAATGCCCGACACGTAAAGGGCCAGGCTACTTAGGCGATACGCAAACAAGGCCAATACGCGAACACAACAATGAACGAAGGGGCAATGAACGAACAATTTTTCCGCAGCCCTAGCCAGCGGAAACCATCGTGCGCTCAGTTTGACCGAAAAAACGGGCCGATGCCTCACGCAACTGCTCCGCCTTGTCCGTTTGCTCCCAGGGCAAGTTCAAATCGGTACGACCCACATGGCCGTAAGCGGCCAAATCTCGGTAGAAACGGCCATTTCGCCGGGCTGGCAGGCCCGTCAAATCAAACGACTGAATAATGGCCGCCGGGCGCAGGTCAAAATGTTGGTTCACCAGCTCGGCAATCTCGTCATCCGTCAAAGAGGCTGTCCCAAAGGTATTAATGTTGACCGATACAGGGCGTGCAACCCCAATTGCATAACCAATTTGCACTTCACACCGATCCGCCAACCCAGAGGCGACAATGTTTTTGGCCACATAACGGGCTGCATACGCTGCAGAACGGTCTACCTTGGTAGGGTCTTTGCCGCTAAACGCACCGCCACCGTGGCGAGAGTACCCACCGTAGGTATCCACAATGATTTTACGGCCCGTTAAACCGCAATCGCCCTGAGGGCCCCCAATCACAAACCGGCCACTTGGGTTAATCAACAGGCGTGTCTGCGCATCGGGCTGTACGGCATAGCCTTGAAAAACAGGCAAAATTACCTGCTGATGAAGATCTGCCGCAATTCGGGCCTGAACAGCCTCATTGTCCGCGCAACCGGGAATTTCTGGATCGTGTTGGGTGCTGATCACGATGGTATCAATGCGAGATGGACGACCGGCGACGTACTCCACTGTTACCTGAGACTTTCCATCCGGGCGCAGGTAGCCCAAAATTCCTTTTTTACGAACTTCCGCCAGGCGATGCACCAACGCGTGGGCCAACTGAATGGGCAGCGGCATCAACGCGTCGGTTTCATTACAGGCATAGCCAAACATAATGCCTTGATCACCGGCGCCAATTTGATCAATCTCGTCACTGGTCAACTGATCTCGCACTTCTTTAGCCTGATTGACGCCTCCGGCAATATCGGCAGACTGTTCGTCAATGCTCGTGAGGACACCACAGGTTCTTCCGTCAAAGCCACCGCCTTTTTCACCCACATAGCCAATGTCTTCAATGACCTGGCGGGCAATTCCCGGAATGTCCACGTAGGTTGAAGAGGTGATTTCTCCGGTAACCAGCACCATTCCCGTCGTTGCCAGGGTTTCTGCCGCCACGCGGGCTTTGGGGTCGCGCATTAAAAACGCATCCAAAATGGCATCGGAAATCTGATCGCAAACCTTGTCTGGGTGACCTTCCGTAACCGATTCGGAGGTAAACAGGTAGCGTGATGTGGCCATTCGGGCAGGTCCTTTCTGTATAGGCTTAAAAAAAGCGGCGCGGCGACTCTTGTCCAAAGTAGACGCTTGCCACTGTTGGCAGCCGCTCATTATAGAGAAAAGGCGCGTTGATTCCTAATGCAAATCCTTCAAGCGGTTTGGAAAACTTAATAGAGGACATCACCCACCCCCAGCTAACGCCTGCTGGGCAAAGCGCCGTGTAATGAGTTGGGGGCGAGTAATGGCAGAGCCCACCACCACGGCATGGGCGCCTTGCTCAAACGCATAGGCCACCTGGCTTGGTTCCCAAACGCGTCCTTCCAGCAAGATGGGCACCGAAACGCGCTCTCGCAAACGGCGCAACAGATCCCAGTCGGGCAGGCCATTGTCTCGGTTCAGCGTTTCTGGCGTATACCCTGACAGCGTGGTGCCAATGCAATCAAAGCCAAGCGCCGCCGCGCTCAATCCGTTTTCCAGCGTGTCCACGTCGGCCATCAGCCAGTGCTGCGGGTACGTCTTACGGAACCGTTCAACGAGTACGGCAAGCGTCTCTCCTCCCGGGCGCGGGCGAGCCGTTGCATCCATTGCAATCATTTCTGCCCCTGCTGCAACTAAAGACTCCATCTCTGGCCAACCGGGCGTAATATACACCTGCCCGTAAGCCTGTGTGGGCAAAGGCTCTGGCTTGGTTAGGCCAATTAGGGGAATGCTTGGTAGCGCCGCACGAATGGCCCTAATGTTGTGAGGTTGGGCCAGGCGTAAAGCCATCGCGCCGCCAGAGACAACCGATTGAGCTAACGCTGTTAAGATATCGGGCTGATTCAAGGGCTCGGCCCCATCTGCCTGTACCGATACCACCAGCCCACCGCGGATCTGATTGAGCATTTCTCAAAACTGCCTTTCCAGCACACTGCTTACCGCACTCCATTTTATACAAACCCTACGGATAAAGACAAAAATCCCGGATGTGTTTTCATCCAGGATTTTAATTGATTTTTTTGTAATAAAGGCCGAATTCACACAGACATCACTCAGGATGCTCTAGTGAGTGATGTTTCCATAAGATCTGGCCGACGGAACATACAGGACCACCGGCGCCAATGTCCTAGTAATAACGTTGTGAGATAGTGGGAAGATAAAACTTAAATAATCTTTGCTGCAAGTCTCGTTACGACCTTCATTGCCGCGCAGTAAGTTATTGAGGACATTGCAAAGCGCGCTACCAAATGCTTGGCTGGCTTGCCACAACCACGCCTGCCAATACACGCACCCAAACTGAAAAACCAAAACTGTTGGCATCCAAACCACCTTTTAAACGCTTGTTCCCGAACCTAAACCATTATTCCTCAAGTCTTGAAGCGGAATCAGTCCAAAATGAAGCTGGTATCTCTTTCAACAACACAAAACTCAAGTCTTTAGCCAAAAATACCCTCAAATACATTATTGTACCAGAATACTGCTTTATCGTCTTCCAGTCTTTCTGTGTTACACACCCTGTATCTGGCCTGTACCTGCCCTGTGCTGCCCGCTCAATGGATGGCGCGAACTATGCTGAGGCGATTAGGCCACAAAGCTTAAGGAGGTCATCCCTTGCAGTCCTGTTGTGCCGCTGTCGCTGGATGTTTCCGACGATGTGGTCGATTCGGCAGTGCGCAGACTAACGGCGGCCTGAATTTCCGTATTACCACTGCTAAAGGTCGAATATTCCAAACGGCCGCTAGGCGATTTTAAAATACTCTCCAGCACTTGAATTTCGTTTAGTAAATCGTTGTAGGGCTTGGAGCCCACAGGCAAGGAGGCCAAAAGCGCTCTTTTTTTCTCGATTAAAGAGGTATTGTCGCTACTGCGACTACCTGTGCCCACGTAGGCAATGTTATTTTGCACGCTAAATCCCATTGTATTACCCGCTCCTCTTCCAAAATCAATTCCCCAGGAAAACGTTCCGATGTTGCCTTTGTTTGAATGAACGTTTAACAGATACAACCCAAGCTTTAACGGAATATTGTAAAAACAGACATTGTTGCTTTCTATATAATAATAAAAACATTTATATAGGCTGAATTGATCCAAACGATATCCATATAATCCATTTGGAAATATTTATTTACAAAAAGCTCTCCGCTCGACGGCTAAAACCTGCAACGCGCAGAAACGTTGGAACACTTCACACATTGTTGTACTCGCAGCCAAAGTGCGCCAAAGCCGTTATGATAAACGAGCCAGAAAGTTTTTTGCCTAAATCATTGCGCGTTATCCATTCAAGCCTCGTAAGCGGCGCGCTGGATTCTCTGCAAACGCTTGTGCCGCCAACTCAACAAGCCTCTGGCGCGTTTTTCAGCTTGCCGTATTCACCCTATTTTTTTGTATGCACGCACCCAAGCTCATTCCGCTAGAAGCCGTCCGCCTGGAAGCAGAGGCGAGAGAGGATCAGTGGCTGCATCCGTTGGCTGTTCGAAGCACACAGAGTAAGGGACGCCAGAAGCCCGAGGTCGAGTGTTTGATTCGGACCTGTTTTCAGCGAGACAGAGACCGCATTTTGCACAGCAAAGCCTTCCGAAGGCTTAAGCACAAAACCCAGGTGTTTACGGCGCCGGTGGGGGATCATTACCGTACGCGAATGACTCACACGCTCGAAGTGTCCCAAATAGCCCGTACCATTGCCCGAGCCCTGGCGCTCAACGAAGATTTAACCGAAGCGGTTGCATTGGCCCACGATCTCGGCCATCCGCCGTTTGCCCATGCCGGAGAAATTGCCTTGGCACAAAAATCGTCGTTTGGCTTTTGTCACTCTGAACAAGGACTCAGGATCGTTACCCTGTTGGAGCCGCTTAACCTTTGTACGGAAACGCTGGAAGGCATTGCCAACCAAAAAGAGCCTCTTTCACACACGACGGTGGAGGCCTGGGTTGTGGAAATTGCAGATAGAATGGCCTACCTGCACCACGATGTGGAAGACGCCACGCGTTCCGGGATGATGCAAGAGACCGATATTCCCAAAGAGATTCGCTCCGTGCTGGGCGAGCGCAACAAAGAGCGCTTGGATCGGCTGGTGATGGACTTGGTTGCACAGACAAGGGTTCATTTATCCCAAGGGCAGGCTAAAGTGGCTATGCAGGCAGAAGTGTGGGAGGCCATGATGGCCTTAAGGCAATGGATGCACCAGCACGTTTATGGCGCCCCGCAACAGCAGGAAAAAGATCGCCGAGTCTGTTGGCTGATTGAAGGCCTCTACACCTTTTTTATAAAGCACCCACACCGAATTGGCCTCGATCCCCACTGCGATCCTGCCGTAATAGAGCGTCGCGTGGTAGACTACATTGCAGGCATGACGGATCGTTTTGCGTTAGAAACCTATGAAAGAGACCTATTACCCAGTCCTTATCAGGGTTTGCGCCAGGAGGCGCTGATTTTCTAATATGGCAAATGTTCTATCCTTCGCCGAAGCGGCCGATGCCGTGAAACAAAACCTCGACATTGTGGAGGTGGTGGGACGAGAGGTGGCGCTCAAAAAGCGTGGACGCACCTATTTGGGGTTGTGTCCTTTTCATAAGGAAAAAACGCCTTCTTTTAACGTAAACCGAGAAAAAAACCTGTTTAAGTGCTTTGGTTGCGGCGAAGCGGGTGATGCGCTCGCTTTTCTCATGAAGCGCGGCCACCGCAGTTATGGCGAAATTATTCAGGAGCTGGCCCAAGAGCAAGGCATTGTCATTGAGGATAAAAGCTCTCAAGAGGCCAAGCAGGCTGCCGTCGAACGGCAGGATCTGCATCAAAAAATATGCCATCTCAATCAGTTGGCGCTGTCGTGGTTTCAGCAATGCCTTAACCAGCCGGAAGGTCAGCCTGTTCAAGATTATCTGGCCCAGCGGGGAACTACTAGAGAGGCAATCGAGCGGTTTAAACTCGGTTTTGCAAAGCCAGGCTGGGATCAGCTCATTCAGCACCTGGGCCAAACCACAGACTATCTGCGTCAACAGCCCGATATCCTGATTACGGCCGGCCTGGCCAGCCCTAGGAACAACCCGACGGGCAGTTTACTATCACAGGTATCCGGGGGCTATGATCGCTTCCGAAACCGGCTGATGATACCGATCTTAGATGAAAAAGGGCAGGTTGTCGCCTTTGGTGGCAGGGCGCTCAGCCCGGAAGATACCCCCAAGTACCTGAACAGTCCTGAAACCGCAGTGTACATTAAAAGCCGAATTCTCTATGGCTTGTGCCACGGCAAGGAGGCCATTCGGCAATCCAAGCTGGCTGTGGTGATGGAGGGTTATTTTGATGTCATTTCCGCCCACATGGCTGGTATTCCTGAGGCGGTTGCCACCTGCGGCACGGCCCTGACCGAGCAACATTTAAAACTGTTGGTTCGCCACGGGGTGGAGACCGTTTATTTGGCTTTTGATGCAGACAACGCCGGGCTTAACGCGGCGGGAAGCGCCATTGCAAAAATAGAGCCCCTGCTGAGCGTGTTTCCGGTTCGGATTAAGGTGCTTCTGGTTCCCGATGGCAAGGACCCGGATGATTTCATCCGGCGGCATGGAGGAGAAGCGTTTCGAGCTTTGTTTGCAACCGCCAAAGAGGCGCTGGATTTTAAACTGGATGCCGCCCTTCGAGGGCTCTCGCTACAGGGGCCTGAAGACAGAATTGAGGCGGCACAACGGCTAACCCCCCTCTTGGCCGCCATTACACAGCCGGTTGCCCGAAGCACATACCTGGCCCAGTACGCCCAGCGCATTGGAGTTTCAGAAGAAGCGCTACACCTGGAAGTTCGACGCTATCAAAAAAGCAGCCCCGCCAAAAGTCCTTTGCAAGCGGCTCATTCCGTTGGGGCAACAGCTTGGGCTCAGTCTGAGAGAGGCTTTGAAGGAAACCGGAAACAATTCGACGCATTTTCATCCGGGCACGCAATTTCCCGCAACCCGTCGTCTTCTTATAAGGGACAACGCCAACGTCACACCAGCCCTGACAACTTTCAGGAAATGCGACGCTCGTTACAGCCTCGGGCGCTACGGGCAGAAAATAACCTGATGGCCTTGTTTTTTGTAGATGATGTAAGCCCCCAACGGATGCTGTCTCTCGTGGATACTGACCTTTGTCGTGTACCGGATCTACTGCAAGATCCGATCAATCTACGCCTCTACCAGGTGTTACGGCAAGCTCTTGGCGCTAATGTGCTGTTTAAACCGGCGCACGCCAGCCAGCTTCAGCAAACCGTACAGGCACAATTCAATCCAAACGACCCGGACCTACCGGTTTTACTGCAAAGGCTCTCTTCCGCGGTGTTTGATGGTGATCAGCTACGACAAAAGCTAAACCAGGAGAACGTCACCTCGGAGGCCTTACTCTCTGGTGCCGAAAAATCGGCACAGCAATGTCTTTACGTCTTACAACAGCAGCATCGCCAGCGACAGTTGGCCGCGCTGAATAACACCTTACGGCAACAGGAGCAGCAGCGCGCTGTTTTTCCAGACGCGCATCCATCTGCAAGCCCCCCTGTAATGCCGCCAGAAGAAGACACCGAGTTTTCCTTGCTAGAAATTCAATACCAGTTGCGCGAACAGTTACAACAAGCGCCCCAGCCAGAGCTTTCTGCTTTGGATGCGCAAAACCACAACCATCGCCCGGCCGGTTCTGATTTCTCCTTAACCCCATTAACCGTTGCTGAATCCACAGAAACCCTACCAATGGTTCCCCAGCGCATGGCATCTGTGGTAAATAATTCGTTATCCGTCGATCCGTATCGTGGTGGGACTGAGTAACTGCTATGACTAAACGTCGTTCATCTAAAAGCGAAGATTCCCTGGTAGAAATGATTAAAAAGCAGGAAGGCGGCCGCGAGCGTAGCGGCATTGACGAACTGCTGTCGGTTAGCGATGGTGAGTCCGATCAGATTGGCTCCCTCTTTGGTGGTGGGGGCGTTACGCTCATTACCGAGGACGAAGACGAAGCCGAAGAGGAATTTACTGCGGTTGAAAGCCGAGGGATGTCGCTAGATGACCCCGTGCGGATGTACCTGCGAGAAATTGGCCGAATTCCGCTTTTGACTGCCGAAGAAGAAATTGAACTGGCCCGGCAAATTGCCCAAGGCGGCCCAACGGGTGCCCGCGCCAAGCAAAAATTGGTGCAGGCCAACCTCCGCTTGGTGGTGAGTATTGCCAAAAAATATGTCGGTCGGGGCATGTTGTTTTTGGATTTAATTCAAGAGGGCAACCTCGGGTTAATTCGGGCAGCGGAAAAATTTGACCACGAGCGAGGTTACAAGTTTTCTACCTACGCCACCTGGTGGATTCGCCAAGCCATTACGCGAGCCATTGCCGACCAGGCGCGGACCATTCGTATTCCGGTCCATATGGTAGAGACGATTAACAAGCTAAAAAAAGTGACCCGCAAGCTGGCCCAGGAGCTTAGCCGTAAGCCGAGCGAAGAAGAGCTGGCCAAGGCCATGGGCATTAGCGTGGTAAAGCTGCGCGATATTATTAAAGTGGCCCAAGAGCCCCTTTCGCTGGAAACCCCCATTGGCAAGGAAGAGGACTCTCGTCTGGGCGATTTTATCGAGGATCGCGAGGCCGAGGCCCCCGCCACCACCGTGGCGCACGAACTGCTCCGAGAAGACCTTACCGAAGTGCTCAGCAGCCTGTCTCCTCGCGAACGGGACGTGCTTCGGCTCCGGTTTGGGCTGGATGATGGTCGTCAGCGAACCCTGGAAGAAGTGGGCCAGTTGTTTGGCGTCACCCGCGAGCGAATTCGCCAAATTGAGGCCAAAGCGCTCCGCAAGCTTCGCCACCCCAACCGAAGCCGCCGGTTACGCGAATACATTGAGTGATCATTGTTGACACGCAATTTCCGCAAAACCGAAGATAGATTTACTCAGGCCGACACCGCTCCATTGCTCGGCCTGAGTGTTTTTGAGCCAGAGCCCGTTTGCATTGACTTGCGCTTATTTTTCATTTCTCATGGGAGGGGAATTAAACTTTTTAGGAAAATGCAGCGTTGGGTGAACAGGAGAGTTCAAAGATGACATCAAGTACCGCAGCAGCAATGGCCAGTTGGAGCTATTTAACCCGTGGTTGGGAAAAAGAGAAACAAGAGAAAGCGCAGCAAGAAAAACAAACAGCAGGGTTAATGACGCAAGAATCAATGCAGCCAATTAATGAACGACCAGCAACCCCTGTCAATGTATTCACTGTTGCAACCAAGCAGCCTTACTGTCCTACAACGTCTTCAATGACATCGTTACCGGATACCTTCTCCTACTCCGTGGTACAGCCTAGTGCTGTAATGCCTCGTTTTGGCGCAGAAGTCACAGTGCTTGGATGGCTTCTTTCAGCTACGAGCACGCATTTGGTAACGAAGGGAATTGATGCGACACTCAGCGATGCCACCAAACTCAACGCCCAGTTTGAGCACCCCACGGCGTTCAACCAAGGCATTAACTACCTTGATTTGGCCAAAGCAGCCTACGGACAAGAGCAAAAGGGCTATCTCAACAAAGCGGAAGAAGAGTTCATCAATTCGGCTCATGCTAGCGATATTCTTTATTTTTCGGCAGAAAGCTACAAATATGCGGCACTTTCTGCCAAACTGGCCGGAAAAAGTTCCGGTGTGGTGAAGGCCCATGCTCAAAAAGCGTTGAATACTTACAGGGGGAGCTGTGCAGCCCTGGATAGCAAGCTTGAGGATGCCAGAATGAATGATGCCATTCCCTGGCTATTAAGAGCGACCATTGGCGTACCCCTTTATGTTTTAGAGGGCTATTTTAAGCTGGCCGCTGGTGGAAAGCACATGGCCGTAAAAGATTCTCAATCCTCCAACGCTTACAGACAAAAATTTAATGATGAACGAGCACAGTTTTATAAAGAAGTTTCTGAATCTGGATTTGCAACCACACAATTTATTCAAGGAAGTGCCAAAAAGCATCAGGATAAAATTGCAGCCCTGGCCAAACAGTGCTATAACTCGGATCTGCCCGCCGTGTGTGAAAGGCTAATGAGTAGCCCTTAACGCAGCCAGTCCAAAGCCAGAAGGATTTTCAGCCCATGTCGTTTTTACCCAAAACCGCCCCAAGCCGCTTTGGCGCCCTGGTGGTTAATTATTCCGAATCAAAAGAAATTTTTCCAACTTTCCACAACGTGGCGGGTGCTCCGGGAAGTTACTCTGGCATTAAAAAGCTGGAGGAAGCGGGCTGGGATGTGCATTTGATACAAACCGGAGCCGATACCGTTTCCATTCAACTCTTGCCCGTGCAGTCGGACACCACCCGTCTGCCCGATGCGTTGGCAAAAGCGGTCCCCTTGCAAGAAGTCCCTGGCATCAACCTGCAAGATCTGGAAAAGTCAGTCATTCAGGAAGCCAAAGCCCAGCAGCCCGCGAAGTCCGCTTACAGCACCGTGTGTAAAATTATTCACACGGCCAGCCTGCGCGCCTACGAGTATTTGCAACGTGAGATCCAGGCGCAACAAGCAAACATGCTTGAACTACAGGATCGTATTACGAAAATGAAGCAGGCAAAAGCGGCCTTGGTCAATGCTCCTGGCGTGGATACTTTTTAGTTTCAGCCACTGCTTAAACGTTATAGCAACACCAGGAGCCCAAGAGGGAATGAACACTAGCGCGATGCCATTCAGCCCACTGGCCAGCAGCTCGCAACGCGATGTTGCCTTTTTTTTCAAAAAACAGCCATTCGCCCCTGCACAACACAGCCTGCCCGCTACCGATAGCGTGCGATTTTCCGCCACTCAGCCCGTAGCCGTGAGCGCCCTGAGCCTGCCGGAGCAAAAACTCATTTTTCTCAATTTATTTCAAAAGCTGACCGAGGAGCTAGAGGCCGGAACGCTGGAAATTTCGAGTGATTTGCAAGAGCATCTGCCAGAAAGAAGAGGCTTTTCTGTAGAACCAATTCCTTATAGAGAGCGTGGATGGGGCGGGGCTGGATTCCGAATTAAATTTCCCACCATCAGACTGCTGCCACTGAAATACATTATTCCGCTGGGTGCTTGGAAATCGCCGCTATTTCTTAATTTAGCTTCTACCTCCTATTTTTTAAAGGGTGAAAACGGTAGAACGGTAGAGCTAACGGAATATGCCACCAAACAAGGTAAGCAAGTGGCAGGCCAGTGGCTCACTTCGCCTAATGCAGATGTCAGCTTGTTTTTAGAATACAAGGCCAACGGCGCGCCCAAATCCCTCCGCCTGCTCAATAGCAAGGATGAGGTTTTGACCGCCATACCGGTACCTTCCAGCCTCACACACAATAAGTTGATGATTAAAGATGGCTTGGCCGATGCCATGGCCAGCTTATTTAAAGAGGTCACACAAACCGTTCAGGCCCAACGGTTGCAAGCGGCCACGGCACAACTGCTCGGAGAGGGCGAAGCCTCGCCTAAACCGCAGCACGGTAGCACGTTTATTCACGATGACTGGATGTATTAAAATAGCAGTGCAACGTGGTCAGTATTCGCATGGGAACCCAGCCGGTATCCTGGGGTAGTTTTTGAGGAAGCCTGAGTTAACTGAAAACACGGTTTGACAAGGAGTATGTCGGTTTGGAAACCACACCGCCCCCGGAAGAACACTGGAAAAAAACCTTAACCCCTGAGCAGTACCAAGTGTTACGCCAATGCGGAACCGAACCTCCGTTTACGGGCCAATACCTTTACCATAAGGGAGATGGCGTTTACCAGTGCGCTGCTTGTGGCCAGGGGCTGTTTACTTCGGATGCCAAATTTGATTCCGGTTCCGGCTGGCCAAGCTTTTGGCAGCCACTGACCGAAAAAAGCCTCCTCTACATTGAGGATGCCAGTCACGGCATGCGTCGTATCGAAGTTCGCTGTGGGCATTGCCACTCTCACTTAGGCCACGTGTTTGAAGACGGACCGCAACCGACCGGCTTACGTTACTGCATTAATTCTCTGGCCTTAGGCTTTAGCCCAGGTAGTGCCCAACAGCAGGCCGTTACAAACACCGAAAGCGAGCGCTCATTGTAGCGATGAAGATCCCCCCGCAGGCTGTCCAGGCAGTAGGCAAACCATTCCGTATCGACAATATCACCCAGGAGGAGGCCCCAATTCTATGAGCCAGTTGTACCAAAAGCTGTTGGAAAACGCACAGCAGGATCCCGCCCGTACAACCCTGATTGAGGGCGACACCCGTTGGAGCGCCGAACAGTTTTTAAGCCAGGTTAACCGGTTGGCCGCCTTATTGCAGCAAGCCTTCAACATTCGTTCCCACGATCGGGTGGCCTTGATGTTCTGGAACCAAAAAGAACTGCTGCTGGGCCTGTTTGCCTGCCGACAACTGGGAGCCGTGCCGCTGCCCATCAACATTCAAATGCCACCCAGTGATATTCAGTACGTTTTTCAGGATGCGGGCGTGACGTTGGTACTGGCCGCAACGGATCTGGCCCGCCCGTGGGTAGAGTCTGGCAATCCGTTGCCGTTTGCCGTTATTCTAAGCGGCAACGCCGAAGAAACAGGAGTCCTTGGCCACTTGCCTTGCCTGGAAACCCTCCTGGCGGAAACAGCCCCGCTCGCCCCAGAGTGGTGTGCCCCCCACGAGGCCGACACATTAAGCATTCTGCTCTATACGTCTGGCACAACCGGCAACCCCAAAGGGGTGATGCTGTCGGAAGACAATCTCTTGGGCAATCTCCACGGATTCCACCAGGTGCTTGCGTTCTCCGAGCAGGAAACCATTCTGTTGGCGCTGCCGCTGTTTCACGCCTACGGGCTGATGATTGGCCTGTATGCCTTTTGGATGAAAATTCCCATCGTGCTGGTGCCCAAGTTTGCCCCCAAATCCATGGTCAAAGCCATTGCCGAAGAACGCGTCACTCTCCTGCCACTGGTTCCCACCATGTTTACCCTGCTGCTGGAAATGGCCGAACGCACAGGCCTGGAAGCGTTCAACAGCCTAAAGCTGTGTGTTTCTGGTGGGGCAAGCCTGCCCACGGCCTTGCTAAAACGTATTGAAGAAACCCTGGGCGTGGTGGTGCTGGAAGGCTATGGCCTGACAGAAACCAGCCCGGTGTTGGCCGTCAATGACCCCAAAGTGGGCAGTGTTCCAGGCGCGGTGGGAAGGGTGCTGCCCAACGTGGAAATGCGCCTGGTGGATGCCAACGAAAACGTGATTCCTGTTGCCCCAGGCGTTGCCTCTGCAGAAGGCGAGGTGCGCGTGAAGGGGCCCAACGTGATGCTGGGCTACTACCAACTGCCCGAAGCGACCCAAGAAGTATTTGACGCCGACGGCTGGTTTAAGACCGGCGATCTGGGCCACTTTGATGAACACGGCAACCTGCTCATTTCCGGTGGGCGTATTAAGGATCTCGTTATTAAGGCCGGGGAAAACATTTCTCCGCTTGGGGTGGAGCGCGTGCTCTACCAGCACCCTGCCGTGGCCGAAGCCAGTGTAATTGGGGTCAAAGACGATCGGCTGGGGGAGGCCATTTTAGCCTGTATTGAGCTAAAGCCCGATACAACCCTGACGGAAGCCGCGCTTAAAGCCCACTGCCGAGAGCACTTAACCCCGCTGATGGTTCCCGATCGGGTGCGGTTTTACGCAAGCCTGCCAAAGGGCCCCACGGGGAAGATTCTCAAGAAGGTACTACGAGCGGAAAATCAGCCGGAAACGCTTGTGGCACATTCTGCGACGACGACTTAGCCGCACTGACGCCACGACGACCATCCTCCAGAGAGGCATCTACGGAAGAACGGGGCGCTACGGCTACTTTAGTGGAGGCGGCGGCTGACGACGGATTGAGGCTGCCTTCTGGTGGTGTGGGTGGCTTAAGCTGGTTGATGTAAAAATCAATGTCCTTCTTGCCGAGCATGTATTCCACCAGCGCTTGGCCTACCCATTCGTGCTGGTCGGGCAGGACGGGAATCATTTTCTCCAGGGCGGGCTTTACAGCCCGTTTGCCCGGACCGGCCAAGAAGAAGCGATTGTTTTGCTGGATTGTATCTCGAACGCGATTGAGTTCGCCTCGCCAATCCTGCTTCAGCCGCCCTAGACGGTCATCAATGTTGTGTTGTACCAGGCTTTCCAGTACGGCCGGGTTTTGTGTCAGAAACTGAGCAAAAATGTTGCCAATGTCTTGGCCAATGCGTGCTGCATCGGGATCGAGCGGGCCGGTTAGGTTGGCGCTATTTGCAGTAGCCGTGATTCGCTGCTGTTGAGGCAAAGAGGCTTCCGAAAAAGGGTTTTCAGAAGGGCTGACGCTGGCAAGCGGGTCTAACGGAGTCGAGGAGGCGGCGGCGGCATCGGCAGGAAAACTGATCCCAGGAAAGCTTGTCTGCCCGATTTCTTCTGATGGCAAGAGAAACGGGTTCACGACAGGCGGTGTATTTGCAGAGGTTGAGGCGGTGGAAGGCTTCGTGGGTAAAAAGTCGCTCCCTGGCACAACGCCTGACGACACAACGCCTGATGGGAATCCATCGGCCAGGGCAGGCTTTGGCTGCGTTGTTGGCGAGTAGGGAAGGGTGGTGGAGGTCCATGCTGTTTGATTGGCTGGTAGTTGGCTCCCAAGCAAGGGCGCACTCAGTGGATACGTAAACCGATCGCCGCCACCACTCAGCCCGCTTTGTTGTAGCGACGACGTGGACGGTGGCGCCAGCCGGACAGGCTCCAACACGGTATTTGGCAAGGGATTGGCAACCGAGGCGGCGGTTGTGGGTATTCCGCTGTAGGTGGTTGCCCCCATCGCTCCCGCATTCGAAAGGGCTCCGAAACGAATCGAGTCTGACGTCATAGGATTCCTCACGACCTCACAGGCCATTGTCACTAAAACAACACCATTGCGCCTAGCCAGAACGCCTGCTGAGCGTTCAACCAATGCAACCGTACCCTTACAAAACACCTCAAGCGCAAAAGTTGCCGATCGGGATGAAGTGAGAGATGCTAACAGGCATCAACCCGTTCTCTCAACTGGGGCGTGTCATTTGTTTGCTTGATGACAGCCCTTAGAGGTGCGGATCGTCGGCGACCTCAATTTCATCGGGCACAACCGGCAGGTTTTTATACGCCACTACAGACAGCGGGGTTTGCTCATCCACGGGCTGATTGTAGTTTTTACGCAAGTAATGAACCACGGCCTCCGTGTCCGTCAGGCCAGTCTTCAGGCGTTTAAAATCTTCTGGCGTGAGTTGGGCCGGGGTGGTTTTACGCACCGGCTGCACCACAATGGCTTTACGCACTTTCAGGTGGTTTACACGAATATCCACCACCTCGCCAGGCACCCAAAACTGATGATCAAAGTACAGCGTGCCCAAACGCAAGGCAATGCGTTCGGTTAAGCAGTCCTCTTTTAAAATTTCATCCCGAAACGGAAGGGGCCAATTAATGGCTTTGGCCATAATACATACCTCGTGCTCAATACGGCCTGTAGATACAAGCCGTTACTTATTTTAACAGAGTCGGCCCACAATGCGGATGCGCCCCGCCTCTGCGCTACGACGCCCGTCGACATTTCAAATGGTAACAGTTGGCCAAGCCCCCTTGAAGCGCCACGGGCTGCCGACAAAACAGACATTACACAGGGCATTGTAGTAAAACAGGGGCTTGTTTACAGAAAATGCCTTCGCCTATACTCAATACAGGTTTGGTGAAAAGAACATTGCTGAAATTTGATCGCATCAGGCACAAGGGATAGAGACACTTGTTACGGTTCTAAAAACAGCCAGGAATGGTTGGAGGTTTGTATGCGCGCTAAAAAGCGTTCTACTCAAACTTGTTTTAACTTCGATTGTATGACGCGTCAGCAAGCGCTGATTCGGGTAAAGCGGTTGCTGCACCGGTCTGCTGCCAGTGTGCGTGCCCGGCAGTTGATTGGCCTGTTTGACCTGCAAGCAGAAGAACTGACCGAACTCGGGCTTGATTACGAGCTGGTAAAGAGCCTGTGCCGCTTTTAGAGTGTGTGTAAAAACCAGCTCCCCCTAAGCGAAGGTTTTAAAGCTGAGATCAATATTTTTACCAATAACCTTCTTCACGGCGTCAATTTCCGTTTGTAAGGCCTCGTGTTGCGTATCCACCCGGCGAAGCTGAAGCTCCAGGGATTTATCCACACTTTGCAGCGCGGAAATTCGCAACTGAAGCTGTACTGCCTCGTTCGAATCGGGATCGAGCATCGAGGCAATGTTAAACAGCTCATTGGTAATGTTGGCAATTTGCATACGAGACTGATTGATCTGCTGCCCGTTTAGTTCCAAGTCGCTCTTTCGGGCAGTGAGCATTAAAAATCGGCCCTGACTGGCGGCTAACCCCATGTGATTTGGTCCTCAGCGGCTCTTCTGCTGGCAGCACTGCGCAGGCCTGCCCAAGCAGCAGGCCTCAACCGCAAGTGGAAGAGTCTGTCTATCGAAAAATCCCCGAATCCGCGCCTGCTGGCGAGGACTGTTAATACTGTACGTGTCTTTGTTATCGTTTCAACCGGTTAAAACTTTAGGGTCCGTCTGGCTTCCATCAACCAACAGAAAGAACGGGCGCGGCTTTTCTTGTGTGTGCAGGGTTGTCATTGCTTGTTGTACGGGCTAGAGTAAGGGCATTCTGCCCGGTGCACGTTTTTCCGGTGCGCGTTGTTGTGTTCCAAGCGTCTTCAGGAGTTGCGCCAGTGTCATCTGCGGTTCAGCCTCATCCTTCCCAGGGAGATTTGGGCCAGGAGAAAGTGTCCTCGGAAAAATTGGGCATTTTACTACTCAACCTTGGCGGGCCAGACAGTCTGGATGCCGTCCAGCCGTTTTTGTACAACCTGTTTGCCGACCCAGACATTTTTCGTTTGCCGTTTTCTTTCATCACGCAACGTTTATTTGCCACGGTCATTTCCAGCAAGCGCGCCCCGGAAGCCCAAAAAAATTATGCTCATATGGGTGGCCGCTCGCCCATACTGCCCCTGACGGAAACACAGGCCCATTTACTCAAAACCTACCTGGGCGACCGAGGACACACTGCCAAGATTTACATTGGTATGCGCTACTGGCACCCATTTCTACAGGAGGCGGTGGCGCAAATTTTGGCCGATAACGTAACCCACCTGCTCGTACTGCCGCTCTATCCGCAGTATTCCCACACCACCACAGGCTCCAGCCTGAACGAACTCCAACGGCAATTCCAACGCCAACGCCCCGGCTGGAAGGAGCAGATAAAGCTCACGGTCATTAACAACTATCACGATCATCCGCGCTATTTAAAAGCCCTGGCCAGCACCATTGCGCAAGGACTCCAGCAACACGAATGGAACTGTCCGCCAGAGCAGGTCAACATTCTATTTAGCGCGCACAGCCTGCCCAGGCGCTTTGTAAAAAGAACAAAAGACCCCTACCCACAACAGATTGAAGCCAGCGCACGGCAAGTCATGGAACAGTTTTTCCCCAAGAACCCCTGGGTATTGGCCTACCAGAGCAAGGTGGGGCGCATGGTGTGGCTGGGTCCGCAAACAGATGGCATGCTCCATTATTTTGCCGCCACGGATGAGGATAACATCCTGATGGTGCCCATCAGTTTCGTGTCCGATCACGTGGAAACGCTGGTGGAAATCGACATGGAGTATTTGGAACTGGCCCATGAGTTAGGCCTCAAATACTGCCACAGAGCCCCTGCCTTTAACGATAACCCGCTGTTCATTGAGGCGCTGGGCGAACTTACACTGGAAACACTTCGCCAGGCCAGCGTCCCCAGTTTGCTGGTTTCTTAATGCACACGGCAGACAAGGTGCTATGACAAGCTTTCCTGATTCCAGCAATGCCTCTCCATCGGTTTGGGATGTAGTGGTGGTGGGCGCTGGATTGTGTGGATTGACTGCGGCCTGGCGGCTGCATCAACAAGGTTTAAAGGTCTGCGTGCTGGAGGCCGCCGGTCGGGTTGGCGGCTGCATTGGCACTGTTCGCAGCCAAGAAGGCTATCTGATAGAGACCGGGCCGCATACCTTTCCAGGCAGTGCCAAGGAGCTTATCCGTCTGTGCGAGGCGCTTAAAATTTCACCGCAAGCGGCCTCCAGCAGTAATAAAAAGCGCTACATTCGCCACAAAGGCATGCTCCACGCAGTGCCGATAAATCCCATGTCGCTGCTTGCCAGCCCGCTGCTCTCTGCAAAGGGAAAACTTCGCCTGCTGCTAGAGCCCTTTCAGCCCAAAACGCCCAGCCTGCCAGAACCTACAGTGGCAGACTTTATCCAGCGGCGGCTGGGGCACGAAGTACTGCAACGGATGGTTGGGCCTTTCCTCAGTGGCGTCTACGCAGGTAACCCAGAAGCACTCAGTGCGGCGGCCGTGTTTAAAAAGCTATTCGAGTGGGAGCAAACCCACGGGAGCCTGACTGCCGGATTCGTTCAGCGGCTCCTGTCACGCCAACAACAGCAGCCCACGCAAACAGCCGGGCAAGCCTTCCCCCCCGCCACTCCTTCAGGCAAGGCCACTCAACTGTTTGGCTTTGTGCAAGGCCTGGGGCAACTGACCGAGGCCCTCCACCAGGCGTTGCCCCAAGGAACGGTCCATTGCAACACGCCGGTGGTTCAAATTACGCGGTCTGCCGCCAAAGAACAGCAAGCACCCACCGAGAAGCCCACCGAGCAGTTCAACGCGCCGCCGGGCTTTTGCTTGAGCATCGCTTCGGCTACTTCGTCCAATGCACCGGCAGAAATTCTGCCCCCTCTTCATGCGCGACAGGTCATTCTGGCGCTGCCCGCCTTTGCCGCGGCTGCTTTGCTGCAAGAGCTATCTCCCAACGCCAGTCAAGCGCTGCAATCTATTCCGTATGTGCCGGTAAGTGTCGTTCATTTGGGCTTTTTGGCCACAGCGCTTCAGCACCCGTTGGATGGCTTTGGGTGTTTACTACCTCGGGAAGAGAATATTCCACTCCTGGGCAGCATATGGGCCAGCAGCCTCTTCCCAAACAGAGCGCCCGAAGGCCAAGTGCTGCTGAGCAACTTTATGGGCGGCGCGTTTCATCCAGAATTGGCACTAACTGACGACGCCAAACTGGTTGAACAAACCTGCCAGGATCTTCAGGCTGTTTTTCAGCTGCCAAAGGCACCGCAGCCTGATTTTGAATGCATCACGCGCTACCAACAAGCCATTCCCCAGTACAACCTGGGGCATCTCCATCGGGTGGCACGGATTGAAAACGCCTTAAGTGCGGACTGCCCCGGGCTTTACTTAGCCGGTAACTACCTGCACGGTATTGCACTCAACGCCTGTGTTGTGCAAGCCCAGTACGCCGCCGAACAGGCTATTAAACAGAAAACGAGCACTTATTAGGCAAAAGTATCCGGCGCAAAGCTATCGGGTAAGAGGCCTTCGGCCTGGGCGTCGTCGTCTTCCTCCAGCGCTTGCTGGAGTTGAATTTGAATTCGGCTGCGGAACAACAGCATGACGGCCTCGCGCTGGATATCATAAGTCAGCGCCTGAAACATCTCAAACGCCTCGCGCTTGTACTCGATCAGGGGATCTTTCTGACCGTAGGCGCGCAACCCAATGCCCTCACGCAACGCATCCAGGTTGTGCAGGTAGTCAATCCACTTGCTGTCTACAATCGAGAGCAAAATATCGCGTTCAATCCGGCGCAGCGGGTGCCGTCGCTCGGCCGCCTCGGTTTCTGTCAGTCGGCCATCGGCTAGAAGCGCTTCGAGCTCCTCTTCCTCTTCGTCATCCAGGCCAGAGAGCATCACGCCATGCTCTGCGTGCAGCTCTGCGGCGAGATTTTCCAAATCCGCCTCCAGCTTACGGTAAACGGTCACGGCTTCTTGCTGGAAAAGCGCCACCAGCTCGGCAAACGGCTTGTTGGCAATCGTTTCCGCCACCACGCGTTCGGTCAACTGGGGCACCTTGGCGTGTAAGTCCCGCAAAAGCTCCTGGAGAGTATCCTCGTCTCGGTCTTCAGGGGCCACATCCGCCGTGAGATGAGCCGACACCAGACGCTCCATTTCGCGCTCCACCATATGAAGGGTCGATTCACGCAGGCCATCTGCCGCCAACACCTTGCGACGCTGCTCGTAAATCAGGCGGCGTTGCTCGGTGAGCACATCGTCGTACTGCAAAATATTTTTACGAATATCAAAGTGGTAGGCCTCCACCTTGCGTTGCGCGCTTTCAATCGCCCGGCTTACCAGGGCCGCGGTAATGGGCATTGTCTCGTCAACGTCTAAAAACTCCATCAGGTTGGCAATTTTTTGCCCCCCAAACAGGCGCATCAAGCTGTCTTCCAGCGACAGATAAAACCGCGTGGAGCCCGGATCGCCCTGACGCGCCGCCCGTCCCCGAAGCTGGTTATCAATCCGCCGCGATTCATGGCGCTCGGTTCCAATAATATGCAGCCCGCCCGCCTCTTGAACCTTCTGCTTTTCAGAGTCGGTCAATGCTTTTTTCTCGTTCAAAATAGCCTCGTACACTTCCGGGGCCGCTTCGCGCCAATCCATGCCTTGGTTTACCAGCAGCGATTCTTTGGCCAACAGCTCCGGGTTGCCTCCCAGCAGAATATCCGTTCCCCGGCCCGCCATGTTGGTGGCAATCGTCACGGCCTGGTAACGCCCTGCCTGAGCGACAATCCAGGCTTCTTTCTCGTGGTGTTTGGCATTCAATACGTGGTGCGGCACACCCTCTTTAATGGCTGTAATAGCCCGGGCCGTTTTCACAAAGCCTTCGAGAAACTCCAGCACTTCTTCTCCGGCGCCCTGCTCGGTCAGTGCCTTGACTTTGGCCTCGTAAGCCTCAACGGGATGCGCTTCCGGGTGAGCCAAAAACTTCTCTAAATCAGCACGCCAAGGCTGATTCGCGTCTTTCTTGGCTACATACTCCAACAATCGCTTGGCTTTATCCTGAATGTGCTGCACCATCGCCTTGGGATAGGTCAGCAGTTCGGAAATTTTTTCAGATTTCTCGATCGAGGTCGTCCCCACCAGAACCGGACGCCCCTGATCGCGGTATTCCACAATTTCCTCAATCACCTTAAAGAACTTGACCGCCTCAGTTTTATAGATCACATCGGGATGATCCGTGCGCACATCCGAGCGGTTTGTGGGAATAGAGGTCACTTCCAGGTTGTAAATCTTGCCAAACTCGGCTTCTTCCGTCATCGCGGTGCCCGTCATGCCAGAGAGCTTGGGGTAGAGCCGAAACAGATTTTGAAACGTAATACTGGCAAGCGTTTGGGTTTCATCCTGAATGCGAACACCCTCTTTGGCTTCCACCGCCTGGTGTAAACCATCGCTCCAACGGCGGCCCTCCATCAGGCGACCCGTAAACTCGTCCACAATAACAATCTCGCCCGCCTTCACCACGTAGTCCGTATCGCAGCGGAACAGTTCCTTGGCCTTAAGTGCCTGGAGTAAGTGGTGGGCCAGATTGGTCTTGGGATCAAACAGATCTTCGACACTCAACAGCTCTTGCGCCCGGTCGATGCCCTCTTCCGTCAGGATGATGTTGCGGGCCTTTTCATCCACCGTATAATCCCGTTCTGGCTGGAGCAATGGGGCAATGCGGGCCATGGTCTGGTACGTTTCCGCCGACTGCTCCAATCGCCCACTGATAATCAACGGGGTTCGGGCCTCGTCAATCAAAATGCTGTCCACTTCATCAATAATGGCAAAATTGTAGGGCCGCTGCACCAACTGCCCCTTGGAAGTCGCCATATTGTCGCGCAGGTAATCAAACCCAAACTCGTTGTTGGTTCCGTAAGTAATATCGGCGGCATAGGCGGCTTTTTTCTCGTAAAAGCTGTTAAAACCGCGCTGTTCCGAAAGCACCAAGCCCACCGACAAGCCCAAAAAGTTGTACAGACGGCCCATCCATTCGCTGTCTCGCCGGGCCAGGTAGTCGTTTACCGTGACCACGTGCACCCCCTTGCCCGTAAGCGCGTTCAGGTAGGCAGGTAGAGTTGCTACCAGGGTTTTTCCTTCCCCTGTGCGCATTTCGGCAATGCCACCGTTGTGCAACACCATCCCACCAATCATCTGCACATCAAAATGGCGCATCCCCAGCACACGACGGCCCGCCTCTCGGACCGTTGCAAAGGCTTCCGGCAGAATCAACTCCAGCGTTTCGGCCTCCAGTTTTCGGTCTCGCTCTGGGTTCTCGCTCCGCTGGCGGTTGGCAAGCTCTTGCCGAAACTGATCTGTCTTGGCACGCAGCGCTTCATCCGACAGCGCTTGCAATTCTTCCTCAAAGTGGTTGATGTGGTCCACCAACGGTTCCAGCTTTTTGACCTTGCGATCGTTGGGATCGCCGAGCAGTTTGGTGAGCAGCTTAAGCATCCAACTGGAATTCCTTACCGGCAGACAAAAACAGACACTGGGCCATGCCAACAAAGTGTATTTGACACGGCAAGGCATTCTAACACGAAGAAAGCACCTTCAACAGGCGCTTTCTTCGTTTAAAGGCAAAGCAATGGCTGGATAAAGCGTTTGCTAGTAGGTAAAACCATCGTTTTCCATGCGAACAATCACTTCCTCAAGCTCATGTGGCGGCAGCACAATCGACATTCTGAAGTAGCCTTCACCATTTCCACCAAACGCCGTACCGGGTACCACCACCACGCCCGATTTTTCGAGCAGTTCTGTGGCAAATGTTTCGCAAGACGCATAGCGGGGAGGCACTGGCAGCCACATGTAAAACGTAGCCCGTGGCACCTGTTTCAGGGTGGCCTCTGGCCAGCCCAACCGGCGGAAACCCTCTACCAGCTGTTGCTGGTTGGCTTCATACACCTGATTCATCTTGGCCACAAAGTCATCGCAAGCCTGGCTGGTTAGGGCATAAGCCCCCGCCTTTTGAATGGCCTTGAAAATGCCGCTATCCACCGTGGATTTTACACTGGCCAGCAGATCAATGGCGGGCTTACAGCCCACGGCAAACCCGATTCGCCAGCCGGTGAGAGAGTACGGCTTGCTGAGGCTGTGGCACTCAATGGTTAAGTCTTTGGCCCCTGGCACTTCCAGCACACTGTGTGGCGCGGCTTCCCCGGCAAAGTACATTTCCGAGTAGGCCAGGTCGCTAATAATGAGGATGTTTCGTTGTCTGGCAAAGGCCACCACCTTTTCGTAGTAGGCCAGTGGGGCTGTTGCCCCCAGGGGATTACTCGGGTAGTTGAGAATAATGGCCTTCACCCGCTTTGGATCGTAACCCTCTGCCTGAAGCTGCCGTATCACATCCTCGGGATCGGGTCGGTAGTCATTTTCTGGCAACAAGGCCATCGGGTAGCTAAAGCCCCCCGCCCCCTGAATGGCATCCACGTAGGATGCATAACCTGGATCCGGGGTCAGGATAATATCTTGCTGGGTTGGTTCCATACGCGGCGTAATTAGTCCGCGAAAAATGTGTGCCAGCCCTTCCTTTGAGCCCACCAAAGAGCATACTTCCGTGTTGGCGTCTACAGTTACGCCAAAGCGCTGCTGCATTCTCGTTGCCACCGCCTGACGGAAAAACGGTTCTCCTCGTGGCGTGGAGTAGGTGTGTATGCCCGGCTCGCTGAGGTATTGCTTAAACTGCTCCAGAAAGGCTTCGGGCGGTTCCACGGTAGGCGCGCCAATGCTGAGCTTAAGGGGCGCACGACCCTTGGCTTCCAGGCTGGGGGTGAGTTCCGCAACGCGTTTGGCAATGCGAAACATAATGTACTCCTGACGATTTGCCCACAAATCGGAGTACAAGGCCGGAATATTCACCGTAGAGACAGAGGAGGAAGAGCCACTCATTTGACAAAAATCCTTTCAGCAGGTGCAACCAATGGCCATTAAGGTGCCCGTTAACCGCCCGTTAAAGAGCATTTTGTGGGGTTGGCTGGCGAGGCGCGTGTTTGCAACGGCCCCACAAACGCCCAAGCCCCCTAAAGAACAGCCTAACTATAGCACAAGCGGCCGCGGGGCCAAGCCACTGCGCAGGCAGCCTAAGGGTTGCTCTCCATCTGCATATTCGCCGCATGCAACAAAATGTAAACAAAACAAGCCGGCTAGGTTTGATCGCCCCACCCGATGGGAAAGAAAGAGTTGTAAGGGTTAAGCGCAGATGGTTTCCCCAAGGTCGGAGTTTAGCCAAAAACTTTCCTTACTCTTACTGAGACTGACGATGAGCATTGCCGCCTCCAAGCGGCTTTTTCTTTTTTTAGGAGACGTCGCCCGATCGCGCCACGGCAAACCAGCCTGCACCCACTGCGCGAAGGCAAACTGTTTATGGCGCTCGTGAAACACACCCACACACAAAAACACGCCTTGGGCTTTAGTACCCAGGCGTGTTGATTTGGCAAGAAACGAATACTCAATAAAACGAATTCATTGGCAGAAGCAGATGAGTGGAAAGAGTGGACGGTGCTAAGCCGTGGGGGCAGGCGCTGCATCAGTAGCTGGTTCTGTAGAAGAAGTGCTGGAGGGGGTTTCCGCTGTGGTCGTCGCTGGTTTTTGTTCACCAGAAGACGAAGACTCTGCTTCTGAATCCTTTTTGCGGGTCAAGGTCCAAACCGGCGCATCGGCTCTACCCGGTGTGAACTCGTGTTTTAAATCGCCCAGCTGATCGGCCAACGCGTCTAGCTCGCTCTTGAACACATCTTCCCGAGAGCGCAGTACCAGGCCGTTGATCAACGGAATATTTCTTAAAAGGTTACCCAAACCCGGAATCCAGTTCAGTGTTTTGGCCAACCAGTTTTCCCGGCGGATGGACGGGGCTTTATCATCCTTGTCCTTAAACTCGTAGTTGGTTTCCAAAATCTTTTTCAGGTCGGCCTTGGCCGTATCGATTGAATAGTTGGGGTCTTCCACCAATTTGGTAATCAGCGTTTTTAGTTCCGGGCTGGTATGCTCAATCACAATGGATTTCGGCTTGCCACCCTCCTTTTCGACGCCATAATAGTCGAGCTGGATTTTGTCTTCTGGTAACAGGTGCGTGGCTGTTTTTGCAGATATTTCCAGATGCTTGGTAGACGCTGCCGGATCCAGTTTTAGTTGCGCACCGCTAAAGCGCAAGGCACTGTTGGCGTAATCCATACCCAGGGAAGAACTCATTGTACCAAAATCCCCCATAAACTAGCTGTTGGGATGTGACTATTGGGATGCAACTGTAGAGATGCAAAAGGGCGACACAACGGAATGCGCAAAAACACACAGAATCTTTCAAAATCGTGTGTTCTATCGTAGCGGGTAAAAGATCCCTGAAGACTCTCTATGAACAAAATGTATAGAGATGTAAAGCCCAGTTTGCGCAGACGTCAGCCCGCGCCGCCGTCTCGGTAATTCAGAACGGCTAAAACCTAGCCGATAACCAATTGCGGTTGGCAGCAATAGGAACAGTGGCTCGTATGATGACACCTCTTCTCTCTGGCATTCTACATTCCCTCCAAAAGCATCGCCTTTCCAACAGAAAGGGCTCCCCAAGCCGCTTGCTTGCAAGTGGGCGGTTGGCTTTTGTACTGTTGGGGTTATTCGCCAGCCTGTCTTGGGCGGCTCTCCCTAGCGATGGCGGGGTGGCCGCCTACAAAGCAGCCCGCTACGACCGGGCCGTTCAGTTGCTGACCCCTGTTTTAAAAAGTAACCCAAAGGATAGCACCGCCTGGTTTTACCTGGGGCTTTCCCTGAGCAAAACCGGCCAGTATGGCGATGCCAAAATGGCCTTTGAGCAGGTCACCCGGCTACTACCCAGTAACCACGAACTGGCGGCAAAGGCCCGAAGTAACCTCTCCGTACTGACCCGAGCCCAACTTCAGCAAAACGGCAGTGCCGCCAAAGCCCAGCAGGTAAAAGTGGCACAACAACAGGCCGGAAACGCACACTACCTGGGGGCCGCCATTCATAACGGCCAGGTGGTTCATTGGGAGAAAGCCCGGATGCCACTGAAAGTGTATATTGTGCCGGGCAACAACGTGCCTGGCTGGAAGGCGGATTACCGGGCGATGGTGTTCCAGGCGATGCAAGCCTGGCAAGGGGCCACCTACAACCAGGTACGCTTTCAAGAAACCCGTAACCCTGCACAGGCAGACATTACCGTGCGTTGGATTCAGCAAATGGCCCACAACCGCATTGGCGAAAACCCGTTTGAAGCACGTGGCAACAGCATTGTTCGCTCCGATGTAACCGTTTCTTTGTTCAACGGGGCCAGTGGACGGGTACTCTCCGACAATCAGGTGCTACAAACCATTACCCACGAGCTGGGCCACGCCATAGGCATTCAGGGCCACAGTCCCTTCCCGGAAGATTTAATGTACTATGCCAGCAATCCGGCACAGGTGGGCACGCTAACCCAAAGAGACAAAGCCACCATTCGGCTACTGTACAAAATGGAAGCCGATATTTCCAACAAAACGGCACTCTCCACCCAACAAACCCGCACCTTTTACGACTGGATGAGCGAAGGCGTTGAGCATCACCAGGCCGGTCGGCTGACGGAAGCGCTTAAGTTCTATCAGCAGGCACAATCGCTTCAGCCTAACGATCCTGGCCTGTTACAAAACCTGGGGGCCGTTTACGCCGCGCAAGGGCAGTGGAATTTGGCCGAAAATGCGTACCGAAAATCGTTACACGTCAAACCCAACCAAAGCAACGTTCAGCACGATTTGGGCCGGGTGTTAAACCAGTTGGGCGTGCAAGCCGCCCGTAAAAACGATGTGCAGAGTGCGAAAGTCCGATTCCAGGAGGCCATTCGTCTGCTAGAAGCCGCAGGCCAAGCCCAAACGAGTATTCAAGGCTTGGCGGAAAATTTAGCCGCTGCTCGCAAAAATCTGAGTCTCCTGGCAAATAACTAGACCGAAAGCCGAGAATCGTTACGCCAAATATGGGTACTTGCCAACGGAGGGCCTTCGGCGTAGTGAAAGGCTTATTTTAACCACTGCCCAAGCAGTTGCGGAATTCCGACAGATCAAAGCCAAGACGATCGCTTACATCGGCCAGGTTGCCCTTAAACACCGGCTGTGCCAAGGTCCCGTCCTGGTTAAACTGTTTGTACATTGCCTGATAGTGCTCTACATCGCTGCCGTTGGGCTTTACATACAACACGTGGCTCAAGCCGCCTTCTCGCCAGGTTAGCAGACCATCGCCCTCTTTTTCGCGCACAATGGGCGCAATGGAAAAGTTCTTTTTATGGTTAAACATAATAAATGGCGATTCGGCGTTCTGCCAGCTACTTTCGTGCACTGCAATATTGGGAGTGGTGGCCTGCTTTCCAAACGAAGGCGGAAAGTTGCTCACGGTGGAAGTGGCCCGCAAAGTCCCCGCAAAGCCGTCTTGCGCCAGTTCGCTGCCGCGTTTGGCCTGGTTAAATTCCACATTGGCCGGAGTTTGAAAAGAGAGAACAGGTTTCGGATGTGTCATATCAATAAAAGCCTCGCTCAATTAACCGTAATGCTATGGGTGATTTGGTTTCAACGAACGGTTCCAGCGTTTATTTGTGCCGTTTAACCGTTACTGCAAGCTGTTGGTTTGCACCTGAAGGTTATCTCGGCCCACCTGGATTTGCTGCTGAATGCCGTTGATCGTCACGTTGGGCGGGTTGGCCATTCCGCCTGGACGCCCCGTTACCGTGGATGATGGCGGTGGCACAATCGTACTGGGCGAAGTGGGCGACGGAAGAACCTGGCCAGGCTGCCCCGCTACCGGGGGCGTGGAAGGCAGTTGGCTTTGGAAGACGGCCAGAGCCTCTGGGCCCATGTGGCCCAAAACCGTGGCTAAATCTCCTCGAACCTCAGGGCTTGCCAGAGAACCATCCGCATTAAAGGTTTTGTAAATGGCGTTTCCACCATCGTTTTGAGCCCACAACACCCGACTCAATCCATCATCGGCGTTGTAGCTGAAAACAAAATCGTTTTCCCGGCTCACCAGTGAGCCATTTAAACCAGGAGATTGAACGGCGCCATACAGCTCCGAGTTACTCCAATCTTCTTTGGTGGCAATATCTGGACCATTCCCCACCCGCATGGCCCCATCAAAGCCGTTCGCCTGTAAGGTCGGGGTTCGACGATACGTGAAGGATGGCGGCGGAATTTGTGCTTCGGCTGGATAATGGACTGGTGGCTGCTTTTTAACGCTGCGTGAATCAACCGGCCCACCCGTCACCTGCCCCCCTGGATACACTTCGCCCTGAACCACTGTGGTGGGGGGCTGCGTACTGTTATCCTGGCTAACCCGCCCCAAAATAGTTGCCGACGGGCTTGGTGATGCTGAATTGATTACCGGTGTTGGCGTAGGAGAACCATACGTTGGTTCGGCGTTAATATCTGCCTGGGTGGCCTCATCTGCCGGATGAGACTGAAACGCAACTGGCTGGCTGCCAAAATTGTTATCGCGCGTCATCTGATCGTTGGTTTTTGCCAGAGCCGTGTTGTAGTTCGCGTCGCTGTACTTATTTCCGTACCGGGTCGTTGACTGCTCATCTTGGTTATAATTCTTGCCATAGGGGTCTAATACCGAATAATCGTAGCCCAAACGCGTGACGGATTCCTGCAACAGGGCTCGGTTGCGCAGCGTGTCAGCATCGGGTGACAGGTGCGCCGCATCCTGAAACCAACCGTTTTTATTGGTGGTGCTCCGGTCTTCGTGAGACGCATCCTCGAAAATCCGGTTTAATTCTTTTTGGGAATCGCTGGAGTTGTTATTCATGGCAGCAATGCCACGCCCCCAAGCCCGAATGACCCCGCCAATGACTGGAATTCCATTCATGGCAAAGTTGTTGACGTGGATGTTCTTTTCAAACATCTCCAGGTCTTCTTGGCTGGCATTCAACCCACTGTCAAACGGACGAATGGCGTTTAAACCGTCAAAATTGTGCTGCTGGGTTAGCAAGGAAAACGCGGCCTTATCGGCCTCGCTGTTCCCCATGGAGGCAAACTGCTGAGAGGCGGCCTGAAGCTCCGCCATGCTCAGACCGTCATCACCGGCAATATTGTTCCAGTTTTGTTTCAGGTAATTAACCACATTGTGGTAATTTTGCCGATTAATCTCAACCATGACGATTTATATTCCCCCGTCGCATTCAATTCCCGTTGGGCAGGCTTTTGGCTCAACCCAGGCACGTGTGTCTATCCGGTTATCTCAACAGTTGGCCCTAAAGAGCCCTCAAGCCTGTCACGTTGCAATGCCCCACAAAATAATGCAGTGTCGCTCCTGCTTAAAAAATGTTCCCTTACACGAGGATAAAAACAACCGGTCGATCGATTTGTAACCCCTTTGGCGGAGATTTAATCTTCACTTAAGAATGTGCCCACTTTACTGGAAAACATGGCCCTAAAATAAAAACACCGCCTTGGGCGGTGCCGGATAGATGACTATGAGCCTCCTTGAACAGTGTTGTTTCACCTTTTGACCCTAAAAACGACGTAACATGAGGTATAAAATAATAAAAGGAGACTCACTCATCGTTGGTATCACCCCATGTACAACTGCTAAACCTGGCCTGTTGGGTTAGATGCAGCAGTTGTATTGAGTAATACCGCCTTATAATAAACGTTAACTTCAAATGCTCTTTCCCGACTCCTGGATGAAACCCTCTCTCTCTGCGTTAAGTTTCTTTTATTTCAAGTTTTTGGAATGAATTGGTTGTTTAGCGATTTTTTGCTGATGTGCTCTTGTGGTGTGCCGATACCGGTGAACTTTTTCGTTTTCACTGAAATCACCGGTATCGAAAACGACCACAACTTAGATAATCTTTGGGCGACAGTGCCCAACCAGTGTTAGACGAATTTCTCCCTTAAAAAAAGCAGATAATTGTTTGAATTAATCTTGAATCATGTATGCATTAACAACGGTCATTACATTGATTTTGCAACACATTCCAACCAACCCCCAAACAATGGGGACTTAAGCGACAGTAATACTCCTCCTTAAACGCTCCTTGAGTAATCAATCTCTCTTCTGCTTGATAAAAAACCCACTCGTGGCTTAAATGCCGCTAAACATATGCGCCGTGTGGATTCTCTTCTCCTTGAACGATGACATTTATTGAACCTGAAAGTCATCCAGTCGATTGCATCACTCCTTTCTCTCTGGGTTGAGGTGGGTACAACCTTGCCTTTTACACTCCCATACAAATGGTAACTTGCGCCTAGGTTAATCAACCTGAACTTTCTATCGATTGATTAATGCACGCGGGTTTCCCAACAATCTTTCTCTCCGATAAATGCTCCTTCTTCTCTATTACTCTCTATTCTTTGAAACCTCTCTCACCTCCACTTACATAAAAACCAGTTTCAGTCATCTATCAACAGCCAAACCACAGATTTAAGACTGTCTTAATTTTTCTTCCTTTACGGCAAAGCAGCCGCAGGCCACGAATAGTGGAAACTTCTGTTTTTGAGAGGTCTGTTTTTTCTTGCCTGTAAAGTACTAAAGGCCAATCAATGCC
The DNA here is from genome assembly GCA_033763415.1 of Candidatus Melainabacteria bacterium. GTDB lineage: Bacteria > Cyanobacteriota > Vampirovibrionia > Vampirovibrionales > JAJTHC01 > JANRKP01. The sequence continues at coordinate 121,084 of JANRKP010000029.1, read as the reverse complement.
CTATGCCACGCGAAGGGTCAGGCATTTGGCAGATCCGCCCGCCTTGATAAATTCGCTTAAATCCACCGGGAAAACCCGCAGACCCCTGGCTTTTAGTAGTTCAATCAGACCGGTGGCTGCCTGGTTTAGCACCACTGCATCGCCCACACTCACCGCATTACAGGCAAACATGGCGGCATCCTCGGCAGAAACCGGTATCAGGCGATGTGCAGGCACGTTGGCCTCAATAACCGTGCGCCCGTATTCGTCAAACGCGCCGGGATAGTAAATTAAATCGCCCGTTTCCAACGGACATAAACACACATCCACGTGGTAAAAGCGCGGATCCACCAATTCCAGAGACAGCACCGGCAAGCCCACCTGAGAACTCAGCAGGCTGTGTGCGGCAATATCGGTACGGGTTCGGTAGCCAGCAAACACGCGGGGTTCGTGTGTTTCATCTTTCCAAATCAGCGCGTCGCCCGCCCCTTCAAACGGCGTGTGCCGCGGAAGCGTGTGCACGGCATAGCCGTTTTCTCGAAACCACGCCTCGGCATAAGGCTCTTCACCCTGACGTTCCGGGTATTTATACCGGGCAATAACAGCCAGCCGCTGATAGACGAAGGCCGCGTTGGCCGTAAATACCAAATCCGGCAGGTCGGGCACGGCGGGCATTTCCAATATGTCGGCACCCGCCTTCTCGCGCAAAGTATCCCGCAGGGTCAGCCATTGCTGCTTGGCCAAACCAACATCACAGGGCCGATCCACGGACATCCAGGGATTAATGGCGTAGCTTACCGTAAAATAATCTGGCGGACACATTAAAATGGTCGGCTGCTGAGTAGAAGTCACGTTCCTGGTCATTGCGTTCAACACCCTACCATACTAAGCCCTGATGGCCAACCAACACGGGCTCGCCAGCTTGAACTTCCGACCGATACTTGAGCCGCACAGCCTTTGCTGCCTCGTCCAGCACCAGTACCAAGCCGTCTTCTTCCTGCTGCAATAGGGGGATGGACTGCCCTGCAATACGGACGGCCGTGGGCAAGTGCTTAAAAATAAAGCCTCCCGCTGGCAGGCAGGCATCCGCAGGGGCAGGAAGCCAATTTGCATTTTCTTCGGCCAGAGGATGGGCGCCGTGTGGGGCAATTTCTTCCAAAATCTTTTGTAACTGGCGATCATCCGCACTTTGAATGGTCAGCACCACATCGGTAAAGTCTTTTTTTCGGCTGCCAATCTCAATGTGGTTCAGGCGGTAATCGGCATCGTGCGCCAGAATAATATCAATGACCTTCGTCAAGGTTAAAGAGTCAATTAAGTGGCCCGACAATCGAACCGTGGTGGTCATTAGGGGGGTCATTGGACACCAGTGCCTCCTGAGTGTGTACTGAGCCAACGGAACAAAACAGAATAAACGCGGTCCCAGAATGGCGTTCCTCATTATACCCAAAGGCATCCAAAACGCCAGCGCCCCCACCGCCGCTTCCTGCTTTTCGGCGCGCCATTCTTTGTGCGTATCTGGCCCATATCCATCCATGGATCAAGTTTCGGCATGTCAGGTCAACGGGAATCATCTCATTACGGATAAAAACCACCGAGAAACTCCTGCATTCAATGGATGAATCCATCCAGAGGGAAACGTTACGCTGAGAGAGAAGGTTTTCAGTCGCTCATTTAAAAAACCAGATGCCAGAAAAAACAGCACGCAGTAAAAGACCCAGAGAGAGAAAGAGAAAAACCGAAAGCTTTCAACCAATCTTTTCGAAGGGAGAGACCACGTTGCCGGGTATGCACCATACCATCATGCTGAGCCAGGATAGTGGCGCGTTTTATCAGCGCACGATGGCGCGCATTCAAGAAATTCATGAAAAACTGGCGCCGCTTAGCGTGGACAACGGAGCAGCGCCGGTGCCGGAAGCACCTGGTAGCCTTGCCGCCAGCAACTTTCAACACATGTTTGAGTCTGCCCTGCTTGAGCATACGGCAGACGAGACGGGATCCCTGCCGCCAACACCCAAACAAATGCCAACCCCACCGGATTTCAGGGCGCTGGGTGGTGTTGCTGGCAACGCGCAGTCACCGCCTTCGCTGGCGCTTTTTCCCATTGACCCCGTCATTCCTGCCCTCCCAAAGCACCCGGTGATGACAGGACAAATGGCACCAGGACAAGCAGCCGCTTCCAATGCGGCCATCGAACCAAATGCCGCTATCAATAACCAGCCCGCCAAGGTTACGGTTAAAAACCGAATTGAACATCTCATTCACCGCTACGCCAGCCGCCACGGGTTGGATCCCAATTTAGTGAAAGCCGTGGTTCAGGCAGAATCCGGTTTTAACCCCAGGGCTGTTTCTCCCGTAGGGGCGCAAGGCTTAATGCAACTAATGCCCGCAACAGCCAGAGGATTGGGCGTACACAATGCACTCAACCCGGAAGACAACATTCGGGGCGGCACGCAGTACCTCAAAACACTCATCAATAAATATGGCTCCACCAAACTGGCCCTGGCTGCCTACAATGCAGGCCCCGGTGCCGTCGATCGCTACGGAGGGGTTCCTCCATACCGAGAAACCCAAAATTATGTTCAAAAAGTCATGGGCCTTCAGCAACGGTTTGCAGCCACAGCGGAAGCCAACCAGCCCGGCTAAATCCTTGAAAATTTGTTTGTCAAAAGCATTTTCGTCCCATCCACTGTTCCAGCACGAAGAGAGAAAAAGTACCCAATAACCTGAGGAAAGACCCGCACCACTATGCTGCGAGGAATTTATACGGCTGCTGCCGGAATGATGTCGCAAATGATTGCCACCGATACGTTGGCCGATAACTTGGCCAATATCAGCACGGTGGGCTTTAAAAAGCGCGGCGTCACCATGCAGGAATTCCCTCAAATGCTACTGAAGCGCATTGAAGGAAACACGGTCCAGGCCACACTGGGCACCATTGCCACCGGTAGTGCCGTCAAAGCAACCCCGATTGATTTTCAGCAAGGCGCCATTCGGCAAACGGGTAACCCGCTGGATGTGGCGATTGAAGGCCACGGCTTTTTTGTCGTGCAGGACGCAAACGGCCAAGACCTCTACACCCGCAACGGCAGCTTTACCCTAGACCCCGATGGCGTACTGATTACTGCGGATGGCCTTAAAGTACAAGGCGTTGGCGGAGAAATTCAGCTACCGGGACCGGTTGGAGAGATTCAGGTGCTGGAAAACGGAGAAGTGATGGCCTACAACGCCCAAAGCAAAACCCACAACTTGATAGGTCGCCTGCAAGTGGCCCAGTTTGAAAACGAAAATCAGCTCGATCGCCTGGGCCATAGCCTGTACAAAGCCCCAGAAGGGCTGGAGCCAAAGCCCGTCAACGAGGCTGGCGGATTTCGGGTTAAGCACGGCGCGTTGGAACTCTCCAACGTCAACGCCGTAGGCGAATTGGTCAACACCATTACGGGTCTTCGGCTGTATGAGGCACTACAAAAGAACATTCAAACCCACAACGAAACCCTGGGCCGCGCCGTCAACGACGTAGGCCGGGTGGCCCGCTAATGAATGGCTGGCCGATTGAGAGCCTTCCATTTTTAAAACCAACGATTCGCCACGGTTCATCCAGGTACCTCACCTGAGCAAATCTCACCTTCAAAAAATCCAGCGAAACCTTTCACAAACCTTGCACAAAACCGGACACGAAACAAAGAGAGAGATGAAACAGAAGAGAACGCTCGCTGAACCAACAGCCAGCCAACCGAAGGGGTCCTAACACCTATGCTACGCGCACTGTACACTGCGGCCACCGGCGCCGAAACCCAGCAGTTTCACATTGATGTGATTGCCAACAACGTGGCTAACGTGAACACGACGGGCTTTAAAAAGGTTCGGGCCGAGTTCCAGGACCTGCTGAGCCAAACCTTTGCCACCCCGGGCGCCATTGGGGCGCAGGGCACCACGGATCCGTCCGGGATTCAGGTGGGCTTGGGTGCCGTGGTTTCTGCCACACAGCGCGTGTTTTTACCTGGCTCGATTGTTCAAACGGGCAATCCGCTCGATATTAGCATTCAAGGAGATGGATTTTTCCAAGTACTGTTAGATAGTGGCGAAATTGCCTACACCCGAGACGGCACCTTTAAGCGAGACGCCACGGGACAGATCGTCACATCGGATGGCTACCCGCTTCAGCCAGGACTGACCGTGCCAAACGACGCGACAGAAATCGTTATTGGCATTGATGGCACCGTCTCCGTTCGGCAGGCAGGCTCTGTTCAGCTTAACGATATTGGCCAAATTCAACTGGTTAGGTTTTCCAACCCTGCCGGGCTGGAAAGTATTGGCAGAAACCTGTTTAGCCAAACCCCAGCCTCTGGCGATCCGATTCAGGGGGTGGCTGGCCAGGCCGAGTTTTCTCGAACAACGGTCAATCAAGGGTTTTTGGAAAACTCCAACGTTCAGATTGTGGAAGAGTTGATTAATTTAATTACGGCACAGCGGGCATTTGAGGCTAACTCCAAGGTCATGACGGCTTCCGATGAAATGCTCCGCACAATTAACAACGTGGTGTAAACAAACCATGCAAACCCGCCACCCAAAGATGTCTCTACATGTTCGCAACAACCTTGCTAGCGCTATTTGTCGCTGCTTTTTGGGGGTGCTAGCCTTGGGCTTCCTAAGCGGCAGTACCATTCAGGTGCAGGCGGCGCCTTTCCAAATTGAAGAAAGCTTGATTGGAGAAATCGTTCAAGCTCACGTGAAAAACCAACTGCCCGCCTCCGCCCAATCGAGCCTCAGCGTGGAAGTGGATCGCGTGCCAGGCGCACCGTTTCTATACCCGGAAGAGTACACCGCCGAAGATATCACCATTCAGGCCAACTCCAACCTGAAAGAGCACTTTAACAGCCGGGCGATTGTTCGGGTCAGCCTCAAGGATAAATCTGGCAGTACCAAAGAGGTTGGCGTACCAGTACACATTACCCTAAAACAACCGGTTTGGGTGGTCAAAAACATGATTTACCCAGGCCAGGGAATAAATAGTAAGGACCTGACCCTGGAAACCCGAGACGTCAGCCGATACTACTACAGTGTGGTCAGCCCAAAAGACGACTTGAGCGAATTTGAAGCCCGCGTGGTGGTTCGACCAGGAATGATGCTCGACCGCCGTCAACTCATTCATCCGCCCGCCGTTCGACGCAACCAGCCGGTTAAAATCAGCCTAAAAAATGGCAACACGTTCCAAATCTCCGTGGAAGGCCTTGCGATGGAGGATGGTCGCATTGGGCAAACGGTCCGGGTTCGCAATCTCAAAAAAATGAACCAATATTACAGTGGCCAAGTGGTTGCCAAAAACCGGGTAGAAGTAGCCCTGTAAGTATTAATTCTAACAGTAAATTGGCCGAAAATTGGTCGAAATTTATCCAGAAGAATCAGAAGAAAAAAGAGAGAGAACCAAAAAGAGGGTTTTTACGATGGCATTGACGCGTCTATCTTCTCAACAGTTAAAGCCAACCCAACCAATCCGAATTTATAACCGCACCTTGCTTGCCATCAGCATTGCCGTTTTATCTGCCGCCGTCTTTGTTATGCAAACAAGCCAGGCCGAATCGCTTTTTCAGGCAAGAGCCAGCTATACCAACCCATCTGGACAACCGGTATTTACGCCACGATCGCTGTTTGTGCAGCCTCGCCCACAGCAGGTGGGAGACATTGTCACCATTTTGGTAAACGAGGCAACCACGCAGCAAATCAACGCCAACGTCAGCCTGACCAAAGAGCAACAAATTAACGAAACGGGCAGTACGGTATTCAACAATGTGGTGGATACCGTTGTGGGTAAATTTACGGGAGGACGAATTAACAACAAAATTTCCAATTTTTTAAGGCTCCCCTCACTCACCGGGGTGGATAACACCAACGAAATGACCAGCCGAAACCAGCTCAACACCGTTTCCGCCCTCAAGGACAACGTTTCTTGCCAAGTCGTGCAGGTTCTGCCAAACGGGCACCTCGTCATACAGGGCCATAAAAGCACTATGATGAACAAAGAGCGCACAGATTATTATGTAACCGGTGTCATTAACCCCTACTACCTGGATCAGCAGAATCAGATTGCCTCATCGCAAGTGGCAAATTTACAGTTCCACATTGGCGGCAGAGGCGTTCTCAGTCGTCAGCAAAACGATGGGGTGTTAACCAAAATTTATCAATATTTACAATAACTTTAAAGTATTTTTTTAAGACCGTTTTCTTCAAGCATTGAAACATTGAGAGAACTAAAGAGAGATAGAAAGAAGCAGGAATAACAACTATGCCGGGATTAAACCGTACGCTTCCGCCCCTATGGCCAACCGAAAACCGTAAGCGATGCGCTAAATTATTATTAGCGATTTGGCTTATACTGCTGACCATTGGCCAGCTTGGAATTGCTTCCAGCGCACAGGCGGCTCGGCTTCGCCTTAAAGACATTAGCCATATTAAGGGGGTGCGTTACAACCAACTGGTCGGCTATGGTTTAGTCGTCGGGCTGGCGAAAACCGGGGACAAAAGTCGTTCCACCCAGACGGCCGAGTGGAATTTAATTAACAATATGGGTGGCCGCCTGGCCAGTGAAAATAATATTCGCTCCAACAATGCCGCCACCGTTATTGTAACCGCCATGGTGCCGCCGTTTGCCAAGCCGGGCGACCATATCGATGTGGTTGTCTCCTCTATGGCCGATGCCAAAAGCCTAGAAGGTGGTGTTTTGGTGCAAACCCAGCTCTTGGCGCCAAATGGAGAGATTGTCGCTTTGGCACAGGGACCCATTTCCACGGGCGGCATTTCGGTGGAAGCCTCGGGATCTTCGGCCCGAACGGCCATTACGACCTCGGCTCGTGTTCCTAATGGCGCCATTATCGAGCGAGAAATTTTTACTGAAATTGGCGACAATCAGGGCATGGATCTCGTGCTCAATAAAACGGATTTCACCCTGGCAAGCCGTGTGGCCGATAGCATTAACCGGGGTCTTGCCCCAGCAAGGGCTGTGGATGGGAGCACCATTCGAGTGAACTTCCCGGAGAGGTTTGTCGATAATCGGGTGGGCTTTATTGCACTGTTGGAGAACATGGAAGTGAACTCTGTAGACGAAATCGCCAAAGTGGTCGTCAATGAGCGCACGGGCACCATTGTTATTGGCAATAATGTTAGGCTTTTACCGGCTGCCGTGGCGCACGGAGGCATTACCGTCAAGGTTTCCACCACCAACGCGGTATCTCAACCGGGGGCTTTTTCGCCTGGCGGACAATCGGTGGGGGTTACCAACAGCGATATTCAAATCGATGAGAAGCCGGGCTCATTGGTACAACTGGGTGCAAACGCCAGTTTGGCCGATTTGGTTAGTGCCTTAAACGCACTAGGCGCCACACCCAACGATCTCATTTCTATTTTACAGGCGTTAAAAGCCGCTGGTAGCCTGGAGGCACAACTGGAAATTATTTAATGTCTTCACACACAAATCCACCTAAAGATGGAGTGAGTGACTCTAAAAATAAACCCTCGGGATGAGATTAAATCCGACGCAATATGGCACATTATGTATATAGGCATTGCAGTTGCATTTGCAGTGCCTCGATCAATCTAACAGAAGAGAGAGATAAATCCACACGATCGAGGGAATTGAGTCACGCCCATGACAGATGCAAGCCTTCCTTTGCAGGCCGACGGTTGGTCACAACGGCTACAAACCGAACGACAGACAGTTGATCGACTTAAGGCCGAGTATGCCAATCCTAGCCAACGTAACACCCGAGAACTAAAACGGGTCGCCCAACAGTTTGAAGGTGTGTTTATTAAACAATTGCTTGAAGCAATGGATAAAACCATCCAGAGAGACAATAGCCTATTTTCCGGCGGTTCTGCCGAAGAAAAATTTAGAGGAATGCTCTACGACGAAATGTCAAACAATATGGCCAGCCGAGCAGGCGGAAGCGGATTGGGTCTTGCTGAAGAAATTTACCGGCAATCCACCTTGCTAATGGCCAAAGAACCCAGCGCTCAACAGGCCGAAAGTGCTCCTACAGAAGGGGCTAAGCCATGACTCGAATTGAAGGAGGTGCCCAGGGTGCAGGCAAGCTTTATTCCTTACCAGAACTAAATAATTCACCCAAAATTTATCGTCATCCAGCCAAAAATTCATCGCAGGTGGCAAAACAGGCTGCCACACAACAGTCATCACCCCGTCAACAGCTACCTACAGTAAATCAACCCAATTTCTCACTGGAATTACCGTACCTGGAAATTCAAAAAATTGCTGAACAGTCCGGCTTTGTTGGGCTTACCGAACGAGATATTCAGCGCGCTTACTTAAGAGGAGACAGTCTCTTGGTAGATACGCAGGCCTAAAAAGTCCTCCAAAAAATAATGAAGAAAACACTGATTCTTACACAAAAAATGAAAAATATCTGAAAGTACAGGCTTAATTAGGCAAAGAAGGACCAAAAGATGAATCCACCCTATGCCAGCACAAACTATTTAACGCCCCAAGCCATTGAGCCGCTCAAACAAACATTGCTTGCCGAAGTGGATTGTCTTAACACAATTCGGCAATGTATGTCTCGTCGAAAAGAGCATATTGTCAACGGTCAGACAGAGGCGTTAATGGCAGAAGACAAGCATTTGCTGGCATTGCAAAAGCAGCTTTCCAATTTAGAAAATCAGCGAGAGCGCCTTCTGCCTGAGGAAGCCAAAACGCTGCAGGAATTAATCGAGAAAATGCCCGCCAAAGAGCAGGTTCCCTTTCGGCAGCTTCGTCAGCAGCTCCAGCGACTGGCCGAAGACATTCAAAACCTGGGTAAAGAAAGTCGTCTCTTACTGGAGCATTCATTGGCGTGGCTGCACGATACCTTTAATTTAATTGTAGGCCACGTGGCGCCAGAACCCGCAGCCTACAACCAATACGGTAACAAGGCCAATTTACCTGCCAGCCACACGGCCTTAGAACCATTGCAATCCACCCGTGAGACGCGTGGATAAGCCGAACCAAAAAATTAAATGGCTCAATTTTAATTTCTAAAAAACGAGAGAGAGAAGAACCGTTATGATTTCGCCTGGCTTTTTTGGCCTGTTTAACGCGCACCGCGGTATTTTGGCGGCCCAAAGCGCATTAGACGTAATTAACCACAACGTGGCAAACGCCGCCACGCCAGGTTACAGCCGCCAGCGTGTAGATTTAGCGGCGTACTTTCCCTACCAGGCACCGGGCCTTAATGCCCCGCCAGGGCAGTTTTTGCAAATGGGGCAAGGGGTTATTGCAGAAGAAATTACCCGACTTCGAGACAGCTTTTTAGACACCCAGTACCGCGTAGAGCACAGCACCCAGGGCCTAAACGTTTCAACCAACCAAACCCTCAAGGAGCTGGAAGGCATTTTAACCGAACCTTCCGATGAGGGAATTAACGCAGCCATTCAACGCTTTTTTGATTCTGCTCAAGCAATGGCGCTAAGCCCGGAAAATATTGCCGCCCGTACGCAATTTATGCAGTCTGCCGCGGATATGGTAGACACATTCAAGCTTCAGGCCAATCAATTGCAAAGCCTGCGAGACAATTTAGTAGGCAATGCGGGTGTGGCAGCCAGTATTCCAATTAGTCAACTAGGCATTAGTGTAACCCAGGTCAACGAGGCCCTGCAAACCATTGTTCGGCTGAACCAGCAAATTAACACTGTGACGGCTAGTGGTGCGCAACCCAACGATTTGCTAGACCAGCGCGACAAAATTCTAGACGATCTTTCTGAAATTATAGATTTAGACATTACACCACTGGCGAACAATCAAATCAGCATTCGCATTGGCGGTGAGTTAATGGTGAATGGCGTGACGCTGAGCAACACGCTGGAAGTGATTGCCAACCCAGGCCCAGCGCCCACGCCTGACGATCAGCCTACCTTGGTGCGGACTGTTACCGGAACGGTTAACATAACAAATACTATTGCCGGGGGTAAAATTCGATCGATATTAAACATGGGTGGCGTTAGTACTACTCAAGCCACGGTGAGAGGCCTTCTCAATAACCTTAACTCCCTGCTCACCACCATCAGAGACCGCGTTAACGCCATTCAAACCACCACCTCTTTCGATTTAAACGGAGCGGCTGGCGTTCAGCCCATTTTCAATACCACCGCAGGCGCGGGTCTGGATATTTTTAGAATTACGGTAAACCCTACCGTTAGTGCAGATCCTCGGCTCATTGCCGCTGCGTTTAATGATGGGAGTGGCTTTTTAGGGGTTGGAGATAACCGAAACGCCCAAAATATGGTGGATTTGTTTAACCAAACCTTTGCCGCCTTGGGGAATACCGGTTTTAAAGATTATTTTGACAGTGTGGTTTCTAAACTGGGAATTGATGCCGCCGCTTTTAAAGACCGCGCCACCAGCCAAAGTAATCTGGTTAATTCTCTAGATACTCGAAGAGAAGCCGTTTTTGGTGTCAACGTGGACGAAGAAATGATTGATATGTTGCGCTTTCAACGGGCTTTGGAAGCGTCTTCGCGTATGGTTAGGGTTTTTGACGATGTGGCTAAAACGATTATCGGTATGGTGTAGGGGCTACAGCATAAAGAATACTGCCAAAGCGACGGTTTAAAAAATTCTACCTAATAACAAAGCCCATTTTTTCACCAGAGGAGTATGCAGAACGATGACCACCCAACGGGTTGCCTCCAGCACACTGCACGATCAGGCGATTCGATACCTGCAAAACAACCTGGGAAATCTTGGGCGTCTTCAGGAAAAGGTCTCCACAGGGAGAAACATTAACCGCCCGTCGGACGATCCGGTGGGATTGACGCGTATTTTGGACCTGAAAAACACACTGAGTTTCGATGACCGTTACTTGCGCAATATTAATCAGGCCCTCTCAGAGCTGAACACCACAGACAGCGCCCTTAGCGACGTAACCAATATTGTGCAACGGGCTTTGGAACTGGCAAACCAGGGTGCAAACGCCACGCAGAATGACCAAAACCGAGACGCCATTGCCGGAGAAATTGATCAGCTCATTAACCAGTTGGTGCAGGTTGCCAACACCAAGGTGGGCAACGTCTACGTTTTTTCTGGGGTTAGAACCAGCACGGCAACCTACACCCGAACGGGCAACGCCGTTACTTACAACGGAACGCCGCCTGCTCAGGCCTGGCAAAGAAATGTGGAGATCTCTTCTCGGATTTTACTGCCTGTTAATGTAAACGGACAAACCGTTTTTGGCAACGTTAGCACGGTTGCCGGGCCACCCGAAGCCATTGCGGCAGGATCAAGCGGGCTGTTTGAAACCATGATGGAACTCAAGCTCAACCTACAGCAAAACGACCCGGATCAGGTCCGGGCACGACTGGATGAGCTGCAAACCAATTTGGGCACCGTTTTAGGACAACAGGCCATTGTGGGGGCAACCGCCAACCGGCTGGAACTGACCATGAACCGGCTGGAAGGACGAAAAACCATTTTCAGCCGAGATTATGCAGAGATTCAAGAGGTGGATATGGCGAAAACCATTACCGACCTTCAGTTCCAGGAAAATATCCAGCAGGCGTCTTTGGGCGTAACGGCCCGTGTTTTACAGCCCTCTTTGCTCAACTTTTTGCGGTAATGTTCTCAGCCTAGCGGCGCAGGTCTCCCCTTAAAAAGCAATCAGGGCGAAAAACAACCCGGTTTGCCAGCCACATTCTGATTGCCCCGCACTCCATCCACTGCGGCCTCTAGCGTACTTCAAAATGTCTGCATTCTGGCTGGCTGGTATATAATAAAATGGCAATTGCAGAAAATTCTACCATTTTCTGGCCCTTTTGTTAGACAGTTTGAGTGTTTGAAGGCGATCTCGCATGGCAGGCAAGGCACATTCCACCGTCCCCCACAACCAGCAACCCAAAACGGCATTCTACGCACTTCACGCTCAGTCTATAGGGCATACTCAACCATTGCATCGTGTTTTCAGCGGGCTGTTTTTCCTATTGCTGCTTTTGTTTTGCGTGGTGCAGCCTGTGGAAGCAGCCAAGCCCGCCACGCCCCACCACAGCGGCGCGACAAAAGCTAGTGTTAAGGAAAAAGCTGCGGGCGCCGTTGCCCTGGAAGTTGTTGGCGGCAAAGAAGATTCGGAAGAAGTAAAAACCATTTTGCAAATGGTGCAACAATTGCTAGCCGCCAGTAACCGGCACGATTTGGCCGGACTGCTCAATTTTTACTCTCCCAAGTTTGTCAGCGGCGACAATCTCAGTCTGAGTGATGTTCGCCAGTTGGTGGAAGAAACCTGGAAAGTCTACCCGGACATTCGCTATGACAGCCAAACCGTTGCCATTCGGCTCAATGGCAACTGGGCCACGGTGGAAAGTCTGGATACGGCAGAGGCCTCTGCAAAGGCGGACCCAACCGTAAGCGCGGAAAACGGAAAACTCCTCAGTCGTTCTCGTGCCCTGCTATTTTTGCACCGAATTGGGAAAACTTGGGAGATCGTGAGCGATTATACCCTGTATGAGCGCGCTTCCATTCTGTATGGAGATGCGGCCAGTGTCGGCGTCAGCCTGTCCACGCCCGATCAGGTGTTTGCCGGAGAACCCTACACCGCCCGTGTTGATGCCGAATTGCCCAACGGTGCGTTTGCTATTGCAACCATCGCTAAAAACGAGGTGATTTACCCACAACCCAAGCCGGAAGAAAAATTCAGAACCCTGAGTGGGGCAAAGGCTCGCTTGGAAAGGGTATTTGAGGCAAACAGCGTTAACCGGAACGAAATTATTACCGCCACCGTCGGGCTTACTTCCATTGGGCAGGACGCCGAGGAGCGCCCAACCATTCAACTAAACGGCATTGCCACTTTGGTAAAGCGTGTTAACGTGCTGCCTAAAACCGCAACCACCCTCAATGGCGCTGAAGGTAACCTGGTACGCACCTCTGCCGATGGTAAAATAGACCTGCGCAAGGTGCCTGTAAAACCAGAGGAAGCCGAGACAGACGCCACCCGTAGCAGTTTGCCGCCAGAACAAGACGGTCCGCGCGTTCACTGAGGCGTGCCCTCACATCCTTTGCACGCCGCCGATCGGGGGACTCATTTTGGGCGCTTACTGGTTTTGGGAGCTCACTGGAGGATTGGCTGTTCATTTTTTTGATGTAGCCGATGTTGCCCCAAGTCGCGTGCTGCGCCGAGGTCCTGTTTCTTCTTTGGATAAACGATTCTGTGTCCGTCTCACCACCCAACCAGCCAAATAACGAACCCTCCAACTCGTCGGAATCCGCGACGTGTGCTGCTTGGCAGTTGCCCCCGGGTTCCGTTCAATCGTTAAGCCAGTGGGGTGCTTTTCGTGCGCTTGTGCGTGCAAGTGCTTTATGGATGATGCTGGATCAGGCCCTAAAGTTGTGGATTCGTGCCCATTTTTTGCCTGGGGAAAGTTGGCCCCTGTGGCCCAACATTCTACACCTGACCTATGTGGAAAACAGCGGGGTTGCCTTCAGTCTGTTCCATCATTGGCCCAAAGAGTGGCTGCTGGTCGTTACGGGCGTTATTCTGGCCAGCTTTTGGGTTTTTGCCTGGTCGTTGTGCAAACCTGTTGTAGAACCCGCCACCGTTGGCCAACCACAAGTACCCTTGGGGGCTTCTGCTTACCCGGGCAAATGGCTGGTGGCGGCCTTGGCTATGTTGTTGGGCGGGGCCAGCAGCAACTTTATCGATCGGTTGACCGTGGGGCGAGTGGTCGATTTTCTAGATTTCGTCCTGATTCAGTACCCGGTTTTTAACCTGGCCGATGTGTTGATTTGCCTGGGGGTGGCGCTGCTCACCTGGCAGTTGCTACAATCTCAGCCCAGGTCTTCTGGCTTTTCTGGTTAACTGTTTAAACAAAGCCGGTTGCGCACCCAAAAAAGAAAGCTCCACCCACTGGCGCGATTCGTCGAAAAAAACGAAAGCATCTCAATTACAGACTATGTTGAACACGGACAGCACACGCTATAGCTTTATTGTTGCTGAAGATGCCGCCGATACGCGGTTAGACCGATTTTTGACGGATGAGTTACTGCAAACACCGCACGAACTTTCCAGAGAGCGTCTCAAGGCGCTTATTCAACAGGGACATGTTTGCGTTAACCACACGCCGACCCAAAAACCCGCATTCATGCTGGAAGAAGGGGACTTCGTTCAACTGTCCATTCCCGAGGCAAAGCCTCTGGCCTTGCAACCGGAAGCCATTCCCCTGGAAGTCGTTTACGAAGACCCGCACCTACTGGTCATAGACAAGCCCACCGGCATGCTTACCCATCCGGCAGGCAGTACGGTCACGGGCACGTTGGTTAACGCATTGCTGGCCCACTGTGCAGGGGAACTCTCGGGCATTAACGGCTGGATTCGTCCTGGCATCGTGCATCGTCTGGACCGTGATACGGCCGGTTTGCTCATGGTGGCTAAAACCGATACGGCGCACCGCCATCTTTCAGCCCAACTGAAGGAAAAAACTGCCGTTAGAGAGTACCTGGCTATTGCCCAAGGCCATTTACAGCCAGAAATCGGCACCATAGAAGCCCCCATTGGCCGAAACCCCAAGCAGCGACAGGCCATGCAGGTTCACCCCGCCCAGGGAGGACGCGCCGCCATTACCCACTGGCACACGTTGGAGCACGTGTTTGACCGGTTCAGCCTGCTACGTTTACGGTTAGAAACCGGGCGAACCCATCAAATTCGGGTTCATCTCTCCCATATTCGTCATCCTATTGTCGGCGACCTGCTGTACGGCACCGGACTGGAGAAAACCCCACCCTTAAAGCCCCTCCATCTGCAAGGGCAGCTTTTGCAAGCCGTCAAGCTCTCGTTTGTGCATCCGGTTTCCCAAAAGCGCCTTACATTTGAGCGCCCGATGAATGCGTTGCTGAGCCAGGCGTGGGCATTTTTGCAACAATTGCCTTAACCCGGCATCGACGCTGCTTAACCTGGGGGGTTCTTTCTGCTACCGTAATAAAGCTATGAGAACTTCTTGGATACAGATTGCCCAAAGCCTCCTTTCGCTTGCCCTGTTTGGCGGTTGGTTGTGGATAGTGGTTAGCGGTTGGCAACAACCGGTAACCGTCACGTTGTTAGAGGAACCCATCCACGCGATTGGCTTTGGCCAGTGGTGGCTTTTATCCGGCATTGCCATGGGCGTTACGCTGCTGCCTGTGTTGTATCGCATACAGCAACAAACCAGCCGCACCGTTTTGGCCAGCAAGCGCCAGCAGGAATCCGCCGCCGTTCAGACCGAAATTGCCTCCGACCGGGTGAAGGCCCTGGAGGCAAAAATTGAAACCTTGGAAGTGGCGCTACAAAAAGCGCTAAAGTCCTCCTAGCAGTTGTTGTAGATGGCGTACCGCTTTTTGAAACCACCATGTTAAAAGCCGTAATAGAACTGGTTGGCCCCAAAGGGGTGGGTAAAACCACACTGCTGGAGCGCTGTGTTGCGGATTGTTGTCGGGTGGGTTCGGTGCTTGTGCTGGATAGTTCGCCCGACGAGGGCGCCTCTCAGCAAAGCGGCTGGATCGTTACAGAACCCCTGGGAAGTGTGCACCAGGTGTTGGAAGAGCTGGTGCAGCAACAACCGCCACCCACCCCAGAGGCCATCGATTTGGCGTTTGCCAACCTGCCGGTGAGTGTTCCAATCCGCGGAGCAGCAGCGCCGTTGGAGGCAGATTTAATTCGGCTTGGCCCCTTGCCCGCACAACTGAGCGCGGAAGCACAGCACTGGTTGCGTTACGGTCTGGGTCGTTTACTGAGCAAAGGCTACCATTACGTTATTGTGGATGGTTACAACGCTTGGCACCGGTCCTTTTTACCTGCCGAAAGCCGTTACCCGGTTGTGGTGCTCACCCCGGCGCTTCTGGCGGTTCTACCCCGACTCCAGATTTTAAACGAGGACACCCAACCGCCCGTGCTCCTGCTTAACCAGGTAAGCCAGGCGCATCCCCTTCCCGATGATTTGGGTGAACTCATCGCCCGTCATGCCATTCGGTTGATTGGAAAGCTGCCCCTGTGGGCCTCACCCGAAGTGCGTCAGCAGGAACTAGCGCCGCTATTGCGTAATGCGCTGCACCACATGAACCTGCCGGACTTGGCGCTACTGTTGCAAGCCGATGAGGACGCCACACTGTGCTGACCTGGATTGTGATTTTTCTGGTCGCCTACGTGTTGGCCGTTATTGGGGTTACGCGTTACTTGGGCAAGCGCGCCAATTCTTTGTTCGAGTATTTTTTGGCCAGCCGTTCGCTGGGGGCATTGCCGGTAGCGCTGACCTTTGTGGCCACCTGGTTTGGCGCCACATCCACCAAAGGCTCCTTGGATGCCTACCATCAGCAAGGCCTTTCGGCATTGTGGTTATTGGCCATTCCGTCCGTGGTCTCTCTGTTGGTTATTGCGCTTGTGTTTGCCAAGCGTGTTTCTCAAAACGGCTGCCGCACCCAGCCTGAAGCGGTAGAAAAATGTTACGGTCCAACTGGCCGCCTCCTACTGGCGCTCACCATTCTGGCTTCCAGCACCACCTTGGTGGCCGCCCAGCTGGTTGCCGTGGGCCAAGTGCTGCAACACACCTTGGGGCTGGATTTAGCCTGGGGGGTCTGGATGTTTCTGCTGGGCGTTATTACTTATGCCACCGTGGGTGGTTACCGGGCCGTGGTGCTTACCGATATCTTGCAGATGATCTTTATTGTGGTTGCAATCTTCATTATGGGCGGGTTCTCGCTGGCTAGCCTTGGCAACCAGCCCGCGGTGCTACACCATTTGCAAGCGCAACCGGCTTCATTCTGGAATATCGGCCATCATGGGCAGGAAAACGCAACGATGGCGCTTTCTTTTGTGTTTGCCTGGTGCATTGCCCCGGAAATGTGGCAGCGTATGGCTTCCACCCAAAACGACCGTATGGCCTTTAGAGCAGCCTTGGGCGCTTTTGGCATACTGCTGGTGTTGTATTGCCTGGTGTTTGCCGTAGGCATTGTCAGTGCCGGGCTGTTTCCCAGCAGTCAGCCGGTGGATGTGCTGGTGTCGCTCGCCCGGGCCATGCCGCATCCTGCCCTGGCCGCGCTGATATTTATGGGCTTTTTTGCCGCCGTTACCTCCTCCATGGATTCTCCCATTAACGTGGCCAGTATGACGTGGACGCAAGACATTTATCAGCGATTTATTCGGCCCAAAGCCTCTAACACCGAGTTGTTATGGATTAGTCGACTGGCCACGATCCTGCTGCCCTTACCGGCAGCCCACATTGCCATTAGCCACCCCAACATTATTGGCGTGCTTTGGATGTCTGCAGATATTTACGCCTCGGTGATGTTTATTCCCGTGGTGGGCTTGCTGTACGCCCCCAAACTGGGCCGATTGAGCGGCGTGTTGGCCATGGCGTTCGGCGGCGTTTCCATTGGATTGAACGTACTTCGTCGCACCGGGCTGGACCAGGGCTGGCTAAATGCATTGGGTTGGCCAGATGCCCCATATGCCACTCTCATTGGTGTTGGGCTAAGCGCCATTGGCTTTGCACTGGGGGCGCTGCTCCAGGGAAGAGCTGCCACCGGCGGGCGAGGCAACCGACTGCTGGCAGAGTAAGCAAAAACCCGCCTTGACTGAAGCGCGGCTAGGGGTGCCTTAAGCGGTACGGGAATTGCCGTCCATCGTAGTGGAGCCGGTTCTGAACCGGGCAAAAATACGGAAGCGTTTTCCCTGGGGCGGTTCAAGGGCCCGGCAACAGGAGCGTTTGTCAATGGCCCCGCCGCCAGCCCATCCTTCTGTTGGCTTTGCCGAAGAAATGCCGAGGGAATCAAGCCCTGTTTGAGCGTGGCCAGGTTAATCAGCACGGGGCGAATCAGCCCCGAACTGAGCGTGCTCAACAGGGTGGCGATCATAAAATTGGTAACAGGCCCCAGTTTTTGTCGTGCCACAAATTTTTGGTACAGCGCTTTTGGCAGAGCCATTTGAGAAATTTTTTGAAGCCAGGGAAACGTCTGGCTCCATTGCAAACCTTTCCGCCACAGGGCGCTTCGCTCGTTGAGCAACAGACTACTGGTTAACAACCAACCGTAATGCGGAATTTGCCAACTGGCCGCACTCACCACCTGTCGTAAAACTTCTTGCTTTACCAAAAACTGGCGATCGACCTCGGGCACCTGCGCATGACGCAACTGAACGCTGGTAAGGACAGGCGTTAATACGGCGGCAGGCACATACTGCAAGCCGCTCAGCCAAACCACTGCTTCTGCCGGATTCTTCTGAACCCAGAGGCGGGTTTGTGAAACGGCGGCCTTGATGCCACTGTGCAACTGTTGTGGACGTATCCAGAACGACATGTTTCCCTCCGCTGGCATTACCCAGATCAGGTTCTAAGGGATTGGCAACCCTGTGTTTCTGTTGCCATCTCAGCCGACGAATGGTGTCAGCACCCCGAAGTCGTTGTAACCAATTATGTAAGCCTTTGTCACAAGGATTAAAGGCGGGGAATGTATGAGGGTTATAGCAGGATAGCCCAGAAGACGCAATCCGCCAACAAGCGATCTTTTTGAAAGTGCGCGCCGGAGGGAAACACCAACGACGCCCTGCTCCACTGAAAATCCGCACGTTCAATCGGGCTTGTTTCTGCTAAGATACAAGCGCTATCAATCACAGGAGTGTTTTATTTCCCCATGCCAAACGCAGCATCCTCTCCCAGTCCGGCACCGCTTACAACCCCCGATCATTTGCCCCAGATGGCTTGCGACACCACGCCACTACTCATTCAGGCGGCCCGGGGAGAGCAGGTAGAGCGCCCGCCGGTGTGGATGATGCGCCAGGCCGGGCGATACATGAGCGAATACCAGCAGGTGCGCCAATCGGCCAGCTTTTTGGACATTTGCAAAACGCCCGATCTGATTGAGGCCGTTTCTCTGCAACCCATTGACGCCTTTGGCATGGACGGGTGCATTGTGTTTTCCGATATTTTAATTCCGCTGGAGGCCATGGGGCTTCCACTGACCTTTACGGACGCCAAAGGCCCCCAACTGCCGCAACCCATTCGGGTGCCGGATGATTTAAACCGCCTGCATGTGCCGGACCCTGTTACGGAAATGGACTTTGTGCTTACGGGCTTACGCCGGTTGCGCAGCCGGTTAAACGCACACTATCCGAATGTTGCCCTCATTGGCTTTGCAGGCGCGCCGTGGACCTTGGCCGTCTATGCAATGGAAGGGGAGAGCTGGAAGCACGGCGCCACCATTAAATCCTGGTTGTACCAGTCTCCACAGGCCTTGCATGCCTTGCTGGGCACACTGACAGAAACCGTAATTGGCTACTTAAACGCGCAAATTGAAGCCGGGGCGCAAATGGTCCAACTGTTCGACACCTGGGCCGGGGTAATTCCAACCCGGTTTTACCCGACCTTTGTGCAACCTTACCACCAGCAAGTGATTGCCGGAGTTAAGGCAACGCATCCCACGGTGCCCATTGTACTCTACGTTAAACATTCTCGGGGGTTACTGCCCTGGATGGCCCAAACGGGTGCCGATGTCATTAGCGTGGACGAATTGACCCCTTTGTCAGAGGCCCGTGCGCTGATTAGCGCACAATGCCAAACGAGTGCACAAGGCCAAACCGGTCAAAATATTCCGGCACTCCAAGGCAACCTGGATTCTGCCGCGATGACACTGAGCGATACAGACACCCTTGCCGCTCTAACCGAGCAAACCCTCAAGCAGGGGGGCAATCAAGGTTACATCTTTAACTTGGGGCACGGCGTGCTGCCCTTCACGCCACGGGACAACGTTCAGCGCGTGGTCTCGCAGGTCAAACAGTCCGCCGGGTTGTGGAACAGCACCACTTGAGCCGAAAAAACGCCAGAAGGAAACACTCACGGTGAACGCATCCACCGCCGATTACCCGGATTCAGACGCATTGACACCCACCCAACTGGCCAAACAGCTCAGCCGGGTTACAGATGGTTTGCTGACACGTTACAACACCAGTGGTCCACGCTACACCAGCTACCCTACGGCCCCCGTATGGACAACCGATTTTGACGCCCGCGCCTTTCGCTACGTGCTGGAAAGCAGCAGAGAGACACAAACAGGCAACACACCGCTGGCCCTATACACGCACATTCCGTTTTGCGAGGAACGCTGCCTGTTTTGCGGCTGCAACGTTGTCATCACCAAACAAAAACATCAGGCCGAAACCTACCTCAGCCACCTGTTTAAGGAAATTGATCTGGCATGCGAGTGGATGGCGCCTCAACGCCCCGTATTCCAGCTTCATTGGGGGGGAGGCACTCCGACCTATCTGACCACGGAGCAGATGACCCGGCTGTTTCAGCACCTTAAAGATCGGTTTCAAATTCAAGCCGATGCCGAAATTGCCCTGGAAGTCGATCCGCGTGTAACCACCACAGAGCAGGTGACGGCACTCAGGGCCTTGGGGTTCAATCGCATTAGCCTGGGCGTACAGGATTTCAATCCGGCGGTGCAAGAGGCCATTCATCGGGTGCAATCCACGGAAATGACCGAAACTCTGATGGAAACCTGTCGCGCGCTCGGCTATCAGGGTATTAATCTGGATTTGATTTATGGCCTTCCTTACCAGACAACGGAAACCTTTCAGCAGACCTTGAGCACCGTCATTCGGCTCAACCCGGACCGCATTGCCCTGTATAACTACGCCCATGTGCCGTGGATGGCGCCTCACCAGAAGCAGATTCCAGAAGACGCGCTTCCCCCGGGCCCGGTGAAGTTTGAAATTTTTCGCACTGCCCTGCAACGGCTCACGGAGGCTGGTTACGTCTACATTGGCATGGACCACTTTGCCCGACCCACCGACGAACTCGCCCAAGCGCTTACGGCAGGCACTTTGCACCGAAACTTTATGGGCTACACCGTGCATTCTGGCCTAAAAACCAACACCGTTACCGAACTTCATGGCTTTGGCGTTAGCGCCATTAGCGGCTACAGCGCCCATTATGCGCAAAACGTTAAAAAATTGTCCGATTACTACGAAGCGTTGGAGCGCAAGCAATTACCCACCTGGCGCGGCTATGGGCTTAGTCAGGACGATCTCATCCGCCGCAGCGTGATTCAGCAAATCTTATGCCGGGGCCAGCTTTTGTACGAAGCCACGGCGGAGGCGTTTCAGCTAGAAGTTCCCACGTATTTTGCGGACTCGCTCCGGCGTTTGGCCCCGATGGCAGAAGACGGATTGGTTCGCCTGACGGAGGACGGCCTGTATTTAACCGTTTTGGGCCGAATTTTTGCCCGCAACGTGGCCATGCATTTTGACGCCTACCTTAAGCCTGAGCAAACAGGCGCTCAGCCCATTTTTTCTAAAACGCTGTAGTTTGCAAGATTTGAAAGCTTCTGACTCTATGAGTCTACGAAAAGCATTCTCGTTCACAAAACAGTTACTTGTGCTGCTAACCCTTTTGATATGGACGAGTGTTCTTATTCCGCCCGGGCTCACGAGAGAAATTTCTCAATCTGGTGTTGTGTTTAATCAAGTGAAGAACGGGGTAGTCACCATCATTTCGGCAGGCCACGGCAGTGGCTTTTTGGTAGATCCGGCAGGCCTCATTGTAACCAACAGCCATGTGATTAATGAAAATAACGACAATCTCCGGGTGCGGTTTGGGGAACATCAAGTAGTCAAAGCACTGGTAGTGGCCAATGATCGCATTCATGACGTTGCGGTTCTTTATGTCAATTTGAAAAATATTACATCCTGGACCATTTTACCGATTTTTCAGCCCGAAAAACCAGAAGAATTGGTCTTGATCGGCGAAAAAGTTTTGGCCATTGGCAGCCCCATTGAATGGGAAACTCTAGAAAAAACACTCACTGAAGGCGTGGCAGGCAAGTACGAAAATGGAATTATTCATCACGATGCCAGAATTAACCCTGGAAACTCTGGTGGACCGCTATTAAACTACGATGGACAAGTAATTGGAATCAATACGTTTAAACGGCTCGATGGCCAAGGTGATGGGGTTCAAGGGGCGGTTAGCATTGAAAAAGCGCTCCCACTCATACAGGAAGCAAAAAAATCATTATCAGAGGACAAAAAACCTTCTGCTGATCTCTTGCCAGACATTCTAAGAGTGCCCTTTTCGGTTGCACAACTCTTAAAAGATGCACCCAAAACCCTCCCCAACAAGATACTGCCTTATCACGTTGATTCCAACTATTTTTCAATTGATATTAAAACGCCGCCGTTAGGCTATAAAAGCTTATTAATCTACGATCAAATGCTGCTAAAGAACCGAAAAAAGCGTGCTAAGAAAAAAGGCTTTGCCCTCTCCGATGATGAATACCAGTCAAAAAACCTTATCAAATTCTATAATTACGAAAAGCCCGTTGTGGTCATTTCTGTTATTCCCAAGCCAAAGCTTACGGCCGGAAGTAAGGTGTTTAATACGGTCTCTTTTATTGCAGCCACCGGGCTTACCGTAGCCTCTATGGGCGTTGCAGCACCCACAATGATTACCCCGTTTTTAATGGGAAGGCGGGAAATCAAAAAAGATTTTCTCAAAATGAAGCTTCATTCTAAAAGTAACGCTTTTCAGTGTGAGCCATACGCATCGGGCTTACAAGAATACACGCCCATTATTGCCGAATTTACACAGTACAGTTATAACGAGTTGATTGATAAGTCTTATATTGGACACTATGAGTTTGACGCAAAGTGCTTTGAGGCCAAAGAACTCTTATTTTTAACAATTGAAACCGAAGGTGACAGTAAAGCTTTATCAGTTGCACTGCCGCCCAAAATAAAAGACGCTATTGTGAGAGACTTTAAACCCTACTGGGCGTATGTTCAGGCATTAAATCCCGAAACGAAGCCCACACAATAATTGGTGTGGCACTTACGCCGTCGCGTCACCCCAACCTAAAATAGCAGTGGGTACGGAGACTTTAAAACTGTTTACGGCTGGCACAATGCTGTCATCGGCCAGCAGTTGCTCGTACGCCCATACCCGAGACTCAAGTGACAGCGTCGCCTCATCCAGCGAACCTTCTCCGGTATCACTTTCCAAGGTGCGATGTCGAAGCTCGTTGGCCAAAAACGGATTTTCCTCAAACTGTCCCAGCGCATTTAAATAGGTTTCTGCCGTTGGCGAAAACAGGCAGTGCATGCCGTATTGGGGCCCCAAATCAATAAGCAGTATGGACTTTTCTACTTCTTCTTCCGCGGCAGGAGCCCCTTTTTTTAAACGGTCGGGTTGCAGAGGGCCATACTGCTGGCGCTCTTCGGCATCCAGTTGGTTGTCTCGCTGCAACAACAACTGCTGAAGCACTGCGCGCAGCACTGGTTTTCCCAGCAATTCTTCCACAAAGCGGTCATGCGTAATGGGTTCACTGGGCGTTAGCTGGTAGTCTCGCCCAAACCGATCCATGGAAGCCTTGGCAAAATGAGTGGAAGGAGAATGCCCAGAGACGCAACGCTTGGTCTCACTCTCAAATGAAGCCTGAGGCCGAAGCGGCAAACCGAAAAACCCAACCTGCATGGTCATGACAATCTCCCTGAAGTCGCGCTAGCGCATGTAACCCAAGCCTATTTTGCCATGAGAACAACTTTTAGAAAGCCATGCGTAAACCAAAGCGCTTCAAATGGCAGAAGGCGCTTGTCACACCCATCCACAAAATGGCCCCACCGCTCGCTAGAGTGACAGGGCCATTACTCGTGAGTTAAACAGCAAGGCGTTAGCGGGTCAGCAATGCAGCCATCAACGCTTTTTGCGCGTGCAAGCGGTTTTCCGCCTCATCAAAAATGACGGTGGCAAAGCGCTCCAGGGTGTCGTGCGTAATTTCTTCTCCGCGGTGTGCGGGCAGGCAGTGCAGTACAATGGCATTGGAAGCCGCTTTTGCCATCAAGGGCTCATTGACCTGGTAGGCTTTAAAAATTTGCCGTCGCTGCTCGGCCTCGGCCTCATCGCCCATGCTGGCCCACACATCGGTGTACACCACATGAGCACCGGCCACGGCGGCTTGCAAATCGTCGGTCACTTCAACCGCTGTACCAGAAGCCAACGCTCGGCAGCGCTCTACAGTAGCCGCATCCGGCTGATGCGACGCAGGGGCCGCAATGGTCACGGGCATCCCCACCAGGGCACATCCTTCCATTAGGCTACGCGCCATGTTGTTGGAACCATCGCCCACAAACGTGAGTTTATGGCCCGCCAAACTGCCAAACTGCTCGTACACCGTCATTAAATCGGCCAGAATCTGGCACGGATGATGATCTTTGGTAAGCCCGTTAATGACGGGAACCCCGGCGTATTGCGCCAGCTCTTCCACATCGGCGTGGTGAAGATGACGAATCATAATGCCATCGACCATTCGGCCCAGCGTGCGGGCAATATCGGCCACCGCCTCGCGCTTGCCCAAGCCAATTTCATCCTGGCGCAGCATTAAGGGGTGTGCCCCCAGATCGGCAATGCCTACCTCGAAGCTGACCCGCGTGCGCGTGCTGGGCTGCTGAAAATACATGGCCACCTGCTGACCCGCCAGGTACGGATGTGGTTTCCGGTCCCGTTTTTCTTGCTTAAGGGCCACTGCCAGTTGAATGAGCGATTGGATCTCGGGGCCAGTTATATCGGCAACCGTTAAAAAACTGCGGCCTTTTAAGTTCAAGGCTTTAAGTACGTCTGCAGATGGGGCGAGTGTGGTCATCATACGCTGCCTGAATACCTCCTGTGGTGTCCTAAATCTCTGGCAATAACCGAACTGTTTTTCATCAACACTGCTGTTCGTAACGAAAGAAACACAGCGCCTACAGAAACCCTGGACGCAAAATCGCGTCTATCAGAATCTCGGGGGCTCACTTGCGGAAACAGCGCCGCTTGGGCATCATACAAGAAACAATCCACAACTCACAGCCATTGAGCACCCACCACGCCACGTTTGTAAACAACCAACGGAACCACCCCTAACTATGGCCGCACGCCAACACCGCTTCTCTGTCTTTCGTTTTTTACCATTGCGATGGACTGGCTTTACCGCATTGGCAATCGGTTTGTTGGTCAGCTTTTTTGGCAGGCTCCTGCCCCCCAACCCGCTTCAGGCAGAACCGCCCCCAACACCACCAGCCCTTGCCCGCATTTTAGAAAGTACCTGGCAAGGTTACAAACACACGTTTATTCAGGCGGATGGCCGAGTGATTGACCGGCAGGCCGCTGACATTTCCACCTCCGAAGGCCAAGGCTACGCAATGCTAAGGGCCGTGTGGATGAACGACCCCGAGACGTTTAACCGCGTGTACCAATGGAGCATTCAAAACCTCAAGGTGCGCGGCGACCAACTGTTTGCCTGGAAATGGGGGCGTCGCACGGAAGCGTTTTGGCGCTTGCATCCCAACGAACCTCAGCAGCAAACCTGGGGCCTGCTGGACCACCACAGCGCCAGCGATGCCAACCAGGACATTGCCCTGGCGCTTATTTTGGCAGCGCAACAGTGGAAGCAGCCGCAGTATCAGCAACAGGCCCAAGCCCTTTTAAACGCCATGTGGGATAAAGAGACCCTCTCCACACCCGTGGGCCGAGTGCTGTTGCCTGGCGACTGGCGCTACAGCAGCCAACCCAACAGTGTCCGCATTAACCCTTCCTATTGGGCGCCCTACGCCTATCGGGTATTTGCCCAGGTGGATAGCACCCACCCCTGGATGGAGCTGGTAGAGAGCAGCTACCTGCTGCTCGATCGCCTGCAACAACAAGCAAGCCATCCACTGGTGCCAGATTGGGCAGAACTTTCCCTTGTAGACGGTCAACTCCATCCGTGCCAGGACAGTCCTTCGGCCAACGATTTTGGCAACGAGGCCGTTCGGCTTCTGTGGCGGCTTGAACTAGACCGCCTTCTAAACCCAGGCGAACGCCGTGCCAACCGAACCCTCCAGCGACTCTACCAGCCAATTGGTCAAGCGTATCAGCAACACCAGCAGTGGCCGGGCAAACTATCCCTGCAACAAAGTTCAAGCCAGTTTGCGCCAATGGAAACCCGGGCTACGGCAGGCATTCTACTGCCCAGCGCACTCCGCTTTCAGCCAAAGGTGGGCGGGCGTTTGCTGAGAGAAGTGTTGGGCTGGCAAAGCGTTAATCAGCCCGGCCTGTGGGAACCTACCACGGATTATTACGCCCAAAACTGGCTTTGGTTTGGCCTTTGGCTGGCCAACGCACAGCAAAATGGTACGGGGGGCATTGAGCGTTTACCCGTACTGGAGCGGCTACCTCACCTGGCCAACCAGGCCAAGCGGTTGCCGCCCAGCAGAACCACGCCTTAATAAAGCCACATCCTGGCAACGCCGCACTCAGCAACGCTGCAGTCAGAGATAGGGCGGGAGACTCTCCACGCGCGGTACCCAGGAGGGAGGGCGGTTTGTGGCTCCTTCCTAACCACCTTGCCAGTTGTATGGGGGGTGTGTTTGCGGTTTGTTGATAGAACAAAGTGGAAATGATCCCATACATATTGCATACAAGCGTGGTTTGAACGGATACGGATTGAGAGGACGCCCCCCACTATGACAAACAATCGCCCCGTTACGTCTGCCGAAACAGCGGAACTGCACCCCCAACCCACCCCCGAAGCGACCTTGGCGAATGAGCCCCCACAAGCAGAGCGACGCACGTTTTTAAAGCTGTTGGCTGCCACCGGCAGTAGCGCCCTACTACTGGGCGCCAGCCAAACCGTCCAGGCCATTACACCTAGCCGCCAAACCCTGGATGGCTTGAAACAAACCGGCGCAACCCAAACCGGACCAAACGCCGGACAAAGTTCTGGACAAGGCAAAACCCAGCAAACACCAAAACCTGCCGTTGTGCCCGCCACCACCAGCAAAGATGCCCAAGGCTGTACCCGCCTGCAAGCCCTTGATTTTACTAGCCGGTTGGCCAGCGTGGAAAACATCTCGCAAAACCAACTAAATGCCCACGTTAAGCTCTACCAGGGCTATGTGCAAAAAATTAACGCCATTACGCTGGAACTGGCCAAATTTCCAGAAGCCTCGCTGGAAGGCGCTAACGGAACGTACCATCCTTTTCGAGAGCTGCACGTGGAACAGTCGTTTGCGCTAAACGGCGCCGTGTTGCACGAATACTACTTTGGCAACCTTGGTGGCAGTCGCACGGCCCCCACCCCCAAGGTGCAAGCAGCCTTTGGCCAGGCCTTTGGTAGCTGGGCGGGCTATGTAAAACGAATGAAGGCCCTGGGTAAATCCATGCGGGGCTGGGCCATAACGGCCTACAATACCCGAGATGGGCTGATTCACCTCTACGGAATGGATATGCACCATCAGCACGTGCCCCTGGGAATCCTGCCGCTGTTGGTGTTAGACGTGTATGAACACGCCTACATGATTGACTTTGGCACCAACCGAGACACCTATCTGGAAGCATTTTTCGACAATGTGGACTGGTCCGTGGTGGAGCAAAGACTGCAAGCCGCGGCCATTGCCGTATCGCCTTAAAGCTGGATAGATAAAGCGCTGCCAGCAACGCGGCGAGGATTCTAGGTCGTGTAGAACATCCGTGTGTTCGCGGAGCAGTTTCCAGGCGTGAGGAACGCTAGGACAGCCGTTTAGGCAGCACTAAATGACTGGAGCGAGCCCCGCCACAACACCGAAAATGCCCGTGAAGACGCTGAATGTCTATCTATACGGCCTAGCGGTCTGGTTCCGGCGGGCTGCTGTTATCAGCCATTACTGCTTTTTGTAGCGATGGCTGATTCACCGGTTCGCCGGTGAGGGCCGCCAAACTGTAGCTGAGGATTTGAAAGGTCACCAGCCCCACCAACACCTCAGACAGCGCGTGGTTGACTGGCGGCATTATAAACTGCTGCGCATTGGTAAAGCCAAACTGCCGGGTCAAACGGTCGGGAGGCGCCAGGCTGTTTTCAAAACGAAGCAATCGTGCAGGAAAGGGTGCTGATGCCTCTTGAGATTCCGCCGCTTGGGCCGCCTGGGCATGATTGTCGATGTCTTCATACACCTGCTCTGCAAACCGCGCCTGGGCCGGAACCGCGTAGAGCACCATGGGGGGTATTTCCAAATTGCTTACATCGGAAACCAGCACTTTGGGGCCGTGTTTAAAGCTCTCTGTGTTGTAAGCCGTGGTTTGCACCCGGCAGGTTTCCGTAATCTTCAGCCCCGCCTCTTCCAGTATCAGTCGCAGGGGTCCGGCGCTCATTAACACCAGGCGGCTGTCGGCATGGGGGTCGCAAATGGGTAGGGTGCGAACAAACTGCTGCATTTGGCCGAAAGCGGCTCGCTCGTCCTGTAGGTAACGACTCACCTGATCACTTACCTGTGTTAGCTCAAGCGTGATCCTGGAAAGCACGGCTTCCGGCAGGCATTGCTGTTGTACGGCCAAGGCCAAGGCCCAGCGCAACAGGGTAACGAAGGTAACCGTCATGCTTTTGGTGGCGGCAATGGATTTCTCTTCCCCTGCCGAAACAGGCAATACACGGCCCAGGCGACGCGCCAACGTACTGTGCTCTTTATTCACAACCGCCACACTCCACGGCATTGCAGAGGCCGAACAGGCCTCTAGCGCCCGCAGCACGCTGGCAGTTTCGCCAGATTGCGACACCACCAACAGGCCGTCCTCCGGTCCAATAAAAGCGGGTGTGGCAGAGCCACCATCAGGGGCGTTGGCCTCCTGCGCCAGGCTAAACGCCGTAAGCCATTCATCGGGGTCCATCACCAACAGCGGTTGTCCTAGCCATTGCTTAAACCATGGCGCCAGCAAACACAGCGCATGTCTGCTGGAACCCTCTGCCAAAGCCAACCAGTGACGACGGGGGGTGGCTGGCAACAGATCGGGTTGCAGCCAATCGGCAACCGAACCCAGGCGAGCGCGCCACAGGGCGGGCTGCTCGCAAATTTCGTTCTTTAGCGTAATGCGGGCGGTTCTCATAGAACCATTGTAGCCCAGGCCACCTCAGGGCAAACGCGCCGGGGCGGCAAGCTCCTCCAAAAACCGGACGGGTTGGCCCAAACGCAACTTTAAACGACGCACGGTTCCGGCGGGTACTTCCAGCACATGCGTGACCGGCTGGTTGGCCACAATGAGCGGACAAGGATCCTGAAGACACGGGGGCTGGTTGGTTTCCATCTGTACCAGGCGACCCTCTCGAACAAACAACAGGTCCAGGGGTATTCGGCAGTTTTTCATCCAGAAGGAAACGGGTTGCGGACGACCGGCCTTTGCCAGAAGAAACACCATACCGCCATCGGCAGGCAAGTGGCTTCTGCCCATTAGACCTTGGGCTTTTTGTTGCGGCGTTTTAGCCACTTCCAGACGAAAGAGATGTCCCGACACTTCCACCGGCTGATAGACCGGCGTTACCGGCTGTGCCACGGGAGCCGCTTCCTTTGCTTCCTTCACAAAAGCAGGGGCGCACAACAGGGTGAACAGCAAGCCAAACACCCAGGCGAATACCCAGGCAAACCCAACACACCATTGGGTTGACAACCAGGGCCGGGGGGCTAAGACCTTCACGCTGCTTGTACTTCCTTGGTAACGGCCACAACAACCGTTGTGTGTAACATTGGGGTGAATGCTGCGAAACGTTTGCGGCTACAAGCAATTGTCTCACAGGGGCAATGCGGCACAAATCCGTTACAATCATTTGGGAAATGTCCAACGTTTCGCTACACTGGTACAGAAAATAGCTTTTTAAATCCGTGCAGAGAATATACTTTGGGGCACTGCGCCCAAGCTAAACCACGTTTTTTAACTCTTGCCAACAAAGTTTGTTCAAGCCTGATGGAGTACCCTTGTTTTATGACGAACCGCCGCTACGGAATGAAAACGGTCCTGTTTGGCCTTGCGTTGTTGGGTCTGCTCCATGCAAATGGAATGGCGCTGGCTGCGCAAAACCAGCCGGAATCCTACCCCCCGGATGCCACGCCGGAGTCGCCTCTGGGTTCTCAGCAATTGCAGCCAGCCAGCAGTTCGCAAAACAGCCGTTCTGCGCTTAGCCGAAGCCGCTTGAGCCAGTTGATTAAACCAATGGCGGAGCTTTATTTGCCTGGGCAACTTTACCTGGGTAAAGACAACACCTTTACCCTGCGCGGTACGCCGGGTAAAAAAGTAACCGTCTATCTGTCACCGCTTGGTGAAGGCGGGCAAGCCCCCAACGGCCAACCGCTTCGCGTGGGTCCGCAAAGCCAAACGCT
Source organism: Candidatus Melainabacteria bacterium (assembly GCA_033763415.1). GTDB lineage: Bacteria > Cyanobacteriota > Vampirovibrionia > Vampirovibrionales > JAJTHC01 > JANRKP01. Next base: position 90,983 of record JANRKP010000029.1, on the reverse strand, counting down.
AACCGGTATTATCTCAGACAAAGGCCTGCTACAGCTTACGCTACCCGTACCGGAAGACAAAGAACTCATCGGGAGACAGTTGTTTGTGGATGCCGTTCTCTACAGCGACGACCAATTTACGGACCTGGAGCGTGTTGACGTGATTGACGCTTCGGGGCGGCGGGGTGGTGCCAACAGCCTGTCTCTGGCAGAGCCGGTTGAAGTGAAGAAAGGCCCGATGCTCTTTCCGGGAGTTCCGGGAATGTCTCCCCAGGTACTACAAAATTTAACCAACGTTTCCAACGCCATTAACGGCGATGAGCGCAAAAAAGAACTCCTGGACCTGGATGGCCAAATGGAGCGCGGCCTTACCCGAGATCGTAACCCATTTGTGCAACTGCCCGGCACCATGCCTGGCGGAGCGGGCATGCAGCCTTAAGAGACGCGCCGCCCCCGGGGCCGTACCCCTGGCCTTCTTCATCTTCAAGACATCAACACCCAACAAGCATCTGTTCCCCACCCGGACAAAAACCGGTCAATTTTTGCCTACCTAGTGGGCTAGGGTGCTACGGGGTTAGAGGCGGAGGGTTGTACTAGCTCAGGCGATACCGCTTGCCACGGGGTAAAGCCTGGCGGCAGTTGGTTCATCTGGGAAGTAGTAGTACCTGGCTGTGTTTGCAAACCGGGCACTACCTGAGAAACCGGGTAATACGCGTTACCATCCGGGCCAATGTAGGGCTGCGGCGTGGTGGTGTTGGGCGTTGTAGCGGCCTGCTGCGGCGCAACGGAGGGAGCTGTCTCGCGTTGCTGAGCCATGAGGGCATAAAACTGTTCGGGGTTGGTGTAATAGTCTTGCAGTGGTCCTACAGAATAGGGTTGAAGGGTCTGCGGGTTTAAGGGCACGGCAGGCCCTTGCACAGACACGGTTGGAAATGCCTCCAATGGCGGCGCTTCCTGAAGTACGGCAACCGGGTCAAAGTGTTGCGCATCGGTCTCATCGGGTATGAGATACTGACCCGTGGCCATCATCTGGTCAATATCCTGCTGAACGCGAGACGCTACCTCGTACGGCAGGCCCATATGGTGCACCCGCGGAATAATCTCTCGGGCAGTCCGCACCACCAGATTGGGGTTCTCGTCATCACTGTCAAACATTACCAGCTTCAGTTCCGCGTCTTTTGGGTCCACAAACGCGTTGACAATGCGCAATTCATGGCCCCAGCCAGGCGGAATCCAGCCTGCAACATCGGGGTGTGCCGCCGTAATGCCAATAATTACGGAACGGCCCATGCTCAGGGCGTCCAAAATGTCTTTGGTTGTGTTTTCAAAGCTGCGCCAGTAGCCAAACAGGTAGGTGTTGGTAATTTCATCGGGTGCGGGGTTGGCTTTGTTGGCCACAAACTGCAAATTCACCGAGGCCATACTGTAGCCATCCACATTGATGCGCTCCATGAGCGTTTTTTCCATTTCCGTGAGGCCTTCGTTTTCAAACAACAGCGACTCAATCACCTGGGTCCGTTCATCGGGGCGAATGTTGGGCATGGTTTGCAACATTTGCAAACAGGTATTGCGAATGGTTTGCGGCGCCCCGCCCATGTTGTAGACGGTAAAAAAGGCCTGCTTCTGCACGTCGGAGACGCTGGACATATTTTGAATGGTGACCATGGCCAAATCCAGCGCATCGCGCTTGTCAGTGGAAGGATGGTAGCCTTTTCTGGCCGCATTGTAGGCCAGTGCCAGCTCGTACAGGGTGGCGACCCCATTTTTATCGTTCTCGGGACGTTTGACCATACTGTCGTTCATGCAGCGCAAAATGGCAGAATCCGGTACGCGACAAATGACCGTGACATCGGTAGGGCCTGAGCGGAAAAAGTCGTAGTTGTTTTGTCGCAGCACCTGATACACCGTGCTTTCTTGCGGATCTTCAGGCGAAATTTCCGAAAAGCTGGCCTTTTCAAAATAGGCTTTCAACGGGCTGGTGGCCTCGTTCACCTTACGCACAAAATCGGCGGGCATCTCTGCCGCCTCTCGGGAAGTTTGCGATGAGGGCACACACAGGTTACTGCGGGTAATATCAATTGCTTCGGGTGTGATGGGCTGCGTTGGCGCAAACTCACCAGAACGATTACCGGGCATTAACGCCTGTTGCTGCCATTGCATCAATCGACCCACGGTCGGGTTCAACGGATCGAAACGCTGACTAATACTGTAGGGGCGGTCTAAAATCTCAATGGTTTCGGCCAAAACGGTCTTGTTATTCAGGCCGGTGGCGCGGCGCGTGGACAAAATAGCGTACAAGTAGTACAGGGCCGAGTGACCCTCTTCGCTCTGGGTATTGGTTAGGGTTCCATTGGCCAATAGGCGCTGGAACACACCACGATCCGCCCGATCCAGGCTGTTGTATATTCGGCGCGCCATGCGCAGACGCCCAAACGCTGTTTCGTTAGAGCCTTCCAGGTTTTGCAGCAGTAGTGGCTTCCACTGTGCGGTTCGGCGCCAGTGTAGCGCCAAGTCCAGTTGTTCCGGCAAACTGTTGGCAATCAGTGGCGGACGCGTCTGTAACTTCTGAAAATAGTCAAAGCGGTACTGCTGAAACCCTTGCAGCGAGGCAGAGGATCCACCCCCTAAAATGCCATTGGCCAACATTGCGTTGGGTAATGGCGGCACCCCTGTGCCCGGTAGTGGATTTGCCGATGGAGACAGGGGAGCCATCCCCTGGGCTTGAAAGCTCATAAACCCGTCCTACACAACTTGGGTTGGTACAGTAAATGAAAGCATAAACGCATATTTCCAGAAGCATCCGTCTGTTAAACTCGCCCGGGACCTTGGTCAAACAGGTTGTCGCATCAACCCGTCAAGCCTTGCAGCGCTTTTGTCTTTAGGAAGTGCCATCCAATTACGGGCCTACCACGTCAAATACCCGCAATGGAGACCCTGCCCATATTAAAACAAGGCCAAACCGATTGTTGTTATCGCCGGAGGATAAAAGTATGCAAACTAAAGACGCACGCACCCCCCCCCATCTGCAATGGAAGGCGCTACCTGGGTTGCTGAAGCTGGGCTGCTAACAGTTAGCGTTTTTTAGACAACAACGCCAGCCGCTTGGCATCCGCCTGTACTTTTAAGGCGGCGATACTTTGCGCCACGTGGTCTGCCAACGTATCCAGGTCTTCGTTATCAGGAAAGATGGGCGCCCCAACAACAGCAATGTAAGGGCCTTGCTTTTCTGCACTGAGTTTGGGGTTACTAATGCCCACCGGCACAATGGGCACCTGGTTACTTTTGGCAAAGTAGGCCACCCCTTTTTTAGCCTCTTGCAACTCACCATCCTGGCTGCGGGTTCCTTCAGGAAAAATGCCCAGAAGCCAATCCGTGTGCTTTAGCAAGTTTTTAACCGAACGAACACTGCTGACATCGATCTTTTCTCGGTTAACGGCAATGGAACCCAACGTGCGATACAGCCAACGACTCAAGGGCTTGTCAAACAGTTCCATTTTGGCCAGGTAAGCAATGGGTCGCGGCCACGTCACGGCGCCTAACAACGGAGAATCCATATAGGAGCTGTGGTTGGAGGTAATAATGTATGCCTTGTTTTTTGCCGGTACGTGTTCTCTGCCGTAAATACGAAAACCCGCCCGCAGCACAATAAACAACAGGAGTGTATGCAACACGGTTAGGTGCCAAAAATAACGAACCCAGCCATATTCAGCGGGCTCAATTCGGGTGCAGTCTTGTTTTTCAATCAGCCATGCCATAGGGGTTATTAAATCTTAAACCATTGTGAAGAACAATGGGTTGCTTCGGCAATTTTTCCAAAAAATAATCTTTATTTAAATAGACAAAGTATATTGTAACCAAATACTAAGCAGTTGCTTCGTTTTTTCAACATCCTGCTGGAGAGAGAGGGTATATCAGCGATGGGCACCAATGGGGTAAACAATAATTTAAGATTTGCCAATGTAAACAGAAACGCAGTTATCCGTACATCAACGGATGGCATTAGCCGCGCAGAGCGCGCATATGCTAATTCCTTAAAACGAGCAAGCAATGTTGCTGACAACGATAAAAACGGGATTATCAGTTTTACGGAAATGAGCAACTACCTAGGTAGCGGATTGACACAGCAACAAAAGCGAAGCATATACAAAATTGGTATTAGCGCCGATCCAGGACAAAATAAGCAACAACTGAGTCAGACTGAGTTTAGAGCGTTACTGCTCAACCTGGATTACTGGGATCAGGAAAAAATATGGGGCAGCCCTGGCGCCGTGGATGGCACCATTCGCAGCGCAGGAATACAAAGCAACCTAGCACTGTATGGCAACAGGGGCTTTTTTGCCGGATTTGGATCCGACGTGAACAGCACGCTGGCGGAAAGTGGCTTTCGGTTTTTTGTGGCAGACTAAGGCGCGTGAAAACTATCGCCGCCGCTACAACACACCGCAGTGATCTTCGGCCAACTGTTGCTGCAACCAGTTGCGGCCCGTCTGTAAAAACGTTTCCACGCGGGCCAACACCGATTGATGGATAGATGGCGTTACGGGCTGCTGATACGTGGCAGCCCGTTGCCAAAATGGGTCCGTTGCTTCCACCTCCCAACCAGAGGGTTGACAGGCTCTGGCCGAACACCGAGGCGTTTGAGGCTCAGCGGGCGTAGTGAGGGGCACACGAATGCTTTCGGCCTCGTGGGCAAAGAGGTCTAAGAGCGCCTCTTGCTGCATTCGCACCGTGTGATCTTTGGTATGCAGGGCATCCACATCCAGCACGCCGCTATTGGCCACCCGATGAAAATAATCGCTCTCTTGGGGCGACAGCAAAAGCCAGCGATGATTTCGGTGAGCGTACAGCTTGCTATCCGAATGGGCATCGAGTTGCTCTGCCACCTCAAAACCAACCGCATCCAAATCCTTGTTAGAAAGCGGACGTGAGGGTTCCGCCTTTTGGTAAAATTCGCAGGCCAAAGCACCAAACCGCAACCGTGTATTCACGCGGAAAAACCTCCTAACACAAAGAATGCCCCTGTAGGGCCATTGTGCTTACACTGTAAAAAATAGATTGTCTAAAATAACCCCTGAATGAATAAGCCCCCATTGTAGCAAAAAATAGACCGGATACAAGTCACTTGCCGATACGCGCAACAGGCACGCCATTCCCAAGGCGTTCTCAGCACATCATCCACCGGCAAAACGCTGAATGCGGAAACGGTGAAACATCGCCCTGTTTATGGGATGATACTTGCGCTAAAAAATGGTGATGAAAGCAGCCACAAAGGATTGTAATAACGTCTTATGAGCGCCCTGCTGAGATTATACTCGTGGAATGTAAACGGACTTCGGGCTGTTCTAAAAAAAGGTTTTTCAGACTGGCTAGAAGCCACCCAGCCAGACATATTGGGACTTCAGGAAACCAAAATTTCCGCCGATCAGCTCACCCCCGAAATGACACACCCTGCGGGCTACCACACCTATTGGAGCCACGCAACACGCCGCGGCTACAGTGGCGTGGCAGTGCTTTGTAAACAGGAGCCACTGAGCGTACAGCAAGGCTTTGGCAACGAGCTGTTTGATTGTGAAGGCCGAACGCTTCGTTTGGAATTTCCTGATTTTGTGCTCTACAACATTTATTTTCCAAATGGCACGCGCGATGACATTCGCCTGAACTACAAAATGGATTTCTACAGAGCTTTTCTGGCCCATTTGCAGGAACAAATTGCCCTGGGTAAAAAGGTCATTGTCTGTGGGGACGTTAATACCGCCCACCGAGAGGTGGATTTAGCCCGCCCAAAGGACAACGAGAACGTTTCCGGCTTTTTGCCCATCGAACGGGCCTGGATGGATGAGCTACTGAGCAATGGCTTTATCGATACGTTTCGCCACTGCCATCCGGACGCGACGGACTGTTACACCTGGTGGCATATGCGCACCCGGGCTCGGGAGCGGAATGTGGGTTGGCGTATAGATTACTTTTTGGCTCACCAGCAGTTGTTGCCCCACATTGCCGAAGCCCATATCCACCCAGACGTACAGGGGTCTGACCACTGCCCGGTTTCTCTGGCGTTGGCACTTTAGGTCGTATCCTCAACAGGGGACACACCTAAAGCTATCCTGAAAAAATACCGGTCTGCCTTGCACATTCGGCTCAACAGGTCATATAAATGAGAGTCGGCTTGTGTAGAAATAACGCAAGCCGACCCACTGTGGGAGGAGGAGGAACTAAAGAGTGACATTGTAGTAATTGAGCACTTAAAAAACGAGAACAAAAATAGGCAAGTTATCTGGACTTGAGCGGACCCTGATAGTCCAACAGGGCTTGGACTGTAGCCACTGGCACCCCTTGCTGACGAATCCGTTCGATGAGTGCAAACAGAATGCCCGCACACATTAATACGTCGTATTCCGCCCGATGGGGATTATCGTTTTTGACGCCGCACTGTGTGGCGACGACCACGCCTTCATAGCTGGGCAACCCTGGAAGGGCTTTTTGCGCCAACACTTTGGTGCATAGGCTGGTTTCCAGGCGCAAAAGTGGTTTTGCGGAAAAAAGAACGGTGTTGGTATACTTTTCCTGAAGAAAAGCCACATCAAAGGCCACGTTGTGCCCCACCAAAATGGGGTCCGCGCCGAGAAATTCCGCCAAATCGCCCAGTACCTGCATCAGCGGGGGGGCATTCTGAACCATCTCTGGGGTAATGCCCGTAATGGCCGTCACCTCTGGCGGAATGGGCTCCGTAGGAGACACCAAGGAGGCGAACGTTTCCAGCAGTTGCCCGTTTTGGTATTTTTTGGCCACCACTTCGGTAATCGCATTTTTTTTGGGGTTAAGGCCCGTCGTTTCTAAATCAATGACGGTTAACACCACAGACTCTAGTGGCTGAATCAGGCTTTTGTCGTTTTGTACAGAAGCCGAGGCGGATGGATTCGCCTCTCGGTTGCCACCAGATGTAAACAAAGTGGGTTGGTTAAATAACGATTGCTGCATAAAGCAATGTACCTGCCTGGTTAAGATGCGGCTAACTTTACAAGAAATTCATTCAATAACCCGAACGAAACAATGGTTGGTTAAAATAATGGCTCTCTCTATGCGTAAATCTCTTGACCCAAAAAATGAATTAAAAATTGCACGAGAACATTCACTGCATCAAAATATCAGGGAAAGACATCCCACCTTTCGCCGCACTGCGGCTGCCCGAACAAACCAATTAAACCAGTAACATTTTTGTTACGACTATCTATGTGCAAGGAGCTTGAGTTCAATGTGGACATCATAGCCAATCCAACTTGCAATCGTATGCCGTAGTAAGTGTCATTGTTACCATTATTAACAGCGCCTACAAAAAAGCCCGTCCGCCAAGGCTTTTCCTCCTGCTACGGCGATCCATTCTCTTTCCGGCGCTTGCGCTCTATAATCTTTTAAATCAGGGTCTCACGTTGAGACCACCCTCTAGAGAAGTTGACTGGCGAGAGGTTTATTGGCGATGCATTCCACCACCCCACGGACCGAATCCGGGACCGAATCCGCCTTGGCTGGTGCAGCCGCATCCGCTTTAGGCGCACCCAGTTTAGGTGCCCGGTTTAGCCACCAAGATATTTGCCAGGCTTTGGGCGTTTCGCCTCAGAACGCGTCGCCACAGAACGAAGCAACGGATTTTCCAGCGCCTGCCAGACTCTGTACAGACAGTCGAGACCTGCGAGCCGGGGATGTGTTTTTAGCCATTGTCGGCGCCAACTATGACGGTCATTCGTTTGTGCGGCAAGCCTATCAACAAGGGGCGGTTGGGGTTATCGTCTCTAACCCGCATAGCGTGCCGGAAAATGCGACAAACGCCTGGTGCGTTGAAGAGACAACAGTGGCGTTTCTAAAGTTGGCCAGGCATCACCGGCTACGCTGTAACGCAAAGGTCATTGCTCTTACCGGCAGTTCTGGCAAAACCACCGTCAAAGAATTGCTCACGGCGGCGTTGTCGCCACTGGCAAAAACCCAATGTTCGGCCAAAAACCACAATAACGAAATTGGCGTTGCCCAAACGCTACTGTCCCTGGAGGCGGATACTGCTTTTTTGGTGGTTGAAATGGGCATGCGGGGCCCGGATCAAATTGCGCTGCTTGCCCGCCACGCCGTCCCGGATATTGGGTTGGTCATTAATGTGGGACCGGCCCATATTGAGTTTTTGGGTTCACTGGAAGCCATTGCCAAGGCCAAGTGCGAGCTGCTGGAGCACTTACTGCCAGAGCGCCAGGCCGTTGGTATTGTCAACGGAGACGATATGCAGCTCATGGCCCGGGCCGAAGTTGTTTGTCGGCAAAAGGCACTGCCACTCAAGACGTTTCGTCTGCAACACGCGACCGCCATTACGCCAAGTGAAACCGGCACGGTGTTCACCTACCAAGGGCAGCCGATTCGACTGGCCTTGGCTGGAACACACCAAATTAGCAACGCGCTGGCCGTGCTTGCCGTGGGTGATGCCCTGGGTTATTCTGCCGAGCAACTGGCACCCGGGCTAGAAACGCTAACCCCGCCGGAAGGTCGGGGAAACCGCGTTCGCTTGGCAGGCTGGAACAACGCCTGGTTGCTGAACGATGCCTATAATGCAAATCCGGCCAGTGTTCAGGCCTCGCTGGATGCTTTTATAGGTCGTCCTAAACAGGCCGAACGCTGGGTACTGGTAATGGGTGGAATGAAAGAGCTTGGCAGCCACTCGAAAGACTATCATCTATCACTAGGGGCTTCTCTGGCCAAAATGCCCTTGCTGGATGCGCTGATCGCCGTAGGAGAAGAGGCCCCTTGGCTTTTGGAAGGTTTTGAGCAAACTCGGCGCACGTTAACACCAGACGTTCCGCATCCAATCGCCACTCAGGCGGCCACTGCCACTGAAGTGCCCGATCAGCTCAGAACGCTGGGTTTTAAAACACTGGAAGAAACCGAAATTCTGTTGAAAGGCTCGCGTACGAACCAACTGGAGCAACTCATCGAGCTTTTAACCAAAGAGCGCTTCTTGAATGGAGGAAATGGTTAAGAAATGGATATAACGGAGCTGATCCAGAACCCACTTAGCCTTGCAGTCTTGACGATGAGTGCCGGGTTTGCGCTGCTTCCCCTGGCCACCATTTTACTCACGGGTGCGTTTTTTATCGGTTTTTTGCAAAAACAGTCTTTCGGCCAATTCATTCGAGAGGATGGCCCCCAGAGTCATCAAAAAAAGGCCGGTACGCCCACAGGGGGCGGCATTTTAATGTTGCTTTCCATGGTGTTGGGTGTTGCCGTGGTAATGCTCATTCAGTGGCGCTGGCCATTTCATCTCATTGGCATGGGGCCTTCCTTCTGGGCTATTGCCGCCCCTACATTGCTATTAGCCTTATTGGGCTTTACAGACGATTACCGGAAAATTGTAAAACGTCACAACAAAGGCATTACCGGCTACACAAAGCTTGCTATCCAAATATTGGCAGGGCTCCTCACCGGAATTTTTCTGTTGCAAGCCCCTACCGAAAGCGGTCATACTCCCTACGGTACGCTCCATTTGTTTGGCATTGCCACCTGGCCGATGGACTGGCTCTATCCGGTGTTTACTGCGCTGGTGGTCACGGCCACCTCCAATGCCGTCAATCTAACAGACGGATTAGATGGCCTGGCGGCAAGCACGTTGAGCGTGTCGTTTATCTGCACCCTACTGGTTGGCGCAGCCTGGGCCAGCAGCCACTATCCTTTGCCAGACGGCCTCGGCGCCGGGCTCTTGTTTTCGGCCTTAAGCCTGGGCGCTTGCCTGGGCTTTCTGTGGTTTAATCGCCACCCGGCCAGAATTTTCATGGGAGACACGGGCAGTCTTGCGCTTGGGGGCGCGTTGGCAGCCATATGTCTGGCGTTACGCCTGGATTTTTGGCTCCTTTGCCTGGGTGGCCTCTATGTGGTGGAAACCCTTTCGGTTATGCTACAGGTGGCCAGCTTTAAGCTCACTGGCAAGAGATTGTTCCGAATGGCGCCGCTACATCATCATTTTGAGCTGCTGGGCTGGTCAGAAACCAGAGTCGTTATCACTTTTTTAGTGGCCCATAGTTTGGTATGCTTAGGGGCAACAGGAACCATTATTGGTACGGGCTGACACCCAACGCAGTCGCAGATTCATTGTCAGGCGCGCGTTGCAGAGTCCCTCAAGGCATTTGGGGCTAGGCTACCCTCCCCCAATAAACGCCGACGGATTGTTTGACTGTTCAGTGGCCACCATTTCACGATTAGAAGGAGCTTGTTGGCATATGGCATTGGCAAAAAACTGGACTGGCCAGGCAGTGACCATACTCGGCCTTTCGCGCTCAGGAGTGTCTGCCGCCAAGTATCTGCATCGGCACGGCGCCGCCTGCTTCCTAAGCGAAATGTTACCCGCCAGCCCTGGCAATGAATCTGCCAGAAACCTCCTCGCCGAACTGGGCATTCCCTTTGAAACGGGTGGCCATAGTGAACAATGCTACACCCACGCCAGCCAAGTGGTGGTTAGTCCAGGAATTCCACCAACCAGCCCGGTGCTACAAACCTTGCACCAAAGTGGCAGCCAGTTGATGAGTGAGGTTGAGTTGGGCTATCAGTGCAGTCGCCCCACGCCCATTATTGGAATTACAGGCACCAACGGAAAAACAACGGTAACTACCCTCATTGGACGGATTTTGGAAGCCTCTGGGCGCCACGCCCCAACCTGTGGCAATATTGGTAGGCCCGTGATTGATGTTATTGACGAGGCAGAAATATCCCAAAATGCCCCAGATGCACTGGTGGTTGAACTTAGCTCATACCAACTAGCGTTTTCCAGCACCTTCAGGGCAGACATTGCGGTGCTAACTAATTTTCGCCCAGATCACCTGGATTGGCACGGATCTTTAGAAGCGTACCGAAACGCAAAATTAAGTTTATTTACCGGCCCACGATCTCCTCAATGGGCAATTATTCCTGCCCAAGATCCCATTGGCGTTGACGTAGAAAGGGCATCACACGCCAAATTACTTTGGTTTGCAACAGATCCAGACGCAGTTCGGCAGTATACGAATAAAGCCTTTGTGACTGAAAATGGCACCTTATCCGTAGTCTGGCACGATGAGCAGGGCCAAGCACAAGAGTTAAACGCCGGAAATGTTGAAAAACTGAAAATTTTAGGAAAACACAATCAGGAAAATGCACTGATGGCTGCAGCCGTTGCAGCCATTTATGGCGTTCCTGAAAGTGTCATTGCTCAACAATTACAGGAATTTAGCGGGGTTCCTCACCGGCTGGAGCTAATTAATACGATTAACGCCTCTGCATTTTACAATGACTCTAAAGCGACCAATGTCGATTCGGCCATTTCCGCCCTTACAGCATTTACCCACACGCCTGTTGTATGGATAGCCGGTGGCCGAGATAAAATGACCGATTTACAACCGCTGATCCCTATTCTTAAGCAACACGCCCACGCCATAGTTTTGTTGGGAGAAGCCAAAGAACGCTTCCAGAAAACGTTTGCTCAAGCGGGGATTCATTCCATTTTTAACGCTCAAACTCTTCAGGAGGCTGTTGAAATTGCATTTCAACAAGCGCAGCAAAATTCGCTAAATAAGTCGCTACCCATCCTATTTTCCCCCGCCTGCGCCAGTTTTGATATGTTTACCAATTTTGAAGTTCGTGGAGAGGCCTTTAAGGCGGCTGTGTTTAATTTAAATCAACAATTGCTTGCAAAACACCAAGGAAAAGCGCTGGAGCACACAGCGTTATGACCCGTCGGCGGCGCCCTCAAAAATTAAGCACTGGAATGCCAAGGGAAGCACGCCCTTCGCAAGCCATTCCGCTTTATCCTCGCACTGAAGACGCAACCGAGGCACTTTCAAACACAAGCTACAAGGTAGAAATGGTGCATTTTGACCGTACCTTGTTTGGTATTACGCTTGCATTAATTGGCGTTGGCTTGGTGTTTGTGTTTTCGGCCAGTGCTCGGCAGGCCGCAATGGATGACGGCGATTTGATGGGCATTGTTGTTCGCCAAGCGGTATCCGTGGCTATTGGTCTTGCTTTTATGCTATGGCTAAGCAGGGTTAATTTCAAATCACTTAGGAAAATTGCTTATCCTTTAACGATGGTCACAATTTTTTTGCTGATTTATACAATGTTTGCTGGTTCAACCGCAAACGGTAGTGAGCGCTGGTTATCTATTGCTGGATTTCGCTTCCAACCGTCAGAGCTTGCAAAACTATCGGCTGTTATTTTATTGGCAAAAAACCTAAGTGGGCGCAAGCTTAACTATAAAAATATTTTTATGGTAGCTATTTTGATTGGAAGCATGATTTTACTCATTTACCAACAGCCTAACCTTAGTATTGCCATTCTTTTGACACTCTTGCTAATTATGATGCTATTTATTGGCGGTGTCTCTATTTGGGCTTTTCTCGTCAGTATCCCTCCGATTATTTTTAAGGTAAGCCAAAAAATTGCTGAAACCCCCTATCAAATGGCCCGAATTCAAGGCTGGCTGGATCCCTGGGCATACCCGCAGACTGCGGGGTATAATCTAATTCAGTCCTATTATGCAATTGGTTCTGGCGGGGTATTTGGACGGGGGCTTGGCGCTTCCCTTCAAAAGTTATTTTATTTACCTTTTCAACATACCGATTTTATTTTTGCAGTTATTTGTGAAGAATTAGGCTTATTTGGCTCACTACTCATTGTAAGCTTGTATGGGCTTCTCGCCTGGCGAGGCTTTAGTATTGCGTATTATTGTGCCAGTAGATTTGGGCAAATGCTTGCTTTCGGCATTACATCTGTAATCGTAATGCAGGCTATTATTAATATTTGTGTCACTATTGGTTTGATGCCTGTTACTGGCGTGACATTGCCTCTTATTAGCTATGGAGGAACGTCTGTCGTGGTTACGCTCGCAATGGTAGGGGTTTTATTGAATATCTCAAGATTCCGCCTGATTTGGAATGAAGAAAACTAAAATAAGGCAGAGGATATTAGAATGCAGAACCAGGTAGCAGTTATTGGAGCAGGTCCGGGTGGTTACGTAGCCGCTATTCGCTTGGCGCAGCTAGGACAAGAAGTTACCTTAATTGAGCGAAATTTTCTTGGCGGGGTATGTCTTAACTGGGGATGTATACCCTCAAAGGCAATGATTCATGCTGCCACGCTCTATCAGCAAATTCAGCACGCTGACAGAATGGGGATTATGATAGACAATGTACGTTTGGAGATGCCTCAACTAATTTCCTGGAAAAACTCAGTCATTGAAAAACTCAGGGAAGGAATTAACCATTTACTAAAAAATAATGGAATAAACCTTATTCAAGCAGAAGCAACATTCATTGACAATTATACTTTAGAACTTACCTCTGAAGATAATGAAAAAAAGCTTTTAAAACCTCAAAAAATTTTAATTGCGGCAGGATCAAGGCCACTTTCCTTGTCAAATTTAAAGCCAGACGGAAAAAATATTTTATCTTCTCGCCACGTTTTAGAGTTAACCGAAATCCCGGAATCTGTAGCCTTAATAGGCGGTGGTGTTATTGGAATTGAATTGGGACAAATGCTCGCAGCCTTCGGGGCCAAGGTCACTATTATTGAAATGTCAAATGATATATTACCTGGCATAGATCCTGAATTAACACGAACACTTAAGAAAAATTTAAGGCATTTAGGAGTCCAAATTTTAACTGAATTTCAAGTTGTTAAGGCTGAAAACAACATCCAAGCTGATGGGATACAGTTAACAATCCAAAAAATAAATACAGACGATGTTCAAATAATAGAAGCCTCCAAGGCGTTGATTGCTATTGGAAGAAGGCCGAATACCCGGCAGTTGGGATTAAGCAATACAGATATTGTAATGGATGAGAAAGGGTTTATAAAAGTAAATACACGTTGCCAAACAAATTTAGAGCATATTTATGCAATCGGAGATATTACGGGAGGTCCTTTTTTAGCCCATCGGGCAACTCAACAAGGATTAACTGCCGCAAGAATTATTTCTGGATATGTTGATGATTTTGAAAATCAACAATTGCCCTCTGTAATATACACAACTCCCGAAATAGCTACGGTTGGATTAACTGAAAACAACGCAAAAAAATTGGGTTACAATGTGCGACTTGGTAAATTTCCTTTGGCTGCGCTTGGTAAGGCACAAGCAGTTGGTCACACCGAAGGCTTTGTAAAATTGATTGTAGACGATGTTTCTGATATTATATTAGGTGCCCACGTTATTGGTCAGGGCGCAGGTGAGCTTATCGGAGAGCTGACTTTGGCAATGGAGTTGGGCGCAACAGCAACAGATGTGGCCTTAACCATTCACGCACATCCGACCTTCTCAGAGTCCCTGATGGAGGCAGCAGAAGCCGTTCATCAAAAAGCAATTCATATTTACCAACCTCAAAAGCCTTCTGTTCCCGATCCAATGCTGAAAGTCACGATCTAAATGAGTACAAAAAATCCCTTATGGGTTGTTGATTTAGGACAACAAGACTACACAACTACCTGGTTAATGCAAAAAAAAATATTGGAGGCCAAGCTCCAAGGCAAGATTCCCAATGTATTACTATTAGTCGAACACCCTCCTACATACACGCGTGGACGGCAGGCGCAGAGAGACAATGAGGGCGCTTTTTCAAATAACACACTTCTTATTGATGTGGAGCGCGGCGGAAGGATTACTTGGCACGGACCTGGGCAAATGGTGGCCTATCCTATCATCCACCTTCCCCAGGCCAATATAAAAAAATTTGTAGACATTCTTATTAAAGTTAGTGCTTTGTCATTAAAAGAGTATAAAATTGATGCTTTTTGTAATCAAAAGAGCACTGGGGTTTGGGCAAATGACTTACACGGTTGTCCCAAAAAAATAGGCTTTATTGGGCTTGCGGTTAAGCGATGGATTACTTATCATGGCTTATCTCTCAATATAAACAATAATCTTGAGCCCTTTAAAATGATTTCACCTTGTGGATTAAGTTCTGAAGATATTAGCTCTGTTCAGCAATGTTCTTCAATAGATGTTTCAGCAGAAATCATTAAAAATAACTTTGTGAAATTTTTTTCTGAAGCAACTGAACAAGAAAGCATCCAACTAACACCTGTTGATATTGCTGAAAAACAGGATTTATTTTGAAAAATTGAGGATAAGTAGCCTTGCTTAATGAAGTTAATCATCAGCAGTCACCACGTTTTCGAGTAGGCTTTTTTAGTCGGGGAAAACTGGGTTACCAAGTACTTAAAAAACTTTTGAACGATCCAAAAATCGAGATTCCTATTATAGTTACCTGTCGGCATACACCCGAAGTTGGTTACACTGAACTTGATTTTAAAGAATTAGCCGAAAATCGCAACATACCCTTTTATATTACAAATTCTCTCAATAAACCAAATTGGGTTGAATTGATTCGGCCTTTGAATCTCGATTTGGGTCTTGGAATGCAATGGATTAATACCATAGGAGCCGCTATTATTTCAGAAACTCGCTTAGGATTTCTGAATCTTCATGGTGGTAAATTGCCCAGATATCGAGGAAATGCCTGTTCTAATTGGGCTATTTTAAACGGTGAAGAGGAGCAGGGCCTTTGCGTTCATTTAATGGAGCCCGGTAGGCTAGACAGTGGGCCTATTATTTTACAAGAGCGCTTTCCAATTAAATCCGATACTTACATTGAAGAAATAATGGATCATTTTATCAGCCGGGGTCAGCAAATGATTATTGAGGCTGTTGACCTCCTGGCTTTGGGCAAAGCAACTATTGAAAGCCAGCCTGAGACTGGCGGACTCTATTGTTATCCGAGGCTTCCTAGAGATGGAGAAATTGATTGGACAAAACCAGCTGAGCAAATTTATCGTTTGGTGAGAGCGGCCGGAAAGCCTTATCCTGGGGCATACAGCTATTACAGTGATATTAAAGATTCAAATTGCATCAAGAAACTAATTATTTGGAAAGGGCATATAGAAGAGCATCCTGGAGATTTTTGTGCGGTCCCAGGCCACGTATTGCGCTTGGAAGCTAATATTGCGGGGCAGGTGGGGCTGGCAGCACCACAAACTGCTGTTGTTTGCGGTGACGGTAAATTACTGATTCTTGATGATATTTCTATAAATGGTCATCACGTTGATGCTTCTGATACATTTCGCTCAGTGAGACAAAGACTGGGACTTAATACGGAGCAGCTTTTATCTGAAATTGGATCTCTTCAAGAGCAAATAAAGCATCTCTCTCAGCAATTAAGCACGCTGCAATCGTCCGGGGAGTATTCAATTCGATGATGAAACCAAAAGAAAAATTAAAAAATTATAATTTGGCTGATTTTACATTCGCTAATTATAAATCGATATTGGCATACGCGATTAAAAAGTTTGAGTTTATACACTTTAGCCGTGAGTTTTTTGAAAAAACATCACGCCAGTGTGTAATATGGCGCCACGATATTGATTTTTCTTTAGAAGCTGCCCACTTCATTGCAAAAATAGAAGCCGACTACGGTATTTCATCAACTTATTTTGTAAATCTTCACTCCGATTTTTATAACTTGTTAGAAAAGCGAAACACCGCGCATATTTTAGCAATACAAGCGCTGGGGCATCCAATTGGCTTGCATTTTGACTGCCATTATTATGGTATTGAGGCAGGTCAATCGCTAGAACTAGCCTTGGAAAAAGACCGCTACACGTTAGAAAATATTATTGATCGGCCTGTCGAAGTTTTTTCTTTTCACAATCCAACTGAAAAGATTTTGGAAATCCGAAACGAGATAATTGCTGGAATGATTAATACATACGCAGAAAGATTTTTTACTGAAATTCCATACTGCTCAGACTCAAACGGTATGTGGCGTCACCAATCCATTCCAGAAGTACTTGAGTCCGCAACAGCTCCTGTAATTCAAATATTGACACATCCTGCATTTTGGGTTTTTGATAAACCGCTTCCGCCAAAACAAAAAATATGGCGCGTACTTGAAAAGCAATTAAATACAGTAAAGACAGATTATGATAACTTGCTAGCTAATGCATCAAGAGCCAATATTGCAGAAGATGACTTTTTTACACCCTTAAATATCGTACAGCCTGATCTTTTGCCAGTTTTGCAGAATCTATATTTGCTTGGCCACTCTAATATTGTAGCCTTAGCCCTTAGGCAATTGGAAGCGGAAAAGCCTTTATCAGACGTAAGCAAAGAAGAGCTTATGTTAATTATTGAAAGATTGACCCATGTGTATCAATCATAAAAAAACTGTGGCCATTCATCAGCCCAATTTTTTTCCTTGGTTGGGTTTTTTTGATAAAATTGCCCGTGCCGATATTTTTATCTATTTAGATCATTCTCTAACCAACCCACGGAATCCTCTTTGGACTAAACGTGTAAAAATTGCATTAAATAATCAGGAACATTGGCTAACCGTTCCCTTGGAAAGACCGGAAGACAATACACCTTTCCTCCCCCTGAAAGATTTACGCATTGCAGAGCCTGAAAAAACCGCAAGAAAGCATTTAGCAACTATTCAGCAAGCCTATGGCAAACATCCCCAATTTAGACAAATCTTTCCCTTGATCGAGGCATTTTATCTGAGTGTGGATCCATTGATTGCCAATCGGAATATTGAATTTATAGAGTCTGTTTGTAAATTGTTGAATATTCAAACGCCTCGAATTCGCAGCTCTGAGAAAGATTGGGAACGTACATCTACAGAACTGCTGATTGACCTCACACAGTGGGTTGGTGCCGATGCATACCTCTGTGGGGGAGGCGCTGAGGGCTATCAGCAGGATGCCGCATTTGAAAATGCGGGCATTCAATTAATTTATCAGCACTTTGAGCCCACTTCGTACCCACAAAAGGGCGCTGAGTCATTTTTGCCGGGTCTCTCCATTTTAGATTGGCTGATGAATACCGAGATAACGCCTGGGCATTGCCAATGGTTCAGCCGCGCTGACGATACATCCAAGTCATCAGTGCCGATCGGGTCCCAAAGTCTGGGTGACAGGCGTTAAATAATGGACGAATATCGCCCAAGTGCAAGGTGCGGGTTGTTTCGTACAGGCTTAAATCATGCGTATTAAGCACCACATGAATGGGGTGCACATCCAGCACGCAAAATCCCTTAAAATTTGTCAGTCGTTCAAAATCCGTTTGTGTCATAGTTCCATGCATGCAAGCCACATCGTCTTCCCAGGCATAAGGTATTTTAATTAAACCGTTCCAGTGTCGCCAGGGTTTTAATTCAACACCCGATTCAATGGGAATAAAGTGGTTACTTTCATGGGTAAGTCCGCAAGTCCGAAACACATCCAGCAATGGAGAGGACTGCGTCATAGAATGGCTTCGCACCACTTTGGCCTCAGGTACAATTGCCATTAAATTTTGAACAATTTCAGTTGGTGTGGCCCCGTTAGAAATATCTTGTTGGAATAGCAACTTGTTAAAATTAGGATGAATGCCCAGCTCAAATTTAGGATTTTCGCGCAATCGGCTTAATAGCGGCGTTTCATGTGTAATAAACCACGTGGCAGGAATCCCTGCCTGTTCAATTAAATCAATACTGTAGCTTAAAACAGCATCGCTAGCCCAATCCACATCAACAGTTAAAAATTGCTGGTTCTGCCAAGTTTCTGGACGCTCTGGCTGTATGGTTGATAAGCCCCACATCGGTTAAAAGACCCCTCCCCCAACTTGTAGACGTGGCAGTACTTTATCCGCGGGCATATCCTCTCCGTTTAAAGCCAATTCCTTTAGCCATAGCCACAAATCATCGGCGGTGTGGAGCAACAGTTGTTGCTGCGCTGGATCCCAAAAAATATTTAGAGGCGACAAAACAGGAATTAAATTTTGATTCACTGGATTTTTACTCGCAGGACACTGCTCACAAGCCCATACCGTTAGTTTTAGCTCGCCATGCATTAAAAAAGCTCCAGGGTAGGGCTTGGTTTGCGCCCGAACAAAATTGTAAATGCGTCGCAAAGGCCAGGTAGTATCCATAAGGCCATCTTCTGGAGAGCGCTGCGGAAACATCGTCCGCTCAGACTCATTTTGACCCAGCCCGACCGCCTCGCCACGTTGAAGACGGGGTAAATAGTCTTCCAGGAGCGCAATGCCGTGAGATTCTATGCGCTTGTAGAGCGTGGCAATCGTATCTGTTTCCAAAATGGGTTCGGCCCGCTGCCCCAGAATGGGGCCTGAGTCAACGCCGTCATCAAACAGAAAGAAAGAAATTCCAGCCTCGGGCTCATCGTTAATAATAGCCCAAACCAGCGGAGCACCCCCGCTATAACGCGGCAGGAGCGAGGCATGCAGCCCGCCGGTGGGAGCCAGTGCCCGAATGGCCTTTGGTACCATATGGTACCAGCCCACCACCAAAATAAAGTCCGGCTGCCAGGCGCGAATGGCTTCAATCAGGGCGGGATCGGTCATTTTTTCCTGCATTAGCACAACTGGGAGCTGATTTTCCTGGGCCCAGGGCTGTATGTCGGCATGGAGTACGTTGGTAACCCCTTGCGGACGGTACGAAATTTTAAACGTGGGCGGATTGGTAACCACGCCCACCACCTGCACCTGTGGCAGGGCATGGGCGGCCTGCACGCAGCGCAAGCCAAAGCCGGAAGCGCCAATGAATGCCAGGCGCAACGGACGGTCGAGTGGAGACAGTTGCAACATCGTCATGGGCAATACTGTACCACCGGCCGTGTTCATTCGGTAGCACCCTTACTTTGTTTCTTTGTTTTGTTTTTGTTGACCCTGCTGTTTATATGAATTCGCTGTTATGCCTGTGCCCTGACAGGTGTTTCACATCCAATAGGATTGACGCTCGCCATGTCTATCAACTGCTCAGTAAAATTTAGCGCCATTCACCAATGGCACCTCCCGGTAGGCCAACTCGCCTCTGAGGCGGCCAGCCAAGAAACGCTACAGGCACTCGAAACCTGGAGCCATTCTCTGAGAGAAGAAATGACCCAGCGCAACCAGGAAAACTGGTCCGACAACGCCGCTTTTGATGCAGAAGGATTTGAAAGAGTCAACGATCCCAGACGCGTCCAGCCCCAGGATATGGACTGGACTTATGACAAACACAGCGGGCAGTTCATTCTCCAGGTGGATGACCGACGCAAGCACTGGCTTCCCTTTGCCGTGCTTCACGCCTTGGAAGAATCCCAGTGGTTTAGTCGTTTTCGGCAGGCGGGCCTATCCATTCGCAAAGTTGTATTTTAAGCTCTCACTGTAGCTGCCCCTCCCTCCCCCACATACAACCAAAGGAGCCCTCTCTCTCTATGAATCTGAATCGCTTTGGCGCACTCAAACAGTGGTACTTCCCTGTTGGTCACATTCCTGATGAAGATACGCGCAAGCAAACCCGGCAAGCTTTGTCCGAATTGGGAGACCGGCTAAAGCAGTTGCTGGGTGCTCAAGTGGTGGACTACGGCTACGACGCACACGACGGCAAAACGTTTATCCTCCAGGCGGAAGACCAATACAGCCCTGGTGTGCACTTAGAGGTAGGACAAGCCATTGCCGACAGTTCGCTGATTGACACCTTTCAGCGTTACAGTTTAAAACTGAGCAGTGGACAACTCACACAGTAGCTGCCCAAAAAACGATTGGAATGACACCCATGAGCGATTCTTCATCCATGGATACGGTGAAACGTTGGTACATTCCCCTGCGCCACGTTGATAAGCCCGAAACGGAACTTTCCGTACGCCAACAACTGGAAGGCTTTGGGGCGCAACTTCAACGCGATTTGGGCAAAGACGTGTTTGACTACGACTACAACCACGGTTATGGAGATGGCACCGTGTTTGTGATGCAGGCCAACGCGCAAACACTGGATGAGGCAGAAAAAAATCGCCTGTTCTTAGATGTTCAGTACCGATTGACAGAACACCCGATCGTTGAAAAGCTTCAGCAGTTAGGCATTCGCGTACTTAGCAGCTTTATTTAGCCAACCCCTACGGGCAAAAACTGAGACAGAAACGCTTCCAGCGACAACAGACTCCAGATCAGCAACCGCCGGTTTTCACGGCCTTCCAAATGATCCAAAATTAACGCCTGCGTGGCCACCGGGTCCAGGTAATCATAAATGCGCGCCTTGCCGGTCAGCAAACTGCCGCGCACATACTCCATGCTCTCACCCCGAAACCAACTGGCATCCGGCGCGGAAAAACCCTGTTTTTCGGCATCTGTAATACTTTCAGGAATGTAGCGCTGCATCACCTTGCGCAACAACAGCTTGCCATCTCGCGTTCGGGCAAAATAGCGATCCGTTTTGCTACCCGGCTCGTTCTCGTTCAGGCGCACCACTTCGGCCAAATTGCCCAGCTTTAGGTGAATGGGCACCTGCATGGCAAAATCCACCAGGTCGTTGTCTAAAAACGGAACCCGCGTTTCCAGGCTGTGGGCCATACTGAGCTTATCTTCCATCAGCAATAAGCCATGTAAAAAGGTCTTGGCCTCAAAATACAAGCTGTGATGGATACTCTCCTCAGGTCGTCGCACATCGACCGCGTGGTAGTGCATCGATCGCGAAAAGACTGACTCAAACAAATCTTGCGAGCGTAAATGACCCACCTGCGACCAGATAGGGCCCAACACGTTGGCCATTGCCGATTGCGGAATCAACCGCTGCCAAAAATCGTGATACTTGGCCAGGTAATCGGCCTTGCTTTCATTTACCACCGCGCGGTAATACCGCCACGGATAGCCCGCAAACAGTTCATCGCCCCCGGCGCCGGACAGGCAGACTTTTACAAATTTGCTGGCCAACCGGGAGGCATAAAAATTAGGGTAACTCTGCCCCACCCGAGGCTCTTCCATATGCCAGGCCAAGGCCGCCATGGCGCGTTGCATATCGCCTGCTTTGAGCACCATTTCGTAATGTTCGGTCTTGAACCGATAAGACATCAATTCGGCCCGCTGGCGCTCATCAAAGCCCATTTCCAAGCCCGTGGCCGAATGCAAATCAAACCCCACGGTAAACGACTGAATATAGGGGATTTGCCGCGCGGCAATCGCCGTAATGGAGCCAGAATCCATACCACCCGACAGAAACGCGCCCACCGGCACATCACTCACCAACTGACGACTGACGGCTTGCTGAAAGAGCCGGTCCAGCTCTTCGAGATACTCCGCCTCTGGCAACACCTGGCTGGGTTCTCGAAAGTGAAAATCCCAATACGGCTGCGGCGTGGGTAGCGTCTGCGCCTCCAGCGGCACCGTCATCCAGCAGCCGGGGGGCAGTACCTCAATGTCTTCCAACAAGGTTTGCTGGCCTAAAAAGTTTTGAAACGTCAGGTATTCCAGCAAGCCTTCCGGGCGCAGTTGGCGTTTACAGGCCGGATGCGCCAGCAGTGCTTTCATTTCCGAGCCGAACAACAGCGTTTGTCCACTCCAGTGGTAATACAGGGGCTTAATGCCATAGCGATCCCGGGCCAAAAACAGAGTCTGCTCCCGCGCATCCCAAATGGCCAGGGCAAACATGCCGTTCAGCCGATGAATGGCCGCCGGTCCCCACTGAATATAGGCATGGAGAACCACTTCGGTATCCGTTCGAGAGTGGAACGCGTGCCCCAAGGATTCCAACTCCAGACGGAGGGTTTGAAAGTTGTACACCTCACCGTTAAAGGTCAGTACAAAACGGCCATCCGGGCTCATCATTGGCTGATGCCCCGCCGGGGAGAGATCGATAATCGCCAAACGACGATGGCCCAACGCCACGGGACCTTCCACGTAGTAGCCTTCGCCATCGGGTCCACGATGCACAATCGTATCCGTCATCCGCCGCAACAGCACAGCAGAAGCAGGTTGTCCGTTGGTGTTAAAAATGCCGGTAATGCCACACACGGCTAAGCGCCACGCTGTGCAATGGCCGTAATTCCGGCCTCTTCCACGTGCAGGTGTTTTACCGTCAAGCCCAGGGCATCCAGCCAGCCACGCACTTCTTCCGGGGTGTGACGGTGGCAGTTGGTGGGCCGGTACCAGTCAAAGTTCACGTGGTTCATCTCCTCCAGCGTCCAATCGGGCCGGTGATAGGCCTTAAAAATGTACCAGTAAAACAAGCGCTGTAGTGGATGCTTGCCCGCTGGAATCCCGAGCAAATCAATATCGTCTTCCACATTAATTTCCAAATCAAGGTCCCCAAGGGTCTTGCCCAGCTTCGTCAGCGGCATTAGCGCCTCCCAGGCCGCCTCATTGGAAAGGGTCGCCAGCTGTTCGCGAATGGCGTCATCGGTAAACTCGCGGATGGGCGCCTTTTTTTTGTACACATAAAACATCAACGTGCCACCCGGGTTGAGTCGTCCGGCCAGGTAGCGCACGGCTTGTTCGGTGGAATCCGTGTGATGCAACACCCCTTCTGAAAAAATGACATCAAAATTTCCCAGCTCGGCAGGAATATCCAGCAGGGAGCACTGTACAAACTCACCGGGAATGGCTTTTTCCGCAAAGCGCTGGGCTGCCACCTCCACCGCCGTAGAAATATCCAGCCCCAGGTAGTGCGCTTGCTTTAAACAGTCGCCAAACAGCAGCAGCGCACTTTGGCCCGCCCCACAACCGGCATCCAAAATGGACTTTCCCGCCGTCAGCCCAGCCAGATCCAGGCCCGACGCCCGCACATACTTTTCCTGCAGCCAGTTGCGGTAGGTCGTCTCCACCTCGGGCGACTCGTAGGTGTCTCGCTTGGCCCATTTAAAGCCGAACGTCTCCGCCGTTTGGGCTTGTTCTGTAGAGTACACCGATTTTTGACGAGGAATTCCTCCCACCAGGGTAAACTCCGGGTGGTTGGCAAGCGTTTTCAGGTTGGGGAAAGGCGACACCACGGTCATCCAGCAGCTCCTTTAGCGAAAATAGCTGTAGTACAATAGCATTGCGTATCATAGCACCGAGAAGAATGAAATTACGATGATCGGTTTTGATCCAGAGCTTCCCTACAATGGCCTACCCTTGTTACCACCAGCTAATATTGAGGTCGAAACGCGTGCAATTCTCAAAAGAACTGTTGAATCTCGCGCTGCGCTTGCAGAACTCAAACGATGCATTCAACAGATTCCAAACCCAAAGCTTTTGCTCGACTCTCTGATTCTTCAGGAGGCCAAAAGTTCCAGTGAAATTGAAAATATTGTCACCACGCAAGACGAACTATTTCGAGCCGCTTCTAGTGCAGAAACCATTATTGATCCAGCAACAAAAGAAGTGCTAAGGTACCGAGAAGCTCTATGGCAAGCTTTTGAGCAACTCAAAGAAAATAAACCTTTCTCTACCAGATTATTTGAAAGCATTTATCAAACCATTAAGCAAACTAGCGCTGGCATCCGAAAAACACCGGGCACTAAAATCGCAACCTTACAAGGGGACACAATTTACACCCCCCCCTGAAGGTGAGGCACTCATTAGAGAAAAGTTGGCCAACCTGGAACATTTTATACATCACCCAGACATGGATTATGACCCTTTGGTCAAAATGGCCATTGCACATTATCAATTTGAGGCAATACACCCATTTTCAGATGGTAACGGCCGGACCGGACGAATTTTAAATGTACTCTACCTGGTTGAGCAACAATTACTAGACTGGCCTATTCTATATTTAAGCCGCTTCATCATTGAGAACAAAACTGCATACTACGAAGGCTTGCGCGCTGTTACAAACAATGGTGAATGGGAACGTTGGATTTTATATATGCTTTACGGGGTAAAGATGTCTGCATTGCAGTCGATCACCAAGATTGATAAAATCCTCCATCTAATGACAGATGTTAAAGCGCTGATCAGAGAAAAGGCTCCCAAAATCTACAGCCAAGAATTGGTTGATATTTTATTTGCACATCCATATTGTAAAATTCGCTTTATAGAACAAGCTGGCATTGCAAAACGCCAAACCGCGGGAAGTTACTTAAACACGCTATCTGATCTAGGTATACTCATGCCCATTTTTTTAGGAAGAGAAAAGTATTACCTCAACAAACAGCTGATTGATGTGTTGAGTGAGTAATCCGAAACAAGACGTGTACATTTTTTTCGATTTTTTCGACACGTCCGAAAAACCTGTCGATTGCATCGACACGTGCTTTGAAAATGGTGGACTGTGAAGGAGATAGTTTAAACTCCTTCTTTCAGATTTTAGCCGAATGGGAGCAACAACTCAAACCCCTGCAAGATGAGCTGTTCAGCGAGTCGGGAGGGGTTGAGCAATGAGCAGCGCTTCCACCTCTCAAACAACACTGAACCTGGCAGCAATTTTCAGCTCTGCTGCCGGAGCCTGTGAACAGCCCAAACCGACAACCGGGCAAAAACCGCCGCCGCCGTTTTCCCTGCGGCTGACCTTTGAGGAGCGCTGCCAACTGGAACGCGATGCCGGGGGCATGAGCCTTGGCGCTTATATTCGCCAACGGCTGTTTGGCGAAAAAGCCAAACCCCGCAAAAGCCGCAACAAACGCCCGGTGAAAGACCAGCAAACTTTGGCTGCCGTGCTGGCGGCGCTCGGCGCATCGCGGATTGCCAGCAACCTCAACCAGATCGCCAAATCCGCCAATATGGGCACGATTGAGGTCAACCCGGCGCTGGAGCAGGAGCTGGATGAGGCCTGCCAGCATGTGCGGCACATTCGTTTCATGCTCATGCGCTCGCTCGGGATGATCGAGGCGGAGGAGGGGGCTGACGTTGATTCTTAAGGGTAGCCAACGCGGTGGCGCGGCGCAACTCGCCGCCCACCTGCTGAAAACCGAAGAGAACGAGCACGTCGAAATCCATGAGATCAGCGGCTTTGTGTCCAATGACGTTCGCGGCGCGTTTCGGGAAATCCAGGCGCTGAGTAAAGGCACCCGCTGCACACAATACATGTTCTCCGTCAGCCTCAATCCGCCCGAGCGGGAAAACGTCCCGGTCGCCGATTTTGAAAAAGCGCTGACAGAGATTGAGGTAAAAACCGGCCTGAGCGGTCAACCCCGCGTGGTCGTCTTCCACGAAAAAGAAGGCCGCCGCCACTGCCACGCCGTCTGGTCGCGCATCAAGGCCGGGGAAATGAAGGCGATCCCCCTGCCCTACTACAAGATGAAGCTGCGGGACGTCTCCAAACAGATCTATTTTGAGCATGGATGGCGCTTGCCCAATG
Organism: Candidatus Melainabacteria bacterium; assembly: GCA_033763415.1. Lineage (GTDB taxonomy): Bacteria > Cyanobacteriota > Vampirovibrionia > Vampirovibrionales > JAJTHC01 > JANRKP01. The sequence goes on along the minus strand of JANRKP010000029.1, from coordinate 64,923 downwards.
GCTTGCAGGACAACAAGAACCGCGATCCGTCAAACTACACCCTCGCCGAATGGCAACAGGCCAAGCGGCAGGGCGATGACCCGAAAGTCATCAAGGGGGCGTTGCAGGAATGCTGGGCGGTATCACCGAACAAACAGGCCTTTGTTCATGCCCTCAAACAAAACGGCTACCGCCTAGCGCGGGGCGACAAGCGCGGCTTTGTCGCCGTCGATATCCGGGGCGAGGTCTATTCCCTTAGCCGCTGGCTGGACGTGAAAAGCAAAGCGCTCAAAGAACGCCTCGGCGAACCTGACGATCTGCCCAGCGTCGAGCAAACCAAACAGCTTATCCAGCACCAAATGACGGATCGCCTAAAAACCTATATGGAGGAGGTCAAAACCGAAGCTCAGGTCGAGGCCGCCCCGCTGCGAACCCGAAAACGGGCGCTGGTCAAATATCACCGGGAAAGCCGAGAATCCTTGAGAGCCAGGCAGGAAGAACGCGCCCTGCAAGAGGCAAAGGCCAGACAGGCGAGCATTCCGCGCGGCTTACGCAGTCTCTGGGGTCGCCTGACCGGCGAATACCAGAGCAAAGTCAAAGCCGCCGAGCGGGATTACCAACGCTGTGAAGAACGAGACAAGGCAGAGCGCGAGGCGCTCATCGCCAAGCAACTGGCCGAACGCCGGGTGCTACAAACCGAGTTCCAGCAATTCAAAACCCGGTATCAGGAGCGCATGTGCACCCTGCGGCAGGAGATGGCCTGGTACATGGAAATGGGGCAAGCGCCGGAGATGAAACCGACGCTCAAGCTATCACAAGCCCGTCGTCGGGATCGTAATTTTGAGCCTGGGATGTAAAGTTCCTTATTCTTTTCGTAGATAAACAAGTACTTCTAAATTTTTATGCTCAGGAGGTTTTGAACTTTCAATTGTTATAAAATATTCATTTATAAAACTTCTGCCATCAGCAACAATTTCAGAACCGGCAACATAAAAGTCACTCAATTCCTCTTGAGTTGGTGGCTTGTCAAAAATAACAACAAAATCGACAACATCATCTGCACTTAAAGATCCGCCAACAGCTCGTACATTTGGTGTTATTGTTCCCAAGATTGCTCTTGATATTGAGCAAATAAGTTGGCTATGAGTATCTCTACGATTTTTCAATTTTTACCGACCATTTTTGTTTGGCCCCAAGTCTGGGATTATGTGGGCTAACCCTTTTCCATCATAGTGAATTATTCCCCAGATAGTTTTTGCCTTATGATTACCAGACTCATCTCGATATTCGCCAATGACAGTGCCAAAATTTACCCTCTCTCTAAAATTTGGCATTCCTCGTGGAATAGACCCCATTTGAATACCGGTTCCTGCATAATTTTTTAGTAAATACTCAGGATTTGGATGTGTCAAGATACTTTTTGTGCCAGCCTGTTTGTATCCGTTGTGGCCAAGCTGATGTTTACCTTGCTTATCTCTGTTCAAATTAACTATTGTGTCATTAGAGGCTTTTTTACCATTATAAGCTTTAATTTTTTTAGTTTGTAACCCCTGTATAGTGGTTTTTTGAGGACTTATGAGAACAGCTTTTCCTTTAATAAATTTAATATCCAATGCTGTTTGTCTAAGTTTGTTTCTATCGTTGTATATAGTTCTAGCATTTGTCGAACTCTTATTGAGGGATTGTGGGGGAACCCTATCAACCCCTTGAATTCTTGTCGGCCCAGCTCCGATCACCGTAACCTTTCTTTTTGCTTTGTTTGACGGCGGCTCTGGTGGCTTTTGTCCACCGCCTGCGCCCTGAGCCAATGTGGGCTTTTTCTTTTCAACAATACTCACTGTAGGTTTTGTCGGTGCAAGCCGGGCGGGTGGCGTTAATGCAGTGGTGGATTTCAGTTGCTGTTTAACATCCGGTTTTTTTGTTGGGACAACCGCAACCGGTTTGGGCTTTTGCGGCTGCGGTAAAGTCACAGGGGAAACAGGCGAATTTTGATTGCTGGGTGTGATGAGCTTTCTGTTAGGAAGCTGCTCGCCGCCCGGCAAATTCAGTGTTGAAAAATCGCGGTTTCTTGGGGTATTTCCCGTTCCAAACATCCCAGATTGCATCCTGGACGATGGATTCCCTCCGCCGAGAGATCCCGTGCTTGATGGCGCGATATAAGGGTTATTGGTTGGCGGGTGAAAAGCTGGTCTTGGCGTGTGATGTATCGCATCATCAAGATGAGGTGAAGTATGACTTGGCTTTAAGGTTGAAGTGCTCGGAAGGTGGGGTTGGTGTCTCCACATTCTACCGGCTGCTGTTTCAGCATAAGAGGCGCTTCCCAGGCTTAGTGTGATAAAAAAGAGAACCCTCAAAGACAATGAAAGCTTTTTCATGAAACTTTTTACCCCTTACTTCATGATGTAACTGGTTGCAAAACCTACCGCAGCGTAAGATGCAGCGTCACGAAAGGCTGATTGTGCAATTTGCTTACCGCTCATACCGGGTGAAGCTGTTCCCATAGACCACAAGGCTGATTCGATAAACTCATTGGTTACGCCAGCAAGAGGTTTTGCCAATCTGGCACTGCCTGCGGTCGTTCTTGCCCAACGATTTACAGATTTTGCAAACAGCATCCGGCCAGCCGAAAAGGGCATAAAGACAGCCAACATTTCAGCTGAATGCAGTGTTTCGGAATGCTTTTGCTCAAGCAAAGCTTTGTGCTGGTCGGCTTTCCAATCACAATGTTCAATAGGCTTGAAATCTGGGGATTCATTAACACTGCAATTATTATAACCAGACCTTATACAGGAATCATTTAATGCTTTCTTCCACCCGTTCTGCAAACCAGCACCGATGGCATCACCCATACAGTACAGAAAAGGGGATTGTCCAAAAAACAAACCGTCGATCAAACCAGCTATAGCAGCTAATCCCGATTCATCATTCCCGTATCCTGGATAACTGAGATTGAAATAATAGCTTCCTTTTATGTCGTTTATGCGTTGACCGTTTCGCAAAACGCTATAAATGATTGGTTCACGAATACCCAAGGAGTAAGATGTGGCATGATCCACCAAATATTTATATGCATCTTGGGCACCGAATACAGGATGTCCATCAATTGATAAAATAATGTCATTTTCCTGTAGCGGATTGGGTTCACGCCAGATTGTTGCTGGAAAAACTGAATGAATAGTTACGCCCGGATTGAGCGGAGCATTGAAATCATCCAGTTCGCCTCCGATCCAGACTGGAATGTCTTTTCCAGATATTTTTTCTAAAAATTCAATCTGTGCATCAATAGCCTGCGCCAGATTTTGTGTCTTCAAAAGTGCTTCAGATAACGCGGAATCGTTTTCCCAATCGCCCTCCACATTAAACATAGGGCGACGCGGATGCTGCATTGCAAAGAAGAATAACTCTTTGTTGGCGGCCCTTGCTGCTATTTCAAAGCCTCCAACATAGGAGTTTTCATTGCAATCGTCTGCGCGAGTTTCAAACGACTCTTGGTCTTGTAAGCAGCCACTCCATTTGCCTTGAGACATATACCGAGTGGCCTCAGCTTGTCTTTCCAGTTCAAAATCCCCGCTATACTGGTTAACATATCCAATTCGTCTATCTTGTGCCTCGATATAGACGTAGAATTCAGGGCTTCGCGTGTAAAAGGGACTCTGATTCCTGAAAGATTTCTTGATAGTGGCGCTCTCACCAGGATTCAGTTTAATCCAACCCGAAACAATATCCTTTCCCTCTAGATTTGGATACATCAAGGCAAATTTGACAGGATAAGGCGCGGTATTGGCCAACTTGATTTCTGCATCTTTTGTCCAGACAAAGCAATAGACATAACCAGCTGTAAGTATCAAAGCAAGGGGGATAGTAACAGGCGCAGATTGCACGGCAAGCAAAAGCAGGCCTCGAACAAATTTTATAGCGCTTTCAAGAAGAAACGGGATAGAGTGATAGAAAAATTTTGACCATTTGTATATGTTTTTGATTGCTTCTTCCACAATCAGACAAAGCCTCACGAATAAGGGAGTTTCATACGCTTTAGCTCAACAATAATACCATTCTTGATTATTCATACTAAAAACAACCACGCTCAATAAGCCCTTCGCTTGCCATGACCGGGTATGAGATAATGGGGTCATATAATCGTCTACCCGAAATTGAGACCTTGCCTGATGGCACAAGCCGCCCTTGCTGAGCGCATAGATTTTTTTCGCCTTGATGCGAACCGCAAGCTGAACCCGGAAACTCGTTCGGTTTTGGGGCAGTTCATGACGCCCGCGCCGATTGCGAGCTTCATGGCCAGTCTGTTTGAGAATATCAGCGGGTTGGATATCGCCTTACTTGACCCCGGCGCTGGGGTAGGCTCGCTGACGGCGGCGTTTGTTGAGGAATGCCTCAACCGGGAGCAACGCCCGAGCAGTCTTTCCCTCACCGCCTATGAGATTGAGCCGGTGCTGCTGGATTATCTGCACTCAACCCTCAATCATAGCCGCTCTCTGGCGGAGGATGCCGGAATCGCCTTCACCGAAACGGTCAAGGCAGCCGATTTTATTGAGGACGGGGCCGGGCTGCTGACCCATAATCTGCTGAAAGGCCCGGCCAGCGACGCGCTTTACACGCATGTCATCATGAATCCGCCGTACAAGAAAATTCATTCAGATTCCGCACACCGCCTTGCCCTGAGCCGTATCGGGATTGATACCTCCAACCTCTACACCGCCTTCATGGCGCTCGCTATCCGGTTGCTCAAACCAGGCGGTGAGCTGGTCGCCATCGTGCCACGCTCTTTTTGCAACGGCCCATATTTCAGGCCGTTTCGGGAATTTCTGCTGAGTGAAATGAGCCTCAAACGCCTGCACGTTTTTGAGTCCAGAAACCAGGCATTCAAGGAAGACGACGTCTTGCAGGAAAACATTATCCTGCATGCGGTCAAGGGCGTAAGTCGGGACAGCGTCACCATTTCCTCCAGCCGCGACGGGCGGTTTAGGCTGGATGCCGACACCGGACAGATGGAGGCCTGCGACATGACGCTTCGCCATGTGCCGTATGCCTCGATTGTCAAACCGGGCGACGCGGAACGCTTTATCCACATTGCCGCTACGGATTTTGAGCAACAAATTCTGGATCGGATCGGGGTGTTTGAAACCTCGCTTGATGCGCTGGGTATGAGCGTCTCGACGGGGCCGGTGGTGGATTTTCGACTGAAAGCGGATTTGCGCAAGGTGCCGGAGGCGGATACCGCGCCGCTGCTCTATCCCGTTCATTTTCAGGACGGGGCACTGTGCTGGCCAAAACCGGGCAAAAAACCGAATGCGCTTCACCTGTCGGACGAATCGCGCAAATGGCTGTGGCCGAACCGGGGGCATTACGTCGTCACCAAGCGCTTCAGCACAAAGGAGGAGGCGCGGCGTATTGTGGCCGCCGTCTACGATTCCTCGCTGCCCGGTGAGTGGGTGGGGTTTGAGAACCACCTCAATGTTTTCCATGCCGGGCAAACCGGTCTTTCCCGCGATATGGCCTACGGGCTTGCGCTTTATCTCAACAGCACGCTGCTGGATCGCTATTTCCGGCAATTTAACGGGCATACGCAGGTGAACGCCACCGATCTGCGATCCTTCCGTTACCCAGACAAGAGTGCGCTGGAGCGGATGGGACAACAGGTGAGCGGACAGGTTTTGCCGGAACAGGCGGTTATCGACACAATTGTGAACAAGGAAATCGAGCGCATGGATACGGAAGGAACAAGAGACCCGGTGACCGTTCAACAGAAAATCGACGAGGCGCTGGCCGTCGTCAAGGCACTCGGCATGCCCAAAGCCCAGCATAACGATCGCTCGGCGCTCACCCTGCTGGCCTTGCTCGATCTCAAGCCCGGCGGTTCCTGGCAGTCGATTGAGCGCCCGCTGATGGGCATTACCCCGATCATGGAGTTTTGCCTGGAGCATTACGGCAAAAACTACGCGCCCAACACCCGCGAAACCTTCCGCCGCCAGACCATGCACCAGTTCGTCGATGCGGCGATAGCGCTCTATAACCCCGATGAGCCGGGACGCGCCGTCAACAGCCCGAAAGCCTGTTACCAGATCAGCCCGGAGGCATTCGAGGTCATCGTGACCTACGGGACGGAGCAATGGAGCGCGGTGCTATCGGCCTATCTTGCCAAGCAGAAAACCCTGGCCGAGCGTTACGCACGGGAACGCGCGATGCAGATGATCCCGGTCGAGGTGGCCGACGGACAGGAAATCTCCCTGACGCCCGGCGCGCACAGCCAGTTGATCCGGGACATTATCGTTGAGTTCGCGCCGCGTTATGCGCCGGGAGCCGAAGTGATCTATGTCGGCGATACTGGCGACAAGATCGGGTATTTCCAGCGCGACCGGCTTGCCGACATGGGCATCACCGTGGATCGCCACGGTAAAATGCCGGATGTGGTGCTGCATTACCCCGCCAAGGATTGGCTGCTGCTGGTCGAATCCGTCACCAGCCACGGCCCGGTGGACGCCAAGCGTCATGAGGAGCTGGCGAAGCTGTTTTGTGAATCCAGGCCGGGACTGGTCTATGTCACCGCCTTCCCCGACCGTTCGACCATGGCGCGATACCTCGCCGATATATCCTGGGAAACCGAAGTCTGGGTCGCCGAAGCCCCGACCCATATGATCCACTTCAACGGCGAGCGGTTTCTGGGGCCGTATGAAAAAGAAGATAACGGGTAAACTTATTATAGGCCACAGCGTTCGCTATTCTCTTGGATACTTATTCTGCTTACTGGTTAAAATTACCCATGGAAATTTGCAGTATATACATTAACCAGGAATCTGTTTTGAGCAGAATGGCTCGCAGTTGCTCATCCGTCAGCTCCGTTTCCAATTCGTGAACCCGATTGAATAACTCGATCAACTTCACCAATGCCCGCGTATCATGCGTCATGAACTCAGTCAAAGGCTCATTGTTCAGGTCTCTGCAAACATAAAGCACTCTGGCTCGACGCGTTGGCTTGCCCTCATGCAAAAGATCCTTTTGATTGGTGGATAAGCTAGGAATCCACGCAGAAACCAGGTTATCGGGTGCTAATCGCCTGAGTAAATGGTTCCATAACTCTCTTAGTGAACTGAGTATGTGTCTTGCTCGGTCAGCGTTGTTGCTGTACAGAGCATCTCTGGCACCGATATAAGGTCGAGCGAGTCCAGGGTCGATCTGTTGCAGAAGAACAATACAACCGGACGCCTCAAACTCCGCCTCAGTAACAAGTTGAATTTCTGTTTCGGTCTTTTCCTCATCCCGTTCATCTTGCTGGTGAAGGGTATTGAGCGCAAAGCTGGTAGTATAGATTTCGCGGCTAGCACCTGGTAAAACGAAAGCCGGTAGCCTCGTGATGTCCGATATATCCCGCAATGATTCTGCTAAATTGCCATAAGAAGCGGCAACCTGCGTTATCGATCTTTCCAGTCCAGAGATAACCGGCATTTCGATTTGGAAACGACTTCTGATTAATTCAAAATTTACACCCGCCAAGAGTTGCTCCGTTGCGACAAGCCTTAAGGACGTATCGCAAAGAGCCAGTCTGGCAGATACTTGAAGTTGTGAAAACTGCGAGAGATCTTGCTGAAGAGGCTTCAATCGTTCAAGCCATGAGTGGTGCACCGCATTAACGCTTTCAGCAATACGGCTAGTGGCGGAAAGCTGCTTTATCAACTCTTGCCAGTGTTGATTGGCACTGGCTATCTCCTGCATCTGGGTCATTATTCCAGACGTTTTTAGGATGCTTCTGATTGCCAATTGTTGACGGCGGATGGGTTCTAATGTGCGCTCCATCTGCTTGAATGCTTTCAGATAAGACGGGTTGGTCAGTCGGTTGATGACCTCCATATCTTGATGGAGTTTAGCAAGGGGGGTTTTAGCTGCCTTTAGATCGTCGGACATTAAAATGGTTCCACTAAATCAGACCGCCCAACAAAACCTGAAATTATCGATTTTTACGATAACGTCTATCGCGGCGAATAATGTTGGTCGCACACAGTTTGTCAATTTTATCAAAAAAGCGAATAGTCAATCGCCGCCCACAGCTCCCCCATGTTTTCCTGGATGCCTCTCCTGCCTTTGCGCGGTGTCGGTCAAGGCGAAGGGCGAAGCCCTTCCCCAACTGAAAAAGATCTGACGGGTTGCCTTGACGGAGGCCGGGCAAAGACAGACCATCATCCGCAAGGAAAGCAGGGTGCGGTGTGTTTCCGCATTCTCCAACAAGCGCCGCCTGTTCCGGCATGGAACAGGCGGCGCAAATTTTTATCGCGCGCAGCAACTCTCCCCAATGGTCATTATTGGGGAGAGTTTATGCTGTTATTGGGTGGATGGCTTTATCCGGCTTTGGCAGATTTGGGGATGCTGCCCACGCCTGCCAAACGCTTGCGGGCGATTTCGCAATAGGCGGCTTCCAGTTCAATCCCGACGGAACAACGGTGGTTGCGCTTGGCGGCAACCGACGTGCTGCCCGCCCCGGAAAACGGGTCAAGCACAATGTCGCCCGGCTTTGAAAAATGCTGCACCAGCGGCTCGATGACGCTGACCGCTTTTTCGGTCGGGTGCAGCTTGTTCCCGCTATATGCCCAAGGCTGAATATCGCTCATTGGGTCTTCCGGCTTTTGGGGAAAGCCCTTGGCCAGAATAAAAGCGGATTCATGGTGGTAACGGGTATGGCTGGCACGGGAGGCGTAAGGCTTTGTCCAGACGATATGCCCCACGGTTTTGAACCCGGCGTTTTTCCACGCCTCCGAAAACTCGGCGATGGCATTCCAGCCGTAAAAGCTGATGCAGTAACTATTCGGTTTCAATACCCGGTATAATTCGGCATAGACGGACAGGACGGCTTCCGGGCTGTCATCGTTGGCAAGGGTTCGCCCGTCGCGGTCACGATACCGGACGAGATAAGGCGGGTCGGTAATCACCAGGTCAATGGATTGGGGGCGAAAAGTGGACAGTATCCGGGTCGCCTCGCCGCAAATGATTTGGTTCATGGTCATGGGCTTTTCTCCTTAATGAAAAATGGGTTGCGCATACAACCCTGGCCCTCGCCGAGAGTGGGGTAGCAACTGCAAGGGCGGGGCAAGCCGAGGGGTATCGCCCGGCCTGCACGAAGCAAGGCGGAGGAAGGTTGGGGATACGGCTCGCCCCGTTCAGCGAAGACCCTTGCAGGCGCGAGGGCAAAGCCCTTAGCCGTCTTTCTTGTCAAGCAACAAAAAACCGGGACGATTGCTCGTCCCGGCTGTGATTTCAGATACACAGGATTACCACCAGGACTCATAGAAAACGGTTAAGCCGTTGCTAATCGCCTCTCTGGCCTTGGCAATAAAGGCGAGATCGTCGTCAATCTCAGTACCTTTGGACTTACCGAAGAAAAAGCCGTCCGTGTAGGGTAGCTTTTTGGCCTTGATGTCGGCTTCCAGGCGGTCGAGGTCTTCCGTATCCAGTTGAACCGGCACACAGTTGAAGCAGGAGGCCGTGCCGCCTCTTTGGGCGTACAGCTTTTGCATCCAGCCATGCAAATTGGGGTGTTTGCGCCAGTAATGCAGTTCCGTGGCACCCTCGGTGTTAAAATCCACCGCTGTTTCCGGTGCTTTTTTGAGAACCATTGCGTACATATCAAGACCCATGATCATGCTCCTTTGCTTTGGGTTGAACCGTCCCGAAGGACGCGGCACCCAAGGCAGGGGGCAAGAGCGGGGACGCTCAAGGGCTGGCGCAGCCAGCCGCCGTGGCGGGAACCCTTGAACGACCTCGCGCCCTCTGCCAGAACGCGGCCATGACTGAGGGCGGGGCAAGCCAAGGAGAGGATGCGTGTGGGGAAGGGATTGCGATGGTTTTCTGGCAATAGAAAGCAAGGAATAATTTAAGCAACGGGGACTGTGAGAAGTCACAGTTCCAGGACATCAAGCTGCTCAGTGGTATAATTTATCTAGTTTGAGTGCGCTTTTCAGATGTTGGTAGTGCTTTGCAGAGGTTTGCTTTAATCGCAATGCAAAAAGCTGATTTTAATTTTATAAAATGCTGCAAGCTTGCTTTTTTAATTTCTGTGTTTGCAATGATATGCGCAACGCAATGCTTACCTGGTTTTGCCAATCAGCCGTTCCCTTCAAGGCGAGCCTACCAAGGAACGTATACTCAAAATAACGGACAGTGGCAAACATCAAGAGGGCTGGATCAATCAAGCCTCAATCAATCGGTCGAAAGATATATCGACTCCCTCAGAAAGCAAGAAGATGCCCAGTTAAGCCTTGCGCAAAAGCAGTTATTATTTGAAAATGACCAAAGGCTGCGTCAGCAGTATGAAACCCGCCTTTCAATATTAAAAGGCGTGAGAAACTCTCAAAATAATGGTATATCAAGCCGCATTATTGATAAAAATACTAATTTTCATTACAAAGAGATTCCTGCTCCTGTCGCAAGCAGAGAGTATTTTAACGCGCCGCAAAATTTTTCACCGTTATTTCCAAAAATGCCTTCATATGCAAACCAGATGGAACTGCTCTTGCCTGAAAGAAGAGGTTCTCAACGCCTGGTGAGCATCTATCTTGTACCCTTATCTATGCAGACCTTAAAATTAAAACCAAACAAGTTATTTTCGCTCGATGAGAAACCGGTAAACCCGAATTACACTGGAAGCTATCAAATGTCGACTTTGTTTTTCTTGCTACATCCATTGCTCTTTGATTGGCGCTATGAAATTGAATCAGGAAAATACCGTTTGGCTGAGTGCAAATATTCTTACAGCAATTATTATGTAAGCCGTCTGTATTTTGATCTGGAAAATGGGTCTTATCCTCCAGAACCTCTCCGGCAATTTTTAAAAGAGAAGTATTTTATAAATTCAGGAATACGTCAGTGTCCGGCGGTTCTTGATCAGTGACAGGATTTACACCCCGCCTCACGCTTATTGCACAAGGTTTTAAAGTTGGTTTCTAATAAAATTATTTCTTAGGTCATAGTTCTTGCTTACCAGAAAAAAGCCGGACTTGTTCCCAAGCCCGGCAGGGAGATAGCAAAAACTCCCGGCTAGGATGCCAGGGGCTCGGCTTGCAGTGTTTGTAAGGAGTGCAGGTAATCGGTAGCACGTTGGGCATGGGCGGCGGCTGTGAAGATAGCCTTCTTGTCGTCTTTCAGCACGCTGAGCCAGCTTTGCAGATAGGCTGCATGGTCTTCCCTGATTTCGGATGTAATGCCCAAATCGGCACACAGGAACGCTGCGCCCATCTCGGCAATCAGTTCTTCGGCGGCATAGGATGCGGTTTTGAAACGTCCACTCATGTCACGGTTTAGCCGAGATTCTGCGCCGCTCCAGTGGGTCAGCTCATGCACCAGTGTGGCATAGTAGCCTTCACGAGATGAAAAGTGCTCATAAGGTGGCATTTGGATGAAGTTTTTAGCGGGTGAGAAAAAAGCCGACGCTCCGCCATGCTGGATAACGGCTTTGGTGTTCTGGATGAAAATTTCCACCGCTTCCAGCCGTTCAGCGGTGTTCAGCACCTCCGGCTGATGGTGGGCGTAGAAATGTTCTGGCAAGCCTTCGACCTGTTCGACGTTAAACACGGTGTAGCCTTTCATGAAGGGGATATCGCGTTCGACGGTTTCGCCTTTGTCGTTGGCTTCTTCCTTGCGGAAGGTGTCTGCATAGACGACGAGGGAGCCTTTTTCGCCTTTCTTGACCTGAGCGCCAAGCTCTTGCGCCTGCTTGTAGGTCATCCAGATCGGCGCTTCAAAGCCGCTGATCATCGATTGCGCCCAGAGCATCAGGACATTGATGCCTTTGTATTTCTGGCCGTTGCAGCGCAGCGGTTTGGAGACATGGCCTGCCTTGTGGCCCGCTTGCCAGGGTTTCATCCAGGGGCGAACGCCTTGTTCAAGCTGATGGATAATCGTGTCGGTGACGCGGGTGTAAACGTCAGCGCGGGGGCTGTCGGATTGATGGGATTTACGAGAGTTTGCAGTGCGAGTCATGGTCTGTTCCTTTCCGTTTCAGGGTGTGCCTCAACGGGCGGAACAGGAGCCGGGGGTTAAAGGGGAGGCGTCAAGGGTGGGTCACCAAGGCGCAGCCGCCCCTTGACGACACCCCGCCCCCGGCTATAACGCCCGGATTGGTGAGGCATGGCCTGGGACGGGGAGGAGGAGAACGGGGTTAGCAGACTCGAAAGCAAAAAATCCAACCTGAGTTTTTAAAATGCCAAACCACGTCAATTCTCAATTTTTAAATGGTCTGACACAAACTCTTAAACCTTGGCAAGCTTTGACAAGTCTTGGCACGTTCTTTCCCTATTAATGCTATGACTGTATCTCTTTGCTCTGGAAGCACTGACATATTGGCTTTTTGAAGTGCGGTGTAAATAATATCTACGCTAGCTTCGCTACCAAGCGATTGAAAGACAGTCGGGTGTAAAAACAGGTCAATGGTTGATGGCACAATAATATTTGGTTTTTCATCAAGCACTCGATGGCGAGCCTTACGTTCGTCAAGAACAGGCAAGAATCCATGCTCCAGAGCAATAGCAAGAACGGCAGCCTCACCATCATCTAAGGATCTTGAGCCGGAAACAAAGCGCTCATAATGTACAAAACAACTCTCATTTAAATCAATCAGTTGTATACGCGATGTTGAAACCAAACTGCTTAAAAACGAAAGCTGCTCACGCGCCTCCGCATTAGCTGCCTCTAACTCCTTTGCCGCAATTTTGGGCATAAGGCATGCATGAGGCAGTGCATCGATAATGTCATTTGCTCTGCCGCATGCATATAAATTAATAACCGCACTCGTATCCAATACGAGATGTGTGCCAGACCAATCAGTAAGGCAGCTTGAATAAGTCATCCGCCTCACCTTCTCCATTGTCCATGCTATATAGAAAACTTCTAAGTTCGATACGTCCCAGCTTAAGCAAAGCTGCAAGCTGTCCCTCACTCAGAAGTTCTTTTTTCCAAGCTTCGTAAGCCATCGTTCCCATTCGAAGAGAAAGTGGGCGATCAGCATCTTCTTTGCCAGAATCCTGTCTTTCTGAAGCACTTCCTATAACAGCAAAAATATCTTCACGGGTAATTCCTCCATTACGTTTAAACCATTCCCACGTACCGTTTCGTGCAAGTTCGAGTTCCTCAAGCCTACGCACCATTGCTTCTATAGATACGCCAAAATAATGAGCCAATAAAATTATGTGGCGACGGGTTAATCGACTGGAACCCGCAGTCAACTCTTGAAATTTTTTGGTAACGACTATACGCGGCGTAACAAAACAGCGTCCAAAGGTGTTTGCATACTTTTCTTCCCGCGAAACAAACCGTTCATTGATTTCAAGCACTTCAGGCATCCGGCGCGTTCCATAAAAATGACCCAATTCATGGCTGGCAGTTTGTACACGACGCTCCCAAGGGTGATTTGCATTAAGCAGGATTGCAGCGCCAACTGCTGGATCATATGCAAAAAGTCCAGATACCTTTGAGGAAGAGGAAAGGCGACGTTGATAAAGACGGATTCCAAGTCCCATCTCGATTAGGGTGAAAATATCGGCTACCGGAGCAGAACCAAGCCCCAGAAACTCTCGAAGTTCATTTGCATGTTCCTCTGCTTCTGCAACAACATCTCCAGATTTAAGAAAGCGTTCCAGCGGGTAATTCGTTGGGTGCTTTATGCCTAAAAGGTTTTCGAGTTCAATCTCAGCCGCAACAAGGTCATTCATTAAACGAACCGCTTCATCAATATGTGGATCGTTGGTATCGCTTAGCCGACGAAACCTGGGAACCAAATCTATATGAAGCGCTTCTTGTCTGAGGAGTTTGTTGACCGACGTGCAATAAAGATTAGCAAGTTCTTGCAATTCCTGTATTTTTACCCGGCGATCTCCTTTTTCGATAGCCACAAGAGTAGTTCGAGCAGCACCTATAGCGCTCGCAGCATCAGCTTGAGTGATCTTTGCAGTTTCTCGTGCGAGCTTCAGTCGTTCGCCAAGCTCTTGTGGACTAATATCAAGGGCTGCTGTCATGTTATCTCCTCCGAGCCCATTCTTTAATAAAAGAACCCTTATCAAGGGAGCTCAAAAAAGAATCCCATTGCAACGCGTGACGTTCAATCAGTCCGTCTAAATTCTGGCGCACCTCTTTTTGCTCACTATCAAGCGCACGTGCAATTTCCAATGAATGGCTGTCGAGCGTCACTGTTTTCCCCTTATTCTTTGCAAAGGCTGCAAAATCGTTGAGATGTGAAACACCAGCAAAAGCGTCGCGTTGCATTGATTCGAGCCTCGACGATTTCAGTTCATTGGGTGCGGCTTCCCAGAAAGTGGCTTTATTAAGGTCTTCCCAGGAGTACGTGCTGGATGCCTCTGTCAGGTTAGCGTGGTGAAGGCTCATTCGTCTTAACATGCAAGCTGCGCAAAGACCACATTGATGACGCATTCCAGAAAATGCAACATGTTGGCGCTTTTTCCAACATGACCTTGTTTTCAAAAGCGCCTCTTTTTGTGCACCTTTTTCCAATGCATATAAAATTGTTTCCCCCTTGGTAAACCAAAGACGGGGCTGTTGATATTCAATCTTATGACCAAGCAGTGCCTGAAGAAACTTTTCCATTTTCCGAAAGAATATAGGATGATTCCGATAATCTTGATAAATTGCTCGAAGCGGTATTAGAACTGGAGCAATAACCCCCTGTCCGCTTTCTGGAACTACAACACGACTAATGTTAGCCAGATAAGCGGCCAATCCACTGATGGCGGCAAATTTGAAGCCTCGTGAGCGAAAGCTCGATTCTCCACTATGAGGCTTTTGTACCTTGAAAGGAATAGCTGCAAAGGCATTACGCTCGGCGACGTCGCTCCCTTTATCCCCAATTCGAACACGGACAAGAGTATCTGAACCGTTTTCCGCCCGAACGATTTCTGCCATACTTCGCGAATCCAAGCCTTCGCTATAAGCCATCACGCATAAGCCGTTCGGTTTTAAGCCGAGATAAAGTTGACGCGGCTCAGGAAAGCTCTTTTGTCTTGAAATGAAATCAAAACGCCATTGGTCGCCGGTTAAAAAATTAAGTGTGTCGGATAAAGTGTTACAGACAGAAGGACCACGCCACCGATTTGGTTCATGCACCGGTATCTTTAAACAAAAATTACGTGGCCAGTAGATGCTACTTCGCTTTTTACGATGGTCGCAATACTCAACAGTCGCAATTACCAGCATAAGGTCATAGATGATGGGATCCCAAGGAGCGAAACAATAAGTTTCAAGCGACTGAGAATCAAAGCGGATGTCTCGATTTAGGTCGCATACGTTCTTATCGTCACGATAATTTTCAATCGATTCGACAACATCAACATCAAAATTTATTATGCTGTTTTTAGCAGGGGCGAGATTCATAACTCTGGTCCTTCATCCAACATAGCGTTGCGATCAGCGGAAACTGTCTTTGGTAGTTTTTCTTTTTTGAGAAGAAGATCGGCAATTCCTTGGTTATCGAATATACCGCTTGCTTCATCACAACGCCCACGCGTGTAGCGGAGTGTTGATTGTTCATCTTGCTTTGCAGAGCTGTGCTCCCTAATGCTTTGTATTCCTGCCTCAGAAACTTCAGAAATTGCACACGTAAGGGCTTCCTTAAGAGCCGATTGACCGTTTTTTCCTTGGCTGAAGGCTAAACGAGCGTGTCGACACATCGAGACGACGAAAGGTGTTTTTGGGTACTGTGCCTCTATTAGGTCAATGCCAGAAAGCGGGTCGAGGGTAAATAAGCTAGGCTGCTTGCTAGCTCCGAATAGCTTTTCAAGCTCACTGATAAGAGATTTACCATTTTGATTGGCAATATCTTTTTCAACGGCCTTAGACATAAGAGCACAGGCCTCGGAAATAGTTGTAGCTTCCTGAGAAAGAGCCGCAGCCACATTTTTCCATGGGCGATTTAACGGCAAATTTCTGTATGGCCCATCTGACATGGTATGCCTCCTTGTCATATTTATACACTTACATTCTGACATTGTCAACATTTTTATAATTATTATCTGACATTGTAAGAGCCTCTCATTTTTGGGGCTACTTGTGTAAAGCGCTTCTCGGCATCGATATCAAGCAAGTTGTTTGAAATTCCAGCTCAGCTATGCGCAGGAACGCCCTTCTGATTGGTGGTCAATCGGCCAGTCGATTGTGCCGGGTTCGGTGCAGGTGGGGCGGCAAGGCCCCAAGACCTGCTTGAGGGGGTATCGGGGGGAGCAACTTCCCCCTGATTGGTGATGCAACGGCCAGACGGTTGCGAGGGGTGAAGCGGCGATACGCTTCAGTGGTGCAAAGGGGTTCGATACCCCTTAGATGAAGCCTCCGATAGGAGCAGGCTCATCGGTGCACCACCGCCGGAGGGATGCAACGGGAACGCGCAGCGGGTTCCCTTGCCAAGATGGCGTTGGGACAAATCGCAGATTTGTACTACAACGCACATCTTGCGGTGAGCGTAAAGAGATTGAATTCCTTTGTAGGACAGCGAACCGTGACCGGCGCAGGTGAACCGGGGATGTGACCCATGCGTGATGCTCTGGCGGTTGGGGATGACGCTGCCTTTGAACGCGGGCGGTTCTGTTGCCTCACACCATCGTATGTGATGCGCGTTCGGGACAAAAGCACAAAAGCACCCGTCACCGATCCGGCAACGGGCGCTTGGGGAGGTTCGGGATGTTGGCTACCCTTCGGACACTGGGAGCTTGAAGAGGTAGACCGGCTTGTCGAGGATCTGTTTGCCGTAGGGCTTGAAGTAAACGGAACCGTCCGGTCTGCTCCAGCCTACCCCGATTTGCTCGAAGCTGGCGTTTTTGCCATGGCCTTCGCGGGTCTTGGCGACCCAGTCCGGGCGGGCATTGGCGTTTTGGTTTGGCTCGTTGGTGGTGGTCATGAGACATCTCCTGTTTGTTGTCGGTGACGGGCTTGTCCGCTCGCCTTGAGCGTTTCAGCCACAGATGACGTCCGGCGGCTTCGCAAAGGGGCGGGTCAACAGGTTTTGTGGGGGACCGTTTAGGCTTTCTTGCCAGGCCGAAGGCTTGGCTTAGAAAGCGTTACGGGTAAAACCTGATTGACGCGAGCCGCGAAACCGCCAGTCTGGCTGTACAGGCTGAATCGCCTGAAGGGGAGCAATGGCCTATTGGCGCCGATCAACGGGGGAGACGTGACAGAACCGGTAGAGCCATCACGCTACACGCTTGGGCTGATGAGAGGGAGCTGGGCGAAAGGCAGAAGGGAAAAGCTGCGCAATGATTGTGGGGTGAATGACCGGGTGACATACCCTACTCCCCTGCCCCGGCCAATCCAGACTGCTCGCCGCTTCTAAATAATCAAGCTGCCATTGGTGACGAGGGCTTTCAGCTCGGCCTCAGTCGCCGTCGACCCTGCCGTCAGATTGGTGACGCCGGTTAGTTGGGCGATGGTCACGAAGTTGTTCGCACCGCCGTCTGCGTCGATGGCGAGAAAGCTGTTCGTCCCCGTCTCCGTGATGCGCACGAACCCGGCAATCGCATCGGTCAGCGGATTGTGCAGGTCAAGGAGATCGGCGATATCAAGTCTGTCGCCCTCGGCGGTTTTGAAGTCCAGAATTTCATCCGGTGTGTCGAACGCATTGGCTTTTTGAAACACAAACGTATCGCTGCCCGTCCCGCCCGAGAGTTTGTTTAGCCCCGCACCACCGATCAAACGGTCATTCCCGGCCTCGCCAAAAATCCCGTCATTGCCGATGCCGCCCAAAATCTCGTCGATATCATTGCCGCCATACAGCGTATCGTCGCCGGAACCGCCATGAATGAGGTCATTGCCCGAACCACCCCGCACCGTGTCATTCCCGCCGCGCGCGACGATCACATCCGCGCTTGCCGTACCGGTCAGGGTCTGCGCCGAATTCGTCCCCCAGATCCAGCCGCCGGTATTGGCAAGGCTCGCCCTGAACCCGTCCTCAAAGGCCAGGGTTTCAACCTGATAGGGCGTGCCGTAATCATGGCTAGACAAGGTGATTTCATCCACGCCGAGCGTCACGATAAAGCGAAGATTTGATCCGGTTTCCAGCGTCAAATCGTTGATCGTCCTGCCGCCCGTAATCAGCAGCGTATCGGTGCCGCCACTCTCATAGATCGTATCCTTGCCGCCGCTATAGACATAGAGATCGTCGCCCGTATCGCCATAAAGCACATCGTCTCCGGCCTCGCCATAGAGCACGTCATTGCCGTCGCCGCCGGTGAGGTTGTCGTGGCCTGTTCCGCCGCGTAAAACGTCGTTGCCTGCCAGACCGTAAATCACGTCATCGCCGCCACGCCCGTCCAGAATATCGTTGGTCGCAAATCCTTCCAGATAATGCGCATCATCGGTATCCGTCATCGTCAGACCCTTGGTCAGATCCCAGATCGTGCCATTGTCAAAGACAATGCGTTCAATGCCGGGCATAGAGTTATAGGCCGCATCGGTCACGCCAGAGATTTTAATCCGGTCATTGGCCGCATATTGCAAAACCACGCCGCCATAGCCGTCCTCGCTCCACATCCGCACATTGCCGGGCAGAATACCGCCCGTCAGGCGGATCGTATCCGTGCCCTCGTTCAGGGTTTCATGGACGATCTCAAGGCTGCCTGTCCCGATGCTATCGCCGGTTTTAAAGACATAGATATCGTCGCCCTTGCCGCCCGCCAGATAGTCCGTGCCGGTGCCGCCGGTGATCGTGTCGTTGCCGTTATGCCCGTATATGATGTCATCACCACCGCGCCCATCCAGCGAGTCATTGCCCGCAAATCCCTCAAGTGTATGCGCTTCGTCGGTATCGACCATCGGGGCGGATTTGGTTAGATCCCAAACCGTGCTATTGTCGAAGCTAATGCGCTCAACGCCCGGCAGATAACCACCACTGCCGGAATCGTAAATGCCGCTGACCTTGATGAAATCATTCGCGCTGTAGCGAATGACGATCCCGCCATAGCCGCCCTCGCTCCACATGCGGACGTTGCCGGGCAGGATGCCGCCCGTGAGGCGGATGGTGTCGGTGCCTTCGTTGAAGTTTTCTACCACATGATCCGGCGCGCCCACTACTGCACTGTCGCCCGCGCGGAAGACATAGGTATCGTTGCCGGTGCCGCCCTGCATGGAATCCGAACCCGTGCCGCCGGTCAGCGTGTCGTTGCCGCCATACCCCGCCAGATTGTCGTCCCCGGCCAGGCCGTTCAGCGTGTCATGGGCGTTGTCGGTACCGCTAACGCTCTCCCATGAATTGTTGGTGCCGTTGACGGTGAAGCTGAGAGTGGTGAGGGACAGGGTGCTGCCATCCGCGAATTTCACCGTCTCAACCCCGCGCGTGTCCCAGAAATGGTCATAGATCGTCATCACCTTGACGCCCTTGAGGCGCATATCCAGATGCCCCGCATCACGCGCCCAGGTGAGGTCACCCCGGACAAATCCGCTGCCGAGCTGGATCACATCCGTGCCTGCGCTGTCGCGGATGCTGTCATAGCCGTCGCCCGCATTGTAGACATAGATGTCGTTGCCCGCGCCGCCCTCGATATAATCATTGCCGGTGCCGCCCGTCAGGTTGTCATTCCCCTCATAGCCGTACAGCGAATCGTCGCCGCCATAGCCGCGAATGACGTCGTTCGGATTGCCGCCATAGCCGATCCCGCGC
The DNA here is from genome assembly GCA_033763415.1 of Candidatus Melainabacteria bacterium. Lineage (GTDB taxonomy): Bacteria > Cyanobacteriota > Vampirovibrionia > Vampirovibrionales > JAJTHC01 > JANRKP01. The sequence continues at coordinate 45,296 of JANRKP010000029.1, read as the reverse complement.
AGGGTTTCTGCATTGGCCGTGCCTTCATTGGCATATGAAACGGTGGAGAGATTAAAGCTCGTCCCGTTGGCGAAACGGATGGTCTCATAGCCCGTGCCAAAACCGAACTGCCCCTTGATCGTAAACGCATGCGCCCCGTTCAAGAGAATGTCGAGATCGACGGAATCCCAATTACTCGACGCCCGGCGCAGGGTCATGTTTGCCGCCGTAATCGCCGTATTGGCGATGCGGATCGTGTCCGTGCCGCCGTAATCGTAAAACCGATCCAGCCCGCTCTCGTAAATCACGGTATCGTTGCCGTACCCGCCATTCACCTCGTCATTGCCCGCCCCGCCGGAGATTGTGTCGCTCCCCTCATCGCCGTTCAGCGTATCGTTGCCGTCGCCGCCATTGATCGTGTCATCACCGGCCCAGCCAGAAATGGCATCGTCACCGCCAAGACCGTTCAGAATGTCTCCGCCCGCGCCAAAGCTCGTGCCATTCAGCGTATCCGCGAAATCCGTGCCGTTCACCGTGTGGCGATAGGTCATGAGGTTGAGGCTCGCCCCGTTCCCGTAAACCAGCGTTTCAATCGAACCGTTTTGTGAGAACTGACCCTCGATCAGCATCAGAACCTGCCCGCCGGATTTGATGGCGAGATCGTATATCCCCACCCGCTCCAGCACCACATTGGCGGAGGTGTAACCGCTGCCGAGCTGCACACGATCCGCTGCGCCCTCATCGTCGCGCACGATGTCGCGCCCCTGACCCGCTCCGGCGCTGTAGATATAGGTATCGTTGCCACCACCGCCATATAGAATATCGTCGCCCTTGCCGCCATTGATCGTGTCATCACCGGCATGCGCATAAATCAGATCATCCAGCAGCAGCGCATTGTCCGCGCCGTTGATCGTATTGGCCTCATGCGTCCCCTCGATAGGCGTAAATGCACCGAGCGTCAGCGACGTGCCATTCGCAAACGCGATTTTTTCGACGCGGTAACTGTCGGACAGAAAGTAATTGGAAACGACGATTTCCTTCTCGCCATTGACAAAGACATTGAGGTCATACGTATTCACGCCTCGCCCCAGCCGAATATTCGCCGCCGTCAGCGCGCTGCCGAAACGAATCGTGTCCGTGCCGCTTGCGTCTGATATTCTATCAATGCCATCTATTGGAACGCTGGCGTAAAGATAAGTATCATTCCCGCCGCCGCCCTCCATGGAATCGTTACCTTCGCCGCCGGAAATCGTATCGTCACCCTCATTCCCGTACAGCCAGTCATTGCCGTGCATCCCGAAAATCCGGTCATTCCCGGCCCCGCCCGAAAGAATATCCCAGCCGCCAAAGCCGTACAGCGTATCGTTACCGCCGTTGCCGGTGACATTGCTGTAAGCGTTGTTCCCGACAATCACATTTGCGGCATCGTTTCCGCTCGCAGGCTCCGTTGTGGCATCAATGGCATTCAAAAAGCTTGTAAACGTAATGCCGGGAACCGCGCTATGCACAATCATTGCGTTGATCGCCGACTTATCCGCCGCAGACAGGGTATTCAGATTGACAAGCGTATGCAGGGATTGAACAACACGATCCCACGCGCTCAAATACGCATCCACATCACCGCCATAGACCGGCTTGATCGCTGAAAGGCCGCTGAGGTTGAGGCTATACGTGCCGCTCATCTCATCCGAAACCGGATTATATATTACGCCCTTCACCAACTGCTCCAAATGCCCGGTTTGCGCCAGCAACCGCGTGGTCAGATGCGTCAAGGCGGCGTTCCAGGAACGCTCCAGAAAAGGCTCCGCGCCTGGATTGACGAGGCTGCGCGGGTCGTCTCTGAATGCTTGTCCCATCATTGTTTCCAGGAATACAAGCTTACGGGAATCGAAAATCTGCTCATCGACATTAAACCCGGCACTGCGCTTCGCAGGATCGATTCCCTCAACCCCCGCCCAGAGATAGAGAATCTCGGTGATTTTTGCCTCCAGATTATTGCCCGGCGCAAACACATCCTTCGCCGCCATCGCAGTCAGAGCCTGCACCTTGAGCAGCAATGCCTCATCCTTGCTCATGGCGATATGGAGGTCGGGCAGGGTGCCGTAACCTCGCAGCGTGGGGAGAAACAGCGTGCGTACATCCAGCGTGTAATCGCCGCCATACACCGTGTTCACGTCATCGAACGTGAACCAAACATCCGCGATCTCCCGCACCTGTCCGCCAATCGTCGCGGTCGCGCGTTGCTTGATATCGTTTCCGGCGACGGTTTCATGCACGTCCGTATAGTTGAGATCAATAGAAGTCACATTTTTACTGGCAAGCGTATGCAATTCCCCCGCCTGCGAAATCCCGTCCGCATTTGCATCAATCCACAGCCGGAGTTTATTATATTCGGCATCCGCCGAAGTAATCTTGTTGTCCTTGTTGCTATCGAATACTTTCAACGCCTCAAACCCGTTGGCATGCGCGGCATTGTTCCCGAACAATTCATTCTGCGCGTCAATCACGCCATTGCCATTGCGATCCACCGCCAGCAAAGCATCCCCGCCGCTCACCCAGCCCGAAGCCTCCGCAAACCCGTCATTGTCAATATCAAAATAAACCGACCCCGCACCATTCACCGCTGCAAGCTCAATCCCGTCACCGTCCATGTCGAGCACAAGCGGAGAGCCAGCGCCTTCGCCGTTTTGGAACGGTCCAAAAATTTCAGGAAGATAAGGACCGTATGGCTGCGGAGGCCCAAATCTTTCTAAATTGGGTGTTGAAGGTAGGTCGTCAGGGAAAATTGGATTTTGTAAATATTGCTCATAATCAGGAATCATTGGGAGAACATAATTACGGGATATTTCCAAGCCGCCAAAATCTAGTGTTGGGCCATCATGATGATATTTATATATATACTCCAATCCTTGTCCCCTTGCCTCAGCAAGAAGTTTATTCTGTATATAAAAATCTACTAACGCTTTAGCTTGGAACTCAGGATCCCACCTGTTTGAGTCATCTAAGCCAAACGCAGCTCCTGTAGAATCAATAAATTGCCCTAGCCCTGATGCGGAAGTAGTACCGGCAGCCGCATCATGATTGAATCCTGACTCGTGATGTGCAATAGCAAGCAGATAAGCAATATCTTTTGCAGACAACCCTTTTTCTTGTGCTTTTTTAATGATGATCCCAATATTTTCTAACTGGACTTCTGGGGAAGCATCTCCTGCTATTCTTGAATTGCCATGACCATAAGGACGATCTTCGTTTTTATCAATTGGATCGTCATAGTGACTATTATCTGTAATCTGATCGTCTCGATAGCCCTTCTTTTTTTTGGAAAGAACTTTTCCTAAAAGATTGATTTCTTCAATTGTAAGCTTTGCTTGTCCCATTAGTCACTCCACATAATCTTTGTATCCACGGCTTTCAATAGTTAGAGGGGGCCAGTCTCTAATTTTTTCTGTCGGCGAGTCCCATAGTTTCTTTTCAAGAATCAGTGAAACGCTAGGAGTTTTATCCGTTAGTATCCGTCCATCTGAAGAATAGACTTCAACAACATGACATTTGGAACAGTTATAAGAACCCGACAGATAGCTCACAACAACATACATTTTTTGATCATTGCCGCGATGACAAGCAAAACCAATAGGTGTTGATCCCTTGTCGTGAGAATCAGGGATAGATTGTATGATTTTTTTAGTATTTTTAAAATAGAATATCAGGTTGTTGTGATTACAAATGCGATCATCTGAGTCTGTAATTTTTGAATTATAACCGCATTGAATCTCAATCTCTGCCTCTCCACATAGCATTGAAATGCTTCGTGTTGAATCATGCTTTTGACCATATGCACCAGAAGCAATAAAAAAAGCGACAAAAAAGAACGTTGCTAAACGTTTCATCTTTATTCTCGTTGGTTTGTATAGCGCTTGAATCCCTGAGGCGACTTATAAACGGCTTTTTTCCGGTTGTCAAACTTTATTCAGCACCCCTCACATCTCCTGCCCGAAACTTTGCTTGAGTGCGTGTTTTCGTTCGGTGGGTGTATTGTCGGCGGATGAGTCTAGCCGTGACGGTTCAACCTGGTGCGTGCGGTCGTTTATTCGGTCAGGCTGGCCGGGGATTTCTTCGGGTTTTGGCCGGTTGATGATCTCATCGCGCATCCGCGCATCGATGGTGGAAAGCTGCTCAAAGCGGCCTTCGATGCGCCGTTGCACGTTGCGTTTGGCCTGTTCCAGCCAGGTTTCGTAAGGCTGAGAGCCTGCCCAATTCGGGGCGGGGTGGGTTAGTCTTGGCTTGCCGCGTTCGCGCCAGAGCCTGTCCGCTTCATCGGCGATCCACTGCATGCGATGCGCCTGAATATGCGCAGCCAGCCTTTCTTTCAGCCCCTGTACGCGTGTGTTATGCGCCTTTAAATGCGGGATGGCTTCGGGGTTTTGCAGCAGTTTTGACCATTCGGGCGGATTGCTTTTTTGGAAATCCATTTTGGCTGTTCCTTTCATCGCATCGAGCTTGTCCACGGCGTAAAATCCTTCTTTTATTCACGAACGGGCAATAAAATGGGGGGCGATTTATTTGAAGTCCTGATCGCCGATCCAGATCACCACCGGGCAATGGCAATCACCGAGATACCGCGTGCCGCCCTTGCCGAGATACGTACAGGATTGGAACAAACGCCCGTTGGTGTGGGGGTGCAGCGTGTACGCTACCCGTAGATAGGGCGTTTTTGGCCAGAAGAAAAACGAGATCATCAGGAGCAGCGGCAGGCCGGGCAGGAGAAAACGCAAGGTCAGCGGCAAGTATTGCAACACTATATTTATTGCTTTAACCGGCAGTAAAAGCAGGGTTTTGATTGAAACGCCGCCTTGCCTTGCGTAACCGCCGACCCGTGGCTTTTTCACTGGAATGCCTCCTAATAATGCAGCGTGAGCCTGGTTTTTCCCTTGAACCGCTTGCCGTGCAGGGGGTTGATGCCCGCCCATTTTTTCCAGGGATTGACCTCATGGTAACCAAGCTTCTTTGCCCATATGGGAGGCAGGGCTTTGATGAATAAAATCGTGTCGGCAAATTGCCTCACCTCGTCCGGCAACAACAGGCGGCGCGGGGCTTCGGCGACGCTGCGCTGCGCGGGATCGAGCATGGTATTACCAAGATTAAATTGCTCCAGTTTTATGGTTCGCTCGCCGAGTAATTTGGAGATTAATTCTGCCGTGTTGTAGGACTGGACTTTCATGAATAATTTAACCGCTGTCTGGGAAAGCAGCGTTTCCAGTGCTTCCTTACCATAAATTCGGGCATATTCTTCGAGTTCTTGTAATACGAAATAAATACGAAGACCATATTCACGCAGTGCAGTTAAATTATTCGAGATGTTGTTGATGTAAAAATTACTGGCCTCATCAAGCAAGATCATGACACGCTTATTGTTCTGCGCGCGGGTTAGCTCTGTAATCGCCGCCCAGCAGATGAGGCCAATCCAGGGACGGAAAATTTCGATGCGGCTCGGATCCGCGATGATATAGACCGTGGCGGCTTTGATTTTTAAGTCCTTGAAGCGGAAATCGCAGGCGCCAATGCTGTCCGCCAGATGGCCGCTCGGTGAAAAAACCTCCAGCACCTGGCACGCGCCCTCGCGGAAAGACTCCGTCTGGCGTTTATTGTCGTCGGCAGTAAACTTCGCCAGTAAATCATTGGCCATGTCGGCCAATTCACCGTCTAAAATATCCGAGCAGGAGGCGATGTAAAATGCGTCTATCAGCGCTTTTTCATTGCGGATGAGATGTAACACTTCGCAGAGTGTGGTTTTTTCCGGCTGATCGCGCGTCACCAGATACACGATGCAAAAGACGATGAGTTTTCTCGAACCCGCGCGAAAATAGGCGTTTTCCCCGGCATTCTTTGGCTCTGGCAAGAGTTGAAGAGCAATAGCCCTGGCGTCGGCGATGATGTCCTTAAACTGCCCTGCTATCCACGCATCCAGAAGAATTTGCAAAGGATTGTAGCGAGCTGGCCTACCCAGAATATCGGTGAATAATTGGGCGGGGTTGATACAATAGACTTTTTGCTTAAATATTTTTTCTCTTGTTTTTTTAGTAATACAAGCCAAAGTCCCCTTTAAATCCGTGACGATCATGGGAAGATCAAGATGCAATAAATTGGGAACACAAAAGGAAATCGTCTTGCCGCCGCCAGCGGGTGAGAGCACCAGCCCGTGGCCTTCGCCGTCAAAAAACAGCGGCTTGCCCTGCCTGTCCGTGCCGACAAACACGCCTCTGGTGTCGTACAGACCGGCTTTTTGGAGTTCTTTGGGTTCTGCCCAGCCCGCAGAGCCTTTGCTGGTCGTCTTCTGGAAGGCTTTACGACGCAAGAGCTGGTTCATGACAAACGCATTGATGCGCAAGTAAATCATGATGCTATGGAACGCGGCATAGGCCGCCAGCAACGCCGGGATGTAAAATTGCCACTGCTCCGGCCCGAAATCGATCCAGCCCCATAGCGAAACCGCCCCCCAGGCGGCGAGGGCGGTTAACAGCATCACGACGATTAGCGGTCGTGGCGGGGTATTATTAGGCTGTTGGGATTGGCTCATGAAAACACTCCTTAAGACTTACAGCGATAAAACGACCCAGTGCGGGCTGGCGGGTTTTCCGGTTTGCAGTGTTTGCTCCCGGCCAACACCCGCATTGCCCTGGCCAGCCGTGATGTGAAACGGTTTGGCGTAGGTTTGCTTGCCTGACTGCACCCGAAACTCCCCCCGGACGCCGCCGGGGGAAGACCCGCCATAGAAATTGACGGCAATAAAAGTGTCTTTCACTGGAAAATCGCCGATTAAATTCACGGTCTCGTACCCATTCACCGGCGCATTGATAACGTCCTTGTTATACTTGCCCGCCGTGCTGCTCGTCTTGGCGTAGTACAAAACCGGCGCATTACGCGCCGGTCTGACATACAAGTCGATATCGCAACCCTTACAATCCCACTTGATCCCCAGTGCCGGATTCTGGAGAACCGCCGTTTTCGGCGGCTCTCCCTGAATGGCGGGCGTCTCGAAGAACCCTTTTTGCAACACCGGCGGAGCGTAGTAAAACATATCGAGCCGGTTGGAGGGTGGCAGGTCAAAACGGGTGGGTATGGCCGGGGAGTTGGTTTTAACCCGTTCCAGATTGGCGTTCAGGTCGCTGCCAAAGCTGACCAGCGTTCCCGATTGCCGCCGGATAAATTCATTCCAGAAGGCATGCACATGATATTGATGTTGATTGTGCCTCGCCCAGGATCCGCTGTAGATGAGATGCACCCGCGTGTTTTGTAACAGTTTCGGGTTGTCGATCCCATACACAGTGGTCGCGACGGAATGCTTTAAATGCCCCGTGCCAGGCACATTCCCGCCAGCCATGGAAAACGCCTTGGACTGCGGCTCATCGTAAAGTGGATTGCCGATGATGATGATGTCCAGGGGTGCGGCGTTTCTGCGATTGTTGCCAATCATCCGCAGAAACTGGGGTTGCAGAATAGCGCCTTGCACCGCCGGTTGCCCCTTGCCCGAGGGCGCGTGAGAGGCGGCAGCCGATTGCCGCAAGGCTTGTATGGACTTTACGTTGACCTGAAAGATCGCCTTGGGATGCTTGTAAGCCGGGTGATTTGGCACTGAAAAATGCGCTATCCGGCTCATGGCGTAAGCGTTGTATACATCCGCCGTGTCGCCCGGTTTCATGGTCTCCACCAGAAAGCGCGCCATGGTCATCGTCTGCGCTTCCGCCACGGGTCTCGGGTTATAGGGGCTGAGACCAATAACATATTGCTTGGCCTCAGCCAGGGTGGGGAGGCTGGCCATCAGGCCAGCCGTCAATAAAGTCATGAGAAACTGTTTCATCAGGGTATCTCCTGTATTGATGGCTTCTAACGTATTGAAGGGGTGTTTTAACCGCCGTGGATTTGGCGGTAGGCGCTTTCAAACCGCGCCAGGGTTTCGGCGATTACCAGATCGCGCGTGGCTTTCAGTGCGGTCAGTTCCTCCTGTTTGTCGAGATAGGGCTTGCGAATGCGGGCGTCTTCGTCCTCGCGCACGGCGCGGCTGATTTTCTCCAGCTGGCTCTTTTCGGCGCTGTCGGTGTAGGCCGGGGTCGAGTAAAGCGCGGTCATGGTCTCCACCATCACAAACAGCGCCCCGCCGACCGCCAGCTCACAGGCCATTTGAACGGCGAGCAGGAGCGTTGCTGGGATAGTGTTGCTTTTTCCGACCGAGTCCCAATCAATTCCCGCGCTAACGCCGGTAAAATTGATGCTGAATAAAATGACCCACGCAACGGCCAGACCCATGGCGCTTTTGTAGAGGATCCGGGCGTAACGGTCGCGCTCGTATTCGTTGGGCAGGGTATTGTGATAAAACTTCAGCACCAGCGAACCGCCGGGCAGCAAAACGCTTAAAACGGCCGCTGTCCATGGATTTTCTACAAAAACAGGAAGCCCGGTTGCCAGAAGGCTTGCAAAAACATTGATGCCCCCTGCCAAGAGAACCAGAAAACCGGTCGCACCGGCGGCAATCAGCGTAACCTGATGCTTTGTTTCCCATTGCCTGAATGGGATGGAAGCTTTTTCCCTTCCTTGCAGCAAAGCCGATGTTTGCACCGAGGGCTTGAGTTGCTGCTTTTGCTTTTCGATTTTCTGGGTATAGCCAAGAGAGGCTTGATATTGCGGCTCTAAGGCCGCCAACTCGGTTCCTAACCGCTCTATGCGCGCAGCGTTTTTCGCATCAAGGCTGGTTTCGATATATGTTTTGGCCAATTGCCGAGCCTGCGTAATATCCGGGTGTGCCAGCAGATTGACCAGCGCGGGGTCTAGGCCTTCCTGTTTGGGTACTGGCGTTTTCAGTGGCAATACGGGCAGATGCGTCTGCTCGCCCTTTCCATTCGGGTTGTCTATCTTCTTCAATCGGAAATCCTCCTGCATGTCGGGTAACCTGGATTTACACTAAGCCGTGCATAGATCCCTCACGGGAGCCGGTGACGAATACATCTGGCTAACCGCTGATATATGCCGTCCCGATGGGTTGCTGCGGGCAATAGCTTCAAGCTAAGGGATGAGCGATCCCCATGCGGGAGCTGCAAAACAAGAGGCTTAACCCCATCAGTGCTAAAACCGCCCTCGAGATGGAGAGGGCGGTCAGGATACGCTGAGTTGTAGGGTAAAGGGCACGGTGAGCGCTTGCGGGAGCCGAGGCTAGGCCGAACGCTAAAAGAGCCTCCCCTATGGGAAGGCTCTTAACTGGCTGAGGTGATAGTGACAGAGGGCGATATACAGCACCTGTACGCGCTGCGGCATTCGGCTGAGATGCTTCGGGCCTCCTGTGGCAGGGTCTGCTCTCAAGAATTCCGATACCCAGCGCGGCGAGGGGAAGATGTCATCCACATCCTCAATCTCTACCGCCTGAAGGGTCTCAGGGTCTTTGACCGCAACATTGGCGAGCATGACGGAGAGCGCGTCGTACCAGTCCATTCGGCTCATTTTGCGTTTGAGCACTTCATGCTCCCAGTGCAGCTGAAAGTTCTTTGCGGCAAACCAGACGGTGAGATAGTCCTCCGGTTGGATCAGCGTTTTACCCTGGGGTAGATAAATCGTGTAGGCAGAATCATGACTGCCAGGGGGTCTGGAGACATAGCTGTCATCTTTACGGATGGGCATGGCGGAGGTTCCTTTCTGTCACAACATTTTTCGGACACGGCACAGCCGAGCCACCCTCGCGGAAGGGTTTCCGTGGTGCGGTTGGCAGAGAAAACCTATGATGAAAAAGGTTTTAGATTATTTTTCTTGACGTGTCCCTGGGAATAATTCTATTTAATCCAATCGGAAATCTTTCAGGAAGTGCTTTCTAGAAAGGATTTTCAAAAATTGATTTGCTGTACCAGAAATAGATGTTTTTTTAATGTTGAATGACAAAAGAAAAGGATCAAATGCAAAAGATGGATCGACACGATCCATAAGCATTGGTATAACCCTAAGTGAGGGAGAGTATGATGCTTTAAGGGATTACTACAACCGTGTTGTTGACAAACAAGAAGAGACGCTAAAGCATAAAAATGCTACGATGGTTCGTGAAGTTTTGCTGGATTTATTAAGGTCGTATGACTATGAGGTCTAGAATGTGAATAACAAACTAAATCCGATAAACCCAGAATTCACAGAAATGGAATGGAAAAAAGTTATAGAAAATCACGATCTTCTTTTGCAGCCAAAAACATCTAAATCTCAATATATAAAGCTACACTGCCTGGCAAATATCGGAATTGAAACACTTCCCAAACCACTTCATGATTTAGCCAATAAGACAATTAGAAAAAGAGTATGGACTGACAAAAGGGAATTAGCTTTATTTAAACAAGAAGCGTCCCGCCACAATGTAAGCGTAAATGAGCTTATAAGAAGGCTACTAATAGGTTTTACACCAAAAATAGAACCTACTTCTCCTCATGTAATTGCAATTTATGAGGTGGGGACAGATTATAAGTCTATTGAGGTGAGTAGCGGATTTGCAAAAATTGAAGAAGGTCTAATTAATCAATATATCGATAAATTTTATGATGGCTATGTTTATTTCTTAAACAGTCATATAGAGCAAGCTTCTCCAGATTTTTTCGATCCTGAAACGATAAGAAAATTAGAACAATCAGATTTTGATTATTACTATAAATCTATTAATAAAAATGAGTTTTTATGGACTGAAAAATTTTCACCAATATGCTCTGCTGCTGCTTTTCATTCCCTGCATAGCATAGATTTTGACTCTAAGCTTCAGGACTCGCAGAAGGAATTGCTGCTTAACTATTATTATTCATATGTTGCATTAACTGACTTTGGATGCAAAAAAGTTTTTCGTTGCTTGCCTGTAGCTAATATGCTGGCTTCTGTCTTTCCAGAATTTGATACGGCAGATCCTAAAATGATGAGTTATTATTTCAGGAATCAAAGCAAAGAAAACCAAGAGGCTTTATTTAACATTCACGAAAAAGCCTCTTTAATTGTTCAACCGTGCGCTTATAGTGAGCAATTTTATTTAAATAAATAATTTAGTTTTTTAGATTTTTAATGTTTTCGACAACGTATCCCGGCTGCAACCGAGGCGTTTGGCGAGTGCCACAAGGGTTGTATTCCCCTCCTGAAGAGCTTGCCTAGCTTCAGCGAGTTGAACAGTGGTCAGTTTTCTTGGTCTACCCAGCCTTACCCCGCGTTTTTTAGCCGCTTGCATGCCTTCACGGGTGCGTTGGATTAAGGTCTGACGCTCAAATTCGGCATAGGCCGCCAGCACGGTATAGGTCAACTGCCCGGCGGGGGTGGCGGTATCCACATTCAAATTGACGATCTGGAAGTGAACCCCGCGCTCTCTCAGCTTCTGGGCTTGCATCAGGGCGTCTATGGTGGAACGAAACGCCCGGTCGAGATCATGAATGACCAGGGTATCGCCCGATTGGAGTTTCGCCAGCACTGCCTCAAACACCGGGCGCTTTTTGGAGCTAGCAGACAGGGTTTCAATATACAGTTCATCGCAAATCTGGCTGAGGCTGTCCATTTGCCGTTGATGGCTCTGGTCTTCGGTACTGACCCGCAAATAGCCTATTTTCACACCCTGGCTCCTTAACAATACGCAACAGTCAGAAACCGGCATCCTGACTGCGTATTAAAGGAGCCTTTTATCGAAGGCTCATTACTAACAGAATTTACCCCACTATGATGACTCTAAGATACTGAACCCGCAAGGTTTTCTGTGGACAAGTCGCGGTATAATACCCCGTGTCTGGAAAAGGCTCCTTTATTCGACAAGGAGACCTGCTATGACATCACGTTTTAAGTCATTGATCGCATTGGTGTTTTGCCTGTTGAGTCTGACGAGCACACAAACGTATGCAGAAAACCCTAAAAGCAGTGATTTTCTGAAACTCTCTGATGGGCAGCGAACCTGGTATTATATGGGCGTATTCGACGCCATTGGTCATGTTGTGTCCCTATCCAACAAAACCCAAGGAAACTGTATCTGGAATTGGTATTTTCAAAACCCGGATGCTCAAAAAAACCTCATAGAGGCCACCTTACGAAAATACCCTAATTATTCGACAACTGCGGTGTTAATCGCACTTCTTAAAAAAGACTGTGGCAATTTCTAAAAGTCGCCAGAGTCGATTATTTTTGACTCGTATGACGTAAAAATGTCATACTGATGACTGTAAATCCGCGTGTAAGTCCACGCGGTCAAGCTTGATAACTTGAATAGACATTCGGCTCTTAACTTACGAGTCGGATGGCCGCAAAATAAGGCCCTCCCGGCTGAATATGCGGCGCTGGAGTCTATTCCGGTTATCTACATCCGGCTCACCAAGTGCCGCCCAAAAAAATGATAAAAAGGGTGTTATGGTGTGTCAGAACAAGATTCAGAACGATTAAAAGCTCTCATTGATAGCCGTGATTTTCACGCAGAGCTGACTGGCCTTGAAATTGGCCGCATTCCAAGATTTTTCTCCGCAACCGTCGAAGCCATGCGCAACGGCAAGGATGCCAATGGTCGCGATAAATTAAGCGATCTGGAATGGCTAATGCTGAACAATCCAGGTTATGCCGCCGTTTATAATCGGGTTCAGGATCGATTGGTGGAAGCCAATCAGGCTGTTGATAGAGCAATGACGCTTGTGAACGAACGGATCCATCTGGCTGAACTGCAATTGAAAGAGATGGAAGATCGGGCAAGCACCTTACCAGATGGCACCAAGGTTTTTAAATCCAGAAGTGGCAAGGCCTATACAGCAGACGGGCATGAATTAAGCAAACATGAAGCGGATTCCGTGAACTGGCGCGATGATTCGCCTCTCTGGGATGATTATCATCAGATAAAAAACGGGCTTAAAAAGGCTGAGCAGGAAAAGCTTGCTATAGAAAAGTATCAAAATGAAACGCTTGAGCCGATGCAAGCCAGGGTCGCCAATAAAGAGGCTGTCACGAAAGATGAACTTGAAGACTGGCTTAAAAAAGAGGAACGAACGCGCCCCGATGTTGTGCAGAAAGCGTTTGCAAATGCTCAAAATATTGAAGCTGATATACCCAAACTCCAGGAAGCCCGCTCCATCTTTGGCAACACCGGCCTCAATGCCCCTGACATACGCGGGCATTTCGATAAAGTAAGGGTATTTGATATCCCCGATCTCTCTGCCGAACCAACCACGCCAACGCTTTCCACCGTTCTGAAGCCCTGATTTAAGGCTAGCATTCATTTTTTTCTTGTATTTAGCCTAAAAAATTAGGATAGTGATCCTATCGACATCGACGCCCGTTATTCCTCTTCAAAGGAGTGCGGGCGTTTTTGTTTTTAGGCTCCCGTTTGATCGGGGGCGTAATGCTTCAATGAAAGCGTGGTCAAACCGCGAGAAGGAGTACCCTATGACCGAGATCATTCCCCAAACCACCCAACAGCAAGCTTTGACGCTGGATGTGGTGTTGTATCAGCGCTACCTTGAAAATACCCATTTGGACGATTTGCAAAAGCAGGAGCTATTACAGGCGCTTTGGAGCGTCATCAGTGAATTTATTTTCCTGGGATTCGGGCTGAATTCAACGCAACTGATTCAAGATCCTTGTGGACAAGGTGAAGAATTATCCACAGAAAATGTCAAAACCCACCCCGTTGATGTAGACTCAATGAGTCAGGGAAAGGCTTTCGAGCCTTTTGCTCAACACAACGCTGCACCCAATGCACAAGATATTAGAGGAGGCGTCCATGGTTAAATTGGCGAAGACAAAGAAACCCGCAAAGGACACGGCTGCAAAAAGCCGTGTCTCTGTGCTACCCGACCCTTCCGCGCCGACGAAGGTGCTGATTTACTGCCGGGTGTCGGACACCAAGCAGAAAACCGAAGGCCACGGGCTGGACAGCCAGGAGCATCGCTGCCGCCAATATTGCAATGTAAATGGCTACGAAGTTGAAGCTGTCTTCCCGGATGACGCCAGCGGTGGCGGGGATTTTATGAACCGCCCCGGCATGGTGGCGTTGCTGCATTATCTCGATCAGCACCGCAAAACCAATTACATCGTGCTGTTTGACGATCTGAAACGCTTTGCCCGTGACCGCGAATTTCACTTTAAATTACGCGAAGCGCTCGACATGCGCGGGGCAAAAGTCGAATGCCTGAACTACAAGTTTGATGACAGCCCCGAAGGCGAGTTTATGGAGACCATTTTTGCTGCGCAAGGGCAACTGGAGCGCAAGCAGAACAAGCGCCAGGTCATCCAGAAAATGCGTGCCCGGCTGGAACAGGGCTATTACGTCTTCGCCCCGCCCAAAGGTTACACCTACGGCAAAGTGCCGGGGCATGGAAAAATACTGGTGCGATTGGAGCCGCTCGCCTCCATAATTGCGGAAGCAATGGAAGGTTTTGCCTCCGGTCGTTTCCAGATGCAGGCCGAGGTGCAGCGCTTTTTTGAAAGCCAACCGGACTTCCCTTACAAAGACAGCAAAGGCCGGGTGCATGCGACGCGGGTTCGGGAAATCCTCACCTGCGCTACCTATGCGGGGTATGTCGGAAAGAGGGAATGGGGCGTTTCTTTGCGAAAGGGCAAGCATGAGGCGTTGGTGAGCTTCGAGACTTTTCAGCGTGTGCAACAACGCCTGAACGAAGACGCCAAAGTCCCCGCCCGCAAGGATATCCATACGGATTTCCCCTTGCGTGGCTTTGTGGTCTGTAACGATTGCGGCAGGCCGCTGACCTCCTGCTGGTCGCAGGGCAAAACCAAAAAGCATCCCTATTATCTTTGCTATTACAAGGATTGCGTGAGCAGCAAAAAATCTATCCCGCGCCATGTGCTGGAGCAGGATTTTGAAGCGCTGCTGGCGCAATTACGCCCCACACAAACGCTGTTTGATCTGGCGGCGGCGATGTTCAAGGATGCCTGGAACCAGCAAGCCAAAAACGCTAGCGCCATGCTGCAAAGCGCTCGGCAAAAGCTGATCGCCATTGAAAAGCAGATTGGGCAACTGGTGGATCGGGTGGTGGAAACGTCTGTCCCGTCCGCCATTACCCGCTATGAGCAACGCATCGCCGATCTGGAACGGGAGAAGCTCTTGATCGAAGAAACCATGCAAAAACAAGCCCTGCCACCGGGCCAATTTGAAAAGTTGTTCGAACTCTCGATGCAGTTTCTCGCAAACCCGCTCAAACTCTGGTATTCGGGCCGGTTGGAGCATCAGCGGTTGGTGCTCAAATTGGCCTTTGAAGAGCGCATCTCTTATTGCCGAAAAGCGGGACTTCGAACACCAAAAACCGCCTATCCCTTCAGGGTCTTAGGCGGTATAGGTGCTGAAAATTGGGAAATGGTGGAGCCGGAGGGATTCGAACCCTCGTCCAAAACGACCCTCAAAAGCTATCTACGAGTGTAGGCAAAAAGGGTTATGTCGGTTGAGCGGATGGCTTTTTGCCGGAGCTACCGCTAACCCAAGCGCAGATTTAAGCCCCCGCCGGGGCTGGTCAACCATAATCGCTTGCCGGGTCAACCTGCCGGGATTCAAACGATGCATGCGAAAGTGACGATGGCGCACAGCATACTAGCGCACCACCGTGGTGGTTATATGCTAGTTAGTTGAGGTTATAGGTCAACTAAGCAGCTTTCACCGCGGCTGGGCGAAGCGCAACAACATTGTTGCTGGCTTTGCGGCCGAAGCGAACCACGTTACCAGTGTTAGTGGCATTTGTGTTATTGCTTGTTGATAACGGGGAACAGCACCCCGACTCGCAAGCTTTTTCAGGCAACCGCCCTGTCAAATCCAGATCGGCCCCAGGCTTCGTATTGCGGTTGAAAAATGGTTGAAAATCAACGCCTCGTTCTCTCTCTCTAAGACGGCATTTTCCAACGGCAACACGGGCAACCTGGGCTTGTGTGTTCTGCTTGAACCACAAGACCTTGTGCTTGTTTTTACATCAATTGTCAAGGTACACCTTGTATAGGGCAGTATAGCCGATCTCAAAGTCCCCAGCTAGAGGAAGATTGTTTAACTTAAAGCCAGCGGTTCCGTTCCTTCAGACAGTAACCGCAGGTACTCATCGTAGGCAAAGGCTTGGTTGCGACGACCCCCTGTTATTTCTTTTACAATGCCAAGGCGCATGAGGTGCCCCAATGCCGCTATAACCGTAGCGGGCGCTAGGTGTAACTGCTTTGCCAGCCATTGAATATCTACAACCGGGTATTGTTGCATGCAGTCCAAAACACGGTGCGCATTGGCAGCCGCACGGCCCAATTCCTTTAAACGCGCTTTATGCTCTGGCAGCATTGCTACAATGTGCCGAGCCGTTTTGTAGCCATTGGACGCCGTTTCGGTCACTGCAGTCAAAAAAAACTCCACCCACGCATCCCATTGTCCTGTTTCTCGAACCTCATTCAGCAGTCGGTAATAGGTGGAGCGATGCGTTTTAAAATACAAACTCAGGTATAAAACAGGCGCTTCCAACAAACCGGCCTGTTTCAGCATTAAAATAATCAGCAGTCGGCCCACCCGTCCATTGCCATCTAAAAATGGATGGATGGTTTCAAACTGCACATGGGCTACTGCCGCTTTAATGAGGATGGGCAGGCCACTTTCCTCTTCGTGGAGAAATTTCTCCAAATCATCCAAGCATGCCATCAAATAGTCCGGAGGTGGCGGTACAAAAACCGCGTTGCCAGGGCGAGTGCCCCCAATCCAGTTCTGGCTCTTTCGAAATTCTCCAGGGAGCTTGTCTTTCCCTCTACCGGTTGATAATAACACCCCATGAATTTCTCGAATAAGCCTTAAAGACAGGGGAAAGCCTTCCTCTAAGCGCTGTAAAGCATACTGTAAGGCACTGACGTAATTGGAAACCTCTTCAATATCGGTGTTTTTTGGAGCCCCAGGGGCCGCTTCCACCTCATATAACAAAAAATCCGAGAGAGAGGACTGTGTTCCCTCTATCTGAGAGGATAACAACGCCTCTTTACGAACATACTGATATACAAACAAGTGAATGTTCGGCAGAATATGCGTGACCCCGTCCAGGTTGCCCAACGCTTTAACCGCCTGTTCGTGCAGGCGGGTTAAGGAAGGGGCCAATGCAGGGGGCGGCAACAAGGAGGGCGGAACATACGCCTCGAAGCGCTCGTCACCGGTGGTTACTTTAACATATCGCCCCAGGCGATGAGCAGATTCTCTCATGGGTGTTAAATCCTAAAATAAGAACATTTCTTATTTTAGGATAAGGCAATAACTTAAAATAAGGAATGCTCTTATTTTAGGATAATGCGTTAAGTCAAAATAAGAGCACCCCTTATTTTAGGATAAGGCGAAGGGTCTATCGCCGTAATCGCAAGATGAGGATCAGATGGCCTCTAGACGTCAGTTGGCCTGCCGGAGCGGCTCAGCCGCTTGCCCGCAGAATAAGCCCACATCACCACGGTGGTGGCAAAATCGCTAATCAGGTTTTTATCCTCACGATTTTTTACGTTTCTAAACGGGCTAGAGGCAATCAGCTGATCCACCGCCTCGCTCACCACGTTTTGCTCATCGGAATAGCGATTTTTTTGGACCGACTCTTCCAAAGCACGGCGCAAATCAAGAATATCACCCCGTTGGGATGTGGAGGGTACCCCTAAACCAGCCTGAACGGCCTCCCTTGCCAAAACACTGGCAAATTCAGCCGTCTTATACACCCCAATCGGGCGCCAAGCATCAAACGATTGTTCATTGACCGCAATCTCTTCCACCGCCACCTGAATGGTATCCGGGTGCTGAGAGGCAAAGGCCTGGGCCAGTTTTTTACATCGGTCTACCGAGCCATCTGTGCCAGTTACAAAGCCAAACTGGTTGCCATGGTAGGCAGTAAAACGAGTTGAAGACAACGTTTGCATTGGTGTAACACTCCCAAGAATTCACAGAAAATCATTTCAAACACAGACCCGACAGGAAGAATTCTGTGTACCCCATGCATGTAACACAGAGGGGAGCGAAATACAAAGCGCTGGAAGAAATCCTTACACCACTTGCATCGCTTGCACCACTTGACCCTGGCGCAGCGAGCAGTGCAACAACACCGAAAATGCCCGCCAAGTTGCTGAATGTTTACACTGCCTAGGATTTTGGAACAAATTTTAAGGCCATATACAATCCTTGAAACGTAAACAGGCCAACAAAGCAGCCAATCCACACCCACTGGCTTTGTTCTAAGGCTAAAACCTCAATTCCTAAAAAGCCACAGGTCCCGATTAACACGCCTGCGGCCACAAAGTCCGACAGAACCAAAATGATGAGATCTTTGGGTGTAATGGCAGGCGGGTTGTGGGTGGGTGGTTTCATTCAAGGGGTCCTTTCGGCAATGCGCTAACTGACGGTAGTGTACCCAAAAAGTAAGCCCTTCCAGAGAAAACTGGAAGGGCGTGGAAGTCAAAGGCAAGTATGTAGCCTATACGGAGAACAGTTGCATTAGGATAGCCAGGGCGCCTGCCATATTGCCGGACTGGAGCATTGCAATGGCCTGGGAAAGCAATTGCTGCTGAGTAGGAGCCGGAGCAGGAGCTGGAGCTGGTACTGGGGCTGGAGCAGGTACCGGGGCTGGAGCGGGTACTGGGGCCGGAGCAGGTACCGGGGCCGGAGCAGGTACCGGGGCTGGAGCAGGTACTGGAGCCGGAGCAGGTACTGGGGCCGGTGCAGGTACTGGAGCCGGGGCCGGGGCAGGAGCCGGGGCCGGGTTATTGGCAACCACATTGAACAGGTTGGTTACTTTGTACTCGCTGTTGGCCAATTTGGGCTTGGTTTGTTTCACGGTATCGGCATCAAAGGTTTCGCCCAATAGGCCGGTGGGTAGTGCGCCGTTGTGAACCCCGTTGGCCTTGGAGTGGATATCCACATCCATAAACTGGAAGCCCTTGTAGGATTCTTGGGTCTTCATTGCCACGTTGTACTCTTGGGTCGTGACGGTGATGTTGCGGCCGTCGGTCTTGATGGTGTCACCATCGGCCAGCGTTACCGTCTTTTTATCGGCCAGCTTGGTGCCGTTCAAGAAGGCTTCTCCACTGGCTTTCACCAAGAGCTGGTCGTTGTTGCCCAGGGTCAATGCGGTTTCTTTGTTAATGGAGGTTACATTGGGGCCGCCATCAAACCGGGCGTTGATGGTTAGATCATCTGTCGCATTGCCGTTGTCGGTCACATCGCGCAGGAGGCTGAAGGTGCCTTTCTCGTGGAAGTCATACGTGCCGCCATCGGCTTCCACAATGTGGGGGTCACCCCAAATGCGGGCCTGCTGGTCCGGTGCAACCACGGGCGGAGGGGGAGGCGTTGGGGTGCAGCCTTCAATTTCTCCGCAATTCGCCTCGTTAAAGTGGGCATCGTAGTAGGTTTTTACATTGGCATCACCGGTGGGGATGGCGGTTCCTGAGAGGCCGCCCCAGTTGGCGTCCATATAGGCATCGCTACCGGTCTTAGGCTGGCGGAAACCAAAACTGGCCTCGCTCTTGGTACGCATTGCCTTGGCTTCCGCCTCTGGAATACCGGCTTTTACCATATCGGCAATTGCCTGATCGGAAGGTTTTTCAAAGCTTTCCATTACCAACCGTTTTTCGGTTTGGCCGTTTTTACCACCAGGCCGATCGGCGACATAGAACTTGGCCACCGGATCGTTGGCGTTCCCAATCACCACGGTTTCACCGGGCTGCATGGTTTTGGTGGTGCCATCGGGGTTGGTAATAACTAACTGACCATTTTGAAGCGTTGCAGAGGTTTTCTTGCCCGCATCGTCCTGGATGGCAAAACCGTAGCCAGTGAAAGCACGATTGCCTTCCGGGTTAATGGCATCCACCTGGCCGTTAATGGTGACGCGGCGACCCGTTCCTGCCGAATTTCCGGCATCGAGCACGGTCCAAATACCCAGGTCGGGGTTAATATCATTCCACTGGTAGTTGTTGCCTTTACCGCCAACACCGGGGTCGCCAGCCAGGTACATATCATCGGCGCATAAAATGCCTGTGCCATCCTGGTTGAACACGGAAGTTTGCTGTAAGCCGCTTTTGTTGTTAAACGCCGTCAGGCTGTTTACTTTCAAATCGTTGTTGAGCAACAGGCTGCCAAAGCCGCCCAACTGCTGGGCGCTGGTTCCTTTGGCCAACTGAAGACCGATTAATCCACCATCGGTAAAACCATCGAGTTCACGACTGACCTTGTAGGTAATTGGGTTATCGTGGGTGGCGTTTTGCTGAACCGGTAATGTGGTGGAAAGCATCTGCGTGGTGTTTAAATTGGTGTTAAGTGTGCTCATTCTGGTGATCCCCCTTAGTGCTACATACCGACAACGCAGTGTGCTTGCTGGCACCTGAGCCCCGTTGCGGTGATTTCGACAGCGTCCTTGTCCCTTGTTCCTAAATAAAAAATATATAACCAAGGGAATTGATTTATATATCAAAGATATTTACATGGCGTAACAAGGCAAAAAGTCGCTGTGGGGTGAATTTAGCCATCACACTGTTTTAAATTTATTTTTAAATAAACAATTAAAAAGAGGCTGCTCTGACCGACCGTGGGGGATTGTTGGAGGCAGTGGCGTTGGTTTGTGCGTGTGGTAGGCCTAAACCCGCTGCCCTGATGAACAAAAATGAAACGTCAGGTGGCCGTTGTAAGCGTGCTTTTGCTATAGTGGTTACAATTCCAACCCGTGGTGTTGAATTGTGTGATGTTTCGCCGGGCGCAGGTAGCGTTTCTATGGCCATTAAACACATTTTGGTAACCGGCGCTCGTGGTCTGTTAGGCCGAGAGCTACTGGCCTACCTGCAAGCCAAAGGCTATCAGGTCAGTGGCACGTCTTCTGCCGATTTGGACTTGCTGGCCACCCAGGAAGCCATTACAGAAACCATTCAACGCATTGCACCAGAAGTGATTGTGCATTGCGCCGCCTACACCAACGTGGATGGTGCAGAAAAACAACCCGAGCTGGCCATGGCCATTAACAAAGAAGGTACCCGCAAGCTGGCCCTGGCTGCCAAGGAAGCGGGCAGTATTTTTGCCTACATTAGTACGGACTATGTATTTGATGGTGCCAAGAATGCCCTCTACACTGTACAAGACCGCCCGCGGCCCATTAATACCTACGGGCTTTCCAAATATTATGGCGAATTGCAGGTAACGGAACTGCTGGATACTTACTACATTGTGCGAACCAGCTGGCTGTACGGCATTTATGGTAAAAACTTTGTGCAATTTGTTCTGGAATCCGCACGCCAAGGGCGCGAAGTGTCCATTATCCAGGACCAATACGGCTCCCCCACCTGGAGCGGTACGCTGTGTCATCTGATTGAGCAAATAGTGACCTCCGGCAGCTATGGCACCTACCATGCCTGCGATCGGGGCCGAGTAAGCCGATATGAGCAGGCATTGGCTATTTGTCGCCGGGCGGGTCTTTCGGAGCAAAACATTCGCCCCGTTCCCAGCCAAGAGTTTCCGCAGGCGGCTACCCGACCCGTTTGTACCGCCATGGATCCCAGCCCCCTTGCCTCTCCCACCTGGGAAACCGCTTTGGATGCCTTTATGGAGCAGTATCTTCACCATGCAGCACTCCTCTAGCACCCGCTCTGTTGGCGAAACCAACCTGGCTGACGCTGACACGGCCACTCGCCCAGGCCAAGGCGCCATGCTGACGCCCAAGGTGGTTGTTTCCGGCTACTATGGTTTTGGCAACCTTGGCGATGAGTTAATCTTGGACGTGATTCTCCACGAACTGCTCCAGCAGGGCGCCGTGGTCACTGTTCTCTCCGCCCAGCCGCGGGAGACCGAAAAAACGTATCGCCAGCGGTTTCATCGGCACACCACTTGTATTCACGCCATCCATCGCAACAATTTTGTGGATATTGTGGATGCCTTGGGCAGTGCCCACCTGTTTGTCAGTGGCGGCGGCGGGCTGTTTCAGGATGTGACGGGCTGGGGCAGTGTGGCCTATTACGGAGGGCTGATTCGTCTGGCCCGCTTTTTTGCCGTGCCGGTTGCGTTTTTAGGGCAAGGCTTTGGCCCTGTGCAGGGCCGATGGACCAAGCTGTGGGCTCGCGAAGCGCTGTTGCGCTGCCAAAGCATTACCGTGCGAGATGAGGCCAGTGCTCAGCTTGTTGAGCAGTTGAGCCAACAAAAAGCGATGGTGACCGCCGATCCGGTTTGGTTGTATCAATTGCCCCGCCAGGAAAAATTACCCACGCATTCGACCCTGCCCCCCAACACCAGCACTTGGAATGTCGGTATTTCGCTACGCCCCTGGAAGTGCTTTGATAACGAAACCAGCCAACACCTGGCCAATGTGCTGGCCCACTTGGTTCGTCAATCCGAAAAGCCGGTTCGGTTTCTGCTGTTCAGCTTCCAAAACGATCAGGATTTGCCGGTCCTGGAGCGGTTTCAGTCTCAGTTGCAACAGGCACTGTCTGTCCCGCCGCCGGAACCCACGGCCCCGCAGAGAACGGTTCCCGTCTTTATCGATATCATTCCTCAGCAGGAAGTGCTGCAAAATATTGGCCACAGCCATATTCTCTTGGGGATGCGGTTCCATAGCCTGGTGTTAGGCTTATTGGCCCATATTCCGGTGTACGGCTTGGTCTACGATCCCAAATCGTCTCATCTGCTGGAGCAGCTTCATTTGGGTGGCCTGTTGCTGGAAGATATGCCAACGCTGACGGCGGACAAACTGCGCCAATATTTCCAACAGTATCCGCAGCCCAACCTACAGCCGCTCCAGGCCAAAGCGAAAATGAACTTTGATTCCCTGGAGCAACAGTTTCTGTCGCCCATCCGCCAGAACCGACTTTAGGACTTCCTCCGCCCAGCCCTTTTTCGTATTCGGTCTGGTTCGTATTCAGTCTGGATGGTGTTGTTCTGTGCGGCTGATGAATGTTCCTTAAACGTTCGTTGTCTTGTCCGAGGACTGCGTGGCTGGGGATTTTGGATCGCCATACGGGCAATGACGACAACCGCAGTGGCAGCAAAAGCCCCGGTTCTTGAGGAATAGGGCCGTCATGACGGTATAGCCGGTTTCCGGGCAAACATAATGTTCTTGGCCAGCCGAAACGGCCTGTTGATGCGCATTCTGTACGGCTGGATTGTTAAAAACGTTAGACATAGTGTGGGTTTCAAAAGCGATGCGTTTGTCTGGCCTGTCTGTTATGTGTAACAAAAAGCGAAATGCCTGGAGAAGCAAGCTTTTCGCAAAAAAGCGAGTAAGAAAAGAGCGCTAGTAAGCGACCGCCAACAAGGCGGAAGGGTCTGGGGCGGGCTTGGGCTGGTTTTGTGGGTTAACGTACACCAGTTTTGGCTGCCAGTTTGCGGCCATCTCTTGCGGAATGTTGGCGTAGGCCGCAATAATTACCAAATCGTTTCGGTTGGCCAGGTGGGCCGCCGCCCCGTTAATCTGAATCACGCCACTGTGGGCCGGTCCTTCAATCACGTAGGTTTCAAACCGGTTTCCGTTGGTAATGTTGTAAACTTGCACTTGCTGAAATGCGTGTAAACCGGCTAATTCCAGCAGATGGGCGTCTATGGTGATACTGCCCTGATAGGCCAGTTGTGCATCCGTGACGGTAGCGCGGTGAATTTTAGAGTAGAGTACTGGAATTTGAATCATAACCCGACGCATCCTTTACCCGAAACTATCTGAAGGGACCCGAAACTATCGTGGGGAGGGAGGGAACTGGCTGTGTTCAACAAAGAATGAAGCATCGACCATCAAGCCACTTCAGACTAGCTGAAGTGTTTCTGGAATTCAAGTTCAAGGGGCATTCTCGTGTGGTTGCCGCCTAAGTGTAAATGTAGCCTCATGTGTCGCCTCTGGAGGCCAAGGCGGCCCGTGCGTGTTGAACCAGATCGTGGGTTGCCTGGGCCATAAATAAGGTGTCGGAACCCACGGCCAGGAGTTGGTAACCTTGCGCAATGGTTTGGGCCAATGTTTGGTGGTTGGCCATAAACAGCCCCACGGGTACGTTTGCCTGCTGGCATTGCTGACGGATGCTTGCTATGGCTGTTTGCACGGTGGCGTGGTGTACCTCGCCCAGCAAATGCAGGCTGCCAGACAGATCGTAGGGGCCGATGATAATGCCTCCCAGGCCTGGAGTCGAGAGAATCTCAGGCAGGTGATCAAGCGCGTCCACATGTTCAATTTGCAGCAATACGGCCACGTGCTGGTTGGCATGGGCAACGTAAGCAGGCAGATGGTAGCCGTAGCCTTGCGCTCGGCCAATCCCCACGCTACGATTGCCCAAGGGTGGGTAATAACAGGCCCGGACAATGGCCAGGGCTTCCTCGGCGGTTTTGACCTGTGGCGCAATAATGCCGCTGGCGCCAAAATCCAACACCTGGTGAATGACCGAAGCTCGGTGGTCTGGCACACGGACCAGCACCGGCACGTGTGGCGACATGAGTTGAATTAACCGTTGGGTTTCCGCCAAACCCAGCGCGCTATGCTCCATGTCCAGCCAAACCCAGTCTAAGCCACTGGTGGCAACTATTTCGGCAACGGCATCGCAAGCCAGAGAAACCAGCGTGCCAATCTGTGGTCGTTTTGCTACAGGGGGCCGCAAAGGGGCTGCCGAAGACGTGCCCGCAGGAGATATGCCAGCAGAAACTCCACAAGAAGAAAATATGGGGTGGAACATGGCGTGTGACGTGGTTGTGGGGGTCATCTTTTTGGGTCTTCTGACAAATACGCAGGACACGCCCTAAGCCCTTGTGCCTAACCGGCTGAGTGCTATAACGGTTGCCGATGGCGGAATCCCGCTACGCTTGCCTGGGCGTTGTTCTAAAGCGAATGCAGTGTGCGACGCGACGCAGTATGCTACGCTTAGTAGAGCCTCTAAGGCTAACACGATTGATTGCCTGTGGTAAGGTAATAGGGCGTATTCATCAGAAACCACGTGCGGTGGGGTTGTTTGGCGAGGAAGAAATAAGTGATGATCTCTTCGGTTTCGTTCAAGGGCTTTACGCGTTGTCCGGGTGTTTCGTTAAAGGTGGCCAGGGCGCTTTTGGCGTTTAACCTGTGCGCGTTTAGCGTAGGTACCCTTGTGGGGCTGCAAGCGGCCTGGGCGCAAAACCCTGAAATTACCGTGTACAATCAAAATTTTGGCCTGGTCAAGGACTACCGCACCCTCTCGTTGCAACGGGGCTTAACGGCCACACAGCTTGATGATGTGGCTGCGTTGATCGACCCGACGACCGTGCAACTGCGGGCCACCAAGGCAAATGCGTCTTTTTGGGTGCGCGAGCAGAACTTTCGTTACGACTTGATTAGCAAAGCGGCTGTGCTGGACAAAATGGTCGGTCAGACGATTCGCTTCCAGAAAGATGGCCAGCTTAAAAGCGGAATTTTACTGACGCCTGCCACGCAAACCGTGCCGCACAGTCCGTTTAGCACGGGCCACGCCTGGTCATCCGCCCAAACGCAAACCGGTTATGAGTTTGCCGTCAAAACGGATGCGGGCATCCTGCTGACGTCCTTAAACGATATTGTGGTGGATAGCCTGCCGACCACCCTGTCGCCGCGCCCTACATTGGCCTGGCTGCTGGAAAGTGATACGGCTGGCGAGACGCCCGTGGAACTCTCTTACCAAACGGGTGGACTGAACTGGCAGGCCGATTACGTGGCCACGGTGGACGGCCCTGAACAGCACTTGGACCTAACCGCCTGGGTTACAGTCGATAATCAATCCGGCGCCGCCTACGAAAATGCCAACCTCAAGCTGGTTGCGGGCGATGTTCGCCGGGTTAACCCCCCTGCCGCCCCAAGTATGGACTACGCCATGGCGGAAGCCAAGTCCTTAGGGGCTCGCGCGGCTCAGTTCCAGGAAGAATCTTTCTTTGAGTACCACCTGTACAGCCTGGCGCACCCAACCACCTTGCGCAACCGGGAAACCAAGCAAATTCAACTGGTGCAAGCCCAGTCGGTTCCGGTGACCAAGCGTTACCAGTTTGAACCCACGGGCCACGTGTGGTTGCGGGGTCGCTACCGGGCGGGCGCCGCCTCGGGCGCGGACAAAGTGCAGACCATTTTGGCCTTTGATAATACGGAAAAACACCATTTGGGCATGGCACTGCCCAAGGGACGTATTCGGGTGCAAAAGGCCGACAGCAAGGGCTCGCTTCAGTTTATTGGCGAAGACCTAATTGACCATACCCCTGTGGATGAAACGCTGGAACTTTACGTGGGCGATGCGTTTGACCTGGTGGGCGAGCGCAAGGAATTAAACTACGTGCAGCAGGGTAACCACGATGAGCGCACCGTGGCCGTGACCTTGAAAAATCATAAATCTTCCCCGGTGGTTATCGAGGTGTTGGAACATCCTTATGGGGATTGGACGATCGTGGAATCCTCGGTAAAGCCCCAGAAGGAAAGCGCCACGCTGGTGCGGTTTCCTGTGGCTGTGGCGCCCAAAGGACAAACGGTGCTGACCTACCGGCTGCGAACGCGTCGATAATACGCTGCTAACCGCCTCGTCCAAAGGGTGTTGGCAGGTGTTCTCTCCGTTTGTGTGCTGGTGCAGGCATTTTTTGCGAGGAGTTTGCAAGGAGTCAATCTATTGTGGGTGCTTTGGATGTGTTGAATAACGGCCCTCAAAACAGCGGATGGGCTCTGATCGGGTTGATTTTTCTGGCCTGGGTTCCTCTGCTTGCCGCCTGGTTTAGCGTCCCTGGTGGGGTGCGTTCCGCTTTAAGCAAGGTGCTGGCTGGCGCGGCGGTGTTTAACTTTAGGCCAATTGCGCCTGCCGGTTTGTTTGCGCTGCTTTTGGCACTGTTGGGTTTTGTTGCCCAGTTGATCGCACAGTCCGTCGGCCAGCCGTCTGCGCCGTGGGCCCCGCTGGCCGAACTGTCTTCGGGCTTGTGGACTGTGGCCGCAGTGGGGCTTATTGGCGCTTTACTGACGTTTTGGGTTTCGTGTCGGCGCTTTTTATTGCTGCTGCTCACTACCTTGGTGGCGCTGGTACTCCATGCGCAGCCAGATTGGACGGTGTGGTCTGCATTGTTGCCTGCCGTTGCGGCCGGAATATTTGTGGCGGTGCTATTTCCGCTATTGTTGAGCGAGCAAACCAAAGAGGACCCCACATCGCAAGCGCCGGTGACGTTGCTATATGCGGTGCTTCCGGCAATCGTGTTGCTGTTGGGCGCCTACGCGTTGCCGTTGTTAATGCCGGAATCTCAGGATTTGCCGGTGATTCGCCCCTTGTTGCTGTACGGGGTCTTGCTTGCCACGGCCACGGCTCAGTGGCTAAACGGCTGTTTGTCGCATTCAACGCTTGTGTCAACGCAGTCTTCTTTGGCAAAGCTGGCGTTGTTGGTGGCGTTCTGTCTTTTGGCAGGGGCCGCCTATTTTGTCCTGCTGCACAATGTTGCCCTGTTGCCCGATGCCTGGCGTTGGCCGTTGCTGCCCACTATCGCCAGCGTGCTGTTGTTGGTGTGGAATCACTTTGCCCAGCCACCGCGCGAGAGCGCTGCACAGTTGCCAGCGGCTGGTGAAACCCTCGATGAGATGTCTGATGAAACGTCCAATCAAACGTCTGATGAGACGTGTGAAGCGCGCCCGACCAGCTATTCGGGTTGGTATCTGCTACTGGTGGGTAGCCTCACCCTGGTTGCCGATCGTTTGTATGGGCCGGTTGGCATGGGCTTACTGTGGCTGGCGGTGTTGCTGGTAGGCGATCAGTGTGTGACTTCGGTTCGTCGCGGGTTGGCGGTTGCGGGCCTCTTCTGGTTAATGCGCCTGGTGCTGGCCGCCTATTTGCTACAGTTTAACAGTAACGTAACCGGTATTAATCTGCTGCACCCCTATCCGCACGTGGCCTTGCTGCTGGGCGTGTTGGTGCCCCTGATGTTACCGGGCGTGTTTCAGCGCTTTCTCCGGTGGCAACTGCCTTTTGTTCAACAGCCCATGCGCTCCATGGTTGCTTTGGCCGTGTTTATCGCCCTGGTGGCCATTGGCTTGCCCTGGGCCAGCGCCTATTTTCTCCATGCAGAACCCACGGGTGCGCTGCTGATTGGGGCTTCGCTGAGTTTGCTGGCGGTTGCGGTTTTGAATGCGCGCCAGTGCCAGTTGCAAGTGCTGGCCGTGGCGGTGTTCGGGGTGTTTTGGGTGTTGTTTGCCGTTCTGGGCCAGCCGTTGTTGGCGCTGGGCGCGGAAGCAACCCGAGAAGCCCGTCTGTGGTCGCTGATAGTCCTCGGGCTGATAGTACTACTCCATTTGTGGAGTAGTCGTGCGTTTTGGAGCCCCTCGGACCGGCAAACCCCCGTAGCAATCTCGGGAGATGCGTGACCACTGCTGTGGCTGAGGCCCCCCGGCAAGTTGTTGGTTTACGGTCACGCACAGTCGACCGTCTTTGCCCGTTTGGGTGTGTCGGCGAATGGTGGCAGGGCGCCAGTGCTTTTGCCCAGGGCCTTGTAGAGAGACCTGTAGCGTTGTGTTTTCCACCACCGTGCGCCACTGTAGCGGTGGGTGTCCCTGGTTTTTTACAACGAGATCGACGGGCTCTCCTCCTCCTCCTGGAACCATTTCCCACACGGTGGCGTCCAGCCCGGGCGGTACGGTTTGCATAACGCGCTGGTGTGGGGTTCGGTGCAGGATGCCTAACGGTTGTTTTAACGCCACCTGGTACACGGCGGAGCTTAAAACGCAAATGCCGCCCCCAACGCTTTTAACACGGTGTTGGTTCCAGTAGGTGCCAGCCGCCTGGTATCCGCGGCGGGCATGCCGCTGTGGTACCGCCTGATTGAAGGAAAAAATGGCGTTGGGCATTAAATATTGCCCGTTTAACTGGTTGGCCGCCCGCTGAATATTTTGGATTTCTTCCCAGGAGAGGCTGCTGAGATCGATCTGTACCTGTGCCATTGTTTGGTCAAAGGGTTGCGTGCCTGTGTGGATCGCCCATAAGCTGCCTGCAACAACGAGGATGGCGGTCCAGGCATAAAAAAGCGCCCGAGAGGGTTGTTGGACAGGCACTGTGCGCGTTACTCCGTTACGGTGAGCTGATCCGTGGCCGAGTAAGCCCGAATGGCGGCGGAATACATGCCTTCTAGCCGAACCGGGTTCATTTGAAACACCCCCGGCATTTCAACCCGCACCAGCGCGTAGAGAAACTGTTTACCGGCAGGCAGTTCGCTGGCAAAGTACACCACGCGCTCGTCCATTACGTCCTGATGGCTCCACCACCACGGACCCCAATCTTCCGTGTTTAGGCTGGAAACGGCCTCTGCCGCTCTGGGGTCGTTGCTCAGGACCTCGGCGCCACTGGGCAACGGCACGTTAATCATGAGGTAGGGCAAGCGGGTGGGGCTTTCTAGCTCCACTTTCATCAGTAAAATATCGCCACTGCGGGCCGTGCCATTGTGCAGCGGCGTGCTGTGGTAGTGTAAAACCCCATCCGAAGTGGTGGCTTTGGGGGCCACCTTGTAGAAGGTTCGGCGAACGTGCAGGCCTTCGGGTTGGTTGGCAAACGGAACGGTGGCTCGGGGTTCCAGCGGCAGCCAAGCGCGCAAAATTTGGCTGTACAGGAGTTCGCCGGTGCCGTCTAGTTGCAGTGTGAGGGCGCGGTTTTTCAAAATGGAAATTAACTGCTCGGGGGTTGCCCGCCAGTGTTGCTGCGGCTCGTAGCGGTTGCTTTCCATAAAGCTGAATGAAGCGCCGGGGGGACTCGCGGAAGGTGTCTCCATCGTGGCCGTTAGCGACAATGGCGCCGCTTGCGGATGTTTGACCGCCTCTTCCATCAGGCTGCGCAGGACCAGGGCGGTGGTTTTGGTGTTGTCCCAACCCTCGGCGCCGCGCTGCATCGTCAGCCAGTCGATCGTGGACTGAAGCTCTTTTGCTGCAATGGCCTGGCTGCCTAGCATAGCCTGTAAGGCCCAGGCCGTGGTTTCTACCCCGGTAAAGCGATAGCTGTAATCCGTTTTGCTGCCGTGTACCCGGCGGTTGACTACGGGTGTGTGATCCCAGTGTTGCCATTGCCCGTGGCGGTTTTTGCTAGCCCAGGCTTGTAGGCGCTCTGCCCACAAGCGGCTTTGCTCGGGCTGATTGGCGTGTTTTAGCGCCAGTACCACCCAGGCATCCACTTCGGGAGAAACCCCTGTGGACTGTTGTTTGAGCCATTTTAGCGCGTGTTGTGGCACGGAATGGCCATATAAGCTTAGTACGTATCGCGCGTATGCCCAATCCTGAATGCGATCCACGACGATCGAATCCGTATTTTTTTCTGCGCGTTTGGGGTCAGCCAGTTGGTGGAACAAAAGCTCACTTTGCCGCAGTGTCCACTCGGCGGCGCGTTGGGTCAGTGTGGGGTCAATGGCTTTGCCAGACTGTTGAAGGTGATACAGGCCCTCTAAGACGTAGGCGGTCAGGTACAGGTTTCCGCTATCGTAGGCCCACCAGCCCCAACTGCCGTCGGCCTGTTGGGTGTCTTTCAATTTTTGGAGGGCTTGCTCTCCCACGGTGCTGATTTTTTGCTCTAATTCGTTGGAAATACTAACCTGTAGCTGCTGATGGAGCTGTCTTGCGACAACGGCAGGCATTAACCGGCTGACGGTCTGCTCCGTACACCCGTAGGGATAATCCACCAGGGTGGTTAAATGGCCCAATACGGGGCCTAGCGTGCTGCCTGCCAGGTAAAGATCGAGTTGGGCAGTTTGTGCAGAAGCGTTGGCAGGCCAAATTACCGGAATTTCCTCCGGGTGGGGCTGCGTGGTGGGGGTCGCGTTGAGCCGTCCGGCGCTGGCTTGGGTGAGTGGTACCCCCAGCGGATGAATGGTGAGTTGGTTTTCGACCGCATCGGAAGCGGTTTGGGCAACGGCCTTGGCCTGTAGGGTGAGCTGTCCTGCCGCTTGGGCTTTTCCGTGCCATACAAACCGTTTGGCCTCGTTGGCCGGTAGGGTCAAGGTTTGTTGTAAGGGCTCCTCAAATGCGAACAACGCTTTGGCGCTTTGCTCCAGTAGGCTAAGGCGAACCGTTTGCGCCTGATTGGTCTCGTTGTGCACCACGGTAGTGATCGTGCCGTGGTCTCCCTGGGTAAAGAAGCGAGGCAAGGCCAAACGCACCATCAAATCCTGGCTGGCCGTAATTTTTTGAATGGCGCTACCCACCTGGGTTTGTGGGGTAATGCCACGCACCGTGGCGCGCCACTGGGTGAGGTTATCTGGCAGGCGCACCTTGGCGGTTGCTTCGCCCCGTGTGTTGGTAACCAGGCTGGCCAACCAGAAGGCGGTGTCTTTAAAGTCCTTGCGAACCCGAGGCTCTTGTTTTCCCGGCCCGCCAGAATACTCTTCGGGAAAGCTGCTGAGGCTGATTACCTGGTTGTAGCGCTTTGGGTAGAAGAATTTCTGAATGTCACGGGCTGTTTCGGGCCGAATGGCATAGATGCTTTCATCCACCACGCCAAGAGAAAGTTCCGTATTGGCGGCGGGCTGGCCGTTGGCCTGGGTTGCTTTCAGCTTGTACTCAACCACATCTCCGGGCTTATAGCGGTTTTTGGCTGTTTCAATCTCAATGTTTAAAAAATGGGCGGCGGGCGATACCTTCAGCAGTTCTTCTGCCTGATAAAACTGGTGTTGCTTGCCCACCATGGCCACACTCACGTAAACGTTGGGGGCGTAATCGGCCCGAATGGGGATTTCCACCAGCTTGGCGGCACTGTCTAAAGGAACGGTTTGCACGTGGTGCAGCTTCAAGCCCTCAACCGTAACCAAGGCCTGGGCTTTCTCTTTACCGGTTAGTGGGGCGGTAATCATCACTCGCGCCACCTCTCCGGGGCGATACACGGCCTTGTCTGGCTTTACTGAAAACGGCTGCTTTTCCGCCTCCTGGTTGCTCCAAAACAGGGGCTGCGTGTGATTGGCCAACCACAGGCTGGTTTGGTCGTACACTGTTCGGTGGCTTTGGTCTTGGCTTTTTGCCTCCAAAATATAGGTATCTGTGGGCATGCCGCCCTTGGGCGTTAAACGAAACTGACCACGACCAGCAGCGTTTGTGGTTATTTCAACGGGCTGGGGCAAGGCCTCTATGGTGTGGTAGGTGTTATGGATTTCATCCCACACCCAGCGCAGGAGCCTTAAGGAAACGGTACGGTTGCCGACAGGTTTTCCGTCATAATCAATGGCTTGTAGTTGACCGCTCATCGGCTCATTGGCCTTGTAAACCCAGCGGTCCGGCTGAAGAAACAGGGCGTAATCGCCATGGACGACACTGGCGTTGGCGCTGCTGGTCACCGTCATGCGGCTCAGGTCGGTCACTTCCACCTGCACCTTATAGCGCTTGTCCAGCCAGTCTTCGCTAGAGGGGTCTTCGGGCGCCCGACTGGCCTGAGTGGGAACGTGAACCAGGACTTCGCCCGCGTCGTTGGTGGTGGCCGTTCCTTCCGAAAGATAGGTGCCCCCGTAGCCGTAATCGTTTTCGTCCCAGTCGTCAAAGTAATCTTCGTGTTCAGGTCGCTCCATCAGTTGGTAGCGGCTTTGCCAGTCGGGCGATTCGTATACGGTGTAATGAACCTGGGCGTTACGTACCGGGGCGCCAAAATAGTAGTTGGCCCTCACTTTTACCGGTAGCATTTGTCCGGCTGTAACGCGCTTTGCCAAGGGCTGAACGGTCACTTCGTACTCGGGTTTTCGGTACTGAATCACCTCCATGCGGTGATAGGTCTGGGCCTGATTGTGATAGCTGAGTGTGAGCTGGTAAACGCCGGTTTTTCCCTCGTTGGGCAGCGTAATTTGCCCACTGATGGAGCCAAAGGCATTGGTTTTGAGTGGCGTGGTCTGTAGCGTGTTGCCGTCGGGATCTTCCACGGTGAGGGTAACAGGGTGGTTGGCGCCGGGATTTCTCAGCCCGTTGGGCTCCAAGAGGCGTACCATGGCTTTAAACTGTGCCACTTGGCCCAGCCGGTACACGGGCTTGTCGGTATAAAAGTAGGTTTGGTAACGGTCAGCGGTCTGGCTCCACCGAGACCAGCCTGCATAGGCGCTTTGCGACGCTTTACGGCCCACCACCAACAGGTTTTGGTAGTCGCCAGTTGTAATTTCGGCTAAGGCAAACTTTGCAAAGCCGGTGCCGTCCGTGGCGGGCGTGCTGGCAAGCAGGGTTCCGCCGGTTTTACGGTTGAGCAGCCGAATGGCAACGCCCGGCTCTGGCTGTAGCGTTCTTAAGTTGAACGCTTTTACCACGACCTGTTGGGGGTCCTGCTTTACAATCAAGCCCAAATCACTCACGCTAAACCACAGGGCGTTCCAGTCGCTTTCCCCCTTGTGGTTTTTGGCGTCCACCACGGCCAAATAGTCTCCGGCGGGTAGTGGTTTGTTTAGTTTAACATCGGCGCGCACCCAGTCGCTGCCATCGCTATGTAGGGTTCGTTGGAGTGTTTGTACGGGCTTGCCGGAAGGCCAGTTGCTCATTGGAACGGCGCTTCCACCGCGGCGATAAACCGATAAACTATCCGAAAATTCCAGTGGGCCTGCGGGCGGGGTTTGGTCGGCCTGGCGAATGAAAGGCTCTATGGGCTGATGGAAAATACGAATGCGGGCCTGCCGAACACCAGAGCCATTAATCCAAAAGTGTGGGGTTTCCGTAGTGGTAAATAGCCGGGTATTGCTGCCTGCGCGAATGTAGGGCTTGAGCATGGCCAGACGAATGGGTGTTTTAAGCGTGTTGGGCTTATCCGCATTTACAAATATGCCGTGTTGGTAAAGGGTTTCGTAGCCAACAGCCCGAATTTTAAGAGAATATTCTCCCTCGGCCAGTTTGGGAAACTGAAACTGACCATCCGGCTGAACCCAGACCCCCACTTCTTGCGGCTGGGGGTTGCTTCTCGGGCCGGTTGCCAGCACATAGACCCGGTTGTCTCGCATGGCTTGGGTGGAGAGGTTAAATTGCGGCGCTTCCAAAGAGAGTTGACCGTTCAGGCTTCCCACCGGGGTTTCCAGGGCAATGGCAAGGCCCGCCAGGCAAAAAAATGCGGCCACGCAACCCAGTAGCGAACCCACCTGTAAGCAACCAATCGGTTTAGCGGTAAACATCGGCAATAATCCGGTACAACTGGTACGTATCGCTTGGGCCAATACCCGCTTTAAGGCAGGCCTGAATGAGCTGAGTGTGCGCGTCGGTGGCTTCGCCGGGTAAAATAACTCCCGACTTTCCTCCGGCTCGTACCATTAAACCATCGCGAAAAGGATTTTGCTCCCGAATGTTGCGAATGGCCTCTACGGCCCGAACCACCGTGACCTGAACCTGCAGTGTTTCCACCTCACTGGCCCGTATGGGTGGGTAGCGGTACTCTTGGGTGAGGGCGCCCAAGGTGGCTTCCACCGTGGCGGTAATCAGGTCTGCGTGTTCAGGAAATACCGTTCCCCAGCAGGCGCGGGACTGTCCGTTGTGGCTAAAGGTTACAAATACCCCGCCGGTTTGCTTTAGTAAGTCCGGTGCCACAAATCGCTGCGGAAAGGTTTGCCAGTTGGTAGCCGCTTTAGGTTCTTTGTGGGAAGTGCTTTTTTCGTTTTGTTGCTGAAAAAAATAATGCTGGAGCGTTGCGTGGGCCACTTCGGTTAAGGAATAAACTTGTATGGGGGCGGTCGCTGGTAGGCTGGTAGTTGTGGCATTGGCTGCTTTGGGTTGTTTGGCCACCGCCAACGGATGGGTGACGACCGGAGGGGGGGCCATCTGTTGATTCGTCATTGCTTGATTCCTGACAGCACCCACGGCAGCGTGACCTGTGGCGGCCTGATTTCTGGCGGCTTGCTTCTCAACGGCTTGGTTCTCAACGGCTTGGTTCTCAACGGTTTGGCTGTTAACGGGTTTGGCAAACGCAGAAGGTCCTTTCTCTGGGTTTGCCAAGCACCACAAGCAAAAGACCACCAACGCCGCAAATATCAGGAGCGGCAGGGTGCCTTGTTCGTGTGCTTGTTTACGTTCGTGTGCTTGCTTGCCTCCTTGCGTACTCAAGGAGGGCGCTGTATTGTTTTTTCTGTTTGCCCAAGCACGAAGGGGGCTTGCGTTGCCTGTCGTCATACCGCCTCATCCGGTGTCGTCGTTCTCTGGCCAGCAACCGCTGCTTGCAGCCGCTACCCCACCGGGACCGATTCCAGAAAGCCCGCTAACAGGCCCTTATTCTAACAGCCACAGCCTCTCTCGGCGAGCGTTTCTTGCTCAGGCGCTGGCTTGTTTGGCTTCAATGGTCTTTTCTGTGGGGCTTTCCGGCTGTCGCTCCACTGTGGAACATCCTTCTGAAAGCATTCAGTGGCGGCAATTGCGCATTCAAACAAGTGCCGGGGGCTTTTGGTGGTGTCATTTGTCTTCCCCAGCCGTGGTGCATCAGCTTGGTACCCTGCCAGATCGTCCCGAGCCCTGTGGTTCCACACTCAAGCTAGTAACCGCGCTATACCTTTTGGAGCGGGGTCACTTGCACCCATCGCAACGATACCCCTGTGCGGGTTCCGTAGCGCTTGCAGGCGGAGAGACGTTGTTTTGCGAGCACCCACACGGTTCAGTATCGGTGGTGGAAGCGTTGGCCGTTTCTT
Organism: Candidatus Melainabacteria bacterium; assembly: GCA_033763415.1. Taxonomy (GTDB): domain Bacteria; phylum Cyanobacteriota; class Vampirovibrionia; order Vampirovibrionales; family JAJTHC01; genus JANRKP01. Next base: position 9,814 of record JANRKP010000029.1, on the reverse strand, counting down.
GCAACGTGTTTTTTGCCCGTGCCGTTGCATCGGTTTCTCCCCGAGATTGGAGCGCATATCTGCAAACCGCTGGGGGCTTCCGGGCTGGGCAGGCCAACGCACAGGCGGCTCGCTGGCCAACAGATGTGCGTTTTCCACAGGCGGCGCTGGGACTCGATCCGGCGGTCTCGGTGACGGCGCGCCAGTGGCTTGGGTTTTTAGCCCAATGGCTTAACCCGCCAACTGCCACCCAGCCCAAAAAGGAGGGGACGCTTGCCAGTCGACTGGTTCAGGCGGGAATGCAACGGGCGGTGTTGCAGGGAACGGCCCAGGGCCTGGATCCGTTGGGTCGCATGCGGGTGGCGGCAAAAACAGGCACAGTTCGCCACGGGCAGCGACTGCACGGCTGGGTGGTGGGCTATGCGCCGTTCCACTCCCCACGGGTTGCTTTTTGTGCGCGTCAGGTGGGCCATGCCAGCCGAGAGGGTGCTGTGTTACTGGCCAGAGATTGTTTGGAGTCCTTGCTTTGAGCCGTCTTAGGCCATTCTTTTTGCTTGATTGGCCAACGCAGCCACTGGGGGCGCGTCTGTTGAGCCTGGGTTGTGTATTTCAGGGCTATTTGTTCCAGGATTGTCTGTTTAAATGCGTTTTGGTTTGTCTTGTACTTTTTGTTACCTTGGGCGGTGGCTCGGCCTGGGCAATGCCTTCGTGGGTTCAGGTTCGCCTGTTCGAAGCGACGCAACCCCCCGTGACGCGGTTGTCGATTTCCGGGCTGTTTGAGGTTCAGTCGATGGATCTGCCCAAAGTCGGTATGCCGCCTGCTCTGTCTGCCTGCGCGCTTGCAGGTGGTGGTGGGGCAGGGTACCGGTCTGTGGTAGTCAGTACCACCGTAAAAACAGGAGATCGAGGCCGTTTGTCGGTGCGCATTCAGCGCTCCGCTCCTGCGCATCTCTCCTCCCCCTATGCTCAGCACTCTAACCACGCCACGGCAAAGCCCTGTCCGCCTGTGTTGCTTCGCCAGCTTCGGCTCAGAAGTTTACCCGGGCAAGCCCTTCGCCTCACGCGGCTGGATGTTGCTTCCGGGCGAGACACGAGGCCCCCCCACGCGTCGAGTCGAAGCATTTCCGGCGACCTGTCAATCGGTCTGGATTCATCGGGCGGGCTTCGGCCTGTTTTGCAACTGCCCGCCCCGCGCTATGTTGCCGCCGTGGTTGCCTCGGAAACAAAGCCCGGCTGGCCAACCGAGGCGCTTAAGGCTCAGGCCATACTCACTCAAACGCGTCTGCGTCGTACAGGCGGCAACGTGCCAGTGGTCGGCGATTCTACCCAAGGAGAATGGTTTTCGGGTCTTGACCGCATTAGCCCGGCGGTGCAGCGGGCGGTGGGGGCGGTGTGGGGCCAATGGCTGGCTTACAATGGCAGGCCTGCGGTGGTTTACTACCATGCGGCGTGTGGCGGCAAAACCACTTCCCCTGGGTGGTTTGCGGGCGTGGGGAGGCTGGATCCTCGGGGTCAGCAGTTTCCGGCATACTTGCGCGGGGTCCGTTGTCCATACTGTCGCTGGGCTAAAACGCAGGCCCCCTTGTCCTGGCCTACGGTCTACCGGTTAAACGCCACCGAGTTAAGCCGTCTTGGCCTGGGCCGTGTGCCACCCAAAGTGATTCGGTGGGATGAGACGCAACGCCCTTTGTTACTTCAACTGGCCTCTGGGCAGCAGATGTCCGCCTACGCGTTTTGGTTGCGCGTGGGGCAAGTCCTCGGTTGGGATAAGCTTCCCGCTAGTTTGTTTCAGCTCACCTCAGTCACCGGATCGTCAACGCTTCCAGCAGTGGCCTCCGGTTGGGAGCTTCGTAGCTGGGGGTTAGGCCATGGCGTGGGTTTGTGTCAGTGGGGGGCGGCGGCGCAGGCCAGGCGGGGTAAAAAAGCCGAGCAAATTTTGCGGTTTTACTTTCCTGGCGCACAACTTCGTTCGTCTGTCCAGGTTGCTGCGCCCAAGCGCTCAAAAGGGATTTGAAACCATGGTGTTTTTCAATCGTCGCTGTTAGGATGTACGTACTGGCTGGCGATTGCCTGGTTGTTTTCGTTGGCCGTGTTTTGTTATCACGCACCGTCTCTTGGGGAGTGTTTTGGATGAAGACCATGTTATTGCAGGCAGGCAACTTAATTACACTGGGTACGGTGTTGCTTGCCATGGTGGGTATGTTTGCCTTTGCAGAAACGCCTGCAACCAATACCGAGGGCTTTGAGTCTCGTTCGTCTGGCCTGAAGGTGTTGGATGAAACCGAAGGCCAAGGCACGGTGGCTGAAAGCGGTAAATACGTCACGGTGCATTACACCGGCACCCTCTTTCCTTCCGGTAAAAAGTTTGATAGCTCCGTGGATCGTGGCGATCCGTTCAGCTTTCGGCTGGGTATGGGCAGAGTCATTCCGGGCTGGGAAGAAGGCGTGGTTGGCATGAAGGTTGGTGGACGCCGCGTGCTGATTATTCCGCCCGAGTTGGCCTATGGCGCCTCGGGTGTTTCGCCCGTTATTCCGCCCAATGCCACGCTTCGCTTTGAAGTGGAACTGTTGGAAGTGAAGTAGGCTTTTCTCCCGACTGGATACGAAGAAAAAAATCCCCCGTTTGGTGCTTGCTGCCGGGGGATTTTTTCTGCGGCAGCTTTGCTGACCCACACCAAATTAGTGGCTTTGGTTTTTATATCAATAGCAGTTTTTCTGTGGGTTGCGCAATGCGATAGAAACGCGACAAAAGACCTTTTTCCGCTTGTTGAATCACGATTAAACGTCAATCATAAACGCAAATCACCGCTCATTTCTGGGGCGGGAACCTTTCGTGGATACATCCGTTTGGGCACAAAACCTGTTTTTCTTGCAGGAGGACGCTACGGTTTATGGCAACTTTTGATCAGGCCAGGTCACAAAAAGCAATCTTCAAACTGGGCTGGCTGGCGCGTTGTGCCCGGTCGGTCCATCCTCAGGCGTTGGAAACGGCGGCCATCTTGCTCAATGTGGATCAATCCAGCCAACTATTTGCCAGCTTGGAGGAAGTTCGTTCTGGCCAAGTGGTTACTGCGGTGGAGGCGTTTGGCGACTTATGAGCGACGTGATTGCGGCGGCCAATGCTCAACAGAATGCTTCCGTGGCAGTAACGGCCCACAGCTTGTTTTTAACCCGTACTGCCGATAAAGCCCAAAAAAAACTGGATAAACCCCTGCGGTTGCTTATTAAGCACGCCTTGGATGCCATTTGCCAAAACCCAATGCGCCAGGGCGAACGCTTAACCCAGCCACTGGGCAGTGTATATTCGCACCACGTGAAGTACCAGGGCCGAGAGTTTAGAATTGCCTACCAGTTGGACGCCGATAGTGGCTGTGTGTTGGTGTTACTCATTGGGCCGCACGAAAATTTTTACCGTTCGCTTAAAAATTTGCTGTATGCGTCTTAAAATATGCTGCCACAGGCAGGCAATCGCTTGTTCACTTTCGGATGCAGGTCTGTTTTAGAAGGGTTTTTGTTAAGCGGTGTATCAATTGGCTGGAGTTTTCGCGGGGCTTGCCGACACTTCTACAAATTCTATGCATTTTGTTTTCTGATTGTTCATTAAAAGATTGATGATGTTCACGATTCGTGGCGCGAAGGATTCTAAAAAAGAGGAGTTGAGCAGTGAGACACCCAACCCAACCCAGACGCGACCGACCGCCCAGGCCCCGAAAATCTTGTTCTAAAGGCCAGGGCGTGGTGGAATATGCCGGGGCCATTGTCGTAGCTGCCGGGCTACTGGCCATGGCGATGCTGATTTTGCCCACCGGTACTGGCGAACTGTTTAATAGCATTTACAACACGGTGGCCGATCACATTACCGGCCAGTTAAACACCTATTTGGGCATGGGCGGCGGTGCCGATGGCGGTGGCGCTGGCTAGTTTGGTTTGTTTAAGCGGGCTACAAAACTAGGTTTTGCGCTCAGGGCGGCCCCATAGTACACTGGGGCCGTTCGGCGTTTATGGGTGTTCTGTTGGAACAACACCCGCTAAACAGCCCAAGGTAAACAAGCCCCGGTAGCTCAGTGGATAGAGCAACCGCCTTCTAAGCGGTAGGTCATAAGTTCGAATCTTATCCGGGGCGGATTTTTCAATGCCTGGCAGGCGAACATCACACGCAGTTGACCGTACGTGTGATGAGCGAGCCGATGTGTTTCTTGCTTCGGCCAGGCAGGCGTGGCTGTCCGTTACCCGAGCAGTTGCATTTGAGAGAGATGGTGCTTGAGCCCGTTGAGAATGCTGGTGTCTTCCAGGTGTTGATCGGTTCGGTATAACCGGCTTGCGGCTTTTTCCTGTAAACGTTGCTGAAAAGACTGCGTGACTTCTTCTCGGAGGCCTTGCAGGCTTGGCTTGTTTCCAGAGAGAATGGCACGGCGTGCGCGCTGCAACATGCCCAAATCATTGTAGTTGTCGCCGGCAATAATCACTTCATCGGGGTTCAGCCCCAATTTCTCCATTAAAAACTCAAGCGAATCTTCTTTCGTTGCCAAGGTGGGCTTGATTCTAAAAATGTAATAATCCGGCTCTTCGTATGCTAGGGCAAGTACAGTGGCCTCTATGCCCGCTTTTTTCACCATGGCTTCGAGCTTTTCTTTGGTTTGGCTCAAAAAGTGATCCACAGAGCCATACTGTGACTGGATTGTCTCAGGGGTTATGTGGACGTAGCGAGACACCTGCCCATCGGCTGGGCGAAAGTACTCTAGCGGGATGTTCTGTGGGAAAGCGTCTAGGAACGCTTGGAAGTCCAAGCCGAGCTCCTTAGAGGCATCTGCAAATATTTGAAGGGCCTTGGGCTCGTTATAATTTGCCAGTTTTTGCTCCCAGTCGGCGTCGAGCGTTCCTTGGTTGGGTGGCTTGCCTCTGTAAATGTAGCGGCCATCGCCCAGAATATAAAAATCGGGTGCCTCGGGCACCTCTTGCAACGTTCTGGCATGTTGGTAATATTCTCTGCCTCGACCAGTTGTCAGAATCAGGCCCAGTTTTCCTTCGGCGTTCATTTGCTGCACAAACTTATTTAATTGAGTTTGTGCTTCAGGCTTGCCTTTGGCAATGTAAGTGCCATCGCCATCCGTTGCAAGCCAGGCCGGGTAACTGGGCTGCTGCGATGCGCCAAAGTGAGCTGCCCTTAGGCCGGAGGGGTTGGAGGAGCTGGAGGCGGAAGCAGCAACCGTTTTTTGCTGAAGAACCTGGGTAATAGGAACAGGGGTGACAGGAACAGACTGTAGTTGCATTCAAAAGGTACCTTTTGTTCAGGTTGCAGGAAAAATGATAGAGAGAGAGGGGGGAGGGTAAAAAAGAATGAGTCGTCTCAATTAAAAAAAGAAGAGATTATTATTGCCCAAAAACCAGTCACTTTTGTCAACGAAATGTCATAATCTCAAAACAAATCTTAATAACTGGTTGATTCAACTCGCTTTTTTGTAAGATATTTGGCAATAATATATTCCATATTTTTTTAATTCCCCTTGATTTTTTTATTCTCATAGTTTCACTCCCCTTTCCCTTCCCCTTTTATTACAGTTTCATTTCCCCTTTCCGTAAAGGACATCTTGCGATGCAATTAAATAATTCTTTTATGGCCTGTCCCAGGCCTGTTGTTCCTGCTGGCCCCAAGGCTGCAGCGTTCTCGGCGACTTCTTTGTCGTTGGTGCCTACCCACATTCACTCTACAGAAGCTCAACCAAGATTTACCGCAACCCAGCATGACTTAGCAGAAGTGCTGCTGGCCCACGCCCCACTGCCCAGCAGTGTTGAAAACCCTGAGCAAGTCAAGGCCGATTTATTTGAGAGACTCTCTGAAAAGTTGGCAACATTTGTGAGGCGAGGCCAGCCGGTTCCGTTTTACGGTCCTTCCTTTGCCTTTAAATCTCCGGCGGTTGGGCTAAGAAGCATTGAAGAAAAAGCAGATGCTGCGGAGAAAGACGCACTTATTTATATTGCAGAGCTTGCTAAAGACGTGCAGCATATTTATCCCCAAGGCGGCATATTTAACTGGTTCCAGGATGGGCATATGTTTGCCCCGTTTATGTTGGGCCATGGCGAAGAAAAAACAGACGAATACCTGTATGACATCCGCCGGATACGAAACCTGGTTTCTGGCGATCAGGTAGGCAATATCAAATTACATACCAGCAGAGATTTCTTGGATGCTCCAGACCTTCATCGGATGCGGGAAAAGTTTATCCGTACGTATGGCCAGCCTGACTTAGACAAAGTGAAACAGAAAGTATGCGACGACCCCAGACTTAAGGCGGATTTTCTGGGCTTGAAAAAGTTTTATGAAGATATTTATAAATATCTGAGGGAAATTGGCGAGCTGAATATTAGTACCAGCGCTCTTCAAAAAGAGGCAAAAGCCACCGCCTACCAAATGATCCAAACTCGTGAAGCCTGGGAAAATTTGGCCCGGCATCAGGTGCCAGAAGATAGCATTCGTCTTTCCTTCAGTTTGGGCACTGTTCCAACGAAAGACAAATTGGGCGTATATATGGGAACCTCGCGTATTCCCGATCGTTGGCTGACCCCCTGGCACGGCCTTTTGGTAAAAGACGATGCCGAAGACACGAATGGACGGTGCGCTAAGGAAAAAATCTTTAGTAAGTTCTTTTACGCAAATGCCGTAGGATTTGTGCCTAAAAAAGATGAGGATGGACTCAACTACATGGGCTTTCCAGACTCTGTTCTGGACGATCCTGCAAAACAAGAAGAGATGCTTGGAAAAATAAAATTGCTTTCACCAGGCACGAATATGGACGAAGTATTGGCTGATTACCAGCGGCCAGACACTGAACCCCGAGAGCCGAGAACAATTGCAATGGCCTAGTGGGTTTAACTTAACTGGAGTATCTCGGTTTTTACGATAGCCCTCCCCCCTTGAACAATCAAAAAAATTACTTCATGAACCAGGAAGAATATGATGAAACTATCAATCTCTCAGCCGCTGGCTCAAGCGAATGTACAGGTTGCCAATGCCCCTAAAACTACGGCAAAATTTGGTGCTTACCTGCCATTGTCACAGCCAGTGGGTATGGATACGTTTGTTAGGACTGCGGCGGCACCCCCTGTCCCCAGTCCTGGCTTTTTGTCCTGGGCCCCTCCAATTCAGAATGTTCGCTTTGGCGAGCAAAAGTTTTTAGAGGCGCCGCTGCCGGTTATCTCCTACCAATCGCTCCTTGATGGCGACCCTGAAGCGGTTGAAGGCTTTATGAAGTCCTTAACCCAGCGAGGGGCCGCTATTTTTACAGACATGCCCACGGAGCTAACCGAGCATTTAAAGCCCTTGCAGGACTCCTTTTTAGAAGCCAGCCAGCAGGAAATCCCGAAAGGCTTTAAGGGCATTGCTCGCAGAGCTTGGGACGGATTTCATAACAAAGTGATGCTGTCGGTGATGCCGGAGCTGTACGGGCAGTTTGACCCCAGCGATCCTAAGTTTGAAGTTCGCGACTCTGAAAGCTACTTTCTGATGTCGCACTCTAGAGAGTTCCCCAATCAAGGCATGTCAGAGCACGGGCCTGCTTATCAAAAAGCGGCCATTGAGTGGGGACGCTCTTTGGTGGATGTTTTTGCCCAGCAAGCCAAAAAAGAAGGGCTGGCGCACGCAGACCACTTGCTGGACTTAATTCAGTCATCAAACTCCACGGAACCCCACGCGTTTCATACCACGCGCCTGCTCCACTACCCTAAAGATGAGACCCATCGCTTTACCGAGTTGGAGGCGGCTTTGGCCCAGCTTAAAAGCCAGTTTCCAAAGTTCAGTATTCCTAAACCCGTGTACGAGCGACTTGGGGCGCATTACGACGAAGACATCTTTACCCTGCTTCCGCCAGAAACCACTTCCGGGCTGGAGATTTTGGATCCACTGACCCATAAATGGGTTGCGCCAAACCCAACCGGAACCGAAAATTATTGGGTGGCCATTGCCGGAACACCGCTCCACTTGATGACAAAGGGCACGCCATTGGAGGTTCCCCCTTCCAAGCACCGTGTTATTGCTCACCCAGAGGATTTAGCCAAGGATCGTATTTCCTTTGCCACCAAAATACAGGTTCACCCCAAAGAGTCCTTTGCGCACCTGTCCACTGGAGAAGCGGTGCCCAACCAGCCGCCGGATACCATTGCGTACTACCATAAAATATGGACGGATCGGAATGAGAAACAGTTTAAGGGGGCCGTCACAATTCCGTCTTTAGAAGAACTCCGGGCGCGTTTTGATAAATTAGAACAAAGCGCTCGGTAGGCAGGCTGTTTTTTCTATAGCGATTTATTTTTATACAGAATAAACCCGCCTTGGTTAGACCAACCAGGGCGGGTATTTTTTGATGGAATATAGCTGACGGACCTATCCCCTCAGCAGGCTAAGCGCCAACTGAGGCGACTGGTTGGCCTGCGACAGAATGGTGGCGGAAGCCTGTTGCAGAATTTGATTCCGCACGAGCTCGGCGCTTTCTTTGGCCACATCCACGTTACGAATGCGAGATTCGGAGGCGGAGAGGTTCTCAATGCCGATGGCCAGGTTGTTGGCGGCACCTTGCAAGCGGTTGGTCAGTGCACCTGCTGTGGCGCGACGGGTGTTGAGTGTGGACAGGGCCCCGTCTATACCACTGAGGGTTTGTAGCGCACTGGCGTTACTGGCCACGGAAATACTAGCGTCATCCACACCCAATGCCGAGGCGGTGGCGGTGGCCAGTGGGTTGGTGTTGGCTGCCGTGGCAATGTTAATCATGTTGGTGGTGGAAGTGGAGTTGGGACCCACCTGAATGCGAAAGCTGGTGGTCGATCCCGTTAGCAGGTTGACGCCGTTGAATTGTGTTCCGTTGGCAATTCGGTCAATGTCAGCCGCCAACTGGTCCAGCTCTTCTTCAATGGCGTCTCTTTGCGCCGTGGCCAGGGTGTCGTTGGCGCCTTGCACGACCAATTCGCGCATCCGCTGCATGTTCTCAGTAATTTGGTTAAAGGCGCCATCGACAATATTTAAAACGTTAATGCCGTCTTGTACGTTGTCGAGCGCTTTTTGCGAGCCACGAATTTGGGCACGTAAGGTTTCAGAGATTTGCAACCCGGCGGCATCATCGGAGGCTCGGTTAATGCGGAACCCGGAGGCTAATTTTTCCTGCGATTTGCCTAAAGCGGACGTGTTAAAACTTAGATAACGTTGGGCGTTTAACGAAGAAACGTTGGTGTTGACCACAATACTCATTGTGTTTTATCCCCCTGCATCCTTGTACGGGTTTATGCAGCAACAACAGTCACACGCCCTTCTCCTGCCATCCTGACAAGAGTCTTCCGTTCCCACGCAAGATTAGAGAGAGTGCTGCTCTTTCGAAGGCTTCCGAAAGATTTGCTGAATGATTCCCAATGTTTTTGTGTAAGTGATGTCGTGCCTAAGTGTTCGATGAATCAGAATGAATGTTGGAACTGTACGGGTTAAATGAAGAACCAATGAAGTGGAGAGAATGATTGAGGTATTAATGGAGGTGTGGAGCAAGCGCTTTCTGTGGCCTTAGGCTGGCGTATAAATAGCCTGTAAGCCAGTGGAAAGCGCTTGCCTGGAACTTGCCTGCGAACTGGGAAGTAAACGTTGTTTGACAGCAACGGAGCCTTTTTAGAAAGGCTCGCGGCTGTTGCTTATGGGCTTTAGCCTCGTAACAGGCTGAGTGCTAACTGAGGCGACTGGTTGGCCTGCGACAGAATGGTGGCGGAAGCCTGTTGCAGAATTTGATTCCGCACGAGCTCGGCGCTTTCTTTGGCCACATCCACGTTACGAATGCGAGATTCGGAGGCGGAGAGGTTCTCAATG
>JANRKP010000028.1:0-123326 GCA_033763415.1 Candidatus Melainabacteria bacterium | reverse complement strand
CCAGGTAGGCTTCGGTGGCGGCATTCCACAAGGCATCCCACAGGGGATTCCGCAAGGCTTTGGCCAGGTAGGCTTTGGTGGCGGTATTCCGCAAGGCATCCCACAGGGGATTCCGCAAGGCATTGGCCAGGTGGGCTTCGGAGGTGGCATTCCTCAAGGTATCCCACAGGGGATTCCACAAGGCTTTGGCCAGGTAGGCTTCGGTGGTGGCATCCCGCAAGGCATCCCACAGGGGATTCCACAAGGCTTTGGCCAGGTAGGCTTTGGTGGCGGTATTCCACAAGGTATCCCACAGGGGATTCCACAAGGCTTTGGCCAGGTAGGCTTTGGTGGCGGCATCCCGCAAGGCATCCCACAGGGGATTCCACAAGGCTTTGGCCAGGTGGGCTTTGGTGGCGGCATTCCACAAGGCATCCCACAGGGAATTCCGCAAGGCTTTGGTAGCCCAGTGATGCCAGGGGGCTTTGGCCTTGGAACCCCATCTTTGGGGGCTTCATTCGGTGGCGGCATACCCGGCTTGGGATCTGTGAACGGTTCCGCCGGTCTGAATGCACAAAACTCGGCTAACGTGATTATGCAAGTGATTCAAGCCTTTGTGTTTATGCTCATCAGCCTCATTAGTCAGCTTTCGGCCGCACAGCCACAAGGATCCTTGTTTGCGCCCAATAATGGCATTGTGGGTTTAGCCGGTAACGCAGGCAACGCGGGCGACGCTGGAAATGCTGGTAATGCAGGCAACGCGGGTAACGCGGGCAATGCCGGAGATACCGGGACGGTTTCCAACGACGACGACGATGACAACAACGTTGGCGACGCAGAAGATTGCAACGTTAATGAAAGCAGCGATAGCGACAACAGTAACAGCGAAATCGACGATACAGACAACGACGGACAAGATGCGGACACCAATGGTACCACGTCGACAACGTCGGTAAACAGCAACGAAGGAACCGTTGACGAAGATTCTTCCGATACGGACACGAACGCTTCTACCACCACTGGAACGGTTGCCGGCACCGATAATACAGAGACAGACAACACCAGCAGCGAAGTGCTAGAAGTGGCCAGCACCACCTCAACGGACAGCGACAGTTCTGTCAATAGCTATGCTCAAACTAGCAGCATTACCACCCCCGATACGAACGTTGAGGGCACTACGGATGACGACGTGAATGTTGTCGAAGACATCGCGGCCAGCAGTGGCAACACCACTACGACGGAAGGCAGCACCGACGACAGTGTATCCGATACGGTGGATACGGTGAACGCGGACATCCAAACCAGTATTCAAACCCTGGATCAGAATGTGAACAGTCGTTTTGACCAGTTGGACAGCCGGTTGGATGGCGTAGAAAGCCTGCTGAACAACCTGCTGAACGACGTTTCCACCATTACGGTGGAAGGCAACGGCAACCGCCGCCGCGTAACGGTGCAAAGCAGCAGCAGTGTTAATAACAACACTCAGCTTTCACTAACAGCCTAAGGCCTAGGGTGCGTCTTCCGTTAAAGCGATGACACCAAACGGTCGCCGTTCATTCAAAAGTCTTCAATAAAACCCAGCCGGATAAAAGCCTTCAGCGGCATTCCTGGCTGGGTTTTATTTTGCTTGCTGGCTGACACGTCAATCCTATAATGGAGGAGAGAAGGTTCGTTTTCAGGAGACGCTGGCGGTTACGATGCCAATACAAACCGGGCAAATGTTTGTAAATAGGGGCCGTTTCTGCGGCCTGCTGGCGCTTTGCCTGCTGGTTACCATACCAGGCTGGGCCGTTGCCCAGGGACGCGGGCGCGGTCAAAGTCATACGGCGGTTCAGGCCGGTATTCAAACCAGTGTTCGGGCTAGTGCCCAGCCGGGTGTTCAGGCTGGGGGGCAGGCCTCGGCGACACTTGGCACAAACGTTCGCCTGGAAACGGTGTCTTTCTTGTATAAGGCCGATGAAATGGCCCGCTACCTGGATCTCAAAAGCGCCTGGCAGGATCAGCATCCAACCGTGCCGCCGCTATTGGCGGATTTGGCAGAACTGGCCATGCTGGCGCACCAACAAGCCCAGCAGGAACGCCCGTTTACCGAGTGGCGACAGCAAGGGGGACCCAACCCCTGGGTGTTTCAGCCCGTCATTCATGTGCGAAACACCAGCAATCGCACCGCCCAACTGGACGTTAATATTCTGGTTACGGTAGAGGTCAACCTGGGAGAGTGGAAGGTGGATCCGCGCACACTGCTGACCAACTACGCCCACCTGAAGAAGACGGCGCGCTGGCAGGCCGTTCAGCAGCAGATGATTCATCTGCCCGTACTGGCCCCTTCAGAAGAGGCTCTGGCGCGTAGCCAGCCGGTTGCCCTCTTGCCCATTCTGGAAAAATACCCACACCAGTGGCCCGACCAGTTGCGGGTGCAGGCAACATTGCAAACGTCGGGGCAATCCGCCAACGGAAAGCAAACCCAGCTTTTACGTCTCGTGCCGGATCATTTTGTAGTGCCGTTGTTTCTTTACTAAACCTGTGTCAGGTCGCTATGGAGACGAAATGAGCGGCGTGACAGAGAACGGGGTCCTTCCCGGAGGGGGCTTAATGCATTTTGCCGCCCGGCGAGGCGGCCACCTGTGGATATTGGTGATAAACCGTCTGCTGGACGTGGCCGAGCATTTTGGGCAGATCCTGCTGGATGAAAAACCGGGTTACCGGGTCCGGGACCCACATGCCGAGATCCAGTTGTAGCTGATAATGCAGCAAGGTCTGTTTTCCCTGGTTTATTGGGGTGAGGTGGCACAGGCCTTCAAAATCTTTAAAACTGCCCCGAATGCGCTTGAACCGCGCCGTGTAAGGGCTTTGGTAATGGACCTGCGCCACATACTGGTAGCGGGGCAGCATTGGCGACACGTCCATGACGTATTCCACGGTTTGTTGTTTTCCTGGCAGGCCCGACAGCACCCGAACGCGCTGGATGGTGGGCGCTCCCTGAAACAGCCGGACTGGATCCGAGACGATCTGCCAGACCTGATCGGCGGGACGATCGATTAAAACAGCGGCGCGGAACGTATTTTGGTTTTGCCGACTGGGGGCCGATACCTTTTGGTGATGCACCACCACGTGTCCTTGTCGCAGTCGCGCCAAATCCTGGGTGCTAAACGGCGGGTTGGCCCAAACGGCGCCGGGCAGCAGAAGGCTAAAAAGCACCAAGAAGCAGATGGCAAAGCGGGTCCAAACCAGGCGCTGTCCGTTGGCCTTCGGCTTTACAACCGTAGCGACACGGAGGCAGTTGGTAGATGACTTGAAACGTTTCAGTAGCGCTATCTCCAGACACATCGTTAGAGGTTCTCCGTAAGAACTGCCGCCACCCGAATCGGACGGGGAGGGGGGGCGGGCATCATAGCAGGAAGGACGATGGCACAGGGCTTAGAGTTCAGGGCTTAGAGTTTAGGTCTTGGGGGGGGCAGGTCTTTGAGTTTAGGGCCTTAGGTTTAGGTTTCATCGTTCAGGCCACCAGGGTGAACGATGGAGACTGCCTCTGTGGCGCCGGATTGTTCTATAAATGGTTCTAACCACTTGTTCCGAACCACAGGCCCGGGAAGGCAGCGGCAGTGCTGGTTGGGGAAGGCTCAATCTCAGAGACCCGGCTTGACGAATTGTGTTGAAAGCTTACAATAGGTAGCTTCAATTGAGCGACCATCTGAATGAAATCTTAATCTTATCTTCTTCCAACCGATGTGTGTTGTTCGCGCGGTCGGGCGGCCTCTTTTGGTTGGAGATGGTCTGTTTAACCATAGTTTAACTTTGATGGTGGTTTTCCCCTGCGTGGGCGCCCCCCTGCTACTGCGAGTGATCAAGGATATTCTAGCTGCCGAGATTCTATTGCTGGCCCCTCTCATTAGAGGGGGGGGGACGCGTGAGATGAACGGCATCCTCATTCCGCGTACTTATTGCCTGTTACTTATTGCCCGTTGCGTTTGCCCGTTAATGTTGTGGTTTCAGGGTTGTTGTTTCGAATCAACCCGTTTCTATTCAGTTTAGTGGTGTAGGTTGTGTTAGTGAACCTGAGTGAACACAGGAAGGACGAGCCATAAAGATGATGCAAACACAGATGATTGCTTTGAATGCTGGAATAAAAGCGTCTCCCCGCCTGGAATGGGCTGCAGCAGGGCACAATGAGCCCAATAGCGCCTTTGCGCAACCGTGGCAACAGGCAGCTTCTCCGGCGTCGGCCTCTCGGTTTGGAGAAATTGTGGACTTGTTCTACCTCCATCAGCCGGAGCAGGTGGTCAATCCCGATCGGTTTCATGGTCTGCCGCAAGCCTCGTCTGAACCGGACCCGTTGTTGTCCCCGGAGCAAAGTACCCAAGAACAAAGTACCCAGGAGCCGTTAGAAAGGGATTTTTCGCGGCTGGAACTCAAGGCGCTGGGCCGTATGGCCATTGTGGATGTCATCCGCCAGCTTCTGCCTGTCGTCGATCGACCCGAGCCGCTGCCCAACCAATCCAGCGTGGAAGGCGACCCACAAAGCGGGGAAGGACTCATCCGCGACGTGTTTTGTCCGGCCAGCCGACCGGATTTGGAGATTCCCGTGACGTCTCACTACAGTCGGGCGGGTCAGGATCCTGATACGGGCGCGCCGTTGCTCCAGGTGACGGAAACGTATGAAATTCCGCCCGCGTTGTCGCCGTTTGCCATTTTTCCGTTTCATCGCCCCGTGCAGCTAGAAGCGGGACAACCCGCCCAGGAAGTGCCCGTGTTCCGTGTGGTGGTGGGGGCCGAGGATGTGGCTCGTTTTGAGCGCGCGCTTGGACAAAGCAGCCAAGAAGCAATGAACTTAAACGGTATGACGGTGGCCGATGTGGGTTGGATGGCGCACCACCAGCTAAAAGCGGCCGGTTTTCTGGATCCTCGGGCTGAGGAAGAGCCACTGGGCTTTGATGACGTTGATCTGGCCGGAAATACGATGGAGCTTCAACTAAACCCAAGCGAGTCAGACGCGGTGCAATCCCCGTGGGATCGGGCCGAAGGAAAACTTTTGCCTGCCGTGGTGGAGGTGCCCACAGAGCCCAATGCCAGGCAACAACTGCTCAATCGTTTGGAGCATTTGTTGTAGCAGAGGACGACGAACCTCGGACGACGAACATTGGACGACGAATATCCTGGCAGACAAAACAGAACGCACGGCTAATACCGCCCTCGGCCGTGTAGACAGTCACTGTTTTCGCATAGCAGTTTCCAGGTGCGAGGCGTGCAGCGACAAGCGTTAGGAGAGAACTCCCTGACGGAGCAAGCACCGCAACAACACCGGAAATGCCCGTAAAGACGCTGAATGTCTACACGGCCTAGGATAGTGGTACAATTTTTCGGGTAATGGTTGCCAGACAGTACGGCCATGCCACTTGCGCTAAGTGCTTAGTGGGGCGGCCCGCTTTGCTGCCGTTGTGGCCCGTTACAGACGGAAGCAGTATGTAGTCAGTGTGGAAGCACGGTGCAAACCGACCCCCCATGGATAAAGTGGATCCTAAAACCGGCGAACGGTGGCGTAAAGTGCCCAAGGTTTACGAGCGATCCTGGTTTTCGACCGGCCTGTTGTTGGCCTGCATGGTTTTGGGCGGCTGGTTGTGCTGGTTGCTCAATCAGCACGGCAGTATGCTCTCTCAGGCAGAAGGTCTGCGTCTTCTGGATTTGGCAACCCATTGGATGGCCGGGCACGGCTACAGCCTAAAAGTGGCTGCGGGCCAAAGCATTCCAGAAATTTCCACGCCGCCACTGGTGCCGCTGGTGGTGGTGGGCCTGATGGCTTTGAAAGGCACAACCCAGCCCAACCTGGTGCTCTCCTGGTTACAGTGGACGAACCTGGGTCTGTACGGACTCTCCGTTTGGTTGGCGTTTCAGGTGTTTCAGCAGCATATTCGCAAACCGTATCCACATATTCTTACGGTATTGTATGCACTCTCCCCGGTGGTGTTGCTCATTACCGGCAGTTTAACCGCCACCTTGCCTTATCTGGTGCTTTCGTTGGCCGCACTCCTGATGTTGGACAACCGCTTTGCCGACAAGGCCAAAAAACTAACCCCGGGTAGCCGAATGAGTCTGCTGTTGCTCTGTGCGTTGGCCCTGGCCTGCCACCCGGCGGGGCTTGCACTGGTTTGCGCCCTGCTGTATATGCTGTTTCGTTGGCAAGGGACCCGTAAGGGTCTGATGTACACCGGGGTGTTTCTGCTACTGTTGGCGCCCTGGTTTTTACGGGCGGTCTATTACGACAAAATGTCGGTGACGGTGCCGCACCAACAATTGGCCCAAATGAACGAGCGCCGACTGAAGCCGGAAGCTTTGGTGACGGATGAGCCTGAGATTCGCCAGCAGTTAATGCTGGCCGTTAACAGCCTGGCCCGCGAAACCCTGGGGACCGAAACCCGTCAAAGTCAGCCGGTGCAAAACAGCCTGTGGTCGTCCATTTGGACGCTGGATTTTCGGGTCAGTTCCGTGGGCTGGGTTTGTTGGGTGTTGGCGGGGCTGTTTTTAATGGGCTGGGCCATGGCCTTTTTTACAAAAGCCGGGAGCGTGGGTGTCTATTTAACCGTGTGGATGGCAGGCACCATTCTGCTCGGGCTGGGTGGCGACCCCAACCAGTGGACGGCGGTGTTTCCGCTGCTGTTGCTGTGCGTGTTTAAGGCCTATGTGCGCTTGTGTGAATGGCTAAAGCAGTTAAAACTTCCGGCGCTGGATGTGGCCGTGCCCGCCCTGGTGCTGTTGATTTTGATGAACAGTACGGGCAGTTATCTGGATCTGTTAAGAGGCAGTCGTCTGACGCAGGCGTATCAGCGGGCAGATGATCGGGTGGCTGGCAAACAAAGTGGCTACTGGCGAGCGCTTCAATGGATTCAGGCCTACACGCCCAACCAGGCCCGCATTGCCGCTGCCGACCCCACCAGCGCCCAACTGTACACGGAACGGCCCACGATTCCCTATCCGCCCAAAACCAACCTCAAGCACATGTTTCAGCAAATGTCCCGGGCCGATTACGTGTTAGAAGATCTGCAAAAACCGCAGACGCGCGAGACGGTCAGCCCGGTAATTGCCGCCAACCCCGAAGGCTTTCGTCTGGTCTATACCGATCCCGCCGCCGCGCTGCGCATATGGAAAGTTCAGCATTAGGAGGGCGGCCCGTTTGCTGTAGCGCACAACGGTGTTGATAACGCTGCTTGTCAGTCGTAAGATGACACCCTGGGCGTTGCATGTTGTTGTTTTCTGTTGAAACGGCTTGAAAAAACGCCTAAGAAAAAACGCTCAAGTTTCCCCACGCGTCTTTCTGTTGGAGTGCATTTGGATTGATGAAGCCGTCTACTTCCCCCCCCTCCATTTCGGATCCTGCACACGCTGGCTGCTGCGATCACGCACCCGCCCACGAGGAAGCCCATTCCCACGATCACCACTTCCAATTTCACGAAGAGCACGAACGGGCCCCGGATAGTTTGCAGACGGCCAGTGCCGTGGCGGGGTTTTCTGGCCGTATGCTGGAAGCTTCCTTTCAGCACGGGTTGCATTTTTGCCTTGGGGAATTGCGCCAAGAACCCAGAAGAATTCTCTACATCGGGGGGTGTCGTCAGCGAGAACTGGCCAAGCAACTTTCGTTTTTATTCACAGCTTCCGCCATTACCCTGCTAGATACCGATGAGGCCATGGCGCGCCAGGCACAGGAAGACATTCATTGTCGGTTTGAGTTTGTGCATAGTTCCATAGAGGAACTGCCCTTTAAAGACAACACGTTTGACTTTACCCTGGTGCACAACCTGTTTGAGTTTGTGTCTCCAGATTCTCCCGAGGCGTGGTCTCGGGCCATAGCGTCTTTGGCTCGGGTTACAACGGGTCAACTGTTACTTTCCGTACACCAAACCAACCGACTGTGGCGTCTGTTTGGCCATCGGCTGCCTGGAATGGCGGCTTGGCTAAAAAACCAGGGCGTTGTGGCGCCCGCAGGCCGACTCAAAAATTATGACTTGCTCACCCCGCTGTGGCGCTACGCACGGCCCCGCTACCAGGCCCACCCCTACCCGTGGTGGTTGCTAATGTGCGATATGCTGCCGGTGCGCGAAACGCGAACCGTGATTGCCACGCCGTAACAGCCCCATTGCAGGTGCCTGCTGTAGAACCACGATTTATGGTTGAAAAGAGCCCGCCCGGCCTTGCTTTTAAAAACTTTTTTAAAAGTGAGGGCAATTCTGAATTTTGAATTGTTTTTATAATAATATAAGAAAGCTGTTCAAAAAGATAAACGCACATTAGGTAGTCGGGTAGAAAGAGCGTCGAAAGTAAGCGAAAAGTAGTATCTGGCCTTGTCGGATATAGGCATGACTACGGAGGAGGTGTCGTTCTCCGGTAGAGGACGACTGTTTGGTTGGGAAAGACAGCATTTTGTTTCTGGCGTCGTTGCACGAACGCCGTGAATCCTTACATTTTTACAGATTTAGCACACACATTGGGGAAACTTAGGGAAACACAGTCACGGTCAACCAGCCCGGTGGCACAACGCCAGAGACAGCTTTGCTGTTGCCTTCTGTTGTTGTCTCACCGGGCTTTATCTTTGCAAAAGGGTGGTGGGATAGGCAGGGCCGGTTCTGTGCGGCGGAATGGTCAAATCCTCCAAGTGGAGGATAAAGGCCGGATGCTTTTCACCGAATTCGTAAATGTCAGCCAGCAAGCCCTTCAAAAAAAGGCGCCCCGGCACCGCGACCCACGCCGCTTTTGTTCGTCTCGCTTCCTTTTAAAAGCGTTACTGGCGGTATGGGTGGCTGCTGTCTGAAACACAGTTTTTTTCTCTCTCTACTTTCTCTCTCTCTAAGAAAGCACGGTGTCCAATGCGTTGGGCACCTTTTTTATTATTATTGAGCTTGGTTTTATTTGCATTGAATTCTGCCCGGGACGTATGATGCCTGTGTTCAACAAAGCCGTGGCGTCACATACGCTGAAAACAGACTCAAAAAAATAAAAGCAACGTTTGTACAGGATCGCAATTCAACGATGCGCAACTCCCTCATGGCGGGGCTTCATTCCTGTTGGAACGCGTGGCGTTGGCAACGGCGACAACAGTCCCGTTCGTCAAGCATACGCCCCTGGCCCGAGCCTGCCGAGGATAAAAGCCGGTGGCGACTGCAGCACCCGGACTGGCTGGCGCGAGAAACCGAGCTCATCCATCGTTATTCCTTGCAAGTGCTGGAAAAGCAGTCCTGCCTGCCCAGATACCTTGAAACGCTGGCCGTGCTGGATGTATTGGACTGGTTGGCCCTGCAAGGCGCGTTTGAAGGAGCCCATCATCCGGCGCTGGGTCAAGCTTCTGCCCCGGCTGATGGGCAAACAAAGCAAACGGCCTTTTGCTGGCTGGATGTGGGGGCCAAGAACTGGTCTTATGTGGCGGCCCTGCACAGCTTTGCGAACCGACATTTCTGCAATGATGAAACGCCTGTGGCCTTAACCGGTGTGGAGTTGGATGCGTACCGCGCGTATGTGGATGGTTACACCCGCGCCGACTATGCCGCCCGGTTTACGGCGCCACTTGCTGGGGCGCGTTACCTGCCGGGGGATGTTTGCCAGCACCAGGCGCGGTACCATTTCATCAGCCTGTTTTTACCATTCGTTCTGCTGGAACCCTGTTTGGCCTGGGGCTTAAGCAAGGCGCAGTTTCAGCCCCAGGCGATGCTGGCGCATCTGTTGTCGTTGCTCCATCCCGGTGGGGTGTTGTTGGTTATTAATCAGGGCGCGGTGGAAGCCCAGGCGCA
This sequence comes from Candidatus Melainabacteria bacterium, assembly GCA_033763415.1. GTDB lineage: Bacteria > Cyanobacteriota > Vampirovibrionia > Vampirovibrionales > JAJTHC01 > JANRKP01. The sequence continues at coordinate 113,577 of JANRKP010000028.1, read as the reverse complement.
ATGGGAGTATTTTTCTAAACTATCGGGCTGGTCCCACTGCTGGCCACTGGGGGTGCAGACGCAGCCCACGGTGGCGGGCCACACAATACAAACGGATGACTTTACGCTAACATACTGGGGAGAGCAGCCCACCACGTTTTTGGCGTATCAGCATCCACGGATCGTATGGCAATGTCAGACTCATTCCACATACAGCCCACGCTGCCCGCAGCCCAGTTTCGGCCTGGAGACAAGCAGGTAGAGGCCGCTATGGTTTATCCCACCGGTTACACGGCGCCTGTTCGCATTTTGTTTGCCACAGGCAACGCGCACAAAGTGGAAGAAGTTGGTGCGTTTCTGACCGAAGCGGGCTTGCACGTGGAACTGAGTGCGCAGGACACCCAGGTGGAAGAAACCGGCCATACTTTTTTAGAGAACGCGCGTTTAAAGGCGGAAGCCTTGCGGTTGCAACTGGCCATGCAGCCTTCGGTAAGTGTGCCGACAAGCCCGGTGGACTACATATTGGCGGAAGATTCTGGCCTGGTGGTGCCGGTGTTGAGTGGCCTGGCCGGGCTGCACGATTTTCCGGGCGTGCGTTCCAACCGCTGGCTGACTTCCGACTGGATGCAGCAGCTAACCGGATCGCCTCTGCAGGGCGATCAACCCAGTTATCAAGAGCTGAACCAGGCACTGTTGGCGTTAATGCATGCCGCAGAAGCCCGACATGCCCACGAACCCTACACGGTCTGGAGACGGGCGGCGTTTGTGTGCGCCATGGTGCTGTTGCCTGTGTCCAATCACCCCGGGTCTAATTACACAACGCTGGCCCCAACGGGTCTTCAGGTGGAAGGCCATATGCCGCTGGTTATTAGCACACACGGGCCCAGTGGAAGCGGTGGTTTTGGCTACGATCCCGTTGTGCATGCGGTGGTGGATGGCCACCTGGACAGCCGAACCGTGGCCGAGTGGTCCACGGCGGAAAAAAATCAGCACAGCCATCGCAGTCATGCGCTTCGGCAGGTGGCCGCGTGGCTGCGGGAGCACCACCCCACCGGGCAATTTAGAACCTAGGCTGTGCAGCATCCTGCCTGTTTTGGTCTTCCTTGTTCTGTTTCAGGTATTGCGTATAAAGCCGTTCAGGCAGAGAGTGAGCCTCCGAACGATGGGTCGCCCGTCATGAGTCCTCGTAAAACCATACAAACCGAACCGCGTCAGCTTCGCTTGCCCCAAGAGCGGTATACGGTCTCTGAACTCACGCGGCTGATTCAAGAATGTCTGGCCAGTGATCCGGTGTTGGGCGGCACGGTGACGGTTCAGGGGGAATTGTCCAACCTGAAGCGCTCGTCTCGGGGCCACGTCTACCTCACGCTGAAGGATGAACAATCTGGCCTGGCAGGCATTGTGTGGGCCAGCACGGCGCAAAAACTGCCGTTCGATCTCGAAGAAGGCCAGGAGGTGTATGCGACGGGCACCCTGGACATTTACGCCCCTTCCGGCAGTTACTCCTTGGTGATTAAAAAACTGGAGCCCGTTGGCCTGGGGGCGCTTCAGTTGGCCTTTATGCAACTCAAGGCAAAGCTGGAGGCCGATGGTCTTTTTCGGGCGGACCGAAAGCGTCCACTGCCCGAATTTCCCACTCGCCTCGGGATTGTGACCTCTTCAACCGGTGCCGTCATCCACGACATGCTCCGGGTGATTCGGCGAAAAAATCCTCGCCTGGACGTGCTTTTGGCACCGGTTCCCGTCCAAGGCGCGGGGGCTGCCGCTAGCATTGCCCAGGCCATTGCGCGTTTGTCTCAACCGGATACCGGTGTGGATGTGCTGATTGTGGCGCGTGGTGGCGGCTCATTTGAAGACTTGTTTTGCTTTAGCGAAGAACCGGTCGTGCGGGCCATTGCCACTTGCCCCGTTCCCGTGGTTACTGGCATTGGCCACGAGCCCGATTTTGGCCTGGCCGACGCGGCCGCCGATTATTCCTGCGCAACGCCCACCGCGGCTGCCGAACACGTGACACCCGATATTGTGGCCTGGCAAGCCTGGCTGGAGGAGGCCCGCGCGGACCTGGGCCACCTGTTGCAACGACAGTTATTGCAAATGGAGCAACATCTGGACTTCCAAACCACGCGCCTGCTGGAGCGTTTTCAGGCAAGCCTGTCGGCGCTTGAGTTGCGTTTGACGCATCAGCGTCAGGCCCTGACCGAAGGGATCGATCAGCATTTGCTCCGCAGCGAACAACAGTTGCAGCGCCATGCCGGGATGTTGGACGCCTACAACCCGCTGGCTATTTTGGCCCGTGGCTACAGTATCGCCACGCCCGTCTCGCCAGCGGATGCTACAATCACGCCAAGTGCTACCATTATGCCGAACGAAGGGCTTCAGCCGATTCAGTCCATTGCGCAACTGCCACCTGGTCAGCGTTTTTCGCTGCGGGTGACCGATGGTGTTTGTCTGTGTGAGGTGCTACCACCATGAGTGCTCCCGATACCGCTTCTCAACCGAGTTTTTCGGAGGCCAGCCAGATGTTGAGCCAGATTTTGGAACGCTTCCGTACGGACAGCCTGCCGCTAGAAGAGGCCCTGGCCTTATTTGAAGAAGGCGTTGGCTGTTTAAACGTTTGCCAGCAGCGTCTAACCGAAGGTCGCGGTCGGGTGGAGCAGTTGCTCAGCCAGCTTCCGCAAGAAGGCGCCCTGATGACACAGCCGTTTTTAACCGAACCCACCGAGGCGGACTAAAGGGCGTCTCTGAGTGCGGTTCCGTCGGCTTTTTTCGCGGTCTTGATGTTTGACAGTCGGACCGCTTTTTAGATACTCTGGTATGCAGTTGGTTTTGACCACACGGATGTTGCCAGGGCGATTGGCTCAGTGGTAGAGCACTTCCTTCACACGGAAGGGGTCACAAGTTCGAATCTTGTATCGCCCACCATTTTTTCTATACAACCTAACGTGCAAATAGTGTGCGACGCATTTTAAGCCAAACCAAAACCTCTTTAAGAGAGGTTTTTTTCGTATTTTAAGGAATATTCCTTTGTTACAAAAGGCTTGGATATTGATAGCTGTTAGCTGGTTGTTACTTATGCCGGTAGTTTTTGCTTCAGATTTAAAGTCTCTTTGCAAGAGAGGTTACGGAGTAATTACAGAAACGACTGTTAGTGATGATTTTGAAGGATGTGAATACGGGAAAATTATTCCATTCGATAATGGGTTAGGGCTTAAATGTACTGCATATAAATATCATTATGCCTACCGACCCCAGGGGTTTTGATATTAAAGAATGTGAAAAATGGTCGTCTAAAAGTTCTTATTGACGAAGAAGAATTTGATGGAAATTTGATTAGACTAAAATAAAAAATATCTATGCTCTACAATTCTCTGTGGAAGCTGTCTATGATGGAAAATTAAAGATAAGGGTGTCTATTTATTTTTTGATCTTTTCCCCAACTAACAATAAAAGAGCCTTCACGGTGGACGAGAAAGATGTGAATGGGGGCCAGAATGAGAAGTTAAATGCCACACCGCCTCGGAAAGATGTTCCGGTGCCGGTGCTTGATGGATCTTCTTAGAGAGACAGATCGCCCAAAACTTACTACAGAGATCTGGCTACGTGTTCCCATTAAGGCTTTTATACAAAGCCAGACACAAGCATTTGGCCCGCTTAGCCAGAGCAGCCATATCAAAAAGATGGTTGCAATTTTAAAAGAAGAAGCCCCAAATAAAGAAGCCACACAGGCTTTTAGTAAAATCTGGTGCCGATGACAGGAATCGAACCTGCGACCCACGGTTTACGAAACCGTTGCTCTACCGACTGAGCTACATCGGCTTAACGATTCAGCCTTAAAAAGTTGTAAAAAAGTTTACCCTAAACGCTTCCTGAAACGCAAAGGGAAACGTAAAGAAACTTTGTGGAAGCAGTAAGCCCGAGACGAAAAGGGCTTGAATCCCACAGGGGAAAAGTCGTACACTGGGAGCGCGCGCTCGGTGTTCTGGCCTTTGCTTGGTAAAACGACGACAAGCATCTTGCAAGCTTGTTTTCTACAGGTGGCAGGCTGGGTTTAGTGCCTTGGGTGGAGCAGGCAGGCTGTTGTTATGTGTTTTGGAACGAAACCATCTTGAAGCGTCAATCCCTGATACAGGTGGGGCTGTTTACCCTCGTTAGTTTAGCGCTCTTGGTGTTTGTGCTGATATGGCTACGCGGAAGAGGCATCCAGCCGGGCATTACCGAGGAAGTGTTGTTCCAGGATGTGGATGGTATGCGTCCTGGGGCCGCCGTCCAGATGATGGGCATTCGGGTGGGCTTTGTGGAGACAATTCAGCCCAGAGTGATTGACGGGCGCTACTATGTGGCGGTTACGTACAGCGTTACCCGCAATAACACGCATATCCCCAAGGGATCAACGATTGCGGTGGAGCAGTCTGGATTGATTGGCGAAAAGTTTTTGGAAATCACACCGCCGCAGCTACACGAGGTAGAAGTGTCCTCTTCGGTGCTAACGCCTGAAAAATTACTGGCTTCCTCGCCCGCCGCAACAACGGCGGTGTCTACCCCTGCTGCGGATCAGCCTGCAATGGGTGCTTTACCCAACACAATGCAGCCGATGGGCTTGTCAAAAGACGCTGGGCCCGCAGAGGATCAGGATAGTCACGGCCCTGCCCGCTGGCGAACCCCTCGGACATTTCAGCCGTTGCCGGTTAAAATGCAGTTCTTGCAAGGGTTGCATCGGGTTGGCTGGGTGGAGCGTGTGGAACCGCTTATCACACCGACGAGTGTGGATGTGAATCCAGGAGCCGGTACGAACCCAAGCTATCATCGGTATCGGTTGTTTTTCAGGGTCACGCTGCCCGGGGCCAGCCTTCCCCGAGAGGCGAGCTACAGTTTGGCGCAGGCGGAACAGAACGGCGCCGTTTTTTTAAAAATCACTCCCAAGCCGGATAAAATGACCCATTTGCCCGATAAAAACCTGGAGTACACCATCATTAACCCGCTACGGATGAAGTACTTCCTGGATGTGCAAATGGAGTCGGCAGAATCGCTGAAGGAGACTAACGAAAAAATCGTTCAGCTCCTCTCGGATGAAAACCTGGATACCTTAACCGATACGCTGAAAAACATTCGCACCCTAACCGCCCGAGGCACCCGTGTTCTGGATTCTGCGGACCGGTTGTTTGTAACGACCAGTAAAGATCTTGAGCTCCTGGTGCATTCGGCTGAAACGCTGACGGACAACATGACGGAACTGAGCCAAAACATTAACGATGTGTTGGGCGATCCGCAGTTTAAGCAGGATTTTATTGCCACCACCCATTCCTTGGAGCAGGCCAGCAGCCAGCTTAACGCCCTGCTTCAGGATCCGGCGCTGCAAGAAACCATTCAAATGACGCGCGACACCAGCGCCAACGTGGCCGAACTCACGGCAACGTTGCGTAAAACGGCCCAAGATCCGGCGTTGCAACAGCGGCTGGATACCTCGCTCACCCTGTTGAATGACTCTTTGACGAAGCTGGGCACCGTGCTGGATTCCGTGGAAACCCTGGCCAGCGATGACGATCAAAACCTCAAGAATATTCTTAAAGAAACCCGCGAGACGTCGGCCAACCTGAAAGAATTTTCAAAACGACTGAACGGCCGCTTCCTCCTGTTCCGGCTGATGTTTTAATCTGGCGGTATGATATTGCCCTGATGCCAAGCTTTTTTAACAACGCATTGTCTGAGAGAATTCTCAATTGTATTTAAGATTCATGTATTTCAAAAGCAGAACGGCTAATGCTAAAAGATTATGATAAAGTTCAGATTGAAAACCTTAAGGTAATACCGTATCTCAATGCGGATGCTCTTCAAGGAAGAGTTCTTTTATTAATGCCTTTTTGGGATGGTCAGGAGTGGCATCAGTGGTTCCTTGACAGAACTGGGGGTGTTATAAAGACATCTATTGTTGATGTTGTTAAATCCATATATGTTGCTCAAAATCCGGCTTTAGGCTCAGATTTATTAATCCCTTTTGTTGCGTTTATGTGGCAGCGTGCTAACTGGCCGAAAGTTTCCCCTCTGATATCTGCTATTTGTGACGATTTTCATCATATTGCGATTAGTATCGCTAAGCTCAGGCATTTTTTTGATACTAAAAACACAGTATCACATAATTTACTTTCATCTTTTGTTGCAACAGAACTGGAATATATTCTGATACTTAGCCGAAGCATATTTGATCTATTGCAAGAAGCTATTTCTACTGTTTTGTATGAATACACGAGATTTAATGACCCGAACACCGAAAGTCTTCGTACAAGACATAGGCTGCCAGGTTCATTTTCTAAAATGATTCTATATGGCCAAAACAGTAGTAAGCCAGAAGGAACAATTAGAACAATTGCGGAAATCCAGGAAAAATATGCGCTTACACCGCTTTTGGCTGCAGAATATTTAAATCAAGCTCCTTTCTTTCTGTCTCTAAGGACAGCCAGAGATAAAGTTGTGCATGATGGGAAGAGTTTGTTTGATATATATGTTACAGAAAAAGGGTTTTGTGTTTCTCATACAGAGCAGCCATTTGTAGATTTTGGTCTGTGGGAGAGCACTCATCAATATAATGAACATTTAGTTTCTTTATTCCCTTGGATTGCTCATCTGGTTTTTCAAACAATAGCAGCTTGTAACGATATGATGGAAGCTTTTGCAAGAGAGATTAGGTTTCCTGATGAAATTGCGCCAGGATACCAGATCTTTATTCGGGACCCTGCAAATGAAGCTCTTATACAGCTATATGAAGTGCATCAAAGGAAGAGAGTATGGTGGGCTCAAGAGTGTAATGAGCTGTAGGGGCTTTCTGGCCGGGTGTTTGTTGTGCTGCCCAGGGTAAAGCAAGCCAAAAACACAACGGACCGACTTGTGGAAAAAGTCGGCCCGCTGAGGTGTTGTGGAAACCACTATTTAAACCAGTGGCAACCAGCGATTAAGCGATTTACTCGATGGATTGTCCGCGTTTACCAGCGCGCTCGCGGTAGCGGGCCACGGTTTTTTCAAGCCGTTGGCGCTCATCGGCGGGCATGTTGGGGTTCAGGTTCAGGTAGCTTTCGTACTGAACCACCGCTTTGCCGTACTCGTTTTCGCGCGCATAGAGCTTGCCGAGGGCCAGGTGGGCATCCGAAGAGCGCGGGTAGCGGTTCAGGGTGTCCAGGTACAGATCCATGGCGCTGTCACGCTGCTTTTGAGACCACCAGTTGTTGAGCGCAGTCGCCAAGCGAAGGCTGCGATCCGCCTCCTGCCGGGAGACTTCAATGCGCTGCAAACCGCGACGGGCTTTGAGGTTGTCGGGCTGCTTCATTTGAACGGTTTTGTAGGCCTCGGCCGCCATGTCCAAATCGCCGTTCATTTTCAGCATATCGGCCACCTTCAGCAGCTTTTGCGGGTCGTTTTGGTTGGCCTGGATCATCTGCCGAAACACTGCGTCGGACTCCTGGTAACGCCCTAGCGCAAACAAGGCCTGGCCTTGCATGGCCTGCTCTACCTCGTTGCGTGGGGGCATTTGAGAAATGCGCGTCCAGGTGTCGCGGGCATCATCGGGCTTACCGCTGAGCTGTTGCAGACGAAGCTTGGCCAAATGCAGCGAAAGGCTGTTGGGTTGGGCTTGCAATGCCTGATCGATTGCCTGTTCCGCATCGACGAGGTCATCCGCACCACCTACCGCTGCGTTAGAAGCCGTGCGTTGCGCAGAACGTTGGTAGGATTGCGCCAGACCTTCCAGCGCCTCTGCATTGCCAGGGTCCGTGGAAAGCACATCTTTGTAGTAAAGAACGGCCTGATCCGGCTTATCCACCGCGAGCGACAAACGGGCAATATCCAGCTTAAACGGCGTGTAGGCCGGGTTGGCGTTCAGTCCGCTTTTGAGCTGAGCCACTGCCAACTCGCCATCGCCCCGGTAGTCGTACAGTGCGGACAACTTTCGGTGGGCTTCGCCGTACTCGGGCTTGAGCTGAATGGCTTTTTTGTAGTTTTCTACTGCGGCTGCCTCGTTCCCTTGGCGTTGGTAGGCTTCGCCCAGCTTGGTTAAAATGTGCGGGGCGTTGCGGTTTAGGTACAGGGCGTTGTTCAGGTGTTTAATGGCGCCGTGGGTATCGCCGCGTTCCAACTGGGCGCTGCCCATGTAGTAGTGCGCCGCGGAATGTTTGGAGTTGACCCGAATGGCCTGTTGAAAGTGGCTCATGGCTTCGGCGTGATTTCCCTGGGCGTGGTATACCGTTCCCAGGTTGGTGAGCGCGTTGGCGTAGTTGCTGTCCAGGTTCACGGCTTTTTCAAACGCCTGGCGGGCCTCATCCAACCGACCTTGATCCCGGTACACTTCCCCGAGCATGTTGTAGGCTTCTGGGTTGTCGCTATCGAAGCGCAGGGCAGTTTTAAAGTGGCTTTCCGCCTCGGTAAGCAATTCGGCCCGGCGGGCACGGTAGGTCATATCCGAAGAGCTGGTGCGGTAACGGGCGACCACCCCTTTGGCAATATGTGCGTATGGGTTTTTAGGGTTTTTCTTCAAGGCTTGATCCGCATTTTTTTCAGCCGAATCCAGCTTGTATAGTTCGGCCTGCACCAAAGCGAGGGCAGAACGGTAGTTGTCGTTACCCGGATTGCGTTGCAGTGCCTGTGTGTAGACGGTTTCAGCTTCCTTGACCTTTCCGGCCTGGAACAACTGATTGGCCCGTCGCATCGTTTGGTTGACGTAGCCTCTCAGGCGTACCTGGGCTTGGGCAGATGCGCCTGTTGGCAGCACGGGCAGCCAGGCGGAAACCACTGGCACGGCCAGTAAACCAACGGATAGGCTGGCCGCCAATAGCCAACGGGATGTTTTGCGTTCACTCGACGTCATTTGTTATACCTTGTCCTCACATACGAGTGCTGATAACACGACCAGGGCAAGTAAATGCCACTGAGTCCTTCTTCTCTAAGAGCTTCTATCGGCTATTGTGCGCCAGCAAGGGCGGCATTGCAACGCCAGAAGCAGAGTAACATGGTGGCTTATTGCCACAAGCAGTCCTCAGTAAACTGCATTAACACCCTAAGAAGCAATGCGTGGCAGAAAGTTCCTTACGATGCCTGTAGAAAATGCTAATGCAATTGGTGCGGCTTTTAGCGGCTGCGTTTGGGCTGCTTCAACCTCTAAAGCGGTGTTCAATCTGCCAACGCCGTGTTGGATAGGCCCAGGATGATCTCAAAGTGGGGTTGGCTCAGTGGCATTACGGACAGTCGTCCCTGTTTTACCAGGGGTATTTCTGCCAAAGCGGGGGTGGCTTTAATTTGCGCCAACGTGACGGGGGTGTGCAAGGCTTTGATCGGAACCAGCTCCACCACCTGCCAGCGTCCGGTCGTATCTCCCGGCTCTGGAAAGGCGGGCTGGCTGACCTGGCACAACCCGACGACGGCCTTGTCCTGCATGCTGTGGTAGAACAACACCGGATCGCCCACCTGCATGCCCATCAGATGATTCCGCGCCTGGTAGTTTCGCACGCCATCCCACAGGGTTTTTCCATCGCGGCACAAATCCGACCAGGAAAAAGTACTCGGTTCGGACTTGACCAGCCAATGGCCTGCGGGCGTTTGGGGGGTGTTGCTACTGGTGTTGGCGGGGGTGCTCATTCCTGGCAGGGCTCTTCCTGGGTAGGCTCTAACACCAGCAGAGAATTGTGACTGTCTCCAAACGGCGAGGGAACCTGGCCATCCGCCTCCGGGTCGGCACACCAACGCGCCTCATCCAGCAGATACTGAAACTGATAGGCACCCGCCTGGGGTAGTTCCAGCGTGATTGAAAAATCGCCCGTTTTTTGCCGCTTCATCACTGCCGACTGCGGATTCCAGCCGTTAAAATCGCCCACCAGACGAACCGTTTCGGCTTCGCCAACAAAGTCTCGGGGGGCCAAAAACGTGGTTTTACAAACCGGGCGTGTTTTTAAATATTTTTTTTGGATGGCCATTGCTCAATCCTTCCGCTCACAGAAAATGCAACACACATTGAATTTTGAACGATGAAATTTGGCTGACGTACGCTCAACAACACACAACCTATAACCAATAATCAAAATAAATAATCGAAATAAAACCAACACTCCGTGGATAAGACGCTGGGCGTGGCCCGTTGTTTCCGAACTCAACAAAGTGGGTTTTTTCCAACCCAGTAAAGGCAAAATTTGGCATATACCGCAGCTTCGCCTAATGGCTCACTGTCAATATCGTTGGAAGATGCCTTGTCACAGGCCAACGACTCGCTCGCGGTGGCTTAACCAGCGTTTAAATTACTAGTAACGTATTGTAGCAAATCGAGTGCCGGTTCTCAATGACACTTTGATGACGACGACCCGAATCTTGCGTTTGTGCCCTGAGACGGGGATAATAAGCAGCGCTCGTCAACGCCTGAACATCTGTTAAAAACAGATGTTAAAAAACGGATTGAGTTTAAAAAAGTGGCATGTTTCAGGCTTCAATTATTAGGCGGCCAAAGGTGCGTTGGAATGTCTTTTACCGAGTGGGGGCCCGTATTGCAACCGTTTTGCTTTTTTATAAGCAGCGTGTGCTTGCTGTGGTTGGCCAATGTGTTGCATCGGTTGTTTACCCCGTATGCGGTAAACCAGGAGATTCGTCAGGCCAACGTGGCCTGTGCGCTTAGTTTAAGCGGCTACTTATTGGGGGTTACCATTGTAATGGTGGGGGCCTGGATTGGTCCGGGCAGTGGTTGGCCTTGGGATTGGCTGACGTTTGTGGGTTACAGCCTCTTGGGTGTCTTACTGCTGAACCTTTCCCGCTGGGTGAACGACCGCTGTGTGCTGCATCGCTTTTGCAATGTGCACGAAATTGTCCAGGATCGCAATATTGGCACCGGCGTTTTGGAATTTGGCGCCTATGTGGCTTCCGCATTGATTATTGCCGGTTCTGTCCACGGAGAAGGTGGCGGTGTGTACAGCCTGTTGGTGTTTTACCTGCTAGGGCAGGTGGCTTTGGGCTTGTTTGTGCAGGTGTACGACTGGTTGACGCCCGGGGATTTGCACCACGAGTTTGAACAGGATAACGTGGCGGCTGGCGTGGCTGCCGGTGGCACGCTGGTGGCGTTGGGCATTTTGCTGATGAAGGGAACCAGTGGCCACTTTGTAAGCTGGCAGTATAATTTAACGGGCTTTGGTCTGGAAATACTGGCCTGTTTGCTGTTGCTTCCCACCATTCGGGTCATTTCCAACCGTTTGGTGGTGCCCCAGTTAAATTTGGATAGCGCCGTACTTCAGCAGCGAAACGTGGCTGCCGGTGTTTTGGAAATGATGCTGGCAATTACGTTGGCGATTCTCCTGTTTTTTATGGTGGATTTCAGTACCGTGGTGCGCTGGATTTTTTCCTATGTGGGCTCATAATATGGGCCCGTGGGGCAGGCTCGGTAGCGCTACGTGGGTCATTCAGGTGTTGTTACTCTGCGAATGTAAGGATTTTCTTGCGTGATGGCCGCCAATAACTCGGGAATTCAAACCGCGTCCGGGCCGCTGGGGCTGTCTCCCTGGGTGAGTACGGGCGCTATTGTGGGCATGATTTTAATTGGCTATGCCACGCTCTGCTATGCAACCAGCCTGTTTTTGGATCTTCCCACCCGAACCCTGCTGACCACCAGCATTCCACCGGGCAAAGATATTATTTTGGGACCGGTTAAAATTGATCGGGCGCAATCCGTTTACACGATTGATGTAACGGGTCCGCCGCTGGCCAACAACGAATGGCTGCACGTGAATGGGGAACTGCTTGACCACCGCCAGGAAACGCTTTTGGGCTTTGGCGATGAATTCTGGCACGAAGAGGGCTACGATGAAGGCCATTGGTCTGAGAGTAAAACCAGTTATCAAATGCGGGTGACCTTTCCGCAGCCGGGGCAGTATTATTTAAAGCTGGATACCGAATCATCCGGCGAAAAGCCGGAGGCCAGCCCGGAAGAGATTCGTCAACTGAACTTTAACAACCCGTATGCGCACCGTTATAGCCGAACACCCACGGGCTCCCACATCAGCATTCAGGTTAAGGGGCGTTCCGCCAGCCCGCTGCCGCACCAGGTACTGGCCTGGTTCTCCATCATTCTGGGGCTGCTCGTGCTCGTTGGGGCGGGTTTGGTGTACTATAATGATCTTCCGCCGGAAACCAAGGCCCGGTTGGCGGAAACCTTTCGTGGCGACGACGACGATTAGTGCACGGCCTTGTGTCTGCGTCCCGTTTCCGCAATAGCAGGCAGAAGAAAGACGATGGCAGAGATGGCGACCCCTGGCGCAAGCGTTTCTGAGGCAGAACCTCAAATGTCCTCTGCTTCGGCTGCGTTGCAGGGAGAGTCTCGTCGAATCCGCCTGCTGCCGCCGCACCTGATTAACCAAATTGCTGCCGGTGAAGTGGTGGAGCGTCCCGCTTCGGTCATTAAAGAGTTGGTGGAAAACGCGCTGGATGCCGGAGCCACCCGCGTTGACATTGAGGCGAGTGCTGGCGGAAGAGACCTTCGGGTGGCTGATAACGGCAGTGGCATGTCTGCCGAAGACGCCCAACTGGCTTTTATCAACCATGCGACCAGTAAAATTTGGACCGAAGCGGATCTCACGCAGATTGAAACCCTGGGCTTTCGCGGAGAGGCGCTGGCCAGTATTGCGGCCGTTTCTCGCCTTACCTGCTATACACGCCGTTCGCAGGATGCGACCGGTTGCCGGGTGCGTCTGCGCGAGCGCTTACCCGCCGCTGCGCACACGGATGAATCCTTGCCCGTTCCGGTGCATCCGCCTACTGAGGTGCAGCCTGCTGGCTGCGCGGTGGGGACGGTGATGGAGGTGCAGGAGCTGTTTTACAGCACACCGGCGCGGCTAAAGTTTCTCAAGCGTCCGCAAACGGAAATGGCCGCCATTGAAGAAACCGTCTCGCTACTGGCGCTCTCTCGGCCAGAGGTGGCTTTTCAGCTTCATTTGAACGGGCAGTCCGTGCTGAAAACCCCTGGGAACGGCCAGCTTATCAGCGCCATCCAGGCGGTTTACCAGCTTAAAAAGCTGGTGGGGGAAACATCCAACGCGGATTTGATTCCCGTTGCCTATGCGGAGGATGGCTTGGGCCTCAGTCTTAGTGGTTACGTGGCTTCTCCGGGCATTGATCGGCTGCACCGAGCCAGTCGTAAGGGCTGGGCCTTGTTTGTGAACGGGCGCAGTGTTCGTTGCCATCTGTTTTCCAAGGCGTTGGAATCTGCACTGGAAGGCATTATGCCCCCTGGGCGCTATCCACTCAGTGTGCTGTTTCTCAATTTGCCAACCACTGCGGTGGATGTCAACGTGCATCCGACCAAAAAGGAGGTTCGCTACGCGCAACCAAACCCCGTGTTTCAGTTTGTGCGCCATGGGTTAAAAACGGCCCTGGCTGAGGGCTATCCGCGAGCCGGAGCTCAACCATCCGGGGCTCAGCAAGCATCCGGCTGTGATCAGGAGGCTTCTTTTGCAAAAACTGGATTGCCTCCCCATTTTGCGGAAAATGATCCTCTCCAGAAACAAAATCAGCAAGCACGAAATCAGCAGGAGCGAACGCCACAAGGCCTGTGGCGTGAGCTTGAGGGGGTGGAAAAATCGTCATCCGCCGCCGCTGCGCCTTGGAACAGTACAGCGCAACAATCTCTGGCCCTTCAGGCCACGGCCCCGCTCTATGTGTTGGGCAACGCTGCCGAGGAGGCGTGGGACGAGCAAAACCATCCCCCCCTTACCGCCTCGCAAGAGTCGTCACAAACCTTGCCAAAAGCGTTATCACCAACGTTGCCACAGACTGCGGAGGCTGAATTTCAGTCTGCTTCTTCCGCTCTGGCTGAAGACCCACGGCGGGCCGAAGGGGAAGACGCCAGCCGTTGGAAGTCCAAGGACTGGAAAGTTATTGGGCAGCTATTTAATACCTATATTTTGCTGGAAACCCGACAGGGCCTCATGGTGGTGGATCAGCATATTGCCAGCGAACGCGCCTGTTTTGAGCGCCTGAGCCAGCAGCAAACAAACGGTGGCGTCACGGCGCAACCGCTGCTGAGCCCGTTGATGCTGGCGGCTTGTGCCTCACAGAAAGCTTTGCTCCAGGAGCACCAGGCGGCTTTGCAGCAGGTGGGTTTTGAGCTGACCGTGCCGGAAGAGGAGCCCTCTATCTATCTAACGGCCATTCCCCTGTTGTACCCGGACCGGCGACAACCCCCTGCTGCGGATCAGTTTCGGGGTATTTTGGCCCGTTTGGAAGCAGGCGATGCGGTTCGGCTGGATACGACGGATTTGATTGCAACCCTGGCCTGTCATTCGGCGGTTCGTGCCGGGGATGTGCTGACCGCCCAGCAAATGGATGGCGTGGTCGAGGACTGGCTGGCCTGTCGCCTCCCCTGGACCTGTCCCCACGGGCGGCCGATTGCCCACACCATTCGTGCGGAAGAGTTGCATCGGTTTTTTCATCGCAGTGGTCTGCCGGTCAATGCCGCTGTTAACGCCTCAACAGGCAGTTATTAACGTCCTAGCAGGCGAATGACCAGCCAACTGACCCCGTACAACGCCATTAACACGGCGGCCACCAGGGTTAACGTAACGGGGTCCTGGGTGGGGGTGAGCAACGCCGCTGCCACAAATACCCATACGGTTACCCAGCGCCACTGGCTGGCCAGTTTGTGGCTGTTAACCACACCGGTAAAGGAAAGACCGATGAGCAACAGCGGAAGCTCAAACATCAGGCCACACACCACAAATAGCAGGGTGCAAAAATTTACGTATTCGGCAATGCTCATTTGGCTATGGGCCACCTGCTGCCCGTACCCGAGCAAAAATTCCAGCGAGACAGGAATGAGTGCAAGGTAGGCAAAGGCCAGGCCCAGCATAAACAACACACTGCCTCCCAGCACGGTGGCCAACACTGCTCTGGATTCCCCGGCATGTAGACCCGGTAGTACAAAGCGCAGTGCATGGAACAGCCACACGGGCAAGGCGAGCATTAAACCGCCCATCATGGCCAGGCGTACGCTAACCCCCAGCACTTCTCCGGGTGCAAGCTGAACAAACGCCACCCCTTGGGGCGCCATAGACTGTAGTATCGTAATCAGCGGGTTGCTGTAGGCAAACGCAAGGACCGTACACGCCAGCCAGGCCAGTACGGAGACGATCAACCGCGCGCGTAACTCGTCTAAGTGGGCCAAAAAAGGCATGAGCGCCTGTTCGGCTTGAATTGTTGCTTGAGCCAGGGTTGTATGCGTGGCGGTGCTTGGGCTTATCCCTGGAGAGAATGTCTCTTGCGAGAATGCGGAAGCAGCTTGCGCGGCCCCGTGGTTTTCGCTGTCTCCGTGCAGTGGGGCAAACGGATCGCGGTGGTTCGGGGGCACACGTGGGCTCATGGGGTGGCTTCCCTTGCCTTAAAATGCTCCGGCGGCGGTTCGGCTTGCGCTGTGCGCTGTTTTTCGTACCAACTGGCCAGGATAATCGACCCGCTCATGGCGGCGTTTAAGGATTCCACCCCGGCCTCCATCGGAATGGTAAGCCACTGAACGGCCTCATCGGCTGATTTATCGGGCGTTTTATCCAGCATTTCTTCAGCAGGATCGCTCAAGACGGATTCCAAACGGATGCCCTGCCCCTCGTGGCCAATAATTAAGCCCCAAGCCTTGGGAAGTGTCAACTGGTGGTAGGGTTGCGCCGCTGCTGAGCAATGGCTGCTGGTGGCGTAAAACTGCCAGGCATTGTCTCTGGAAGAATCTGGGGAAGAATCCGGCGGGCCTTGCCGCAGTTGTTGTAACAGGGGGCCAAGTGCTTGGGCTGTTTCCAGTACAGGCAGCCGAAACACCAAACCCGCCGTGGCGCGAATAACCTTTGCGCTGTAGGGGTCCACGGACTGTTGGGTTAGCAGAACGGCCCGAACCCCAAACGCCACTGCGGAACGAATGAGCGTTCCCACGTTTCCCGGATCCTGTAAGCCGTCTAGTATCAACAGGCTTGGGTGCGTGCTGGGCCTGAGCCCGAGCAAGGTGGTATTTGCACAATGGGGATGCCGAAACACAGCCACACACGGGGCTGGGGAATCCGTGGTGGAGAGTTTGACCATGACTCTCTCTGAGGCCGTGTACACGGTGGGCCAGGCGGTGGCCGACAAGAGCGCCTGTAGTGCGGGGGAATGGTTTGCTGTGGCAGAGATGGCGAGCGCGCAGGGTTCCAAGCCTGCGGCCAGGGCTTCTTCCACCGGGTGAATTCCTTCAACCAGGATTTGGGCGGCTGTCAGTCGGTGTTTTCGCTGGTGCAAGGCCACCGCCGATTTCGCCCACTCGTTCTGAAGGCTGTCTATTGCAATGCTGGCAGAGAGGTGACGGTGCAAGACGGGGAATTCCTTGGCTGAAGGCGGCGTTACAGAGAAGACGTTTGAGCCGTTTGGCCGACATCTCAGGGGAGGGGCGGTTTGCGCTTACGGCACGTGGATGGCCACCTCAAAGGTGCGATCGCAGGGAAAATGGCAGCGTACCCGCATGTCGGCCAAGTCCAGCCGATGCTGCAACAGGCTTAGCCCGTCGGCCATTAGCGCGTTCAGTTGGGCTTCCGCAGGCGGCTGTCCCTGGTAGTTGGCGTGCCGCACATGATAGCGCACATCTGACTGGTACAGCCAGTCATCCGCAAAGCGAATGAGCAAAAGCTTCTGGAACTCACGCGCCCGAAAAGTTCGGTGGCGTTCGGCCACGCAGCGCACCACCCCCATGGCCAACGCCGTGCCAATGGCGTTTCCTGGCGTATTCCAGCCCGCGTAGCCATACAGCCAGTCCAGGTGGGTAAACCGGGTGAGTAACTGCTCGGTCAGCCGCGGGTCGCTGCCGTTGGCGTAGGCAACATCCACCAGGGCCACGGGCTGGCCCCGCTGTTGCGCCTTTGCCAGCCAATCGGTCAAAACGCGGCTTTGTTCCGGCTGGGTCAGGGCGGAGAGTCCTTCGCAGTGATCGCCCTGGCGGGATTCTGGCGTATGGATGGCCAGCAACAGATCGGCCTCTGCCTCGGTATCGGCTAACAGGGCGCCACAGGCATGCACCCGTTGGGCCACCACGGTCTCAATCGGTACGCCATCAAACCGGGCCTGGAGTTGCGACCCCTGAAGCGAGCTGTAGAAGGGGTAAACCCGTAAGGGTTGCTCATCCACCAACAGGCGGGCAATCAGTGTGCAGGCCACTTCATCTGCACCGGTTTGCACCCAGGCACTGTGGGGCTGGGGCGTGCGTTCTGCGGAGGTATTTTTCTCTGCGCCCAGTAGCTGCGAGGCCAACCATTGGGATTCCAGAACGTTTAAGCCGTAAGCGCCCGTGTCATCCTGGCAAAAAACCAGCGTTTCCAGCCGATTGTCGGCCCAATCGGCAACAAAAGACTGGTTAAGCCTGAAGTTGCGGCGGTGACGTTGTAGAAAATCCTCCACCACCTCTGCCGGAATGTCGTTTAAAAGCCCAGGGGGCAGCGCCGCACGAACCGATTCGGGTAAGCAGGCCGACAGGAAACCGGGACAGTCCAACCCTGCCTGGTGTAATGCTTCAGAAAACCGATAGAGTCGCTGGCCATACTGTTGCCAATAGTCGGGTTCTTCTTCTGCAAAGTTATAGTTAGGAATGCGTAAAATAGAGGAAAACCCCAGAACTTTCCGCACTTTTTCAGGCGTTTTGGGCTGGGGAGACGCTGGGCGCGTGTCGGTTATGGGGGTATCCAGGCGCAAGGTCTCTAAGAAAGCGTCTACCTGCTCTCGGAGGGATTCAAACGATTCCAAGCCCACGCGCGAGGGAATGAGCCCGCCGTAGGCCAGTGTGTCCAGGGCCACCACCAGCGGATCTCCCTCCATCAGGTGGTGTTTCATCCAGCGCTTCAGTGCGGAGGCTTTGGCGGGCTGTTTCAGCACACCCAACAGATTGGTGGCTGGCAGACAGGGCTCAATGCCCGCAATTCGTAACAGGCGTTGGGGTAAATCGTAGCAAACCGGCCGGGCATCTAACGGAATAACACACACGCGATGCGGAAGGCGGGCACACTCGTTTGAATTGCTCATGGTGAAAAAACTTTCATTGCGCCAAAAACTGTCCCTCACTGCCGCTGAATGATGAAACCGGAGCGATCTCTACTTTCTCCGAGAAGGTACCTTCTATTGTGGCGGATGTGGCCGGATCTGCCTATGGGCGTTATTTGGGTTTATTACAAATATTTGCAAACACTGGTTTGCGGGCTTTATTGCCCGCTGTAAAGTCAAAAAAGGTCGGGAACAATTCTCTGGCGAGAGCATCTATACAGTAGACCTCGTGAGGGATAATAATAAAGGGGTTGACTCAACTGAAGTTGTGTCGGTCCGCAAAACATTCCAGCTAAAATGTCCTGGCCTTTCAACATTTTCTGCTAAAGCGCCAGGGGGGTTGTCTTTAGTGCAGCATAAATTCTGCAGCGTAACCCCTTTGGCCAACCGTACAATTCAAACGAAGGCCACACACACATACGCCTGCAAGCCTGTCTTTTCTGCCTTATTGCGCTTACAACAAAGCCTATTGATACAGAGGATACAGACCCCGCCAGTATTACCAACACAAGCAACAGACGAGGTTCAGCTCTCGTCGGGAGTTACGGGTGATTGTAAACCAACCCAAGCGCTATCTCTTTCAGTCCACACGGCAGTCTGTTTCTTCTTTTGGGGCCTGGTTTTACCGTGGCTGCTTTCGCTGGGTCTGTTTCTGGCTGCTGTTGCTCGGTGTCTTCTGCTGGCTAAGCCCTGATGGGTTGGCCAGAAGCCACTCAACCAAAACCTATCCCAAACGGCAACCCGCTGCGGCTTCTGCGACTCTTGCTCAGCCTGGCGCGTCTTCAGCTCCTGTGCGTCGTAAACCAGCCCCGGCCCGCTTAAGCTTGCAACCTTCCAGCCAGGATACCCGGCAGCAGTTGGACCAGCTGGAGCAACAGTTGATCGGCGCCCACTTTCCTTCCGAATCCGTTGCCGAGCGGTTGGACCGCTTGGAACAATTGGTGTTTGGCCAAACCAGCCCACAGTTTTCTCCCAACGTGCGCCTGCAAAAGCTAAGCAGCGCCTCGGGGCATTTTTCACCAGAAGAACCACACGCTAGCCGTGGCACGGCGGAGCATTCGGACGCCCCGGCGGATCGCCCTGGCTTGGATCGATCGTCCGGTGGCAGGGTTCCGCCAAGCGCCATGCCCGCAGAGGAGGAGGGTCGTCCGTCTACCGCATCCAGCCCATCTGCCCAGCACTTTCCTCAACAGGATGGCCAATATGATGGTCAATACCAAAACCAGCACCAAAGCCAACACCAGGGACCGAACGGCACTGCTCAGCCTTCTTTCCCGTCAGACGCCACAGACTATCCCAGTGTCTCTGCCCTGGAACGCCAGCAATTTGGGCGAGATTTTGCACAAGAACCCCTGGAAGTTCGGCTTAACCGGCTGGAACTGACCCTGTATGGCCAAACGCTGCCCGGCTCTCTGGTCGATCGGGTGGACCGACTTCGTCCATACGTAACCCAGCCCATTACCACGGCAGAAATACCCGGTGATTGGCAAAACCAGGGTCAACCCCTTCCGCCCTCGGTTCAGGATCGGTTGTTTCCTGGCGCCTTGGGCGCCCCGCCGCCTTCTATTAGCCGACCGATTGTGCCTTCTCTGCCGCCCGGTATGCCGCTGCCGCCTTACTTAAGCAACGGAGTCAACGGTGCCGGTGTTCCCTACGGGCAGCCCCCTTCCCCCCCCGACTTTTCTCCCGTGGAGGGCGTTCCCCCCGAGGATCCGCAAGCCGGGCTTGTTGCAGAAATTGCCCGGCTGGAGTACGTCAACCTCAAGCAGGCTTTTCCCAACGAGCCGCCCGAGCGTCGCGTGGAGCGGCTGGAAGTCACTTTGTTTGGAAAGCCCGCCCCGCCAGACATAGCGCTTGAGGATCGGGTGGCCCGCATTCAGGCCGTGAGCGTGGCCGACAAGGGAGGGGAAATGCAGAGTAACCAGAAGATGTTGCTGAAAAAAATGGTTCCTATCATCATTATGATGCTACCCTTGCTACTGTAACGTTTGTTATACGCTAAGGCGATCCCGCACCCGTGAATACTCTACTTCCCGTCAATGCCCTTGCTGCGGTAAGCGTTCCTGAAATGGAGCAAACGCCATCCAGCCCGAATCCGTCGCCTGGCCTGCAAGCTTTGCGCACACAAGTTTTACCTTTCCAGGCACCAGGTTGCTCTCTCTGGTCCTATCACAGCCCGGTGGGTCGGCTGTACATTCGCGCGAACGAAAAGGCCATCGTTTCTGTTTGCTGGCAACTGCCCGGTAACGCTGTTAACGAGGATGAACCGTCTGCGCAATGCTTATCGGCGGTGACTCAGCCGGTCGCAAAAATGCTTTATCGTTTCTTGGAGCAGTATTTTCAAGGCGAACCTGTCGATGGGGCCCATATTCCTGTGGATTTTTCCGTCGGAACGCCTTTTCAGCAGGCAGTCTGGCAGGCCTTACGAGAGATTCCCAGAGGCAGTGTTTGCACCTACCGACAACTGGCTCAGCGGGTGGGTTCCCCCAAGGCATTTCGGGCCGTGGGGCAGGCCAACGGAAGGAATCCGGCTGCGTTGCTGGTTCCCTGTCATCGCGTTGTTGCCGCCGATGGTGGCTTGGGGGGCTATATGTTGGGGCATGGCCAGCATCCTTTGGCCATTAAGCAGGCCCTTCTGGCGCTGGAAGGCGCTTGGCCGGCAACTGCCACGGTGTAGTGTTGTACGGTGTAGTGCTGTACAGTGTTTCCTTATGCCGTTTTGCGTGACGTCGTGTGTTCTTCTTTTTTACTTCAGCAGTTGCATCACCGAGACGTTCGCGCTATAAAGTAAGGACTTTCTTCGCAAGGGGCATTAGCGCAGTTGGTAGCGCGTCTCAATGGCATTGAGAAGGTCAGGAGTTCGAATCTCCTATGCTCCACCAGTTTTCAAAAGAGCCGTTTTTGCTAATGTTGCAGGCGGCTCTTTTTGCTTGATGACTGGCTTTCCACCCGCTACGAATGAGTTCGAAGCCAGGAGAGTAGAGAAGATGTTAGAAAGGTTGGGCAATGCAGTCTTTTTTTAGGGTTTCAGTTTCCTAATGCAAGTCGTTAGTACTGTATATGAGTAAATTTAATGATGCACTCATCTATTCAACATTTCTGCGGTGTCTATCCAGTTCGAACATTTGAAGTGACAGCGCAAAATCAAAAAAGAGAAACCACCCAAAATCCCGATGGCAGCATTGATAATGCTGCGGCAAACGCTGCGTCACTTTTTAGAGACTCTTTAGCAAATCAAGTGCTATTTCATCAAGGTTCTATGTATTTGTTGATGGACGATGAAGAAGGTGACCATGCCGATCAATTCGAACGGGTACACCAGAATGAAGCCCAAGTACTTGAGGATTTAATTCAAGAACACGGGGTTGAAAATTTGACAATGGACCAGATTATTGAAGGTATGGAATCATTACCCGAAACAGCAGAGCAGCAAGCACTTTATCAGGTTTTGGCAAATATTGGAGAGGCATCAGACAAAGAATACCATATTGAATATTCTAAAACGACTGAAACGGGCGCAGACAGCTCCCAACCAACCATTAGACTACATCGTGTTCATACGGGGTTCTATGCCAGAAATACAGATATAGTGCTTCCGAGCCCGATTGAAACAATGCGGGAGAGCCAACCGCTTCTCCAATTCCAAGTACCGATTACTCCGTCTTGGGTTGAAGAGAATAGGCACCTTGAAGACTGATACTTGAAGATGAATCAGGGTGGGAAGAGGATCAGGGTGGATAGTGCCACGCGCGCGCACCGCTTGCTGTACAGAAAACCTACCGAGAGTCCGCAGAGCAATGCGGAGGCCGGGCTTAGGTGGGCAAGAACTGCCTGGCCTGGATACGCCAGCGGGTTTGCCAACGACGCAATAGAAACCGGCTCCAGCGTCGGCTGATGAGGGGCACATCTTGCAGGGTGACCCAGGCCCAGTGGAAATGCTTCATCACCCGGCAGCGAGGACGCGCTTTGAGCCGCGGCACACTGTAGAGAAAGCGTGGCAGGTAGTCCTGCCAGCCAAAATAGGTGGCCGCGTAACGGGCAATGGTCTTTCGCCGAAGGGTGGCCTCGGTCGGGTTGCTGCTGGTGGCGGCGGGATCCACCAAGGCCCAGGCCTCCAGAGCGGCGTGTTGCAGGTTGCGCGAGAGTACGCCCACGGTGCCACAGGCCGTGTTGTTATGAATGACATCAATCGGGCCGCGGACCGGTTTGGCCGCTACAGGCAAGCCACTGGCCAAAGCTTCCAGCAGAACCCGGCCCAGGGTCTCAAACTCGCTGGGAAACACAAACACATCGCAAGAGGCGTACACTTTGGCCAACTGGGCGTTGACCACCCGGCCCAAAAATCGAACGGAATGGTTTCCGAACTGGCGTTGAAGTCGCTCTAGGTCTGGGCCATCGCCCACCACAATTTTAGTGCCCGGCAGTGAGAGGTCTAAAAATTCATCCAGTCGCTTTTCCCTGGAAACACGTCCCACATAGAGCCAGAAAGGGCGGGGGCAGTCTGCCAGCCAGCTTTCGTCGCGCAAGCTGGGGTGGAAGCGCTCGGTATCGACGGCGCCGCCGAGCGTTACCATAGGACGGGCCGGATAGCCTTGGGCCAGCAGCTCGTTTCGAGAACTGTTGGAGTTGACCAGCAGGGCATCCGAGCGACGGTGGAACCAGCGCAGGTAGGTGTTAATCATCCAGTCCGTCCACGGTTTGGGCACCCCTTGCAGCCAGTCGTAATTGGTGGTGACGTCGCAATAATTGGTGGTGTAAGCCGTGGCGTAGGGCAGGCGGTGGCGCAGAGCGTAGAAGCGGGCCCCCAGGCCGAGGGTCATCTCATTCATAATGACCATGCGGCTTGGCTTTAACTGCTGGAAGCGTTTGGAAAAACCCATTGGGAGGGTCAGCCGTAAGCCTGGATAGATGAAATGGAGCGGAAGGCTCGGGAAGCCTTCCGGTGTGAGCACGCTTACTTTGTGTCCTTGTGCCTGCAAGCGGTGTTGGATTTCGCTCATCCGCGTCACCACGCCGTTGAGCATGCCGGGCATGGCGTCGGTGACAATCAGCAGGTGTTCGGGCGCTTTGGGCGGAGGGCTGGGGCTTGTGGCGGACAGCTTGGCGCTGGAAGTGGTTAACAGCAAGGTATAAAAAGCCATTTGCTGTGCTGGGGGTAACTGGAGCAGGGTATGACGCATCATTGCGAAAACAGCCGTAAGCACGGTGAACCTCGAAACAAACGAATGAGGCAATGGGTGTGGTTTCTGTGGCCAAGCTGCAAAGCCAGCCTGCCAGAAAATACCTGCTCTATTGTATGACGAACCGGTGTAAAAACGGGAGGGGGCGAATGGAATCTTTTTCAAAAGTTGTCTCCAGGCAATGGCAGGCTGGTTCATTGCATAGATTGCTGTAAAAATGGAAGCACTTGGCGCCATGGATGCCCATTTTACCCGTTAAAGCGGTCTTGGATAGGGTGTTTTGCCGATGGGGCTTTCGTTGCAGAAGGCAGGCACGTTTTTGTTTTCGTTCTTTTTTATGCAATTAATCGGCTTGGGAGCGGCCAATGGTGAACAACGGCAGTGGCCCGGCAGAGACGAAAAAACGTAGGGAAGAGAATGTAGGCAGCGGAACCAACCATAAGAAATCCATCACGGTCACGGCGTGCCTCTAAGCACAGCGTGTGTGGTTTAGTGGTTGATATGGGGCAATGGCTTGCAGCAGTGCGTCATTGCGTGTGCCAATGCGCAACGGAGTGAGAAGGGAGTATTCGTGAAATGGCAGGATTTATCAATTTAGGTGGCAATAACAACCTGGTGGGCATGTTGTTGCCCCTACTGGTCAAAGAGGCGGTAGAACTGTTCACTCAGCCGTCGTCCTCCCCCAGAACATCGGCATCGGGGCCTGTTTCTTCGGAACCTTCAGAAACGAGCGTCTCTCATACAACCACAACGCCACCGGAACCTCCTGTGCCGCTGACGTCGCCCACTTCGGGCACGGCTAGCTGGAGTGGTGGCTCGCCTTGCCCGGATGCGTTGCTGACAATTGATCCGAGCGTTTATTTTCCAAGGGGCAGTACGCCCCTGCCAGGCGAAGCAACCAGTTTGGTGCGTAACCCGGATGGAAGCATTTCACTGGTTTAAGGCCGTGGTTTAAAGCGGTGGTTTAAAGCTGCTGAGACCGCCTGCGACAATGTGAAAAAACACCCCAATGCCAAGGAGAAAGGGCACTGGGGTGTTTGTCATACCTGGATGGCCGGAGCGTGCACAGCCATTGCTTGTCGTAAGTGGTCGGTTTGTGTTGGCAATGGCTTTTTAAATTTGTGTTACGCGGGCTCTAGCTGCAACGTCGTTCTGCTGGCTCGGGGGGTCAATTCTGGATCGGCCAGCAGTAGAGAGCGCAAGGTGTTTCGGATTTGCGGATCGGCGTGCATGGCCACAATATCCGTCAGAACTGGGGAGTCCACGTTCCAGGCGCCAGCTACAAGGGCAATATACTTAAACGGACGAAGCGGTTCAATGCGTTCCATTGTTTGGTTACTCCCAATGTCTCAGGCCGTTTTCTGTAAACGGACATTCTTTTACACTAACATTTTATATATAAAAAAACAATACTTCTATGATAATCCGCATTGACAACCCTTCGGAAAACACACAGCGTGTTCATACGGGCTTTTTAGCCCAAGCGTTTTGTTTAAGGACGGGGCTTTGTTTACAATGGGACTGTGTTAAAGGCTTTATTCAGGCCATTTGCTTTGCATGTGTTAACACAGCAGAACCTTTCCAGCGCCGCTGCGTCAATCAAAAGGTAATGAGCTTATGGGCTCTTGGTAGGATGTGTTGAGTTTTGTCAGGCCAAGCGAAGGAATGAAGGATTTGATGCCGCGAACGCTTTGTTATTGGCTGAGCCTGTTGCTTTGTATTGTTTGGGGACTGTTTGCGCAGGGGGCCACGGCGGCCCAGGCCAGTTGTTTTCCGCAGGTGCAGCTAAAGCCGCTGGAGGCCAAATCGGCCCGCATTCAACTGCCCGATAGTCGTCAACCGCTGTTTGTGGCGGTGGGTTTTGATCACCGAGTGCAGCCGCGCCTGGAAGCCGCGTTACTCAGAGTCGAGGGCTTACAGAAGTCCGGTCTGCCACTGAAGTTGGTGGAAATTCCTATCATCGAGCCGCAGTATCGCCGGTTTGAAGGTCAAATCAATCCGTTTATGCGTGGGGCGGTTAAAAATAAGCAGCTCTTAGGGGCGGTCTACCCGTACTATACGGATAAGAAACAACTGCGTGCCCGGCTGGGCCTTGGCCCGCAGGAAGATGTGGTGTTTTTAGTGTGTGCGGCAAACGGCAACTTGCTCTGGAAAAGCACGCAGGGGGCGTTTACCAGTTCGGATCTGGCCCGCGTGAGACAACTGATGGCCACGCCATAACCCCTATCCTCTCTCTCTCTCTGACCAAGCATTGCCGAATGACAGCGGCGCGAAAACACGAACGATTTGAAGATTTTAGAAAGAAGGACCGCACGACATGTTTTACCCCCGTTGGTTGCCCCGGCTTCGTTTTGCCCCAACGCCAGTTACCAGAAACGTAACGGCAAATCGGTGGGCGCAACGTCTTGCTGGGTTTGGTCTGTGCTTGGGTGTGCTGCTAGGCGCTGTGAGCCCAGTTGTGAGCCCAATCGTTCAGCTCAAGGGATACGCGGAAGGGGCTCATTCAGAGGCGATTCGCGCTAAAGCAGGTCAAACTAAAGCAGGTCAGACTAAATCAGCTCAGACTAAGCCAGCAAGTCCTCTTCAGCCGGTACCCTTGGTGGACTTAACCCGCTACAGCGGCTCCTGGTACGAAGTGGCGCTGATTCCGTACTTTTTCCAGAAGCACTGCGCCACCAATGCCTGGGTGGAATATAGCCCGCTGCCCAACGGCCAGTACAAGGACTATTTTCAGTGCGATAAAGCCAACGGCAAGGTTCAAAAACTCACCGGGCGGGTAAAATCCGTGAGCCCCAGCAACAGTGTTTTAAGCGCCACCTTCCTAAACCTGTTGGGCTGGCGCTACTGGTTTGGCCCAAATTATTGGATTATCGGGCTGGATGACGACTACCAGTTTGCCGTGGTTGGGGAACCCAAACGCCAACACGGCTGGGTTTTGTCTCGTAAGCCCACGCTCAGCCCCACGCAGTGGCAGGCGGTTGCCCAGGCGTTAACCCACAATGGCTACGACTCCTGTGAGTTTCGTCTCTCGCCACAAACCCAACGGTTGCAACAACCTGAAGCCCTCTGTCGCTATTTGGAAAGAAACCGGCCATAAAGGCGCTGCAACAACACCGAAAAATCCCCGTGAAGACGCTGAACGCCTACACAACCGGGCACGTTTTCTTGAAACGCTGAACGAACAAGTGATGACAGCGGCAAGTGCGGCAAGTTATGGCGCACTTGCCGTCAGTGGGGCCGGTGTCTGGCTGGCCGCCAAAGCCGCGGCAATGTTCGAAAATACGCCACGCTCGGTAATGTAGCCCGTAATCAGGCGGGCAGGCGTTACATCG
The DNA here is from genome assembly GCA_033763415.1 of Candidatus Melainabacteria bacterium. GTDB lineage: Bacteria > Cyanobacteriota > Vampirovibrionia > Vampirovibrionales > JAJTHC01 > JANRKP01. The sequence continues at coordinate 87,038 of JANRKP010000028.1, read as the reverse complement.
AACGCCGGATTTAAGGCGGACGATTGGGTGAGCAGAACCGTTTGCAGGCTGCCATCGGCATGCTGCCCCTGAATGTGGGTCACCTCTTCGGGGCTTCGGTCTTCAATGGGAATGTCTTCGCCAGAAGCCAATGAGGTATCCAGAGTGGTGTAGGGCAGCGCCACGTAAAACGGAATCTGGTTGTCGAACGCGGCCAGCGCCTTGAGATAGGTGCCCACCTTGTTGCACACGTCACCGTTGCGGGTTACGCGATCCGCCCCCACGATGCACACATCCACCTGGCCACGGCGCATCAGCAGGCCGCCCGCGTTATCGCTGATAACCGTGTGCGGCACCCCGTGTTCAGCCAGCTCAAAGGCGGTCAGGAGGGCCCCCTGGTTTCTGGGGCGGGTTTCATCCACCCACACGTGGACGGGCCATCCGGCATCGTGGGCCAAGTAAACGGGCGAGAGCGCCGTGCCGTAATCCACCGTGGCCAGCCAGCCTGCGTTGCAGTGCGTTAAAATATTGAGCCGTCTGCTGGCGTTTTGCTCGGGATGTGCACCGGTTGCGATTTGATCCACAAGCGGTTGCAGAATCGTCAGCCCGTGTTGGCCAATCGCTTGGCACAGGGCCACGTCTTCATCGCAGATGGCGGCGGCTTTGGCGTAGGCGGCGGCGGTCCGTTCCACTTCCGGGAGCGGAAGCAAGGTTTGGCGCATGGCCTCAACGGCCCAGGCCAGGTTAACCGCCGTGGGACGTGTGGCCAGTAGCCGCTGGCAGGCCTGTTCAATGGATGCGTTACTGGCGTTGTGCCGCACTGCAAAACACAACCCGTAGGCGGCGGTGGCTCCAATTAAGGGGGCGCCGCGCACCCACATTTCTCGAATGGCCACTTCCACCTGGTCTAGGGTTTCCAGCGTTTCAAACACCACTCGCCACGGCAGTTGTCGCTGGTCGATAATTTGAACGGACTGGCCGTGGTTGCATTGGCTAATGGAGCGCGTGGCGATTTGGTTTAGTTTCATCGGGTTGGGGGTTCCTTGAGGGAGGGGGGGAGTAACGGTTTATACGGGTTTGATACGCACTTTTCGATATGCATTTTTTGATATGCACATTGATACACACTTTGGTATGCTGCTTCGGCACACTACTTCGGCACACTACTTGGCTACCAACTTTGCCAGCGATTTCACCCCGGGCTTACAGCCGAGTTGTTGCCGATGACGCCAGAGCCGCAGGCCACTGAATTTGCCCAAAGTGAACCACGGCGACATGCTGGCCCACCGCAGTTGGTGACGGCTGACTAACCGGCGGTGGATCCCGGCGCAGGCAACGTGTGGCCATGCCCGCCTGGGCGGCCGCATCCAACTCGCCCACGTGGTCGGAGAGAAACAACACGTGCTCTGGCGGTAGGCCAATGGCCTGGGCAATCCGCCGATAAGATCCACTGTCTAGCTTGCCGCCCACCGTGGTATCAAAATAGCCGTCAAACAGCGGGGTCAGATCGCCCCAGGCCGTGTGTGCAAACAGCAGTTTTTGCGCCGCCACCGACCCAGAGGAGTACACGTATCGCCCGAGGCCCATTTTTTGCCAGGCCTGTAGCGCATCGACCACATCGGGGTAAACCTCTCCCTGGTAGTCGCCATTGTGGTAGCCTTCTTCCCAAATAAGGCCCTGGAGCAGTTTAAGTGGCGTGATTTTTTCATCGGCGTCACTCCAGGCCAGCAATTGATCGGTTATTGCCTCCGTCTCCATTTGCGGAGACTGCGTCATTTCGCGAACCGCCTGAAGCACTTCTTGCACATCTGCCCGGTTGAGGTGAGTGCGCACGAAAGCCGCCAGCCGCGCCCTGGCGTAGGGAAACAATACCGCTTTAACGAAAGACAGACGACTGGTGGTTCCCTCAATATCCGTCAGAATGGCCCGAATCTCAGCAGAAACCATCGCTGGCGCTGAAACGGAATCGGGTTTTGCCCCGGGTTCTGGATCGGGTTCCAGGCGTGGAAACCGGTCGGCAATAGAATCCTCTGTAAACGTGGCCACCCAGCCAGACGGGTTGCTAAACAGCCGGATGGCCGTAAACTGTGGGTTGGGCCCCATGTCAAACCAGTGCTTCAAACCGTCGGGCACCCGAATCAAATCGCCCGCCTCGCACAGTAACACGTACACCTGTTGGCCTGCGTGCATGCTAAACAGTCCACAGCCGGAAACAAAAAACCGTACCTCTTCTTCGGCGTGCGTGTGTTCGCTCAGGAATTTTTGCCGCAGCGCGGCGCGGTCCGGGTGCTCTGGCCGCAGATGAACCACATCCACCGAGCGGTAGCCGTAGTCTTGCCTCCATTGTTCAATTTGCGTGGCGTAAAGGGCCAGTATGTCTGCATCGGTTTGTAGGTCGGTGTCAGCGCTTTGCAGAGGCCAACGCTCAAAATGCACGCCAATGGGCTTTAATGCCGCTGCAATGGCTTGCGCGTCCTGGTGTTCGGCCATCAGGGTCTGGGGATCTGCCTGATGATAGATGCCCAGCCAACTCATTGGGATAATCGCCTCATTTCCAGTTCACACGCCGTTAAAAAGGCAACCGCTTCTACAATCCGCCGGGCTTCAGCCATATGGCGTCCCCAAGCGTACAGGCCGTGGTTGCGAATGAAGTAGGCGCAAGGGTTTGCCTCTTGTAAGAGCCGCTTGCGCACGGCTTGCGCCAGGCAAGGCATATCCTGTGTGTTGTCGAACACGGGCAGGCGAATCTCGGTTTGATGGGTGGAAACACCAGGGAAGGCTTTGAGCATTTCGTGGTTTTCAAAAACCAGCGTTTCCGCCTCAGGCAGCAGGCGGGTGAGTACCACCCCTGCCACAAAGTGAACGTGCAACACCGCGCCCGCATCGGGAAACTGCTGGTAAATACCCGTGTGCAGCAGCGTTTCTGCCGAAGCGCGCGGCGCGGTCTGATGGACCGTGTGGGTTGCGGTTATATGAACCGGTTCGCCCTCCCGTGTAATGGTCATCACCTCTGCGGGCGTCAATTCGCCTTTCGATCCGCCCGAGGTGGTAATGGCAATGTGGCCATCCGACAGCCGGACCGAATAGTTTCCGCTGGTGGCGGGCGCCCATCCGCGAGCGTCTAAAAATTGGCCGACCTGAATAATTTCTTGGACGGCACGGGCGTAATCGGGCGCAATGCAGGTTGGCATGGGCGGGCAAGAAGCTCCATTTTAAGGGTGAACAGGCGCAGTGGACACAAATTTTTAAACGTACCCAAATTTTAACAGTGCCAAAAAAATCTGCAAGCTGCCCGCCAACCCGCGTTGTATCCACTCGTGTTTAGCGCAACACCGCTCCTGGCGCAGACGTCACTCAAAGAAGGCGGGCGCGTGGACTTGTTGCAACTGTTGGTAGAGTCGCTGAAGTTGCGGTTCGGTAATGCGGTTAACGGAAAGGGGCGGCAGTTGGTCCAGCGAAAAAAAGTCCACCGCGGTCGATTCCACACTGGTGCGGGCGCTGCCACCGGTCAGACGACATTCGATAAACAGGCGATAAATATGGCACGGGGTGAGCGGATGCGGGTGCAGGGAATGATCCAAAACACCCAAAAACCGCACCGGCTCTGCCTCAAAGCCCGTTTCTTCCAAAATCTCTTTCACCACGTTTTCGGCCGGAGACAGTCCCACATCCGCCCAACCACCGGGCAGGCTCCAGCAACCATCAAACACTTCGCGGACCATCAGAAAACGGTCATCTTGCAGCACCACGCCGCGCACGTCCACCTTGGGCGTGGGGTACCCTTTCTCTTCCAGGTAAAAGTCCTCAATGCGCGCTTGAGACAGCCCCACGAGATCCGCCATGAGCTGATGCGAGAGCGTGGCCAGTTCCTCAAATCGCTCGCGATCAAACGGGTTGGGCGTGTAGGTAAGGCCTGCCTGGGCAATGGCTTGCAGGCGCTTGATTCGCTCTAGGTAAATATGTCGCAATCGGTTACCCCTGCCATGGGCCTGCTCGGCCTGTTTTGGTTAACGGAGATTGGTTAACGGAGAGAAACGCAGATGGGCGTGTCTGCAAACAGCTATCACAACACAGCCATCGTAAAAATAGCTATCTTACGACGTTCAGCACCACATCCGGCGCGCGCGAGTAGAGTTGCCGCAGGGTGGCCAGATCGTTTTCGGTTGGCTGGCGGAGTGCGTCGGCCTTGAGTGCCGAGGGGTGCAGCAGATCATCGGCATGGGGGCTGATGGATTTAAGCCCCAACGCGTGGCCGTAGAAGCGGGCAGCCTGGTTGTGCAAGCGAATGCGGGCGGTTTCTTCCGGCAGCCCGTGAAGGGAGGCCAGGCCCAGCGTAATGGTGGATTCATCCAGCAAAGACTGCATGCCCTGCATTTGCCGGTATTGCAGGGCGGCGTTGGCCACCTGCGGAATAATGGCAAAGTAGCCTGGGGTAAACATGGAGGCCACTCCCAGGGCGGTGCCGAGCTTGGTGCGTTTTGGCGGCTCGTAGTGGCTGTAAAAACTTCGGAGGCTTTCCAGCGGCTCGCCCACGTAGGGATCGGGCGGGGTTTGGCTTGCCCACACAAAGCGAATGTCAGAGGCTTCCTTGTTTTTAACCAATACGTAGCTGACGTAGCCTTGGGTGGCGGTTTGCCAGGTTTTTAGCGCCGCCTCTACTGCCTCGCTGTAAAAAGGTTGGTAGAGATCCTTCACGGACGCCTGTGTCTCGGACTTGTTCGCGTCGGGCTTTTTATCGCCAGAATCCCCGGCCGTTTTGGCTTTGGGGGCTTCCACGTAAACGCGAATGGGAAACCGAACCCAGCGAGCGACACGGCCCCCGGTTACGTCCAACACGGCGGGCAGGTAACCTTCGGCATTGCTGGCCGTACTGGCCATCAACCCCAGGGCCTCGGCGTTGTTGTTCAGGGCCGTTTGTCCCAGCACGGCATCGAACAAGGCACTGGCTCTGTCTTGAACAGCCCCCGTTTTGGACTCGCCATAAAAGGCGGTTTCCGCTTCGCTGAGACGTTGCACGACGGTGCTGCCTATGGCAGGAGTAACGTTGAGCGCCTTTTCCACCGCACGAAGTTGATCAAACGTACTACTGGGCTTGGCGCTGGCGGTGTTTTCGATGGGTTTGCGGCTAAGGCCACCCACCTGGGTGGATTTCAGAAAGGCGTGCTCGGAAGCCATTGACTCGTTGGCGGTGGATTTTCCGGTAATACGGCCCACCAGGCCAGCCGCCCCGCGATGCGTTTTGCTTGCCGCCGCGCGATTCTCCCGAATGCGGTCTGCCTGCTGTTGAATGTCGGGGCTGTTGTCGGCTTTCAGGGCTTTTTCAATCCAGGTGTTCATCGTGGCTTCGTCTGGGCTGCGGTGCGCCTGGGCCAAACACAGATTGGCCAATGAGTGCTGAATGACCGGCTCATCGGGCTGAAGGGCTTTTGCCTGTTCAATGCGTGCAATGGCGGTTTCCGTTTGTTCTGCGTCGGCCAAGTCTGCGGCTTCGCTCATCAGCAAGGAGGCCAGTAGCTGATTGAATGATTTTTCCTGCGGAGCGAGCGCTTTGCCGGTTTCGGCCAGGGTGCGCATGGCGGCATAATCTTTTGAGCCACTGTCTCTCAGTTGGGCTGCTTCTTGCAGATAGGAGCCCGCAATGGCGCGCTGAACGTCACCGGCATGGCTGGGATCCATGGTCTTTGATTTCTCCAGCCAACGGCGGCTGTCTGCAAATGCGCCGCTTTTTTGCAATTGCAGGGCCTGGTTAAAGTACAGTACGGCCAAATTGCGCTTGAGGCTGCCGATATTGGCTTGGATGGCCGCGGCTTGAGATGGTGGTGGCTGGGTTGCCTTCGGAGCGGTCTGCTGAGCGGCTTGCTGTGCTTGTTGCAATAGTTTTTCGTAGAGGGCAATGGCCTGTGGGTACTGTTTTTGCCCTGCCAGTTGGTTTGCGGTTTGGAGTTCCTGGGCAGGGGTCGGTTTCGCCGTTTCCGCCCAGGATGGCGGCAGGCAGTTCACGCCGGGCAAACTGAGCAGAATGGTTGCTGCGAATGCGATTGCGTGGCGAAAAACACCAGTGCGAATCAGGCCCTGCCAGTTGCCGGGCTGCCTGCTCACACGGTAGACAGAAACGGTTGTTGAGAACAGGTTTGCCTGCTGGACCATCGCGCTCATTGGCATGCGACCCTCTTTTTAGATACCTGGCTGGTAGGAGACGCCATCATCTTAAAATGATTGTGGACGCTTGTCATCTCCTGTCAGTCATCGCCTCGCGCTTTGGCAGAAGAACCCAGGCGACCGTTCAGGCGGGCGCTGTTGCAAAGGATGCCTTGGCGGGTCCGGTTTCAATGGGGCGGTTGGGCTCACAGCCCCATTCCGCCCAGGAGCCGTCGTAGACGGCAACCGATGCGTAGCCCAGTCGGTCCAGGGTAAAAGCCAACAGGCAGGCCGTTAAGCCCGATCCGCAACTGGTGACCAAGGGTTGCGCTCGGTCGGGCGCAACCGCCGAGAGTCGCTCACGCAGGGTGGCTTCCGGTAAAAACTGATGACTTTCCGCGCAGATGAGGGACTGCCAGGGAAGGTTTTGACTTCCCGGAATGTGGCCGGACTGTAAACCTGGCCGGGGTTCTGGGGCTTCGCCTTCAAATCGCTGCGCAGATCGCGCATCCAGTATGCGAAAGCCCGCGGTTTCCAAGTTGGCGAGCATTGTTGGCAGATCCTTGACCCAGTCGGGTTGTAACGTGGCCAGGTAGGGTGGATTGCTGACGGTTGGCGTTACCGGGGTGTGTTCCACCGGCAACCCCGCCTGCTGCCACGCGGTCAAACCTCCATCTAAAACGGATACCCAAACATGTCCGTAGCTTTTTAGCATCCACCAGGCCCGACAAGCCCCGGCGTTGTGGTTTCGGTCGTAGATGACCAGCCAGTCGCCATTTTCAATGCCCAAACGCGTCATGGCCTCAGCAAAGGAGGTTGCATCGGGCAGCATATGCGGAAGCGCACTGGAATGGTCTGCAATGGCGTCAATATCAAAAAACAGCGCGCCCGGCAGGTGCGTGTGGTGGTAGGCGTCCTCTCGGTTTTGATCGTCGGGTGGGAGAAAGTAGGTGGCATCCAGCAGTTTGGGCGGGTTGGGCTGTCGAAGCGCTTCTGCAAGCTCTGAGGCGCTTATTAGCGTTGAATTTGTGAATGTTGCATCTGTTCGTGTCGAATGAGAAGGAACTGTCATGGTGATTGGTACGCTCCCCTGAGAAATACCCGTAAACACAACCAACAACTCAATGCAGGCATCAGCTAACACATAAAGCTAACACACAAATAGAGAATAGGTTATCTTGGCTCAATTGCCACAAAAGCATCTTCCCCAAAAACAACCGGTTTAAAACCAACCTGTTTAAAGCGCCTGTCGTGCCGAAGCGTTATTTTCTTCTTTTTCAAATCCTAGGCAGCTTAGACAGAACTAAATGACTGAGTGGGCACCGCAACCATACCGAAAATGCCCGTGAAGACGTTGAAGGTTTACCAGGCCTAGCGCAGGGGCTGTAAACACAGCTCAAACTGCTGTAAAAGTCCAGATAGCGCCATTAGACTGGCAATCTGTTCGTCTCTGCTTGGATGGTAGTGGTCATTTTTATAGATGGCGTGAAGCTGACTATTTTTGGGTTCTATGTATAACTCGTAGCGCTGCCCCAGTGTTGTGTTGAGTTGAATCACCCATTTTTCAGACTGAATGGCGGCGGAGCGCGCCGATTTTCGGTAGCTCAGCAAGCCCTGGGCAACGGGAAGCTTATGGCTGTTGAGCAGCACAAAGGGTTGTTCGGCGTAACGATGTTGCCCCAGCGGGACCAGCGCGTGCAATGCCCGTTGTAAATTGGGCGGAAGGCTGACGTGGATGGGGGCGGGCTCTGCTTCCTCTGGGGTGTTGCTTCCTGCCAGGCGAACGCCTGGTGTTACAAGCCCTGGTTTTACAAGCCCTGGCGGCTCTATTCTCGTTGGCTGAAGGCGTGCTGGGATCCACTGGCAGCGATTGCTGCTCCGGCCTGCGTCATCCTGAAAGAAAACCCGAACATTCATGGCCTATTAAACACCCTGGGTTGAGCAGAATTGCGGTGCATTTTTTGAATCGTCTCGCAGATTGGCGCACCCGTGGGTTTGCATTCGTTCACACGGGCTGGTGTCGCGTTGGCCTTTTAACCATAATGGAACCCAAATTGCTCTTCACTACCCACAGAAATGGATTTGCTGCCTTGCCATACCAAGAACAGGCCGATGTGATTGTCATAGGGGCTGGCCATGCCGGAATTGAAGCGGCTATGGCGGCGGCGCGTCTGGGTTGTAAAACGCTGCTGCTGACCATGAACCTGGATACCATTGGCCAGATGAGCTGTAACCCGGCCATTGGCGGCCCGGCCAAAAGCCAGTTGGTTAAAGAAATAGACGCCTTGGGCGGGGTGATGGGCTTGTGTGCCGACGCCACCTATTTGCAACTGCGAATGTTGAATACCAGTAAAGGTCCTGCGGTTCGCGCCCTGCGGGCCCAGTCGGACAAGGCCGAGTACCGACAGTTTTGTCGTCAGCTCGTGGAGTCGGAACCCAACCTGTTTTTGCGCCAAACCATGGTAACGCGCATTGTCACGGATACGGTGACGCAAGCAATTATTGGGGTGGAGGACGCGCTGGGTATTTGCTACCAGGCCGCCGCTTTGGTAATCACCACCGGAACCTTTTTAAACGGTCGTTTATGGGTGGGTGAAACCGCCATGGGCGGCGGACGCCCTGGGGAAAGCTCTTCTACGGGGCTAACCGCCTGCCTCCAAGCGCTAGGGCTGACTTCGGGCCGCCTGAAAACCGGTACGCCGCCGCGGCTGGATGGCCGCACCGTGGATTTTTCCGGGCTGGAGGTGCAGCCTGGAGACGATCCGCCCCGGTTCTTTTCGTTCTTGCCCAACCGCCCTCAGCGAGAGCAGATGGTCTGTTATCTGACCCGGACGAACGAAAAAACCCACGATTTGATCCGTGCCAACCTGCACCGCTCGCCCATGTTTCAAGGCATGATGGCGGCTGACGCGGGCCCGCGGTACTGTCCGTCCATTGAGGACAAGGTGGTTCGCTTTGCCGATAAGGACAGCCACCATCTCTTTATTGAACCGGAAGGCCGAAACACCTATGAGTTGTACTTGCAGGGCTTTTCCACCTGTTTGCCGTATGAGGTGCAGGTGGCGATGTTGCAAACCCTGCCCGGATTGGAACACGCGCAAATGCTACGGCCCGCCTGTGCTGTGGAGTACGACTACTTTCCGGCCTATCAGTTGCAGCCCTCTCTGATGGCCAAACGCGTGCCGGGGTTGTTTTTAGCCGGTCAGATTAACGGCACCAGCGGTTACGAAGAAGCCGCCGCCCAGGGCCTGATGGCCGGAATCAACGCCGCCCGATACGCGGCCCAACAGTCGCCTCTGGTGCTCAGTCGGGAGTCTTCCTACGTGGGGACGCTGATTGATGACCTGGTGACCAAAGAAATTTTAGAGCCTTATCGAATGCTGACCTCTCGGAGTGAGTACCGGCTGCTGCTCCGTCAGGACAACGCGGATCGTCGCCTGACGCCAACCGGCCGACAGGTTGGTTTGGTGGAGGATAGTCGCTGGCAGGTGTATTTGGCCAAAGAACAGGCGATTACCGCCGAATTAGAGCGTTTACAGGCGACCAAGCTGCCACCCGACAGCGCGGTAAACGATCGGCTGGTGGCCCAGGGTTGTGAGCCACTGCGCGAAAAAACCTCCCTGCTTGCCTTAATGCGTCGCCCTACCTTTACGCAGGCCGTGTGGTTATCGCTGGATGCCGTGGCGGACCAGGTGCCGCTGGAAGTGCGCGAGGTGGTGCACACGGAGGTTCAGTACGAAGGGTATGTTGCCCGTCAAAAGCGCGCGGTCAAGCAACTGGCCGACGCTTATAGGGTACGCTTGCCCGAACAGACCGATTATTTCCAGATTCGTCAGCTTTCCAACGAGGCGCGCGAGAAGCTGACCAAATTGCAACCGGTGGATTTGGGTCAGGCGTCTCGAATTAGCGGTGTTACGCCTGCGGATATTTCCGTGCTTCAGGTTTGGCTGGCTGGTCAGCGGCAGCGTGCAAATCAAATACCCCCTCAAGCAGCCGATCATGCTATTTCAGAAGCGTTAACAGCCACCGCAACAGCGGATTTAGACTGGGCCGAACCTCCCACGGAAGCAGCCTGCTTGGCAATGGCAACACAAACGGGCTGCTAGGGTTTATCCTTCAGGCGTGTGTGTTATGGCATATTGGCGCAAAGCTTACGCTGAGCGAGAGAAAACGTCTTGCTGCCAGTCGGTTGTGTACGGGTGATAGTAGGCGGCGGCCCCCACCATGGCGGCATTATCCGTGCAGTAGGCCAAAGGCGGAATCGCCAGCCGAAATTCGGGGTGGCTTGCAGCGTGCGCCTCAAAGCGGTTTCGTAACCCCCGGTTGGCGGAAACCCCTCCGGCAATCGCCACCGTGTTGCAGCCCAAGGCGGTGGCACAGCGACAGGTTTTCTCAAACAGGGCGTCAACCACCGCTTTTTGGAAACAGGCGGCTAAATCGGTTGCCATTTGCTGCTGTTCCGCCTTTTGAGAGTCTGCGTCAACTGGCTTTATGCGGGCCATTTCAGTTTCATACAGTCGCAAGGCTGCTGTTTTTAGACCGCTAAAGCTAAAATCCCACGGGTTTTGGCAACGGGCTGTTGGTAGGCTGTACCGATTTGCGTTGCCTTGTGCCGCCAAGCGGTCCAGCTCCGGGCCGCCGGGGTAGGGGAGCCCCATGAGCCGGGCCACCTTATCGTAGGCTTCGCCCACGGCATCATCCAGGGTTTGGCCCAACAGTTGGTGCTGTCCGTAGTCTTGCACGTGGATGAGTTGCGTATGCCCGCCGCTAACGAGCAAACACAGGAACGGTGGGGCCAGATCACTCTCCAGGTAATTCGACGCCACATGGGCCTCCAGGTGATGGACTCCCAGGAAAGGCTTTTCGGCAATGAGTGAAAGCGTTTTCGCCACGTTGGCCCCAACCAGCAGAGAGCCGATCAGTCCGGGGCCCACCGTGGCGGCCACGGCATCCACCTGGGGTAAGGTCAGTTGGGCTTTCTCTAACGCTGCTGAAATGCAGGGATTGATCGTATGCAGGTGCTCTCGGGCGGCCACCTCTGGCAAAACCCCACCGTACGGGCGATGTACCGCAATTTGAGAGTGCATCACATTGGCCAGCACGCGCCGTCCGTCCTGCACAACGGCAACGGCCGTATCATCGCAACTGGTTTCAATGGCCAAAATAAGCATACGAGGGTTGTTTCGCTCCGTTTACCCCAGCAGGCGGTTGAGGAAATCGACAACCGACTCGCTACTGCCAGCCGGTGACGTTTCAGCATTGTGGGCCCGGTTGAGCGTCTCCACACGGGTTTCCAGGTCCGCCAGCTCGTTGCCGTACAGTCGGTAGGGTCGGTCTTGGGCCATGTGGGCTAAATGGCTTTGGAACTGATGACGCAGTCGCTCGCCGTCATGGGTGGCGTTGTCTGGGTGACGCGCCTCTAGCTTTTGGTACTCGGTACGTGCTTTTTCATAGTACTCAACGGCTCCTTGGCGGCTCTTTTCCACCTGGTACGCCGAGACCGGCTCGCCTTCGGCCTGTTGCTGGCGCAGGAAATGGTAGCGAATACTGTAATAGTTACCGGTGGTGGTTAAAAATTCCGCCACTTTCTCGTGCGGTTCGCCCAAAAACGGATTATCCTGCTGGTAGGCGTCTCGAATGGATTTTTCCGCTAGCTGGAAGAAGGTTTCCGGGGATGGATCCAAGGTTCTGGGCTGTACCGACATCGGGTCCTCCAAGTTTACCCGCTCATTCCACGGGGGGCTCATGGCGTGCAGCGCCTTCACCTCTTGAGCCAATTTGGCCATGCCCAAATTTTGGTAGGTAATGGCGAGGTTAATTCGGGTTTCGTGGTTCCAGGCGTTGGTGACCGGGTTTTTCAGATAGTCCGTGTAGCGATCGGCGGCCGCACCCAGACGGTTTAAGGCGTCATCCCACTGCTGAAGCCCTAATGCCGCCCGACCCATTTCTCGCAAGTTGTGCGCGTAAACGAGCTCTCCTTGATAGCCTTCGTTTTCCAGGCGATGTTTGGCCACCACAAAATGATAGGCCGCCTCCTCGTAGCGCGTGCGAATGCGCGGGTTGGGCCACGCCGCCTGCTGGCTTACACTGGATCCTTCCCAGGTGAATTGACTGTCGCCGTCTGTGGCATCGCCTTGTTTTACGCTTTCCGAACCCAGCAGTCTTGCCGGACCCAGGTCCCGGAGGATTCTTTTGCCAGCCATAAAGTGGTATTCGGGCAGGCCGTGCTCGGCATCCCGTTCAATGGCTTTGTCTCGGATGAGCGGGTTACGCAGCAGCAAGACGCGCAACTGACGTTTGGCCTGAATATCAATGTTGGACTGGAGGGCTTGAATGGCCTCGGCGGTTTGGCGTAGTTCACGGCGCACTTTATCCATTGGCGATTCGGCCTCACCGGTGTCTGGGTTGGTGAGAAAAGGCTTGTGCGGGATGGGTTGCTTTTCAAATGTTGCTTTAAGCATTTGCTCTAAGCCACTCAGCCAGCCGGGGGCTTGATGGAGCTCTCTTTCGCCGGTTATTTTTCGAGGAAGCGCCATGAAAAAATCCGTGAGATGGTGGCCCATTTCTGTTGAGACGGTGTGCTCCAGCATTTGTCGCTCTTGGGATTTTTCTCCCTGAGTGCCCGCCAAAATGAGGCTGGCCACGTCTGCCCGGTCCACCACTTCTGCCACAGGGCGGAGCTCTTCCATCAGGGCGGATTCAATCTTGGTTTTTAAAATACTGTGCTTATCCAGCCGCTGCGCCGAACTGAGTGTTGCATCGGGCTGTAGCCAGTAAGGAATGGTTTCCGCCTCATCGGTATTGGCCTGTTTTGCCTTGCGGGTGGCGAGGCTTGCAGATGCATCCGACATGAGAGAGGCTGCCAGCATCGGGTAACGAGGGATACCGCCTTCGGTTTTTTCCGAGAGCATGCGTTGCAGGGTTTGCTTCAGCGCCCGCTCGGCCTCAGTCAGCTCGGGATCGGGCTGTTTCCAGAAGGGTTGCTGGCCAGGGTTCGGGGAAGAGGATCCTTGGATAGAAACGGAATCGGCACCATTGAAACGAATTGCGCTGTGGTTTGCTGCCCCACTTAGCGGGTTGTGGCTGGTTAAACCGCCCGATAAGGGTGCTATTTGGGGCTCAATGAAAGCGACGGACCTGGGAAAACGAGGTATCCCGGAAAAAATATGTGTCATGTTAGCTCGCACTCCAACCAAATTAAAGAGGACTCTGAACGGATGAGGGTCGGGAACTTTGAAGCGTTCATTTTACTATAAAGAACTCATTTGAAAAGGGACTTCCGTTGGTTTTTCGTTGCAGGGTAAAGCGCAGCGTGTAAACGTTGAGCGAACGTGGCCAAGTGAGACCGTAAACGGAAAACGCCAGCGCTTAAGACTAATGCGGACGAAAGCCGTGGCGTGGGATGCGGCCATGCAAAAAACAGCCCTCTTCCCAGATGGAGTATTTATGTCATACTGAACGCAACAATCATTTATTATGCTGGTAGTTATAATGCCAGTGGTTGTAAGTCGTGGATATTGACCGGCTGTTCTTGATACAGAAGCTAAGTCGCTTCCTGGCTCCTTGTGGCCAGTGTGCAACTTCCACTCTACTGAAACGGCCGTTTTTTACCAGGTTCTGGTCTTCCGCATTTTAGTTTTTTTCTCAGTGCACGCAGACAAGGCCCTGTCATCGACTCACTTCGTTCTCTGATCTAGATCTGATTAGATCAATCTATACCCCCCAATTGATGGATGGCCTGTCTGAATGCAAACCTTGAATGCTCCTGCTGCAGATGCAGCTCTTATGTCCTTTGAAGCGTTAAACCTCCTGCCGTCTCTGCTGAGTGCGGTTTCCGCCATGGGCTACGAAAAGCCGTCCTCCATTCAGGCGGCCGCTATTCCCACGCTGTTGGCCGGTCAGGATGTTATCGGTCAGGCGCAAACGGGTAGTGGTAAAACCGCCGCCTTCGCCATTCCGGTGATTCAAAACCTAATGCCCAATGCGCGCCACGTGCAGGCTCTCATTCTGTGTCCTACGAGAGAGCTGGTGTTACAGGTGGCCCAGCAGGTGGAACAGTTAATGCAATTTAGCCCGCACGCCTCTGTTGCGGCGGTTTATGGTGGAGAGGACATTCGTCGTCAGCTTCAAACGCTCAAGCAGTCGCCTTCCGTGGTGGTGGGCACGCCCGGCCGTACCATGGATCTCATGGACCGAAATGCGCTTGATTTGAGTGGAACCCGAATGGTGGTGCTTGATGAGGCCGATGAAATGCTTGATATGGGCTTTCGGGACGATATGGAAACCATTCTTTCGGAAATACCGGCTGAACAACGACAGACGGTGCTGTTTTCCGCCACCATGGAGGCCACCATTCTTCAGTTGGCCAAAACGTTTCAAAAAAATCCAACCGTCATTAACGTGTGCGATGAAGTGCGTAGCCAGCCCAACATCGAGCAGTGCTATAGCGTTGTGCCAGAGTCTCATAAGAAAGAGGCTGTCTACCGCCTGTTAATTGCCAATTCGGCCCGCTGCAGCGTGGTGTTTTGTAACACCAAGGCCAAGGTGGATGAGGTGGTGGAATTCCTTCGCGATCGGAACCTGGCGGCCGATGCGCTACACGGCGATCTGAACCAGAATGCCCGAACCCGGATTATGCACGCGTTTCGTGCAGGGCATATTCAGGTGCTGGTGGCCACGGATGTGGCGGGTCGCGGCATGGATGTTGATAATTTGGAAGTGGTGATTAACCTGGATTTGCCGCGTGACAACGAGGATTATGTCCACCGGATTGGTCGGACCGGCCGCGCGGGTAAGGCGGGTAAGGCGTTTACCCTGGTAGGACACCATCAGGCGTTTGTGATCAAGAAAATTGCGCGCACGTACGGCTTGAGTATTCATTCAACGCCCATTCCCAATGCCAGCGAGATTGAAAAGCACAGCCTCTTTCAGTTGACGGCGCAAATTCAGCAGCGTCTCCGGCCTGAGCAGCGCGAAGCGCTAGTGCCTTACCTAAAACAGCTCAAGCGGTTGGTGACGCCAGAAACCGATATTACAACAGTGGCGGCGGCGTTAATGGCCGAGCTCCACGAAAATAGTCGCTGCACAGTTGACGCCCGCTTGGACCATTTATTTGCGGCCGATTATGCCAGTCAGCCCTTTCAGAAAAAGCAAAAATCGAAGGCGGGTGCCTACCCCCGGTCTCGTCGTCGGGCTTTTTCCAGATAACCCCCCCAGATATTCCATATTGTAAACGCTTCATCACGCACTTAAAAACACAAGCGCCTCGTAAAAGGCGCTTGTGTTTTTTATCTTTTCAACCGCTGTGCTTGTTACCTGCTGCTGGCACTTGGGGGCAGTTGCTGGAGAGGAGGAAAGGCAGGAAGGCGCGGCAGGAGGCGTTCTTGTTTTCACAACACACGGTACTTCTGTCTTTAGGTCTCTCTTGAGGCAGTACCAAGGCGCACAGGCTCGTACCCCAGGTCGCGTTCCAGTGCGTGGAACTGATCCAGAAGCGGCTGGTCGCCGGATTCCTCAATGAAGTAGGTCAGCGCATCACCGGCTGCCAGTGCGTTTTGGACCTCTTTTGTCGTGACCTCAAACTCCAACTGTTCCAGGCGATCGTTGGTGGCGGCCAGCTTTTCTTGCAACGCCAGTAAGCCGTCCTGCAGCGAGGTGGAGCGGGCCGTCTCGACCGCCTGCTCTGCGCGACGACGAAGCTGTTCCAGTTGGCCATCTTTTTGATCGAGGGCTTGTTCCAGACGTTGTAACCCTGGCAGCAGTGTCTGAAGTTGTTGCTGGCTGGTTTTTAACTCGTTGCGTCTGGCAACAGTCTGTTGCGCCAGATCCCGGGCACGAGCTTCCTGGCCGAGGCGCAGGTTTTCTACGGCTTGCTCCTGTAGTTGCTGAATCTGCCGGGACAATCTTTCTTGGGCTTGAAGCGTTTTCTGGTAAGTATTTCGAACCGCGCTTCCGGCACTCTGGCCCAGTTCTAGCGCACTTTCCTGTTGCACCAATGCTCGATAAAGCTGGAAGGCCACCCCAATGGGTGTTGGATGTTCCTCGGTGCCTCGATCGATCGTGTGGGGAATGAATTCGCCCTGTTCAAAGGCGCGTGTCATCTGCTCGCCCAGTTCTTGGTGTAGTTCCAGGTAGCTGCGGTGGGCGTCGGTTCCGGGTGTTTTGTTTAGAGAGGCCTGGGCCAGTCTGTTCAGGTAAGACTGCACCAGCGCTTCGGGCGTAGATGCTTTGGCCTGTCCTGTGGCTTCTTGCATCTCGGCTGGAAATAGCTCGTAGCAGTAGCTGAGCAGTTGAGACATTTCGCTTGCACGAGTCCAGACGGTGGTTTGCGCAGAACGCAGGGCTTGGGGGCTGTCTTCCGGGCGGGCGAAAATGTCTAACACCCGTGGAGTGTCACCTGAAAGCAGGTGTCCAAGTGCTTCAGCGCCTCCAATAACGCCTCCAGCTTTGTCGTGGGATGCTTTTCCTGCCAGACCTGTTACCAGCATTAACGTAAACACGCCAACCATCAAGCCCCAATCCCGATCGTGCGGATCGATGGCTGCGGTCACCCGGTCAAACGCTTTTAAAACCGCCTCTTGACAGTTGCCGGAAGGCTCATATCCGCCACAGAGGGACTGGAAACGATCATCTTGGTTTAGCACAGCCACCAAAACACGCTTGGCGTCTGCCTCGGAATGGACGTTTTCAAACTCTTCCAGGGGAACCCCCTCAATGGGAGGCGTCAACAGGCTGATGAAAGGCTTCCGAACGGCGTTGTCAATAAACGCCCAGCCACCGCCCGTGGTCAGTTGTTCCCAAAAAGCGTCTGAGGCCAGCGTCTGGTTTAGTGCCTCTACCAGGCGCGTTTGGGCGTCTTCTGGTAAGGTTTTGAGTTCAGGGTGCTCTGCCACAAAGCGCTTGGGGAGTTGGCGGCTGTTGAGCAGGGCTTGGCTGGCTGGAATTTCCTGACGGAAGTCCTGTGCCATAAACCGAGAAAATGCCCCGGCGTAAGCGGAGAACTTTTCCATGTTGGCCCGGACAGCGCCATCGAAGTGAACGGATGGCAGCAACTGGTTTCCAAAAGTGGCTTCTGTTGGATCATCACTGCTCTGAAGCGCTCTGGCGGTTGCTTGCACAAACAGATTGACCCGAGTCTGAAACGCATCGCGGTCTTGTTGCTGTGAGGCAGTCGCCAAGTCTTTCCAGGGTTGCTCCAAATGCTGGTTAAATGCTTCAACAGTTGGTGTGATGGGCTCTTTGGGTTGTGTAACCGTTTGAAATCCGATGAAACCCGAAGCCAGCGCTCCAATTCCAGAACCCAGCATGCCAAGGGTCCAGAGCAATGTGTTCCGGGTACGGCTGTTGGGAGTCGATTCCGCCTCATAAGGACCCCGGACCACCACGGTATCTAACGGGTCCGCCACGCGCTTAAGCCGCGCCATATCGGTTTGAATGTCCTGTCTGAGCTGGCTTTCCTCCAAGGCATTGGCGCCAAAGCGAGAGGCGTCTTGCCGCCGCGCAATGGAAGGAGAGGTGAATGCAGAGGAATTGGCCGTTGGGGCGAATGAAATGAAACGGGTCATGTTGGGTTTCTCCTGGGCCTAGCCGCCAAATCCATCACCACCGCCACCTTGGGAGTTTGCGTTGCCGTAGTCTGGTGGCGGAGAGTAGGACGGGGAATCGGTAGAGGTATAAGACGAAGAATAGGAAGGTGGCGGCGGGGGAGGTGGGGTAATATCATCAATGTAGCTGTCGAACTCGCTGTTTAGGGCGCTAACGGCGCTACGAACCGCCTGACTCAGATCAGAGTTGATCTCCGCGTAGGCGTTAACCTCGCGTTTCAGTCGGTTATGTTCAGACTCCACCGTGGATTTGCCAGACGAGCGACTGTAGCTGGTGTTGCCAATGCTTTGAACCGACTGGATTTTTGCCTGGTTGATTTCCCGGCGAATGCGTTCGGCTTTAGTGGCCACCTGCGAATCGATTTGTGAGCGTTTGTCCACCACACGGCTCAGCGCTTTGTAGGCGGTTCTAAATTCATCCGCACTGTCGTAGGACTGATCGTAACTGTCCAGCGTGCCGCTAAAGGTTCGGTTGGCGCTAACCAGTTTGTCGGTAGTCGTATTTTTCATTTCTCTAAAGGTACTGGCCGCCAGGTGATCGCCGGTGACGGCCTGTTTGGTGAGAGAATCCGTCTCCATGGCTTGGGCCACCTGCTGAATGGCGTTCAACACCCCGTAGACGTCCACGTAGTTGTCCAGCGTGTTGCTTCGGGTCTGTGCAGTGTTGGTGGCCACGGTTTCCAGCCCCTGGTTTAAAGCGGCCAGACCGGTATTGGCAAGCGTCCGGTGGTCAGCAACCGGAGCCTTTAAAAAGACCTGCGCCAGATTTTTGGCGGGATCCAGGTAGTTTTCGGCACCCGTAATGGTGGTGTTGCCCCAGGCTTTTACCTGTTTGCCAAACACGGTATTCAGGTTGCTTTCCGCATTGGTTGCGGCAGAAACCACCGCGCGATCGTTGGGATGGGTGAGCGTTCCCAGTTCGCGCTGCACATCCTGGAAGGTGTTATACCGTTTGAGATAGTCCTCAAAGCTGCTCAGGCGGAAACCAGATGCATTCACGCCACCTTGGGCTTGAAGTTCGGCCACGTAGGTGTCTGATAGGCTCTTCCAAGAGGCGGTTGCTTGTGAGCGAACGGCTTCATCGGGCGATTTCAGCGTGTCAACGCCTTGCTCAAACGTTTGGCGACTCGTTTGATAGCTGCTTCGGGAAATTTGTTTGGCCTGACCGAGCTGTTGCAGCTCTTGCTGTTTTTGGGTAATCAGTGCTGTCAACACCCGAACCGCCGACTGGTTAATCGAGTCATTTTCCGGCGTATGGGCCAAACTGCGAACGATTTCCCGGTCGCTGGTTTGATCGTAGCGGTAAGTGTTTGCCCAAGAGGCATCCATAATGGCGGCTACACCTTTTCCGGCCGCACTGGAAACCAGCGGTGAAGGATTCTTCACCTCTTGTAACAAACCAACCAACACGCTACCACGTACGGGCTGTCTTTCCAGCAGGCGTCCTTCTCCATCCAGGCGGGCAGTAAAAGCCTGAGCAATGGTTTCCGGGTGATTTTTGGCAATGCCCACCACGGCGGATTCTATGGCTTGAACCACGGCCTGCTTGCTGCTCACTTGGCGAACCGGCAAACTTTCAAACAAAACGGGTAAGGCGTTGGTATCATTCGCCTGGAGTGCGCGCGCGGCGATAATTTGGCTCTGCACGTTGTCGTTGGCCACCAGTTCACTTTGCAAAAGCTCCAGGTAGTCGGGTCCTGTGCCCAGAGCAATAATGGCTTTGCCCAGAACGGGAATCACGCTCGGGTCTTTTTCGCTGTCAAACCGATCGAACAGGCGGGTTAGATCGGCCTTGCGAATCTCTGTGGTGACCTTGCCTTCCAAATCCAGTTTTTGCAGACCCATTACGGCCGCCTTTCGGGCCGTTGCATCTGTGCTCGAAAGCTGCTCCAACAGGGTTTCGTGGTTTTGCTCGGCCGCGTTCAGCGGGCCATTAGCGGAATTTCTTAAACCCTTGTCTTGACGCACCGGCTCGGTCAGGCTTAGCGATTGAAGCATTACCTGGATGGCCTCTTCGCGCAGGCTGGCGGGGTGATTTTGCGGCGTGCCAAGATAAGCCATCAGGTTTGGCACGGAATCCGGGCCCTTTAGTCGGCTCTGCTTCAGCAGGCTAAGCGCCAGCGTTTGCTCCCGAGTTGCCTCAGAGGCCAGAAGGGCATGGAAGGTATCTCGATCTCGAATGGGCATGGCTTCTTTGTCTGAGCGAAGCTGGTGGTTGGGACGCATCCGCTCGGCGGTGTTGGCCAGCACCTGGAAGTATTGAGGGTCTAAGCTGCCGTCTGTTTCTGCCCGAAAAGCCTTTAGGATGGTTTCAAAATGGCGCTTATCCGCAATGGTATTTAAGGCTTCCAGGGCCACGCGGCGCACATCCGCACTGGGGTGTAGTGTCGCGGTGTCGGCCTCATCGGCGAGCAGGTAACGATGCAGCAACTGGTTGCTGAAATCCTCTCGCATCTCCGGGTGCTTTTGGACTTCTGTCAGCAGGGCTTGGCCCGTGTAGGCGATCAGATCGTCGGCTTTCTGGCCAAAATCCTTGCGCTGGGTTGGTAGCGAGTTCATCAGCACGGAAAAGTTGGCCTGCTCGAAGTTTTCGCCAGTTCCTGCATTCACGGCGCGTTTACGCCCGTCAACATCCGGGTGGCTGGTGAGGGTGTCAAAAATTCGTTCCGGGGTAATAAAGCGTTCTGCCAACCCCTTGAGCACCGGGGCAATAATGCTCTCCAAGGAATCGGGCTGATCCACCTGGAGCACCTGGTTTTCCAGCGCTGTTTGCACCTTCAGTGGTAATTGATACCCCGGTTCAGTGTGGAGTTGGGCTTCCTTCCAAACGCGCTCAAACAGGTTGGCGCGCAGATAAATGTTATCCGGGTTGTCCATGGCGGCAGCGGCCAGATCTTCCAGCGTTTGCAGGCGGCCTTGGGTGTTAAACGGCGATTTGGCCACATTGCCCTCAATGGTCGCTAAATTGCGCATCAGCGCGGTAATGGGCTCGGTTCGTAAATCGCGGTTGTAGCGGCCATATTCTCCCTCCGCCAGGCTGCCCCGGGTTAACAGCGCCTGGTAATTGGTTGCAGAATAGGGATTCATCCAACCGGTAGTCGGGGCGTTGACACCCGTGGCGCCTAAAAACTGTCGGAATTCATCGGCCTGTTTGCCACGCGGTTCAATCACCAGTTTAAATCCGGCGAAGCTACCGCCAATAGCCCCTGCTGCAGAAAGCACCAACAAGACTAGACCGAGGAGATCTCCTTGGCTTTCCTGCTGGGTGCTGACTTGTTCTCCCGTGATGGCCTGCGACTGGGCTTGGGTGTGCTGGGTTTTAACATAATCGCGCAGATCGGTGGCAAATTCGCGTACGGCTTGCTCTAACAGTGGTTTGGGTGGCTGAGTTTCTGAGGTGAGCACGCTGAACAGCGAATGTTGTTCCGCCTGACCTGTTTGTGGATTGACGTAAGTAAAGGGCTGCTTTAGCAGTTGCGCCAAGGGGCCCGATCCGCCCTGAAAGGCCAACCGGTACACTTCTTGTTCGGCCTGCGCGCTGGCAGTCACGGCAAACGAGGGTAGTTGCCGGTTTCGGGCTTGTCCTGCGGGCGGATTGGTAAAGTTGGCCGCATCCAGCATGACCACCAGGCCGTGGCTGTCAGCATCCGTATTGTTCAATCTGTAGCCAGCCCGGCCAATGCCCAAATGGTTGGCGTCTTGCAGCTTAGAAGCGAGTGTATTCATCGGGTTGGGGTTGGCATCGGTTTTTTGCATACTGTTGGCCGGTATGGCAACGACCTTAAAATCAAAGCCCAGGCTGTACAGCTCTTCGCCCAGCGCGTTAAGGGCGCTGACGGTTTCCGGGCTCATTAGCGGCAGGGCGTTACTCAAGCCCGAACTGCGAATATCACACGGTTGCGCCACCGTTGTGGCCATGCCACCGCCACGAACCACCTGGGGCAAATCTTCCGGCCCGTTCACCTGGCGAACAATCCCAGGGCGGTCTGGGTTGGCGGCATCCATAAAGACGTTGGTGCACATATAGGCAGGTTGGCCATTTTGCACCTGATAAATCTGCTCGGGGACGTTGGGGTTAGCCTGCTCCGGGGCAAGATTGGCCGGGTTGACCTGGGCTTGCGCAATGGTGCTAGCCGCTATAAATCCCATGCCGGGAATATACATGCCGAACCGAAGCTCGTGCTGCAACAGGGGCCGTGTTTCGGCTGAATTGGACGTAATGGAACTGACGGGTGGCGGTGCTTTTGGGGTCTGCTCTGTAGCAGGTGCCTGAGTACGTAGCCCAAATGGATTGTTTAGAAGCGTTTTCATGGAAGTCCATCAACCTTTCAGTTCAATAACATCGTTCAGTCGCACGCACGCTGCTTGAATTCAATATGCAGTCACAGCTCCGTCATCGCTTTGGCCAAGCTTTCGCCAAACGGGGCACTACCCCTAGACAACAGCCGTTTGGATCAACAGCGTAGTGTTTTATCCCAGTTCAAAACCGAAGGCATTACAGAAATGCGTAAACTTGGCAGCCGACTGGCGATGTAAGCCCAGGCATTTCAATCCGTCGTTGCGCATCACCCTATCACAAGCATGCAAAATCTGTATTACGAAAGACGGCCAAATTATTATTTATGTAACAATTTGAATGCCTATTGGAGGCGGGCACCACTTAAAACGAAATGCGATTGCTCAACTCCTGGCGCAGTTGCAGCCATTTTCCCCGAGATAGTGAGGCCTGAATGCGAGAGAGGTCGTCAAACCCGCGAAAAGGCCTCAGCCGAACCAGGCTGAGTGCAATACTTTCCGTAACCCCGGGCAGGGTCATCAATTCCTGCAGGTTGGCCCGGTTCACATTCACCCGGTTGGGCACCCGAAGGCTGTGTTGCTGTGCTCGGGCTAATTCCGAAAGGCCCGGCGGAAAATAGGGTCGTCCCAAGTCTTGTGCGCATGCTGGCAGGCAACTGCTTACCCACATGCCAGCGCCAATCAATGCAGTGAGTGCCGTCAGCCCCAGTCGGGAAAGCGATCGCCAAGAAGCAGTGGCCTGGGTTCTGCTGGAGGCATTGAGTTGGGTGTCGAGAGCGTGTGGCATGGGTGATGGTGTTTTCCAGGTGTTGTGTGGGTTAAACAGGTTGTTGGCTGCAATAAGGGTTCAACAAGGGTGCAATAAGGGTGCAAGTGGTGTGGTGCTTCATTTCCTGATTTTTTGTGTTTGACTTTTTGTGTTTGCTTTTCTGCGTTTGAGTTGGAAAAAATCTGCTGAAGGCCATTTGATGATAGATGCGGCGTGTGATTGTTACGTGGCCTTGATTGCGAGGCCCGCCCCAACGTCGAGCCTAAAGTCTATCCTCAAGCCACTGCCCGGGGGTGGCTGCCTGCGGGGTGACGTGCACCGTTTGTTCGTGCGTGTAGGTAACGTGGCCAGGGTAGGATCCTGGAATTTTTCGCACATAGCGGCTCTCCGTATACACGACCGGAACGTGGTTGCTCAATCGGCCCGCGCTAAAGTGGGCCGCCAAGGCGGCTGCCTCCAGCAGGGTTTCATCGGAAATGGGGCGGTTATCCTGGCGTTGAATGAGCACGTGTGAGCCCGGCATTTGGTGAACATGCAGCCATAAATCACGGGGGCGCGCCATTCTGCCGCAAAGCAGGCCGTTGGCGGCTCCAGTTTTTCCAACCAAAATGGAGTGTCCATCTTGGCTGTAGGTTTGCAGAACACCTGTAAACGCCTGCTTGGGCTTTCCTGCCTTTTTACTGCCACGCGCAAGGCCTTTGGAATCCGACTTCTGCTTTCTGCTGGTTCGGGCGGTCTTCGGTGGGTTGGCGTTCTGGGCAAATTTATCCGTCACAGGGGTGTCCGATGGGTCCATCTGCCAGTTCGGGAAAGCGGATTGGGTGTCGAACGCGACAAGCTCCTGGGCCAAGTGGGCCAGTTCTTCCAGCGTTTCCGACTGCTCAATGAGGCAACGTAGCTCGCTAAGATACTGCTGCTGCTGGGTTAGCTGAGCTTGTTGTTGCAAAAAGTACTTGAGCCGAGCCTCTGCTTTGCGGGCCTGGCGGTAAAAGCGTTCTGCCTGCTCCGGCCAGGTGTAACGGTTGTCTACGTCAATAGCGATGGGGCAGCCTTCGTGCGGGTTTTGAATGGACACCACCGGCGCGTTGAGCTGCTGTGGGTGTTCGGGCAACAGACCTTCGCTCCAGGCCACTAAAATGCTGTCTCCCCATACCCGAAATTGGGTTATTTCCTCTGGCGACAGGTTTTCAAGATGGTTGCAGCGTTGCTCAATGCGGCGTTGCTTGCCAGAAAGCTGCCCTAAAAGTTGCTGTCGTTTTCGCGTCAGTTTATCCTGGCAGAACTGGGGCCAAAAGACCCGTTGCATCAGGGTAAGTACGTTTGGAAACACCTGCCAGGCCTCAGGATCGATAGGCCAATTGTGGGGTAGCAGGAGCCAGGCCCCGCCCCCGCCCATTTGCCAGCAAACCTGGAGCGTCTCCGTCTGCTGCTCTAGCTGCTGAAGCAAAGCCAGTAGCGTGTCTGGCGTGCGGATGGGGGGGCTGTCTAGCCGCTGCTGCGCCACTGTTAACAGGGCTTCCAGCGCACGGGGCCTAATTCCCCAGAGCGTTTTTCCGGCCCACTGGCTCAAGGCCTTTTCAAAGGCTTGTCCTTCTGGCAAAAGCCAAGCCTCAGCCTGTAGCTCAGCCCAAGCGTTATCTGGCGGAAGGGCTGAGACAAAATCCAGGAGGCTATCCGGGTGGTCTGGGTTGTTTGGTGTATGGCTTACTGTGGCTGAAACCGGGGTTCGATTTGCCGGGCGTGGTGGCGGTTCGTAGGGAACCCCGACTTCCAACAGGCGAAGTCTGCTCATGGATTCAGTAACCGGGTGGGCCACCCCCAAAATTTTTTGATGCAAGCGCTCTACCAGGATCAGGTTGGTGTATTTGCCCATGAGTTCCAGGATCAGCACAATGGGTGTGGCGTCTCCCAGGTCGTTCAGGTATTCCATCTGAAAGCACAGCACGGGTTCCCCCGCCAGGCTGGATACCGCCGCGATTTTAGCCCCTTGCAAGTATTTCCGCAGCAGCATGCAAAAGCCCGTGGGCCTTTCCCGATGGTTTTCCAGCCAGGGCGCCATGGTGTCCGTTTTAAGCAGGCTGCAAAAAGGAAGGTTTGGATCCAGGTTCATCAGCAAGCGCTGATTGTCGGCAGGTAGCCGAGACTGCTTCAACGCTGCCGAACTGGAGGATGGACTTACCTCTTCCCGAACCCCGGCTCCCCACAGGCTGAAGGTGATTTCGTGAGAGCCAAACTGCTGTACACGATTAATACGTACGCCTTGTAGTTTTGTGTTCAGCTCTGCTGCGTAGCGCTTGGCTGCTAGGGCGTCTAAAGGCCAAGGCCTACAGTGAGAGTGGGCGGGTAGTTCTTGCCGAGTCGCTTCAGTGGGCTCATCAGCCGGAGCAGCAGTCATGATCGGCTTGAACCTCCAGTGAAGGCACTGTTTGGGCCACTTGTGCGGATGGCTGTGTCCGGATTTTCGCCACAATCTCAGAGGTGGATCGCCCGGCGACCATTGGAATCCAGCGCATTTCCGTTCCCAACTCCCGGAGCAGTGGCGCTTCCGGCAATGTGGCTTCCGAATACTGGGCGCCTTTGACGTGGATTTGTGGGCGTGCGGTTCGCAAGACCACTTCGGGCGTGGGTTCTTCAAAAATCACCACGTAGTCCACGCAGCTCAGGCCTGCCAGCAGTTCAGCCCGTTCGGCCTCAGGAATAATGGGTCGTTCAGGCCCTTTAAGCCGCTGAACGGAAATATCAGCGTTCAGCGCTACCAAAAGGCAGTCCCCACAATCTCGTGCGGCCTGCAAGTAGCGCAAATGGCCTACATGCAAAAGATCAAAGCAACCGTTGGTGGTCACCAGCGTTTTGCCATCCATAAGACCCGCCTCCACGCGTGCTGCCAAGGTGGAGAGTGATAGCACCTCACCCATGGTTGCGTCTCTCCTGTGCCGAAAACAACCGCTGAAACCTGCCGAAAATGGCCTGTTGCGTTTGCCTGTTGGAATGGTTGCGGGGTAAAACTGGAAGCATCATTGGATTTTCGAGTATTTCCGTAGCAGCTACTGACCGTTTGATGGGAACAAGGGGGGAGGTAAGGGGTAAAAACCAAAGGCCAACAGGCGAATGAACGATCTATTGACCTTTGGTTTGATGACCGTTAAGCGAAAAGGTTCACTACCAGCAGAATGGCTTAGTGGGCTTGTTTGGGCGACGCTTCTGCTGGTTTGGTCGTGGCGCTGGCCGCCGTTTCGCCAGAAGGGCTTCCGGCCGCGCTAGCGCCTGCTGCCGCCTCTCCACCAGACATGGCTGCTGCCGGTGCTCCGGCTGCCTGGCCTTGGGTGGGTTTGTATTTGGGTTCTATCTCGATTTTGGCGGTCTTTTGCTGCTCGTTTAACCATTGAGACAGGTAGACCTGCTTCTTCTCGTTGGCCAGGGCGTCTTGAATGGTTTGCTTGGCTTCCAGAAAGCTTTGTTGGTGGGGCGGTTGATGGCCCAACACTTTTACAATATGGAACCCAAACTGACTTTCCACCAGTTGCGGATACACACTACCCGGTTTGGTGGCGCTGGCCGCCTGCCAAAAGGCCGGGTCGGTGTAACGCTGTGGTAAAAAGCCAAGGTCTCCCCCGTTGATCGCTGACAGCGAATCGTCTGAGTACTTGCGGGCCAGCTCCGGCAACTGCTCCGGCGATTTTTTAACCCGAGCCAGCAAGCCATCGGCCTTTTCCTTCAACTGTTCCTTGCGGGCCTTTAGCTCCAGAATCAAGTCCTTGTCGGAAATGTTTGGTTTTTGGCTCTGGATTTCTTTTTTCAGTTCCGGCTCCATGGCCTTGACCAAAATGTGGGTGGCATGGATGGTTTCCGGCACATCAAACTCTTTGGGATGCTTTTCGTAGTAGGCTTTGGCATCGGCCTCGGTAATTTGAACCGAAGCACCGGCTTTGGCTTCCACAAATTTTTCCATCAAAATCTGGTCGCGTACCGAATCCCAGAAGGCGGCTTCTTCCAGGTTGCTTTTTTGCAGCAACTGACGAAACGCCTCCGGGCCGCCTGCGGCTTTGAGCAGTTTTTCTTTGTACTTTTCCACATCTTCTTCCGAAACCTGAATGTTGAGCTTTTCAGATTCGGCCCGGAGCAGACTCATCATAATCAGCTTGTTCAGGGCGGCCCGTTTTAAAACCTCCTGCACCACGGGGTTGGTGGCCATGTTGGGGTTTTGATTGACCTGATACGCCCCTGCAATTTCCTGGAACGCCTGATCGTATTCTTTTTTAGTAATCACGGTTTCGTTGACCGTGGCCACTTTTTCCCGAGAGGCCGGATCCAGCGCAGCCGCCGGGCCGTCCTTGCCGCAGCCGGTGAGTGCCACAGAGGCCGCCAGCATAACACCCAATAGCAAACTGGCCTTTAGCCGAAGGGTAGGCACACGCCCACAACGGTTGTATCCCATTCTACTGTTCCTCTATCGTTACCGTAATGTGCTGCATTATATAATAAAGAGTGTGTTTCTGTAACAGCACCCGTTAACAGCACGCGTTGCCCAGAACGGTATTTCACAATCGTCTAGGCCGTGGTGGCAGGGGGATCTGTTAAGGATAGACAAAATAGTGGCCAGAACCGTTGGCAGGGGATTATGCAGTTGCACCAACCAGGCTTAACCGCACGGGAGGCGACGGGGGTGTCGCCATTGCTTGCGCTTGCCCATCAGCCCGTTTTGGTCTCCAATCCGTTGCCCTTACCCCAGTGGCAAGAAGCCATTGCCGCATTTTTAAACTATTTAAAAATTCACCGTAACCTGTCAGACCACACCATTCGTGCCTACCAAACCGATTCGCTCGGCTTTTACGAGTGGCTTCAAGCCCTTCCCCAGGTGGAGAGTGCCCTGATAAACCCAGAGAAAACAAGGCAGCCCTCGTTACTCAATGGGTATTTACAGCACCTCAGCCTGTTGAAAACCTTCTCCAGCAGTTCGGTGCATCGCAAACTGTCCTCTATCCGCATGCTGCTGCGCTTTATGGTCAAAGAGCAGTATCTGCCGGAAGGGACGCCGCTATCGCCCGAATATCGCCCGAAGCGTCCGCGGCGCCTGCCACATTTTTTGACCCCGACGGAGGTGGATGCGCTGCTGGATGCGTGTCAGCGTCAGTGCCAGCAGGCTTCTCAGGAGCTGCTTCCCCCGTGGGTGCGTACCAGAAACCAGGCCATTATTGAGGTTTTGTTTTCGTCCGGTATTCGGGTTGCGGAACTGGTGGGCTTAAACCAGTCGGATGTGGACTGGCAAGCAGGCGAGCTGAGGGTACAAGGCAAAGGTGGCCGGGAGCGGGTCGCGTTTGTCAGCCAAAAGGCCTTGGGCCTGCTGTTGCGCGCCCAGCCAGAGGTTGTATCGGGCAGGGTGACGGCCCAGAGCGCTGCCAAGCCAACAACTGCCAAGACAAGTGCTGCCAAAGCAAATCCTACTGCGGCAGATAGCCCACCAGGAACCAGCGTTCTAGAAGATCGTCCGTTGTTTTTAAACCAACGCGGCGCGCGGCTGACGCAGCGAAGCATTCATCGCCTGCTCCAGGCCTTGGGTCCGTTGGCCAATTTGCAACAGACCGTGCATCCTCACCTGTTTCGGCATAGTTTTGCCACACACCTGCTCAACCATGGCGTGGATCTTCGCTTGGTGCAGGAGCTTTTGGGCCATGTGAGCATTCGGAGTACGCAGGTATATACCCATGTGACGACCGAGCGCTTACGACGGGCCTACCTTAGCGCGCACCCTCGTGCGCTGCAGGGCTCTTAGGGGAGGTTATGCTGCGGGTTGCCATTCGCAACAGTGGAACGGCTGTTTTGACGCGGCACTGAGTGCGTGCTCAATAGCGTGTGTGTGGCTGATAGCTGGGCAATTTGATGTTCCGTTAGAAGACGCGGTTCCGATACAAGGCTGTGCACCCGTCCAATATTTGCTAGAATCAACATAAGGCAGATAGGAAATAAGACAGATAGGATTAAAAAACTGTCACCCCCCCCGCCTGCTGAACCCAAGCGAAGCTGAAAAGCCCTCGGTCGCTTTTGGAAACGGTTGTTTTCGACAAACGGTTCGGCGCTCTTTTCTTTTTTCAGCCATTCTTGTTTCAGCCATTTTTGGTCTTTTTTCAGGAATTCTTTGGGTCTTTTTCCAGAAAGTTTTTCGAGGCTTTGGCCGGTTCAATTTCAAGGCGATGTTTTTGTTAGTGTGCAGATACCGTGAAGGGAAGTTAGGGTCGCGTGCTGTTTCGTTTGCTTCAGGCGGAAGGATGGATCTTTCCTCTCCTGCTGGTACTGTATCTGGGTTGGCTGGGGGCTACGGGTCTCCATAGCCTGCAAGAAGGCTGCTTGGTGGAATCGGCGAGGCAGTGGTGGCACAGTGGCTTACTCAGGCCCATGTTGCCCTTGGCCTGGCCTGCGGATATTGCCCCTGTCTCTCCGCTATTGCTGTGGCTGACCGGGCTGTGTTACCAGTGGCTTGGGTTGTCGTTGGCTGCGGCTCGCCTTGTATCTGCCCTGGGTGCGTTGTTGGCCATGGTTGCGGCCTATGCCTTGGGGCAGCGGTTGTTTCACAGCCGAATTCAATCCTTAATGGCCGCCGTGTGTGTGGCCACCAGTTGGGGGCTGTTTCAGGCCGGACGAACCGCTGGCGATGAGGTTTGGTTTGTTGCCCTGCCGCTGCTCTGGCTGTTGCTCATCGATCGATGGCTGGCGCCGCTTTACAGTCGCTTTGGTAAGCGTGCCGAAGGTGATTTGACGGCCTTTTGGGTTGGCGTGCTATGGGCCATTTTGCTGCTGGTGTGTGGTTTGCCCGGTGGGTTTCTGGCGGGCGGCCTGTTGCTGTTGCAGGCCCATTACCGCGCAGTGTTGGGCCGTCTGGAAGGTCTTTCCTGGGAGCGTGTGCTGGCTGGCTTTTTACTGATGGTTGCCTTGGGCTGGTTTTTGGGCGCTGCCGAATGGATTTTTGACCTGGACTGGGGCTATTTGGCCTATCCCAACCAGCCGTGGATATCGCGCATAGAGCGTTTACTGCCCGCGGCTCTGGTGGATCTGTTTCCGTGGAACTTTTTTGTGGTGGCCACACTGCTTGATGTGGTGCTGCATGCGCCGTATGCCGGTCAATCTCTAAGCGCACGCATTCCTAAACTGGAAGGCACCCTGCTATTAACCGGCTGGAGCATACTGGCCTTGGCCACCTATGTGCTGGCGAGCTGTTTTAACGCTCCGGCGGCCACCCTTATGCTGTGGCCGGGTCTTCTGATGTTAACCGGCGCGTTTGTGGGCAGCACGCTAGAAAAAATCCGCCTCACCCCAGGGTATTCCGCTGCTACGGATGGAACGGTGCTGACCCTGTTGGCCCTGGCCATTGGGGCGACGGTGGTTATCTTTTTTGAAATGCCCAACCCGTATCCGGGTTCGGTGTGGTCGTTGCCAGGCCGTGCCTTTCTCCATCACCTTCAGTTTGGCGATCTGTTGACCCTAAAACTTCCCGAAGCCTTCCCGGTATGGAAACTATGGCTGGTTCCCTTGCCCTTACTGTTGATTTTAGGCGCGTTAAGCGTCTTTGCCTGCCGGTTATTTAACCGGGCCAGCGCGGCCGGGGCAACCCTGTCGGTTTGGGTGGCGCTGTGGTTGTTGTATGTGGCCTGTATTGCCTTGCCGATCGTTCAACGCCCTTTGGAGCGAAGCATGACCCTGGAATGGTGGCGTTTGGCCTCCGTGGCCTCTGAAAAAAGCCGTGTGGAATACGTGGCGGGTTACCCCAG
Source organism: Candidatus Melainabacteria bacterium (assembly GCA_033763415.1). Classification (GTDB taxonomy): domain Bacteria; phylum Cyanobacteriota; class Vampirovibrionia; order Vampirovibrionales; family JAJTHC01; genus JANRKP01. The sequence continues at coordinate 56,493 of JANRKP010000028.1, read as the reverse complement.
TGTGTTTGCGCCATTCTTTTTGGAAGAAGCGGGCTTTTTGTCTGCGGCCACCCGGTTGCAACAGCCCAAAACTGCCGCAGAGCTGCTGCAACTGACGCTGCTAACAACGGCCATGAACCCAACCCAGCCTGCACTGATTGGTTTGACCAGTGAATCTGCCTACTATCGTCTGCCACCCGCTATGCGCCAGCATATTCGTGTGTTAAAGGCAGAGCCGCGCTGGCATTGGCCCTGGTACTGGCGTTGGACGCTACGAAACTGGAACCGAAATAACCTGCGCTGGAACCAAACGGCCGTGAACCGTTATGTAAGCCATCAATTCATTTTTGAGTGGCTGCCCACCGTTAGCTTGCCCCAGGCGCCACTGGCCCCAAGCCCCCTGGAGAACGAGTCCTAAAATACCCCCGTTCTCCAGGAAAGATAGAAGCCTGAGGTTCTTCGGGTTATTCGCCGAATACCTGCTCGCCAATCCGCTGGAATGCCCAGCCTGCTGGGTAGGTGAAGTTGGCGTTCACTAAATCACCCGCCGCTTCAGAAGCTTGTGGGGAGTAGTAGCCCATTGTTCCATCGTAAACCACATCGGGGCCAATAAAGGCGGCCATCACTTCAGACGCTCTGGCAGGGGTGGATCCTCCGTTGGCATCGCCCACTTCTTCCCAGGTAAGGTTACCGTCTTCGGCTGTACCCTCGCTGCGGTTGAGTTCCAGCCGGTTGACACGCGAATCAAATTCGGTGGCTGCTTCGGCTTGCGTTTCAGTACCCGTTATAATGGGTAGTAATTGTTCATAGGCGGGGGTTGTTGCTCGATTGAAGCCGAGAACTTCGTCCATGCCGGTGGTTTGGTCCATAATGCGGGCCAGTTGGTTAAAGCCTCCAGCCGTAAGCGGCTGGTTGGCCACCGCGTCTCTTACCCGCTGAGATTGTGTGCCCAGCGGATCGGTAGACTGGGTTAAAAATTGCGCCATACCTTCCAAGGTGTAGCCCGTGGTGTAGTTTGGATTATCCAGAGGCGAGTAGTTTTCATCGCCCGCGAGTGGAACACTCTCTCTCAGTGTGCTTCCGTACTGTTGAATGGTGTTGGCGGTAACGGCGCCGTAACGGCTTTGGATGGCCTGGTACAATACAGCCGCATCCTGCCCTTGAATGAGCATACCCATATTTGTTTTTCTCCTTCTCCCGATACCTCGTTTGGCGGCATGTGTTTTTCTACATGCATTTAAAAATTAAGAATTTCCTAATATTTGTATAAAGTCATGACGGTTCATTTTGTTGCAGACCCATTTGCGGGAACTCCATTTCTTGCAGTCTCCGGTTGGCTCAAACAGCCAAAGGGGGAAAACAGACACCCCCGTCTATCAAAAAAAAATAAACGGGGGTGTAAGTGAACGGAACCAAGGCGCATCAGTTTTTTTAAAGTAGTTTTAGCCTCTAAGCAGAGGGTTTTGGCAAAATTGGTTCGCAAACCGCGGGTAACGCCTGCATAACCAGCACGTTACCGTTTAAGTGGAGTCCGTATTGCTCCAAGATGGGCTGGGCCTCTCGTTTGCTGACGTTGTTGTAGAGAACGCCCCGGTCGTAGTGATCGTCCTTTTGTTGGGCCGATACCTGCCTGGAAACAGGTACGTGTCCCTGGTAAATATCGCGAATCACGCCATACATCTGGTACAGGTCTCCGGCATCCACAAACGGGCTGGTTTTTAAATCGTAGGCCACCACGTTCAACGGGCGCAGCGCCTCGGCTTTCTCTGGCTGCTGGTGTGTTTGGAAATACTGAGCCGCCTGTTGGAGCACGGCCTGTTTGGGATCGATGACGGCGGGGAAGAGAAAATTGCCAAAATCTTTTTCAATGCCCTGGCTGTCTGCGTATTCCAGCAGTGCTTGAATGGCTGGGTAAGCTTTTTGGTCCACCAGGTAAATGCTGGTGTTAATCTGGTTGCTTTCCACCTCTTCCGCCCGCTTGGGCTTTTCCTTAAAATCCAGCACCCGGCCCTGTTCATCCGCAAGTACGGTGCCGTACTTGCCCAATAAATCCTGCGTGGGTACGTGAGAGGTGACAATGGTTACATCCGCTTGCTTGGCCTGATGAAAACCTTCCACGTCCGCCCAGGGCACATGGCAAATGGCATCGGTGGCGGCAATGGCCACGTTGCCTTTAAGGCGATTCGCTTGCAGTAGCTCTAATAGCGGCCCTGCGGTGCCGGTGGGTTTTTCTCGTTGAGACTCGTTGATTTCCGAAAGTGTGAGTCCGGCATAATGCTTTGCGGCCTGTTGCAGGTCGGCCTCAACGGACTGCGGCATGGTGTACACGTTGTAAAAAACATTGCTTAGGCCGCTTTCGTAGGCGTCCCGGAGCATCTCGTGGGCAAAGCTAATGGCGCCACTGCCATCGGCCGCCTCGTATGCCACCACGGCGGGTTTGGAAAAGCCGGTATCGTTGCCAATGAGGGGTTCGCAACGGGTGTTTTTACCGGCACACAGTAGCAAAATGTCTTTCAGGGCCTGAGTTTTTTGTGGCCCGTATGTATAGCAGCCCACCGCGCCACAGGTGGCCGCTTCCGTGCTGAGGGCAGAGTCATCGGCGGTTAGGGCAATATCGAGGCCATGTTGTTTGGATTGCACACTCCCGCCGGGCAAAGTGAAAATGCGCAGCCCTTCGGGCAGTTTGAGTTCAACCGCCACCTGTTTTCCCTTATTCTGGAACGGCTTGATGCTAAAGCCTTCCGGGAGTGGGGTGGCATTCTGCCGCTGGGTAATATGTCCCAGGTTCCGAATATGCTCTGAGGTCAGCCCGTATAGCAGCGCCTGCTCCGGTTCGTTTTGTTTGGAAACCAACACCAGGTAAGGATCTTGGGTGTCTGTACCGTAGTGGGCCGGGGCAATAACGGTGCTGTTTAGGTGTGGGTGTTTCCGAATGAGGGACTCCGTTTTAAGCAGGCATTCCGGTCCGGCGGTTTGCTGCAAAATGGGCGGCAGTAATGCGGCCTGCCCACTGCCAAAGCGGGCCAGTGGCGAAGGGCTCAGTCCGGCGTAGGCTTGCAAAAGGTTGGCGGAAAGCCCAGTTTGACTTTGCGGGTTTGCCATCCGTGGCTCTGGCTGGCTTCGCTCCAGAGGGAGGGGACTATTTTCCAAAAGTGTTTGAGTGGTTACAGCGGGCTTGGTGGCGGATTGCGCAGCGAAAAAAGCCCTATTTGCAGGGAGTGGAAACAACATAAAAACCAAAAACTCCTTCAGTGATGATTTGCCAAATGAATTTTGCTAAATGAACCAAATGAACAGTGCATCCAATTGTTATACAGAAAGGTGCCACAAAAACAAAAACCACAGAGGCCACAGCAACCACTGAGTCATGTTTTATTTTGTCAGCTTTCAAAGCAACTGAACCAGAGTTGACCAGGCTTTACCCAGAAAACGCTGATGCAGCCCGCGCCAAAGTTCTTTAACTATTTTAAGAACTTTGCTTAGGGCAAGGTATCCTAGCACTGACAAGTTAAAAATTCAAACAGTCTCTGGCATCTCAATGTTGAGTTTGAGCCACCCGGCCAAAGGGCTTGAAACACTTATCCACAAGCGCTTCAAACACTCACTACAGAGTTCGCACCCGGTTTTTGCTATGCTAGCGGCTACGCTCAAAGCCAGTGACAGATGGGCTTGGTTAGCAGTATGGGTACAGTGTGGGCTGTGGTTTGTTATGGATTTAGGACACGCAATCATCAAAGGGGTCATCCAGGGCCTTACCGAGTTTTTGCCCGTAAGCAGCACGGCGCATTTGGTGTTTGTGGATACGCTGGCCCGTTTGTTTGGCTGGAGCACGGGGGCCGGTTCCCTTCGGGAGGAAGAATTCTACGACATTCTGCTCCATTTGGGCACGCTGCTGGCCGTTACCTTTTACTTTCGCCAGGAGCTGGGGCAGTTATTTCGTCATCTGGCTCAAACCCTTCGGGGTGGGCAGTGGTCTGCCATCGATCCCCTGTTTGGTCAGTTGGGCGTGTCGTTTATTATTACCTCGGTACTGGCGCTGGGGGTGGTTAAATTGTCTGCCATCGTAATGGCGGCAATGGGCTGGAGCACGCCTGCCATTCAGGACCTGTCGGATTATTATTTCCATACGCCCCAATGGGTGGCCATTCACCTGGTGGGTACCGGCTTTTTGTTGTTTTGGCTGGAAAAAACACTCCACCAAAGAGACAGCCAAACTGAGATTCAAACAAAGATTCCACCAGCAAACGGCCCGGCCAGCCCAACCCAGGAAGATTCTGCCCGGGTTGCTTCCCCCTGGATGCAGCGGGTGACCTGGCCGCAAGCCGTTGCTGTTGGCGTTGCCCAGGGTTGGGCGGCGATTTTCCACGGCTTTTCCCGCTCCGGCACCACGATGACCGGTGGCGTTTTGGCTGGCATGGATCGTTTGACGGCGGCGCGTTACTCGTTTTTGCTGAGTATTCCCACGTTTATGGCCGTAGCCCTCTATGAGGGAATCAAAGTATTCTCCCATGGGCTAACGGCTCAGTTGGATTGGCCCGTCATGCTGTTGGGAACCGTGGCATCCACCGTGGTGGGCTACTTTTGCGTTTCGGGCTTTATTCGCTACGTGGCCGCCCGTAGCTTAAAAGGGTTTGCGGTTTACTGCTGGGCAATGGCCGCCCTAATGCTGTACCTGCTGAGCGTGGTTCCTGTCGCTCCGGCGGGGTAAAGGTTGAAAGGTTGGCCAACCCTTTTACTTTTAAAAAATAGTTACTTTTGAAAAAAATAGCCGTTTTGATAGTAGGTGAGCCGGTCCGGTCGGTGGCCCGCAGTCGGTTCCGGTGCCGCCGTGGTGGCATTAAACTGAAAGTTGGGTTGCCGAAACGGGTTGTTGTCGTCTTTGGGTGTGCGGAGTGCCTGGCCTGGTGGCGTGCTGCGCTTAAACGGTTGCTCTATGGGGCCGTCTTTGCCGCTTTCTCTGGAGCGGCGGGGCAATAAATGTTTTTTAGCCTCCAGCACATGGGCCGGAATGTTTTGCCAGTCGTGTACGATAAACAACTGCCCGATACGGTAGCGGCCATTGCTTAAGCGGTACAGGGTGTAAGAAATCTCTTTCTCCGGGTTATCGCTCAGCCAGCCGTTTGGTTTGGTTTTGGCCAGGGCTTCCACTTTGTCAATGAGCTCATCAAGGGAGCGAACAATAATGTTTTCAAATTCCTTGACCGGCTCCACGTTAATTACGCGGTCCTTAAAGGCCACGTTGTTAATCAGCCCCGTTAAAATGTTGTTTATTTCCACCCGGCATTTAATGGGTAAGTCGCTGGCGCTGGGGGGGAGTGGTTTGGCCGAATACTTCTTGCCGTTCTGACGGTTGCTGTAAAACGGCTCTTCCGGGCAAACGTTTTGCTCGCTAACCCCGCTGCCGGTTTTAAACTTAAGCTGAATGCCACCCACCCCCTGGCCGTACTCCCAGCCTTTGGTGACGTTGGCAGTGGCATCGCCCCCAGGAACCCCGGCTTGCGGACTCGCAGACGGCATTGGCTGGGGTGTTGTTTGCTGGGGCAAAGGTGCGCTGGCCGTTCCTGTGGATGCGTTTGGGGCCTGACTGGCATCCTGCAGTGTGATGGCGTTTTTATCGTCCTGGCCGGTGAGCATTCGCTGGGTGGCGGGCGATAGCGTGGTGGGATCGACCAGTGTAATTTCCTGCGGCGGTCGTCCGGCGGGATCGGGCGGCAATACACTGACGACCGGGGCCCCACCGCCCGTTTCGTCTTCCAGCCGAACGGCTTCTTCTCTGCCCGGTAGCTGAATGTTTTGAGCCACTACCGCCATTAGCGCCAAAAAAAGCGGAGAGAGAACCAAACCCCACTTGACGGTGTACCAGGACAGCGCCTCTGATTCCGCCCTGGCCTGCCTGAGTTGCTCCCAGCCTTTTAGCTCCACCGGCACTTCCAATTCAGGCCTGTCTTTCTCAGGTGTTTGGCGAGGCAACGTGTCTCGAAGGGCAGAAGCCCCCGATTGGTATGGCAAGGTAGATTGGAGAGAATCGCTGGGTTCGGGTTGCTGTTGGCGAATAATGATGCCGAAACGAGCAGTGTTTGAGGGAAATGACCAAATGGAAGCGTACGGCATTTTGAACCACTTTTTACCTACAGATACCAAGGGCGCTGCCTAGCGCAACCTTACCATAGCCAGTTGTTTCCGCCTAGGGGCTTTCATTGCTAAGACTGGCCCTTGAGGGTTAATAGGCAAAAAAAAGCAGCGACGGTTGCCGCTGCGTGTTCTCGATAGCACCCTTTCTCACGTAAAACTGGTATCTCTCACGTATGCTTGTGCCCACATAAACCGGCTGACGCCGAGTGGCTGGTGTAAAGCCGAAAGCGGATATCCGGTGGGTGTGCCGCCACGGGAGCGCCTGGCTTTGTCGGGTGAAAAATCCTTCCAAATGACTACTGGTCAATCGACTACGAATGAAAACGACTAGCCAAACGTTCGGGTCATTGGCAAGCTGCCCAGCCGGTTGTTTAGCGGTGGTACGTTGGGTAGCCCACCTCCTGGCGCCGGTGGGGGTGGCACCAGGCCAAATGGCCTGGGCGGACGAATGCCGTTACTGCCCGTATTGTGTGGAATAAGCTGAAAATCGTTGTCCTCGTCGTTGTTGTTGTTCCATACGAGGTTATTGGCCCTGGGCATTGGCAAAACGCCTGGTGAGGGTGGGCAGCTCATTCCGCCGCCAAACGGTGGGAAGGGCCCGGGAATACCCACCACAGGGTTTCCGCTGCCGGTGCCACACGGGAGTGGACTACACTGGGGTGGGCTATACTGGGGTATCGACCCGTTGGGCATGCACGGAACCGGTATGGGAAACGGAACGGGCATTGGAGAGACGCCGTTCATACCGGGCAAGCCACCGCCCATGTTACCGAGCATTGGATTGCCGAGCATCGAGTTGAGCATCAGGCCGGGCAACATGGCGTTCTGCATCATTGCGGCCGATGACAAGAGGTTGGGCGTAATAAAGTTGGGCGACATGCCCGTTGGCAAGCCTTGTAATGCGCCTGGGTTTAGCAGTCCGCCGCCGGGTCCCAGATAGATGGGCGCCAGTATGGGAATATTGCCAGGCAGTCCGTTGCCCATTCCGCCGCCAGGGAGTCCCCAGCCGCCATCGATTGGAAAACCATCGCCCGGCAGGCCCATATCGGTGGGAAACCAGGATCCATCCGGCAGCCATACGCCGCCATCATCTCCTGGCAGGCCGCCTCCGGGCAGGGGCTGGGGGGCCGGTGGCTGTTGTAGCAACACCAGGGTTCCCAGTTGTTGAAGTTGATCCCGGTAGGCTTCTGGAATTTGCCCATCAATGGCGCCGTCATCCATGTCGGCGGCCAGGGCAATTTGGTCTACGGGTGGTGGAAACAGGTAACTGTACACCTGGCCCCACAGGTCGGCCATCAGCTGGTTGCGGATGAGATCGCCGAGGTTGGCATCGTTGGTATTGGTTGCGGTCATAGCGGTGCTATCCCCCTATTGCGCGACATAGCAGTGCGAAACGACGACCCGAAGACGCGAACTCATTCGGCGATCTTTCAAACCCGATCGTTTCAGGTGGGTGAGTGCAGAGTGGTTAAAGAATGGGTGATTGAATAAAATGGGTGGTTGAGTACTGGGTGGGTACAGGCCCCTTCATACACACGCACGTGGCGAGGAGAGAAACTCGTTTCGCTAAGTGGTGTGAAAGAGGCATGGGTGGGTGAAACGGTTTGCCTTTATAATGAGGCTTCCCTTGTGATTGCATAAAAACAATCACCTTAATGTTTTGTGCATAATTATAAACAAAATGTAAAGAAAGGGGTCTAAACCCCCCATGGCGGGCTCTTCTGGCTGTTTGGGCAATTTCTAATCTTGACGGTGTTTAGCCTGTGCAGGAACGTTTTTTCGAAATCAGAAGCCCGCGACCCAAAGCCGAAATACCCGCAGTCCGTCGTTTCAACCCGTGTTAGCAAGCCTTTGTTTTTTTGTGCAGGAGTGACCCCACCTTGATGCCAACGTTCGCCTTTCCAAAAATCTTCCAGGCCACCTCTGTGGCTGCGACTGTGCAGGGCCAGCCAAACGGCGCTGGGCGCTCCTTGCCGCTCAGGGAACCGGGCATAGAGTCATTGAGCCCTCAGGATTCGAGCTTACAGTCTTCCGTGCCTGCACGTGCTCTGTGGGCCACCGATGCGGTTCGATTCTCCGGCTCGCGGGACACGTCGCTTTTAACCATCGATGACGCCGTGGATCCAAACGCCGTGGCGTTGGTAACCCAGTACTTCAAGCGTCTACCCGATTCGTTTATCAACGCGCTGCTTGAGCGCAAATGGACTGTGGCGCTGACCCCCGGTAGCCCGCTGGACCCAGAGCAAGTGGGCCAGTACGAGCTGGAGTGTGGCCCATTTAGCAAAAAGTTGACGGTTTTTACGCCCAATCCTTCGCTGTTGCAGCTTGAAGACGTTTTGAGCCAGCGGCTTGGGGTTTCTCAGGAGGAGAGCGGAAGACAGGCTTCTCAACTGCTCAACGGGATTATGGAAGCCTACTATCAGGCGTTTCCTTATGAGGAAAACCCGTCTAGTTCTTCCACCTATAACAGCGAAATTAAAGCGTTTCGCAGGCGGCTGACGGATGAACACGCTTTAGAGTGGCTGACCTACCAGTTGAATCAATTTTTTCAGCCTGCACACACCGCAGAGCAAAGTCAGACCTTCTCCTCAACACAGAAGCCCGAGTCAGGCTTGTCTCAAAAGACCCAAGACGCCATTTGGGCCGCGTTGGCCTGTGGCTTAGCCGATGCGGCCAACCGAACCTTTGACACGGCGCCACAAAAAGGTCTCCTTGCCAGAACGTTTGATTTCAGTGGCAAGCTATCGGATGGAAAGGGCTTTAAAGCCCTGATTACCCCGCAAAATGATCCGTTAACGCCTCATAAAGAGCAAAAGGTGGACAGTGAGGCGGTGTTTCTGGATGTGGCCGCCGATTTGCTTACGGCAGACGATCCGTTTAATTCTCTGGCGCAGGTGGAACCGTCAAAACGATCGCTGTACGAGCAGGTGTACACGATGTTGAACCTTGGCTGAGCCCAGTTTGAACCCATGCAGGCCGAACCTAGGCAGTCTGAATCTAAGCAGTCTGAATCTAGGCAGGCCGAACCTGAGAATCACCGAAACCACACCAAAAATGCCCGTGAAGAGGCCAAACGTCAACACGACCTAGCTGGTAACCATCACCGGGCGCTGATAGACCGGCAGGATCGGTTCGGCTTCCTGGCCTTCCAGGTCGCGGTACAGTGTGGTCAGGGTCCGCTCACTGGTGGCGGCCCAATGGTGGTTAAGCTCCATAGCCATCCGGCCATTGTTGCCCAAGTGGTGGCGTAAGGCTTCGTCCTGAAAGAGGGTGCGGATGCGGTCGGCCAACTCGGTTGCGTTGCCCGGCTCATACAACAGTCCGCTTTGCGTGCGGGTCAAGTAGCGGGCAACATCCGGCAGTTGGCTGGCAATAATCGCCCGACCGTGGGCTTGCGCCAGGTAAATGGGGTCGGGTATTCGGCTACAGAGGTCTTCCGTGTTCAGGTGAGGGCTGACGATAATATCGGTGGCATGGAAAAAAGTGCCATAGTGCTGAGGAGACATCCAGCCCAGGCACTCCACATGTTGTGTCAGTTCCAGGGCGTGAATTTGACGCAACAGCGCCTGGTGGTAGTCGGGCTCAATGGGGCCAATCAGCAACAAAAACAGTTCAGGCATCTCATGCTTTAGCTGGGCCATGCTGTGCAGCAACGTCTCCAGCCCGCGCTCGGCGCCTTCCATAAAACCAACGTAGGTCAGTACAAACCGAGACCGGTACCAGCGCGCCGTGGCCGTATCCACGGGATGATCCGGGTGGAGTTCGTTTCGGTCAATGGTGTTTTCCAACACGCTAATATGGTACGGCGGCACTCCGGCCGACATTAAACGCCGTCGGCTTTCTTCCGACCACACGATGACGTGATCGGCCATCCAGGCGGCCTGTTTTTCCAACTGTTCCCAGTGCTTTCTGGCGGAACGTTGCTTCCAGGAGAGGGCGGGCGGGTGTTTTTGCAAAACCGGGTCATACGCTCTGGGGAGACTGGTTTGGCTCAGGCGTGCCGGGTCGTGGTGGTACAGATCGGCTACGGTCATAATGTTTGCCTTTTGTGCCACACGCAATGCGGTGGTTAGCAGCGGCAAGCCCTGCACGTGCAGTATTTGAATGCCAAAGCTCTTGACAAAGTGATGAATCAACACTTCCCAATCGGGATCGGTGCCCCACAGGGTGCGATGAATCCACCGAATTCCGCGACGAAGCCAACGATAGCTGTTTTCGGACCAACCCAAGAAATGACGCCGCAGGCTGGCCGATTCCGAAGCCGGATTGACGCGGTGCACATAAAGCCCCTGGATGGCCTCTTCCGTCATTTGCCCCGCCTGCTCAGATTGCCTGCACAAGACGTGGACCTCATAGCCGCAGTTGACCAGCGTCACCAGTTGTCGTTCCACCCGAGGACAGCCCGGGTAGGGATGATCCAACACCATGCCAACCTTGATGCGCTGAGCGGGCCGCCGCGGCAGCGTACTGTACACACTGGAAAATCCTGGCTGCTGGGCAGACATAGCAGAATTGGGAAGTTGCATGGCAAATGCCGCCTTTCCAAAAAATTCTACACTGATGGTAGCCAATGACAGACAACAATCAACGGATTGTTGCAACACGCACACAAAAAAGTTGTTTCAAACAGACGGAGGCAACCACTGAAAGGACAACACCCAAACCATCGCGATTCTTGCGACCTGGCCGTGGCCGTTAAAATCGCCGTGGTTTACGGCAAACATTCTTTTGAACAGCGCTTCTTTACAAATTGTAAAGGCAGTTTTCCGCCGTGGTCAACTGCAATCCTCCAACGAAAGGATGCTATCAAATCGCGTCAACTTGACAAGGGTGAACCGGCGTCGTTTACTACTAGACGACCGGTCTATTAGTGTGGTTGGATTGCCGCGCCGTGGGCCGATTGGTTTTGTTGAGGCTGTTCGGTTTAATATGCAAACTGCTGGATCCGCTGGCCGCCAGGAAACAAAAATACGCCTACTGGAAGTGGGCATAGAACTGATGCTGGAGCGGGGCTACCAGGGCACCGGCATTAAAGAGGTGTTGGAGCGTGTCCAGGTTCCCAAAGGCTCCTTTTATTACTATTTTGACAGCAAAGAAAGCTTCTGCGAGGCGGCCCTGCTGTATTACGAAGCCCAAAAAACCTGCGAATCCGATCAGTTTTTGGAAAACACCCACTACAGTCCGCTCAACCGTTTGCGCAAAAATCTACTGCACGGCATCGGCAAGCTAGAGGCCTGCAATTTCGAGCATGGTTGTTTGCTGGGTACGTTGGGCCAGGAGCTCGCCTCACAATCGCCCCGGTTGAGAGTGGTATTGGAAGGCATCTATCAGCGTTGGATTGAGCGCCACATGGCCTGTTTTGAGAGTGCGCTGGCTGCCGGAGAGCTGCCCGAGAAGACCCATTTGCCCACCTTGGTGAGTGCTTACGGCATGATGCTGCAAGGGGCGTTGATCCAGTCCAAAATTACGAAAAACGCAAACGCGTTTAATATTCTGCACGATCTGTTTTTTCGGCAAATTGGCACCCCCAGCCAGCCGCTGTCCCCGGAAGAAGAAGCTCGATTTTCCATCCATGCCGCAGTGGAGGAGGCTGGACCGGAGCCCCCGCTGGCTGAAGACCTGAGATAAGAACCTGAGATAAGTTTTACCCTGCCTGGATTTTTAAGGATGCACTGACATGATGGTTCCAGCGTTTTGCACGGTGGGTCGGCGTCTACGGCCAGAAAAAAGCCCATTTTGCGCCCACCGGCTTTTTGGCAACCTACTGCTTCTCTCGCTGCTGTTGGCGGGTTTCGGCCTGCTTGGGTCTCAAGCGGCTTGGGCGGCCAAAACCGTGAAACCCAAGCAGGCGGTCTCTCAGGCGCGTTCCGTGGTGAACGACACCACTCAGTGGGATGCCCTAGGTACTCCAGACAATCCAGGCAATCCAGGCGCTTCCAGCCAACCGATGCCCGGGCAACCGGCCTACCTTTCGAGCTTTCCAGCCGCTCAGTGGTGGAGCGATTTTCAGGATCCCCTCCTGAACCAGTTGATTGAAACCGCGCTGGCGCAGAACCCGACCCTTCAGGCCGTAGAAACCCGCATTCAACAGTCGCAAGCCCTGGCCCAGGTGTCGCGTTCGGCTTTGTTTCCGCAGTTGAGCGTGGGAGCAGGCTACTTGTGGCAGCAATACGGGCTCAACCAGTTTGTGTTTCCGCTGGAAGGCCGAACGTTTCACTCGTTTCAAATTCCGCTGCGCGCCAGCTATGAGGTGGATCTGTGGGGAAAAAACCGTCTGGCCTCTCGTGCCAGCAACCGCGGTATTCTCTCGGCCCAACTGGACTATCACCAGGCCGTCAATCAGTTGTCCAGCCTGGTGGCCAGTAGCTACATCAATCTGGTGCGGCTCGATCGCTTGTGCGCCCTTCAAACCCAACTGGTTGAAAATCAAAACAAATTGCTGATGCACACCCAACGCCTGATCGATTACGAGCAGGCCAGTGCCGATAGTTTGCTTCCGCAACAGCAGCGCCTACAGCAAACCCAGGCGGATTTAGCCGCCCTGGAAGGCAGTCGGCAGGTGGCCGTATACCAACTCCGCGTGTTGTTGGGGCAATCTCCCGGGCAAGCGGCTCTGCTGGAGCGTTCGTCGTTGTTGGCCCTGTTGCCACCGCAAACGGTTCCGGCCGGAATTCCTTCGGATCTCGTCGTGCATCGGCCCGACATTATGCGCCTGGAAAATGAGCTGGAAACGGCCTACATCAACATTCAGGTGGCCCGCCGCGAGTTTTTACCCGCCATTACCATCAATGGAGAGTCTGGCTTAAACGCCATTCGCATTCGCAATTTATTTAAGTGGACCAGTTTGTCCAGCTTTCTCTACCCGACGCTTTCTCAGCAGTTGTTTACGGGTGGGGCGCGTCGGGGCAACCTCAAACTTCGCAAGGCGCAGTACGAAGAAATGCTCCAACGCTATATGGAAGGCTTACTAAACGCCTTTCAGGAGGTGGAGACTGCGCTGGCCACCCAGCAGACGGATTCCAAGATTTACGAGCAGGTTCGTCAGCAGGCTGAAGCAAGCCAAATGCAATCCCAAGCCGAGCGTCGCCGTTATGATACGGGCCTGAGCAGTGAGTGGCAATGGCTCAACCTGGAGGTACAACAGTTGGAATACCAGAAGGCCCTGGCCCAACAGCATGCCCAACGCCTCATTGACCACATTAGCGTGATGAAAGCCCTGGGCGGGGGGACGCGATAGTGGATCCCTGCACATTGTTTAAAACGTCACTTGAAAAAAGTCATTATTATTGGCTCGGTCAACCTGACCGTAACCGCTTGGTTGCCGCAGGTTCATAAAAAAACGACCACCTATCCACGACGGGTTATAAATGGAAGGAAGTGCTTGCCCCTATGTTAAAACGGCTCTTGCAAACAAGTATTCGGTTGTTGCCGGTCGTCTTGCTGTTGGCGATTGCGTATGTGGTCGTTCAATTTCTGTGGCCCTCCACCTCTAAAAATCAAGGTCCGTCGGGGCCAATGGCCATGCCGGTGACACTGGGTCGGGTGCTGCAAAAAACCATGCCGGAAACCTCTGAATTTCTGGCCCAAGTCAGTAACGATCACGCGCTGGAAGTGCGTCCGCAAACCGAAGGGCGGGTGTTGCGCGTGTTGGTGACCGACGGCCAGTTGGTAAAACAAGGCCAGCCATTATTTCAAATCGATAGCCGACCCCAACAGGCCATGGTCAACAGCCTTCAGGCTACTGCGTCCAGTACGGCACAGGAAAAGGGCGTGATTGAAGAGGCCATTAAAAGCTTGCAGGCTCAGGCAAAATCGGTGGAAAGCGACTTGCAGTTTAACCAACGGCAGTTGGGCCGCTACCAGCAGTTGCGGCAGACCAACACGGTTAGCCAAAAAGATTTGGAGCAGTACGAAACCAGTGTTCAAAACCTGGAAAGCCGTAAACAGGCCATTGCCGCCGATTTACTGGCCCAGCAAAAGCGCCTGCTTCAGGTGGGCTCCAACATTCGGCGGGATCAGATGATGATTCAGAACGCCAGGGCCACGCTGGACTATTACACGGTACGCGCGCCGTTTGCCGGACAGTTGGGCACTGTTTGGGTCAAGCAGGGCCAGGAAGTCACGCAGTCGACCCCGTTGGCTTTGCTGACCGATAACCAGGCGCTGGAGCTGGAAATTGCCCTGCCCGCCCAGTACCAGCACCGGGTTTCTGTGGGCATGCCGGTGGAAGTGATTCAGGCCGATGAGGCATCGCCCGTTCCGGCCACGCTGTTTTTTGTGGCGCCCCAGTTGGATCCCCTGTCTCAGACTCGTTTGGTAAAGGCCCGCCTGAAGGGTGGCGCCACCTTATTGACCGATCAAAAACTAACCGCGCGTTTGGTGTGGCAGCAGCAGGATAAACTGCTCGTGCCCGTCTCGGCCGTCTTTCGGTTGGCGGGCCAGCCGTTTGTGTACCTGGCCAAGGAAACCGCCAAACCCAACGAATACCAGGCCAAGGCGGTGCCGCTGCAACTGGGCGAAATTTATGGCCAACAGTATGAAATTAGGCAAGGCGTTGTGGAAAACGATCGGATAGTGACTGGCGGCATTCAAAAACTGCAAGATGGTGCGCTGGTAACAGAGATGAAACAGACCGCCGCCAAGCCCGAACCCGCCTCGCACTAGCTGCCGTTTTCATCCGTTTTCAGGAAAAAAATCGTCCCCCAAAAAGGAGTCCATCCCGTGCTATCGGATTATTTTATCCAGCGACCGATTTTTGCCAGTGTGATTGCCGCCGTTATTGTGCTGCTGGGGGCCATTTCTGCGCTGTATTTGCCCATTCAACAATACCCGGATATTGCCCCGCCCAAAGTGGTGGTGATGGGTATTTACAACGGCGCCAACGCCGAGACGGTGGAGTCGGCCGTAACCACCCCCCTGGAGCAGGAAATCAACGGGGTGGAGGGCATGAAGTACATTCAATCCACCAGTACCAACGACGGGTTGAGTATGATTACCGTGACCTTTGGTCACGACCGGGATGTGGACAAGGCGGTAATGGATGTTAAAAACCGGGTGGATATTGCCCTGGGACGCTTGCCCCAGGAGGTCAAGGCCACCGGGGTGACGGTCCAGAAGGAAAGCGAAGCCTTTATTATGGGCATTGGCTTTTTTAGCCCGGATGGCCGCTACGATCACAAGTTTATTTCCAACTACGTGGAACGCTTTGTGGTGGAGCGCCTGAAGCGAATCCGGGGCCTGGGACGCATTAACATGTTTGGCGAGCGCAAGTATGCCATGCGTTTGTGGCTGGATCCGGTTAAAATGGCGGCCCGCCAGTTAAGCGTGATGGATGTGACCACGGCGCTACAGGAACAGAATGCCGAGGTTCCGGCCGGTCAAATTGGCCAGTTGCCCATGAATGCCGAGCATCTGTATCAGTTGCCCGTGTTGGTGCAGGGCAGGTTGCGCACGGAAAAAGACTTTAACAACCTGGTGTTGCGCTATGGTCCCAATGGTTCTGTGGTGCGGCTGGCCGACGTGGGCCGGGCCGAATTGGGGGCGGAAGATTATTCCAAAACCGTTCGCTGGCAACGACACAATTCCGTGGGGTTTGGGCTGGTGCAACTGCCAGGGACCAACGCCCTGCAACTGGCCCAGCAGGTGCGAGACGAACTGGAGGCCATGAAGGCCAAATTTCCCGAAGGCATGACTTATGACGTGGGTTTTGACCCCACCACCTTTATTGATGCCTCTATTAAAGAGGTGAATAAAACCCTGTTGGAAGCCATCTTCTTTGTGGTGTTGGTGATTTTCATCTTTTTGCAAAACTGGCGCACCACGGTCATTCCGGCGCTCACCATTCCGGTTTCGTTGGTGGGCACCTTTTTTGTGATGAACCTGTTTGGCTTTAGCATCAACCTGCTCACAATGTTTGGGATTATTTTGGCTACCGGCATTGTGGTGGATGACGCCATTGTGGTGATTGAAAACATTTCTCGCCAAATGGAGGAGGATCCCTCTCTTACGCCCTTGCAAGCCGCCCATAAGGGTATGCAGGAGGTCTTTGGCGCGGTGGTGGCCACAGCCCTTGTGCTCATTGCCGTGTTTGCCCCCGTCTCCTTCTTTCCGGGAACCACGGGTCTGCTCTATCAGCAATTTGCATTGACCATTGCCTTCTCAGTGGCGATTTCCGCCTTTAACGCCATTACACTCACCCCGGCGCTGTCGGCTATTTTTCTCAAGCCCAGCCATGGGTCAGAAAGCCAGCACTGGTTTTTCCGGCCCATTAACCGGGTGCTGAACGCCATCAATCGCTTTTACGCCACCAGCATTCGCCAAATTATTCAACTGCGTCTGTTGGTTATGGTGCTGTTTGTGGCTCTGGTCGGTCTCACGCTGATTATGTTTTCCGTGGTGCCCAAAGGGTTCATTCCCACCGAGGATCAGGGGTACTTTATTGTGGCGGCTCAGGCCCCGGAAGGTACTTCGCACGATTACATGCGAAAAGTGGCCGAAAAGGTGGAGGATATTATTATGCCCCACCCGGAAATCAATGGTGTGTTTGCCATTAACGGCTTTGGGTTTGGCGGCAACGCGCCCAACCGGGCCATTATGTTTGTGCCGCTCAAATCCATCGAGGATCGCAAGCATCACGATCAATCGGCTGCCGCGCTGATTGAAAAGGTCCGTGGGCCGCTGATGTCCATTCCAGAAGCGATTGTCATTCCGTTTGAGCCGCCCGCCATTCAGGGAATTGGCAACATGGGTGGTTTTCAGTTCTTCTTGCAGGATCGTTCCGGGGCCAGCCCGCTATCGGAACTGGCCCAGGCGCAGTTTCAGATCATGGGCGAAAGCCAGAAAAACTCTGCCCTAACCGGCGTGTTTGCCACCTTTAATACGGATAGTCCCCTGCTTAAGATCGATCTCAAACGCGATTGGGCCACGGCCTTGGGCGTTCCGGTTGGTGAGGTCACTCGAACGCTTCAGGTGTTGCTCGGCTCTGCCTATGTGAATGATTTTACCTTCGAGAACCGGTCGTATCGCGTCTACGCGCAGGCGGATCATGCCTACCGGGAAAACCCGCGCGTGTTCGACAGCATGTATGTTCGCCGGTACGATGGAACGGTGCTGCCGCTGAAAAACCTGGTGAGCATTCAGCAGGCGACCGGCCCCCAGATTATTACGCATTTTAACCTGTTTCGCGCCACGGAAATTAACGGCGCGCCCGCCCCGCGAAAAAGTTCCGGCGAAGCCATTGAGGCGATGGAAACCCTGGCCTCGCACGTTCCCAAGCAGTTTGGCTTTGAGTGGTCGGGTTTATACCTGGAGCAGTTGGAGTCTGGCGGGCAGACCCTGCTGTTTTTAGCCCTCGGCATTGTGTTTGTGTACCTGGTGCTGGCCGCCCAGTACGAGAGTTTTGTGGATCCGTTCATTATTGTGCTGTCGGTGCCACTGGCCATGTTGGGCGCCTTGCTGGCCACACAAATTCGCGGCTTTGATAACAACGTGTTTACGCAAATTGGAATGATTTTGCTCATCGGGCTGGCGAGTAAAAACGCCATTTTGATTGTGGAATTTGCCAATCAGCTCAGAGCGCAGGGGCAATCCACCCTGCAAGCCGCTATTCAGGCCTCCATTCTTCGGTTTCGGCCCATTGTCATGACCTCGCTGGCCTTCATTATTGGCGTGGTGCCGCTGGTCTTCGCCGATGGCGCCGGTTCGGCAGCCCGCCAGGTGATTGGCACCACCGTATTTGGCGGCATGATTTTATCCACCCTGCTGAGTTTGTTTATTGTACCCGTGCAGTACGTGCTGATTAAAACCCTGGAAGACCGGATGCGCTTGCTGTTCAAACGTTGGACACGTCGCAAGGCGGTCAGCGCTGGCTAAAATATGGCCTCTCACCCAGGCCTGATCTGCCAGACAGAGGATCCTTGGCTTTTCTCTGTCTGGCTTCTGTATAGCCTGTACCGCCGCTGTGTTTGGGTGCGTTTTTAGCGGAATGCACCAGGTTGAATGGATGTTGAATTGACGCTCCGGCGTGTTGGTGGTGTGATGGTTGTCGTTGGTGTGCAACCATCAGTCAACGTGCACATAAACTCAAAGTGGAGCGAATGGGTGTTCAGTCCATCGGGTTTCATTGGTGGGTTTTTATGTGCTTTTGTATTTTTTTGTACCGCTCATGTTGTTAGGGAAGGAGTTTAACCAATGCAACTACAAAGCATGGGGCTGTCATCCGCCGATGCGCTTAAGGCAACCCAAGTGCAGGCGACAGCGCCCTCAGCCCGTCGTTCCGGCGATACGGTCACTCGTTTGGCCCCCCAAGTTGCCGAAACTCAAGTGAATGCTGCTGGCGATATGTTTCGCTTTGCCGGGGATCACGCCGAGAAAGTCAACAGCCTGGTGAAAGCCGTGGTGGAAGGCAAAATTACCGACGAAGAAGCGGGCGAGTTGGCCACAGCCATTGTGGCGGGTAACCTGAATAAAGAGCAGGCCGCAAAACTGGTGGAAAAACCAGACACAGTCGAAGGTGCTGCCCTGGTTGCTAAAATTGCTGGCGGTAGCCTCAATGAAGCCGAAGCCAAGACCTTGGTCGGCGACGTTGCCAAAAAAGCAGCGGATCTGGCTGCGGGAATGCAGAATATTAACGATTTAGAGGCCACGGGTCAAAAGCACATGGCTGCAACAGAGCAAAAGCTTGTGGCAGCAGTGCCTGCCGTTGGCAGAGTAAAACAGTTTCTGCAAGGCGAAGTGGCTCGACTGGGCGATATTGTCAATCATTTGACTGGCAAATAATGCTTTTGAGCCTTTAATTGAGAAAAACTGAAGCGGCTGTGGATGGATAATGCTATCTACAGCCTGCTTTTTTCAGGGGGTAATTCCGGTTTGACGGTACTAAAAATATGCCCCGCCACAATGGCACGGCGCAGATTCTCCTGGCTTTTGGTCATCATTTGCGCCAACCGAAGCAGGGTTTCGCCCATTTGCTGATGCCGAATAACGGAAGCAATGCCCAAGCCGCCCAGTAAGTCGCCGCCCAATGCCTGGGGCGGGTTACCGATATGGCCAAAAATGAGTTGGGATAGCGCCATGTAGTTTTGGAACGCCAGCCCCAGCGCGCGGTAATACAGGGTTTGCCCGGAGCCTTGAATCACGTTCATCTGCTGGAGTACGTTGGAAAGCGCACTGACAAAGGAGTTGGGGTCGCGGGGATCCATTTTGCCACTGCCAAACATCTCCGCATTCAGCCGTCGGGCCAACTCGTCCCGAAATGGATCCAGGGCCGGGTTTGGACGGGCGCTTTTTCCAGAAGGGTTTAGGCTGTTTTGGCCCGGTAAGAACGGCTGATAGTCGGCATCGCGCAGGACCTGGTTGGCAATTTCTTCCCCCTGACCAAACATGACCGCCATCATAAAGGCCAGTTGCTGAATCACATCTTCCGGCTTCTGCTCCAACGTCAAGCCGGTATCTATGTAGGTGAGCTGTGGCTTTCCGTTGGGCTTGAGGCTGATAAACACGTTGCCTGGGTGTGGGTCGGCGTGGACGGTTTTGGCCTGGCCATCGTGCCGCAGCAGAAGCGCTTGCTCGCTAAAGGCCTGTAGGTACAGCTTGGGAATTTGGCGCATCCACGTGCTGGGGTCTTCCAGCCAGGCGGTGGGCTTGCCGTGAACGGTCGCCAGGTTCTCTTCGATCAGGCTTTGGTATTGTTGCCGGTAACGGGCCGGGCCTTGTTCCTGGTATACCGAGAGCATTTCCATCAGCTTTTTTAGCGAGATGCCGGGCGCTCGTTCGTAGACAATCGCAACGGCGCGTCCATCGCTGCTGTAGCCCAACGCTTTATCGCCCAACGGCGGAAAGGGTTTGGCCACCTCAAAACGACGTCCCGATTGCGCCAAATCCAAAGCGCCCTGGTACTCGTAGCGATAATCAATCTCGCGAGACAAGCCCTGGAATAACACATCCACGGATTTTCCGTAAAAATCCCGCTGCTGGCTCGCTGGAAGCAGCCACTCCAGGGCAAACCGAACCACGTTGCGCTCTAAATCCAGTGTGCTCTGGTCCAGATATTCTTTGCGAAACCCGTTTTGCTGATGATTGGAGCGTTTGAGCACTTTCATCACCACGGAGGCTTCATCGGGCTGGTTTTGGTGATAAATGGCATAGTAGGTTTCGCCCACCGTGCCCACCCCGGCCAGCCCGGTCAGTGTCAATACGCCGTCGCCGTATAGCTGGTCGGCACGATCCTGGGCTTGGGAGAGGGTTCGGGTTGGCGTGCCGTTCTCTTTCAGGGTTTCAAAAACTCGCCGAACGTTGTCCGGCAGGGCAACGGACTGGTTATTGGAGAGTAGCTGGGCGATTTTTCCGGCAAAAACTCCCATGTGCTCCACCAAAAACTTGATTTTCATCTGCCGGGATTGATCCCCGGTTGCCTGCACAATCTGCCGCACGGACATGACCAACGTATCCGCATTGAGATAGCTGGCGGCCGCCTGGTTAAACGCGGAAAAGCCAGGGTCGTTAATTTTTTTTAGGTAGGTGCCCAACGCGGTTTGAAAGCTGGACATGTTCCACGGCGTGTTGACGAATTGCACAAACAGATCTTGCATCTGATCGTCAAAACTCTTGTTGGGGTTCATGTTCTCGTACTGGGCCAACAGGCGTTTTTTCTCTTCCAGCGCTTCCACGTGGGCGCCGTGTAAAAACCACAAATCTTTGCCGCTACGGTCCAGCAGCAAACTGGCCCCCGCCCCGGCCGTCAGGGTTTCCAGCCAGTCCATAGCAGAAAGGGGATCCAAGCCAAACCGGGCGGTGCTTGCCAGCGCATTGACTCCTCCGGCTGTGAGCGGCGGGTTTGATTGCGGATACCAGCCATCGTTTGGCAACGCCATCCACGTGGGTAGCGGCTTAGGGGCGGCGGTGGCCGTCAAGCGAGTGGGCGAGACCCCTAAACTGCTGGGCAATAATTTTTCAGGAAACATCAACATTTGGAATAGACCCAACCAACGCCAGAAACGATGCTCATTGTTTAACGAACCCAGTTTGAACAATCAAGGCCTGAACAATCAAGAAACTTACAGGCCTTAGGACGAGAACGGTGAGAGCTGAATCTTCATCGCCCGTCCAGCCGCCACCTGTTCCAACGCCGCTGTGATCTCTGACATCGGCATTCGCTGCGTAATTAGCGGGCTGGGGTCAATGGTTTGTTGCACCAACAGATCCAGCGCCTTTTTGACGTACGGAGGTGTGTGATGAAACAGGCTCAGGAGGGTGATTTCCTGGTAATGCAGTTGGCGTGTATCCACGGGAACCGTGGTACCCGATTCGCACCCCCCAAACCAGTTGACTCGTCCACCTGGCCGCACCAGTGCCAAGGCCAGACGCCAGGTTTCGGGCATTCCAACGGCTTCAATGACGACGTCAAAGCCCCGCCCATTGGGGGTCAAGGTGGTTTTCAGGCTGGATGCATCGGTGTCCGTGCTTAAATCAGCAACGGCATCCGCCCCGCCAAACCGCTGGGCCACCTCTCGCTTGTAGGGGCTTCGGGCCATCGCAGTTACGTGGGCCCCCTTCCATTTGGCCAATTTAACCAACAGTTGTCCAATGGGGCCTAGGCCAATAATGGCCACGCGATCGTCAGGGGAAATGCCTGATAGCTCCACCCCGCGCAGGCAAACCGCCAGAGGTTCGGTAAAAGCCGCCACCTCTGCGGGCAGATAATCGGGAATGCGGTAGGTGTTGCGCGCCACAATGCTGGCAGGCACAACCACGTACTCGGCATACGCCCCGTTGAGAAATTCCAAGTGCTCGCACAGGTTGTACTGACCCTGATGACAGTAAAAACACTGATAACAAGGTGCGGAATTGGCCACGGCCACGCGATCGCCAACGGAAAACTGACTGACTTGCGGACCCAGCGCGGCAACTTTTCCGGAAAACTCGTGGCCAAACAGGGCCGGTAAGCTTTTAAACAACACGGGATGTCCGCGTCGGTAGGATTTTAAATCCGTACCACAGGTTAGTGCGGCTTCCACCTGCACCAGGATTTCTCCTGCGGCCAACGCCGGAACGGGAATCGACTCATAGCGAACCACCCCGGGTTCATAAAACCGGGCTGCGTTCATTCGGCTGGGTAAACCGGACTGTTCGGTCAAGGTTTCGCCCGTGTGTTGGTTCGCATCGGAAACGATGTTGCTCGACGGGTGTGGTACGAAGCTCATGAGGGCCTCCTGAGATCCAGATACACTTTAATGGCCTGGCCGGAGCGGTACAGCGCCACCGCCTGATCCGCCTGACTCCAGGGAACCCCGTGGGTGATTAAGGGCGTGAGTAGCAGATGCTGCTGAAAAATGAGCCGTGCCGCAGTCTGTAGATCAGTGAGCGCAGGCGAATAGCTCGGAATCCAGGTAATTTCACGGTAGTAAAGTGTAGCCAGATCAACCCCGCAAGGGGCGGTTGCCGCCACAGCAGACATTTTTTCCTCCGGGGCGTCTGGTAATGGGTCTGGTAGTGGGCCTGCCATCTGAACGATCGTGCCGCCATCTCGGACACAGGAGAGCGCCGTGGCCAGGCTGGCCGGGTTAATGACGGTGAGGTATACCACATCCACACCCCCCGTGGCGGTATGGTCTTTCAAAGTTGAAGCCAGACTTGGATCGGCAGGATGGTGGCTTGCCTGAACCCAGCCATGGGTTTGTGCCAAAGCACAGCGTTCAGGTTGTACATCCAGTCCCAGCACCCAGGTGCCTTGCCTTTGATAACACTGGGCGGCCAGTAGGCCAATGTAGCCTAGGCCCACCACCGCCACAGAGTCCGGGGCTGTTGTTCCACCCCGGCGAATGCCGCGTAAAACACAGGCCAATGGCTCCACGTGGACAGCCAGTGTATTGGGTATTTCGTCTGGAATGGGAAATGCGGTGTACTGTAAATGCTCGGCGGAAAGGGCAATCCACTGGGAAAAGCCGCCCGGCTGAAAATTACTGGCCTTAAACTGGCGACACATTGATTGATTTTGGTTAAAGCAGTAGTGGCAACGACCACAGGGAATGTGGTGCGCAACCACGAGTCGCTGACCTATCTCAAACGGCAGTGCGGGCGCATCGGGGGCCAAGGCGACCAAGCGACCAACCACCTCATGGCCCAGTACGGTATGCTCCTGGGCTCGTCCAGAGAGAATCTTTTCCACATCCGAACCACAGAGGCCGGCCCCTTCCAACGCCAACAACCCCCCGCCGGGTGGAATGGCCGGTACGGCTGATGTGGCCACTGCCAAGCTTTGCTGCTGTGGGTTTGCAACCAGAACGGACATCTCACTTCCAGAAGGAGGAATCGCTTGTGCAACATCCAAAGACAACGCCGATGGGGCGACGTCTGAAGGCGGCGACATTCGTTGGCCGGTGGCTGCTGGGCGGATGGTGGTTTTCAAAGCGCTTCTTTTCATAGTGGGATGGGAGGGTTCGATTGCAATGCAGTGGGGCTTTTTGTGTTGTTGGCGAACCTGGAGTGGCTTTGTGGGTAAATTTAGCGACGGGAAAAAGTGATTGCCAGACAAGCACTGCGATTGCAAAAATATTAGCCATTAATACTACTAAAAAATAGCACTAAAACGAAGTGACTGCTTTGACGAAACACAATTCGGCCAATATGATAACGGTGACGATTCTGCTCCGTAACTTACGAAGTCTTTATCTCGGCGATGAACGCTCGCGGTGGCTTTAATTCTGTGAATCCAAGTGGCTTGTCGTTTGCGGGTGCTTATTTTCTGGTTTATTTTGCCATATCAGGCTGTATGAAAGTCCAATGACCCATGGAACCGATTTCCTTACCCAAACTGTTAAAAAGCCAACAAACCCGCCTGGATGTGGACGCCTGGCTAGACTTGCTGGAAAGCGACTGGAAGGCCCGCCTGCACTGTGTGTTGTCGTTGCGCGTAAAATCAACCGGCTTGCACCTACAGGGCACTGCTGCAGGAAATTGTCAATGGCTCGTGGAAGAGCCCGACACGTGGTCTGAACCCTTTTCGGTATCCGTGGGGATTGACGAGGCCTATGTGTTTGAGCACTATGTAAGCTTTCATCAGCGAGAGCAGGAGCTATTGCCGGAAGATTTCTTTGAAACCATTGATCCAGAAGGGGTTTTGGACTTAAAAGATGTGTTAAGGCAGTTGATGATTTTGGAGCTGAGCAACCTGAGCGCAAACGGCATTTCGGCCGAGGGCGGCAATCCCTAGCCTGGAGTGCTCTATCGCGCCGAATCGTTATGTCCAGGCAACAGAAACAACGCCTCAGGGATTGAAATGCAAAATGGCTTCAGTAACAATACTTGCGTTGTACTCGCGATCCGCATACCATAGGCGCTAGCAACCAAATTGTGGAACGATGCTTGCCTTGTTTCAGTCCGCTGTATAGAGGCCATTCATCCGTTTTCGTTCCGTTCGTCATTCAACCTGTAAATCATAGAGGGCTTTTACTATGCCAGTTCCCAAGAAACGTCTGGGCCGCTCCGATCAAGGACATCGTCGCGCCAAATGGAAGGCGTTTATGCCAGCCAAAACAACCTGCCCCAACTGTGGCGCACCTCGCTTAATGCACACGCTGTGTGGTGTTTGCGGCTATTATAAAGACCGCATTGTCAGTGCCCGATTTGCCGCAAATAGCGACGAGTAACGCCTGGTTTATTGATCATTAAGCCATACGCTCGTTTTTCTCTCGGAACCCTCTTTGTGCGTTCTTAGTTTTTTCTTGCTGTAAATTTTGTGGAAAGGTCTCTATCTGCTGCCGATGTCACAACCCTCTGTTTGGATTGCAGTGGACGCCATGGGAGGCGACTTTGCCCCGCAAGAAATTGTGGCGGGGGCCCTGAGGGGTTCTCAGCGCTATGGGGTGGGCGTTTTTCTGGTCGGTAAGTCAGTGGCGATTCAGGCTGAAATAGACGCTTTGAAACAGAAAGGCCATACGAACGGCGCTGTTTTCCAGATCATTCCTGCCGACGAGGTGGTGGAAATGGGGGAAGAGCCGGTTAAAGCCCTGCGACAGAAAAAAAATGCTTCTATCGCAGTCACTGCTCAACTGGTGCGTCAAGGAAAAGCCCAGGCAATGGTTGCTGCCGGCAGTACGGGGGCGGCAATGGCATCTGCAACCACGTTTATTGGTCGAATTAAGGGCATTAAGCGGCCTGCTATCGCCATTCCGATGCCCGGGTTGAACAGTCCCTGCCTGATGCTGGATGCTGGCGCCAATGCCGAGTGCACCAGCCAAATGCTGTTGCAGTTTGCCCACATGGGCAGTCTTTTTATGGAAAGCGTTTTTCGGGTTGAAAAACCCCGTGTGGGTCTTCTCAATATTGGTGAAGAACCTGGTAAGGGTAATACCCTCTGTAAGGAAACCTTGCCCCTGTTGATGGAAGAAGCGGGCCTAAACGTGATTGGCAACGTGGAAGGGAAAGACATCTTTTGGAGCCGTGTGGATGTTGCTGTGTGCGATGGATTTACCGGAAACGTGGCGCTTAAATCCGCCGAAGGCATTGTCACGATGGTGCTGCACAGTATCAAAACCCTGTTTCTGGCTACCCTTTGGACTCAGTTGGTCGGCGCTTTGGCCCGTCCCATATTGGGAAAAATCAAGAAAAAGGTTCACCCGGAAGAGTTTGGCGGGGCCTTGCTGCTTGGCATTGACGGTATTTGCGTCATTAGCCACGGGGGTAGTACGGCTTACGCCATAGAAAATGCGATTCGGGTTGCAGAGGACGCGGTAAGGCAGTGCGTGATTGAAAAAATTACAAAGCGAATCTCTGAAACACGCGCTTCATCTGATATTGAGGAGATACAGGTAATGGACGGCGAGGCACACGCTCTATGATGAATCATTCATCGAACCATTCGGCTTCTTCACCCACGCAACAAAACGGGCGTCAGT
Organism: Candidatus Melainabacteria bacterium; assembly: GCA_033763415.1. Classification (GTDB taxonomy): domain Bacteria; phylum Cyanobacteriota; class Vampirovibrionia; order Vampirovibrionales; family JAJTHC01; genus JANRKP01. Next base: position 30,490 of record JANRKP010000028.1, on the reverse strand, counting down.
CTTCGGCGGATTCCACACGCTTTTTATCCAAGCGCCTGAAAGGCGTTCAGATCAGTGGGATTGGTTCGAGCGCTCCGTCAACCGTGGTGACGAATCAGGCGATTTCCACCCTCGTAGACACGTCTGATGAGTGGATTAGCAGCCGTACGGGAATCCTGGAACGGCGGGTGGTGCAGGGAGATGAAAAAATCTCCGATTTTGCGGTGGATGCGGCTAAAAAGGCCCTGGCGCATGCCAATTTGCCGGGCGAGTCGGTGGACTTGATCGTGGCTGCCTGCTCAACCCCAGATACCCTTTACCCGGGCATTGCCTGCGTGGTGCAACAGGCAATTAACGCCAAGCATGCTGCTGGCTTTGATTTGGCGCTGGCTTGCACGGGGTTCATTGCCGCTTTGAACACGGCTGAACAGTTTTTGAGAACCGGGACGTATCGCAATGCTTTGGTAATTGGTGCGGATGTTCATTCGCGCTACATGAATTGGACGGATCGCAATACCTGTATTCTGTTTGGTGATGGCGCTGGGGCTTGTGTGCTTACTGCCAGCGATACGGAAGATCATTTCTTTTCCCACAACCTGCACATTGATGGTTGGAAGGGGGCCCAGTTGTTGATGCCTATTGATGTGGACAACTGTCCGTTGGTTTCCCAGAGAACCAAGCCTGAAAAGGGTTTGGTGATGAATGGGCGTGAAGTGTTCAAGTTTGCCGTCAGTGTGGTCCCCTCTTCCATCGAGGCGGCTTTGGCTGAGGCTGGTTTGGGCGTGCAGGACATTGATTTTTACGTGCTGCATCAGGCCAATATTCGGATTATGCAGTCCATGTCCGAGCGGTTGAACATTCCAGCCGACAAGCTGATTGTTAACCTGGACCGTTACGGAAATACCTCTGCCGCGTCGATTCCCCTGGCGTTGGACGAGGCCGTTCAAGACGGGCGGATTCAGCCGGGGATGCTGGTGCTCCTTTGCGGCTTTGGCGGCGGCTTATCGTGGGGGACCTCTATTATGCGCTGGACCTGTGCCGCCCCTTCGCCTGAAATGCAGCTTCAGAAGGCGTCTTCTCTTGCAAGCCCTGTCCTTTAGTCAACAGATTTGCTGCTTTCGAGGCTTGCGTCGCCCTTTTTACAAGCCTTTATGATGAAATCTTTAACCTGCACTGTCTTTGTGCATTCTAATCAAGCCATTTTTCACTGCCATTAAGCCTTTCAGGAGTGCCGTTATGACCCCACACATTGCATTCGTCTTTCCCGGTCAGGGCTCACAAGTTGTGGGAATGGGACAAATGCTCTATGAAGCCTATGCAGAGTCTCGCCAGGTCTTAGATTCGGTCGCTCGGGTCATTCAGGCAGATGAAAAGCCGTTTCTGGATATTTTGTTTGAAGGGCCTGAGGCTCTTTTGACACAAACCCGTTATACGCAGCCCGCCATTCTGGGCGTGTCGTTGGCTGCTCTTGCCGCGTTTCGCAGCCAGTACCCTGAGATAAAGCCGGAATTCGTGGCTGGACACAGCCTGGGGGAATACAGTGCCCTGTTTGCGGCGGGCGTGCTCTCCTTGGAGGAAGCCATTTCCCTGGTTCAATACCGCGCGCAGTTGATGAATCAGGCAGAAGCAGGCGCAATGGCCGCCGTGTTGGGCCTGGATCAGCTTTTGCTCGAGCAGGTGCTTGCGGAAATCTCTTCGGCGGATGATTGTGTGGTGGTTGCCAATTACAATAGCCCCACGCAGCAGGTGATTTCCGGCACTCCTTCCGCGGTTTCTCTGGCGGCTGAAAAACTGAAAGCCGCAGGTGCAAAGCGTGTTATCCCTCTCAACGTGGGTGGTGCGTTCCACTCCCCGCTCATGTCGATGGCAACAGAGGTTTTTGCGCAACGCCTGGGTAGTTTGCCCTTTCAGCCAGCACAAATCCCGGTCATTACCAACGTGGATTCGCAACCGACGCAGGTCCCCGAGTTATTGAAAGAAAAACTCAGTGTCCAGATGAACCATGCGGTTTGCTGGTCCCAAACGATGGCGACTTTGGTTGAGCAACAGGTGGATATTGTGGTTGAATTCGGTCCGGGGACTGTGCTTTCTGGGCTGTTTAAGAAAACTTTTCCGTCCGTCCGTAGTTATCAGGTGAGTGACCCAAATAGTCTTTCCCAAACTGTTGCGGGCCTTCGAGAGCACCTGAATGGTCTCTCTGTTTCGGTATAGTCTTCTCCTGGCTCCGCCGTGTTTAGTTCTCGTGGAACTTCCGTCGAACTTCGGTTCATTTAACTAGCTTGTGTTGAGGTTTGTAAAATGGCAATCGCTGAAACCAATGAATCGCCAGTCGCTGTGGTTACAGGCGGGTCTCGCGGTATTGGAAAAGCTTGTGTTTTGGCTTTAGCGAGTGCGGGCTACCGCGTGGCATTTAGCTATCATTCCAACCAGCAGGCAGCGCAGCAGGTGGTGGAGAGTGTTTTGGCTGCCGGTGGCGAGGCGCTTTCTGTTCAGGCCAATGCTTCTAGCCCAAGAGAAAATCAACAGCTAATTGATCAGGTTTTTGAGCGTTGGGCGCGTTTGGATGCGCTGGTCAACAATGCGGGCGTCACCCGAGACACCCTTCTGGTGCGCTTGTCTGATGACGACTGGCAAACCGTGATGGACACCAACCTGGCAGGGGCGTTTTACACCACGCGGGCGGCGGCAAAAATCATGATGAAGCAGCGTTCTGGCGCTATTGTGAACATTACCAGCATTGTGGGCGTTTATGGCAATGCAGGCCAGGCGAATTACGCTGCGAGCAAGGCAGGCCTGATTGGACTGACCAAATCGGTGGCAAAGGAGTTGGGCAGCCGCAATATTACTGTGAATGCCGTAGCGCCCGGCTTTATTGAAACGGATATGACCGAGGGTTTGCCGGTTGATAAAGTTCGAGAGCACGTGCCTTTGCGTCGTTTGGGCCAGCCGGAAGATATTGCCAAGGCTGTTGTGTTTTTGGTAACATCGGGAAGTTATATTACGGGTCAGGTTTTACAGGTAGACGGTGGTCTGGTTTTGTAAGGACTTTCTGCTACTCGTTTTTAATCCTCAGTCTCTCTGTGAGTGACTTTGTTTTTAAGCTTTGTTAGCGCATTCAGTTGATGATCTTGGAGGAACAGCGGTTACTATGGCAAACGCAACCAGCACCGTTTTCGAGCGGGTTAAAAAGGTCGTTGTAGAGCAGCTTGGCGTAGATGAAGAGCAGGTAACCCCTACCGCCAGTTTTACGCAAGACCTTGGCGCGGATTCCCTGGATACGGTGGAATTGGTTATGGCCTTGGAAGATGAGTTTGGCACGGAAATTCCAGACGAAGAAGCTGAAAAAATCCAAACCATTCAGCAAGCGGTTGATTATATTGAAAAAGCGTCTCAAAAATAACGACAATTCGGTCGCGCTGCGAGGAAACTCCAGCGTGGCCGAGTTTGTTCTCTTCCCGATATTATATTATTTGTTCCCGTTTTCTGGTCCAGTGGGTGAGTTGCCGTAATGACTACCAGCTATACAAAAAAACGTGTTGTTGTCACCGGCATGGGTGGAATCACCCCGATGGGTCAGACGATTGAGCACCTTTGGCAAGGTCTTATCCAGGGCCAAAGTGGCATTGGCTACATTACGATGATTCCCGAGCACGAGATGACCTGCCGGATTGGGGGAGAGTGTCGGGATTTTAAGCCGGAAGATTATCTGGACCGTAAAGAAGCCCGCCGAATGGACCGCTTTACGCAGTTTGCGATTGCCGCCTCTCAGCAGGCAATGAAAGACGCTGGTTTAAATGGCCATATCGATCACAACCGGATGGGTGTGGTCATTGGCAGTGGTGCGGGTGGCATTGGGACGATTCAGGGCCAGCTAATGCACTGTTTAGATAAGGGTTTTCATAAGTGCAGCCCGTTTTTGGTGCCGATGATGATTAGCGATATGGCGGCGGGCCAGGTGTCTATTCATTTCAAGGCAAAAGGTCCCTGTCTGGCCGTCGTTTCTGCCTGCGCTACTGGCGCAGACTCTATCGGCGATGGTATGCGCTTGATTCAGAATGATGAGGCGGATGTGGTGATAGCCGGTGGGGCGGAATCGCCAATTGCTTCTATTTCGGTGGCTGGCTTTGCCGCAGCGCGTGCACTCTCTATGCGAGAGGATGAACCGACTCGGGCCAGTCGCCCGTTTGACAAGAACCGCGATGGCTTTGTGATGTCGGAAGGTTCAGGCATTGTCGTTTTGGAGTCTTACGATCACGCTATTGCAAGAGGGGCAACCATTTACGCTGAAATAGTCGGCTATGGACGCTCAGCAGACGCCAATGATATTGTTTCGCCCTCGCCAGATGGAGACGGTGCTTCTCGCGCGATGTTGGCTGCCCTGAGAGATGCTGGCTTACAACCCGAGGCAATCCATTATGTGAACGCGCATGGCACCAGTACCCCTGCGGGCGATGTGGCGGAGACGGTCGCGTTGAAGCGTGTTTTTGGCGAGCATGCCAGAAATGGCCTTTTGGTCAGTTCCACAAAGAGTATGCATGGTCATATGTTAGGAGCCGCCGGTGCTGTGGAGGCGATTGTGTGTGTGAACGCCCTGATACACGGGGTGGTGCCGCCCACGATTAACTTGGACGAGCCGGATGCACAGTGCGATCTGGATTATGTTGCCCATACTGCCCGTCCGATGCCGCAAATGGAGTATGCGATGTCTAACTCCTTCGGGTTTGGTGGTCATAATGCCTCGCTTATCTTCAAAAAGCTTCCGTCTGCTTCCTAAGCTCACTAATACCAGAAGACAAACGCCGCGGCCTAAGCGGGAGAAGCTTGTGCCAATGGTCATTTAGCCAAAGGCGTGATATTTCTTTACATTGTTTCGGAAACGCCTTGCCTTTGTCGATGTACCATGAAGAAGTGGATACATCTTTAAGTAAGTTTATTTAAGAGCGATTGGCTTTAACGACAACCGATGTGAGGCGCGATGCCTGAGATAAAAGTGCTGCATGAAAACCACACCCTTCGGCTGCTGATTGAGCAAGACCTGTTGTTTCATCACGCGCGCCATCAGCAAAGAGATATTAGCCTGGCTTTGGCGAACTATCCCAACTGTGCGGTCATTTTGGACTTAAGTCAGGTGACCCATGCCGATTCCCGTGGTTTGAAAGTGCTGGTGGATCTGTACCGCGATTGTCAGGCGGAGAACCGTTCGTTGGAGGTTTACTTAGGGCAGCAGCTTGGTCTGTACCGAATTTTGGCCCGTTGTCATCTACACCAGTACCTACAGTTAAAATTGGATGTCAGTGTGACCAACACAGCGGAATCTTACGCCGCTCTTGGCTCCGCTGCTGTCTCATCTGCTAAACCGTTGTCGGCGGCACCTCTTCAGCGAAGCCTTCATCCGTTGGTGTCAAGCCAGATGCCGCGAACTGAGTCTCCCGCTCAGCTTAAAAAGCCCTTACGCTCCCCCCCGGCCTCGTCTCAATCGAAGCAGTCGTCGGGGTCAACGTTGGTTTCTGATGACCAGCAGCACGGCTTTTTGCGTCACTAGATTTAAAAAAATAGCCTGCGGAACTTCTCTTAGGACACGCCCTACCTAGCGGCGTGGATCGTTTTTTGCGCCTAACGACCCAGTTCGTACGAGGAGCCGAAGAACAGCCAGGATAAGAAAAAGTCTGCAATCATAATGGCAATCGAACTCCAGACGGCGGCTTTGGTTGTGGACTGGCCCACGTCTTTCGCGCCACCTTGGGTCATAAGGCCCACATTGCAGCAAATACCAGCCAACAGAACGCCAAACACCCCGGCCTTAAGCAGACTAACCCATATGTCGTAAGGCTTGAGCATCAGCCAGATAGAGTCTAAAAATAGGCTGTAGTGTAGATTGGTTACCGATTTTGCAATGAGCATGCCACCCAAAATGGCCGTGCCAATCGACAGCATGGTCAGTAGCGGCAAGCTGAAAAAGGCAGCCATCAACTTTGGCACCACCAGGTAGCGAATGGGGCTCACGTGCATAATGCGCAAGGCGGCAATTTGTTCCGAGACCTGCATGTTGGCAATTTGAGAGGCAATGGCCGTTCCGGCGCGGGCGCCCACCGTGAGCGCCGTAAAAATGGGGGCAATTTCTCGGGTAATGGCCAAACTAACCAAGCCCCCCACGTAAGTTTCTGCGCCCGTTTGCGCGAACTTTTGAGCAGTCTGTAGGGATAATACCGAGCCTGCGATAAATGAGATCATCAACACCATTGGCAGAGATTGCACGCCAATTGAGACGGTTTCATCTACCCAGGAGACCCAACGAATGCGGCCGCGAAGCATAAAACCACCGGAATGGGCCAGCAGAACCGTTACCCGACCGACACTTTCCAGTAAAGTATCCAGAGAATGGCTCCAGTGTTCGAGAATGCGAGATTTGGACATGGTGGAGGATCAATGCCTTTTGCCTGGGTGTTACCTGGCCGGGGAGTTACCGAAATGGCCTTGAAAAATCAATGCCAATGCCGTTATTTTCGAGCTGAGCACTGATGGTTTCCCCAAAACGGGTGGAGCGAATTTTGTCGCCGACAACAGATAACAGCCCGAGCCCTTCAAGGCGAGACAGCGCCTCGCATGCGGTTTCATAGGGAATGTCATACGTCTCGGTCAGTTTACTGAGTGGCGCCTCACGGGTCCGGTTCAAGTGGGTTGTCCGCTGTAAACGAGAGGTTCGTTCAACACTGGAACTGGAAAGCTCTTCCCACTGACGCTCGTGCCCAAACCAGCCGTATATTTTTTTGAGCAAATCGCCCCCAGTCCAGTCACCGCCATCCTCTTCCGGGAAATGAAGCACAGCTTCGAGCAGTGCGGCCTGAATGGCTTCTGACTGGAAGGCTTCCATAAATTCAGTACGGCGACGTTGAACCACGTTCTTGGCCCGCAACTCTGGATCCGCACCAAAATGAAGCCAACTGACCTGATTCGTGGGCAAGGCCCAAGGCAGCACTGTGGCGGCTTGTTGCGGCGGCGGCGGAAGCGGCGTTTTTCTCATCGGCGCGGAGACCAGACAGCGAGATGAGGAGAACGTTACCGTTTGCAGCCAAGGAAAACCGTCGGTTGGGTTGAACATAAGGCAGGCACCGCCTAAAGGGAAGCAATCGGGTTAACGAACGGCGGCCGCTCCCACGGAAACGGGCGTACACCAATGGCTGTAGCCAGGCACGTGGCCTTTCACCACTCGGAAATACAGGTCTTGAATTTTTCGGCTGATAGGACCAATGGCCCCTGAGCCGACCGGGCGATGATCGACCTGGGTAATGGGGGCCACTTGCGCCCCTGTTCCGCAGAAAAACAATTCATCGGCCGTGTACAACTCGGTACGATGAACGACCCGCTCCTGGGTTTCGATGCCCAATTCCTGGCGGGCCAAAGTGGCAATGGTGTCTCTCGTAATGCCTTCCAGAATATTTTCCGTAGTGGCCGGGGTGACTAAACGGCCATTTTTGACCATAAACAGGTTCATCCCCGTCCCTTCGGAGACGGTACCGCGTTCTGTGAGCACAATGGCGTCATCAAACCCGGCTTTTCGCGCATCGGTTACCGCCAGCGCGCTGTTAACGTAGGCGCCGCCCGCCTTGGCTCGGGGTGGAATCATGCTGTCTTCCAGCCGCCGCCAGTTAGATACGCAGACGCTCAGGCCGCGCTCAATATCAACGTAGTTGCCCAATGGGTGCGTCCAGACCAAAAAGCGACTTTCCGTATTCAGCAGGCTGAAGCCAATCTTTTCCACATCGGCCTTGTAAGCCATCGGACGAATGTAGGTGTCATAGTCCGGGTTATTTTTTTGAACCAGTTCCACGGTAATGTCCATCAGCTCTTGCAGGGTGTAGCCCAAATCCATATGGAAAATGCGGCAGTTGGACAGCAGGCGCTCGTAGTGTTCTTTGAGCCGGAAAATGGAAATCTCGTTGCGTTCGGGCACCCAATAGCCGCGAATTCCTTCAAACAGGGAGGTTCCGTACATAAACGCATGGGTCTTCACGCTCACCTTTGCGTCATCCAGTGGTACAAACTGACCTTCAAAAAAAACCAACTCGTTCATTCGTAAAACGCCCTCTTTGCACGCAATGAATAACACTTTTGATTCGGAGATTGTGAATCGGTGGTGAATCGAAAAAAAATTGACGGAATTTGTCTAAAAACGGTTTCAAAAAAAAGAGTTTGGAACCAGCACAATCAATAGCAGTTGGAGCGCTATGCTTTGAGCCTTGAAAAACACCAGACAAAGCAAAGCCTCTACCAAGGCAAAGTCTATGCAAAGTCTGTTAGAATAAACCCAGTTTCGATTGGACTGCTATTTTAACCAAAACCCTTGCCGCCGTCGAGCCTCTCCATTACGAGGCGCTCTCTACTAGGCTAAGCCGCATTCCTAACGATGACGGAACGGGTGTCTTGCGTTCGGTTTGTTCCACGTTCCATACTGTATGTTCCATGTGTATAAACTGTGATGAAACAAGGTGTGACGAACGATGCCCCCTCTTCCTTTGCCCGCCACGGCGTGTCTGCTGATTCTAGACGGCTGGGGGCTGGCGGCTCCGGCGCCGGGCAACGCCATTGCGCAAGCCAACACGCCCCACTTTGATCGCTTGTGGCAAACCGTGCCACATACCACGCTGGCTGCGTCGGGGCTGGCGGTGGGACTGCCTCCCCACTGGCCGGGAAACTCGGAAGTGGGCCATTTAACCATCGGGGCCGGTCGCACGCTACCCCAATCACTAAGCCGAATTAACCAAAGTATCGATGATGGCAGCCTTTGCGAACATGCCGCCCTGCAAGCGGCCTTAAACAGCCTGCAACACACAACGAAAACCCTGCATGTGGTGGGCCTCGTCAGCGATGGTGGTGTTCACAGCCACTTGGATCATCTGCTGGCGCTGCTTACGCTGGCCTACAACGCGGAAGTGCCCAATGTCCGCGTCCACGCCATTTTAGACGGACGCGATGTGCCGCCTCAAAGTGCGATGCTCTACCTGGAAGCCCTGGAGGCGCACCTGCTGACGTTGGATTACCCGCCGGTTAGTACCGTTTGTGGTCGTTACTATGCCATGGATCGAGATAGCCGGTGGGAGCGAATTCAGGCAGCGGCCACTAACTTAACGCATGGAACGGGCGAAAAGCACCTGTTTAGTATGAACGCGGTAGAGCGGGCCTATGCCCAGGGCCTGAAAGATGAATTTTTACCCCCCTGTACCGTGGATCTAACCTATCCGGGCATTCAGAAGGACGACGTGCTGTTGTTTGCCAACTTTCGCGCCGATCGCATGCGTCAGCTCGTTCGGGCGCTGGCAGACCCCCGCTTCGATGCCTATGAGCGCCCGCCGGATCCCCCTCGGGTGCGGGTGTGGACCTTGACCGACTACGGCTTGAACCTGCCGGAACCGCCCCTGGTGCTCTATCCGCCTGAAGTGATCCAGGATACCCTGCCGCAGGTGTTGAGCGCGAACGGCCTGAGCCAGTTGCATGTGGCAGAAACCGAAAAGTATGCGCATGTGACGTTTTTTATGAATGGTGGTGTGGAAGCCCCGGTTGAAGGGGAGGCGCGCTGTCTGATTCCGTCTCCGGCTGTGGCCACATACGATCTCGCGCCAGAAATGTCTGCCGAAGCCGTGGCAAACCGGGTGATTGAAGCCATTGAGGCGCAGACGCATGCCGTGGTCATTGCCAACCTGGCCAATGCGGATATGGTGGGTCATACGGGCGATCTTCAGGCAACCATTCGCGCCGTGGAGGTGGTGGATCATCAGTTGGGCCGAATTGCAGCGGCGATTGAGGCGGCCCAAGGCCTGCTGCTGGTGGTGGCCGACCACGGCAATGCGGAGCAAATGCTCGATGATGACCTTGAACCAGTCTGTGCCCATACGGCAAACCCCGTTCCGTTTCTGTTGCTGGATGCCCGAGCGGATTCCCCCTTCCAGCGCGCCGTTCTTTCGGAAAATGGCACCCTGAGCCAGGTGGCCGCCACCTTGCTGGCCTGCCTGGGGCTGCCAAAGGAAGCAAAAGGCTCCGTTCCGTCGCACTGGTCGCCGTCTCTCGTCAGTCATTCGCCTTTGGCAGCAGCGCTTTCCGCTGTGGATACGCCACACCCTTTTTAAGTGCGTCCTTTATTCAGCACAACTCAGCACACGCTGTTTTACGCGCGATTTGCTTTAAACACGACCTGACTGCAACCAAGCGCTCGCGACCCGGCGCTTGCGAGCGAGCAGAAATTTCCTTACACTAGTAGGGGTGAGACGGCGTGTTTGATGAACCCGCTGTGTTGCTTGCCCCCTGTGTTCGTAAGGAAGTGTGCAAGATGACTATTCAGCATCGAGAGGCTACCCAGGATGGAATTGCCGAATTTTTGGGCGGTTTATTGATTGGTTTAATTGTGGGGTTTGCGGCCTCGATTCTCTCCACACCCCAGGCGGGCAAGGATACCCGTCGTTCGGCGCGTGATTTGTCCAACCGGGTGCGCCAGGATATTCAAAACCCTTACGGTAAAACCAGAACTATGCTGGATAAAACCCGTTACCGGCTTGAAAATAAACTGGAGCGCGCCACCCAGGAGCGCAAGGCCGCCAAGGTGTCTTTGGCAAAACAGCGAGAGGCGAACGCCAGCGGATTTGACCTTCCTTCCTAAGTAATGTCGGTGTCTCCCCCCCCTGATTCCTTCTTGCATAGTGTCTCAGGGTGTATTGGTCCAGGTTTGGGATAAGGTCCAGAGAGGATGTGGCCCCGTGTACTTAACAGATAGTTACGAAGTGAGCAGCCAAATGGCCAATTTGTTAGCCGTCTGCTGGATTTTGCTCATTCCCATTGGGGTGTTGCTGGCCATTATTTTGTACAAAATTGTGTTTCTGCTGCATACCGCCCTGGAATTTTTTACTCTGGCCCGGTTTGAAGCCTACCCCATGCTTCAGGATCTTCGGGCCACGGCCCACCATGTGGAAAAATTAAGTGGTAAAGTGGTAGCCGGTGTTGAGGCGGCGGAACAAGCCGCTCAGGCAGCCGTCCCTGTTGTAAAGCAGGGCGCCTCGTCGGTGGGTCAACAGGTTCGTGGCCTGGTAGATGGCGTGGGAGCGATGCTTGGTGGGCTCTATCGCGTGTTTTCGGGTCGTTAGCGCAGAGTGCTGGGTCTCGTTTTCTTAAATGGATTTATGTTCTCAAATTTGTTTACAGCCGCCAATGTCAGCCAGATTTTTATCTCTCTCTGTTTTTTTGCTCAAAGGCATGTTCCTAATCTGGCTGACAAACAATAATGGTTTATTTTGACAACCTTTGGAGATTGAATGCTATGTCCAGTTCTTCGTTTGATAAATTTGTTCTAGGTGCCCTGGTGGGCGGTGTTTTGGGCGCCATTATCGGGATTTTAACCGCGCCACGCAGTGGCCGGGAAACTCGGGAACTGCTCTCTTCCGAGGTAAAGGGCCGTTATGACGAGTCGATGGATGTGCTCAAGCGCAATGTGGACGAATCCGTCGACCGGGTCAAGCACACCTACGATCGCTCCGTGGATCGTGTCCAGCAGGAGTTGACCCAACTGAAGGACAAGGCCGAATCTCTCTCCAAGGAGTTGGAGCAGGTGGGCCGCGAGGCCGTCCAGAAGCTGAAGCCCCGCAAAGAGGACGCGCCCTCGGCTGAGAAGGCTAAGCCAGTGGAAACGGCTGGCTAGTCAACAGGTAGGCGTTTTACACCATGCGTCAGCTCTATATTTCAGCCGATTTGGAGGGCGTCTGTGGCGTCACGTCCGTTCGGCAGGTGTTTCCCAAGCCGGAAGACCTGCCGCGTTACCGCGAGGCGGTGGCGCAACTGGCAAAAGAGGTTTTAGCCGTCGTGCGCGCCGCGCAGTCGGCGGGCGTGCATCACCTTGTGGTGAACGACTCCCATGCGCACATGATTAACCTGGGCTTGGCTCACCTGCTGGAATTGCCAGGGGTTTCGCTGCTTTCTGGCAAGCCCAAAGCCTGCGCTATGGCGGCGGGCCTAACCCAGGCGTTTGAATGGGCCATTTACCTCGGTTACCATGCCAAGGCGGGTACGGAAAAAGCCGTACTCTGCCACAGTTTCCACGACCATTTGTGGGATGTGTCGGTCAATGGGGTGTCCTACGGAGAGGGCGGCCTGAATGCCCTCTACGCCAGCTTAATTCATCAGGTGCCGGTGGGCTTGGTTGCCGGTGACGATTGTTTTTGCCAGGAAATGCTTGCCCTGCTGCCCACGGTGCAAACGGTGCAAACAAAAACGGCGCTCTCTTTCTCGGCCGCACTTAACCGGCCCGAACCGGAGGTGTTGACCGAGCTGGCCGAAAAAACCCACCAATTGTTGGCCCGGCCTGCCACGGCCCGTCAGGAATCGCTGTTAACACTTGCGCCCCCCTATGAGTTGCGGGTGCGCTTTTTAACCACGCTTGCCGCCGATATTGTTGCGACCGCGCCGATGTTTGACCGGGTGGACGGGCGGACCGTGGCCTATCGTACCGATTGTTTTGAGCAACTCTATCGCGCGTTGCAAACAAGCTACAGTTTAATGGCCTACATGACGGGCATTACGGGTTAGGGGCGTGCTGCCTGGTGGTTTCTGCCACGTACGGGGCTATGTGGGTTTGCTCTTTGCCTGTTGCTTACGGGTTTGCCCACGCGTTCTTCATCTGGGGTTCTTTTGTTGTCCAGCGGTTTCGCACCTGCTTTTCAGTGTCTGAATGCGCTTGAAACAATGGCTGCTCTGAAAAAGTGGCCAGTGGAAGCGACTTTATCTGTGAGATGTGGCCCCAAACCCTCTTGCCTGCGATTGCTGCCAGTTTGTAACGGTTCATTACAGTTTGGGTTGCTTGTTACAAAATATGATCAATCTTTTGTTACAAACCGGTTTAATTCAGATAGAACACGAAGCATTGTTCCGGTGCTTAAAAAAACGTGCAGAGTTCTCTCAATCCCGCTGTCGCTGAGCCGAAAAGCTGACTCGAAGATCTGACTCGAAAAGAGCGTCCCTCCGTCCATTGGCTGGGGGCTTCCGTGTCCGTGTATTCCTTTGCGAAAGCCGCTTCCTGAACGCCGTGTTCGCGCCTGTCTGTCCATCTGGTTTATTGTTTCACCTTCCTGTCACGACCTGCTACCTTGTCTTGAGACCTACCACGGCGCTTATCGCCACTGTTGTTCAGAAATAGCTTAAAAAATGAAGACCAAACCCGCTTATCAACGCAAACACCTTGAGGTGCGAGTCCATGACCACGATGCCACCCAACCCGCTAACGGCTGCACTGATGATCAGTCAGCACAAGGGTTCTGAAGTTCAAAAAACAATGGATACTGCCGAACGCGATCGGCTCAAACGGCAATCGATGGTGATTCAGGTACGTCAGGAAGCGCAGCAACGCCTGAACCAGACCAATGGCAGCGAGGGCAGTTCCGGCTTTAGCACCTCTGCGTAGGATACCGATATTCAGCGCTTTCCGTGGTGAGCCCCCCCTTGCTTGAATGCGCCTGTTGAAACAAACACTCATTTCTTGCGTGCCGTCGCCGTCTGGAAGATCCATCTGGAACAGAGACGCTTGAGACGAAATTTTAATGCGTTGTGGCAGAGGCATTTATGGCACAATAGTTTGTAGGTTTGCAAACCGGTCCCCCATTCCCCTTTGATGCATGGGTTGGCGGGTAAACCTTATTCCCTATAGCGGAATCCATTAGCGGATGGTTTGGAGCGTTTGTTCATCTCATGAGTTCTTCCCCGATGTATCCACCGGCCCATCCTGCGGTGCCTAGCCCGCCGCATCCTAACCATGCCACGCCACCTCAGTGGGGGGAGGCTTTAGACGCTAGCGCCCACCCGGCCAATGCCCCACAGCAGCAGAGACGCCAAGGTGCTCGGCCCTGGTGGCAGGCGTTACAGCCCTTATTTCAACTGCTGACCGGCCGGGGCTTTCATTCCGTTGGGCCCCTCCGGCGGCCAATTGGCCTGAGTCAGTTGACCACCGATGAGCTGATGGATGGGCTGATCGATGACCAGGCGGATGGTGATGGCGCCAGCATGCCAAAGCGGGTGGATCGCCCAAGCCGTCCCGGTATTATGGCGCCTTCGGAGCGCTTCGGGTCTGACGGGCAGGAACCTTCCCCTTTTCCAACGGCAATACAGCCGGGTAGCCTGTTTATGGGAGCTGCCGCAATGCCGCTGCACGCCGCGGAGGGAGCCCTTGACAAGGCGTTTGAGAGACCGTTTGAGACGACGATGGACCCGCCGCGTCACCAGTAGTTGTGCTTGTGGGTATTCGTGGTGTGTTGGCAGCAGGCGATGCATTTGGAGCTGTTTTTGGTCGATAGTTTGAGTGATTGCCGCCCCAGACTGTACCCGTGGCTGAACCTGCCCCGCTGTGCGGAAAATTTGCTAAAATTGCAAAACACTTTTAACGTAAACACCTGCGCGCAACGCAGCAGAGAAAATGCCACCGAAAATCAATAGAGAGAGGGATCTTGTGACTGCCACCCGTCGGCCCCATTCACCGCGCTTGCCGATAATTCCGCTGCCCAACGTGGTGCTGTACCCCCACATGCCGCTTACTTTGTGTCTTAGCGAACCGCGCTACTGCCAACTGTTGCAAACCTGCGTGGAACGTCAAGAGCCTTTTGGCGTGGTGCTCTGCAAAACATACGACCCGGTTTCTTTACAGGGAGAGCCGTTTGAGGTGGGTACGCTGCTTGTGCTGGAGCGTTGGACCCCGATGGAGAATCGTCACTGGCTGGTGCACGGTTACGGGGGCAAACGGTTTCGGCTGATGGAAACAAATGAAGCCGCCCGTCCCTCAAAGGGGCGTTCTTCTGCGGCTGCGGACGAGGAACGGCCGGTCTTACAGGCCACTGTCTCCTGGTTGCAGGATCGATCAGATGAGCCCGCGGGCTTTACCCCGGCGCAATGCGCTGCACTTGGGGCTCTGTTTCTGGAAGTACTGCGGCTGAGCCAGCGGGTGTGCCAATACCCGGAAACCTTGCCAGAGGGACTGCCGACAGAGCCGGAGACTCTTTCTTACCTGATAGCCCACTATTTGCGCGGCAGTTTGGTGCTTAAGCAGCAGTTGTTGGCGTTGGATTCCACCCACGCGCGGTTGTCTCGGGAGTGGGACGCATTGCGCCAGATGCGTGAACCGTTGCTGGCCCGCGCCCAAATTGAGGACGTGTTTGGGCCTGATCTGCCGTAATGTGGGCATAGCCAACAAGAGCGGCCGCGAAGAAAGGAGAGGGGGCCTTTCGTGGATGATACACGGCCGAAACGACCGTTAGCCGCCAGATAAAAAAGCCAGGGCTAAGTGAAGGACTTTGGCGCTAAAATGACTCTCCGCCCGAGCGCACAAAGGCGTAGCGACGCACCCGTTTTTTTCCGTCTGGCCGCCGACGCAGGTTAGAGAAGCTGTGGCTTACGTTTTTAAGCCGACTGCTGAGCCCCTCCACCATGGTTTGAACATCCAGGGGGAGTTGGCGCAAATGGCCTTCCAACTCGTCTCGAAAATAAACTTCTACCTGAATATCGGTGGCGGCAATGACGGAGGCCGAACGGTAGCCCTTGTTGTGGAACAGGTACATTTCGCCAAACATATCGCCACGGGTGAGTTTGGCAACAGGGACGTGCTGGCCTTCATCGTTCAGCACACAAACGACCACCTCGCCCAGTAAAATTTTGTAGCTGCGGTCACCCACGCTGCCCTGTTTGAGAATGGTTTCTCCCTTAACGAAATTTTGAGTGGTTACCATACCGCCCATTCGCCCCTTGTCTTCGTTCAACGGCTTAATTTAACGGACTTGTTCAACAGTCCCGTTCAGTTACACGCTTTTTTCCGTCAATAGTCGTTGTTTTGCTTCATTGGCATCGCCTACATCCACGCAATCCATTCAATGGCCAGACCCTGACAGCACCATTCTTGAAATACAATCTATATATCGACGGGCAGGAACGGAACTTCAATACCTGTCCTCTCTGCCACACGATGGGCTCTGAGCGAATGTTTGAATAGTTCCAGTCCTCGGCAAAATCTTCGGATGGTAAACCATTGTAACAATTGGTTTTACTGCGCTTTCGCTTCCGCCGACATCCATAGTGGGTCCACTCTCATTGCGAGTTCATTTTTTTTCGGCTGAGTCCGCACTGCCACACGTCAAGCGTGGTTTTAGATGTGGACGACTGTGGATATCTCTGCCTATATGAATCGGTATGAATCGGCGTTTCTCGCCTTAGCGATTGGAGTTTGACACCTGGCTTTAGCACTGGGCTTTAATACTGGGTTTTAACAGCAAACCCGGACACCGAGCTGAGCAACTGGAGGAAACGGCTTGCACGCAGACGATTGGGGACTTCCCCTGCCCCTTGGCCAACGACACAACAGGCGTCGCTGGTACGATCGACATCCCACCGTCTCAATGGCGGTTAGCCTGCTACGTGCCGCCCCAATGGAGGAACAGGCCCAGGTGGCCGAACTGCTCTACCACCTGGTGAGCCAGGTTTCCGGCTGCCGCCCGCTGCCACCCGCTTCCAACAGCCTTTTAGCGCAATTTCAAGGTTGGCTTCAGGCGACAGAAGCCCACAGCCAGCAACGACGAGAAACGTTTCACCCGGCCGCAGAACAACTGTTGGGCTGGATGAAGCATCAGCCCGAGGCCGTTCAGGTTTCGTTGGCGCAACAGCTTCTGCAAGCCCTGGTCAGCCTGGGCGGAACCGGCACTGCGGACCCGTTTCATCCGCCAGAAAGCTGGCTGGCAGAGCTGGCACTGGCATGCGAGCGCACTTCTGTATGATAAAGCGCCATCCGTAATGGCCGCTAGGGCGACTTAGGCAACGACAGCATAAAACCGGTCAAGCCGTTGAAAAACGCTTCGATAGGGAAGGTTGGGGCTGGCTAACATACACAGGCAGATTATCGACCATGGTTATCGACCATCGCGCGCTCGTCTAGGGGGTGCGCATCAAGGTCGCGATCGGCTGCCTCCGCTTCCTCCATCAGTAGCAGGTCTTCGTCGTCATCGTCTGCTTGTTGCCAGGAGGGTAAAAAGCGCTCTGGGTTTGCTGTTGGTTGCGCTTCTTCCAGCGCTTGCGAGGGTTGGGTCACCACCCCGTTGGGTTGTGGTAACGACAGTTTGGCTAACGTCGGTGCTTGGGGTGATGGCTGGCTGTTAGACCAGTCCTCCGCCGAGAGACGATTGTCTGTGGTGATGCTGGTTTCCAGTTGGGCGGACGGTGCTTGTGGTCCACCAGACTGAAGCTGGGGTTGAATGTATGGCTGAACTTGTGGCTGAACATGCGGAGGATAGGCCGCCAGACTGTCTGCGCGCCAATCCTTGCTGCGCGGCAAAGCGGCGGCTGCCACCACCGATTGGTTGTCCGTCAGCCGTTCGGCCTCGTTAACAAAGGCATCCTCTGGCGGAAGCGCCAAGTTCTCTGAGAAGTTTGTCGCCAGTGTCGTTCCTAAATCGGCCGGTTGCTCCGTCTCGTCTTCATCGGCGTCCGCATCCCGCTGACGGCTCGACAGGTGGTTCTCTTCTGGCCCGGTCGTCAAGTAGTCGCCAGGCGGCGTTCGGTCTGTCTCTTCCTCCAGCCGGTTGGGCGTAATCGTCAAATCGGTCAGTCTGGCTGCACCGGCTGCCAGCGGCAAAGAACTCTCAAAGGGAGGAACGGGCTCAAACGGGTTGGGTTTGGGCGGCGCCTTTTGTTCGTGCAAGCGCTGTTTTACCTTGAGCTTGGCCGTGTGCAGGTTGGCAATCAACAGCTCGTTACCCGACTCGGTTTCGCTCAGGTGGTGCAGTACATCCAACGCTTCCGGGCTTTGGCCAATCTGTCCCAGGCTTCGTACGGCAACCCACCGCAATGCCGCACTCAGGTTCAAATCGTTGCGGGTTAGAATGCGAATGAGCGCCTCTTCCGACTGCCAGCCGCGTTGACGTCCCAGCGTTCGGAGGACAGCCAGGCGAACTTCTTCGGTCTGATCCTCGTAGAGCGCGGTAAGCAGGGCATCAAGAGCTTTGCGACTGCGCATACCGCTCAAACAATCTGCTGCCACGGCCCGTAGACGGCTAATAGGGTCCTGACGAAGCACGTGGGTCAGCGCGTCAATGGTTTTGGAATCCTGGTAGGCGCGCAGTCCTTGGCAGGCGTAGTAACGAATTTTGGGGACCGTTTCCTCCATGCGCTCCAGCAGGGCGTTCTGCATACTGGAGGAAGGCTCCGGGTTAAGCGCCACCAGGTGTTCAATGGCCGTGAGCCGCACCTTGTCAGACACATCCACCAGTCCCTTGAAAAATACCGACAACGGATCTGCCTGGCCAGGCCGAAGGGCCTTCCCCTGGCTGAACGCCAGGTAGCGCGCCAACCCCTGGTAAACAAACACCCGGACGGCCTCTTCCTCGTCGTCTAAAACGGTGAGTAGAGCCTCGGTAATCGCTTCCGCCCGACGAATAAACCCAGGCTGATCCGCCATCATGCACAAATTGCGGGCCGCATACTCCCGGACCATCGGGTCGTTGTCTTTCAGGCGGGCCATAATGGCCTCCACCGAACGATCAGAGTCTAAGATCGCCATGTTGTTCAGGGCCGTCACCCGAACCGCCGGGCTGTGATCCTGAAGGTGCATCAGAAAGGTGTCTTCCAAAAAGCCCAGCATGTCGTCCCCGGTGGATCGATCGGCAATGGAATGACTCAGCGCGATGACCTCGCGCGTTTTTTGGCGGTCCAGTTCTCCCGATTTGACCGACAGGGGCAGTACTTTTTTGAGGTAAGCCAACTTGGTGCCCGGTGCAATATCGGGCTGAATGGACGACACTTTTTGCTGGAGAAATTCTGCCACCAACCGGCCCGGCACCCGGTAGCGCGGCGAATGGCCCGTTTGGCCACGATCCACTTCGGCTAAAAAGTGGTGCTGGTATAGACCTCTGAGGACATCAAACACAAACTGGTAGTTGTACGTGTCCGTAAAGCCCAGGCTGTCTCCCACCCGTTTAAGGGCGTCATCGACCACAAAAATCTGGCTGCCGTACTCGCGCAACAGCACATCCAAGGTTTTAAAAAACTGAACCTCGTGCTGTAAAAACCGAAGCTTCAGCCGGGTAAAGCCCAACTCCAGTAAATCATCCAGGCGTTCCACACGCAGGTTTTTGTAGAACGTTTCATCCACCTGCTCGGTGCTGTTGGCCTGGGCCCGCTCCTTTAAGAACTGTTGCATCCGATGGATCCAAAACGGATTGCCACGCGAAAGCTTCGCCACGTCTGCAATCACGCCATCGGTGACTTCCAAATTGGCCTGTTTAAAAAACTGACGAATCATCTTGCGACGGTGTGTTTCCTGCAAGCCGCCCAGCAGGAGCTTGTGACGAAACACGCCAAACAAATTGCCGCCCAGCGTGTAGCTTTCACCATCGCTTCGGCAGGAAAGCACCATCATCAGGTGGGCGTTTTTCTGATCAAAGCTATCGAGCACCAGTTGCGCCAGCAGCTCCTTGAGCGGTTCGCGCTGGTGTTCTTCCAGGTGGGCCACCTGGTCCCAATCGTCAATCACCACCAACAGGGCGCTATCGAGCGGCTGAATGGTTTGGCTGATAAAACGAAACACATTGACCAGGGCCGACTTAATTTGCTGCCAGCGGTCCCCGGCGTCCTGGTATAAGTCTTGCAGATAGTTGGATGTTGAGCCATTGCTGGCCGAGCCAGAGGCGCCATAGCGACCGTCGGTTGCGGTGGTCTCAGCCTGGTTGTAGCCGCGCTGTTGATAAAAAGTATCGTTGGCAGACGGATGCCCGCCTTCCGTGTAAAACCGTTCGCCCGCCGCCTCTTTTAAATCCTGGGCCAGTAGCAGCGCTTCCTGCAAATCCGACTGAATGGGGTTGAGCAGTGCCGTGGCCACGGTTAGCCAGGGGTTGACCACAATCTGAATAATCTTTTCGACGCTATCGTTAATGGAAAACCGCAGCTTGCGCACCGAGGGAATGGAGCTGCGAATGGCTTTCACCAACTGATCCTGTCGTGAGGCGTCTGCACCGCCAATGGATTCTTGCAGGCGGACCAACGAGACCGCCCGCACCAGATCGGCCCGCTCCCAGCGGATTCCTAAGTCCTGGTTGATGTCGTTGATGGTCTCCAGGGCCTCTTCTAAAATGCGTTCCGCCTCCACCTGCAACCGGTCGAGCAAGGCGACATAGAGCCCTTCGGCCGTGTGGTAACGGGTTCCCTTTAAGTCCAGCACCCGGCAGTATAGGCTGCGGCGAACCACATCCACAAAGGCCTCTAGCACAGCGGTCTTTCCAATGCCTGGGTCTCCGCTTACCAATACCGCCTTGGGGTGCCCGCTTTTGGCCAAGCCCAACAGCTTAACCAGTTGCTTCAGGTCCGATTTTCGCCCCTGAATGTCCAGGCCATCCAGCAAAATAACACCCTGGGTGGAGGAATCGTACAGCCCTTTATGGCTGCTGTGCCCACTGTTCTGATTACCGCTATGCACCTTACCGCTATGCACTGTGCCCAAAACCTCTTGCGCTGCCTGCGTGTGTGTTATTTTACCCAGAAAAGCATTGAAACAATAGCACTTGGAGAAAAAAGCATCTGGAGCAAAAACCTTGGGCGGGCCTGCCGACCCAGCGGGATTGATTTTAGCCGGTGTGGCCAACCCTCGCAAGCCACGCATCTGCCTTCAGAAAAGTGAAGGATGAGGGTCGCTTACAGCCCTCGGCAAGCCGCTCCTGTGGCTGCTTCCAGGGTTACTCCTGTGACGAAGACCCGCTGAAGACGAAAGCCGCAGGAAAAGAGCCGTCCTGAAAAAAATCCACTGTTGACTCCAGGTATTCAGGTTTCATCATTATATAATAAGACCGTAACCGCAATAGAAGCCCGGACGGAAAAAATTCCCGTATCGGGGGGATGCAGGGAAAGGCGATACCCAAATGAATACCTCTGGTTGGAATGTATGGGTGGTGTTGGTGGCGCTGATTGCGACCGTTGGACTGATTGGCTGGTTTTCCACACAGGCTGGCTCGTTGCAGCAAGGTGCAAAACCCTCTTCGCTTACAGAAACAGCCTCACTCCCTCCTGCGGACGCTTCTCAAAGCCAAGAATCGGTCCTCTCTCCAGATTTAACCAAAATAAACCCGCATGCCTTGCTCAACATTATTCCGCCTGGTCGTCCCGCGCCGGACTTTTCCACCGCCGACGCCCAGGGTAAACCCGTCCAACTGGCCACGCTACGGGCAAAAGGCCCGGTGGTGCTGGTGTTTTACCAGGGCAATTTCTGCTCGGTTTGTCGGCACCAGCTCATGGATATTCAGTCCAGCCTGGACTTTCTCAACGCGTATCAGGCCAGTGTTTTGGCCATTAGTGCAGATGATGCGCCACTTTCCAAGCAAACACAGGGCGAGGCCGGTTTAACCTTTACCGTCGTGCCGGATCCGCAGCGGCTTTTGATTGATAAATTCGGCGTTCGGAATCTTTCTAAAAGTGGCATTGCCTGGCCAGCGGTTTACATTATTGGCAAAGACGGCACGGTTCAGTTTAGTTTCGCCCACGAGCAGGGCCAACGCCTGATGGCCCGTGATATTTTGCAACAACTGGAAAAGCTGGCGGGTCACCCGACAACAACCGCGCCTCACTCCTAAGCCTTGCTCCTAAGTCCTGGCTTGTAACGTTTTCGCTGAATTGAGTAAGGATACAGCCTTGAAAATATTGGTTTCCAACGACGATGGTATTCATGCCCGGGGTATCCAGGCGCTGATTGAGGCCTTGGCCCCCCAGTATGAGGTGTATGTGGTTGCCCCAGACCGGGAAAATAGTGCCATGGGCCACGCGCTAACGCTGCACAGCCCGTTGCGCATTCAGGAAGTGACTATGGCCGCCCCGGTAAAAGCCGCCTATTCGGTTTCCGGCACGCCGAGTGACTGCGTTAAAATCGCGCTCAACATTCTATTGGAAGAACCCATGGATGTGGTGGTTTCCGGCATCAATCACGGGCCCAATCTGGGGGCGGATGTGGTCTATTCCGGCACAGTGAGCGCCGCGTTTGAAGGTACTATTGGCGGACTGCCCTCTGTGGCCGTATCGTTGATGAACGGCTTTGAAAAGTCGGCGGATTTCAGCCACGCGGCCCAGTTTATCTGTCAGTCGCTGCCCAGAATGCTGAGTTTGTCTCTGCCGCCGCGCACCATTTTAAACGTCAACGTTCCGGCAGAAAGCCTGAACCACCTGGCCGGAGTGCGGGTGACCCAACTGGGAACGCGCATGTACAAAGACACCTACGAACGTCGCACCGATCCGCGAGGGCAGCTTTACTACTGGCTCGTGGGCGAAGAGGTGGTAGCCGAGGCTGATGCAGAGGATGCCGACGTCAAAGCCATTCAAAACAACTACATTTCCATTACGCCGGTTAGTTTTGATCTGACTTGTCAGCCGCTTTTGGGGGCCGCCCGGGCTGTTTTAGACCAACGGTTTTAGTCTTCTTTCTTTCTTTCTTTCTTTCCCCAAGGGGAGGCCTCCCCTTGGGTATCCCCCGCTGAAACCCTTTCTCATGGTTGATGGGCGCGTGGTTTCAGGCTTCCGGCAATGTGGATACGTGCTTTTGTTGGTGAGGGCGTGGGTTGATGGAAGGTTTTTTCCCTGCGGGGGCTGGGGGGGCAGTGCCAGGGTTTTTTGGGTGATCTGTTTTTCTTTTCTCCCCAAGGGGAGGCCTCCCCTTGGGTATCCCCCGCTGAAACCACTGCGCGTGGTTTCAGACTTCGGGCAATGTGGGTACGTGCTTCTGTTGGTGAGGGCGTAGGGTGATAGAAGGTTCCGGTTAACGCGTCGCCTCCACCGCCACTGCGTGGCAAAGTCGGCTCGCTGGCTTTTTTATAATTTACACGTCCCTTAACAAAATCAGGACTACTTTTGTTAAAGTCGGCTTACTGGCTTTCTTATAACCCATCCCACACACTTTCACATAATCCCCCTAATAAAAATCAGCGCCGCTGCATCTCAGGACGCCAAAGGCGTCCGTGAAGCAGGCGCGTTAGATAGTCGCCTCGCTTTCCGGGGGTTCACGGGGGACGGCGTCCCACGTGCGGGGGTTTCCCAAGGGGAGGCCTCCCCTTGGGGGAAGAAAGAAAGAAAGAAAGAAAGAACTACAGGCCGCTAGCAGGATCCACTTGCATGGCCACTCCAGCCAATTCGGTATCCAAAAAACTGACTTTTTTATAATTTACACATCCCCCTAATAAAAATCAGCGCCGCTGCGTCTCAGGACGCCATAGGCGGCCGTGAAGCAGGCGCGTTAGATTGTCGCCTCGCTTTCCGGGGGTTCACGGGGGACGGTGTCCCACGTGCGGGGGTTTCCCAAGGGGAGGCCTCCCCTTGGGAGAAGAAAGAAAAGAAAGGGAGAAAGAAACACAGCAAAAAACAACAGCCTGATCATTGACACCGCAAAGCAGGTTGCTTTACCATTCATTCCACAGGAAAAATCCGTTTATGCAGTCGCACTATTCATCGTTGCGTGGTACGCATTGCACAATGGGGTGTCGCCAAGCGGTAAGGCAGCTGGTTTTGGTCCAGCCATTCCGAGGTTCGAATCCTTGCACCCCAGCTTTTTAAACTCTCTCTAAAAAACAGCCTGTCCGTAGAAGGCTGTTTTTTTGTTTTTGCAGTTGGCTTGGGCCTTACTCGGGACCATAGGCCACACTCACGCCGTTAAAGTAACGAAAAAAGTCCTCGTAGGTCAGCCCCAACTCGATGCGCGTGTTAATGGGATCGACCAGGGTGACACGCTGACGAACCGTATCCACTGACATGACGGCATGATCGTGCCAGGGGTTTATTTTTTGCCCTGGATCCAACCAGTAGGGCATGCCCACCGGCTGACCAATGGAACTGGCCACCATCACCTGGCTGCCTTGGCTTTCGGCAAAGGCGGCTAACATTTTTTTGAGCTTATCCACCGGTCGATGTTTGCCTTTGGCCTCATCGGCAAACGATCCGCTTTGCTCAAACACGGTGCCGCCGTTGGCAATAAACACCTCGACGGTCCAGCCGGTGAGATCGCGCAGGGCTGTTGCCGGATGATAGTGATACACGCCAAAGGCCCGGTAGATGTCCAAGGGCTGATCGTCTGGAATGTGCTTGTATTTTTCAGGGAAGCGTTGCTTCATCAGTTTGGCATAGGCCATTTCAAACAGTCTGGCCGTTCGGTCACCTTCCACATGGGGCGCTTTTTCCACCGGCATCCAGCGAATGTAACGTTCGCCAGGCAATTGGAGGAGTTGCTGATAGAGGCCCTGTAACTGCTGAATCAGCGCGGAATTGGTGACCCACACGTTTGGATTGAGCGCCTTGGGCTCGATCAGGACGGGATGATCTGGGTAGGGTGGAAACGTGACCTCGTACACACCATCAATGCGATAAACCACCATCGATTCCAGAAGGGCGGCACCTGCTGGATGCCGAGAAACCGCATACAGGCCAGACAAAAACTGGCAGGACGACAACACGCCCTGGAAAAAGTGAAACTGCTCTACACCGTTACTAAACAAAGCCATAAAACCTGGACGTCTCCTCAGGTTATGGAGCCCCTCTGTTTACATCATCTTGCGCGGTCGTATCTTCCGGTTTTAGTGGAAGACAGCACAGGGTTCCGTTGTTCAGTATCCATTAGGTTGCCTTGGCACACACCGTGTAAACGAGTGAAAATAAAAACGAGTCAACAGGGAACCCCGTAAAAACAGACCAGGCCGTTCAGCTAGTGGTTACGCTGGGGGTTGTGCCACCCGGAAAATGACTCACGTTGCCGCCACTGAGCAGGCAGACCACCCAACGCTTGCAGGAGGGCTGATAGTCCGCTACCTGAAGGGTTGGCACACACGTGGCCCCGGAAGGCCCCTCCACCATAGCGCCGAGATCGTCAAACACAAAGCGCATGCCTTCTGCCATCGTCGTATCATCCACGGGCCACAGGGGTATTTGCAGCACCTGAAACAGCATTTGATTTCCCTGGGCCACCTCTTTCACCTTAATGGCGTCACCGTAGCGGGTTTCCTGGCCGGCCAGCCGTAGGCCCAAACAATGCACGCGAATGCTTTGAAAGCGAGGATCCCAGGCGGAAGCCAGTTGCAGTGCCGTAGCCGTTCCAGAGAGCAAGCCTCCACCGCCCACGGGCGAGATCAACACCAACTCCTCCACCAACGATTGGTTATGTTCCAGCAGTTGGGCCACTTGTCGGTACAATTCCAGGCCCACAGTGCCCTGGCCCGCCACCACCCAGGGGTTGCTGTAAGGGTCAATGTAATAGTCTCCGTCGGACTGATCCATGGCCCACTGGCGCGCTTCGTCAAAGTTTCGGCCCTGTAAATCCACCGAGGCATTGACGCCCTGATCTTTAAGATCCTGCACGCGGGATTGAATTTTTTGCAGCTTATGTTTAGCCGTATTCACCGGCACCACAATCCGCGCAGATTCGGGCCGGAGCACTTCGGCGGCTTTCAGCACGCCCAGGGCATGGTTTCCGGTGGAAACACACAAAAAACGCTGGTAACCCTGGGTTTCCATTGCACGCGCCATACAAACAAACGCACCCCGAAGCTTGTAAGCTCGGGTGGCCGTCTGGTCTTCTCGCTTATAGTACAAGTAGGGTGTTCGAGAGGACGCATCCAGATTGGTCAACGTCGCATGGACCTGGTGTGGGTCAGGACGCAGGCGCAGCAAGGAACGATACGGGGTCAGGATGCGCTCCGCCTCCAAAATAGAGGTGTAGAGGTGCATCAGCGGAATGTAGGCCGCCGTGGAGAGGCCACCCGGCCCGCCTGGCAAACTAATCTGCCCCTGATCATCCACCGTGGGCGCCGTGGTTTTACCCGAATACGCCGTGGTTTGTGGCTCTTCCAGCCAACCCACGCCAGACAACCTGGGCATTTCCAGCACCGAGGCGTTTGCAGCAGCAACCCGAAGGGGGCTCAGCAAGGGGTTACGGGCAACAGATTCCTGCCAGATCATTCGTGAACGCGCTCCATTCGCCAGTTAACCAAGTCCATCTTGAGACAAATCCTTCCAGGCTTTGAAAATTTGAAATGGGGAGGGGAATTAAAAATGGGAATTGAAAAAAGGAGATGATCGAAGGACTGACTCCCACACGATTCTTTAAACGATACTGCCGGAAAGCGATGCGCTCTCCGGCAGTGAGTTATAAGGCTTTAATTGCGGCCTCGGTCCACGAGCTTCCCATCGCCCAGCCAGCTCATCATGCCACGGAGTTTACGCCCCGTCGTCTCAAGCGGATGCTCGGCATCGGTTGCCACTTGCTGCTGAAGATTGGGCATTCCCGCATGGACTTCGGCCATCCACTCGCGGGCAAAGCGACCGGATTGAATTTCCGCCAAAATCTCACGCATGGCCGCCTTGGTTTGCTCGGTCACCACGCGAGGCCCACGCGTGACATCGCCATAGCGGGCCGTATCGCTAATGGAATAGCGCATATCGGCTAAGCCGCCTTCGTACATCAAGTCCACAATCAGCTTCAACTCGTGTAGGCATTCAAAGTAGGCCAATTCTGGCGGATAACCAGCTTCCACCAGGGTTTCAAACCCGGCTTTTACCAGCGCGCTGGCCCCACCGCACAATACCGCCTGCTCGCCAAACAGATCGGTTTCTGTTTCGTCTTTAAAGGTGGTTTCAATCACCCCGGCGCGGCCAGAACCAATACAGGCGGCATAACCCATTGCCAATTGGCGGGCTTGGCCAGTGGCATCCTGATGAACGGCCATGAGCGCCGGGACGCCACGATCGCGCTGAAATTCTGAGCGGACCAGATGGCCAGGGCTTTTGGGCGCCACCAAAAACACGTCCACATCGGCCGGTGGGGTAATCTCCCCGTAATGGATGCTAAAACCGTGGCTAAACATCAACGCCTGGCCAGGTCGTAATTTTCCGGCCACATACTGTTGGTACACCGGGCCATGCTGCACATCGGGAATGAGGAACATTAAAATATCGGCCCATTCCACCGCTTGCTCAATGGTCAGGGTTTCAAAACCGGCGGCCTTGGCTTTGGCCTCGCTGGCGCTACCCGAACGCAACGCAATACGAACATTCGCCCCAGATTCCTTAAGGTTGAGACTTTGGCCATAGCCCTGGCTTCCAAAGCCGACAATGGCAATTTTTTTAGACAGCAACAGTGCGCGATCAATGTCGGCATCGTAAAACATAGTGAGTGCTTGAGGGGCGTTAGCCGTGGTTGGCATGGGCCAATCTCCTTTCAGGGGAAGCGGTTACAGGGGCAATGACAGAAGATAGGGAAGCAACCGAAGCCGCCGCGACAGGCGGCGTCATCGCAACTCGGTCGGAAGCGGAGGGGTGTCGATCCAGTTGGGCAGGCGCCAGGGCGGCAACAGGGGCTTCGGCCACCAGCGCTTGAACGGAGAGAACATAGATTTGCTTGTCCATAAATTTCATCAGTTTTTCAAAGGCTTTGTCATCGGCGCAATCAAAGGTCAAAAACAACTGCATCCGGTCCAAGCCATCGCTCAGGCGGGTCACCAGTTGCTCGGGCAGGTAGCCTCGGTGGGTCAGGGCGCCCAGCACTCGGTCCAAAGCGCCTAAACGATATTGCAGGGTACAGCACAGGGTTCGTTTCATGGGGAAATTAGTCCTCTATGGGAATGGATTGGCGACGGCTAACAGGGGGATTGGGGTGTTGATAGGTCAGTTCAAAGGTATCGGCGCTTTCGGCCTTGGTTTTTTGCCAACGGTCCGACTGGCGCAGCAGTTGGAGCCATTGGTCTTTAATGGCCTGGGTAAAGCTACCTCCCACGGGCAGGGCTTCCATGAGGGTTTTAGCCCGCTGAAGCATCTCAGCAGGAGTGGGCTGACGCCCAGTGATGACGGCCTGCTCCATCTCGGTTACCTGGGGCGTAACCTCAGACGGCTTGGACAGACTCAGAAACACGCCGGTTTCACGAACGTCGTGCCACGGATTGTTCATCACCGACACACGCCCTTGGTCAATCATCCCAAAACCGCGCGTGTCTGGAGATATCCAGATGCACGGCGGGGAATATTCGGGTGTGCCAATGTGGTGGGTAAACACAACCCCACCAAAGCGAGAATTTGTGTGCGCAGCAGTAGGGGCAGCCATTGAAAGAACCATTAGGAAGCGGTCTCCGTTTTTTGCTGGGGCTCGGTTAACATATCTTCGTTGGCGGCACCGGCGGGCACCCACGGGTACACATCGGCCTGGCTCACCACCCGAAAATCGATCAAAACCGGTCGGTCGGTAATGGCCAGCGCCTGGGCAATCACAGCATCCACCTGCTCAGGGTGTTCCACCACCAGGCCCACGGCCCCATAGGCCTCTGCCAGCTTGCAATAGTCGGGCGAACTGAGCTGGGCCGACGACAAGCGACCGTACATACTGCCCTGCCACTGACGAATCATGCCCAAGTGACCGTTGTTGATAATGGCCACTTTTACCGGCAGGCCATAGTCACACGCAGTTGCCAGCTCTTGCAAACACATTTGAAAGCTGCCATCTCCGGCAATATCCACCACGGTTTTATCCGGAAAAGCCGCCTGAATGCCAATGGCTGCTGGAAAACCGAAGCCCATCGTCCCCAGCCCGCCGGAGGAAATAAAGCTGCGCGGACGGCTCAAATTGTAGCGTTGCGCGGCCCACATCTGGTGCTGGCCCACTTCCGTGGTCACAAACGCATCGTGGGGTAAATGATGAAACAGGCGCTCAATGGCAAATTCCGCCGTCAGGTGAGACTGAGACGCGGGTTTTGGCTGCCGACGGGCTTTCCAGGTTTCAATCTGCTCAAACCACTGGGCTCTCGTTTTTAAAGAGGCTTCAAAACGGCTGAGATCCTCCGATTGGGACAACACATCCTGCAACACCCGACGCACATCGCCCTGAATGGGTAAAAAAGCGTCCACGTTTTTCTGCAACGTGGACGGGTCTAAATCGATATGAATGATTTTGGCATGGCGGGCAAAACGTTTGGCATTGCCCGTCTGGCGATCGCCCAGACGGTTTCCGGCCACTATCAGCACATCCGCATGGGCCACGGCCAAATTGGCCCAGTACTGGCCATGCATGCCGGTAAAACCCAAATACAGCGGATGATTCGCCGGAAAGCCCCCCAGGCCCATCAATGAACAACCCACCGGTATGTTCAAGCGCTCGGCCAAGGCCAACGCCTCCTGGTGTGCACCACCATTAACCACGCCCCCACCGACCAGCATCATCGGGCGCTCGGCCTGTTCCAACAAACGGAGCGCCGCCTCAATATCCTGAGGCGTATGCGCGGTTTCCACCGGCTGATAGCCTGGCAGATCCAGCGAAATATTCGCCCAATCCACCTGTGTTTTGGCCAATATCACATCTTTCGGAATATCCACCACCACAGGCCCGGGTCGGCCGGTGGTGGCCACATAAAACGCCTCTTGAATGGCGCTGGCCAGATCTTCCACCCGACGCACAATGATGTTGTGCTTGGTACACGGGCGGGTGATGCCCATAATATCCGCCTCTTGAAAGGCGTCGTTACCCAGTAGGGTGGTAGGCACATTACCCGTAAACACCACCAGCGGCACCGAATCGTAGTAGGCGTCGGCCACCCCGGTCACAATGTTGGTAGCCCCAGGGCCGGAAGTCACCAACGCCACCCCGGCTTTTCCCGTAGCACGCGCATAGCCTTCTGCCATATGGACCGCGCCTTGCTCGTGGCGCACCAGGATATGCTGAATGGGATACTCCACCAGGGCGTCGTAAATGGGCAGAATCACGCCGCCCGGCAGGCCAAATACGGTATCCACCCCAGCGGCCTGCAACGCTTTTAAAAAGATGTGCGCCCCAGAAATTGTTTGCGGCTGTGTTGCTTGCTGAGGGGCTGTCACTGCGGCCAAAGCAACATTCGTGCGGGCAGGAGTCGTTGCCATCAAATGGACCCTCCCGTTTGACAGGATGTCCAGGCAGGAGAGGCTGGTGTCGGGTTTAAACCCGTCAGCACAAACGCCCGTTGGCAGAAAGATGGTTTGCAGAAAGACGGTTTGCAGGCGCCCACGGCCCGCACAACACCCCATACAGCAAGGACCACGCCAACAACAGTGACTCCAAACACGGTGGAACAAAGAACCTGGGGCAGTGGTGCAAGGAGTAGGAAGAACATCGTGGGTCGTTTCCTTTCAATTGGAGTTGATGATGGGATGGGAGCGTTATTGGGGAACTAAAAACTGGGAACACTGTTGTAGAGAGCCTAAAAACAAAACCACCGGGCTTTGGAACCCGGTGGTCTGTCTGATGCTTGTTTGCTTTCTTTAGAGCAGCATCGTCATCCCACCGGGTAGCCCGCTGAGAATAAGTACGAGTACGAGAATGCTGCTGAAGAAAGACATGGCAGAACCTAAATTAAGAGGGTTAACTTGAAAGAACAAAAAGCTTAAAATAGCTTAAAAATGAATAGTGTACGGATGACACTCAACTCATCTGTAGAAACGGTAACACGAGTTGAAATTCATTTCAACCCTTTTCGGTGGGTTA
>JANRKP010000027.1:0-38600 GCA_033763415.1 Candidatus Melainabacteria bacterium | reverse complement strand
CGAGAAGAGGCGCTGCTGCCGATGCGCAAGACCCAGTTGTTGCTGAGATCCGTGGAGCAGTTGGCCGCAAGTCCGTTTTGACGAATCACCTGTTGCAAATGGCTGGCGTCGTCTTGCTTCAGGCTGTCAATTTCGCCGCCCACATTACGCTGTACGTTTCCGACACTGTTGGCCATTACGGAGTTGTTAGGCGCATTGAGGCTAAAAGCCGCCCGATAAGAACTTTGGTTAAAAGCAAACACATCGCCATCCTTTAGTTTTAAAGGATGGCCCACCACCTGGCCGTCTTCATTCACAGGCAATTCTTGGCGAATATCCACCCGTTGTTGTGGCTTAATACGTTGGTAGCGTTCCAGAATGGCAGGGCCATTTTCGGCGTCTTTTTCGGTAAATAGCGTATACAAAGTGCGTGGCTCAAATTTAAGCATTTTTAGTAAGCCAACAGACCACTTAGGAACTTTAACGCTATCAGCCACGTTAAACTGGGAACCTTCGGATTCTCCTAAACCCAGTTCTCGGCCTATTGTGGCCAAATTGCGGCTAATGTTGCTTAGCTCTTGCGCCAAATTATGAACAGCCACGGGAGTCGCGACAGCTTTTTGTTCTCCAATATAGGCAAAGGGCTGGTTGATTTTTCTAAACGTATCGCTGAGCAGACGAATGTCGGTGGCAGGAACGTCTTCGATCACACGGCCAAACCGGAGAGCAGGGTTGGCGGCAGTTATTTTTGCAGAAACGGTCGATTGAAGCGGTGAGGCCACGATGGGATGAATCATAGGATTTGTGTCTCGCTTACACGTGGGAGGGGGAAGAAAATATTCAAAACAAACTTCAAATTATTTATAAAAATAAAACAATGAAATAGCCAGCCCCCATATTTAAAAATTTACAATAGGCCGCTGCTGCTGACGAAGTTGTTTAATAAGTCCCTGGCAACCGGCTTCTACCATGCCAAGCACGTTTACAAAACCATCTTCGCCCCCGTGGTAAGGGTCTGGCACTTCGGTGGGATCGAGTTCCGGGGCAAATGTTTCTAAAAACAACAATAGTTTATGCTGGTGCTGTTGAGGGCAAATGCTTTTTAAATCTCTTAGGTTGCGTCTGTCCATCGCCACAATCCAGTCGAAAGTTTCAAAGTCTTCCAAGGCAACCTGTCGAGCACGTAAATCTTCAATGGGATAGTTGTATTGCTGCCCCACGGCCCGAGATCGGGGATCGGCGGGTTCTCCTGTATGGTAAAAATGCGTACCGGCTGAATCAATTTTTACAGTGTGTTCCAGCTCGGTGGCTTGAATCATTTTTCGCAACACGCCTTCCGCCAAGGGAGAGCGACAAATATTGCCCATACAGACAAATAAAATGCTAAAGGGCTTGGATTCCATAAAAGATAAACCTCTTGGTTATAAACACAGAAAAGATTCGTTAAATAAATCAGGCTATAAAATACGATATTGCTGAAATGCCTCAAAAACGGCTTGCATCGGCAGGCCAACAATGGCGTCTATTGCGCCCTCCACAGTATTAAACAGCATTTTTCCTTGGCCTTCAAAGCGATACGCACCGCAGCAGTCCCAGGGCTGATCGGCTTCCAGGTACTTCCGTAAATCCTCGTCAGGCAGATAATTCATACTCAAATGCGTTTCAGCCAACGTGGACCAAATACAGGCATTGTTTTTCCACAAACAGGCTGCCGTGTACAAGGTGTGCGTTTTTCCGCGTAAAGATTGCAACTGCCAGAGAGCCCGCTCAACGTTTCCAGGCTTGGAAAGTACGGTTCCGTCTGGATGAACGGCCATCTGGTCACCGGCCAACACCCAAGATTTGGGGTGTTTTTCACTCGCTGCCTGTCCTTTGGCCTGGGCCAGCAAAACCGCCTGTTCCGCTGGCGGAATTTTTTGATAAGTTAACTTCAGCGCCGCTTCATCAACGGAAGGGAGAACAACCGTAAACGAAATGCCAAGCGAGTTTAATTGTTCCTGGCGGGCTTTTGAGCCGGAGGCAAGGATGAGTGAAGCCTGCATGGGGGCTGAGTCCGGCGGGCTAGCCAACGGAGGCCACGTTGTTTGCCGTTAAATAGTAGTGACGAATGGGTTTAAGCGCTTCGTCCAATTCGTAAATTAAGGGAACCCCGGTGGGAATATTTAATTCCGTAATCGCTGCATGATCCAGACCCTCCAGGTGTTTTACCAAGCCGCGTAAACTATTGCCGTGGGCGGTAATTAATACGCGCTGCCCCTGGCGAATGGCCGGAGCAATGGTGGTTTCCCAGTAGGGGACGGTTCGCGCAATGCAATCTTTCAAGCTCTCGGTGTTTGGGCGTTCCGCTTCAGCCAGGTGGGCATAGCGCGGATCGTTAACGCTGTCGAATGGACTGCCGGGCGCTATGGGGGGTGGGGACACGTCAAAACTGCGTCGCCATATATGCACTTGTTCATCGCCGTGTTGGGCAGCGGTTTCGGCTTTGTTAAGCCCTTGCAGCGCGCCATAGTGCCGCTCATTGAGCCGCCAGGTTTTGTGGATGGGAATCCAAAGCAGCTCCATTTCGTCTAAAACCAGCCATTGGGTGCGGATGGCCCGTTTTTGAAGCGAGGTGTAGCCCACATCAAACACAAAGCCCTGCTGTTTCAGCAGTTGTCCAGCCTGGCGTGCTTCGGCCTGGCCCGCTTCGGTAATGTCCACGTCCACCCAGCCGGTGAAGCGATTTTCCAGGTTCCATTGGCTTTGCCCGTGACGCAAGAGTACCAGTTTGTGCATAGTTGCTTCCTTTATTCAAAAAATGTGGAAAGGTATTATGTTCAATTATTTCTTTTTCATTCCCAAATCGGTGTTGTAGGCGGCGTTGAGCGCGGCCAGTAAAAACGCGAGCTTGCCATTACGCACCAGGTTGGGCGGGCTATTCAGGGCGGAAAGTCCATCAATGCTGGCGGTTGCCTGGGCGGGTTCCAGTATAATGCCTGGCACCGGTTGTTTTTTCCAACGCACTCGGGTGGAAATGGGTGCATCGGCAGCCAAGGGCTCCACAGTGGGTGTAATAAACTTGGCCCCGCTGTGATTTAACCCCTGTAAATAATAAACGGTATGGGCGGCGGCATCGCGGTAGGGTGCCTGGCCCGTTAGCCGGTAGGCGTATACCAGTAGCAGCCCACGATCCAGTAAATCTTCCAGCGTCTGAATCGTCTGGGGGTACATGCCGCTGCCGTAGGGGTCCTGCCGAACGGTTGCCAACTCCATTTGGGCGAGTTTAACCACGCGTCGTCGCAGTTGCTTCATCGGCTCCAGCGCCTGAAATTCCCCAGGGGCGTAGAGAAGCAAGTTATAAATGCCCAAGCCACTGCCGGGCTCTTTTAACACCAGCTCAATGGGCCAGTCCGCATTCTCTAACTGTTGAAGAATCGCCTGCTGATAGACCGGCTTACCGGTTGCCAAGTACAATTCCACGGCGGCCCAAAACCAGGCGGCTTGTTCCCGCAGCGATTGGGCAGCAATTTCTTCTCTAGCAATCGCCTCCCAGCCGCGTTCGGCGGCAAGTAATGTATCGACGGTAAAGCCAATGTTGGGCTTTTTGTACACGCGCGCCGCCAGAGCCAGGCTGGCAGTTCCGGTGGCGGTATCCAGCAATGTGGGTGGCTTTACAACCGGTCGATTGGTCTCGGGCTCAAATGCCAATCCGGCCCGAATGGCCCCATTGGCCTGCTGAATGCGAATTAACCACTCCAGGCCCACAGCGGCCTCGTGCAAAATATCGGGCACATACACGGGGCGAACTTCGGTGTTGGGGTAGTCTAGCTTAAAGTATTCAAAAGGCTTTGGGCTCCAGGCATAGGCCGCACTCAGGTAGGCGGCGGCTGGGGCGGTTTGCATAACCGTCTTTTCGCAAACAGGGCCGTTATACCATCCTCCAGTAATGGCCTTTTGCTCAACAGGAACCGATAAATCCAGGCTGAGCGGGTCGGTGTTCAGCGGGGCAGTCCAGGTGGGGCAGTCCGGTAGCTGTAAATAGGACGATTCGGCGGCGCGATACTCGGGCTCACGCGCCCGGTAGAGGTAAAAACTGCGTACGGTAGGGCGAAGGGAGTCCCAAAAGAGAAATTCCGATATTTTTACTCCGAGTGGTTGCACAGGCATAGAAAGCCCGGAAAGCTGTAACTGGTAATCTCCCGGCTTTGTTAACGGGGAGAGATCGAATACCAGGTTCTCTACGGAGGGTCCTGCCAAGGAGGGACCTATTTCCGCAGCGCCCATGGGCAGGGTGGCATCGAACGCTTGAATGAGCGTGGGGGTGAGAACGGGTTTACCCGGTAGAAGAGCAATGCCATAGCGGGCTTCGTTGGGATCGATTACCAGAGACTTCAGGCGGCTGCGTTGGTCGGCAGGAATGCCCTCTAACACAAGGCGTTTAGGACTGTTTGGATGGTAGCCAATGGCGCTTTGACGCGCTTCCAGAGACCAGCCGGGCAAGGCCAAGGCAACCAGCAGCAAACTGCACAGGGCCAAACAGAGCTGTGTTGGTCGCTTGAACGAAAAACCATCGCGTTTGGGCATCATCATAAGTACAGTATCCTTTGGCTGAAGCGGTCCTTACAGCGGTACACGCTTTCATTTGGCTTGTTCACCAAGCCTGTTCATCATAAGGAAAACCTAGTAGTGGAGGGAAGCCCCCATCCGGTCCGTTGGCGGGCGTCTGCTCCACTGAATGTTTGATTTTTGACGGTTTAAACCGGCGTCCAGATCGGCTTCCCTCTATTTGTCCGTTACAATAAGGATATGACTCAATGGCTCATTCGCATTGTGAATAACGCTTTCGGGCTACTGTACCTGTTGCTGTTGCTGCGCTTTTTTGTGTTGAGCGTCTTTGGCTCGCTTTCGGGCAATGCCTCTCTGCCGTCTTTCCTGCTGCCAGTTTGGATGGTGTTGGTTCAGGTAACCGATTTTTTATTGCTGCCCCTGCTTGCGCTAACACAGGCAGTGTATAAATCTTTTCCTGAAAGTGTCTATGCCTGGTTTCCTACGGCAAAGGTAAGCCTGCTGATGAAAACGGTGTTGGGCTGGCTTTATGGCTTGCCGGGCCTGGATATGTTGCCTGCCGCCACGGCGCATGCCACCAAAAATTACGATGTCGATTTTCCGGGTATTGCGGACTGGCTAAGCCTGATGGCCATTCCGCTTTGGCTGGTTTTGCATATAACATTGGTGTGGACGCTGAATTTGCTGACAGACACTACAGAAGCGGCGAGCGATGATGAATCGACTGACGAAAAATCGCACCATTCCCGCACAAAGCAATCGTCCCGCGTTAAGCAAAAGGTCTATCAGCGTAAGCCACCCTTGTTTCAGCGGCTTTTTCCCTGGCTTACCAAGCAACCGAGGCCTGAGACGTCTGCATCGTCTCCTAAGCCCGCGCAAACGTCTAACAGCGATTCGGAAACGCTGACCAAGACGCCAAAGCCTCCGTCGGAACTCCGCAATCGTCTTAAAAAAACGGCGCCGCCCCGCCAACCCATTACCGAATTACCAGCCGCCTGGCAAGAGACGTTGGAAACCCATGTAACCGAAGCAACGGAGTCTACGAGCCAACAGCAGGCGTGGGAGGCCCAGTGGCGCGAGCAAGAAGCCCTGTTGCAAAACAAGGTTCGTGAGCAGCGTAAAGAAAACACGGCCCGAAACCTGCTCCAGGATTTGCAAATAGAAAACAGACAGCTCCAAGAATCCCGTGAGCAGTTACGATCTACGGTAGCGCAGTACTTTTCTCCGGCAGTGTTCCGTTACCTGGAGCAAAACCGCGAGACGTTTGAAAAAATGGACAATCACAAGCAGGATGTTACCGTTCTATTTTGCGATATTCGCGGCTTTACCACTTTCTCTCAGTCGCATTCCACCAAAGAGGTGACCGAACTGCTGGACGAATACTTTAGCGTTGTTAACGATATTATTCTCAACCGTTTCAATGGCTCGATTGCCAAACTGATGGGCGATGGCGTTATGGCTTATTGGGGGTTTCCGTTGCCAAACCCAGACCATGCCTTTGTGGCCACGCAGGCGGCAATAACCATTATTAAAACGATTGAATCTAGGGGCTTTGGCCGGTTTAACCTGTCGGGAAAAGACAGCGGCATTGGGGCCGGGCTTAGTTCGGGAGAGGTCTTTGTGGGCAATGTCGGCTCTAAAGACTTTAAAGACTTTACGCTGATCGGCAATCCGGTAAACCTGGCTTCGCGTATTGAGCACATGAACGTGGATCTGGATACGAAACTGCTGGTTTCCGAAGAAACCTACCGGGCGTTTCAAGGGCGTTTGCCGTGTAAACAACACGCCAACCTGTCTATTCGGGGTTTTTCTGGGCAATTTAACCTGTATGAGCCCGAATGGGATTAATAAACGAAAGGAAACTCGTCTGTGTTGGGGCTCACTCGCTTAAACGGCACCCAAATTTGGTTAAACCCGGAGCTGATCGTGATGCTAGAGGCCACGCCAGATACGGTTATTCGCCTGAGTAATGGCGAGGTACTGGTGGTAGAGCAAACGCCCCAGCAAATTATGGAGGCTTTTCTGGCTTATCAGCAGTCGATCCGAACGGGGCTTCGGGCCTCTCTGTAGAGTCTCTGTAAATGAAGACAAACCACCCGAGCCCTTTTGCGCTCTGCGTCGCCCAGACAAAGTCACAGCTCCGGGGCCTAGACGACCGGGTTTTCGTACATGCAGACGCCTTGCACATAGGTTTGTTTTATCCAGGTTGGGTCTGCCTGGTATATGAGCCTTGAAAGTACGATTTCCAGTGGTGCGTGCTGCCAGTTTTCGGGAATAAGCGCCTGTTGTGCGTGTGGGGCAACCACAATAAAATCGGCAGCTTTTCCAGGCTGGAGGTTTCCGGTTATGGAAGACAGCCCAAGGGCCTGTGCGCCGCCCAGTGTGGCGTGGTAAAACAACTGGTGCGGGCAAATGAGGTCTTCTAGCTGCATCCATTGGGCGTCTCGCATCACCTGGAACATTGAAAGTAGTGGCCCAGCACCCACATCCGATCCCAAGCCCAGCGACAGGTTGGCCTGTTGTGTTGCCTGCCAGGGAAAACGACCGCTTTTTAGAAAAAAGTTGGCGCTTGGACAGTGGATCAGGCTAGCGTTCGCCTGCTTCAAACGGCTTTGCTCGCTCGGGCTCAAATGAATGCCATGGGCAAATAACGACTGATCTCGAACCAGCCCAAAGCGCTCGTAAACGGCCAGGTAATCTTTCGCCCAGGCAAACTGTGGCTGAATGGCCGCCCACTCAGAGCGTTGTTCGGCCAAATGAGTGTGCATGCGCACCAACGGGTATTCTTGGCACAGTCGCCCGACGCCGCCCAACAGTGCTTCGCTGCAGCTACCGGCAAACCGAGGCGCCCACGCATAGGAAAGCCTACCGTGCGCTGCGCCGTGCCACTGTTTACAGAGCTGTTCGGTTTGTGCCAGAAGCGTGTTTGCAGGGCTTAACAACTCATCGGGAGCGCCACAGTCCATTAGGTTTAGCCCCATTACCACCCGATTTCCTTGTCGCTGCGCTTCTTCAAACGCAATATGGGTGGCCTGGGCAAAGGGGGCCAGCAAGACGCCTGCCGTGGTGGTGCCGTGGGCCAACAGCGCCTTAAAAAATGTGGAAGACTGCTCACGCGCGTAGTCTGTGTTGGTGTAACGCGCCTCTTCTGGAAAGATAAACGCCTCCAGCCAAGCCAGCAACGTGTTGGCCGCATGGGCCGTTACGGGCCACTGCGGCAAATGGGTGTGCGCATCCACCAGGCCGGGCAAAATCAGGCAGTTTTCTGCAAAATGGATGACTTTCACCGTGGGAAACGCGGTTTGAATCTGCTCCCACGCGCTGAGGGCAACGACAATGCCTGCTTCGTTAACCACCAGCCCAGCGTCAGGAAGCCACTCATAAGCACTCCCCGTTGGCGCGTGGAGATCAAAAACCTCCAGCGGTTGGTATAACGCCCCTCGATAGCATGTGAAGCCCGTGGTTTCCATCGTTGTTTTAGGCGTTCCTCTCTATCCGCCGCTGGAAAAGACGACGGCTAACGCGGTCATAACCTCAACGGAGGACAAGCCCTAATTTGGCAGCTGCTCAGTTTTGGGATACTGCCAGTTTTCGTTGGCAACGACAGTGCCCGTTGGTTCTCCGGTCAAAATTTGCTGTAGGGCGGTGGGAGAGTTAAAGTCAAAGACCACAAGCGGTAGGCCGGTTTCTTTACAGAGTGATACGGCGGTTTGATCCATGACCTTCAGGTTTCGCAGCAGCACTTCGTCATAGGTTAGCCGGTCAAACCGCCGGGCATCGGCGTTTGTCCGAGGATCTTTATCGTACACGCCATCCACGCCGTTTTTCGCCATTAAAATGGCATCGGCGCCAATTTCTGCCGCGCGTAACGAGGCGGTGGTGTCGGTGGAGAAGAACGGGTTGCCGGTTCCTGCGCCAAAAATGACCACGCGCCCTTTTTCCAGGTGACGAATGGCCCGCAAGCGAATATAGGATTCGGCCACGCGCTCCATGTTAATGGCAGACAGGACACGGGTTTCCACACCCCGGTTTTTCAGGACGCCTTGTAACACCAAGGCGTTCATCATGGTGGCGATCATACCCACGTAGTCTGCCGCCGCGCGATCCATGCCCAGTTTGGCGCTGTTTTGCACGCCCCTAAAAATGTTGCCGCCGCCCACCACCACGGCAATATCCACGCCCATGGTTAGCCCTTCGGCAATTTGGTCTGCAACCGAGCCGATGACTTCCGGCTGAATGCCAAAGCCCTGTTCGCCCATTAAGGCTTCGCCACTAATTTTGAGCAGCACACGTTTAAAGCAACGGGAGGGGGAAGCGGTACGGTTCATTGGGCGAGTCTCCACAGTGGCAACAGGGCCGTTTGTCATTGCTAGGGCTCCTTTGAGGGTTACGGGGGCGAAGCAGGGGCTTTGTTTAAGCGCCTTTACAAAAAGCAGAAGCCGTGACAGGCGCGCGAGGGTCTCTTCACATCATGTATAAATACTACAAACAGGCTATCCTCAAAAGCCCTGTTGGGTTTTTTAGAATAACCTGCTTGTATTAAAGAATAAAAAATAACGACATTAACCCGCAACAGAGGCGGGCGTTTTTTCATCGGCTTCTTCCGCGTTGCGGTCAATGCCTTCGCCTAAAACGTAGCGCGTAAAGCGGCTGACGGTTACCGTATCGCCCACTTGGGCGGAGACTTCTTTTAAAAGATCTTCGATGGTTTTACCGGGATCTTTTACAAAAGGCTGCTCTAACAGAACCCGTTGGCCCACAATTTTACTCACTCGGCCCTCGACGATCTTGGCGCGAATGGCTTCGGGCTTGTTGGCCAAATCTTCTTTGCCCATTTCTACCCGGGTTTCGCGATCAATGACTTCGGCAGGCACTTCGGCGCGAGACACGTACTCAGAGGCGGCCCCGGCAATTTGCAGGCCCAGGTCCTTGAGCAGTTGCTGGAAGGCGGCCGCTTGCGTGGTTTCTGGTTTGCTGGCCACTACCTCAACCAGAACGCCCATTTTGCCACCCATATGAATATAGGATTGTACCGCACTGGGCGAGCCTTGCCCCTGGTAGCGAACAAAGCGCCGAATGGTCATGTTTTCTTTGACCTGACCCACGACTTCCTTGACGGCTTCTTCCACCGTGCGGCCCGCATGGTTGGCGTCTTGTTGTGCCAGCAGAGCGTCTACCGTTTCGGAAGCGCCTTCT
Organism: Candidatus Melainabacteria bacterium; assembly: GCA_033763415.1. Taxonomy (GTDB): domain Bacteria; phylum Cyanobacteriota; class Vampirovibrionia; order Vampirovibrionales; family JAJTHC01; genus JANRKP01. The sequence continues at coordinate 28,880 of JANRKP010000027.1, read as the reverse complement.
TGAATTTGACGCAGTACGTAGTCGGTCAGGGCCTGGAATGTTTCGCCCTTGGCCACGAAGTCGGTTTCGCAGTTCATTTCCAACAGCACGCCCGCTTTGTTGTCAGCCGCAATCCAGGCCTTCACAACGCCTTCGGCCGTTACGCGAGACGCCTTCTTTTCGGCGGTGGCCAAGCCCTTTTGTCGCAATAGTTCAATGGCTTTCTGCTCGTCGCCGCCCGCTTCTTGCAGCGCGTTTTTAACATCCAGCATGCCGGCGCCGGTACGCTCGCGGAGCTGTTTAATTTGTTCCATGCTCATAGGGGGTTATACCTCTTCCGTTTCTGTCAGGGCCACTTCTGCGTAATCCGTCGTCGCTTCGGTTGCGTCAGCATCGGCGGCTGGGGCGTCAAAAGCAGGCTCTTCAGCCACGAACTGCTTGGCAGGGGCTGCAACTGTAGCGAAGGGTCTTTCGCTCAATTCGGCGGCTTCGTTGCCACCGGATTTGCGAAAACTAATGGCTTTTTCCCGCTCCTGGCGGCCTTCAATAATGGCGTCGGCCATTTTGGAGGTAATCAGCCGAATCGCCTTAATGGCGTCGTCATTGCCCGGAATCATGTAATCCATCAGCGTGGGGTCGCAGTTTGTATCCACCAGCCCCACAATCGGCACATTGGCCTTGCGGGCTTCTTGTACGGCAATCAACTCTCGGCGCTGATCCACCACATAAATAATGTCTGGCATGCCGCGCATTTCTTTTACGCCGCCCAACGAGCGGGTTAACTTTTGGAGCTGGCGGGTTAAAACGGCCACTTCTTTTTTGGGCAAGCGCTCAAACAGGCCGTTGTCGCGCATGTCTTCCAGCTCTCTCAGCCGGTTGATTCGGGTGCGAATGGTGTCAAAGTTGGTGAGGGTGCCACCCAACCAGCGCTTGGTAATGTAGTAGGCGCCGCAACGGGCTGCTTCTTCCTGGATAATTTCAGCGGCTTGCTTTTTGGTGCCCACAAATACAATTTTCTTGTTTTGAGCGGAAGATTGACGCAAAAACTCGTAGGCGGAATCCAACAAACGGGTGGTTTTCGTCAAATCAATAATATAAATTCCGTTGCGCTCGCCCCAAATGAACTGCTTCATTTTGGGATTCCAACGTTTGGTTTGGTGGCCAAAATGCACACCGGCTTCCATCAGTTCTTCTAAAGACAAAACAGACATTGATACCGTGTATCTCCTTGATTCTCAGGCTTCTGCTAAAGTGGCATATTGGCCATTCAACCACCTGGGGGGCGAATGGAGCCCTTAACGATAACGTAATAACCTGCTATGCCAATGCAGATCTTTCAAACCATACCACAAAGATACAAACGTCAACGTGCGGGCTGCCGGGCCAACAAGACGGATCGAGGGGCCGTTCTGGTATGGGTAATGTATTGCAATCTGATCTATTGGAAAACCGATTCGCTTGACTCATAATAAACGTAGGTTATATTGCAACAGTCGTTAAAATTCGGTGCCCGTTTTTATGGGGTGCCAGGGGTATTTTTTGTTAATCGGTCGCTGTATCAGCAGCGGAGCTTGCTTTTCTTCTGGTTTTACAAAAAATCAGGAGTTCCAAGTAAAGCCCAGGAACGTCTGGGTGTTTTTAGGGAATGGCGGGTGCTTTGCCTCCGTGGCAACAACACCCATTGCCCGCTATCGTCAACCGGAGGGGTTTGTCCAATGAGTACATTTTCCAAGCCGCTTGCAAATGCAGCCATTGGGTATGAGGGACCCCTGAATTTGCCTGATGCGATTACCAGGCAGGGCTATGTGTTGGTTCCCCGAAAACACTTGGCGCTCAACGGGCTTGAAATCTCGCTGGCTGCCTTGAGTCAAAGCTGGAACTGCTTAGCGCCGGATCCCATGTTTGACGCTAAAGATGGTGTGCGCCTGCGCCGTTATGGCCGCATTCAGGCAGATATGTCCAACCGGGTTTTGGCGGTTTTGTCCCACCAGTTGTTTAATCAGTCTAAAACGCTTAATACCAAATATGGTGGCTACGATCGTTCGTTTGCCCCCATGGAGCCCGAGTTGCTGGAAAATGTCTTCTTTCGTCAGCTTATTTGGTTCAACCTGGCGTATTTACCACTCTCTGAGGCCGAGCGCCAAGTGCCTTGGGAGGTGGGCGTGCATCAAATCCGTATGGTCACCAGTCGTCAGCAGCCCGCCAATGCCACGCCAGAAGGCCCGCACCAGGATGGCTTTCGTTACGTTACGCAGCATTTGATTGCAATGCACCATTTAACGGGCGGAGAATCCAGGCTGTATTTGGATAAAACTCTTCCCCCAGTGGTCGTTGCCCCGTTTGAGTCGCCGATGGACAGCCGCCTGCTGGATGATACCCGTGTCTTTCACGATGCGGCTGGAGTGCAGGTGTTGCCCGGCTTTGAACAAGGTATAAGGGATATGCTGATTTTAACCTTTCAGCCTTTGCCCACGGCGCCCTAACGCAATACACGCAGCAGAAATATGGCGAGCCTCACCAAATGTTACAAGCTACGTAAATTTACTGGAATAAAGACTTCTATTTTTTATATATTGTTTTTATAATTCTATTAGCGTGTTTTGAACGCACCACTCTCAAGGTCCGGTACATTGTGTATTCTCAATGCCTAAAGGAAGACGCGCAACGCTCCCGGCACGTCCGTTGATCTCTGTGGAAGTCTCAGGTTGGTTGACACTCCTGAATTGCACGTTGTTTGTGTGAGCCTATCCGTCTTCTGGGTATTGAAGGCCAGTTTGCTTAGCGCCAGTATTTTTCCGCTGCTGGCTTAAGCTTGTTGGGTTTGTATTTTTACCCCCCTCATTATTGCGTGGGGGCCTTGGTGCAGTGTCTGGGTTGTATTGCCCGGCAAAATTGTGCTGGGTGATGTTAGAGAAGAGGAGCGCCACAGATGTTGGTGAGTAGCTTATTGAGTACAGGCGCTGTGAACAATAGCAATATGTTTAGCCTTCTGTTGGGGGGGATGCCTTCTGGCGGCAATCGTCCGGTGTCGGGTCCTGCCGATCTACTGCCCAAGCCTTTTCGAGATGCGAATATTCCCCCATTCCTCGGGGTGGTTAACCCTTTTCCGTTGGCTAACTTTAGTGGCGATTTACTTTCCGGGCCCGTGGCCGGTTTGGGCGTGGGGCTCGATCAGTTAACCAACAGCTTTGGTCTTCAGTTTCTAAACGTTAATAGTCTGCTGCCGGGCAACCGCAACCCTGGTTTCGATTGGTCGGACGTGTTTGGTTTGCCCGCAGACCCGTTTGTGTTGGCGGCCCAGCAGGGGCAAAGTCGCTTTCAGTCTCAGTTGGCGATGCACAACCAGCTTTTACAAACCTTAGGGCTATTTGAAAGACCGCAGGCCTCTGGTGTGGCTCAACCGGTGGAAATAACGGCTGCCACTAGCCCCGAGGCAGACCCTGCGCCGGATGTGTCTCCGCCCGCTTCCGTCTCTTCAGCGTCTGGTTCTGTGTCGGCCTCGCCGACGGATGGCACAGAGAACGCCAACCCCGAGAGAGCGAATCCAGCGGCTCGTCCCGCCTCATTTTTGGAGGCGTTGGTCACACAGATTGTCGATCGAGTGTTAGACCGCTTGGGCGTGCTCGCCAAGCCCAGTGCAGATTCGCAGCCGCCAGAAACCCCGCCGCCGGAAAGCCCACCCACCTGACCGACACGCATGTAACCGACACGTACGCAACCGATACCCTATTAGCCGATACCCCCATCGCCGGGTTTGGCAAGGGCCTCTTCAGTCTGCGGGTTGTTTCGGTAGCGGGAGGGGCCGTTGGCGCTTTTTTTTGATAGCACGCTTGATTTAGTCTGCGGGCAAGCGCGTGTGATTGTTACAAATTTCGAATTTCTTTCAGACCCTCACTTTAGTTGTGCTTTGCTTGCTCCGATACCCTGTTAACCCACCGCGTAACGCACGGCAAATGCGCCTTAAAATGGTCGCAAGGGTCATTGTGCACTGCGCAGTGCAACCGATTCTTTTGCCCAAGCGTTACACAAATGAGCGTGGACATCGCTTTTCAAGGCATGGCGCCTTCTACAGAGCTGGAGGTCTGGTCGTTTGACAAAACCCAACCTGGCCAATTGCCGCCGTTGCGGAAAAATTTTCCAAAAAGTTATGCAGGATCGCTGCACAGACTGCTTTAGCCTTGAGCATGAGCATTTCACAATATTGTTTCGGTGTTTGCAGGCCAGTGAGACCGAGGGTGGCATTGAAATTGACCAACTGGCGGAGCAGACCGATATTTCAGTGGAGCAAATTGAGCAATATTATATGGAGGGGCGGCTGGGCACGGCCTCATGTTTTTTAAAGTTTAAGTGCCAGTCTTGCGGCAAAATGCTGACCAATCTTCAGCGCCAGGGGCGCCACTGTGTCAATTGCAACGAAAACTTCGCCAAAACGGCGGGTGTTTCCATTCGAGACAAGCAGACCATTGAAAAAGAGGAAGCCAAAGAGCGTCGCATGAAGGCCAGCCAGGAGTTTTTGGCCCAACGCCGCCAGTCGTCATCTGCGGCAGGCCGAGACGCTTCCCGGCGGTTTGGCTTTCATCAGCGATAGTTTTTGTAAGCTTCTGTAAATAAACTCACCCAAGTGGGTGAACTTTAATGCAGTTTCTTCTCGTTTCTGCCGATGCCATCAACGTCAGCGAAATTATTCCACATCCTGCTTAACATTAAGGCGTTCGCGTCGCTTAGTGTGTAACAAGTCTTCAGCCGCCTCTGCACCCTGCTGTGTATCAGGCAGTGTCAGCTCTTCTGGGAGAAGTTGTTCCAGCACGCTCAGGAGTCAGAATCATCGTGAACCACAGGCATTATTTTCTTATCGGGCGCAAAGCAACAGGCAAATGTGTTGGCAACGCCGTGGCAGAATATGCTATTTCAGGCGGTGTTTTGGTGCTGGTGGTGCTGGCCGCCCTCACGGCGCTTAACTTCCCGGAGCGCATTGGTCAGTTTTTGGCCAATACGCTTGATGGCGAGTATGGCGGCAGTAGCGTTCGGATTTCTACCTTGGGCGATTTTTAACAACCGCCCAGCATCTATAACCCGTGTCCTGGTGGGGCGCGTTCGCCAAGGGGGTGCTACCCCATGGCCGTTGGCTTAACGTGCTGTTTGATCAGCGCTTCTGGCAGCGCGTAGAGATCCCCGTATTTTTGCCACACGTAGTTTACAAAATATTGGGCGTTCAGCGGCTCGCCGGTTACCCGTTGCACAATATCGCCGGGGGGTTCTATTTGCCCCAGCCAATGAATTTCATCCTTAAGCCACTGGCGTAATTGCCGAAATGCAGCTTTGTTAAGGGATTTTTCAAGCGTGGATAACTGCTGGCAAGCTTTTCGGTAGAACTGGGCTGCGTACAGGTTGCCCAACGTGTAGGTGGGAAAGTACCCAAAAGCGCCCATCGACCAATGGATGTCTTGCAGGCAGCCGTTGGCATCGTTAGTGGGGCAAACGCCCAGGTTTTTCTGCATGCCGTGGCGCCAGGCCTCTGGTAGATCGTGGACGGCCAGCTTGCCTTCCACCAGATCGCGTTCCAGCTCAAACCGCAGCAAAATGTGCAAATTATAGGTTACTTCATCGGCCTCTACCCGGATTAGGCTGGGCTGCACCCGGTTTATGGCCCGGTAAAAGGTGTTCAGGTCTATGCCGTTTAGGTGCTTGGGAAACCTTGCTCTCAGTTTGGGCAAGTAGTGCTTCCAAAACAGTTTGCTGCGGCCCACCATGTTTTCCCACAGGCGAGACTGTGATTCGTGAATACCCAAGGAGGCTCCGCCACCGAGGCGCAAATCGGCCAAGGCGGGGTCGCTGCCCTGTTCGTACAGGCCATGGCCAGCTTCGTGCATGCAGGAAAACAGCGAGGACAGCAAGTCGTTGCGGTTATAGCGCGTGGTCAGTCGAATGTCTGAAGGGTGGCTGCCGCTACAAAACGGATGCGGCGCCGTGTCGAGTCGGCCAGCCATTAAGTCAAAGCCCATGTCCTCAATGATCAGCCTGCTAAACTGTTCTTGTTCCGTCAGGCTGGAAGTTTTGTGCAAAAAGTGGGTGCTGGGTGTACGGTTGCTGTTGGCAATGGCCTGAACCAATGCGACGGTATGCTGCTTTAGGTTGCTAAATAAGGGGTCTAGGGCTTCCACCTTCAGGCCGGGTTCGTAGAGGTCTAGCAGAGCGTTGTAGGCAGAGCCTTCATAGCCCAGGGCGTCTGCTTTTTCCCGGTTGAGGGCAAGTAGCTGTTTCAGTGCGGGCTCAAACGCCTTAAAATCATTGTGTTTTCGGGCCTCTACCCAAATGTGGTGTGCGTTGGCGCTGGTCTCGGCCAGGGCTTGCACCAGGCGCGCAGGCAGCTTGGTGGCCTGGTCGTACTCCCGGGCGGCTTCCCGCACCATGGCCCGGTGCGTCTGATCCAGTTTCGCAAGCAGTTCGGGCTGCCTTAACAGGCCAATGCAGCCACTCATTTCCGAAGAGCAAGTAATTTCATGCGCAAGGGTAGACAGCGTGGCCAGTTGCGCCGAACGAAACCCGGCCCCGTTGGCAGGCATGGTGGTTTCCATATCCCAACCCAATAAACTGCTGGCGCTCACCAAATGGTGTACCCGCTGTAACAGTTGTTTTAAACTTTCAAGGGCAGATTGTGCTTCGGGCGAAAGGCTTGCCGGGCGTATGGACGTTTTTGCCTGAGTGGTGGCCATATGGATAACAGAACCTCTGCTCCTGCCGGGGGACGGATATGACTTGAACGGCTAAACCAAGCACGGAGAAATAAACCGTGTTTGGTTGGGTTTTACCGTGTGTAAGCCCCCCTATTTTCCATATTGTACTGTTTCTCTAAAGGACTGTGTAGAGGCAAGGACAGAAGGGTTTGATTTTTTAGACCCACTTTGCCTATACTATAGGCCTCTCAAAACTTGGGGGTGTAGCTCACTTGGTAGAGCGGTTGCATCGCACGCAACAGGCAAGGGGTTCGATTCCCCTCACCTCCAAGTTCTTAACAATTCATTCACTTTTTTTCGGGTGGGGTTGGGGTTACAATAGGCGCACACAAAATGTTGTGGCCTGTGCAGGTTTGTATCTGCCCGGGCGGCCGTTATTACCCAAACCAAGGAGAGTTGTCCATGGCACCGCAAATTGGACGCGAGGCACCGGAATTTACCGCCCAAGCCTATGTAGAAGGTGAAATCAAACAGGTATCCCTGTCTCAATACCGAGGCAAGTGGGTGGTGCTGTTCTTCTACCCGTTAGACTTTACGTTTGTTTGCCCGACGGAAATCAAAGGCTTTAACGAAAAGAAAGCCGAATTTGATAAACTGAACACCCAAATTTTGGGAGCCAGCGTGGATAGTGTTTACTCTCACAAAGAGTGGAGCGAGTCTTCTCTGGGTCGGGTTAACTTTCCGCTGCTCTCAGATATTAACCACCGCATTAGCCGCGATTACGGCGTGTTAATTGAAGACAAGGGCATTAGCCTTCGTGGCGCGTTTGTCATTGATCCCAACGGCGTACTGCGCAGCTACTTGGTGAACGATTTGGCCGTGGGCCGCAGCGTGGATGAAGTGTTGCGCTTGGTGCAAGCCTTCCAGTCTGGGGATCTGTGCCCAGTGGGTTGGAAGCCCGGCGAGCAAACCTTGGGCAAAGCCTAGGCTTTAAAACCAGTTTGCCACGTATCAACAGCCACTTTCCTCGTGAAGGTGGCTGTTGTTTTGTGTAATGACAGCAAATATAAAAATAAAACATTTTGTAAATAAATATGTATCTGTTGGCTCATTTTCTCCAGAGCCAGTCGCTTTGGTCGATAGTTTATACAGGTTATATCCATGTAGCGATGTAATAGCGAGGCATTTACTAAAGATTTCCATTCGTCACTGAGGCCAGTCTTGCAGTAAGAGGACCCAAATACCATGGCAAAGTTTCAACTCAGCCAAGGAAAGTTTCCGGTAAAAACGGTGGCCATTGCTGGTTCTGTAGCGCTGGTATTGGTGTTGGGCTTAACCTTTTTGGTTTCAAACACGGTAGGCTCCTCGGCAAAAGGCACGACTGGAGAGCAGGGAAAGCAAGTCGCGGGTTTGGATTCCCAGGGGTCGGGTGCCGCAGGAGGCAAGGCCCGTAGCCATGGTACGGGGCTTACGAGCCAAAACAAAAAGAAGGCCGTGGCAACCGAAGGCGATCCAGAGGCAGACGCGGCTTTGAGCGAAGCGGATCTCAGCTCGGAAGAGGCCATTCAACTGGCCCTTACCAAACGAATGCAGCGTTTGGACCGCGAAGTGGATCGCGCTCGTCAACATGGTTTGGAAGACGCCTGCTTTTACTGGCTGAAAGATATGACTTCGAGCGGACAAAATTTAATGATTGTGACCGAGCGAGAGTCCAAAGGCACACTAACTGCCGAAAGAGCAGCCCAACGCGCCAAGCTGGAGGCCTTGCAGGACAACATGCGTCAGGGGCGGTTGCAGTCCAGTTGCCAGTCTCACTTTAGTCGTACGGTGGTTTCCAGTGCCACGGGGGTGGGAGAAACCATTACAGAGATTCGCACCCTGTTGGCCTATGCCTTAAACTCAGGCAGCCGCGCTTCTGCCAGAAACGCCAGTGGTGTCCGCACCGTGGATAATGGCAACCCTGCTGAAATGCAGGAAGAGCTAGAACAAATTCGTCAACAGTACTTGCACAGTGGTGGTCGGTCTGTTGCGGGACGTGCCACTGCGGGTGGCGGCGGTGGTGCAGGCGCTCCTGCTTCTGGGGTTGCTCCTGGGCAACAGCAACAAGGATACGGTTCTAATATCATGCCCAATGTGGCCGCCGCAATGGGCCAAGGGGGGCGTAGTGGTGGATCAGGGGGCGGTGGCTCTGTCTCTGCGGGCAGTGGCGCACCCGTCATTCAGCGCGATGATACCGTCAAACTATTTGGCGCCAAAGGCACCAGCAGCTCGTACGGAAGCAGCAGCGTGAGCGCTTCGGGTTCTTCCCCGATCGCTTCGGGCTCTCGCGCAACCGGCGGGGGTGGCTCAGGCGGTTTTGGTTCATCAGTGGGGGGCGGTACTTCTTCGGGCTTTGTGCTAGAAACCTCAGCAGGAGCAGGGGGTGGAAGCTCGGTGACTTCAGCCTCAGGGGGGGGGCAAACCGCTGGCACAAGTGGTGGGTCTAGAACCGGCACCACATCGACAGCCGGAAGAACAAGCGGTAGCAGAACCACCAGCAGTGCCGTGCCGGGCGTACTGCCCGGGGCAACCACCACCTCAGGCGTATCCACCTCAGGCTCTTCTGTTACAACCGAAAAAGGTGAGGTTTGTGTGACACCAGAGGACGGTGCTTCTAGTACCTCCTCCTCATCGTCCACGGCTTCTGCGGGAGGCGGGGTGTCCGCTAAAAAAGTATCCATTAGCTCTATTATTCAGTGTTCTATTGGCGGCCAAAAGTGCATTACGGATCCGCGAACCGGAACCTATACCGTGATTCCCAAATAGCTGACCAAAGCAACGCGTCCTCATCCTAACGACGACGCTCAACAACTTTTCTCTTAACACCCCCTCAATCCCATACCAGGATTGGGGGGGCGCTGTTTTTTGCCAGGATTTAAGGTGTTCCCCTCCCCCCCGTTGGGGCGTAGAGGTGGGATGCTTGCCATATGGGATACAATGGGGTGACTATCTTCTTTTGCTTGCCCTCTCCGTGTGGGTTCAACGTCCGTTTATTTGGCGTTGTCGTACGCGCTTAAAGTATCGCTGTAGCAGGTGTTTTGCTTGTCTAACGTAAACCATACGCTCTTTCCGGTGGCTGGCTCTTCTACAGAAATTCGGCCTGCTTCCCAAGCACAGCCCACGGTCTGGGTCGTCTTGCTAAACTTCCGCTCGGCGGAAGCAACCTTGCAATGTCTGGCCTCGCTCAACGCGCAGCAGTACGCCAACTGGCGAGCGATTGTTGTTGAAAATGGCTCTGGTGACGATTCGCTAGAGCGCTTACAGCCCGTGGTGCAGGCAAACGATCGGTTGACGCTGTACGCTTCCTCGGAAAATCTTGGCTTTAGTGGCGGCTGTAACCTGGCCCTGGAGCGTGCGCTTGCCGAAGGGGCGGACTACGTGTGGCTGCTCAACAACGATGCCTGGGTGCAGCCCGATACGTTGTCTCAGTTGGTGACCATGGCTGAAGGGCGACGTCAACAGGGTAGTGTCGGCGTGTTGGGTTCTTTGGTTCTGCATCCCGATGGCGCGCTTCAAATGGTCGGGCGGGTGCATAACCCGTGGCTGGGCAAAGCCCGTCGGGTGCGCCTGCCTGCTGTGCCCAATGCCAGTGGCTATTGGCCGGTCCCTTGCCTCAGTGGGGCCAGTATGCTCATTCCTCGCCATATATTGGAAACGGTGGGCGGGTTGTATGAACCCTTTTTTCTGTATTACGAAGACGATGAGTTCTGTCATCGGGTTCGGCAGGCTGGTTTTGAGACGGGTGTGTGTCTGAATGCCTCTGTTTATCATGGTTTGTCGAAGTCGGCCCCCAATCAGGCTTTGCCAGCATACTATATGCAACGTAACCGACTGTATTTTGTAGAAATGACGGCCGGAACACTGCCCTTGTGGAGCTGCCTATTACTTGCGGTGCTGAATTTGGGGGTGCTGGCCCTAAAAGTGCCCGCTGCCATGTTGCTGAAGCCTTCGCGGGTGGCGGCCTGCCGGGAGCGATTTTGGGCCAGATTCTGGGGCGTGGTTGATTACCTTCAAGGCCAGCTGGGTCCGTGTCGGCATTCGTGGCTAACGAAGCCGCGTTCGGATGTTTTGGTGTAGACCCGTAGCGAGAGCATGTTTGGGCGGGCTCCTTGGGCGGTAGCATTGGGCCGGAAGTTGGTTGCATCTGCTTTGGCCGCCATGCGTCATTCAAGCGTTACAGTGTGTCGAGCGTTACACTTTGTCAGCCGTTACACTTTGTAATGCCTTGGCGTACAGCCTGAACAAAATCCTTATATTTTGTTTTTATCCATTCAGGTAGTTAAAGCATTAGAACGGGGACTCTATTTCAAGCAGGATTTCGAGCAGGACGCTTGGGACGGCTTTTGGTTTTCACAGCGGTTGTCTGTGGAACAAGGGGCGATTTTGGCGGCTGCTGCCGGGTTCAATTTTGAAAGATAGAAGCCCATTTATGTTGCAAGCATGCATAACGACACAGAGATGGAATGCAAGACAGGATACGGAGGCGATGACCCATGGGATTAACCGAGGCTGCTGCCGGATTTGGCGGTGCAGGTTTTAAATTTCAGGCTATTTTAAGTCGCTTTGGCGGAAACCGCAGTGCTGCTGAAGAATTTATCCGAAAATCCTCGCCCGAGCCAGACGATTTGGGCGCTGGGCTGGATGTTGCCTACGCCAACCTGGGTGGGCTGGTGACCATTTATGGTAATGGCAGCGCAAACCAGCCCAACCAGCCCAGTGTGCTAAACCGGCAGGATCCCAATAGCCCGCAGCCACACCAAGGGCCACGAGACGCGTGGGCGGCCGCCGTTTAAGTACAAGCACCCAAACACTCGTGCTTCGAAACGGCATCTAAAGCCAATGGAAACGGCATCTGCAATCCAGATGTGTTATTCGGCGGCATCCAGTTTGGCAAAGCGAGGGTCGAGTAGTTTTCGACCCTTGATGCGGTCAAACTGAACGTTGTAAAGCGTTTTTTCGCCCGAACTCAATACTTGATCCACGGTGCCAACACCAAACTTGGCATGCACAACCCGATCGCCGACCGCAAAACTACTTCCAGGCGGTGTAGCAAGGCTGCTGGTCTCCTGGGGAGGCTTAGTAGCAAGCGTGTTGGATGACTTGCTTGCGCTGGGACTGGGTAGTATCAGCTTGGTGGGGCTGCCGGGTGTGGCGTTAAAGCTGTTGCCCGTGGGGCGAGCAGCGGGTGTGTTGTTGGCCAAAGCCCGCTGTGAGGCAGAAATGCCGCTGGCGTAAGGCTCGGGTTGATTGGATCGGTTTGTGGTGCTGCCCGCGCCACGGCCCCCACGCCGTAACTGATCCACACTGCTGTGGCTTCGGCTTGCGCTTCGGTCGAGTGAATAGCTGCCCGTTAACAAGTCGGCCGGAATTTCCCTTAGAAAGCGGCTGGGCGTGCTGTACTTCAGCTCCCCAAACACGAGCCGTCGCCGGGCATAGGAAAGGTACAGCCGGTCCATGGCGCGGGTTACCCCCACGTACATTAGCCGTCGCTCCTCTTCCATTTGGTCTGGCGCGCTGAGGGCTCGCATATGGGGGAAGAGGCCTTCTTCCAACCCGCTAATGCCCACCACCGGAAACTCTAGTCCTTTGGCCGCGTGAAGCGTCATTAACACAAAGCGATTTTCCGCTGGTTCGGCAGAGTCGATATCGCTGAGCAGGGCCATTTGGGTTAAAAAGTCTGCCAAATCGCCTTCGGGTTGCTCCAGGTGGAACTGCTTGGCCACATTCAGCAGTTCTTCCACGTTGGCTAGCCGCCCTTCGCTGTCGGTGGGGTCTTCCAGCATCAGAGCCTCGTTGTAGCCGGTGCGCTTTAAAATTTGCTCCATCAGCCCATCTACCCGGCGAATGGTCTCGGCATCCTCTTTGAGGGCCTCTAGCACAGTGACAAATTCGCCAAGTGCCTGGCGCGTTTTGCCAGCAGAGACCCCGGCTGCATCCGGCAGACGTAGGGCTTGGTAAAAGGAAATACCCTGTTGTTGAGCGACCTGCTCCAGTTTTTCCACCGTGGTTTTGCCAATACCGCGCTTGGGCACGTTTAAAATCCGCTTGACGCTAAAAGCGTCCTGCTCGTTAAAAATCACGGTCAGGTAAGCCAGTACGTCTTTAATTTCGCGGCGCTCGTAAAACTTTAACCCGCCAATCATGGTGTAGGGCAAGCCGCGAGACATCAGCACTTCTTCCAGCAAGCGGCTTTGCACGTTGGTTCTGTATAGCAGGCAGCAGTCGCCGGGTTTGTATGCGCCGCTGCGGCTAACTTGCACCAGTTGCTCTACTATCCAGGCGGCTTCCTCCCGGTCGTCATCGGCCTCATACACCGTTACGGCCTGGCCTTGGCCTTTAACCGAGCGCAGATCTTTGGGCAGACGTTCCGTGTTGTTTTCAATAATGGCGTTGGCCACATCCAAAATATTTCGGGTCGAGCGGTAGTTGTCCAGCAGCTTGATGACGCGAGTTTCCGGGAAGTCTTTCTGAAAGTTGAGAATGATTCGGAAATTGGCCCCTCGCCAGCTATAAATGGATTGATCGGCATCGCCAACCACGGTCAGACTGCGGCCATGCCAAAAGCCGGGTTGGCTACGGCGCTCGTCGCCTTCGGTGCGATTGGCTGTACCCAAGGCCAGCATTCTTACCAAGGAGGCTTGCACATCGTTGGTATCCTGAAATTCATCCACCAAAATATGCTGAAACTGCCGGTGGTAGCGCGCCAAAACCTCAGGGTTTTGTTGCAACACGCCCACACTCATCAGCAGCATGTCGTCAAAGTCCAAGGCGTTGTTTTCCGCCAAAACGGCTTCGTAGCCATCCATAATCAGGGCCAATCGTTCAGACTTAAAATCCGTGGCGGTCGAGCCGTATGCGTAGGCATCCAGCCCGTTGTTTTTCATTTGGCTAATTTGGCTGTGGATCATTCTCGGCTGGTAGGTTTTTTCGTCCAGATTCTGGGCCTTCAATACCTGTTTAATGGCGGCCTGGCTTTCATCGGTATCGTAAATCACAAACCGATTATTCCACTGGCGGCCTGCGCCGGAGCGGTAATGCTCAATGTCTCGGCGAAGAATTCGTCCACAAACGCTGTGGAACGTGCCCACCCAGAGCGCCTTGGCAATTTCGTCTCCTACCAGGTGTCCAATGCGCTCTCGCATTTCTTTGGCGGCTTTGTTGGTAAAGGTTACGGCCAAAATCTCCTGCGGCATCAGCCCGCGGTGTGGACCGGGAATGCCCCCTTGCAGCATAAAGGCAATACGACGCGTGAGCACCCGTGTTTTGCCGCTACCGGCGCCAGCCAGTACCAGTAAAGGACCCCCGCCAAAACCAACGGCTGCCTGTTGATCGGGATTTAAGCCTTCGAGCATAGGATGTGCGTCTGTCAAAAAAGGCTCCGTTGGCTCACAGACCAATACCTCGGATATGGACATACAAGGCTCTCCCCATAGCAGAAGGTTTTAGACAGTGTTGAGGGGACAAGCCGCAATGGGCTATTTGTGATAGGCACTGAAAAAACCTGACACGGTATTTAAACACACATGGCCTTGTACTATAATAATAGCCCCTATCGGCAAGGACGCTCTGTTACAAGCTGTTACCATTGGGTTTATGGCTGTAATGGCTTGGCGCCATTGGTTGTTTTTGTCTGTGCCACCGGTTAAAAAAAGACGAAGCAACGACGGAATGGTTAACGTTTGTGATTGAAATGTAAGGAACAGTGACGGGTCTGGTATGAACGATACACAACACGCAACAGTGCAGGGGCTTTGGTACGGCACGGGCCAGCCCAACGGAGAAAAAATGCCCATTCCGGTTGTACCCATCGGTGGAGATGAGGTAGATGCCGATATTCCAGACCCAGACGATCAGTTGGCGGCAGAATTCAGCGCGTTACGTCAACCGGCCAAGCGGGTTGCCATTATCGGTAGCCGAAACATCCCGCTGCCTCACCAGGAGCTTATTCAGGGGTTGGCCTACAACCTGGCCAAAGAAGGCAATACCATTATTACCAGTGGTGGGTCTTCCGGGGCCAATGCCGCGGCCATTCGTGGCGCCATGCGCGCGAACCCTAAAATGCTGAAAGTGATTTTGCCACAAACCATTGGCCAGCAGCCTTCCGATGTTCAGGATGAGCTGATTGGTGTGCCCAATATCGTGGAGCACATTGAGTGGGAGATGATGAAACTGTCTGACGCCAGCCGCCTGTGCAACCGAGAGATTGTGGATGACTGCCAACAGCTCATTATGTTTCTCTTCCACGATAGTGGCACCATGCAAAGTGCGGTGGAGTACGCCGAAGACAAGCGCAAAATTATTACGGCTTTTTACTTAGATTGATCAAGCCCCTCGGAGAATGCCTTGTTTAGGGCTCGTTGTGCCAATGGAGCTACCTGGCTGCCCAGTGCCTTTGTGTTGCTGCCGCCCTTCTGGCTTTTTAGCCTTCCGTTGTGTTTTTCCCTCAAGCGGGTGCGTGCGCCTTTTGTTGAATGTTCCCGTTTGCTTGTCTTAATCTGATGCTTCCCGTTTCTTTTGCCACTGCCTATTGGAGTTTATACGAGATGTCTTCCCCAGCCGCTTCCGAATTGAACGACACGCCAACGCGCTCTGATGCCAACCGCGTTTTGATTTTTGATACCACGTTGCGAGATGGAGAACAGTCGGCAGGGGCAGCGTTGCGACGGGAGCAAAAACTACAGTTGGCCAAACAGTTGGCCAAGCTTCGGGTGGATGTGATTGAGGCGGGGTTTCCCTTTAGCAGCCCAGAAGATTTTGAATCCGTCCGTACGATTGCCGCCGAGGTGGAAGGCCCCATTATTTGCGCCTTAAGCCGCGCCACAAAGCCCGATATTGACGCCGCCTGGGATGCGATTCGCGTGGCCAAACGGCCCCGAATTCACACCTTTATTGCCACGAGTGATATTCACATTGCGGCCAAATTTAAAAAAACGCGCGATGAAATCTTGCAGATCATTCGCGAGATGGTTGGCTATGCGGCCAGTAAGTGCGTGGATGTGGAATTTTCTGCGGAAGACGCGGGCCGGACGGAGCCGTTTTTTCTCTACAAGGTGTTGGAAACCGCCATTGATGCTGGCGCCACCACGGTTAATATTCCCGATACCGTGGGCTACACGCTGCCAGAGGAGTTTGGTGGGCTCATTCGTAAAATTGTGCTCAACGTGCCCAATATTGAACGGGCTGTTATTTCCACCCACTGTCACGACGATTTGGGCATGGCCACGGCCAACAGTTTAATGGGGGTGCGCAATGGCGCCCGGCAGGTGGAATGTACCATTAACGGCCTGGGCGAACGGGCTGGCAACGCGGCGCTGGAAGAAATTGTCATGGCGCTTCGGGTGCGGGAACCCTTTTTTGAAGGGGCCTACACCGCCGTGGCCACGGAGCATTTGTACGAAACCAGTCAGTTGGTTTCCGGTTTAACGCAAATGGTGGTGCAGCCCAACAAGGCCGTGGTGGGCGATAACGCCTTTGCCCACGAGTCGGGTATTCATCAGGATGGCTTTTTGAAAGGCCGACAAACGTACGAGATTATGGCCCCGGAAATGGTGGGGAACCCAGGCTCTAAGCTGCCGTTGGGGCCTCGGTCGGGTCGTTCGGCATTAAAGGCCCGAATGGCCGCCATTGGTCTTCATCCGCCCGATGAACGGATGGGAGAGCTGTTTCAGGCGTTCAAGTTAATGGCGGATGAAAAACGGCGTCTTTCAGATGACGATTTGCGAGCACTGTACGAGCAGACGTTGGCCGCAGTGGCCCTGAGCTAGCCAGCTTCTCTGCTGGAGGGGCTTCCCTACTCGCTCCCTACTCTCGTGATACCGCAGCGGCTTCGCTGTACAATGACAACCAGCGCAACGTAACAACGCAATTGTTATGCTGCGTTATATTGTTGTTGAGAGAGGACTTCCTGCCAATGAAGGCGCGAGCCGTAAGTGGGGCTGTAACTGGGGTTGTGTGGAAGCGAATGCGCGTTGCGGTATGCTTGCTTGGGCTTTTGGTCCTTGCTGCGGTAGCTTTCAGCGCGTGCGCCAAAAAAGTAGACCCCAACCACACGGGCCAGGTGCATCTGGAGTTTTGGACACTCCAGATGCAGCCCTTTGCCCCGCAAATGCGCCAAATGATTGCGCAATACGAACAGCGCCACCCCAACGTGCACGTTCATTGGGTGGATGTGCCATTTTCTGAAGGGGAGAAACGTGCCCTTACGGCCATGCTGAGCCCGAATACGCCCGATGTGATCAATCTCAACCCCAGTTTTTCCGCCATTTTGGCCAGCCGTAACGCCCTGCTGGATATGAACCAATGGACCACGCCCGCGCAACGGGCCTTGTACCTGCCCGTGGTGTGGCAATCCACCACGTTTCGGCATAAAACGGTGGGTGTGCCCTGGTATGTTACCTCTCAGGTTACGTTTTACAACCGCGGCTTGCTACAGCGCTATGCGGCGGGGCGGGTGCCTTCCAACGCCGAGTCGTTGGCGCAACTGGCAAAAACCATGCGACACCATCCAGACAGTTCCGCGTACGCGGTAATGCCCACCTTAACGGAGGGCGGACAATTTTTAAAGCAACTGCTCAAACAAGGGGTGCCGCTGTGGGAGGATGCCTACCCGGAAGAGAAATTGATGAAAGCCCAACACCCGGTTTTAACGGCGGTGTTTGCCAGGCAAGGCGCCGCCACCGTTTTAGACTACTGGAAAACCCTCTACCAACAGCGGCTCATTCCTGCCGATGCGTTAACAGAAGGGCATCGCGCCGCAGTGGATCGTTACCAATCGGGTCAGTTAGCGCTGTTAATGGCAGGGGCTAACTTTTTAAATATTGTGAAAGAAAACGCGCCAACGGTGTACGCCAACACGGGTATTGCGCCGCAATTTCCAACCCAAAGCGCGTATACCGATTTCTCTCCGATGGTGCTGGTGGTGCCAAAACGCAGCAAACACCCCAAGCAGGCGGTGGATTTCGCTTTGTTTGTCACCAATACGTACAATCAGTTGCTCTTGTGCCAGCAGGCGCCCGTATTGCCTTCCACCCGGCAGGGGTTAAAGGACCCGATGTTTGCTCCGCCTGCCCCCACGGAGGTGGATCCCGCCAAGCTGGCCCGTGCGCTCAGTGCCAAGCAGTTGCTGGCGGCAACACAGCCGCCGCCGTTGCACCCGCGCCAACGAGAAATTCATGAGCTGGTGGACTACTACGTTCAGGCCGCCCTGCTTGGAGAAATGTCTGCTCAGGTGGCCATGGCCAAAGCAGAGGAGCGCGTGAGCGTTTTACTTAAAGAAGAGTAAGGCAACCCAGAGCGGACTATTTCGCTTCAGGGCTTGGAGACGGATGGCGCATCCGTGTTGCGATGCCCCTCGATCCAACCGGCAATCATTTGCCACAGGTAGTCGCGCTCTACGTCTAACGGAAGAATATGGTTTGAGCGCGTGAGTTCGACCAGGGTTTTATCGGCGCTGCCCAATTGATCGTATAGCTGTCTGGCGGCTTGTGGGCAAATCACTTTGTCTTGTCTGGAATAGGCCACGAGTACGGGTTGCTCCGTGTGGCCAAGGGTCGGCTCCACCAGGCGAATCAGTTCCAGTGCGCTACGAACGGCGCTAACGTTAAAGGTGCGGTAATAGGCCACGCGGTGGGCCGCTTGCCGAACAACCGGATCGTGGAGTGGAAGCTGAAACCGCGGTACATTGCCAACCACACCCCCTAAAATGCGTGTATAGGTTTCCGGCCGAAGCCCGTAATACCACTGGTGCCGTACCCGTAAAAACGGGCTAAGCAACACCAGTTGCAGCCCTTGATGCCTTTTAGCCTGTTGTTGCGCTAGTTTTAGGGCCAGTAGGCTACCCAGGCAAAACCCAACCAGTGTAATCCGGCGGTAGCCGCGTGCGCAAAGTTCCAGGTAGGCGCTTTCTGCGGCGCTGTACCAGTCGGTCCAGCAAGAGGCGGGCATTTGTTTCGCCGGGTGCTGGTGTCCTGGGTAATTGATGCCCTTTACCCCGTAGCCGTATTGATGAAGCGCTTTGGCCAGGGGGTAGAGCTCGTAAATGCCGCCCCCCAGCCCGTGGAGCAGTAAACAGGCATGATCCTGTTGGCCCTGCCAGTCAAAGGGGTCATTGCTCAGGTGGCTAACATCCAACGCATCCATTTTTATAGAAGGCACCCGAGGATGAGCCTGTGAATTTGGTGTGGAGGGTTGTGCCTGGCTCATTGCGGGTGGAATCTCTGTCTTTGGGTGTGCTAACGTTCGGTCTGGCAAATGGACGGGCGTTTGTTCTTTCCTAGCCACTGGGCAGAAAAATACTGGCGGCGGTAATCACCATCGGCCCAAGCAGCACAATGGCCAGGGGCGGAAAGATAAAAAACACCAACGGTAACGACATTTTAACACTGGCCTTGGAAGCCAGCTCTTCGGCCTTTTGTCTTCGGCGGGTGCGAATATCTGAGGAGTAGACCCGCAGCATATCGGAAATGCTGGTGCCCATTTTATCGCTTTGAATAACCAAGGCACACAACGATTTAAGCTCTTCCACGCCGTTGCGCTTGCCCAGGTTTTGAAATACCTCCTGGCGTGGCAACCCTGCGTTCAGTTCTCGCATCACGCGCTTTAGCTCCTTGGCAAAATCGGGCGCCATGGTGCGGGCTTCTTCCGCCACCCGAGAGACGGTGGCATCCAAGCCCAAACCGGCTTCTACGCAAACAACCATCAAATCCAGCACGTCGGGCAAGGTGTAGGTAATTTCTTCGCGTCGGCGCTTGCCCATGCCGCGCAGCCGCATTTCCGGCAGGCGACTGCCCAGTAGCAGGCCCATGATCAATCCGGCGGTCATTAGCAGCAGGTTTCCCATAGAAACCACCAGGCCCATAAAAAAGAGCGCGCCTCCAAAGGCCAGGCCAAACATCACCCGAGTGGTTAAAAACAGTTGCACGGCGTTGTCGCTATCAGGCTGGCCTGCCTCGCTTAGTAAAATTCGTATTTTATCCAGGTACATGTCGTTTTTGCCGTACATTTGCTGGGCCACCGGGTGCAGCTTTACCATAAGCTGTTCCTGGTAGACCTTAAAGCGCTGTGCGGTTGTCAACTGCACCCGTCCGCCGTTGAGTGTGTCGTCTCGAATGGCGCGAAGCCGGTTTTTAATCGGGGATTCTTCCTCGGTGGTCATATCCAGGTAGCCACTGACCACCAAAAAAATGACCAGCGCCAAAATGAGGCCAAGCACGCCAATGGCAATGGGCAACAAAGCCATTAGTTGGCCCGGGTCGCCAACGGCAGCAGCGCTTGCCGTGGCCGCGGCGTTACTGGCAGCAACGCTTGCCTGGGTGGTGGCGTTAACGGTGGTGGTCATTTCGGGCATGGAAACAAAGCTCCGGTTTGCTTTTTTGCAAGAACATCAACAGGTGGGTTACACCCGAATATCAATAATTTTTCGCATCACGAAAAAGCCGATAACCTGCATGACCAAGGCAATGACCAGTAGCACGTTACCAAACCCCGTTTCGTAGAGGGGTTGCACGTACCCGTACATTACCAGGGTAAAGCCTGCCAACAGAATAATGGGGGCCAGGCCCAGTACGTAGCCCGTGAGGCGAGATTGACCGGTTAAAGCCATAATTTGCCGCTTGAGTTTAAAACGCTCTCGAATGGTGTAGCCCAGCTTATCGAGCACTTCGGCCAGGTTGCCGCCACTTTCTCGTTGAATGAGCACGGCGGTGGAAAACATTTGTATGTCTACCAGCCCTTGCAGGTTTTCTACCAAGCGTTTCAAGGCGTCTTTAACCGGAATACCTAGGTTAATATCGGTGACGACTTGGCTGAATTCCGTGGAAATGGGGTCCGATAGTTCACTAACCACAATGGTAAGGGCCGCCTGAAACGAATGTCCTGCCCGAAGCGAACTGGTCATCAGGCTAAGGGCATCGGGCAACTGATGGACGAGTTTGTCCATTCGGCGTTTTTTCTTAACGCCCACCACCACGTACACAATAACGGCCGCCCCAACGCCTGCCAGCGTGAGCGGCGGAATGCCCAAGACGTTGGCCAATAGAATGCCAACCACAACCGGGGTGAGCAGACCCAACAGGACAAAGCGATCCACGGGCATATCAATACCCGCTTGGCGGAGCAAGGTTTTGACGTTGCGCACAAAAGTGTAGCGCTCCAAAAAGCGGCCTAACACCTCGTTGGCGTAGCCAGAATCCTTGAACAGGCGCGCCAGGTTACGGCCCCCGGCCACTTCGCCAAACAGGGCTTCCTCTTCGGCATAGACCCTAAATTTAACCAGTCGTTGCTGGGTGTTGGTGAGGTCTGGGTTGTTGTAGCGCTGCAAAAAATAAATGGCTGTTCCCAGGGCTGCCGCACACAGGCCCAGCATTCCAATCACTAAAATGAGTAGTACAGACTGCTCCATGGGGTAATTCAGCTCTTCAACGTGCGGTTAGGTTGCCGGGTGTTTGGTGTGCGACGACGGGATGATTTTTTTCCCTGGGTGGGGGCTGGGTGGTTGCGCATCATTTCTTCATCAACCGATCCCGTAACGGATCGTTCCCCAGCGCGGGTGTGACGCGTCTGGTGCCATCGTCAGTAGCATCGTTAACCGGTGGCGGCGCAGAGGAATGGCCGGAGCGTTGCGGCAGGTTGCCAATATCGCCAGTGAGTTCTGCGGCGGCCAGGTTTTCCGCCGATTTGGGATCGAATAAATCCAGTGGCAGATACACGCCCATTGAGCGGCACAGGTCGGCAAAACGCGGACGAATTCCGGTAGCCACATGGCGGCCAATCACGCGGCCTTCGTCGTCCAGTCCCAGTTGCTCGAACTTAAAAATCTCCTGCATGGCAATTACTTCGCCTTCCATGCCAATGATTTCAGAAATGCTGGTCACTTTCCGTGAGCCATCTTGCAGGCGGCTGGCCTGCACAATAATGTGTACGGCCGAGGCAATTTGTTGCTTAATGGTCAGCGCGGGCAGCGGGTTGTTGTTCATCATACACATGGTCTCAATCCGAGAAAGGGCATCTCGTGGCGAGTTGGCGTGTAGTGTGGTTAGTGATCCATCGTGGCCCGTGTTCATTGCCTGGAGCATATCCAGGGTTTCCGGGCCCCGGCACTCGCCTACCACAATGCGATCCGGGCGCATCCGCAGGGAGTTGATAACCAGTTGTCGGGCCGGAATGGCTCCTTCGCCTTCAATGTTGGGCGGGCGGGTTTCCAGCCGAACCACGTGGTCTTGCTGGAGTTGGAGTTCGGCGGAGTCTTCAATGGTGACAATGCGCTCATCTTCTGGAATGCAGGCCGATAGACTGTTGAGCAGCGTGGTTTTACCGGCACCCGTTCCGCCAGAAATAATAATGTTTTGGCGGCAACGAACGGAGGCTTCCAGCATGAGGGCCATATAAGGGGTCAGGGACTTCCAGTTCAGCAGTTTTTCCATCGTCCCGGCGTCTCGTTTAAATTTCCGAATGGAAATCGAGGCGCCATCCAGCGCCAAGGGGGGGATAATGGCGTTTACCCGAGAGCCATCCTTGAGGCGCGCGTCGACCATTGGGGTTTTTTCGTCAATTCTTCGGCCTACGGCAGAGACCATCCGGTCGATGATGTGCATCAGGTGGGCGTCATCCTTAAACGTAACGCTGGATTTGTGCAGCTTGCCGTTGCGTTCGATGTAAATGTTTTTGGGGCCGTTTACCAAAATATCGGAAATGTAGGGGTCTTTTAGGAGGGGCTCCAGCGGACCGAGGCCTAAAATTTCTTCCACCAACTCGCGCACCATGGTTTCGCGCTCGGGTCGGCTCATCGGAATTTTTTCAACAGCCAGGTATTGCTCTAAAAACTGATTGGCGGCCGAACTGACTTCCGATTCATCCAGGATTTCATTGGGGTCCAGGTTCAGGTTTTCTACCAGTTTGGAGTGAATTTTGGTTTTGAGTTCTTCAAACTTTTCGCCCTTGTGCGAGTTGGAGAGTTGAGCCTCAGCCAGCGGTTCGCTGGCCGTGGGGGCGCCCGGCTGGTACTGGTTTGCAAATCGTCCGCGCTGGGTCGATTTTTGTAGGCGCTCTCTTAAGGACATAGTCTAGGCCCGTACCTCCTCATAGTGGTGGTGGATGAAAACGAGGGCTACTTTTTGCCAAATAGGTTGCCTAATAGGCTTTTGTTACCGCCACGCGCGCTTTGGCTAAAATTGTTGTTGCCCACGGCGGCGGGCTCTAGCAGGCCGTTGTTGAGTACGCCACTGATGCGGTGGGCAAACTCAGTAAAGTTGTCGACCATGCTGTCGCTTTTTTCAACCCCAATAATGGGCACTCCTCGGTTAATGGCCGTCATAACCACGTTGTAATTGTTGGGGATTTTCCAAAACACTTCGTGGTCCAGGGTTTCTTCCACGTCATCCAGGTCAATTTCTTCGTCTGGAATGTAACGGTTGATGATCAGTTTGACCTTCTGCTTCTCGTAACCCAGGCGATCAAACAGGGTTAAAACGCGCTGTGTGCTGCGAATGCTGGGCAGGTTGACAATAGAGGTGAGCAAGATGTTATCGGCCAAATCCAGCGCGGTCAGGGTTTTAGAATCAAACGAGGTGGTGGTGTCCACAATCACGTAGTCAAAGGCGGCTTTAAGCACAGTGAGCACCGTGTTAATTTGTGCCGCAGTTACTTCTTCAGCCTCTTCCGCGTGCAGTGGGTCGGCTAGCACAAACACCTCTGCGCCATCGTACTCGTAATAGGCCAAGGAGTTCTCCAGGTAGGCACGGTCCACACGGGCGATGTTTTTGGCAATGTCTACAATGGTTTGCTTGGGGGCAATGTCTAAAAAGGTGGTAATATCGCCCAATTGTAGGTTTAGGTCTACCAGGGCCACCGGCTTGCCAATCACGCGAGACAGGCTCAAGGCCAGGTTGACGGCCAGTGTGGTTTTACCCAACCCGCCCTTGTTGCTAAAAATGGTCAGCACCCGCCCGGAACGATCTCCGCTGTCGCTATCCACCAGAAGGTCATCAAGGTGTTTTTGGGTGAGGGTTAAAATTTCTTCTGGGTTCAAGGGGCGGCTTAAAAATTCTCGGGCTCCGGCGCGCATACAGGCCAAAATGGTTTCCAGGTCCATTTGGCTGCCAGAGACAAAGACCAGTGTGTCGCGAAAGTAGGTGGAAATTTTTCGAACGGTTTCCAGGCCCTTGGTCGGGTCGTTTCGCAAGTCCACAAAAACCAGTTGTGGCCGGTTGTGCCGTACCAGCTCGTAGCCATACACGTGGCTTTCGGTTTCGGCCAACACTTCCAGGTTGGGCAAACTTTCCAACGATTCCCGAATGAGGCCTCGGGCGTTGGCGTCCTCTTCTATAATAACCACTTGTGCAACGCGACGGCTCATGGTGCTCCCCTGTATCCTGTGCAGCTTGTCTCTCTGGGTGTATCGGCTGGTATTGCTTTAGCTCAATCCGGCTGGCTGAAATCTGGTAAAAGAGCGGCTATTCATCCAGCAGGGCCGATTTACCTAAATAGCGGTTTTGATCGTCCGGCTTTAAAATGCGCGGGGTGACCACTACCACCAGTTCTCGTTCCCGCTTGGTTTTATCGGAGTTTTTAAACAGTTGCCCAATAACGGGCAGGCTGCCCACAAACGGAATTTGTGCAAACTGGTTGGACTCTTCTCGGGTGAGAATACCAGAGAGCATCAAGCTTTCTCCGTCCCCCAGCTCCACCACTGTAGAAGATCTTCGGACCAGTAGGCCGCAAACTTGAATACCAGCCGCGCCAATCACGCAATTGGCCTGGTCCAGGCTGCTGACTTCTGGCTCTACTTTGAGTTCTACCCGGCCAGAGCGCACAGCCACCCAGGGGGTAAACTTCAGCTTGACGCCAAATTCCCGGAAAGAAATCAGAGGGCTGCCGTTCTGGTCCACCCCGGAGACGTAGGGAAATTCGCCACCGGCCAAAAAGTCTGCCGTACGGCCATGGGTACACACCAGTTTGGGTTCCGCCAATAGGGTAATGCGGCCGTTGGTTTCCAGTAAATCCCATGCCAAGCCAAACGCTCTACTGCCAGCGCTAAAGCTGCCGGTTAACCCGCCAACATTAGTGCCTGCCTGCAAAATGGCAGAAGGCGTTGCCCGGCCGGGTCCTAACTGTAGGTTACTGCCTGGCACCAGGCCAGCACTGGCCCGGTTCAGGTCTTGCAGAATTTGCGAATCCAGATCGTTGGCCAGCCGACTGAGGCTGAGATCGGAGCGGTTGGAGTTAAAGCTGGTTTTAAGCTGCCGAATGGTGCTGCGGTTGGCTTCGGCCACGCGAACCTCCAAGACCACCTGGGGCATGGGGGTTTCGGTTAAATCCACAAAGTTTTCGTCTCGGTAGCCGTATGCAGAAGCCAGTCGACGGATTTCATCCAGAATGACGGCGTTGGAAACCCGGCCCGAGAGAATAAACGAATCGTCGGTTACGCGGGCTTCAATGTTTTCGCCCGGTGCAATGGACTTAACCGCTTCGAGCAGTTCGGAGGTGTCGTTTTCAATGTAGAGGTCGAAAATGCCTTCCTGGCCAAACTCGTCCCAAACAATCAGGCTGGTAACGCCGCGCTGCTTGCCGTTAATCATCAGTTGATCGGGCGACAGGGGGACAATATCGGCAAAGTTGGGTTCTGCAATGGAAACCCGAACAATGGGCTGGGCAAACTTAATAATTTGGGAGCGTCCGCGGGTAACGCGCAGGCTGCTGACACTGCCTTGCAAGGTTTTGCCACTGGCGCTGCTACTGCTTAGGCTGCTGGGCGCGGCGGGGCTGTTGGTGGCGGGTATGGTGTTGTCTAGCCCTTTCAGGGTGGGGGTTTCCATGGCCTGAAGCTGAAATCCATCCAGCACTTTGCCCGGTAACTGTTTGGCCAAGGATTGATGACGATGATGGGCCACCATGGGCTTCATGCCAGCCGGTTTTGGCAGACCCGTTTTTTTGTCCTGGCTGGAGGGACGCAGCGTTGGCTTTTCTGTATCCGGGGTGGGTATCGCCTGATTGCTTTTGGGTGCAGTTTGCGCTTGGCCCTCTGCTTTTTGGATAACTGGCGATGCGGCAACTGTTGGAATATCTCGGTCTTGCAGCACCAGGTTTTCTGAGCTTTCTGAGCCTGGGTTGCTGACTTTGGATTGCTGAGACGTGTTTGCTTCACGGCCTGGGGCGGGTTCGGCCCACAGGACAAACGGCGTGTTAGCGCCCAAGATGCCGAGCAGTAACGTGCTGGCTAAAATGCGACGAGCCCACGTTCGGCGCCATTCGTACAGGTTCAACCGGCCCAAGGTTAGGTGGTTGCCGCTGATTTTTAAAACGAATGGTTTCACGGTTGAAGTCTCCACTCTCTAAACGCGTTTGTTTCCTGACGTTTTTTGTTAAAACCGGTCTGCTTTGAAAAAAACAGAAAAACTGGGGCGGGTGTTGGCCCAAAGGCAAGCCGACGAGAAGACATTATGGTAACGATTGAAACGACATTTCCTCGCTGCTGCCACCCTTGTAAATTTCCATTTTGAAGGTTTTGCCACTGCCGCCAGAACTGCTGTTGCCACTGGCAGAAGGGCTACCGCCGTTTCGCAGGCTGTTGGGATCGCTAACCAGCACTTCGGCATCCTTGGCCAGGCTTTCTGGCAGTTTGGGCATGTTTTTCATCAGTGCGCCCCGATCGAGCCCCGTGACGAGTTGGCCAATATCGGCACCATACACGTTGGCGTTGCTGGCGTCGTCAAATCCGCGTAACACCAAATGGAAGCTGGCCAAACGGCTGGCGAGCGCCAGTTGTTCTGCCTGCTGAGGGCTAACGGCCAGGGTAATGGGTTGCCCGCCGCCACCCGCTTGCGCGTAGGAGGTTCCTTTTTTGTCGCCGCCTTTTTTGCCCACGCCAATGACCTTGACTCGTTGGAGCATAGTTTTGGCCAGGGCCTGGCTCACGGCGTTGGCGTCGGCTTTTTCTTCCAGAGTAATTAAAATATCCACGTAAACACCGGGCACCAAAATACCGTTTAGGGCGGCAATGTCATCCACGTGAATGGTCATGGCCCGCATGCCTTTAGGAATTTGGTAGGCGTCATCCACAATGGCCAGCTTTTCTTTGGTCATCACTTCGCCAGCAAAAATTTTGTTAACCGCCTGCATGCCCACCACGTCGCTAATGCGGGTAAAGGCTTGCGGGTTGCGCTCTTTTTCCTCTACTTGGGCTTCTTCCAGCATGGCGTTCGTGACGGGTGCTCCTTGGGGAATATCCACCAATGCGCGCACTTCACTGGCTTTGCGTGTTACCTGCACTTTCTCTTTCTTGGTCGATTCGCGCACGCGCTCGATTTCGCCTTTGAGGTATTCGGCTTCGGCAAAGGCTTTTTGGCGCTCTTGTTCGTTAAAGGCAATAATGCCAGCCACCAGCATGTAGGTAACCCCAATGGCGGCCATACCTACTACCACAGCAACCACACCGGCTACGGCAAACTGAACGAGCGCTTTTTTGGATTTTTTAGGCTTTGGCATACTGCGTGGGTTACTCACAGGCTGTTTGCAAAAAACAAAAACTCAGGCAATCGATCCCCAAGGGGTGTTTTGTATAGAATCCTATGGTCAGGGTAGCAATTTTTGCCGAGGGTGGTATCCTCTAAACCCTGGAAATTATGCGCAAGCCCTGGGCTCCTTACTTTGGGGGGCCTGTGGCTCAAGGGTGTTGATCGGTGTCTATTGAGCACAATTTAGCCGCTAACGAACAGACAAACCTACCGGCGTTACAGAATGTTGCTAACGCTTTGCCACATGCCAGCCTGCTCGCTCTATTGCCACGTTGTTCTACCATAACGCCAGCCCAGCAACAGGAATGGGCCGGTGTGTCTCGGTGGACCGCTTCTCGCTGCAATGCAACCCGCCAGTGGTTTAAGAGCCTTAGCGGGGTGGGCAGCATGGCCAACTACCCTCGGGTAACGGTGGTGGTGCCCGTGTATAACAGCAAGCCGTATGTTATGGCGTGTCTGGAATCCATTCGTCGGCAAGACTACCCCCATATGGCCCTGGCCATTGTGGATGATGGTTCTACCGATGGAACGCCCGCCGCCATTACGCAATGGATGGACGAGCATACCGACCGGGTGGCCGCCGTATTTTGGCAGTTGCCGCACAATGTGGGGTGTAACCCGGCGGTGCGTAACCTGGCGTTGGTCCACCTGTTGCCAGAAGATACCCAGTTGGTGGCGTTTATGGACAGTGACGACTGCTACGTGGGCCCACACGCCATGAGTGCGCTGGTGGATGCGTTGGCGAAACACCCCTATGCCTTTGCGGCTTATGGGGCCAAAGCCCACTGGCCACAGGCGCTGCCAATGGAGTCGCTTTGCCTGTTTGATAGGCCGTTGCGGCCCGTGGTATGGCCAAAGAACAATGCGTTAAGCTGGAAAAATTTGGTCAATGGCTTTGTGCCCCACTATTACCAGGCGTTGCTGGTTCGTAAAAGCCATTTGCCGGTGTTGCCCTACTACCCCTTGGGGTCGGATCGCGCTTTCTACAGCCGGTTGTATGGCATTAGCGCCCAACAGTACGGGGGCTCTTTGGGGGGGATTGTTCCGGTAGAAACGCCTGTGTTTTATTACCGAAAACGCCCTAACAGCGTGGTGCGCCAGGTAAGCGAAGCGCGTTTACGCTTGCAAGCCTCACTGATTCCAACCTTAACCGAGGATTTCTTTAAAACTTCCGGTATTCCCGTGGTTTGGCACACGGCGGTCAGCCGTTCTCGGTTGTCTTTTGCCCAGTGGCACACGCGGCTGGAAAATCTTGCAGCGACGCAACCGCCCGAACACGTGGCTTTTCTGCTGGATCTCATGCGCCAAGATCCGCTGCTGCTGCCCAATCATCGTGCTTGGCTAATGAAGGCTTTTGCCATTAACCCTGCTGCGCGTACACATGCGCATGCAAATTAATGGATGACTCGCCTTAACAAATTGGGCGATGAAGCCAAATCGGGTGATGAAGCCGATGTTTTTTCTGGTTAAAATAAAAACCAAACAGCAACCAGTCCCTTTTTTAACTTTCGGATTGGTTTCCGCTGCCAGTCTGGGCCCATAGCTCAACGGTTAGAGCAGGGCGCTCATAACGCCTTGGCTGGGGGTTCGAATCCCTCTGGGCCCATTTTTAATTGACCAAGCTGCTGCGTGTTGAACCCATGAGATGAAGGGCGTTTAGCGCCTGGGTTTTTTTAAGCCG
>JANRKP010000026.1:0-111333 GCA_033763415.1 Candidatus Melainabacteria bacterium | reverse complement strand
ATGTACCCGTTCACGTGGCCAGCGATCCGCTCTCCTGTGTGGTGTTGGGCACCGAACGCGTTTTGACCGACCCTGCCTACGCTAAAATTTTGGAATACACCGAGTACATTCCCCGCGAGTGATGAAACCCACCGCCACCGATACCTCCAGCCCAAACGATGCTTCCCTGTTGCTTGAGTTACCCGCAGGGTTACCGTTTTCTGTTGTTTTGGTAGAGCCTCAAATTCCTCAAAACGCAGGCAACATAGCTCGCCTGTGTGCTTGCCTTGGGTTAGAGCTACATCTGGTTGGCCAACTAGGATTTCGGCTTAGTGACCGCTTTTACGGCCGTGCAGGTATGGACTACTTTAGCCAGGTCCACATTCAGCACTGGCAGGATTTTGAAAGTCTACTGACTAGCAAGCCCGGCTGGCAAGCCGTGTACCTCAGTACCAAAGCCCGTAACAGCCACTATACATTTAGTTACCTGCCACAAACCATGCTGGTGTTTGGTAGCGAAACACAAGGGCTTCCCACCGAATGGATTGACGCGCATCCCCACCAAAGCATTCGCCTGCCAATGGTGCCCAACGCCCGCAGCCTCAACCTGTCTAACGCCGTGGCCGTGGTGGCTTATGAGGCCATTCGGCAACAACACCTACGCACACATGCACCCGAGACAGATTGCCTTTCTCACAAAATTTAGTCTGCTGTAGAACTCAGCCCCTGAAGCGTAATTCCGTAGCGTTCCCGGGCGTAGTCCACAATGTTACCCGTGTCGTCAGAGCCAACGGCCACCAAATAATCCATAAATGCTCTAAAGCTAATTTCTGGATACGTTTGTTGCACCTGCTCCCAAAGCTGATCAATTTGAGCCGCCCCTACGGCATAGCTCATTTTCTGAATCGGATCATTGATCATTCCTTGTACTTCGGCGGCAGCATACCTTTCATCATGGTTCAGGTTCTCCGTTAAAAACAGCCGGGCTTCTTCAGGAGTCATTCTTCCGGTTTGTAACTCCACACTCAGGAAAGCCCTCGCCTGCCGCAAAAGCTGCCACTTGCGCCCCATCAACTCCTCTTCTGGCGAGTAAAAATTACCGTTTTCCAACACGTACGACTCTAGAAAAAAAGCAGCCCCTTCCGTATGAGGGTTTTCAGCAAATTGATTGTATTGGTAGTCCCATACGTGAACCAGCTCGTGTAGTGCGGCAAAGGGAGCAAAAATAGGCAGGTACACATCGCTGTCAGGATTGTTTGTTTCAACCACAATTTTAGACGCCAACGCATAGGCTCCCGAACCCACGTGCGTTGGATCCTCTTCAACAACAACGGGTAGACGCAAAGGGCTAATCAGGCCATTTTCTACCAGGTAGGTCTGTGTGCGCTCAACCGTTTGCTGAAAATTAGCCATTACCTGCTCAGGGGTTTGCAAGCGGGTTTGCTCAAGGCTGGCCAGCGCATCGGTCCAGTGCTGCGCCCCAGGGCGAATACGCTGCGCCAAGGCATTGATCTCTGTGAGTTGGCGATCAAATTCGGCCCGGGTAAACTGGCTAATTTCATCAGACGATACACCATAAGCGTTTTGCACATCGGCTTCAAATTGTGCCGCATTACTGTTGGCAGCAGTTACAGAACTGACTCGAGGCGGAACCGCTACCCCAGAACTTTCAGTAGATAGGAGTGGAGGAACATTCAAAACATCTGAAGATGGTGCAACTGCGAGGCTCAATGGCAAAAATTCAGGCAAGAACAATGGTTCTCTGGAAAAAGCACTCAAAAAACTTTCATAAAAGTCATTTTCAGCAACAACAGGCATGGAGCTTTGCTCAAATACTGGCTCCACCGACAGAGACCCAGGGGTGCTTCTACCCACTACGGATTCCAATCCCATATCAACCTCTTGTCTCTCTTTCCTAAGTAGCACTCAAGGTTACAGTCAGCATCTTGGCGTTATTACAGCAACCCATTGCTTCGTCATCGTCCTTAATCTGTTGGAGAGCTCAGCCCCTGAAGCGTAATTCCGTAGCGTTCCCGGGCGTAGTCCACAATACTGCCGGAATCCTCTCCGCCCAGCGCCACCAGATCATCCATAAATTCTCTAAAACTAACATTGGGGTTGCTTTGCTGCACCTGCTCCCACAACTGGTCAATTTGGGCCGCACCCACGGCATAGCTCATCCGTTCCAGCGGATTTCGCGTCATGCTTAACACCTCGAAGTTACTGTTGGCCTCATTGTGGCGAAGGTTTTCCATTAAAAACAATTTGGCCTCTTGCGAAGTCATACGACCGGCTTGCAGTTCCACTGTTAAAAAGGCACGCGCCTGGCGCAAGAGTTGCCATTTTCGCGCCAGCAGTTCCGCCTCGGGCGACTGGTAAAAATCGCCCCGGGCCAGGGCGTGAGATTCCAAAAAGAACGCCAGCCCTTCGCTGTGAGGATTACCGGCACTGCCATTGACCTCAAAATCCCAAATATGGAGAAGCTCGTGAATCGCCGTATTTGGGGCAGATGCGGGCAAGTATTCATCACTGCCAGGGTTTCTGGTTTCCACCACAATGCGGCCGGGCTGTGCATAAGCCCCACTACCCGTGCGTTGGGCATCCTCTTCCACCGAAGGCCGACGCCTCAGCGGACTCAGCAGCCCCTGTTCCTGTATGTAGGCCAAGGACTGATCCACGGCCTGGTTATACAAAGCCATCACCTGCTCAGGGGTTTGCAAGCGGGTTTGCTCAACGTTGGCCAGCGCGTCGGTCCAGTGCTGTGCCCCAGGGCGAATACGTTGCGCCAGGGCATTAATCTCTGTGAGTTGGCGATCAAATTCGGCCCGGGTAAACTGGCTAATCTGCTCAGACGACACCCCATACACTTCCTGCACATCGGCTTCAAACTGTTCCGCGCGGCTGTTGGCCGAGGGGGCTTGGCTCACCAGAACAGGGGGCGCGGCTACCGAAGGGGCTTCCGCAGGAAATACCGCAGAAACATCGGCGGCTGAAAGCTCCCCGGCGGGCGAAGATGGTAGTACCACAGCGAGGGCACGACCCGGAAAGTCAGTGATTACTGGAGTCTCTAACGTTCGCGCAGAAAGGCCCGCCATTGGGCTGGCAGAAAAAGGCACCACGGCCAGCAGTGAAGCATGCGCATCGGTATGCGTCGTTTCAATGGATGACGCTTCAACGGGAAAAGAGCTGGCCGCAGCCAACGGGGTCCGTTCGGTTCTCATCGTCTCTTCTCTCCTCGCTACTGGCTTCTCTTTGTCGTGGTTTGCAAGTGGAATTATCTACACCACAAAGGCTATTGGCAGCCATTACTGGGTGTCACTTAAACTCGTTCCTCGAATGCTTCTTAGTGAATATAAAACCGACGCAGGACTGTTTGGTGTTACCGCATTTGTTACTATAAGGTTATGCGCATCCAACCTTTATGGCGTCTATCCCTCTTTGCTTGCCTCTTGGCTTTGGCCAGCCTGCCGGTGTTGCCAACACGCACTGGGGCAGAAACCATCCTGAACGATTCGGCGGTGCTAAAGCCGTTTGAACACCACGTGTGGAACGAAGTACTCAACCGATTTGTGGACAACGACAGCCAGGTACAGTGGCTATACCTGCGCGCTTCCCCCGAGCGGCTGAACCAGTACCTGAGCCAGCTCCAACGCGTTTCGCCAGACAGTCATCCAACGTTCTTTCCCACCTGGCAACATCGGCTCGCCTACTGGATTAATGCCCACAACGCCCTCATGCTGCGGATTGGCCTAAACCACTACCCGCCCGCTCAGCTCACAGCGGGTAACGGACCGGAACAGGCAACGGGCAAGACAGACTGGTTACTACTGCCCGACTGGCTGAAAGAACCCCGATACACCCTGGGCAATGAGCCCTACAGCATTTTTAAACTACAGGAAAAGCTTCTGAAAGAGTTTTACTTTGCCCCGGAAGCGTACCTGGCCTTAACAACACTCACTGTGGGCAGCCCCCCTTTGCGCAAGCCCGGCTATAGCGCCAAAACCCTGGAAACCGACTTAAAGCAACAGGCAGAACGATTTTTGCAATCGGCAAACGCTGTTGCCGTGGATGGCGGCTGCCAACAGTTGCGCCTAAGCGCACATATTATGCGGTTTGCACCCGGCATTGTGCAGTATCTTCAGGCGGAAAAATATCGGCAACAGCCACAGGTGCAACAGTGGCTCCGGCCATATTTGCCCGCCGCCCAGCAACAGGTTTTACTCACGCAACCCGGGTGCCTGACACGGCAGGCCGTTGGATTGCCAATGAACTGGCAGTGGATCCCGGTTTGGATGCCTGTTGAAACCACCCTGCCTGATGGCTAAAAAAGCCTGCGCGTTTGGCCATAGGGTTTATGGACACCGTGCGTTACAATAGATAACATCAGCCCCGTTTGGAGACTCCCGCAACAACAGAGCCCCTCTTCGGCGGCTTCGTTTTTTCGCCAGAAGGACCCTCGCCGCCATGATGTCCCCTGCTACCTCTCCGCACGCAGCACCACTCAGCCCTGAGGAAAAACGGGCGGCAACCTTAAAAAAGTTGCGCACCATCAAGCTGTTTCAAAGCCTGAGCGATGACGCGCTGATTGCCCTCGCCCCCCATTTTCACGATCATCACTACGACAAGGAAACCATCGTGTTTCACGAATCGGACCTGCCCAGCGAAACGGGCTGTCGGGTGTATTTTGTGCTGGATGGTTGCGTCAAGCTGGTCAAATACTCCACGGATGGCGAAAGCACTATTGTGCGCTTGGCCACCATTGGCGAGTTTTTTGGCGTCACGGGCGCATTGACCAATAAACCACTGCCGTTTTCGGCTGTTGCCCTTACGGATACCAACGTGATTTACGCGGACCGCGAGCACTTTGTCGATATGGTGCGTCAGCACCCGCAAATTTCTTTGGATATGATTGTGGCCCTGGGAGAGGTGCTGTGGTTTAACTACGAAACCCACAACCAGGTGGTTAAAAAAACAGACGCGCGGGTGGCCAAGATTTTGCTCTATCACCTGCGACGAGACGGGGCCGAAGAAACTCCAGGCGGTCTTCAGCTTAAAATTCAACTGCCGCACGAATATATTGCCAGCATGACGGGCATTGCCTACGAGGAGTCGGTTCGCATTATCAGCCGTCTCAAAAAACAGTACAACTGCATTCAATACCTACGGGGCGGCAAAATTGTACTCACAGATGTGGACACACTCAAAAAGCTCACTCAAGACTACGATGCCTGGGGCACTTAACGCACATACCCGTGGCAATGTGGTGGATCTCAAAGTAAACCCTTTGTAGTCCAACTCTCTGTGGGTGGCAGTTAAGACTTTGGACTAGTCAAGCCTCTGGCTTTTCAGGAAGGGTTGGGCACTGGTCGGCCTGGGTTTGGTCTGTTCAGTGGCAGCCCCACAGGGGGTGAAAATAGAAACGGAGTACCAGAGGGCCTTAAGCTGTTGGCTGTGGTTAAAAACAGCGCGGCTTGCGTTTGCCCCCCTGGCAGCGTCAGCGGTTTAATACCCCCTGAGGCTTTGGTATTCAGGCCCGCTTTTACGGTGGGTAAAGGTTTTTGAGGAATGGCTAGTGGCCTTGGTAAGGGTACACCGGCAGCGGGTTGTCCTGCGGGTTGGCTTGCACGTTGTCCCATACTGTTTCCTACGTTTTGCCCCAAACGTTGGCTTGCCCCAGAAGGCCACCCAGCAACGGGCTTTACGGCAATAGGCGATACGGCAACAGGATTGGGTTGAGAAAGAGTCCGTGTGCCAGCAGTAGCGGCTTTAGCAGCAGTGCCTTCGTCTTCTGCCCTCAAGGGTGGCTCGCCCTTTGCGGCGGCAGACGGACTGGAAGCGGAAAGAGCGGGCATGAGCAGTTCAAACGAGGGCCTTACCTGCTGCCACGCCTGCTGAAAATAGCCCAAGAGACCGAGCAACTGCTTCGCGCAATCTTGCAGCGCCATTTGGGCCGTATCCCAGGGCAGCATTACGTAGCCTGAGCGATCGTAGTAAAAGCGAACGGGACTGCCCGCCGTATACAACGCCAGTATGTGCTTGGGCAAGGCCTGGCCTTGCATCAGGCAATCGGCAACCTGCTTGAGCAGGGTCAGTTGGGCATCCAAGTAAAAGGCGTCCTGTTGCTGGTTGGTTTCATCGGCTTCCAAATGCCACAACAACTGGTAGGCCGCATCCAGGGAAGGATCCGCAACGGAAGTTTCAGGACCCATCGGCCACCGGTTTAAAGCCTGCCGGGGTGTCAGTAGCTCATCGTGTACGGCATCCAACAACACCCCGGCCTGACGGCGGGGATCCAGGCGCGCCAGCTTGTCACTTAGCAGTTGAAGCGGTGTTTTGGCGGGCGAGGTGGTTGAGCCTGACAAGGAATGTAGCGATGATGGGCGACTCACGAACGGCATCCTCCATCATAAAAAAGACGTAACCAAAGCATCGGCTTGTTGTCGAACATCCGGTTGAAAAAATGCACTCGTCGGGATCAGTTGAGGTCACTCCTCTCTTCCGTCATTATAAGCAGGTGGGTCAGGTTGTCTAACCCACAGTCGCAGGAGTTTACATTGCCGCCATCCTTTTAGCCTCTGCGCTCGTAGCCTCTTCGCTCGGAACTTCTGCGCCCAACCGTAGGCCAACCCACCCAAAAGCGCCCCGGAAAGGACCCTCGCCCGCCTTGAAGCAACTGCTCCACCAGCAAAACATTTTCATCAGCCGGGCACGCCACCAGGCAACAGATTTTGTCAATCTGCTAGAGGAGGCCGGAGGCAGCGTGTACGGCTACTCACCGATTGAAACCACTGGCGTTCCTTTCGCTTGGCCGGTTCAAACGGCTTTTTGCCCAGACACTGTTTTTTTTTCAAGCCAGCACGGGGTTCAACATTTTTGTCAAGGGCTAGCACAACAGTATGGTATTTCCGCCGAAGCGTTTTTGGCCCAATGCAAGGTGCTGGCCATTGGTCCGGCTACGGCCAAAGCCCTGAAGGCGCAAAATGTTCCAATTGATTACATTGCGCAGCGTCACCAGGCCCATTCAGCCATAGAAGACTGGCTGAAGCAGCAACAAGCAAGTGGCAGCAGCGACCGACCTCGCCATATTTTATGGCCTTGTGGCAACCGCGCCCTGGATCAATGGACAACACAACTGGAGCACTGGGGCATCACCTGTCATCCGTTGGTGGTTTACCATACCCACCCTGTTTCAATGACTACAGGTTCCATACCGACAGGCAACCCATTGGGTGCACACCCATTTCAGGCCTTCCATTGGCTGGCCTTCACCAGCCCTTCGAGTGTGGAGAGTGTCTTCCAGACGTTTGGAGCACCGCTGGCAACCCAAAAAGTGGCCGTCATTGGGCCCACCACGCATCAGTTCTATCAGGCCACCCAAGGGCATACTGCACAGGCGGTTGCCAGCCCGCACAGTTTGGCAGGCATGGCCCAGGCCATTCTCGCCTTTGAGCGTCAGAGACCCTCGGCTTTGTCGTAATCAACAAGCCTGGCCACTCGGCTGTGTTTAGGGCACAGAACGATCAGAAAACCACACAAGCCACGCCCTCCCTATTGCAAGCAAACGCATACCACTGCTTGGAGCACTTTTTCATTTACGGTATGATGAAAAATACACTTGAAGGCAGTGGGCGTTGCGCAAGCCATTTGTTTTACCAGGCGGCTCAACCCCTTTGTGCAAACTGCATGTGTGCAAACCGCATGCAAAAATCGCAACGCATGATGTTTCAATCATTTTGCTAAAAATAACTGTAACAGCAAGCCTTTGGACGTTACCGCCGGGTGGATCCCAATTTTCTAGAGCAAATACAGCAAAGCAAGGGGCAATCCCAGGAAAGCCCCATGTTGTCGCAGTACGAAACACCCCTGGTGACCGTGGATATTGTGGTGTTCACCATTGCGTCTGGCCGACTGCAAGTCCTGCTCATTCAGCGGCAACAGGCCCCCTACGAAGGCCGATGGGCCATTCCCGGCGGCTTTATTTACGCCGGAGAAACGCTGGAAGAAGCCGCCGCCCGCTGGCTTCGAGAAAAAACAACGGTCGATAATATTTACCTGGAGCAGCTCTACGCCTTTGGCACGCCTCAACGGGATCCACGGGCCAGGGTTATTACCGTGGCCTACTACGCGCTGGTAAACGTGAACCGCCTCCAGCCGGAAAATCTGAACCAGCACGCTGAGCATACGCAGTGGTTTGACACCACGGCTTTGCCCACGCCACTGGCCTTTGACCACAACAGTATTCTCGATTACGCCCTGGAGCGCCTCCGCGAACGGTTGGAAACTTCGGGCATTGCCTTTCAGTTGCTGCCAGAAAAATTTACGTTAACCGAACTACAGCGTGTATACGAGCTGATTTTAGGCAAAGTGTTGGACAAGAGAAATTTCCGTAAAAAAATGCTCTCTTCCGGCATTTTGACCGAAATTGGCGAAACCAAAATGGAAGGCTACCACCGCCCCGCCCAGCTCTACGTCTTTCGCAACGTTCAGCGAACGGGTTTACTGACGGATGAGCCCCTTCCGGCTGATACTTTAAACTCAAACACCGCCTTTAGGGCAGAATAACGACACGAGGGAGACTACGCAGACTGAAGGGCGGCATCCAGCCCGGCAAAGTTTTGCCGGTTGCCGGTAATTTTTTGCACATAATTGCGGGTCTCGCTAAAGCCAGTCCAGCGGCCATTATCCACGTTGCCTGGGCCAGCATTGTAGGCGGCAAGGGCCTTGGTTTCATCGCCATTGTAGCGGCGTAAATTTTCCACCAAATATTTAACCGACATCTCAATCGATTTTTTGGGGTCAAACCGATCGGCAGCGCTGTAGCCCAAGCCTTGGGCTGTGCCTGCCAAGAACTGGGTTAAACCACCAGCCCCAGCCGAGCTTTTGGCATTCGGATCAAAGTTGGACTCCTGCTGAATAAGCGCCTTGACCAAGCTGGGCTTCACCAAGCCTTGCCCATGCTGTTGCACCGCTTCTAAAATCATCGCATCGTACTGAGAAGGACCACTATTTTGACCGGAAACCACCGGCGATGCAGACGCTTGGGAACGAGCATTGTTTGCCGTTCCGGTGGTAGACGAGTTGAGTTGAAATGGGGATGCGCTAGAAGAAGACGATGCCGATGACGGATACCCGCTACCCAACTGGTTGGAAAGCTGCCCCCCTTGCTGAAACGCCTTTGTAATAAAGCTCAACAGGAGCATCATCAGAGACATGAAGGCATTTATAAAAGAATTTTGCGCGCCCGTGTTCGTCTCAGAGGCGCCCGAGGCTTGCTGCTGCATCCGTCGTTGATGGAGTTGTTGAACATGCTGCTGACGTTGTAATGCCTGCATTTCTGGATTATCGAGATAGGCAGTCCCCAACAGTGTCGGGCTTTGGGTTTGAAAGGCCGGGGCAGTTGCTCCCCATGATGGGTTGTTCGAAAAATAGCTGGGCGAAGCAGTTTGCAATCCCGACGCA
Organism: Candidatus Melainabacteria bacterium; assembly: GCA_033763415.1. GTDB lineage: Bacteria > Cyanobacteriota > Vampirovibrionia > Vampirovibrionales > JAJTHC01 > JANRKP01. The sequence goes on along the minus strand of JANRKP010000026.1, from coordinate 101,895 downwards.
GAGGCGGGCAAGCCAAAACTTGCCGACAAATTACTGCCCAACGCCTGGCTGGTGGGCCTCGCCCACGACAAATTATACGGATCAATGCCCGCCAAGTTCGTTATCCCCCAACGAAAGTTGTCGCAGATTATCTCGCCATTCGTGACCCGACTAGGAGCCACCTATTCAACGGTCAAAAGGTCGCAATCTATTTCATTAGCATAAAAACAACAGCAAACAACAAAAATGACAGCTTAAAGTTGAAAAAAAAGTTAAATCCTGCATCAAGCTCCATTTCAAACAACAACCCACCGACCAAAATTTGATCGGTGGGCTGCGAGTTTGGGATTGAACGATTGTTTAGCCGAAAGTACTGAAACTCAAGAACTATTCCTAGAACGTAAAGTTGGTACGAAGACCCAGCACGTAGCTGAGACCGTTGGACTTCATGCCCATCCGGTTCATAATCAACTGAACGCTTGGAACAATACTAAACTGATCATTCACATAGTAGGTGTAGTACAGCTCAGCAGCGTGTTCCCAACCGGTTTCAAATCCGCCGGTCATCAGGCTGGTCAACTGGTGCAAATCGGTACCAGCATAACCAATCCCAAAGTGATCTTTCTCGCGAAGATCATCGAACAGGGCTGCCATCGGCACATGCAATACTGCACTCACCGACTGCTGTGCTTGGGTGTAAATTGGGAACGGAATGAGACCACCACCTGGGGCAGAGCCGTTCACCACAGTGGTGCCAGCACCACCAGGGTAGAAAGCGCCCAGGTTTTGGTTTAGAGAATTGAAGATGGTGCCACCGGAACCGTTGCTGGAGTACATGTAGGTAACATTGGTACCAATGCCCTTGTACCAGGCCTGATCCCATCCAGCGTAGAAGCCGTTGGTAGCGCCACGGTCCATTTGCAAGTAGTTGCCGTTACGATCGCGCGGGCCCACTGCCAAACGGTTGGCAGTAAAGCTGGTTTGACCGTAGTTGAGCAAGCCACCTTGACCGTTGTTGAAAATGTGGAATCCACCCGCGTAGACCGAGGTCGGCATTTCGCTGGTTTGGAAGAGGTTTAAACGCGCTTCGTAAGTCGCATTTAAACCATCCATCACATCGCTGTTCACCGGGCTACCAATACCCGCTGTCAAAGACATGTTGGTATTGTCTGTAAATTTGTGGCTGTAGCGGTAGGCAATCATCGGCTGATCGATGTTAACCGGGATACCAGAAATGTTGACAAAAGCCGTATTCTGGAACTGGGTTAACTCGTTACCGCGGTAAGAGCTCTTGTCAAAGAGATCACGCCACGGAATCACACCGAAAAACAAATCGCTACTGGTTTTGCCTTCTTTGTCCCAATCAGCCAGCATTGGCAGAGCGGACTTGAAGTGCTGAGAGTAGTACAAGCGATCGGCGTAGAGCAAAGGACGGGTATTTACGCCGTTGTCGTTCGACTGGCTGATGTCGGTTCCAAGGCGGCTGAAGGAATTGAAAGAGCCATAGGGAGACACGGTGCCACTGGCAATTTGGCCAGTCGTCGGATCCACAAAGGCGGTTCCACCCGCATTGGTGCCAGCAGGTGTGCCGCGGCCAATGCCAGTGATTAAACGAGCGTGGAATACACCATCACCAATGACGCTTTCTTCCTTGTCTTCCACAATCGGAACGTCCAAGGTCAGACGCAGCCGGGCCAGTGCCGCAATGGCGTCTTGAGCATCCGCCTCACGGGCGCTACCCACACCATCGCTGTGCATATCGGCCAAAATACCTGCACTGAAATCCCCGTGAATTTGGGTTTTTTCAAGCAAGGTCAAGCGATCGTCTTGCTCTGCGTTTTTCGCTTCAATGGCCGTTGCACGTGCTTCCAAAGCACTGGTGCGGGCCGCCAAGGCAGCTAACTCATCACGAAACTGCTCTTGCAGGCGCGCAATGGTTTCAACGTCAGATTTATTTGCTTTTTCGGCACCCAAGCGGGCAATGTCACGACCCACGGCCTGAATCAGGGCGTTAAGGGCAGCGGCCATTTCCCAACGGGTGGGGGCTTTGTTGCCACGGAAGGTTCCGTTAGGGTAACCCTCAATGACATCGTATTTTTCTACCAAATCACGGAGCGCTTCATACGCCCAATGATCGGCATTCACATCGGACAGCTCGTCCACGCTGGTAATATCAGCAAAGCTGGGAGTCACTGAGCCGACCCAGGCAGCCGTTGCACCCGTCAAAAAGACGGTTGCCGCGAGCAGCAGAGGCGTCACCTTTCGTGTCATAGTCCCAAACTCCTCTCAATATCTCGTCAACAATGACTTAAGGCTAAACGTACAGTAACAGGACAAAACCGAACCAAAAAACGCCGAATAACTGAAGCTACTTCAACATACTGGCAGAAAAAAACCAGAAAACCAACATCAGATAAACTGGGTTTGGCTTGCCAATTTGTTTGCTGCGAGTGAATGTTCATTGATAGCACAATATCCGTAACAAAACGCTTTTGATACGTACGCCTATTATAGGTGGAACCTTTTTTTCGTAAAGCGATTCTTTATAAGTTCTTTATGCCTTATTAAAAAGCCGAAAGCACCTACGCAAGAGTCGCTTTTCTTGTTGCGTTCATTCTACCGAAGCCAAACAAATTGACAAGCGTTGGATACATGAATGTTACGCAAGTGCTTCCAAAAAGGCTTCAGACTGCCTAATACGGCCTTCGACCGCAAGTAACGCCGCTTCAATCTGGCTGGCGTCTTTTCCTCCAGCTTGCGCAAATTGGGGGCGTCCGCCGCCATTTCCCTGGCATAACAGTGCAGCCTGCTTTACCAAATCCCCGGCCCGAAAGCCTTGGGCAACCATTGAATCCGACACCACACTGACGAAATGGGCCTTTTCCTCGTATGCCGAGGCAAAGAGGGCGACAAACCTTACGCTAGCAGAGGAGTCAAACGCCAATACCTTTTTCAGTTCGGATTCTAGCGCTTCCGCCATACGTTTTAGATTGTCTGGAGAGGTATTTGAAAAATTCTTTAACAGGCAAATGGGCTTTTTTTGCTGAAAATACCCACTTTCTTTTAGCTCACCGAGCCAAGCGCGAATAGTCTGCATCGACTGCTGCGCTTCCAGTGCCTCCAGTTGACGCTCTCGAAGCTTTAACTCTTCCTGCAAGCGTTGGATTTTATCCAACAGGTCTTTTTCCGGGACTTTAAGAAGCAGTGCCGCCTGTTCTAGTCTTGCTTCTAAGCGTTTAAACTGCCGGTACGCCAATTCCCCACAAACAAACTCTATCCGACGAGTGCCTGCGGCAATAGCAGTTTCTGAAACAATTTTTATCAGGCCAATTTGCCCAAGCTGGTCTACATGCGTACCGCCACACAGCTCTTTACTAAAGCCTCCGTATGCAATAACGCGAACCACATCGCCATATTTCTCATCAAACATGGCTATTGCGCCAGCCTTCTTTGCCTCCTCCAGGGAGAGATACTGCTCCTCACGAACACTGTTTTCCAAAATCCAACGGTTGACGAGCGCTTCCACCTGAAGTAGCTCGCTTTCCGTCAGGCCCCGGTTAAAGCTAAAGTCAAACCGAGCGCCTTCTGGACCCACCGAAGAGCCTGCTTGCGAAACCTCTGGCCCCAGTACCTGACGCAACGCCGCATGAACCAGGTGTGTACTGGTATGGTGCAGGGCGGAAAGTTGTCTTGTACTGGCTTCCACCTCAGCCAAAACCGAATCGCCCACCTTCAGGCAAGCTCCCTGATCAAACAGACAGTCGTGAACCACCAGTTGACCCACTTTTTGCGTGTTTTTAACCACCACAGTCAGGCCATTTGGCCCGTTTTCAGAAAGCAACGCGCCCCGATCCCCCACTTGGCCACCGGATTCCGCATAGAACGGCGTAACATCCAGCACACACTGAAAAGGCTGATTGGTGCCCGAAACGGAAGCCACCCGCTCGCCATCGACGACCAACGCCATCACGGTTGCTTGGGCAGAGAGGGTTTCGTAGCCCACAAAGCGAGATTCTCCCACCGAAGCCAAAATGTCTGAAAATACCTGGTCCGACACAATGGCAGCGGCTTTTCTGGAGCTTCTGGCCTGATGACGCTGATTGTCCATTGCCGCCTCAAAGCCCGCGATATCTAGCGTAAAGCCTTCCTCCACAGCAATATCTGCCGTCAATTCCACCGGAAAACCATACGTATCGTACAGCTTAAAGACATCATCGCCCGAAATTTCTGTTTTACCGAACTGTTTTGTTTTTTGCAAAATCTCTTCCAGAGATTTAGAGCCCCGGTCAAGCGTTTCCAAAAAGCGTTGCTCTTCCTGGAGAATCGATTGCGCCAAGGGTTCTTGCTGGACTGTAAGGGTCGGGTAGTGCTCACGATAAATACCCGCCACGACCGGCATCAATTGGTGCATAAACGGCTGGGTAAAGCCTAGAAAGCGTCGTCCGTAACGAACAGCCCGGCGCAAAATCATCCGCAGAATGTAGCCACGGCCTTCATTGCTAGGACGAACGCCATCCATTAGGGCAAATGCGACAAACCGGGCATGATCGGCAACAATCTTCAGCGCTACATCCACAGGCTCGCTTTGGCCGTACGTAAAACCACTCAGGGTCTCCAACTGGCGAATGATCGGAAACAGCAAATCCGTCTCAAAGGTGTTGGCTTTTTGCTGAAGCACCATCGTGATGCGCTCCAGCCCCATGCCGGTATCGACGTTTTTATGTTCCAGCGGGCTGAGTTGGCCCTCCGCATCCTTAAAAAACTCCATGAACACCAGGTTCCAGATCTCCATCAGTCGCTCATCGCGGGTCAGCTCAGGCCGATCTGGGTACATGTCGTAGTGAATTTCCGTACAGGGGCCGCAAGGACCCGTAGGCCCCGGAGGACCCCAAAAGTTGTCTTTCTCATCGCAACGAAAAATTCTTTCCTCGGGAACGCCCACCTGCTCCTTCCACAGACGATAGGACTCCTCGTCCTCTCTGAAAACGGAAACCCACAAACGTTCTGCGGGCAAGCCCAGTTCCTGCGTTACAAATTCCCAGGCCCAGGGAATAATCTCGGTTTTAAAGTAGTCCCCAAAGCTAAAGTTGCCCAGCATTTCAAAAAACGTGTGGTGGCAGCGGGTTCTCCCCACCGATTCCAAATCCGACGCCTTGCCACTGACCCGCGCGCACTTTTGAGATGAGGTTACTCGCGGCGGTGTGGGCGTGGGTTCTATGCCTAAAAAAATGGGCACAAACGGCAACATGCCTGCCGGTGTTAGTAGTACGGTAGGGTTGTTTGCCGGAACCAAGCTGGCACTGGGCAAGCGCTTGTGGGATCTTTTCGCCTCAAAGTAACGTAAAAATGCCTCCCGCACAGCGGCTCCGCTCCATTGCGAGGCATTGGGCTGGGCTACCGTGGACTGCATTGACTGAACGTTGGATTGAGACTGAGACACCGTGATCATCTCCCTGTGCTTGTTTGTGCTTTCATATGGACCCAACAACCCGTCTCTGAAGCAAATAATGCCAAAACTCAGATAACGATCGAGCGTCTACGGGGAAGCGAACCCAATGGACGCGATGGAAGCGAATGTCACTATTGTCCACGAACAACCCGCAATTGCCAGCCATTGGCCCTTTGGCGGCAGTATCCCCTCCGGTCAACCGAACCCGTTCCGTTGACATTGAACTCTGTGTGGCTTTCGCCGAAAATGAAGGGGGAAATACAAACTTGAAATTCGAACAAAATGAACAAAAGCGTTTTTGGAGAAAAAATCATCCACCAACACGCTGCCGTTGCTGAAGTTCTTGCAAGCTTGCGCACGAATTAAACGCAGTAACTAAGCGCACTGGCCAAGCACGCTAGCCAAGCGCACTGACTAACGCAAACTAAACCAATTAGGATCGTTGAACATCATTGACCAGGGGAGTCCATTAAGCCATGGGGACAGATTCTGCACTTCCCAACAGCGCGCTACCGAATAGCGCTGACCTGGAGGCGCTCGAAGTCTCCACCTGGGGGCCCTACCAGCGGATACAGCCCCACGCCGCCTCCCTGGATTTTAGAAACAGCGACGGTCTTCGCCAGAAGTTCGATGCCATTCTTCAGCAGATTAACCAACGCCCCGACATTATGCTGGACTTGGCCATGGTCAATTTTATGGACAGTGCCGGGTTAAGCTTTCTGCTGAGTGTTAAAAAACTGTGCGAAAAAGCCGGTGGCAGTTTTTGCTTGTGCAATGTGCACGGCTACGTGCAAAATTTAGTGCAGCTCACCAACCTAAACCGCGTGGTCACCATTTACCATACGGCGGAACAAGCCTTACCCCACAGCGAAGGCGACTCCCCAGACGGCGATGCCTGAGCGTTCTACCCTAACATCCTTATGTTGTCAGCCTCTCTCTCTAAAAATATTGTTTTCGCATAATAAATAATGATGTAAAAATGCCTGCGAATACGCGCAAAACATCGTGAACAATATGTCTAAAACCTACCTGGATCGATGCCTAAAAGACGACCGAATCCTTCGCTGGCCAAACCAAGCGTTTCCGCTGGCCGTGTTTGTCGCCCCCTTCCGCTGGTACGAAAAAAGCAAACAGCAACAGTCCTACCAGTACAACAAGCTCATTACCGATGCGCTGGACACCTGGACCCAGCTTTCCGGTGGGCTGGTTTCTTTCAGGCAAGTGCCTTCCGTGCACGATTCGCAAATTGACATTAAGTGGCGGCGCGTCGATCGCAAGTCTCTGGGCCATTGCGAATACAGCTATACCAAAGAAGGGGTCATTTACTCGGCTGAGATTCAAATTGGTATTTCCGATGGTATTTTACACGCCCGCTACAACGATATTGACGAGGTGAAACACACCATTTTGCACGAAATTGGCCATGCCCTGGGCATTGTGGGCCACAGCAACGGGCCGGAAGACATCATGTACGTTCCCCATCAGTATGGGGTGGTCAACCTGTCGGAGCGAGATATTGAAACCCTTCGTTGGCTGTACCGTTTTCCGGTAGGTTCCAACCCCCTTATGGCCGGGCAGGAATTTAACCTAAAACCCCCGTTTACCGTGCACGATGTGATTGCCCACATGAGCGGTGATACCCAGCCCAACCAGTACCAACACCCCCTTGCAGAGACAACCCGACCCAGCAAACAACCTCAGGTTTTAGCCAGCCACCACGATATTTTAACCCAGCAGGGAAAATTTCATCTGATGACGCAAAATATTCAGGTCGATCCGAGCAAAAAGCACTCGCTGTTAAACGCCCGGTTTCGCAAACAGCCCCCGGCGCCGCCGCCCCTCTCCTAAGGCCCAAAGCTCGTAATTGAGGATTTTGGTGCCAAGTCTTTCAAGGCGTGTCATCGTCAGCAAAACGATCCAGGTACGGGCGCGGGGAACCGTCATCGGGCTCGGTCACTACGGTCAAATCCTGAAAGCCCGCCTGACCCGAGAGCGACAACTGTTCTTGGTGAATGATACCGCCTGTCGCGTCGGACTGGCTGGTGAGGGTCGTTCGGCGCAAATTCCACTCCGTCTGTCCCTGTTGCAAGTGGTACGCTCGCAACCGAACCCCAGAGCCGGGCGTCGGACCCGGTGTTGGACCTGGCGTCGGACCCGGTGTTGGACCGGGCGTCGGGCCCGGTGTTGGACCTGGCGTTGGACCCGGTGTCGGACCCGGTGTTGGACCCGGTGTCGGACCCGGTGTCGGACCTGGCGTTGGACCGGGTGTTGGACCCGGGGTTGGGCCTGGCGTCGGACCTGGTGTTGGGCCGGGGGTCGGGGTGTCGGCAATCGGTTCCGAGCGAACCGTCAACACCTCGTCATCGTAGTCCCGGTCGCCCAGATTCTCCAGATCTTCAAAGCCCAAACGCACCGAACCATCCGCGTTGCTTTCCACCGCCAAATGATTGTCACCATCCGTACTCAGCGTTTCGTGGCTACCGTATACATCGGCCTCCAGTGGCGTTTCCGAGCCATCTTCCGCCACATAGCGAAAACGTGGCGGACCTTCTTGAATGTTGCCACTGACGGCCAGTTCTCCGTTACCGTCTCTTAAATCCTCAACCTGCTCGTGATCGTGGGCATCTCGTAAAATGGAAACCGTAAAACGCTCGCCCGCCGCCAAGGGTCGGCTTGTAGAAACCGATCCCTCTGCTTCATCGCCGTACTTAACCACCTCTGGATCGTGGTAGTTTCCATCAGCATCCACGCGGGTTAAAACCACCGGGCTGTCATAGCCGGACTCTTCCGCTTCCGTGGTAAAGGTCAGCCGCGTGTTCCTGTCTACGGAAAAACCACCTTCATCATCCGTTGTAATCGTCGCCGCTGCAGTTCTTGTTCCATCGTCAGAAACCGAACCTGAACCCGAAGTGGTTGCCATCGTGACCACTTCTCCGGTTAACTCCACCTGATCATCCAATTGCGTCTCGTTGGTCGTGTTTACACCGTTCTCATTTTGCAAAACGTTGGAGGAAGACAGCCCATTGTCCCCACCTGTAACGTCCGTTAGCACGTTGCTACCCGCTTCTTCCGATGAAGATTCCACCCAACGGGTTGGTCCAGGGTCCAACCATTGGAGGCTCTCTTCGATGGTCTGTACTTCGGTATTTAAGGAAGTACCCGTATCGTTGTTGAATTCAGTATTTCTGGCCCTCAGTTGCTGAGAAGCCAATGAAAAACGCTCGGGTTGCCGATCACCGTTGATAAAAACCATCGTACTCGTTCGTTCCTGTATTTAATAAACGCCATTTAAGGAGGGGGGGGAGGAATTTAGCCTGCACTTGTCAATGCTCAACTCCATACCGGGATGACACCAGATGCCAAACGCGCGTGGATTCATTTTTTTTAAAGTTGCCCATTAACAAACAGCGGGAGCACAAAAAACTGCCATCTACGGCCATTTTGCACGCCACTCACTATCGCCCGCAGGCAATAGAGCTGCTGATTGAATGATTGAAAAAAATCGCATTGGGGGTTCTTTCAGATATTTAAATTATAAAAACAATTATAAAAACGTGCAATACATCGGATACAAATTGTAATTTTTAGAACTTCAATGCGGTCCAGTTCAACCAATCCGCCATCCGTCGTGTGGGTGTTACCCGGCACAACAGAGGTTGTTATAATAATGATTCACGTATTCTCGGGCCTGTTTGCTCATCGCCTGTTTGCCGCCTTGCCAAAGGAAGCCTATGTCCACGCACTTTAAGCGCATTCAGCGATTGTTTCTCCATTGGTTTGGAGAGACTGCCTTGTCTGAAACCGAGCAGCTTGCCCAACGACTCAAAGCAATACCTTCTACAACCTACCAGGGGCTTCGCTGTAGCTCGCGCGTCACCCCACAGGCCATTCAACGCCGCTGGGATAGGCTCTGTAAGCGCTCTGGCCATTCAGACATCCAACGCATTCTCTGGCAAGAGCCCAAAGTACAAAACGCCCCGCCCGATACCGCCTACCAGGCCAACATTGAAAACTACATTGGCACGGTTCAAGTTCCGGTTGGGTTGGCCGGTCCGTTGCGCATTCAGGGGTTACATGCACAGGGAGACTACTACTTGCCCCTGGCCACCACCGAAGCCGCACTGGTTGCCTCCTACAACAGAGGCGCCCAAGCCATTGGCCTGGCCGGGGGGTGCCAAGCCGCCCTGCTCAACGAAGGAATTCAGCGATCGCCGGGCTTTGTGTTTAACAACCTGGGCGAAGTGGGTCTTTTTGTTAGCTGGATACTGACCCAAGAAGCATCGATGAAGGCGGTTGCAGAAAGCACCACCCGGCACGGACAACTGCAAGACATTGCCTTTGCAGTGGAAGGCAACCACGTGTATCTGACACTCGATTTTTTAACCGGCGATGCAGCCGGGCAAAACATGGTGACCATTGCCTCAGAGGCCGTCTGTCACTATCTGATCAACCACAGCCCTGTACCCCCCAAACGACACTACGTGGAAGCCAATTTTTCTGGGGATAAAAAAGCCAGTGCCCTCGCCTTTACCGGGGTTCGCGGCAAAAAAGTAACGGCCGAAGTGCTCCTGCCCGCAGCTATTGTGGAAAAGGTGTTACAAACCACCCCCCAAGCCATGGCCGATTACTGGCAGATGAGCGCCCTGGGCAGCGTGCAAAGTGGCGCCCTGGGTGCCCAAGGACACTATGCCAACGGGCTGGCCGCCCTGTTTATTGCCACCGGACAAGATGTGGCCTGCGTGGCCGAAGCCGCCGTGGGCCTCACCCGTATGAGCCTGGACGAAAACGGCCACTTGTATACCGCCGTAACCCTTCCCAGCCTGGCAGTGGGCACCGTGGGCGGGGGAACCCATCTGCCCACCCAACAGGCTTGCCTGCAAATTTTAGGCTTGGCCGGGCCTGGCAACGCCCGGGCGCTGGCCGAGGTGTGCGCAGGCATGGCCCTGGCCGGAGAGCTTTCCATTATCGCCGCCCTGGCTGCCGGACACTTTACCCAGGCCCACCAACGGCTGGCCCGGCAACGAAAAACACCGTGATGAAAAACACCCACGCAACCCTAAGCGACATTCGCCAACAGGCGGATTTTTCCGTCATTCGCTACGGACAATGCTGGGAAGATGCCGATGTGCTTCTGGCGGGGCTCCACGTTCAACCCGGCGATACCTGCCTCTCCATCTGTTCGGCGGGCGACAACACCCTGGCCCTGCTCACGGCCAATCCGGCCAAGGTCTACGCCATCGATCTCAGCGTGGCGCAACTGGCCTGCCTGGCGCTGCGGTTGGCGGCCTACCGCTGCTTAAACCACACCGAATTACTGGCCCTTATCGGGTCTCGCCCCCACCCCAACCGAGCCGACCTGTACAAACGGTGCCGAATAGCGCTGGACAAGCCTACCCAGCAATTTTGGGATGCCCGGCCGCAATCCATTGCCAGTGGCATTGGCCATGCGGGCAAGTTTGAACATTATTTTGGCCACTTCAGACGAATGCTAATTCCCTGGATCCAGTCGCAACGGAACGTCGACACCCTGCTAAAAGGGGCCTCCACGTTGGGAGAACGCGAAGATTTCTACCAAACCCACTGGAACCACTGGCGTTGGCGCGGATTTTTTCACCTGTTCTTCTCGCGTCGGGTCATGGGCCGCTTGGGACGAGACCCCAGCTTTTTTCGCTACGTGGAAGGCTCGGTTGCCGACCGAATTTTAACGCGCACTCAGCACGCGCTGGTGCAGCTTAACCCGGCAGAAAACCCTTACCTCCACTGGATTTTAACCGGAACCCATGGCGCCGCGCTACCGCTTGCAATGCGGGCCGAACACTTTGACACCATCCGCGAGCGTTTGGACCGAGTTGAAACCATTCAGGCCCCGTTGGAACAAGGCCTAGAGGAATTGGGACCCAAACAGGTGGATCGGTTTAATCTCAGCGATATTTTTGAATACCTGTCTGAAGCCAACACAGAAGCCCTGCTAAGCCGTATTGCCAACACGTGTAAACCCCAGGGTCGGCTACTGTACTGGAATATGCTCGCCCCACGGAGTCGACCAGAGTCGTTAAGTCGGCAGCTTGTCCCACAGCAAGCACTGTCACAGGAACTGTTTTTAGCCGACAAAGCCTTTTTCTACAGCAGGGTGGTGGTGGAGCAGCGCACGCAAGATGCTTGAAAGCCGATTCCAACCGGTATTGCTCCTCCCAGACTGGCTTTCTCTGCTCGTCGTGTTAAGCGTACTGGTTGGCTTGCTCGCAGGGGTCAGTCGCCTGCACCAGCAACAGCGCCTGTCTGCCGAAGCCTGCCGAAAGTTCATTCACGTGGGTATGGGGTTGGTTACGCTGTGTTTTCCCTGGCTTTTTAGTAGTAGTACACCCGTCTGGCTACTGGGCGGGTTATCCACCACCCTGCTAATTATCGCCAGAGTTTACAAGCCTTTCAAAGAAAAACTCGGCCCCGCACTGCATGGCGTGGGGCGCAGCTCCTGGGGGGAGGTCTATTTTCCGGCTGCCGTGGCGCTATTGTTTCAGTGGAGTCACGGCGATCCACTGCGCTACGGCATTCCTATCCTCATTTTAACCCTGGCCGACGCCCTGGCGGCACTGGTCGGCGTTCGGTACGGGCGCACGCGCTATTCCACTTCCAACGGCTTTAAAAGCCTGGAAGGCTCGCTGGCCTTTTTTATTGTGGCGTTTCTTTGCACCGCCACCGCCTTGATGGCAGGCAGCACGGTTGCTTTGCCCACAGATTTTCCCTCGGTGCTGGGTGTTGCCGTGGTCATGGGCCTGTTGCTGATGTTGCTGGAAGCCATTGCCGTGGTTGGCCTGGATAACGTAGTCATTCCCATTGCCTCGTTTTTAGCCCTGGAACGGCTATTCCAACTGCCCGAACATCTTTTGCTGTTTCGCGCCGTGCTGCTCAGCGGTATTTCTGTGGCGGTTGTTCTGCTTCATCATCGGCTGGGCTTAAAGGATACGGCATTGATTGCAGTAGGGCTGCTGTTGTACGGTGCCCTGCTGTGGGGAGGGCCGTTGTGGCTGGTGCCACTGCTACTGCTGTTGTTGCGTTACAGCCTAACGTTGCCGCAACGCTTGGCGCAACTGCAACCGGAACGAGAATTTGGGCTCCGCGCCGTTTTAACCATTGGGGTAGGCTGCGGCATTTGGCTGTGGGCCGCCAGCCATAGCCTCAACGGAAAGTATTTTTATCCATTTTGTATTAGTGTGGCGGCACACAGCGCCATTATTGGGGTTTCCAGCCAACTGGCCGCCCAAAAAATACCCAACTGGCCCCACCCCAAACTGCTTGCAGTGGCCCTGGGCACCGCCACGTTGGATAGCCTGCTAATGGTTGCGCTACCCGCCCTGTGGCTGGGCAACTACGAACGGGCTTACTGGCCCATTTTATCCGGCTGGATTGCCCCCACACCGGTTTTCTGTATCGTTCGGCTGGTGTTTCATTGCCTGATTGGCTGGATTTTAACCACGGCCGCCGTCATGATATTTCTCCAGACGCAAAAACAGCTACAACAGTACGCCAACAGCCCCGTTCGGTGGATTCAGCGGGGTTTGCTCGTCTTTCTGCTCTCGGCCACGGGGCTACTGGTCTTTTGGAAAGTGCCCAGCTAGAGCGTGTCGATATTCATGCTGTTTTCGTCTGCGAGCCAGTTCTTGGCGATAGGCTTTCAGCACGGTTAGCGAAGGAAACTTTTTAGCTGCTTCTAAACTCACTTCGTTATTGGGTTGGGGCTCCGGCTGAAAATCAGGTAATAAGTCAATGGTCTGCCAAAACAGGGGTACGGCCAGTTTACACAAGGTTTTCATCACCTGTGGGTACGCCCAACGCGGGTCAATCTGCGGCGAGAGATCCGATTGCAACACAACAGGGCCGGTATCAATGCCTTCATCCACCCAATGAAACGTAACCCCATACTGGGGCGGCTGGTGCGCGTGCGCCCAAAAAGAGGCCAACCGACCGCGAAACGCGGGCAACAGCGAGGCATGGCGGTTGAGTACGCCCAACGTGGGAATGGCCAGTAGTTCCGCGCCCAAGCGCCATTCGCTTTGGTTCAAAATAACCTCTGGTGACAGCGCCCGAAGGCGTGCCAGCGTTTCCGGGCCGTTGGGATCGCCGGAGCGATAGACCGCAATGCCATACTTTTTGGCTGTTTTTGCCACAGAGGTAGATGCACGCGCCCCAAGCACACGGGCTTCCAAACGCTTCAGCAAGGCCCAGCCAAAACCCAAAGGCTCCATTAGCAGCCAAAACCCGTAAAGCGCCTTCATCCGATCGCGCCAGGTCTTAGAGGACTCTCCGGCAGAGCGGCTACCGGCAATGAAAACCGCCTGAATTCGCTGTGGGCACTGCCGAATGACCGCCTGAAGAAACGGCCCCAAGAAAACAGGCTCTTCCTGACACAGGATTAGAACCGACACCGACGGAAACACATCCTGCTCAGCCATTGGCGCTTCCTGGCCAAACCGAATTGGCCGAAACAGGATGCTCTAAACGCTCAACAGTCCCCCGGGAACCATCCAGACGGATTTCATCTCCCGTTACAAGCAGTGTGGTGGCGTTTGGCACGCCCACCACTGCCGGAATACCCATTTCTCTGGCAACAATAGCCGAATGCGACAACATACTGCCGCGTTCCACGACCAAGCCCGCCAAACCCGGAAACAGCACCACCCAGGACGGATCCGTTTGCTGGGCCACCAGAATTTTACCCACCAGAGAGAGGGACACATCCGGCTGCAACAAAACCACCACCGGCGCCTCCACCCGGCCAGGACAGGCGGCCAGGCCCTTTAAGAGTATCGTACTGGCGGAGTCGCCCTCTAATCCACTGTTTGACGGCTCGCTCATATCGTTGCGGCAACTCACCTGCCACAGCCCCACCGGGCCCACGGTTTCAAAATGGTGGGGCAAGGGAGCTTGCTGAAAAAACTGCTCGTACTCGGCCTTACGCATCCGCACCCGCTCGGCCAAACTGCCCGCCGTGGCCGTCCCACGTACAAAGCGACGCAGCTCCTCCACCTCCAGGTAAAACACATCTCGCGGATGCTCCAGTTGCCCGTGTTCTTGCAACCACTTGCCCATACGCACAAACAGCCGACGAACCAACGCAAACGCCCGGGTCCGCTCCAAACGCTGATTTTCTCGATTTCTGACCGCGTGACGCGCCTGCTGCAAAACCCCACGATAGACCCAGGATTGACCTATCGAAGCCCAACGGTTTTTTCGAGAAAAGGCCTGTGCCAACTGTGCTTCCGCCTGCAACCGAAGCGATTCGGACACCGAAGCAGTTTGTTGCAAGGAATGTGGCAAACCAACGTACTGCTGAAGGGTCTGCACCAAACGCTGCAAGTTCTCTCGCACCGGAATGGATTCGAGCTTCAACTCCTCAGGGCACCGATCGCCATACGCATCCAGGTAAGCAAGCACCTTGGGCCACACGTTGGGCTCGGCCTGTAGCTGCGCCAATCCGTCCTGCCACGGCAGGGCCTCAAATCCTGGAAACCGCTCCGGCGTTTGCGCAATAGACAGCGCAATGGCCATTAACTCGCTAACCACCCGAGTGCTTTCCAAATCTCCCTGGGCGGCCAGCAGTGCATTTTGCAGCGATCCCGCCGGATCGATCTCCCAGGCCACAGTCAGGCGCTTGAGCAGCCCGTAAAAAATCATGGCGGAAAAATCGTTCACAATCGGGGCTTTCCAGCGCCAGAGAACTTCGCGCTCCATTTGTTCGTATACGGCCAGCAGTTCATGAGGGCGCATGGCCGCTATGTTTTGGGCGGCCAACGATTGGTATACCTGCTGAAATTGTCGATGGAAACGCTGTACGCGCCAGCCCAGGGTTAGTTGCAGCCAAACCGCCCGGCAGCCGGTACGGAACAACTGTGGCAGTACAACGCCGTAGCGCTGCCAAACAGAAAGCGGTTTTGGTGCTTCCAGCGCCTCTGGCTGGGTCAAGCCCATCATGGCCTCCATAAAGCCCTTGTTAAAAGAGAATCCCGGAAGCAACGACACCAGTTGGTACCAATTCAGCAGATGATAGTACACGCGACCCTGAATCAGTCCCAGCATGTTGGAGAGCATCGGCTCGTGGCGTCGGATTGCCTGTTGAGAAAGCCCCAACAATTCCAAAAACTGCCAGTACACTGCGTAATAAGCGCTTTGAATAAACGAGAAGGTCAAGGGCAGTGTAATACCCGGATAACTTTCGTTAATGTTGGCGTTATCCCACACCTGACGGTTTCCCCAGTCGGCATCCGCCACCAAGGGCACACGGGCCGCATTGGGTAAAACGGGCTTAGCACTCTCAGATGCTTGACCTTGAGCACCAAGCGGTTGTAATTCCTCTGGGCCGAGCGTGGTAATGGGCCGAGCCTGCAAGTAGTAGAGCGTGTCGCCCGTCACGGCAAATTCCACATCCAGCGGCAGGCCAAACACCGCTGCCGAACGGCGGCAATCCATCACCAGGCGGAGCAATGTGGATTCGGTCAAGCAAGGGGCAAACTGCAACACGGTGGGCACCGGCACGCGTTGGGTTCCGCCGTGTTCGGCCACCTGAATGGCTTCGGCTTT
This sequence comes from Candidatus Melainabacteria bacterium, assembly GCA_033763415.1. GTDB lineage: Bacteria > Cyanobacteriota > Vampirovibrionia > Vampirovibrionales > JAJTHC01 > JANRKP01. The sequence goes on along the minus strand of JANRKP010000026.1, from coordinate 85,892 downwards.
GTTGGCAATGTGGCGGTGTAACACATCGCCGCCCGCGCTCACGGTAAACGTGTCTGCATCCAACAGACCGGAAACCAAACCTTCTCCCAGGCCCCAAACCGCAGTGACGACCGCTTCATCCAACCGGTTGGAAACAGGATTGGCCGTAAACACAACCCCGGAGACCTCAGGCAGCACCATGGTTTGAATGACGACCGCCATGGCCGCATCCAAAGCCGAAGCCTGCGCCAACGGCTGTTGCCGGGTTTGCTGCTGCGCCAAATACACCTTGAATGATTCCGTATGAAGGGATTGCCAACACTGCCAAACCGCTGCTGACAGTTGATCTCGGGTTTTGACGTGAAGCACGGTTGTCAACTGCCCCGCGAAGGAAGCAGACACGCCATCCTCCCCCACGGCGGAAGAACGTACCGCCAAAGAAACTGGCCCAGCAGACACAGGTGCAACCAACGCCTGCCAAACAACATCCAGGCAACGTTCCACCGGCTCCGGCAGTGTTTCAGGTATTTTTTCAGGTGGTTGTTCAGACGACTGGGCACACGGCACTTCAACCGACTGCAACAACGCCGTACTCAACACCCAAAATGGTGGCACGCACAGGTCCAACGCCTGTAGCCGCAACAAGCCCAGTGCTTTGCCACCCACCAGGCTACATAACGCCTGCGCCAACGGAGACGCCTGCACCAGAGACGCCCAGTCCGTAGACAAAGCCTCTGTTTGCGTTGGCAACCACGGAGACACCCAGGCCCCCCGGGCGCCATCCAACAGCCAAGGCTCAACGGATGCGGGAGGCATTACAACAGGCTTCCTACAGACAGCAAACCATAATACAGCGGAATAAACCCGTGCATTCCACGCCGGTACCACACGGCCCACTGCGCTTCGGGCGCCAGTACATACCCAACGGATAAGCCCACCGTCAGTGAGAGCATCAAGAGTGCCCAGCAGGCGGCAGCCAGAAAGCGCTGTAAACTGAGCAGCAGTAAACAACCCGCCAAAATGGCCAGCAGGGCATTTATTTGCGTCACCACCGCCGCCCCCACGGGCTGTAGCCGGGCCGAATAACTTTGGCCATGTGTGGGTTCTTCATCCACCCCGTAGGTTTTTCGGGCAAATTCAAACACGTTAAACACCAGCCAGTTACTGGCGGCCAGCAAAAACACCGGCGGCGACAGTTGCCAAAAGGGTTCGCCAAGCCAACACTGCATTACCAAAAGCCCCAAGCCAACCGCAACCAAGGTATGGCTAACCGCGTACCACTCCATTTGGGGGCGAAGCCAGTCTCGTGCGTAAAACTCCTGCCACATTAAAAAACTATAGCCCGCCGCCAAGGCCCAGGCCAGCAAGCCCACCCAACCGGTCAAGCAGCATAACAGCGCTTCAACCGCATAAAGGCCCCAAATGGCGCAACGCGCCTCGGTTTCCGTCACCAAACCACGCACCAGAGGACGCTCAGGATGCAGGAAACGATCGTCATCCAGGTCTTTTAACTCATCCATCAGGCGCATCCGAAAGAAAAACAGCAGCAAAACAGGCCCGGAAAACAGAACGCCCAACCAGGCGGGCAGTTGGTTGGCAAACAGAACCGCAATCAAACCATTGCCCAACCAAAAACTGCTAATCAGCAACAGATGCGGCAACGGAGAAAAGCGCTCTTGAATGAATGGCCACCAGCGTTGCTGCCAGGCCACTTGCCAAGTCTCTTGCCAGGTCTCTTGAGCAGTCTGTTCAACAGGCGTTTGCATAGCTTTTTCAGAAGCCACGGCATCCGATGGTGTTGGGTTTTCTGCTTGCGGGTTTGGCGGAACCATCACTGGGAGCGCTCCGCCAATAACTGTTGGCGCAACTGATCGTACTCCACCTTGCTGTGATGACGCGGATCCATTGGAATTTGGGCCTCAACATACACCGCATCCACCTCAATCTGGTGCGCCTGGAGGGCCTCCATCACCTGCTGGCCAATCCACCCTGAATCTTGTAACGGGGCGGTGTGCGACAACTCTGCTGGCAGACACTCTTGACGCACCGTAACCACCGCCACGGCTTTTTCTCCCAACGCCTCGTCTGGCAGGCCCAGGTAGGCCGCCTCCCTTACAAAGGGCAGACGCTTTAACACCAGCTCGGCCTGCAAGGGAAATAGCAACTGGTTGGCGCGTTGTATGGCATTGTGCACCCGGCCCAACAGCCAGAGGCGGTTCTGCTCGTCTATCTGCACCACATCTCCAGTACGGTGCCACACCCGCCCGTCTGCATCCACCACCTTTGCCCGCTGAAAGGCCTCCGGGTTGTTAAAGTAGCCATCGCAAACGTGTTCGCCACTCACCAGCAATTCCCCAGGGTCATCATTCGCCACTAACCAGGGCTTCCAGCCAGATGCCTCCAACACCACCGGGCCCCGATACGGACGAATCCGCAGGGACGCCAAGCCGGAAACCAACGGCCCGACACAAACCCCTGTCGCCCCTGTTTGGGCGAGTTGATCCAGGGTTTTGGGCGTAATTTCCAGGTGCGCAATGGGTTCAACCTCGGTAGAACCGTACAAAATATGCAGGGAAGACTGGGGCGCGGCGGCAAAAAACGCGCGGGCATCATCGGTACTGACTGGGGCGCCCCCGGTAGCCACCCGCCGGAGGGAAGGAAGGGTCACTTCTGCCTGGTGGGCCCATTGGCTGACCGCTCGAAGCAACGATGGCGAGAGAGTTGCCGTATTGGCCCCCGTTGAAAGCAACTGGGCGGCAAGCAAGGCCCCATCCGTGGCAGCCGGTTTGGCCAGATCGATAGCGGGCAACACCGTGCTGACCCCACCCGCCAGGTTGTTGAGCGAAAAAATGGGAAACACCGGCAGGTCGAGATCAGTGGCGGTGTAGGGCAAACTGCGATTGAGCGCAGCATGCTGGGCGGCCAGAAAACGATGGGTTCGGTTGGCCCCTTTGGGTTGGCCGGAACTACCCGTGGTAAAAGTAATCAGGGCGGTGGTTTCCGCATGAACCGGGGTTAGTAACTCCTCGGTGGACGAATCCATTCCCGCCGAAATGGTATCGGGCAGCCAGTGGCAAACGGATTCAAACCCAGGTTGCGCCTGTAGAGCAGACCAATAGGCTTCTGGGGCAATAACGGCCACCGGCGTGGTTTGCCCCGCACAGGCGGAAAGGTGCTTGGCCCTGGACCAAGAATCCAGAAAAACGGCCGCCGCGCCCAACAGTTGCACGGCAAACAGCACCCGGTACAGCGCCACGGACATCGGCACAAACACCAACAACCGATCGCCGGGCTGAATGCCCACCGCGCGCAGTGCTTGGGCAGTGGATAACACCTGCTGCCAGAGTTGGCCGTAGGTCGTGGGCTCGTGGACTAAAGACTGATGCGAATCCTGGTGCCAGGCGCTTAAACTATCCGCCGTAACCTGGAGCAGCGCGTGTTTGTGGGGCTGGTTACTGGCGTGCTGGCACAAAAACGCAATAACGTTGTTCCAGGGCGAAGCGCCGGGATGTGTTCCGATGGCCGCAGCGGCTGCCGAGTGTAAGCGGTTCGAGTGCAAGCGGTTTAACACGGAGGCATTCGGTATCACGCGGGAAGAACCCTTCCTACCCAACAGGGCGTTACCCGAACTATTATAAACGGTCGGGGCGCCCGGCGCTTCATTAAACCCGGCGCCTCATTAAAACAGTATAGCTGCGGCAAAACACCGTGTATTGCCCAACTAAGCGCCAGCCACCGCCACAGCCCCATAGACAGCCCCGTAACGTTTGTAGGAAAATACGGTGGCCACCACCCATGGCCGTAGGAGGCCAGGGGGGCTGTTTAAAGCCAAACCGGGGCAAACTGTTTTTAAAGATTTTAAAACCAAGACCCGAACAGTAAAAAATGGGGCACAAAAAAATAAACACAGAAATGGGAGGTGCGGGTTTGTGCTAAAGCCGTGGGTGCTGGTTGTAGGTTTAGGGATTGTGCTGCTAAGCCAGCCGCTGCGAGTGGGTGGGGCCTGGGCCCTAACTGCTGAACAGCAACAGCACGTATTAAACCTACTGAGCCGCGAGCAGTACCCCGAGGCAAAAGCCGCCCTATTGCCACTGGCCAAGCAGGGTGATGCTGATGCGCAATTCCTCCTGGGGGTACTGTGCGCCAACGGCCAAGGCGTTCCGCAGGATTACCAGCAGGCCCACCACTGGTATACACTCGCCGCCAAACAGGGCCTTGCCACTGCGCAATACAACCTGGGATTAAATTACTACTCAGGCCAAGGCGTTCCGCAGGATTACCAGCAAGCACACTACTGGTTTTCACTCGCAGCCAAACAGGGCCAGGCCCAGGCGCAATGCCTCCTGGGGGTACTGTGCGACAAAGGCCAAGGCGTGCCGCAGGATTACCCACAGGCTCACCACTGGTACACACTCGCCGCCAAACAGGGCCTTGCCGAGGCGCAATTCAACCTGGGGTTCCTGTACGCCAACGGCCAAGGCGTGCTGCAGAACTACCCACAAGCCCACCACTGGTATATGCTCGCTGCCAAGCAGGGCCTTGTCCAGGCGCAATTCAACCTGGGGCTACTGTACGCCAACGGCCAAGGCGCGCCGCAGGACTACCCACAAGCCCACCACTGGTACACACTCGCCGCCAAACAGGGCCATGCCAAGGCGCAATACAACCTGGCAGGAATGTACTACTTAGGCCAAGGCGTGCCGCAGGACTACCAACAGGCCCACCACTGGTATACACTCGCCGCCAAACAGGGCCTTGCCAAGGCGCAATACAACCTGGGGGTACTGTACGCCAAAGGCCAAGGCGTGCCGCGGGACTACCCACAAGCCCACCACTGGTATACACTCGCCGCCAAACAGGGCGATGCCTATGCGCAATTCAACCTGGGGCTACTGTACGCCAACGGCCAAGGCGTGACGCAGGACTACCAGCAGGCCATCCACTGGTATACACTCGCCGCCAAGCAGGGTGATGCCAGTGCGCAATCCAACCTGGGGGTACTGTACGCCAACGGCCAGGGCGTGCCGCAGGATTACCCACAGGCCATCCACTGGTACACACTCGCCGCAAAACAGGGCCTTGCCAAGGCGCAATACAACCTGGCAGGAATGTACTACTTAGGCCAAGGCGTGCCGCAGGATTACCAGCAAGCCATCCACTGGTATACACTCGCCGCCAAACAGGGCCTTGCCAGTGCGCAATACAACCTGGGGGTCATGTATGCCAAAGGCCAAGGCGTCCCGCAGGATGATGTACTGGCGCACCAGTGGTTCAACCTGGCGGCCGCCCAAGGCGACACAAAAGCCGCAGAACTGAGGGATTTATGGGCCCGCGAAATGACCCCACCGCAAATTATGCAGGCCCAACAACTGGCCCGCCAGTTTAAGCCGCAAAAAACCACCCCCCGGTAGCACCCACCCGGGCAGCACCTTGAGGCCCGCCCGGCTTATTACGGCTTTGTTACAAAAAAGCGGCCGTGGGTAGCAACCGCCACTTTGGTTTTGTTTTGCTATGGGTAGCTTTGCAACCGGCCCGGCATCCACCCGCCTTGTGTGGTGTGTGTATTATTAGCCCCCACTGTGTGTTATTTCGGTTTTTACCCCTGTGGTTTGCCCCTGTTTTGGGCGAATTGCCCCCGGTTGCGTTATGATCGGTTTCTCACTGGCACGCGTTCACTCTGCGGAAAGGACCCCCACCACTATGTCGCTCTCTACTCCTGGCTCCACTTACCGTGCGGGCATTGTGGCTTCGCCCACGCCCCCGCCTTTTGCTGCTCCGGCTCTTCATTTTGGCACAGCGGAAACCTTCCAGGCCCGGCTGAACCGAGACGAGCACCTGCTGAACAAAAACCAGGAAATTGGCGATCGGCTGGATCAGCTGGCCCAAGAAGCCGAAAAAGACGCGCAAAAAGCGGGTCCCTTTCAGCGGGCAATGGAATACCTCCAGCACGTACAGGCCAGCATCACGCAGCACAGCCTCAGCATGGATGCCGGACGAGCCCAGGCGTTTTTCAGCCGCTTTTTTGGGCAAGACGAGCAAGCGTGGGCCCCGGAAGTGGACAAAGCCCTTGCAGACGCGAAGATTCCCGTGCCCCAAAACACCGGCGCAGACGATCGCCTGGGGCTGTTGCACTCCTTTAGCGCGCACGAAATTCACGAGCAACAGGGCTACGATTTTGGTCTGAGCCTGCAACAGGAGGCCGAAGCCATTCTGTTTCCAGCCGCTGCTTCCGCCAGCCAACCTGCGGCAGCCGCAGCAACCACCCCTCCGGCCACTCACGCCAGCGTGGATGACGCCAACGCCAGCTCAACGGCTCCCCCAGCAGCAAACGCCCAAACACACACGGCCAAAGCAGATGCTGCGCCCAATACAACGCCAGCCGCTGCACCTGCTAAAACCGAAAAGCCAGATGCCCCAGCCACTGCCGAAAAAACCACCCCCCCCGCCAACAACACCGACGCGGCAAATAACGAGGAAGAGGGCAACTTCTGGGATAATTTTGTGGTAAAACCGCTCAAATGGGTGTGGGAGATGATTACCGCCCCATTCCGCTGGGTTGCAAATCTGTTCTCCGGCGGTGACGACAAAGACAACACCGAAAGCGCTAACAAGAAAGAGGAAGGTGGCTCTAAACCGGAAGCCGCCGCCAAATAAGTGCCTCTTCTATAAAATTTTTCAATAACAAATACACTTCGGGCCTGTTACTTGAATCCAGTTCAAGCCAGGCCCGAAGTTTTTTACTGCACGGCGCGCAGAATTTTTAACCCCAACGGTGGGTAATTTGTTTCATCCGGCCCAATTTGTTTTCCACCAAACACCAGTTGGTTTCCTGCACCCGGCGTAAAAGGGTCATCAACACGGTTTGCATATCGGGTGACAGTTTAGACAGCTCGGCTTCTAGCTCCTGCGAGGAAAACGACAGCACCTCGCAATCGGTTAAACACACCACGGAAGCACTTCGCTGCTTATCGGGGCTTAAGAAACCCACTTCTCCCACCAAATCCTGCGGGCCCAGCAAGCCCAGCATCACCGGTGGACGGTGCCCCATCGGGTCGGCTTTCATCACCTGCACCTGCCCACTGGCAATCCAGTACATTTGATCCGCCGGTTCATTTTCCTCAATCAGCACGTCTCCCGCCTTCAGCCGACGAACGGGCTTGGCTGATCCTTCGTTTAAATGAGCATCTTGCATCGACACGTGAGCATTCCTCCCCAGGAAATCAAGCGCGCATAAAAAACAAGCGTATTGCGTGTTCGCAAACCAATCACTTTTTTAACAGAAATGAAGATTCAACAGTCGCATTCAATTAAATTAATAAAATTAATTATACAAAGTTTGTTGCGTTGTAACGGATAACAGCCAAACCGGTCAATTTTAAATATCTAAAATATTTAAATCTAATATCAAGAGGAGTTCATGCGTATCCCGGTTCTCATAAAGGAGTTGCGAGATGTCCTTAAGGCTGTTGAACCAGCGGCAGGCAAACCTGTCGGCTGAGCAAGTATTGTCCAATGTGCAGAGCAACGGTGCCCGTCGGTCATTAAACACGGTAAACAGCATTCTAGATCGCCTTTCGGCCAATCCGAACGGTTTCTTGAATGATCTCGATCGACTGGGGACTTCCGTCTTTAGTAACGGCGCTAAATTAGCGCCACTCATTCAAAGCGCATTTACCACCATTCAATCTTCGCCCTCGCTCAATAGTAGTGGTGTTACCGTAACACCTCGCAAAGACGCACAGGGAAACCCGATTAACAGTTCTGAAATTAAAATTCCTTTCAGCCAGTCCATTCAACTGGGCGACACCAGTAAAATGAAAATTCAGGCAGCCGTGTTTAATCCATCTACCGGTAAATCTCAGCTTGTTGCCATTCCCATCACCTCTGCTAAAATTAACCCGGCCAACAATAAAGAATTGTTGTTGCAAACCGATCGCCTGGCACCTAAAGGAGCTGCTGTTGCTCTGGCATCTGGCGCACTGAAAAACAGCAGCGGCCAAAGCATTAACATGCCCTATGCCACATTTTTGCAATCTGGTGTGGATGCCAGCAGCTTTACACTGGCCAACCGGGCGTTTAAACCAACCGATATTAACCTGTTTACCCAAGGAGCCTATCCAAACTCCAAACCCGTTACCGTTGCCAGCCAGCCTGTCAGCGAATCGACGGCCAAGAGCCAATTTAACAGCTTTATGCAAAAGAAGGTCAACCAGGGAAAAATTAAATCAACCGATCTAACAGCCCTGCAACAGCGCTTTGACAACGCCAAAACCAAGCAAATTATCCCGGATCCAAACCTGCGAGCCGCCCTGCTCTCGTTGGCAGGAACCAGCTTTGCACCGGCCATTAACGCCATTTTGGATGGTGATAACATGAGCGGCAAGCCCTATGCGGGGGTTCGGTTTGTGAACGATAGCGAACTGAGCAACCCGGGCAACTTTGGCGAAGCATTTGGGCTTCCTGATGGTCGCATTGAGATTCGGGTGAACAAGCAACTGCAAGGTGAACCCTTCCAAGCCCTTTCCGGCCTGTTGGCCCACGAAGCCGTTCACCAAGACCGAGCCAACAGCCAGCATGAAGAAGTCTTCGCCACTTTTGCCGAAGGCGCCGCCTACGCCCAGCAACTGTTGGTGGATTCCAGCATTGCTCAAAAAGAAACGCTCTACACCCGTACCCAGAACGAAACCCTGCTTGGCATTCTCAACTCCGGTAAGAGTGGCTTCCCAGGCGTGGGGCTGTTTGAAGCAGATCACCTGGGCAGCGGACCCGCCAGAATCTTCCCCGGTGGGCGCGATCTACCATTCTTTAACAGCTTCGATAATTCCATTCGGGCCATTTACAGCAATTTAGGCACCAGCGATACGCCGGGTAACAGTACCACAGGCAAATATATTCAAAACCTTACTGGCCAAACCGCCAGCAACCTGGGCCTGAATACCCTGAAGCTCATTGACGGCAAACAAAAAGCCATTTCCAACGACGCGGCAGCCAAACAGTTGGCCGCAGCACTCAAGCTATCCGTATCCTAAATCCAATCATTGCAACAGCACACAGCCCTCTGGAGAGAACCTTCAGAGGGCTGCTGTATTTTGGGAGCATAAGCTCGGGTTAACAACGCAACAGCGAGCAACCCATTTATCGCTGCGCCATTAAAAGCAGTATTTACACAAACTGGTGGTACCTGTGGTAGTACTTTGAGTGGAAGAAGAGGAACCAGACGAGGAACCATTTGAACTGCCAGAACCACTTCCGCCAAAACTACCAGCACCACTGGTACTGCCCGAGGTGGAATTTGCCACCGTGGCCGTGGAACCCAGGCTAGCCGATGAAGTACTACTCGTGCCAGAGCTCGCTGTGGTCGTGCTGCTGCCAGCACTGGTCCCCACGTTCTGGCCGCCGCTACCGCCCGAAGCGCCACCCCCACTACCGGTACCTGGTAAAGTAGCCGATCCCCCCAAACTACTGCCAAACGCACCCCCAATCACCGCCACCGAACTGGAAATAGGGCTGGTATTACTATTACTAACACTGGTAGAAGCGCCCGATGGAGAGGAAGAAGCCCCGGTTACGCCCGTGCTACCCCCTCCTGTGGTTGAGGTGCCCCCCATCGCAACCGAACCACCAGTCGTCGCTGCCGTGGTTCCAGGCGAAGTGCTTGTGTTGGAACCAGTGGCCACCTTACCGGAAGAGGCCAGGGCCGTACCGGCAGCACCCGCTGCCGTAGTTGAAGACGTTGCACCACCACTGCCGGAAATGCCTGTAATAGCGGAAATAACCGAGGGTACTGGGTTTCCACTGGCTGTATTACCAGTGGAGGTATTTCCATTGGCTGTTACCGTTCCACCCCCAGAATTACCCGAAAGCCCACCAGAGGAAGCCCCCCCAGAACCTGGAGCCGTTGCCACGGGTCCGCCGCCGCCGCCAGCAAAGCCGCCCGAGCGCACCGCACTGGAAAGCTGAGAGCCAATGTAATCCAAGCCGTTGCCAACGTTACCACCCAACGTGGAAAGCGCCGCCGTCACAAATAACGCCACCAGGCCCAGCATCAGGCCGTATTCCACCAGCGTTTGCCCGCAGGCATGTCTATAATTCGCCAGAACCTGAATGTTTACAAACCACATTAAACCACGCATTGGGGTCTACTCCCTGCGATTTCAATAAAAGATTAAAACAAAAACCTACCAAACGTTCGTTGAAAATACGATACCAGCCTACCAACGCCACTGGATGGGCTTAGCCTGGTGACGCAACCTTGCCTGACGCGCCAACCGAATTGCCTGTTTTTTAAACCGACCAGGTTATTTCCTGCTGAATTTTTTTAGGAAAGACCACATTCGTCATCTTAGAACAGCGGATTTTGGCACCTGTTGGTTGAACTCGACCACTTTAAACACATCTTTAATAAAAGTTTTAAGAAAATGTTTATAAAGTACGCGCGTGGGCGAACAAAAATGACACGCTTGGGTTTTATGCATCTGTCCATTCTTTAATTCCTCGGCATTCCTATTGCCAGGTATTTTTAAGCGAGAGAGTCATAAGCGAGAGAGTAAAGAGTAATGCGTTAAAAGAATAAATCGCCCACGCCTTTTAAGCGGTTTTTTCATTTGCTGTATGGTTTGCTGTGCAAACAGAACGCATACGGGACGCACACACGGCCTAAAAGCCAATGAACGCCATCCCAGGTAGAGAAGAGACACCGTGTTTTACTTGTAGTAGCCGTTGGGAACCGCAACAGCCCAAACTGGAGAAGGAACAATATAATGGCCGAAAACTGGCTTACGCCCGCATTAATGCTGGGCACACAACTTCTGCTAAACCCTTCCGATGGGGCTTCCAGCCTGCCTGGAAACGGCAACCAATTGTCACAAGTATTATCGCTTTTAACCGGAGGCCAACCCTCCGCGGCAAGAGCCAATCAAAGCTACTTGCCCCAGGGGCTCGGTCAGTCGTTTACGCAGGCCAGCCCGGCACTCCAGCAGAACGTTCAGGCTGCCATGACAAACGCTTTGGGCAATTCTGGCGAGTGGGCTCAGTATTTGCCCCTGTTGCTCAGCCTGTTTCAGTCCTCGGGTAGCAACGGCGGTTTCAGCCCCACCGTGTTATTAAGCCTGCTGCCGTTGCTATTGAACAACCGTTCCGCAACCCAGCCCAGCAGACAGGAAAACCAGCCAGCCTCCACACCTGAAACACCGGCAGAGACTGCCCCGCCAACGGTTAGCGTTCCAGCCGAAGCGCCCACCCCAACCGCACAGGCACCAGCAACCGAAGTGGCCGCCGTCGAGACGTCTGGCAACCGAAGGAATCCACAAATCCTGATGCAGCCTGAAGATCCCAGCCTACAGGTCCCAGCGCAAGATCGTGAAGGGCTCACATCGCCAGAAGCACCAAGCCTACAAACGCCCACACAGGGTCAAGATCCGCTGACAAGCGTACCTGTTCCCGGGGTTCAAGTACCTGGCAATGGCCGTGCGCCTTTGGTTCAACCACAAGCCCCCGGCATTGAAACCCCTCAAACTCAGGCGCCGATTAGCGCCATTGCCCCTTCCACCCAGGTAAGGAGCTACGCCGGAATGACGCCCGCCCAACAACAGTGGATGCAAGAGCAAGAACGTCTGTTGCAGCAAGAAACCTTGCAAACGCGCCGCAGTTCCGGTTACGGGCAAAGCATGGGCGGCAGCAGTTAGCGGCTTAACAGCCTGTTTGTCACCAATCGTTCATTTCATTGGCAATTTATTGGCAATGCGGGCTATTTCAAACAATGCCTGCACACACCGCTCCATACCAGGAGAAAGGAGGTCAACACCGCCTCATTATCACCAGCCCAACGTACTTCTAACCGTGGGCAAAAAGCTTAAGGTTTTCTAAAAGCCCGAAACTTTTTCGGCTTCCGTGTTTTTATTCCAATGTGGAGATAATTTTCCCGGTCAGCCCCTTGTTCACAACGTTTGTTCACAACGTTTGTTTCCAACGCTTGTCTTTAACGAATGTTGTAAACCCGTTGGCCAGGAAGCTGCTGCCACGCGACCATTTTCGCAAATAATTTTTTATGTTCGATTTTCTTATTTTTTTTTGATGACTGTGTTGTTTTTAAGAATCGTGATATTACCCAGGCCGTGCACCTTTGGCATTGTATTGTTTGACCGTGGGTTGAGACACCCACTCGACTGCACCGAAACAAGCATCCCCTTGAATCTGGTTGATTGACATTCAAATCACAGACCCACGGGCCTGATGGTTTATCGTCAGACGACGATGATGCGCTGGCAACAGAACGATGGCTTCCCAGTTTTGGCAGCAGAATGGACGCGCCGGAAAACGAACGCGCCATTCCCGGGAGCACCACGCATCACAATCCGTTCTCCGTTCGTATGGTTGGAGGTTTGCCCCGATGGGCTCCGTATTTTACGACATTCGCCATAGCGCTTACCCGGTTTGCGCCTACCCAGGAAGTTTAGATGCCGGTGTCGTCGTGGGACTGGGCGTTACCCCTCCCGCTAACCAGGCTGGCGTACTGGTAATAATGCCTTCCGCCAGGCAACAATCTCCAACAACTGCGCCCGCTCTGAGCACCAACGCACTGGACGCACTGGATGCGCTGATGGCCGCCTGGGAAAACGACTTTGAGCAACCACCAGAACACAACAACAGCAGCAGCCACTCTCCGCTGACACCCGGTGCACTGCAACAACAAAAGCCCAACGCGCTGGAAATGACCAACGCGGCCCAAATCGCCACCAATCAGGATTGGAGCCAGCCACAGCTCCGGCTGACAACCGCCGATGGACGCGGCAGCCTGCTACAGCAAGACAACAACACCCTGTTCACCTACCGACTGGATGGCCTGTCCTACGTATTTTGGAGCAACGGCCAGCAGAGCACCCTCAAAGTGTTCGATGCCAACGGCGCCCTTTTGAGCCAGCAACAATCCAACGACGGACAGAACAACGAAGATTTAAACGCCCTTTCGGCACAGGTCCTCAGCCTGCTGCAATACAGCCCGAACGCCGCACTCACCAACCATCCTGGCCTTGCATCCATTAGCAACGGCGGCCTTCGCGGTACTTCTCTAAGCGCTTTGGCCGGAAACCCACCCGCACTTTCCAGCCTAGGACAAACCGGGCAAGCATTGTACACCAACCCAACGGCCAGCCAACTCTTGGCACTTTCCACACAAAACAGCCGGAGTGGTTCGGGCTTGGCCGACTATACCTTGAACCAGGTCGATCTCAACGCCGCTGATATCAGCCGCTCGCTGGATTTAATCAACATCCAGGCAGGCTTGGCCTGAGCCCCAGACGACCAAAAACCGCTTTTACCATTTTATCCTGACAAACGCACTCTCTCTTTCTCTCTCTCCTTCTCTTTGACTACTGGAACGTCTAACCGCGTTCCTTTTTTTTGCCTAAATTTTGCCCAAATCCTAAACATAAAAATTCAGGCGGGCCAGCGGTTCACTCTCCGTCAAAGAACCAGGGCAGTCTGACCTCAGGCTAAAAAAATCGTAACCTGTAAGCACTGCCCTGGCTTTAAACAAATAGGACTAATAGACCCTTACTGGTCATTTATACTATTGGTCATTTACTATTTGACCAAAAACACTCCGGTCGTTGCCGGTAATGTTGCTGTGGGTATCGAACGGCCCATCATTACCAAGGCCTGCAAACACCCTAAAATCTTCCATGGAGATAAGATTATCTCCACTTAAACCGGCCAAAACACTGGCAGACTCCGGGTTGGCCAGGTTGCGCAGGAAGTTGGAAGGCTCTGAAATTGTGGCTTGATCTGTATAAAATTCATCTTCAAACTGCTGTGGCGTCAGGCTTCTGTCGCCTATGCGATCTTGAATACTCGATAACGAGACGTTTTGTAACGGCTCCATGTGTGAATCCTCCTTATTTGTAACTCTCTTTGTCTACTGTATTTGCACGCACGTAAAATAGTTTGCACTCACTAAAAAATAGAAACGAAACACACCCCACTCGGCGTTTACTCTGAAGCAGGCACTTGAACCGTTACCGGTTTATCGCCAAACAATGCAAAGTTGTAACCGGATACCTCACCATTCTCACCCACACGCACGCCAGAGTAGGCCCCAACCACATTGCCCTGGGAATCAAACACCGGTGCTCCTGAATTACCAGGGTTCCCTCTAAATTGGGTTAAGGGAACCACACTCGTGCCCGTTGGCTGGCCTTGTGGAGAAATATCGAAACTACCCACTTTAAAGGTAGAACCTTGCTCAATAAACTCCTGTTGGCTCACTCTGCGCACTGGAAAAGGGGGATCCCCTGTTTTCAGCACTACATTGACATCGCTAACCGGTATTTCAACCGCTCGCTCCTGGCTAAAACTAATATTTGGATCGGTACAGTGCGTGGCGGTAACAATCTTGTTGTCTGTCGTTATAACCCCCTGGCAGCCGCCCCCTTCAGGGTGATTAAACAAAACCAACTGCGCCACTTCAAACGTATTTGCCCCATTAGCACCAACTTTTTGCGGCAGTGGCTGTGCAGAATTACCACTGGAGAAGCCCAGCGGTCCAAGCCCAGAAATTGACATCTGTGTGTAACTCCCCTTGCTCTCTATCCCCTTGTACAACCGCTGGCCGTTTCCCTCAAAACGCACGTTTTTTCGGTTGTTCTCAAAATGAGCCCATCACATCGTTTGCCAGCACCCTATGTTTTAAAGTGCTGAACAACGGTTGTGCCTAGCCATGTGTATAAACACCAACCGTTAAAAAAATGTGTGGATCTTTATTAAAAGACCCGTTTTATATTAATCTAATTTTTTATTTTAAAAACAAATTAATTGAGTTCAAACCGCTCCGATCAAAGATCCTTCCAGAAACAAATCGCATTGCTTTGGCAAGGGTTTCTTTCGTCAACACTGCCTTTATGGTCTGATAGAGGCGTTGGTTTGGTATCCCATCTTTCTAAGAAGTAGCCAAACTGTCTCAGGTTATTTTTTCCATACAGAGATTGCGGAGATACACGCTTATGACGACGAACGTTCCAATAACCGTGGCCCACGGCGATGGCATTGGCCCAGAGATTATGGGCGCCACCCTGCACATTTTAAAAGAAGCGGGCGCCCGGCTCGATATTGAAGAGATTGAAATTGGCGAAAAAGTCTACATGCGCGGCATCTCCTCTGGCATAGAGCATGGCGCCTGGGACTCTTTGCGCCGCACCAAAGTATTTTTAAAAGCCCCCATTACCACCCCGCAAGGCGGCGGCTTTAAAAGCCTGAACGTAACCACCCGTAAAACCCTGGGGCTGTACGCCAACATTCGTCCGTGCGTGTCTTACCATCCGTTTGTGGAAACCAAACACCCGGTGATGGATGTGGTGATTGTTCGCGAGAACGAAGAAGACCTTTACGCAGGCATTGAGCACCGCCAAACGGCCGATGTATACCAGTGCCTCAAGCTCATTACCCGGCCGGGCACTGAGAAAATTGTGCGTTACGCCTTTGAATACGCCCGCGCGCACAACCGCAAAAAGGTCACCTGCTTTGTCAAAGACAACATTATGAAGCTTACCGACGGGCTGTTTCATCAGGTGTTCGATGAAATTTCCAAAGAATACACCGACATTGAAGCCGATCACTGGATTGTAGACATTGGCGCCGCCAAACTGGCCGATACGCCGGAAAACTTTGATGTGGTGGTAATGCCCAACCTGTACGGCGATATTTTGTCGGATGTGGCCGCCCAAATTGCGGGCTCGGTCGGTCTGGCGGGTTCCGCCAACATTGGCGACCATTGCGCCATGTTTGAGGCCATTCACGGTTCCGCTCCGCGCCGTGCGGGCCAGAACCTGGCCAACCCCTCGGGCTTGCTGCACGGGGCTATTCTGATGCTTAACCACATCAACCAGCCCGATGTGGCAGAGCGCGTGCACAATGGTTGGCTCAAAACCATTGAAGACGGCATTCACACCTACGATATTTTTAAAGAAGGCGTGAGCAAACAGAAAGTGGGCACCAAAGAGTTTGCCGAAGCCGTGGTGGCGCGCCTGGGCCAAAAGCCAGAGACGTTGAAGTCTGTCAGCTACGCCCAGAACAAAGCCCAAGCGGTGCTGCAACACCACAGCGATAAAGCCCGCCCGAAAAAAGAAACCGTCGGAATTGACGTGTTTGTGGACTGGGCCAACGTATCGCCCAACGCGCTGGCCGAAAAACTGCACGCAATGGAAAACCAAGAGCTACGTCTTTCAATGATTAGCAACCGGGGCATGAAAGTATGGCCGGATGGTTTTCCAGAAACCTTCTGTGTGGATCACTGGCGCTGTCGCTTTTTAAGCCGAGACGGCCAGCCGTTGAACCACCAGCAAATCGTCAGCCTGCTGGATCGCTTCCAGAATGCGGGCATCGACTTTATTAAAACGGAAAACCTCTGCACGTTTGACGGTGAGAAGTGCTACTCATTAGGCCAAGGCGAGTAAACAACCGCTTCTCTGGCTAAAAATCAATCATTGCCCCTCTGCCTCTAGCTTAAAAAGCTGGGGGCAGATTGGTTTCCGAGGTGGGTTGGTCCAGCAAACTCAGCCTGACTCTCTACCCGCGTCACCCAAATGTCACAGAAACGCCGCCAGGATATCAAATGCTTTTGTTGCAATGGAAGGCAACAAGGTGCAACCTGCAAGCAAAAAATGTTCATCCGTTGGGAGAAATTTGCGCTCGATTATCTGCATACGGCCCACAAACAGTGTGGTGGGCCGTTTTTTGTTTTCAGTTTTTTTTGCTGCTTGGCTTGTTTACTGCTTGGCTTGGCGGATTTTGGTTGTTATTTTTTCAAACGGAGAGCGAAATGCCTTGAGAGTGCCTCCATAGAGAGGGGGGGATTTCCCGAGAAGATCTACACATCCGCAAGGCCCTAAGCCTACGGAGCACCACTGAGAACCCGAGGCGAGAGCAACGACCACTGCATTGGGGTCCCGGCCGCTACTGGCTGCTGAACCGTCTGCCCAAGGAGAACATCATAGTATTTGGGCGGCAAGCCCAAACCGGGACGAATCGCCCGGAGGTTTTTCGGCGTCAGCCGATCCCCAGGCTTGAGATCTTGGGTAACATAGAGGCTACGACGAAAGACCCGACTGCCGACTTCCGTTTCGGTACCGCCGTAAACCACCGTTCCCAAAGCTTCCCAGGCCGTTCTCGTTTCCCGAACCAACTGGGCCAGTTCGGCGGGTTCGAGCGAAAAGGCGGCATCCACCCCACCGGCGGAACGGTCCAGGGTGACGTGCTTCTCAATGACGCAAGCCCCCAAAGCCACCGCCGCCACCGCAGCGCCAATACCCTGGGTGTGGTCCGACAAACCGACCGGCACGGCAAAACTGGCGGATAAATTCGGCAGCGTGCGCAAGTGGCTGGCCAATGGCGAGGCCGGATAGCTACTGGTGCATTTCAGTAAAATCAGTTGCCGACATCCCGCCCCACGGGCCGCAGAAACCGCCTCATCAATCTCGGCCAGGCTGGCCATGCCGGTGGAAAGAATCATCGGCTTGCCGGTAGCCGCCACCCGACGAATGAGGGGCAGATCCACAATTTCAAACGACGCAATTTTGTAGGCCGGTACGGATAAACTTTCCAGGAAATCTACCGCCGTACTATCAAACGGGGTGCTAAAGCACACCAGGCCATGCTGCCTACAACGTTCCTGAATGACCAAATGCCAATCCCACGGCGTGTGGGCTTCGTGGTACAGCTCGTACAGGCTTCGGCCGTGCCACAAACTATCGGGGTCATCAATATAAAACTCGCCGTGTTGCAGGGGAAGTGTCATCGTGTTGGCCGTATAGGTTTGCAGCTTCAGCACTTGGGCCCCACTTTGGGCCACAGCATCCACCAGGGCAATGGCTTGCTCTAACGAACCATTGTGATTGCCAGACATTTCCGCAATAATGAGCGGCGGATGCTGCGCCCCCACGGAATATGGGCCTATTTTTACCGGTTCCACTTGTATTGGCTCCAAACTGGCCTTAATGGTCTTGCCGTCCATACCCACTCCTTGCTCTGCCTGGTATGCTTGCCTCTGAACAAAGCCTACTTCTCTCTCCCCCCTCTTCCTGCTCTGAGACGAATGCCAGGCAACCGCAAGCGTCTTAGAGGCCGAACATAAACTCCCCCGAGGAAGAGAACTACCCAACGCCTGAGCAGGGGGGGAGGATTTTTCTAGTCGTACTGTTTTCTAGTCATACTGTACAGGCACTTCCTCGGCATCAGCGGCCGTGGGGGGTTGCGGGGCACCGGTGGACGGCAGGGTCTCGTCTCTCATCACCACCGGTTCGGTTTGCAGCGGGGCAAACGGTACATCCGGCGTTACCGTCAGGTTATCCACCTGCCAATCCAAGCCCGTTTGCCGCAAGTCCATCGTAATATTGGCATGGCCAAGGGCATAGCGGGCTTTTAGCTCGTAATGACCCGTGACTCGCTTGCCCTGCGGCGTAATATTCAGATCCGTCTTCCCTTGCAAAACAGTGACCTCCTGCAACAGGCCCAGGTTCTGCTCCGCCTGATGACACAGAGGCACCAACGTCTCCAAGGGCTGCCTGGTCAACAAGGTTTCAGTAGCGTTTGCGCCAATCACTTCCGGGTCGCAGGTTTGGGTAAAAAAGCCAACCACATCTTGCGCGTACTGTCGGCTTGCTTCATCCTGTTGCTTACCAAACTGATGAATGGCATCCAGATTTTGACATCCACTAAGCAATACGCACGCCAGCACCAGGCCCAGCAGGCCTTGCAGGCTCAGCCCCCGGTTGAGCGCTAACAGAAACGAACGACGGACTGGGAGCATCATCTTCATCATTACAAAATTTACCTATGAAAATTTACGGGTGAAACTTCGGGCGCTGGCCAAATTGAAATAAACCTCCTGGCTCGCAACCAGTTCCTCTCGTTTTACCCAATCATTTGGGCCAATGGGGTGCTTAACCCAACGTTTTGCTTAACGGTGTTTAAGCCAATGTTTTGTTTAACAAGGACTTGTTTGTATTGTACCCAGCCTGCGCACTCTTGGCAAAGCCTCGGCCTACCGGGTTCCATTGCCTAAAGGAGCCCGGCCCCAAGGAACACGCTTTAAGGCGACCCCCAACCATTGGGGGCAACCGGCGGGCTTACCGGCCATGTTCTCATCCAGGCGTGTCAACATTCGACGCCTGAGCGGGCTGTTGCTTCCGAGACATTACAGCTATAATAACCTGGCAACGTGCAACCGCTTTAGTTAAACAAGAATCAACCCGTCAACCCCAAAATCGGTCCTTAGGGAGCGCCAGGAGCACCATAGGACAGACAACGGTCCGGAAACAGCTTTTTTGTTAATCTGCCATTTGAGAGCGAGGTGTGTCTTTCTATGAAATTGGTTACGTTTGAAATTCGCACCGTTCTGGGCTGTTTTCAGCGCCTGGGTGCCTGGGTACAGGCTGGCGCAGATCCATTTGCCTGGATTATTGATTTAAACGCAAGCTATGCCTTGTTTTTAAACCAAGAAGGCGAAAGCCAGCCCCAACGCCTGGCCAATACCGTTCTACCAGCCAATATGCAAGGTTTTCTGGAAATGGGCTCCTTGGCCACTGAAGCCGCCCACCAGGCCATTGCCAACACCCAACCCGCCTTACAACAGGCCAGCGCTTCGCCTGAAACTTGGCCACTGGGGCTGAATCAGCAAGTATTGGCCTACCCGGAAACGGCCATCAAACTGCTCTGTCCGCTTCCAGTGCCCCGAACGTTTCGGGATTTTATTACGTTTGAAACCCACTTTAAGGCCTCGCGCGCGCGAAGGGGGCTGGAAGTGCCCGAAGCCTGGTACCAGATGCCCGTTTACTACAAAGGGAACCAAACGGCGTTTATCGGGCCAAACGTGCCCGTTATTTGGCCCCGGTTTACAAAAAAACTGGACTATGAGCTGGAGTGGGCCTGCATCATTGGCAAGCAGGGGCGTAACATCCCCGTAGAATCTGCCGCAGACTACATTGCCGGTTTCTGCATTTTAAACGACTGGAGCGCGCGCGACATTCAGCGCGAGGAGATGACCTGCCTGATGGGGCCAGCCAAGGGAAAGGATTTTGCCACCAGTATGGGTCCGTGGTTAGTTACGCCCGATGAACTGCCCGCGGACCGAAACCTACGGATGACGGCTCACATCAACCAAACGCTGTGGTCGGAAGGCTACACGGCAACCGCCCACTGGACTTTTGAGCAAATGATCGCCCATGTGTCTCAAAACGAAACCCTCTACCCTGGCGATGTGCTGGGTTCCGGCACGGTGGGCAACGGGTGCGGCTTGGACTTGGACCGCTGGCTACAGCCAGACGACGTGGTAACACTGGCAGTAGAAGGCTTGGGCGTGCTGGAAAACCGGGTGCTCTCTCCGCAGGAAACAGCCCTGCAGGAGGCGGCCCGTAACGGGACAGCAGCGCCCACCTTGGCCCACTTTGGCGAGCCAAGCGACGCAACAAACTGTCAGGAAAGCCCATTTTCGTGTCACGGTTCGTCATCGTAACAGTGGTGGGGGCATCGTATCGGTGGTAAATCGTATCGGTGGTAACGAAGGGTTCGTCTTTAGGTGTTTCTCGAATGCCAATTGAGCACCCATCAAAGAACCCGTTCGACAAATTTTAACGACAGTTTTTTTCACTCGCGACTCAGGAGGGATGTTTCACCATGTTAGCTGGCGCCACGCTCCATTTCAGCAAAGGATCCATTACCCGGCAGGCCCATTTAAACCTGCCCAACGGCACCTTCGAAGAAGAACACGGACGAGACGGCTTCTACGGACCCGTATCTCATCTGTACCATACGCATGCCCCCACCAACTGGCTGCGCATTGAAGGGCCACTCAAACCACGGGCTTTTAACACCCAACGGCTGACCCACACGGCTGAAAACGCCAAGCCCGAAGTCAAGGGCGATCACCCCCTGGGCGATGGCCGTATTTGCCTGCTACATAACACGGACGTGGCACTGCACGTGGTAAAGCATACGCAGGTGCAACCGTTTTATTTTCGTAACGCCGATGGAGACGACGTGTATTTTGTCCACCAGGGCAACGGAAAGCTCGAAACTGACTACGGCCCGCTCAGCTACCAGGAAGGCGACTATGTGGTAATTCCGCGGGGAACGACCTACCGCTTACTGCCCCAGGAAGAAAGCACGTTTTTCCTCATCGAATCCTTTAGCCGCATTCGCCAGCCAGAACGGGGCCTGATGGGGCAGCATGCGCTGTACGACCCGGCCATGATTCGCGTACCGGAACCCGACCCCGCGCTGACAGCACGGAATGGAACTCAACCTGCTGGAGAATGGGAGGTTCGGATTAAGCGACTCAACGATATCACGCGAGTCTTCTATCCGTTTAACCCCATTGACGTGGTGGGCTGGAAGGGGGATTTAACCGTTTGGCAGCTCAATATCGGGGATATTTGCCCGGTCATGAGCCATCGGGCGCACTTGGCGCCCAGCGTACACACCACGTTTCTGGCAGAAGGTTTTGTGGTGTGCAGTTTTGTTCCTCGCCCGCTTGAAACCGAACCAGGTGCGCTTAAGGTACCATTTTATCATCGAAATATCGACTACGATGAGGTGTTGTTCTACCACGCCGGAGATTTTTTCAGCCGAGACGGCATTGATGCCGGTATGATCACGCTGCATCCACAGGGTATCCACCACGGGCCGCACCCCAAGGCGTTAGCCAGCAGTTGGAGTAAATCTCAGACGGATGAGTACGCCGTTATGGTGGATACACTGAGGCCGCTGCAAGCAACCGATGCGGCACAGCAAGCGGAGTGGACCGACTACCACCTCAGTTGGCGAGAACCCGCCACGGTGTAACCCCATTCAAGTCATTCACAGTTCATTTGCACAAGGATTTTGAACCCATGAGCACGTTTAAAAGTATCGATCCGGACCAACAGACAGCACAAGACAATTACAAGCTGATTATTGGCGGCATTGTGCCACGCCCCATCGCATTCGTCTCCACCTGCTCGTTGGAAGGACACCTGAACCTGGCACCGTTTAGTTTCTTTAACGGCGTGTGCTCCAACCCGCCCACCATTATGTTTAGCACTATGCGCCGTGGCAGCGATGGCGGCAAGAAAGACACCTTGATCAACATTGAAGCCACTGGCGAATTTGTAGTTAACGTGGTGACCGAAGAGATTGTGGAAGCCATGAACCAGACCGCCGGAGAATACCCCCCGGAAGTGAGCGAGTTTGAGTTGGCGGGTTTTACCACGCAAGCCAGCGAAGTCATTCGGCCACCCCGGGTGCAGGAGTCTCCATTTCAGATGGAGTGCCAACTAAACCAGATTGTCACCATTGGCGATGGCAGCGTGGGGTCGGGTCATTTGGTCATTGGCACGGTGGTTCGCTTCCACGTAAGAGAGGACATTTACGAAAAAGGTCGCATTATTACCGATCGGCTCAAACCCGTGGCACGACTGGCGGGCGCCAGCTACTGTCCGGTGCGGGATATTTTCGATCTGGCACGTCCGGCTGGTGGTTCGGGAGGCTAAACTCTGGATGAATGACGCAAAAGACTGCCCAAAAATCGATCGGCTGAACCAAAAACACGGCCCATGGCCCGTGGAAGAATTATCTCGGCTGTTTGAGTTGTCCATCGATCTGCTTTGTGCCGCCCGGATGGACGGCTACTTTACAATGGTAAACCCGGCTTTTGAGCGGGTGCTGGGCTACTCCACGGAAACGATGCTGTCTCGGCCCATTGTGTCGTTTATTCACCCGGATGATGTGGCCAAAACCCAGCAGGAGTTAATTTCTCTGGCCAGGGGGACGGATTCCATCCATTTTGAAAACCGTTACATTGCCCGCGATGGCTCGCTGGTGTACCTCAACTGGACGGGTTACCCGGATGTGGAGCGTGGATTGGTCTACGCGGCGGCGAAGAACGTAACTGCCATTCATCAGGCGCGGCAGGCCCTCCAACAGGTCGATGAGCGGCTGCGCTCCAGCCATCAGGATATGGAAACAGTCGCCACGGTCGCCTCCCACGATCTTCAGGAACCTCTCCGTAAGGTGCAAATGTTTGGCAGGCTGCTCCAGGACCGCTACGGCAAGCAACTGGACGCCGAAGGACAGGACTACCTCAAGCGAATGGTTTCCGCCACGGACCGGATGCAACGGATGATGAACGATTTACTACGCTACGCCCAGCTAGAGCACCCGGTCGGTCAAGGGTTCCGGCCTGTCGATTTGGACCTGGTTATGCGAGAGGTGTTGTGCAATCTGGAAGAGCGCATTCGCCAGACGAAGGCGCAGGTTTCCGTCGGGCCACTGGGTTGGCTTCAGGCAGAAGAGTCGCAAATGTACCAGCTATTCCAAAACCTGGTTGGCAACGCGCTTAAGTTCCATCGCACCAATCACCCCCCTCAGGTTCAGGTGGTTGCAGAATCGTTCAGCCATCAGGATCGGCCCTGGTTACGCATTTGCGTAATAGACAACGGCGTGGGCTTTAGCAGCGATCAGGCTGCCCGCATTTTCCAGGTGTTTGAACGCCTACACCCCGTAGGACTGTATGAGGGAACGGGCATTGGCCTTGCCATTTGCCACAAAATTGTCAGTCGTCACCATCACGGCAGGTTGTACGCAGAAAGCACACCCGGTGAAGGCAGTCGCTTTGTGGTGGAAATTCCCGTGCAACAGCCCATGCCCGTTTTGGTGGATGCACTGACGTTAAACGAAGCCTAGGTAGTGTAGGCATTCAATACAGTTGGTTCCAGGCAATATAGTTTGCCACTGCATCGGGCAGCCAATAGCGCACGGATTGCCCCTGTGTTAGCCGATGTCGTATTTCCGTTGCGGAAATACCCACCAGTGGGGCGTGCAACGGCTGTGTATGTAGCGGGAACCGTTGCCCGTTCTGCAGAAAACTGTCCACCCAGGCGTATTCAGGTCGCTTCATCTGAAGCCACTCCACCGTGGCGGCCAACACATCGGGCTCTCGCCAGGTGTGCAACCCTGCCAACGCATCCGAACCGATAATAATGCGCGTTCGCGGTTCAGTCTCGGCTTGCAGTGGGCTTAGGTCGCGCCACAGATGACGTAGCGTTTCAATGGTGTAGGAAGGTTCCGGCTGCTGTAACTCCCACGAACACACCTCAAAACGTGGGTTAGCGGCCACCGCTAGCTGCACCATCGCCAAACGGTGCTTGGCTTCTGCCAGAGAGGCTGCAGGGCGGTGCGGTGGCCGACCGGCCGGTACAAAAATAACCCGCGCCAGGGCAAATTGCTCCAAAGCACACTGGGCCATTAACAAATGACCGTAATGAATGGGATTAAACGTACCAAACAGGTACGCCACTGCTAAACTCGACGCCATGTGAACCGCCTGCGTCTTCCCCTGCTGGATTTCCCCCTACTGAAACAGGGGTTACCAGTGGTTGGCATCCGCCTTAAATTCCTCTAAAAAGCCCTGTTCGCGCAAACGGGCCAAACGCTCCGCTTCGGCCTGATGGATGGCTTTGAGACGATCATCGTACTCTTTCAGGGTAAATACATCCTGTACATCGGCCACGTAACACTTGTGCTCGCCATCGTAAATGGTTTCGCAACCAATGAGGTGGATAATCGTGCCAATTTCCAGCACGGCAATCTTGTTATACACATCCGGCAGGTTAGAACGACAAATCACCGACACGCGGCCATCGGAAACAAAAAACTGCTGCACCTGCTTGCGGAACCATTGCACCCGGTGCAACAACACGGGCCAATCTTCCGGGATGGGTTGACGCTGCTGCACAACGGAAAGATCGGGACGCTCTGAAAGCTGCTGGGTTAAAATATCGTAAAAAGCTTTGCTGTCCATTGATAAAAACCAAATTTCCTGACCCAGTTTCCGGGAGAGACCTCATCCGGGAGAAAACCAAAGGTTTCCTCAACAAGGCGCGCCGCCGGGGTTCACCATTCGTCGTTCAACATTTGTTGTTCGAGATAAAGTGTAACAGAAAAGCGCGTATCCGTTTACCGGATGGTTTAGCGGGTGAAATAATTCACGTCCTTTCAAGACTGTAGCGAAATCGCCGACATGTGACAAGAGGTCGCCCAAAACGAAGGGGGGTTTACCCCGATGAGCATGGATGGCTTACCCCGATCAGCCGCGCTTGGAAGCGCCTTTGACGCACACGCAGCGGCAGCCTACCAAAGCCAGGCCGCGCAAGCCTATCGGCGTAAGCGCCCGATAGAAAAATCTGCCAGCGCCATTCCCACCCACGAGGAAGAAAACCGCCTCGGGCAACTGTCTGACGAGGACGAGGAAAACGCCCAGCAGGAATGGCTGAACGAGGAAGAACGACAGCAGGTAATGCTGTTTGCCAAAATACGCGGCCTAATGAACATTTCCCTGGAAGAGGGCGTTGCTTACCGGTTTGCGGTTGCTGCTGACACCGGGCTGATTGAACTCTTGCGAGAAGACTCCCAAGCAGTGGTCCTGACCCTGACGCCCGAGGAAATGGTGTCGTTGTACAAACGGATGGAGCGCTATGCCGGACTCCTCACCGACCAGAGTGGCTAACGCCGTTTGCGCGAGCCTACCGCACCGACCCGGGATTGTTTATCCACCAAACAGAGGATGAACACGCCGGACTGGCCCACAATTTTTTTAAAGCCTCTACAATAACGATAGACGAATATGAAGGCAGGGCATTTGTAAATTACAAAGCACCGAAGGCCGTGGAGACACACAACACCGGTGAGTAACGAGGCTTTAACCATTCGTGTTTATGGCTGGCAACCCACAGAGGCGACCCCTTCGCTAACACAGGTCCTGCAACCCTGGTTGCAGAAGGATTTACTGCAACCAGACGGGTCCCAGCCACAAACGCCTTTCTTGCAAATAACCCCACACTGGGAAGAGTTACTCGGCTGGCTGGCGGATGGTCAGGCCACCGTCGTACTCCTGCCTGGAGACCCAAGCCAACTGGCCAACTGGGCAACACAACTCCGAACCATTAACAGTGTAAGCGCCCTGATTGCCGTTACAGAAGCCAGCCAGGTGGCGGCCATTGCGCTGCTAAAAATCTCCGAGCTGGATATTATGCTGGATACCGCCAGTACGGAAGAGCAACAACTGCGCATAGAACAAGCCCAATGCCTGGCACAAGCCCACGCCCGAGCCGAGCGTTTTTCTCAACTGGATGAAATGAGCGGACTGTACAACCGGCGGCACTTTGTACGCCGAACCGCCGAAGAACTCTCGCTTTCCAGACGACACGGCTCGCCCGTATCGGTTGCCGTGGTGGCGCTGGACCAGTATCGGCTCATACTGGACAGTTATGGTTTTGAGGCCGCCTGCCAGTACCTGCGACATGTTGGAAAAATTTTTTACGAGCACAGCCGCCAGGAAGACACCCCTGCCCGCATTGCCGACAACGAACTGGCTTTGCTACTGCCCCGCAGTAGCGAACAGGGCGCTGCCATTATGGTGCAACGGCTGTTGCAAACCTTGCGCGAGCGTCCCTTTGGCTGGGAGGGTCAGCAGGAGTGGATCGGAACGCACGCAGGCCTGGTGTGCTTTCCGTTACCGGAAGACGGCGAGGCCAACCCGGATCGATTAATCCGTTACGCGCAGCATGCGCTACACCTGGCCCACTGCGACAAAGCCGATGACGACAGCAGAGATACCCTGTGCCTGTTTAGCGAAATTCGCCCAAGCCTGTAAGCCGGTTGGGTAAGGTTGCTTTTTTAGGCCCAGGCGCGTAACTGTGTATACACACACAGGCGGGCCCGTTGCCTTAACGCGCTTTTTTTACGGCGGTATTCTCTGGTTTGCGTCTGCTTTCTGTGGCAAAGCCATCTGGTTAGGCAGACTTTAGACGAGTGTCCAATGACAGAACCGGGCATCTGTTTCTATACTAATAGTTGACTGACTGTTTTGCACTTAAAAGCCAACCAAGTTAGCAAACAGGTTTGATTTTATATCATCGTCGTTTACACGACAACCTGAATTGCTAACAAGAGTCGCTCGCACGTTGCACCTTCGGCCTATATGGCTGGAGGTCCTTTTTTTATGCGCGCGTCGCCCCCCAAAAACCGCCTCAGGCCGGGTTGACACTGAATGTCTACACAGTCTAGGGAGTGGTTTGGTAGCGGTTCAGGCTGTGCAACAGGCGTACCAGGGCTGATTGGCTAAAGTGCGGCGCTTCATCCACGGAGCGGACCAGTTGTACACACAACCACTGGCCAGAGTCATCAAACACATCAATCGTGATGGGCTCTCCCTGTTCGGCACGCCCCACCTGAAAGCCATCTAGCCCTCGCCAATGAAACTCGTACAGGTGTACACTGGCCGTTTGCTGCGGCAAGAGCGCGGATTTAAACAGCAACCGAAACAAAAGACGCGTTCGCTCCCCTGGCCACAGAAAAAGCTGGTATAACTCCCCCGTTTGGGTTCGCATCACGGTATGGAACACCCGATACGGCGTTTTGAGGTCGTGGCCCAACAACCATTCGGGAATGGGGTTTTGGGCGCCCAACTGTAGGCGACGCATCATCTCTGGCCCGTAGTGGGTAAACACCAACCGCCGACCATCCGGGTACTGGAACAAACAAGAAGCGTGGTACAGCGGGTCGGGCCGCAGCAGTGTTCGCCTGGGGTAACCATCTGGCAACGTAAGCCGGTACTGGCCACAAGTAACCGTTTGCGTGGCAGGGGTCACATCGGCCAACAGTTCTCCAGCTGTGGCGGCCCAGGGTTGCGGAACGGCTGCCAGGGTTACCCTGAGCGGAGAGAAGCCAAACAGGCAAAAGGCAACCAGGTTGGTAACCACCCACTCCACCCCGTACAGTAGCAGCAGTGCCGTGAACAGCCAACGGAGCCAATCGATGGGGCTCATCGGTATTTTGTTGGCCAATGCGGCAGATGCCTTTAGCCAGTGAGCCTGCAAGCCAAGACGCGCCAACAACGACTCCATCAAATGGAACAACCTCTCCAGCGAACCAATAACCACCAAAGCACCCACCACCGGCCCCGCGCCACCACGAAAGACCGGCAACTCCCTCTGGCTGGTGTATCCGCCAGAGGTACCTGCAATGTTATAATACGCTACAGCACGCAGATTGTTCGAGTGCTTTCTGCCGTGCGTTTA
Organism: Candidatus Melainabacteria bacterium; assembly: GCA_033763415.1. Taxonomy (GTDB): domain Bacteria; phylum Cyanobacteriota; class Vampirovibrionia; order Vampirovibrionales; family JAJTHC01; genus JANRKP01. The sequence continues at coordinate 57,813 of JANRKP010000026.1, read as the reverse complement.
TTGTTGAAGGGGGCGTAATCGTCTAATGGATGTGATGACAGAGCGGTTGCATGGCGTGAGCAGCGCCGAATGGATAGAAACGCTGGAGAAAGCCTTTGCCGATTCCACGGTAGAGTTTGCCAGGGCCTACTACCTGTTTGCCACTGCAAAACTAAAGGATACCTACAATTCCGAAGCCATTTACGCCCGTTACCCCATTTTAAGCGATGCCAGCACGTTTGGAGCCATCCAAGCCCACTACCAACGCCATCCTGAGGATGAGGCCAGCAAACGACTGTTTACCGCCGTGTTTGAAGCCACTTTGGGAAACCGGCTGGCCAGCCAGTCCGATGAAATTCAGAACCTCAAGAATCAGCTTAAAATTTCCGTGGCAGGCCTCAACCTGCGCCACCCCAGCACGCAAACCCTCCTGGATGAACTGCTGTATGAAGATGTTGCCGAATGGCTCAAAAAAATCGAAGACAAAACCGTTCGGGAAACACTGTACCAACGAATGGCAAATGCCTACCAGGAGCGTGTGGCCCCTCGGTATATTGCCCTGCTTCAGGCCGAAGACGCCCTGATGGCAGAACTGGGCTACCCGCAACGCATTCCCTTTTACAGCGAAACCTCTGGCCATCGACTGGCGCAATTGGGCGTTCAGGCAGAACGATTGCTGAGCAGCACCAACCAGGACTACCACCCGAGAATGGCCTCGCTCTACCAGGAGCGTACAGGCTTGGATTTTGAAAAACACGGCGTACGGGCAGATATTTCCTACGTAATGCACGGCAAAAACCCGGCGCTAGAGGCCATTAACTCGCGCTTTTCCGCAGAAACCCTGGTGCCTCTGGCCCAAAGAACGTTTGATCAGATGGGGCTGCATTTTTCCACCGTGGCTCAAGTGGTGGATTACCGGACCTTAGCGGCCTACGAAGCCGACGTGGAACAACGAGCACAACCCGCCCCACCGCGCATTCTGCTGGATGTTTCTCGGAGAGAGGGAAAGCGCTCTCGGGCCTACGTGTACCCCGCCCGTATTCCATCCGAAGTGTACCTTTCCGTAAAGCCCGAAGGGGGCCTGGACGATTACTCCGCCTTTTTTCACGAATCGGGCCATGCGCTGCACTTTGCCAACACTTCGCCCAGCTTGCGTTACGCGCTAGCCCTGATGGGCAACAACACGGTTACGGAAGCCTACGCCTATCTGTTTCAAAACCTGTTTCTCAACCGGCACTGGCTCCAGAACATGGCGGGGCTCTCTCACCAAGAAGCCCTACTCGTGGTGAGAAAAGGCGCGCTCAACGACCTGTATATGCTGCGACGTTATGCCAGCAAAATGCGGTTTGAGCTACACCTGTTTGATGGCAGCGGTTACAGCCAGGCCAAGGCAGACCGCTACGCGCAACTCCTGACAGAGGGCACCGGTTATCGTTACGAAGCCGAAGGCTGGGTACGCGACGTGGACGCAGGCTTTTACGTGGCCGACTACTTTACCGCCTGGACGCTGGAGGCGCAGTTAAGGCTGTATTTAGGAGAACAGTTTGGCAGTAACGGCATTGCCTTTGGCGAAGACTGGTACCAGAACCCCGAGGCAGGCGCCTTCTTGCAATCCCTGTGGCAAGTGGGCAACCTGTCGCAAGCGGCGCTGGCGCAGCACCTCAACAGCTCGGATCCGACCGATGTGAGCGCCTTGCTAAGCCTGATGGACTACAACCTCAATGGCTGAGCAAGGAGCACAACAACACCGAAAATGCCCGTGACAGAGACGCTGAATGTCTACAATGCCCTAGCTATGGCAGGGAGAGTAAGCCTGCCCCCAATAGCCAGAGAAGACCAGCTCTTGCAAGGGTTTACGCACCCGAGGGGCATGTTCCGCCTCCTGCTGCCAAACCTGACTCAACTGGCCGGGATCTCCGTAATAGCCCACCGCCATCATGCTCACCGGCTCATACTCAGGCGGCAAGGCCAGTTCCACAACGGCACGTTTCGCCTCAAAGCCCGCCATCATATGGGTAAACAAACCCAACGCCTGGGCCTGAAACGCCATAGCCGCCATGGCAATGCCCACATCGTGCCAGGCATGACGGTTGACTTCACCGGTTTGGGTAAACGTTCGCTTGGCCAAGGCCAACACCAGCATCGGAGCCCGCTGCGCCCAGTCGTTTCCGGGTAGCAGCAAGGTACGCAAAGTATTTAAAGAGGCGTCGGCGCCCGGTTGGGTTCCCACCACAAAACGCCAGGGCTGCTCGTTATAGCTGGAAGGAGACCAACGTGCCGCCTCCAGCAACGCACACAGTTTCCAGGGCTCAATCGGCGTATCCGCCAAAGCCCGGGGGCTCCAACGCTGCTGAATGAGCGGATGGACATCATAGGAAGTTTCAGCGGGTTTTAACATACAACTGGGTACCTCAATCTCGTTTCCGCAGCAAAATGCCCTTTGGGAAGGTTTTTAACAGAAAATTTTTAACAGCCGTGCGCAATGCCATTGCAGCGGCAAGGGCAATTGTAAGGGTAGCAAAAACCGCCCGAACAAAAAACCGCCTTGCCACAGCGCCTGCTGGCCGCATGTTTCAAGCAAACGCAGCCAGAGGCTTTACGTGTGTTTACAATGGTTGAGCCGTTTTCTTCCGCTCACTATCATGCAACTTTCAGGCGCAAAAAATCGAGACGCATTGCAGACGACTAGGGCTTACAGACATTCAATGGGGGGTATGGTTGTGGTTCTGTTTTCCAGGACAAAAAGAAGGTTTGGCCTTCCTTTTGTGGGCAGATCCTGCCCGAAGAAAGCCCGTTAATGGAAAGGAACCGCTTCAAGCAGAGTAATCCTGTTACAAATGGAAAAAATTAGCCCGCCCTTTGGCATGTAAGCCTGTTGAGCAACGTTGTTGCGATAGTCGCATTCTGTTTCCTTACCTGAAAGAAAACACCCATGAACACTGGGACCTATACCATTTTACAAGCCATTTCTTATATCCATTCTATGTTTTCGGGGTACTGTGTAACCTAAATCAATGTCCACTATCGGATCCAACCTGGTCGAAAGATTTTTAACCCAAGCCATTCCCAATACACCCGGAATGGTGCAACGTTTGAGCGCTTTTCGGAACCCGGCGCCGGGAAACATTTTACCCATCTTGCCCAAAGAGGCCAGCGTCACCGTAGGGCGCTCTGCCTTCGCCTGGAACCGGGACGGCTTCCTAGAGTTTCAGGAACGCCTGCTCGAAGAGCTCACCGTTGCAGCCGTCTGGCTGAAAGGGGTTTCCTGGTGCGAAGGTATTTTTGACCGCTGGATTGCGCCTCGCTTAGGCGTAGCCAACACCGCCGTGGAATGGTCCTGGCAGTTTGCCAAAAAAAGCAACTCGGTCGATCTCAGCCCGCTGCAAAGGCACACCCGCAGCATGGAGGAAGCCCAATCGCTTTTACGGACCAAGGCCTTGCGGTTTGGCTTTAGCACCTTTGTGCCACTACTGCTGGTGGCGGTCGCCATTCCCTGGCTTAACCAAAAGAAAACCGACTGGATTCTGCAACATTTCTACAAGTCCTCCCCGCCAGCCACGCCAACAAACACTCCCCCGCAGAAGCCAGCATCGCATTCCAACACGAACCCAGCCAGTAGTCCACAATGGCTTCCTCCTAGTCTTCGGCAGGTCAGTCTGGCAGTTCCAAACTCGCCAACATTTTACAGAATGCCGCCTCTCAACGGATTTGCCACTAATCCAGCCAGCTTAAGTATTCAGCCAATCCCAAACCCATTCCCAAACCCAATACCCCTGAGCAGGTTACAGCCATTGCCACCTGCAATACCAGCGCCCCCGTGGCGGGTTTCGCCTTCCACGCAAACCGTTTACCCACAAGCCATGGGAGCCTGGACAAACACGTTACCACCGTTAACGCCAGCGCCAGCCTCTTCGGCTTGGGTCAGTGCCGCCCCCAGTACAGACAGCACAAGGTACACAACACCCCCGCTTACGCCCACACCGATGGCCCAGGCGCGGTTTACCCGATCTCCGCTGGCTAGCCTAGTGGGTATGGCGCCTGCGGTGGGTCATTTGGTAGACAACACCAATTATGGGCAGGTTTTGGTGATTGATACCGGTATTGTTACAGGCCGAAGTGGCATTGCCCTCTTCCGAAGCCCGATTGAATCGCTAGAGCTGGCATTTCGAGATGTCGGCTCTCTTTATTTTTACCTGCTGTGCGAACCTCACCTGATGAAGCACGTTTTTGAGCCACTGTGCAACAAGCTGCTGAACGTCAGCGTAACCCTAGAAGGCCGTGTGGCAGACCGTTTACACGAACGAACGCGCCAGCGGCTGGAACAGTACCTCGCCACGCGTCCGCCTGGCAGTGGCGTGACAGTGGAAGCGCTCAAAAACGTTCTGTTGGGCACTAACACCCAGCATACCTCCCATCTAATCGCCGCAATGGCAGAGCCTTTGACCTCCGTCAGCAATCGAGACGCATTTTTTACCCAGCTTGAGATAGAAGGCAGGCTCCACGGGCTGGATTCCAAATCGTCATGGCTGCCATGGGTCCAGAAACAACTCTCTGAGGCCAATATCTCCACCCAAAGCATTCAAAAACTTCTGGATACGCTCGAACAGCCTGCCGAAGGGCTCCCACTAGGTGACAACACGGCGAAAGACAGCCTGAAGCGTTCCATTCAGTATGCGTTTCGTCACACGGTTGGCGTTTCGCCACAGTCGCTTTCCAGCACGCTGGAGTCCCTGCAAACGGTTCCGCCAAAAAGCGAGCTCTTTAACGCACTGCTCCAGAAACGTATTGAAGAAACGGCCCTGAGAGACGGCTTAAACATTGCCCACGGCATGCTGGAACACGGCCAATATATCGCAGGAAAAACCCCAGTTGGCGCCTCCTCCGTGCTCAAGCTGGTGGAATCTGCCAGTATGGCAGGACAAAGCCTGGAAGAAGCACTCAGAGAGAGATTCCTCAACCTTAAAGAAGCGCTTTCTCCGCTAGCGAAGGCCGAACCCAAGCTCTCCCTACCGCCATTGGATGATCTAATCCGTCAACAAGGCCCCATCCATGCAGAAGATACCGCCTGGATTGAACCCCTCTCCAAAGATCTTCGCCGCCTTTTGGATGAGAAAACCGGCCTGGGCGGCTGGCCCTCTAAAAAGAGGGTCGAAAAAGTTCTGCAAGAACACCTAGAGCCGTTAACCACTTTAATGAACGAGCTTGGCCTGGATGCAGCGGCTAAACAGCAGGGGAACTCCAGTCGCTTTACAGAAAGGGTTGCCAAACGGCTTAGAGAACAGCTTCAGGAATACTCTGAAAGGAGTCCTGATGAGAAAATTCGCTCTGCCTTAAACGAATACGCCCAGCAGATTGAGCCTTTACTCAGTGAGGGAAGGCTTTTTTCGTTGCAAGTGAATGCACAAACGCCAGAAGCCAAAAGCCCACTGGCGCGAAAGATAGCCTATTTGGCCCAGGGCGGGCTTTCTCACGACGAGGCCATGATTCGCCAAGGAATGCAACAGGTGGGAACCCTGCCCAGCAGCAGTCAGGGGTATTTATCCCTGGAGAAACTGTCGGCAATGGAAGAGCAAATGACCCATTACAGCCAGCAGTTCTTTCATTGGTTGGAGAAAAAAGGACTTGGACAGGCAGAGTGGTCTTCTGTGGAAGATTTTTCCAAAAACGTGTTTTCGCATTATCTCAAGCTCTCGCAAAATACACAGCTCGTGGTGTGGGGTGTCAGCTCGCTGGCAGCCATGTTGGGTCTTGGCATCGTCATTCCCAAGCTTCAGTACTGGATAACCCAGTGTATTACGGGCAGCAATCAGCACCCTGGACTGGCCGTGGCAGAAGCCAGACAAGGTGTTCAGCGGGCCAACGGGCTGACGACCCGAGGTCCTGTTACGCGGGGACCCATTGCAACCGCCCAGACCGGCAGCTAAGCGCCCGCAACGAACGCGCTCGAACCAACAAGCCGCCCACGGACACACACCTTAACACACTTTTTTGCACGGGACGGAAAGCCCCTGTGTAAAAAATAATGTAAAAATATGTAACAATTCAACGCCGTGTCCCCAGAGCCAATTCAACCCCTCCTCCGTTTGGACGATACCGCCCATACGGGTATTTTTGCCTGTAACCCTTCACGCCACCGCATCCACTGGAAGGCCCCATACGGGCAGCACTTCACCGAAGCAACTTGAACGCGCAGCCTATCGGCACTTTAAACGCTCGGCCTATAGGCTATTTGGCAGGCTTGACAAACACACACAGGAAACACACCCGCTATGGTGAGTCCAATTATTCCAACGCTCAAGCTCTACCCGCTTTTTCCGGGCGGGCGTGTGCTGGAAGTCCCTCGGGGAAATGGGCAAACACAGTATCGAACAGCAGCTACGGAGTTTACACCAAGTTTCCCGGTCAATATTCCGCCTCAAAATCCTACCGCTGTTAGCGATAACAGCCAATATCTTGGCCTGGGAAGCAACTACTACCAACTTGAGCGGCAACCTTTGGCAAACGCGGAAACGTTCAATCGGCCACTGGCATTTAATTTTAACAGCAGCGCAACCCTTCAGGCAGGCAGTGTTCCTGCCACTGCGCCGGATAACCCCGATCGTTACCAGCAGCGGTTGGATTCCCTGGAGATTAGCGCGGAAAATATGGCGGATTTACTGGCTCAGCCGAGCTTTAGAATTCCTAGCATTGGCTTGGGGCTGGAAGTAACCACCGACGGCTTAGGCAACGTCGATAACGTTCGGATTAAGCAATCTTTCCGGGCGCAGCAGGAGGCTAATTTCTCTGCCAATGGCTTATACGGCCTGCCAAACCCGGGAGAAATCAGCAGTGGCGCATTCTATGCGGGCAATCGCATTTCGGAAAGCGAAAAGGCATTTAGCCCGTCACTGGGCAATAATCCAGCCACCCGCCCCCCACTGATTCCGCCGGTCAACGCCGATTTTTTGCTGAACCAAAGCAATGCGATTAACGGTGGAAAGTTAAATCCATTTCAACTAATTGCCCAGCTACAGGGCCCAAACGCCTTGCTGTTGGCAGAAAGAAACGCCCAGCTAGAGCAATATCCTGGAATGGGAAGCAATCCCGTCCTGGATCGACTCCTTCAGCTTCAGCCACGGACAGAAGGCCTGGCGGTCTCTGGATTTGAGTCGGAAATTAACGCCGACACCGCCCGACAACTGGCCGCACAAAGGGCCAACCTGGATCTGGAAGTGGATCAGCGATACGACCAGAACCTTCGAGGCCTGAACGATTTTGCAGCCAGACAGCAAACCCAGGCCCACAGTCATTTACAACTCGCTTACGCCATGGATGGACGGATGCCAATGGCGGCCGTCTACCCGGTACCACCCCAGACTGCCCAGGAAAAGGGGCTGATGGGGGCTGTACAAGACCTGCGGCAGTCTCTGACAAGCGAATTTGCAGACGCTTCGCAAAAGCGTGGCAGTGGCGGACTTTTACCTTTTAGTTTAAGCACCGGTGCTGGAGGCGGGGGTGGAGAACCTTCCTCTGGAGGAAATCCTTTTGGTGGCAACGGCAAACAGCCCCAAGGCAATGGCCGGTTTTACCAACCCGCGCCAAACAAACGCCTTTCCTGGGTCGGATAGGGCGTCGCCTTCCGCTCGGCTGGCAAGCGCGCAATGGTTCATTTCAACTGGCTGATTTCACTGGCTAACCCAATAGAACAATCTCTTAGTGGGGTTCTAGGAGCATTCATCGCCAGGCGTTCGTGCGCAAACGGCAAGCGGATGATGCTGCGGCAAAAAGGCGAAAAAAGCCCAAAGGGGCAGACAATTGTAAACACAAGCGATAAAACACGCTATTTTTTGGCAAAATGGCTTTAAAAATCATTATGTTTTTGGCAGGATACAAACCAAGAGCAGGCAAACCCTATCCAACGCGCACTAAAATACGTTTCTCTGCAAACGGACTGTTTTAGGAGCGACAAGCACCTTGCACAAGCCTGTTTTGTTTTCCCGTTCTGGAGGTCCTTGATTCATGGCGGTCAATCCCGTTTCTACCGAAGAAAAAAACATTCGCCTGGTACAGCAACGAGAGTTTCCTTTCCCAGGAATTCCGGGCACCGCCGATGGCGCGGCGATGGTCGTCCATGTGGAAGTTCGGGGGGGAGAGGCGGGCATTGCCTACCCTATTACGCCCTCTACCGCCATGGGGGTGGGTTACGAATCCTATTTTGCAAACGGGTTTAAGAACGTATGGGGCACGCCCATTCAGTGGATTCAGCCTGAATCTGAGCACAGTGCGGCATCCTCTTGCGAAGGTTACGCCGTAGCAGGGGGCCGGGTCACCAACTTCACTTCGGGCCAAGGGCTGGTATTAATGAAGGAAGTGCTCTACACCATTTCTGGAAAGCGCCTGCCGATTGTCTTTAACATTGGCGCACGTGCGCTAACCTCCCATTCGTTAAACGTCCACGCGGGCCACGATGATGTTATGGCCTGTACGGATGTTGGTTGGGCGATGTTGTTTGCCAGAAACGCCCAGGAAGCTGGGGATTTGGCCCTGATTTCAAGACGGGCAGCGGAAAATTGTCACACGCCTTTTATGAGCATTCAAGATGGCTTTTTGACCACCCATACGATTGAAAACGTTCTGTTTCCTGAAGATGAGCTGATTAAGCAGTACTTGGGCAGCCCGCGCGAGAAGATTCGGTCCTTATTCGATCCCGATCGTCCGTTGATGAGTGGCGTGGTTCAAAACCAGGACAGTTATATGGCTGGAAAAATCGCCCAGCGTTACTTTTATGATCGTACGGAAGATTGCATTCAAGAGGCGTTTGATGAGTTCTACCGGCTTACGGGCCGTCGCTACAGCTTTATTATAGAAGACCAGATGGAAGATGCCGAGTACGCCATTGTTTCCATTGGCTCTACTGCCGAAACGGCTTCCGTGACGCTTTCTCATATTCGAGAAAAGCTAGGCGTTTCGGTGGGCAACGTGGCCGTCACCAGCTTTAGGCCATTTCCGGGTAAACAACTGGTCAACAGCCTTAAAAACTGTAAGGCCATTGCTGTGCTGGAGCGGATGGACAACCCTCTTGGCATTAGTAACCCGCTGACTACCGAACTGGAAGCCGCGTTTGCCAAAGCCGTGATGGGAACCGAAGGTTATCCAAAAATTGACCGAATTCCCACAATTTACTCTGGGGTTGCCGGTCTGGGCAGTCGAGATGTCACTCCCGGGCACATGGTTGCCAGCGTTGAAAATATGCTTCAGGGCAACGGAAAACGCTTTTTCAGCCTCGGCATTGAGCATCCTACCAGCCTTGTGGTTGAAGAAGAGCCCGATGTTCGACCGGCTGGATCGTTCTCCATACGCGGTCATTCGGTGGGTGGATACGGCTCGGTTACCACTAACAAAATTATTGCCACCTGCTTGGGCGACATTTTTGGCCTCAAAGTGCAGGCCTCTCCCAAATATGGCTCTGAAAAGAAAGGCCTGCCCACCAATACGTATCTCACTTGTACGCACGAAGGCCGTATTGGCACACATAGCGAGTTGCTTCAGGTGGAATTCGTTCCCCTGATGGATCCCAACACCTGGAATATGGGAAATCCTTTGGTAGGACTTCAGCCCGGCGGTATTGTTTTCCAGCATACAGCCAAAGAAGATCCTCAGGAATTCTGGGATAGTATTCCTGGGTGGGGTAAGTACTTTATTTCCGAAAATAACATTCGGTTGTACGGGGTGGATACCATTCGAATTGCCCGCGAAGCCTGTCAGTCAGACGACTCTTTGCTACAGCGTTTTCAGGGCATCGTGTTACTTGGGGTGTTTCTACGATTAACACCCTTCCAAAACGCAGCCGGACTGGATCAGGAGCAGCTGTTTTCCCGCGTAGAGGTGCCAATCCGTAAGTACTTTGGCAAACGTGGCGAAGATGTCGTTCAGGACAACATGAAGGCGGTTCGTTTAGGCTATGAACAGGTGGTATCCGTTCCGCGCGCGCTCATGGAGGCAACACCCGTTGAAATAATGTCTCAGGGCAAGGCAGAATGGGATGCCAAGGGTAAAGACACCAACGCATTCTTCATTTAAACAAGTTATTTTTCTTAACTGCCCGTCCATATTGGTCATTGATTGTTTGAAACACTCAGGAGCTTGATGATTTATGGCAAACACCCCCCAATCCCCTACCTTGGAGCAACAGTATCCCGATTGGTACGATTCGGAACGGGCGAAAGCGGTGGTGGATTCCTATAATCAGGGTTCTGGTTCCTGCCAACCTGCGGATGAATTTGTGGCCATGAGTATCCTGCCCGCCCGAACCGGCGAGCTGAGAGATTTTAGCTACATTGCCCCCGAACTGCCCGAATTTAACCAGGAAAACTGCGTGGGCTGCATGGATTGCGTTACCAATTGCCCCGATACGGCCATTTTAGGCAAGGTGGTTACGCCAGATACGTTGGAGGCCGAACTGGCCAAGGTCACCGATGACGATCACCGGCAGTATTTGCGCGATCACTTTGCAACCACGGTAAAATACCACGGCCAGTTTGAGAAAAAACGGGCCAAAGGCCTGGACGCCCCAGAAGGCGCGCAGTTTGGTATTTTCATCGATCCAACCAAATGCAAAGGCTGTGGCGAATGTGTAGAAGTTTGCGGCACGCACGACGCCTTAAAAATGATCAAGAAAACGCCAGAGAACCTGCCCGACTACTTGTCGGCGTTTGGTTTTTACAAAACACTGCCAGAGTCTCCGCCAGAATACATCAGTAAGACGGACAGCCGTGACATTATGCTGCGACTGGGCAACTTGAGGATGTACGCAGGTGGTGCAGGCTCTTGCATGGGTTGTGGCGAGGCTTCCGTTATTCGGCAGGTACTGGCAATGACGCACGACAAGGTGGGCGATCGCTTTGGGATCGTGGCGTCTACGGGCTGTAACACGGTTTACGGCTCCACATACCCTTACAATCCATATGCAGTGCCTTGGACCAATTCTTTGTTTGAGAACGGACCGGCTGACGCAATGGGAATCCGTGTTTTCTGGAACCAGAATGGCCATGAAGACTGGGTTTTATGGAACATTGGCGGCGATGGCGCCATGATGGACATTGGTTTCCAATCACTGTCTCGGATGCTTGCCTCTGGGATGAATATTAAAGTGTTGGTGCTGGATACGCAGGTCTACTCAAACACGGGCGGCCAGCAGTCTACGTCTTCCTACACGGGGCAAGAGTCCAAAATGGGCGCCCACGGCAAAACCCACCACGGTAAAGGGGAGCGGCGCAAGGAACTGGGGCAGTTGTGCATTATGCATCCCCATGTGTATGTGGCGCAAACCATCGGGGCCAATGCCAGCCACTTTTACAAAGCCATTGAGGAGGCGTTGTCATTTGAAGGGCCTGCGGTGGTGAACGTGTTTACCACTTGCCAGCCAGAGCACGGTGTGGCAGACAACATGTCTGCGCATCAGGCCAAACTGGCCGTCAGTTCGCGTGCGTTTCCAATGTTTGTTTACGACCCCCGCAAGGGGCGGACCCTAAAGGACCGTATGGCGTTAACGGGCAACCCCAGCGTGGATCGCGATTGGCACCGCGTGAAGAACGAGCACGGGGAAATGGAAGAAATCAACTTTTTGACCTGGGCCAAAACGGAAGGCCGCTTCAAAAAGCACTTTGATGCAAACGGAAATCCATTAACACCCGAAATTATGGCAGCTCAAGTCGATCGCCTTGAAAACTGGCGTTTGTTGCAACAGCTTGCCGGGGTGACCAACAAGGATTTTCAGGCCGAATTGGAAGCCGAAGCCCTAAAACAACAAGTAAGTTAGGAATTCGAATGCCCATCACATCGACAACCACCGCGGGAGAGTCTTCCAAGCAAGCGCTTCTGTTGACTGAGCTTGAAAGAGATTTAACGCGGCCGCAGGCACTTCCAACTGTGGTTGCCAGTGCCCTGGCTGCACGGGCAGAAGAAGCCGCTGAAACGCTTGAGTATTTTGTGGCCAACACGCTTGACACGCTAGATGACGTGACTTTGGACCTGATTTTTTCTCCACTGTTCACGCCCACTCTGGCCGCCCAGTCTCGTTATGCGTCGCTGCTACAAGACGATGTTCTCGCCAAAGAGCAACTCCAGCAACTAGTGGAACAACTGACTGCCCAAAAGGCGCGCATTCCGTGCACATTGGAAACGGGTGAAACATTGCTGCTTCCGCTGTTGGAAACCATGGTGGCGCGCTATATCGGGCGGCTCCACCTGGATAAGCCCATTCCAGCCGCGTTGTATCAAACCATTCAACGAACCACGCCAGCAGATTTGCAAGGTACGGCGCTTGCCCTGGGGCGCGATTCCCTCTGGCAGGATGCGGCGCGTTGCCAACTGCTGTGTGAAGGCCTAGAACGCTTTGCAAGTCGTCAGTCCTATCAGGAAGAAAAGCTGAAGGCATTGGTCGGCTTTATTCGAACCTATCGTTTGCGTAGCAGCGAGCAGCTTTACCTCCAGATGAAAAGCTTAATTTCAAGCTGCGAGGCAGATATGGCCACTGCTGACCAGCGAAGCTACTTCGATGAGACACTTCGGCAACAATATGGCGGGCAAGCCGCTGATGTCAAAGAGGCTCACCAAACCCGGGCGCATTATCAACACTACATTTCGCTTGCAACGGAGTTATTGCAAGATTTTTCGTCAGAGAAACCCTCTCCCGTCATCGGATAGCCTCTCTAACAAGTACTGTCGGATCAAACATCCGATTAAACAGTAGAGGAGGCAGGGGTGTTTTCTGTTGGCAAGGGTTTTGCGGGACGGTTCGAGCGCAGTCGCAGCTCAATGAGCCCAACGAGCGGAAACGTGAGCACGACCGCCCATAGCCCCACCAGTCGCAAGCACACCAAAAACACCAAGGTTCCCCAAGCCGGATGAAGCTTCGGGCGTTCTGGGCGTGCCCAGGGTAACAACCATCGCTGCCGAAGTAACATTAGGCCCGTAATACCAAACACCAGGCACGGAAAACTCCAGGCACTGTCGTGAAAAAGCGTGATCACCAAGGCCGGCAACAAGCCCATGACGCTACCCACGACGGGAACCAGCGCACAAACCCCGTAATACGCGCTGAGAAACCCCGCATATTTGACCCCTGCCAGCCAGTACACCGCATAGACCGCCAACGCCGTTACCACGCTTACACCAATTTGCACCCGAACATAGCCCTTTAAAAAACGATGCGCCTGCAACAGCCGCTGATACACCCGGTGCGCCATGGCCGGTGGAAACAGGTTGGCCGCGCCACGCCCCAGGCGCGCACCATCCACCAGGAAGTAAAAGGCCAGAACCAGGCCGGTTAGCGCGTAAACCACCACGGTCACTGTGGTGGTGCCCACATCCAACAGGCTACCCAGGACCGACCCGCCCAAGGATTGGACCAGGGCGCTTACATCCTCGGGTTGTGCCAACGGCGCGGGAGATAGAGCCAGTCGAAGCGTTTCAATGGACGGTTGCGCGGGCTTTTGTGGCAACGTTACGGCTGAAGACTGTTTTTCAGCCGGTATCGGTAGCGGGAGGGAAGGGTCGATAGGCGCACGGGACGAGTCGGGGGCGGAAGCTTTTTTTTGAACAGCTGTTTGAGCAGCAGTGGATTGAGCCGTAATTCGATTAGTGGTTTGAGCCTCTGGCGGGCTGACATCCCGTGGAAGAGTGGCCGCGGGCGGAGAGGCGATAGTGTTAGACTCCTGGTTTTGCTTTTCTGCCAAAGCGTGGGAAGACTCCCCCCCGCGATGGACGCCCGTGGGGCGGACTGCCTGCCCAACGGAAGGTCCTTCCAGCGTCTCAGCCGCTCCTGGCTCTGGCAAAGCCGCACCCGCTGAGGCAGGGGTTGCGGGCTGTGGCATAGGTCCTGGCGGTTCCGGCACAGGCACATCCGGCACTTGCCTTAAAAATGGATCTTCCCACGGCAGGTGTCCGCGCGCTTCGGCAGGAGGATTTTCCGACAAAGCCGCCTGTTTGTCTGGCGAATGAGCCCCCCCCACGGCAAGGTCGGAAGAAGCGGAGGATTCAGACGAAAGCGGCGCCACAACAGCCCCGGCAGAAGCCCGGTTGGCATCTTTTGGAGGAGCACCCACCGCCGTTGACAAGGCGGCTGACAGTGAAGGGGCCTGCAACGTCTGCTCGCCTTCTGGGGGTTCTTTCTGCAAGGCGGTGTTCAACCAGGAGGCATCCACCGGAATTTGCAACGTCCCGCCCGCCTGAAGATTTCGCCCGCCAAAACCGCCGCCTGAAAGCGCAGTGCCCGGCAACGCAACCGGCTGAATCCCGAGCGATTCCAACGCCCCATTGAGCTGTTGCACATAGGCGGGCAGTTCGTGCAGCAGCCCGTGCACCTGCCGGTTGAGCACCGGCAGGGCCTGAATAGAAACGCCAATGCCCATCAGCGCCACCCACAGATAGATAAGCAGCACCGTCACCGCCCGAGATTGCAGCCAGCCCCAGGCGGGCAAAAAACGCAACTTAAAACGATGAAAGCCATCCACCAGACCGAGCAACAAATAGGTGGCCAGTAAGGTTAATACCAGCAACAGCAGCACATCAAACAGGTAGCTAATGAGCCACCACAGCGCCGTGAGCAGCACCAAAGCGCACAAGCCCAGCACATTAATACCGATTACCCGCAGACAGGCCCGGCTCAATGGCGTCGTCTCGGCCCCGGAGGCTGATGGGGACGCGGGCTTATTTTCGGGAAACGGCATCGTCATCCAGCGGGTGCCTCCTCTATCGCCGCATCGTTAACCAGAGAGACGTCCGTGGCTGGTTGAGCTAGGTTTTCCTGCCGGGTAAGGTAGCGCAACATAACATTCAGCAGGCTGGCCAATGGCAGCGCCAGCAATATGCCCAACAATCCGGCCAATTTGGCGCAGATCAGCAGGGAAATAATGACCACCAGCGGATGCAGCCCCATGACATCGCCCACCACCTTGGGCGCCAGAATATTATCCTTCACCGTCTGGTACAGGTAGGAACACAACCAGACGTAAAACGCATTCATCGGGTTGCCGCTAAACAGTGCCACCACCAGGCCTGGCGTTATTCCAAGCCAGGTGCCCACTACCGGTAAAATTTCCGCCAAAAAGAACACAAAGGCCAGCAGTAGCGCGTATTTAATGCCAAAAACAGAATACACACAAAACATATACACACCGGTTAACGCGCCCAGCAACACCTGGCCCTTAATAAAGGCCAGCATCACCTCGTGCACGCTACCCAAAAAATAACGCACCGGCTTCCGAGAGGTGGTGGGCAACAGCCGCAAACAACCTGCCGTTAAACGTTCGCCATCCAGCAAGGCGTAAAACACCATTAGGCCACCCGCCAACACATACAGAACAGACAAAAGCGCCTGGTTAACAAACGCGGAAAACTGCTGCAACACCACCCGCAACCACTGAGACAACCACACACTGAGGCGCGAAACGGCCGACCGCTGAATGGAATGCTGAATAACCTGGCGCTCCTTGAGGCTAATGCGGCCCGAACCTGCTGGCTTGAGCACGGCCGATTTTTTTACCGCCACCGCCGCCGAAGAGGCAGATGGCGACACAGACACTGTTGGCGACAGGGGCGCTAAATCTTCCTGAAAAAGCGACTTGAGGGCATCGGCCCCCAACCATTGGTCAGACCAATCAATGAGCTGAGACTGGGCCTGGTTTACATAACGGGGCAACGAATGGTTAAAATCCTGCCACTGCTGAAACAACGCCGGAACAAGCTGCACCAGGGTAATGTGGAGCAGCATTAAAAAAAACACCACCACCACTACCACAGACAACACGCGCAGACGAAAGCCAAACAATCGTCGACGAATGCGCCCGCGTTTTCCAGGCGTTGGTTTTTCCAACGACCAGTTCGGCTGCCATGGCAAACGGTTCAGGCAGGCATCCAAAACCTGGACCGGCCCGTACAAAATGTACACCAGCACCAGCACCAGGCCCAGCGTTGCCACAATGGAATACATAAACAAGGCCAGTTGCAACAGGGCCAATAGCAGCAACACGGTGGTTGTTACCGCCAGCAGCACCCAGGCCCAGGCGGGCAAGCCCACACGAACCAGCACGGAGGAAGATTCCGGCATAGGTGCGGCAGCTTGGGAAGAGTGAGCGAAAAAAGCCATGGACAGAACCCGAAAAGCCACAAACCGGAACGGCAACCAAGGTGCGAATTCCGCACTGAATGACAAAGCCGTTCTATTATAAGGCGGATTGACAGGCAGATCCACGGGCCAAGGTCGCCCCCCACGGATTGCAGCCGATAAGCGCCTGTGTCTCGTGCGTGTGCGTCTCATTCGCTAGCAGGATTTTTATCCCCAACCCGCCTTGGGGCTCGTGGCCAAACGCTACAATAGAAAGCCAAGTGTCTATATCAAGCGCCTACAGATAGCGCCTAGGCAATACAGCAGGCACTCCACCAGCGCCCGTAGATCCACAAGCGCTTGGTCGGCACCGAGTTCCGGACGCTTTGGAAAAAAGACAGAGAGGGGAATCCAGCGGAATGATTCTGGAAGAGCTTTTGCAACAGGTATTTGAGCGCAAAGCCAGTGATTTACACATTTCACAAGGTTTGCCCCCTATCCTGCGGATTGATGGCAAACTGGTGCGCACCGATGTTCCGCCCCTTTCCAAAGAAGACACGCAGCGGCTCATTTTTAGCATGCTAAACAACGAACAACGCCGCGTGCTGGAACAAAACTGGGAGCTGGATTGCTCCTACGGCGTGACCGGCTTGGGCCGCTTTCGGGTAAACGTGTACAAGGACCGTGGACAGTTTGCCGCGGCACTGCGGGCCATTAACTCCAGCGTACCCACGTTTGACGACCTACAACTGCCCCCCATTGTCAAAGAAATCAGCGAGCGCCCCCGTGGCCTGGTACTGGTCACCGGCCCCACCGGCTCTGGAAAATCCACCACGCTGGCCGCAATGATTGACTACATTAACACCACCCGGGCCGAACACATTTTAACGATTGAAGACCCGATTGAATTTTTACACAACTCCAAGCGCAGCGTGGTCCACCAGCGCGAGTTGGGGCAAGATACCCGAAGCTTCGACAACGCGCTTCGCTCCGCCTTACGCGAAGACCCGGACGTGATTCTGGTTGGCGAGATGCGGGATTTGGAAACCATTCGGCTGGCGCTAACCGCAGCCGAAACCGGCCACTTGGTCATGGGCACCCTGCACACCTCCAGCGCCATGCAAACCGTGGACCGGATTGTGGACGTGTTTCCGCCAGAACAGCAGCAGCAAATCCGCATCCAGCTCTCCAACAGTTTGGTGGCCGTATTCAGCCAAACACTCATGTCGAGGCTCAACGAGCTGAAGGAAAAACAGGGTCGGGTGATGGCAATGGAAATTATGATTGTGACCCCAGCCATTGCCAACCTGGTGCGCGAGGGTAAAACGGCACAAATTTATTCTTCCATCCAAACCGGGGCTCAGTTCCAGATGCAAACCCTGGAAACAGCCCTTAAAGAGCTTTACCAAAAAGGCATTGTCACCTTTGAAGACGCGCTGTCAAAAACCAGTCGGCCGGAAGACTTTAAACGTCTGATTTCCGGTACGGCCAGTGCTGCGCGCTAAACATCTTCCAAAGCCTTTTGGGTCACTTTTGTGGCCAACCCGGTTGCAATCCCTCCGGTAAAATAACCGGCCGCCAAACCAACGCCCGCAGAAACCAAATCTTTCCACCAGTCTCCACCGCCGTCGCCATCTTCCTCATCGTCTTCAGCGGCCTCGGGGTTGGTTTCCGGGGTGTCTTCGTTGGGCTGTAGCAAGGCAACATCGCCACCGGTAGCAGGCGTATCCGCCGCCACATGGCGCACAACCACTTCCTGTGGCTGATTGGCACGGCTATTACCGCCAAACAACGGCAAGGGAAGGCCGGGCAAACCGCCGCCTGTACTATCGCCGCCCAGTAAGCCAAACTGCGTACCCAACTGCATTACGCCCATAATCGTATTCATGGTGTCGTCTCCGCCCGTGGCGTTGGCTTCGCCAGAAAAAAGGCTTAACACCGACCCCAGTCCGTCGTCTGTTTGGGGTGCGCCAACCGAGTTACCGGTTGCCGTTTGCGTATTGGCAGGCAGAGAAAAGTGCTGGCCTTCTCCCAAGCCATTGATAAATCCAGCCATCGGTGGATCTCCTCCTCGTTAAATAAATTGAGCTTGCAATCGTTCCATTAATCAGTGAGCGCATCCAAACTAAGAAAGCGCACAACAAAGCGCACAACAAGGCCGGTGCTTCCGCGTGCAGAACAAACCGCCTCATTGAATCACTATCTGGTTAAGCAAAGGGGGGGGGCACAGAGACAAAGTATCTCGTATGGAATTCAGTCCGAATTTAAACTTATCTTACAAAAATAAAAACACAACCTATTGCAGAATTTCTCCTTCCTGGGCAATTTAACAAAACCGTAAGAATGCACCCCGGCGGCAACTGGCCACAGAAGCGGCAATATGCGCAAAAAAAGCACGGGTTGGCCAGCGCATAAGCAAAACATCAGTAACATATTAAGCTTTGTGCAAGGCAGGTTTTCTCTTCGCCAGGCATGGCATAGAATGTTGGCTGTTCCTGGGCGTTTTTAGTTTTTGCATCTTTATAGTTTTGCAACTTTAGCTTTTACACCTAGTTTTTACACCTGTTGCGCGTTTTATTTCTCAGTACTGCCTATCAAGGAGTTTGTAATGTCCACCCAAGCGCTTGCCAGCCGATTACCCATTTTAGATTTAACCCGTCAGTACGAGCAGCTTCGTCCGCAAATGGAAGAGGCTGTTTTGTCGGTCATGGCCTCGGGCACGTTTATTTTAGGACCCAACGTCAAAGCGTTTGAGGCGGAAGTGGCAGAATACCTCGGAGCCACCCAGGCCATTGGTGTCGCATCGGGCACGGATGCCCTGTACCTGGCGTTGAAGGCGCTGGGCATTGGCCCAGGAGACGAAGTGATTACCACCGCGTTTTCCTACATCGCCACATCCGAATCCATTGAGCGCGCTGGGGCCACACCGGTTTTTGTGGACTTGGACCCCAGTGGCACTTTCAATCTCAACGCCTCTGCAATTGAGTTAAAACTGACGGAACGAACCAAGGCCATTCTACCCGTCCATTTGTACGGCCAATCGGCCCGTATGGATGTGATTTTAGAGGTTGCCCGCAAACATCAGCTCTATATCGTGGAAGACTGCGCGCAGGCCTTTGGCGCCGAATGGCAAGGCCAAAAGGTAGGCACCTTGGGCGATTTGGGTTGCTATAGTTTCTTTCCGTCTAAAAATCTGGGCTGCTACGGCGATGGGGGACTCGTCACGGCTCAAGATCCGGTGCTGGCCGAAAAAGTTCGGGTACTGCGCCAGCACGGCAGCGTTCAAAAATATCACCACACAGTGGAAGGGGGCGCCAACAGTCGGCTCGATGAGCTTCAGGCAGCCATTTTGCGCATTAAACTACCCCACATTGACAACTGGAACCGAGAGCGACTGGCCAATGCCCAGCGTTACAGCCAACTGCTCAGCCAAATTCCTGGGATTCGCGTGCCCCACATTCTGGATGAAGGACGCCACGTGTTTCATCAGTACACGCTCAGTGTCGATCCGCAACAAGCAGGACTAAACCGGGATCAGCTCCAACAAAAGCTGGACGCGGAAGGCATTATGACCATGATCTACTACCCCGTGCCTTTGCACCGGCAAGGGATTCATCAGCACCTGGGTTATACCGAAGGCAGCTTGCCGCTCACCGAGATGGAAGCTCGCCAAGTGCTCTCTCTGCCAATGTTCCCAGAGCTTCAGGAGGCTGAAATTCAGCGAGTTTCCAATGCCATTCGCCAGGCAGTGGAAGAAGCCCGCCAGCCGTAAGGCATCCAACCAGCTCGTTCACAAATCCCGGCCCGGTCATTGGCAACAATCCGTTGCAACTGCGGTCGGTGCGGTATCTTTTTGCTAGGATTACCAGAATCGTAGTGCCTCCCTTGCGGCCGAGGCACCTTGCGAACCGTTGCCGGTTAAGAGGACTTTACCCCCTATGCGTTTGCCCCCCGTGTTGGATGTTACCGCTTTGCCCCAGGCAGAACTGTCGGCAACGGCAAAGCAACTGATTGAAAAGATACAGTCCAAAACCGCAAGGGTGGCCATTATTGGCTTAGGTTACGTGGGCTTACCATTGGCTGTTTGTATCGCCAAGGTTGGCTTTTCGGTAATTGGTATTGATGTCAACCCCCGCCGGGTAGAAAAAGTAAACACGGGTGACAGCTACATTACGGATGTGGAGAGTGAAACGCTTCAATCTTTGGTAAATACCGGCGCCATTGAGGCCTCCACCCACTTTGACTGCCTGGACGACGCCGATGCCATTGTCATTTGTGTACCCACGCCGCTTACCAAAAACCGCGACCCCGATATTTCCTACATTCGGGCAACCACCACAGAAATTGCCCAACGCCTGCGCCCGGGACAGCTCATCTCTCTGGAAAGCACCACGTACCCTGGCACCACCCAAGAGGTGATGTTGCCGATTTTGGAAAAAGTCAGCGGGCTTCGCGTAGGCCAGGATTTTTTCCTGTCGCACTCGCCCGAGCGTGTGGATCCGGGGAACGCCCGTTATACGACCCACAATACCAACAAGGTGGTGGGAGGGGTTACGACCGCCTGTAACCAGGTGGCCGCGGCCTTTTACCGGCAAAGTATCCAGCACGTGGTTAGCGTCAGCTCGCCTGGTTGCGCCGAAATGGTCAAGGTGTTTGAAAACACCTTTCGGGCGGTCAATATCGCTTTGGTTAACGAGTTGGCCCTGTTGTGCGACAAAATGAACTTAAACGTGTGGGAAGTGGTTGATGCGGCGGCGACCAAGCCGTTTGGCATGATGCGCTTTACACCAGGCCCTGGCGTGGGCGGGCACTGCATTCCCATTGACCCGTTCTATTTAACCTGGAAGGCCCGAGAGTATAACTTTCATACCCGGTTTATTGAGCTGGCGGGCGAAATTAACTCTCATATGCCGCAATTCGTGCGCGAAAAAATTCTCCGCGCCCTGGGGAAACGTGGAAAGCCCCTTTATGGCTCATCGATTTTGCTGATGGGCATGGCCTATAAAAAGGATTTGGGCGACTGGCGGCAATCTCCGGCTCTGGACTTGTTCCACCTGCTTCAACAGGACCAGGCCGCCGTGATGTATCACGATCCGCACGTGCCCAAAATAGAAGACAGCGCGGGCCAGGAGCATTATTCGCGCAGCCTAACGGAAGATACACTGGCTTTGGCCGACTGCGTGGTGATTGTTACCGATCACAGCGAGTTTGACTACGAATGGATAGTGCAACATAGCCCTGTCGTGGTGGATACCCGAAACGCAACCGCTCATATCGCCGACACGTTCAAACAAAAGGTCATTTTATTATGACGCAACCCCCAACCGTGCTGTTAATTGGTTGCGGACGATGGGGCCAAAACTGGGCCAACACGCTTTTTGACCTGAACGCGCTGGCTGGCATTTGCGACCCTCGCCCAGAAATTGTGGCTTTGGCCAACGAGCGCTGGCCCGGCGTTCCGGTTTATCCCCGCCTGGAAATTGCCCTGCTCAACAGTACGGCCTCTGCCTGTGTGGTTGCCACCCCGGCGGAAACCCACCTGGAAACAGCCTCACACTGTATGCAGGCACACAAAGCGGTGTTGGTAGAAAAGCCCCTGGCGCTTACCGAAAACGATGCACAGGCCATGCTCACGCTGGCCAAAGCCCAGGATGTCACTTTGGCTGTAGGCCACTTGCTGCTGTATCATTCCGGTTTTATGGCGCTAAAAGAGCAGATTGAAGCGGGTGTTCTGGGGGATATTCGGAGCATTCATTGCACCCGGATGAATTTGGGAACCGTTCGCAACGAAGAAAACGTGTGGTGGAGCTTTGCCCCGCATGATCTATCGCTGTTGGTCTGGCTGTTGGATGGCGTGCCGCTGCAAACCGTTTCCGCAACCGGGCACGCGCTCCTGGGTCGCCCACAGCTACCCGATCGCGTGGAGGCGTCTTTTCAAAGTGCCGATCAAAGTACCGACCGCCACGTGAGCGCCTCAATTCACACCAGTTGGTATCATCCCATTAAGCGCCATGAGACGATCGTGGTTGGCACAAAGGCCATAGCCGTCCTGGAAGATACGCTCCAGCCTGAGGAAAAATTGAAAATCCTGCCCGTGCAGGCGGACTGGAAACAAGAGCAGGTAACTGGCCTGAATAAACAGTCCTGGCAAAGCATTCCGCTGGAAGCAGCGCCCCCGTTAACGCAGCAAGCCAAAGCTTTTCTTGCCGCCGTGCCCAACGGTTGGGTTGGCGGCGAGTCACTTCCCAACAGCGGGCAAAATGGCTTGGCCGTGGTGCAACTGCTGGCCCAAACACAGGCCTTACTCAGCGCCACTGTACCCACCCACCCGGCAGTAGGAGAGGCCCTCGCAGTATGAATCAACCGACTGAAGCAAGGCAACTAGAGCAACATTTGGAAGCATCGTCGCGACGCTATCAAGTGCACGAGTCTTCCTACGTGGATGAACCCTGCCAGATTGGCGACGGCACGCAAATTTGGCACTTTTGCCACATTCTCAAAGATACCGTTATTGGCCAAGGTTGCAAGATTGGCCAAAATGTCGTCATCGGGCCGCGGGTCACGGTGGGCAATCACGTCAAAATTCAAAACAATGTCTCCATCTACCCTGGAGTGACCCTGGAAGATGACGTTTTTTGCGGTCCATCGATGGTGTTTACCAACGTATTCAACCCGCGCAGTGCGGTTCCACGCAACACCGATGCCGATTTTCTGCAAACACGGGTGAAAAAAGGCGCCAGTATTGGCGCCAACGCCACCATTGTGTGCGGTAGCACCATTGGAGAATACGCCTTTATTGGGGCCGGGGCTGTCGTTACCAAAGATGTACCCGCCTACGCCCTGGTTTACGGAAATCCGGCCCGCCAACACGGCTGGATTTGCCGTTGCGGAGAAAAGTTGCCCACCAGCCATGTTACCGCCCAACCAAGCGAAGTGGCCTGTCCCGAATGCCATAGCCGTTACCAGGTAACGGAACACCACTGCCAGCCCGTTATTTAGCGGAACAAACGGCAGTTCTACAACACTGGGATCATTTTTTCCTGCATTAACGCCGGTAATTGCGCCAGGACTCGCTCCAGATCGTCTGGCGTGTCAATTCCAACCGGGGCTTCGGCTAACAGAATGGTCGCAATTCGCATTCCGGCAGCCAACGCCCGGAGTTGTTCCAAACGTTCCGCCAACTCCAGGGGATGGGGGGGCAGTTGGGTAAAGCGCTCCAACGCCGCCCTGCGGTACAAGTAAAGCCCCAAATGGCGATAAACGGGCACACCCACCCGATCTAGGTCGGCGGCCTCTCTGACAGCCGGAATGGGGCTGCGAGAGAAATACAACGCCTGGCCCGAGTCGCTTAAAACAGCTTTCACCACGTTGGCATCCTGCCAGTGGCTGCGATCGAGTGGCACTTGAAGATTCAGCGGACAGACGGCGGTGACCATATCGGCCTCGGCTTGGCGCGCCAATGCCGCAATGGCCTGCCCTAAGCACGCGGGCGAAATAAACGGTTCGTCGCCCTGGACGTTTAAAATGGCGTTGTAGTCAGGGTACTGCGCCGCCACCTCCCACACGCGATCCGTACCCGACACGTGCGCCGGGCTGGTGAGGCACACCTCGCCACCAAAGGCTTGCACTGCCTGAGCAATCCGCTCGTCATCCGTAGCGACCAGCACCCGGGCAACTTCCGCCACCTGCATGACGCGCTCCCACACGTGCTGAATCATCGGCTTGCCGCCAATATCCACCAAAGGTTTACCAGGAAAGCGCGTGGAGGCATACCGTGCCGGAATCACCGCCAGAACATTCATCGGCTCATGTCCCGCTTTCATTGCAGCTCTTAACGTGTCATAAGCCCAACGGCCCACCCCTCTTTTTGCCTTACCAGGCGCATTGGGGCCAACCGCTTCGGGAATATTTTCAACATAATGTTTCAGTTCATTCCATTTCTCAATAGGAAGTTTGACTATCAATGGATGATACTCCCGAGAGGGCTGCGGTTTGGGATGCTCCCACCCTTCAGGCCGATGCAGTGTAGTGCCAGGGATATATTCTGGAAAGCAACTTTCCTTCAAATCTGCGTCTTTTAACGTAGCGATTTTTGTAGCCACTTCTTTTAGCGCGAAGGCTATAGCAGGTTTTTTATCTTCCAAGCACGGAGGCATGTCTATGGCTGGTTTTTCATCTTCTAAGCACGGAGCAATCACGTGCACGGCTTTGTTTAGTTCTTCTTTCACCAACCGAATAGCCTCTACAAAATCTGAATCGTTTGAAATCACAACCGCAGTATCAAAAACGTTTTTATGGGCATCGTGAAGCAAATGAACCGCCAGATTGACATCCGAGCCTTTTTCTTCGGTATGCAAAGTAGGAAGCAGAAGAGATTGATCCTTCCAATAAGGACGATACTTTGGCTTTTTACCACTGCTAAAGTTACCCTCAATCAGCTCAAGCTCTTGTAAAGTCCGTAGCGCATCTAGATAGATCAATTGACGGGTTAAAGCCTGCGGATCACGCTCATTGTCTTTGACTTTGGCGGTAAAGTATTTGATGGAGACAATATCTTTATCAGGGAAAAGGCGCTGTAACAACGCTTTAAGATTTAACCAGCGATAGGGTGTATTTTTTAGGTAGTAATAAAGATTAAATCCATCTATGTACGCACTGAGACGATTGGAGGGGGCTTGTGACATAGTAAAGGCGTACTCATAAAAAATTCAGGGTCCTTTCGGACCCTGACCTGGCCACCAGAAGCAACCAGGGGAATTTAATTTGGTATCTTCACTTTAGCCGATCTCGACATCTTTTGCAAGAGACCCCAAAGCATCTCTCAGGTACAATAAGTAGCGCTCCTCCAACAGTATTAATCCAAATAAAGGCAGTTTCCCCATGACCGCGCTATCCCTCTTTCCCACCGAGCAGATGAACCCCCGAACGCAAGAAATCGATCAACTGCCCACCGAAGACGTACTCAAGCTGATCAACCAGGAAGACCAAACGGTTGCCAGCGTGGTGGCACAGGCAATTCCGCAAATTATCCCGGTGGTGGAAGCCGCCAAAAAGGCGCTCCAGACCGGAGGGCGTTTGTTTTACGTGGGTGCGGGAACCAGCGGAAGATTGGGCGTATTGGATGCCGCCGAGTGTCCACCCACCTTCAGCACACCCGCAGAGTGGGTGCAAGGGATCATTGCAGGGGGAAGCATCGCCCTCCAGCAGGCGGTGGAAGGCGCGGAAGATTCTGCCGAAGCCGGTGCGCAGGACATTCAAACCGCCCAGGTTAAGGAAAATGATGTGGTGATAGGACTGTCTGCCAGTGGCGGGGCGGCCTATGTACTGGCTGCCATGCAAACCGCCAGGCAATTTGGCGCCGTTACCGCCTGTATTACCTGCAACCCCAACGGCAAGCTATTCCATGCGGTCACTTACCCGGTTGTGGCAGAAGTGGGCCCCGAAGTGATTGCCGGATCGACACGCATGAAGGCGGGAACTGCCCAAAAGCTGATTTTAAACATGATTTCCACCGCCACCATGGTTCGGTTGGGAAAAACCTATCAAAACCTGATGGTGGATGTGCGCCCGACCAACCTTAAACTTCGAGACCGCGCCGCGCGGATTGTGGCCACGCTGGCCGGGGTTTCTGTGGCCACGGCGCAAGAGACCTTGGATGCGTGCCACTTTGAGGTCAAAACGGCTATCGTTATGCAACGTTGTAATGTGGATGCAGCCACGGCAAGAAAAGCCCTCGCCCGCCACGAAGGACAACTTCGGCGAACTTTGGAACACCAGAATGAAGCTAACCTATCGCCCTAAGCAGTGGGCTTAGCAGCAGATGGTTGGGATGATGGCGCGGGTTGCAAACGCTGCACTTCCATCAGGGCGTGTAAACCAATATACACCAACGAGCATTTTTTAGCCGCTGGCAAGTACAGTGCGCAGGTTTCCTGCAAGCATAGCTCGTTTAAACCTTCGCTGTTGCGCACGCTTAAAATAGGACAAACTGGAACGCTCATCACAGATCACCTTCTTGTTTCTGTTGCAAACTCCGCCGCCAAGCATCGGTCCAGGCAGAATGACTCCCCTGATGCTTCATCATCCGGTAAAAGAACGCCCGCTGGCATCCTCTAAACTCAGGAAACAGCAAACTATTCCTCAGCACAGGCAACAGGCCCTATCCGCCGTGGATATTCTATTCAGTTTAAGTGGAGATTACCGATAATTGATCAGGCAAGGTAGTACCACCTGCCAAGCACTGCCCCATCCACACAGACTCAGCGTAGAAGGCTGCAATCACCACCCTGAAGCATTTCCGCATTTTTGCAAGGACGACCTCCCAATGTATGCGACAGCTAACCGATCACAGCAACCCC
This sequence comes from Candidatus Melainabacteria bacterium, assembly GCA_033763415.1. Taxonomy (GTDB): domain Bacteria; phylum Cyanobacteriota; class Vampirovibrionia; order Vampirovibrionales; family JAJTHC01; genus JANRKP01. Next base: position 31,392 of record JANRKP010000026.1, on the reverse strand, counting down.
CATCCCAAACAATTCGCTCTGGTAAACAGTTACCCGGCGTTTCCTTAATCGAGATTATCGTGGCGTTGGGGCTCATGGGCCTTCTGATGACCCTGTCCATTTCCTTACTGACCACCAACCCCACCAGCAAATGGAACAAGGCCGCCGACGACTACGCGCTGCACGTGGCCTCTTTTGCGCATCAGTATCAGCTTAAAAACGGCCAGCCACTCATTAACGCCACCAACACCGAAGGCATTGCAGGCGTCCTGCCCAACTGGGAAACCGCTTCCACCTACAACAGTAGCACCTTCACCCTCACTTACCCAAACCAAATCCAGGTCAATCTGCACGCAGAAACCTATGGCGGGGGCGGAACTGCCCTACAAACCGCATTGGGCTGCACATGGCCCTCCACCTCCAACCAGCGGGAATGGATTATTGTCGACATTAACGGAAGCGCAGGCCCCAACAGCCTCGCTTGCGGGGGAGACCAAGTCGCCCTCATGGTCGAGAACACCACGGGCCGAATTCGGACGGCCAAAAAGTGGAACAACAGTTGTGCCGCTTCCTTTTACGATGTGTACAAGTACAGCGCCGCGTGTCCTTAAACCTTGCGGGCAATGCCCACCAACAGTATACAAAACCAAAAAATCCTGTTAACAAAAGTAAAATTTTCGGTTTTTCCGGTTAAAGTTCCTTCGGGAGTTCCCCCATTTAACCGATACCTAAGACAGTCTCTATTAGCAAGCGTTTACACACGACCGGTTCCATCTTCAATACCGCCTCATCCTGGTGCCACTTACCCTAACCAAGCTTGGGAGCTTTCCCAGTGATTTTTCCCTTCATCGCGCTACGTCAGGCTCATAGAACGGCGACGAAAGTCCGTCGTTGTTATGCATCGCTAGTAGGGCAAGGCGTTGCAGAATACGCGGTAATTTTGGCCATTGTGGCCATTGCCGCCGTTGCCAGCGTCACCCTGTTGGGAAGCGATCTCTCTGAGTTGTTGCGTAAAGGTGTGCAGTTTGGCCAAAGCGGCGCCAACGGGGGTTCAAATGCAACAGGAACTGCCGGTACCGGTAATGGCAACAGCCTGGCCAACGGCAGCACCTTTTTCCCCGGTCTGCCTGGCGGCAACGCAGGCACAAACCCAACAGGCTCAGGAGCGGGCAGCAACGGCAACCCAGTCGATCCCAGTAATACCGCCTATGCAAATACAGGCAACAGTAACAGCAATTCCGGAAGGCGGGTCTCGGTCTATCGGCCCGGAATGCGAACCGTTGAGCGAGATGGCCAACTGTACCTAGAAGCAGAAGACGGTAACACCTACATGATTGATACCGCCGCCGGGCTGGGAAACCAAGGCTGGTTGACCAACGAAAAAGCCCAGGAAATTCTAAATCTGGCCAGTCAGCTTCAAAGCGCGGATCAAAACCTGGCCAGTGAGCTGGTGGACTTGGGTGTGACCGGTATGGTTCTCTCGCGTCGGCAGTTTCAGGCGGCCAACGGACCGAATACCCCAACGCCTTTTACAGACCCAGACCAAATCATACGCATATACAACCGAGAAGGCCTGGGGGACTACCTAATGAATGCTTACTATGAAGGGGGACGAACCACTTTCGTATTGAAAGACGATCATTCATTCCGTTCGGCGGCACATGCTGCCGTAGGGGCCATGGATACCGCCGCCTACTTTCAGGAGCGGTTTGAGAGCATTCGTCAAAAACTGCCCTCTTACGGCCTCAACGCCAGTGATCAAAACCGGGTGCAGACACTTGGACAAAGCATTATAGACAACGCCCCGGTTTACACCACGGAAAACGCCACCCAAACCGCCAACGATAGTATTACCATCGGCAACTGTGCGGGCGGACGCTGCTAACACCCCGCCATTGCCCCAGTTTTTGTTGTCAGAAGATCCCTTTGAAACGTTTTAATCCAGGCGTTTCAGCAACCGATCCACCCAGGTAAAGAGGGGAATAAGCTCGAAGGGCTTGGGCAAGTACAGGTCCGCGCCAGAGGCCAACGCCTTTTCTCGGTCGTGAATGGTGGACATAAACAAAATAGACACTTCCGGGTACTGCTGCTTAATATCTTGGCACAGCTCCCAGCCCACCGGCTCGTTGTGCAGCACGGCATCCATTAAAATCAGGTGGACTGGCCTGGCCTGGAGTACGTCTGTGGCTTCCAGGCGGTTGGTTACGGTTTCCACCTCGTAGCCCTGCATTTCCAGCGTGGTTTTTAGCAAAAACGCCAGGGCCGCATCGGTTTCAATCACCAAAATGGTTTTACTGCGCACCACCGGCCGAATTTCTGCCGCACCGGAAGCGCCCGTGAGTTTCAGGCGATCGCTGACCCATTGATTGCCCACCATACTGCGAGCGAGCAGCATCATTTCCGAAGCGCCCATAAACGCCGCCTTGTAAGACAGGTACTGTTGCGTGGTGTTGTTAACAATACCAATGCCCAGGGCTATCAGGCGCACCTTACGGCTGACCTTGTCATCGGTAATGGCAATAATGTAACCGCGTTTCTTGTCGCGCTCTGAATAAAAATTGGGCGCGACCGTCTCAAACTGTCTGCACAAAATCTCGGCCAGGCGCTCGGCCCGGTCCGGGTGGGTGAGTACGGCAAAAATATCCGTTTCCACATGGCCGATAAAATCCGGCGGACGAATCAGCGTGCCCAGCATCACGCTAAAGGTCCTCAGCACCTGATCGGCTGGAATTTGGCCATAAACCTCGGCATACACATCAAAATGGTTGAGGTTAATCGTCATCAGAGCCCAGGGCTCATCCTGGTTAATTTTTCGCTGCACCAGGCGGGCCAGCAGAGACAGACCCGGCAACTGGGTAATTCGGTTGGAGAGCAGATCCAGGTTGCGGCGCAAATGGGCCAGTAAACGCACCCGAATCTCTTCAATGCCTAATTGGGCAGGAAAAATATCATCCGCCCCATTCACAAAGTACTCAATGCGCTGTTTTTCATCGCTTGTGCCGGTAATAAGCACCAAAATGGGCCGGTGCTCCAGCCCCTGGTCCTCTCGAAAACGACGACAAAAGTCCACCACCCGCTGCGGGCTTTCCGCCTCAAAGGCATCGGCCATGACCAGCACCAAGTCGGGCAAAATTTCGTGAATCACCGCCGAAGCCGTCTCAAAGCTTTCCACCAGACGGCAGTGCACCAGTGCGTTATCCTGCACCATCGATTCGGCCAGCGGTGTCACACGCTCTGGCTCGTTGCCAACAATCAAAATAACCTGTAAACTCACCGGCGCTTATCCTGCCGTTTGGGTCAGCCCAACGGCTGGCCCCAGCCAATAATAACCACACTGCGTATTGTGCAAGCTAAGACGACGCCCCCTCTTCCTCGGCAGCGGCTTCATCCAATCGCTTACGATAGGCCTCCAAGCGTTCTGGGGTGGCAATCCAAAAGTCCAGGGCAAACGTGGTGCCCACATCCTGCTGGCTGGTGACCGCAATACGGCCCTCCATCGCCTCGGTTAAGGATTTGGTAATATACAACCCCAGGCCGGTGCCTTCCACCAAACGCGTCAGGGGGTTATCAATCCGAGAGAACTTGGTAAAAATCCGAGGCAAGTGATCCTCGGGAATGCCCACCCCTTGGTCGCTAATGCGAATTTGCACCCGCTCTTTGTCTTCCGGCAACACGTGCGCCTGCACCGTCACGGTGGAAGCGTCATAGGAGTACTTCACGGCGTTATCCACCAGGTTGAGCAACACCTGCTCCAGCTTGTCGGTATCGGCCCATATATCCGGCAGGGTGTTGGAAATTTCCACCACAAACTGACGATCCGGGTTGTTTTTACCCTGCACGTTTTGAATAACCTTATCCACCATGCGCCGCAGTGAAATGGGACGCATGCTCATTTCCACCCGGCCAGCCCCCAGTTTGGAAACCGACAGCAGGTTTTCCACCATGCGAGTCAGGCGATCGGCCTGGTCTTTGATAATAGTCACAAAGCGCTTCCGCTGATCGTTGGGTAAATTTTCCCCGTAACGCAGCAGCGTATCGGCAAAGCCCTTAATACTGGTAAGCGGGGTTCTAAATTCGTGGCTCACCGTACTCACAAAATCGCTGTGTGCTTGCGTTAGGGTCACATCTTCGGAAAAAGGATCCAGCAAACAGAGAACCCAGCCATTGGGCAAAAGGCTGTGCTTAATCTTTACCCGCATTTCCTCGTAACCGCCCGGCGTGGTAACGGTCAAGCTGGCCTCGTGCACGGGCAGAAAAACATCTTTTGGCTGGGTTTTGTGAGAATCGCCACGACAGAGCGGGCAAGCCGTCTTCGGGGGCAGTTTAACCAGTTCTGCCAGCTTCTGGCCCACCAACGCATCCGCATCCACATTGAGCCAGCCCGCCAAGGCCGGGTTGCCGTACACCACCTGCTGATTTTTGGGGTTTATCAGCAGAACACCCGACGTCACGGCATTGAGAAATGCTTCCAAACGAACATCGTTTAAGTTGGGCATGCAGCAATCATCTCATTGATTCAGGCAAACGTTTTTTACACAAGCCGCCCCCATTATGACCGCAAGAATAAACCACGGCAGGGGCATTTTCTATCTATTCTAGGTTATTGTGGCATAAATCGTAATCAACAAACGCCCTCAACCTGAGGGATTTTTATGGCTGGGACCGCACGCGGCTTACACCCGCAACTTGACATTGTTTGGCATTGGCCTAGAATACAATCGATACAAAAAACCGTTCTGTCCTTTACCGATGTTAACCACTTGTTAATAACCCTCTATACCCCCCATGCCTAATTTCGCACACCAGCGAAAGCGGAGGACCCATTTTTTGGGGCGAATTTAAGCAAACACCTGCCGAAAGACCTGTCTGCACTGTGTTTACTTGAACAGGAAGCCTTTTTCTCCTGAGCCCGTCAGCTAACTTCGTCGGCATCAAAAAGGAGCTTCCGTTCGCCATGATGACGCAACCTTTGTTCTTGCCTGCCTACAGCCCTGTAATCAGTTCAAGCAGCCCGTACGCCCACCCTGGCTTTGGCAACATAAAAGCCCCTAAACCCTTTCAGCACCAAGCTAAAAACGAGCATACCCCCTTCCATCTGACCAATCTGCCTGTTTTAGCCCAGTTGAAGCCGCTCAATCCCTCCACAGAAGCACGCAAACAACCCTGGTTCAACACGTTGGCCCTGGCCGCCAATATTGGAAGCACGCTCTACTTGCTGGAGTTTGCTCTGGAACGCGTCCCCAAGTGGGTAGGCCGCTACATTCGCTAAGCGCTTTCGGGCCGTTTGTTACGTTGAGGCCTATTTAAAAACGTATTGCTTAAACACGCCCTGATGGAGCGCCTCTTCGTAGTCTGGCATCAGTCGGCTCCACTCAAACAGCACCACCCCGGGCACGCCCGCCTGAGAAACGGCATCCACCTGGTTTAACCACTCCAGAATTGGGGTGCGGTGGTAGGGGCCAAACAGCCCCGCATACACCTGGTTGGGCTTATTGGTAAGGCCCTGTATTTGCTTTAACTGCGTTAGCAAGCGGCTGGGTTCGGTTTCCAAACCAATCACGGAAACCGAATCCACACAGCCTTGGTTCAGCCATTGGGGCCACACCTGCAACTTTTGGGTAAAGCCCGGATCTGATGGCGGAAACACGACGGCGGAAACCGAGAGACCGGGGCGTTTGGTCTTTAACGCAGGGGTCAGGTCGCAAACAAAGGTGGTTACCTGGTCCTTTAACCACTGCTGCCACACGGGCCACTGCGGATCCGTTAAGCGAAAACGTACAGGATCCGTCACAGGGTGGTCTGTCACCGGCGCCGGGGGCTTAGCCGTTAGCGAGGTAGAAGAAGCCGGTTTGGCAGCCACCACAACCCCCTTGGCCAGGGTCTGGGCGGTGGGTGGAGATTCCAGAAGGGCTTCGGCAGGCAAAACCGTCGCCACAGAAGCCATTGCCATTGAAGCAGTATTTTTGTTGGACAAAAACGCCTGGAACCGCTGCCGAGCAACCGGGCTGTAGCCCCAGGTACTGTCTAAAAAGAAGGAGCGCGTTAGCTTGGCCGTAGAAGGGTAACGAATATAGTCCAACTGAATGCCATCCAGCGGGTAGCGCTCGGCGGCCTCGGTCAATAACTCGTTTAAAAACCGGCGCACCTCGGGGTTGGCCGGGTCCAGAAAAAAGTGGCCTGGCTCAACCTTGGAGGCAACAGGCGTTTCTTTTTGCCAGTTGGGCCGCTGCACATTACGCCATTGAGGATATTTGGAGAGGATCGGCCCGTAGGGCTCCACCACTTCGGCCTGATTACCCGCATAAAAGGTTTGAAACCACAGATGAAGCTGTAGCCCGTGACGATGGGCGGCATCCAACCACAACTGCAACGGATCTGTTCCTCGGAAACGAGGATGTTGCTCAGGCAACTGATAGCGCGCCATCACCGCACTGGGGTACAGCGTGTAGCCCTGCACATAGGCTTCCAAAAAAACGTGAGACACGCCCGCCGACTTTAACCGAAGCACTTCTGCCTCAATCGCCTTTTCCGAACGCTGCATGGGCCTGAGCCACACCCCGCGAAAATCCGGCGGCTCTGGCGGCAAAGTGGCATAGACGGCTTGCATCGCCCGTTGACGGCAAGCATCCGCCGCCACCTCAAACGCACGGGGCCCCGCAGCCACATCCGGCAACTGAAGCAAACACTGTTGGACGGCTTGCTCCTGTTTTAACAATAACGGCGTTTCCGTAGAAACACGGTTTGCACGGGTTGCTGCTCGCGTTTTCGCTTGCGCCAACACCGCCAAAACATCCTGTCGGTAGGTTTCCGGGGTCCACAACACGGTTAGTTGCTGCTGGCCAACATCCCACTGAACTTCAGAGCCCACACGCATCATCCGGCGCATCCATTCGGCGGCCAAGCCTTGGCCGGAAAACACAACGGCATCCACTGGCGCTGCTTCTCCGGTTAGCACTGGGCCGGTAACACGCCCCTGCACAACCGCCACACGATAGTCCGCATTGTTCTGAGTGGCAGATCCAACCGTGCTGGTTGTCGCCAACCATTCCGACGAAGGCGACGACGCATTGCTTGGTTGAGACAATGTTGCTGTTGCTGGCTGATTTTGGGGCACCGCGGCAACCGTTTGCAGGGTAATCCAGGTATCGCTGGCAGCCGAGGCAGTCTGGTTCGGCAACCGCAGACGATATTGAAACCGCCGCACCGCATTGACGGAGGAATCCCGAGGGCGTGGCGTTTCAGATTCTTGCACTTGTACTTGCAACGGAGCGGAAGTCGGTTCTGATAGCACAACCGACGGAATAACCCAAACACAGCCAAGGGTGAAACTCAGCAAAAACAAAAACGCCTGAAGGCGACGAAAAAGCTGCGTTTGCATCGGCTTGCATCCATTCCCAAACACAAACAGCACCCGTAGAAACACTACTGGATGGAAAATCATTTTAACGCAAAGCAAAATCATTTTCACTTTGCCAAAAAGGGTCGCCGTACATTCATTAGGTAGAAGCAAACCAATAGCAGGCAGCCGCTACTGAATGAGCCGCAACGATTCTTCCAGCAAGGTTTTGTTGGTACTAATCAATTTAGCCGTCACGTCCAACTGAAGCTTGGCCATTCGCAAGTAGTTCACCTGGTCTTTCAAATCCACGTTGGATTTTTCCAGCAAACCACTGCGGATTTCACCATCGCTTTCCATCGGTTCGCCCGAAAGCTTGGTGGGCGTAAACATCATGTCTTCCACCTGGGCCAAGGCCCCGGCATTGACAAATTTAACCATCGCAATTTTGTACAACGGCGTGGTATCTTTGCCCTTGTTGGCAACCCCCACCACCACCCCATCGGAGCGAACCTTGTATTCGTCGTACTTACCGAAGAATTTTCCGTTGCTTGGGTCCACCCATAGGTTAATTTCCGTAGTGGGGATATGCCCTGGCCCACCTTGGCTGTGGGTGGGGTTGTTTCCAGCCCCCACAGAGGCCGAATCGCCCGTATCAATCACCTGGCCATCTTCGCCCAACAAATACCCCTGCACTTTGGATTCTTCTTCATTAACCAGGGTGCCTTCGGCGTTAAATTTAAAATCGCCCATCCGCGTGTAGCGAACCGTGCCATCCTTTTTACGCACCACAAAATAGCCATCGCCTTCAATAAATAGGTTGCTTGGGCCTTTCCCCGGCATGGCCTTGCCCTGCTCCGTTTTACGACCCACATCGTTCATTTGCACGCCGTTCATAAAATCGGCAAACGTCACCACGGATTCTCGATAACCTGGGGTGTACAACTGGCCCATATTTTCAGAAATGGCATTGAACCAACCCAAGGCTGCTTTCTGGGTATTCAACGCGGTAATAAACGGATCGTTCATAGCAAGGCTAGCCCCCTGTATGGCAAGCAACAGTGACCCTTAAAAAATAGCGGGTGTTTCAGTTAAACCGATTACGAATAGAATTGACCTGGACGGGTTATAAAGACGAATAGGCGCTTGTTGAAGTCGTTTTCTCCTCTTCCGGCAATTCGGAGGAAGATTGGGAATTATTTTGCTGCGATGGTTGACGAGACGACTGTTCTCTTTGGGTTAAATCGCCCACAGGAAGGTTTTTAGCCGACAAACGCTGTTTCAGCTCATCCAACTGAGACTGCAAACTATACTGCGCCGCCGAACCTCCTACAAACTCTGCGGAAACTTTACCCCGATGCAACCTCAACACCACAGCGGAACGACCATCCAAATCCACCCGAATGGGTTGTCCGGTTCGGTAAGCCTCCTTTAAAGTGGCGCTAAATTTTTCAGAAAAAGCCAATCGCGCCAGCCGGGCCGCCTGGGCGCCCTCCTCTGCCGAATCCGCCACGGAAGAAACCACCTGCTGAAGCATCATTTGCACCGGCGGCGGTACTTGGCCAAGCGCCTCACCGGAAGGATTGAGCAGCCAGCGCAGGAGCTTTTCATCCAACGGGTTCAGATCTTCCGTCGTCAGACTCAAGGGAGGCGTATCCGAAGACACCGTTGCGTCATCCGCAGTGGGAGCGGCCACCGCGCCTGCCGATGAATCCGATGGCTCTTTCAATCGTTTATTGTGGATAAATTCTGGCGCATTGTACCCTGCCAATGCCAATTTGTCTTCTCGGTTGGCCACGGAGGCACTCCCTGAGGCTGGGGCGTTTCGCGAGTTTTCCGAGGCTTTATCCAAAGATTCCAACAGACTGAGGAAGGATAAATCCCAGTCTTCCGCAGTCACCATAAGCACCTGCTTTCCAGGCAAAGAGGCTTTTGCAGCAACTTGTGCCTGTGAGGTGGCCGTTGGGGTAGGGTTTAACGGTTGCATGCGTATTTAAAACCTTTCTACGGAACCACGGGTGCATTGCTTCCTTTAGAGAATTTCTGGCAGCGCTTTGGTTTTTTATACTGGCGGGCTCTGTTGCGTGTTCAAATCCAAAGCGACTAGTCCACGTCTTCCAGATCGGTATCCTCGTCTGATTCTTCACTCCAGTTTTCCGCAGCTTCTTCCTGTGCTTCCAACTGGGCGGCGGCCTTACTGCGGAAGTATCGCTGGCCTGCAATTTCATCCAGCATTTTTAATTCCACTGCCTTTTGCTCTTCCATCCACAGTTCTTTGCTTTTTTCTTTGTGCTTTTCCAGGGCTTCTAAATCCTGCTGGGCTTTTTGTAGCTTTATTTTTTCCTGTCTCAGGTTGTCTTCCGCCACGGAGAGATCAATTTGCAGGGCGTTTAAATCATCGTTGAGCTTGCGTAAAAACGTATCGTGGTAGGGCATTAGCATATGGTTTGAAGTGCGCTTGTGCTCAATGACCTGGAGCATTTCGTTTTTTTTGGCCTGCACTTTGGCCTGAATGTTACGAACTTGGGCTTCGGCGTCTAAAACGCGCTGCTCCTGCTCTTTTTTACGACGCTCACGCAGTTCGTACACCTTTTGCAACCGGTACACGAAGCGCGCCATGGCCGTTTAAATCCTGTGCTAAGTGGGTTCCCCGGCCAAAAAAGCATCACTGAGACACTCCGGGCAACTGCTATTACGATTCTATGGAGCTTTCGGTAAAAGACAACATTTAATAAAGCCTGCGCAACCTAAAATCCTTCAGACAGCCGAACCGGCCGCTCTACACGCCTTCGTGTTCTCGCGGATTGTAGCCCCAGTTTAACTTTTTTTGAAGTAACCGGTAGAAGTTGTCCGTATCCTTGCCCAGCTTCATCATTGGCAACGTGTGCAGGGAACGGGTTACTTCCAGCACACCGCCGGGTGGCAGGCTGCCCACATCTTGTCCGTCTACTGCAATCAGCAACGGATGGCGATTTCTGGCATCTGATTCCAGGCGCAAACGTTTATGGGCAGGCACCACAATGGGCTTGGCAGAGAAACTATGCGGACAAATCGGCGTGATGCAAATGGCCTCAATATCGGGCGAAATGACCGGACCACCCGCCGCCAGATTGTACGCCGTTGACCCAATTGGGGTGGCAAAAATCATGCCATCCGTATCGTAAACCGCCACCAGCGCATTGTTAATAAACAGGGAAAGACGGGCCATTTGGCTGGGGTTTGCATTTTTTACCACAATGTCATTCAGGGCCAGGGCTTCATCGGCCACATCCAGTGTGTGGGCCAGTAGCATTCGGGGCTGCACGCGGTATTTGCCCGCAAGCAGGTTTTCCAGGTGCAGCTCAATGGTATCCGCCTCAATGCGGGTTAAAAAACCCAGGTGACCCGTGTTCACGCCCACCAGTGGCACCTGGCTGTGCAAAAAACAGCGGGCTGTGCGCAAAAAAGTGCCGTCACCACCAATCACAATCACCAGATCGGGGTGTTGCACATCGGGTGGCAGTACCGGGCAGGCTTTCCAGTCCACCGCCGTCTCAAACAGTTGAACGCCTCGGCTGGCCAAAAAGTGGCGGATTTTTTCCAGGCAATCGCGGTGCCGATCCGTAGTGGTGTTAAACACAGCCGTTACCCGATGGATTGGCCGCGCCAGTTGGACGGCCTGACCGTGATTGTCATCCTCTGGTGTGTGGGCCCCATCCGCTTGGGCAATCATCACATCCATCACCTCTTTGCCTTTACCGCTCTGCCAACAACGTTAATCGCAAACGCCACACTGCCTATTCAGGCATTTTCTTTCTTCAGTGTAGCACAGCCCCACACGCAACCGCCCAAAGGACAAAGGTACGGATAGGAGCGTTCTTGTGCCGAAGGATGCAACCGCCCCCCCCATTCCCGCACACATCTTGTTGAAAAAAGTTAAATAAAAATGAGGATTGCACACCAGGTATCACAAAGCCGGGGCGTGAACCGTTTATGCAAATGAAAGCACCGTATTGACCCCCAAACAAAAAAAACTGGCTTCCACTGCCCCCTAGTTTGCTGTTTTGTAAGGCTGCCGTTTTAAAATAACGCGCATACTAAAACCGGCCCGTTACGCACAGGCAGTGCAGCACACACCCCAAGCCTGCTCAGGTTGTCCTTGATTGGGAAGCTCACTGTTAATCAGTGGCCTTACAGCCAAAGGCAACAACCGCCTCTCGTTTTTACTGGCTTGCCTTAGTCATGCAACTGAGTCCTACAAAAAGGCAGACAAAAAACCGGTAAACCTGTGCAGCGGACTGGCAATAGACTGGCAACGGACTGGCAACGGAAGCTATTTTGCAACAGACATTTGATTTTTTCCTGTTTGTGTTTGCCCCCAATTAAATTTTTGAGTGAGGAGTACTGGCACCCATGACACATGTTGCTCGCAACGATTTGGCTGCGGTCAATTATCTGCTGAGCCATTTTAACCAGGTGGATGGCCTGGGCAGCCGACAACGGTTTTTAACCGCGCAAGAACTCACCAACGCCCTACAGCACACCAACGCTGCCAATTTACCCTTTGACGTACAAACCCGCCTTCGCGATATCCGTAACAACAGCAACGCCTTGATGTTTGGCAACATTGAAGCCAACCAAGGTCCTTGGCAAACCGGCGATCCGTGGTTTGGCCTTTCGCGGGACGATTTAATGGAACTGCGCTATCAAATTCAAAACCAGGGTAAAACCATCGATCAGGTGGCCGAAGCGCTGCGCCAACGCTACGCACAGGAACGAAACCTGCGCCAACTGGGCTACGAATGCGGCCCACAGGGCTTTAACGATTATGTTCGCAACAGCCGCGCCGCGTTTTTACCAGAACCCTTCCGCTTTGGACCCGGCCTAGGAGCAGCACCAAGCCACCCTATGCCCATCGGCTGCTTTCCACCACCACCGCCAACTGTTTGCCCACCATTGCGGAATGGTCGCGGCGTTGCAGCACCCATTATTCTGTACGCGCCACCGCCGCCAGCCAACGCCTTTTCGTTCGGCAGCCCGGCTGGAACCACCACGCCAAACAACACTTCCTTTTGGCAGCAAACAAGAGCATCATCCGCCCCAAACTGGCCGTTTAACACAGCCAGAACCGGCACACCTAGCTTTGGTACAGGCAGCTTTGGCACAGGGAACCCTGGTGTGTTGGTGTTACAGCCCGCCTCTATTGAAAACCATCGCAGCCAAGGGGCTTACTCACGCAATCTATCTCCCAGTATTGATGCGGGCGATCAGTCGGTAAACACGATTTTAATGAACGTTCAGCCCACACAAACGCTGAATGTGAGCCTCTAGACAGGCCGCTCCAAAAAAAGCACCAACCGCATTGCCAATATTTCACGCAGGGGGGAAACCACTCGGAGCATTTCGAGCACTCCGAGCGTTTCAATTCATTCGGTGGCACCTACACAGATTAGGGCCACCGTTTTTGTTTGGTGGTATTTCACTGGTTATCCAAAATTGTTTGTTCCATAATGGGCGTTCGTAGCCGATGCCTACCCCCCAGAGGCCAGTTCGTGTTCAGGAGTCTATCGCCCCATGCGGATGTCACGCTTGTTTGTTAGCACCTTGCGAGAAAATCCTGCCAATGCAGAGGTGGTTAGCCATCAGTTATTGGTGCGCGCAGGCTACATTCGTCAGCTCACCAGCGGCATTTACAGCTATATGCCCCTCATGTGGCGTGTACTGCAAAAAGTGGCCCAAATTGTTCGCGAGGAAATGAACCGCGCGGGCGCCCAAGAGTTGATGATGCCCATTTGGCAACCGGCGGAACTTTGGCAGGAATCTGGCCGTTGGGACGTATACGGCAAAGAGTTGGTGCGGCTGCAAGACCGCCATGAGCGTGACATGGTGCTGGCCCCCACGCACGAAGAGGTGATTACCTCCTTGGCCCGCAGCGAGATAAAATCTTACCGCCAGTTACCGGTCAATTTGTACCAAATTCAAAATAAATACCGCGATGAGCGTCGTCCGCGGTTTGGCCTGTTGCGGGGCCGAGAGTTTATTATGAAGGACGCCTACAGCTTCCACGCCAGCCAAAGCTGCTTGGAGCAAGAATATCGTGTGATGGCCGACGCGTATCGCCGAATTTTTGAGCGCTGCGGGCTCGACACCAAAATGGTTCGTAGCGATAGTGGCGCGATTGGTGGCAGTGTAAGCCACGAGTTTATGGTGCTGACCGGAGCCGAGGATGGCGACCAGCAGAGCGGCGAGAATGACGTGTTCCACTGCGACCACTGCGATTACGCCGCCAATGGCAACCGGGCAGAAGCCCGCCTGATGGACGGGCTTACCGATGGGCAGGAGCAGTTTCCTACCGAGCAGGATGTGGAAACCCCCGGTGCGGATAGTATTGAATCGTTGAGCAAGCATCTTCACTGTTCACCGTCGCTGATTTGCAAGGCCCTGCTCTACATTGGAGATGAAAAATCGCCCTTCTTGCTGCTGCTGCGTGGCGATGTGGAGGCCGAAGAAACCAAGGTGCTCAACGTCAGTGGCGCGCACGAGGTTCGGATGGCCACGGCGGAAGAAGTGGCCCAGTATACGGGTTCGGTCAAAGGTTTTGTGGGGGTAGGCCAGTGCGGGCTGAGCATTACGGCAGAAAGCGCCACCACGCACGCGGCTTCTTTGGCGGTAAACGGCCACACGCTGCCGGTTTATTGCGACAGTAGCGTGGCCAACCTCAAGCATTTTGTAATTGCCTACAACAAGCCCGGTTGGCACCGTGTGGGCTTTAACTGGGACGAACCCACGCAGGTGTTTCTGCAGCAGCACGCCTTGGATTTACGCCTGGCACGAGTAGGCGATGGCTGCCCCAACTGCGAGCCGGGCCGTTTGCAAAAAACGCGCGGCATTGAAGTGGGCAATATTTTTCAGCTTGGCACCAAATATTCTGAGAAAATGGGCGCGCGCTTTTCGGCCGAAGATGGCACCGAGCAACCTTTCATCATGGGCTGCTATGGCATTGGAGTCTCTCGGGTGGCGGCATCCGCCATTGAACGCTTCCACGACAAGGCAGGGATTGTCTGGCCGCCTTCCATTGCTCCGTATCAGGCGGTGGTGGTGGTGGTCAATACCGAAGACGACACACAGATGCGCCTTGCTGTGCAAATGTACGAGGTGCTGAAAGAAAAAGGCATCGAAACAGTGCTGGATGACCGCAACGAGCGCGCCGGGGTTAAGTTTAAGGACGCCGATCTCATTGGCTACCCCATTCGCATTACCGTGGGTAAAAAAGCAGGCGACGGACTGGTAGAAATTAAGCGCCGCTACGAAGACAAAGCCACCGATGTGCCAGACAACCAGGTGGTTAGCGTGGTGCGCAGCCTTTTACAAACGTGGCATGCACCCGCGTTTTCTGGTACAGTGCCAGTCACGGTTGGGGTTGGCTAGGTTCTTCTCCAAATTCACAGCAGCCCCCCCCTATGGTCCGCCAGCCCTCTTGTAAACCCACACAGTCAACCATCTCACAAGGAAACCCTTCCTGCCTTATGCTTTCACTTTCCGCAGCGCCTGGAGTGCCTTCCGTGACCCAACAAGCCCCGACCCACATTCGCAACTTCTGCATTATTGCCCATATTGATCATGGCAAGTCCACGCTGGCTGATCGCTTGCTGGAACGGACGGGTTCGGTCGATCAACGGCAGATGAAAGATCAACTGCTCGATTCTCTGGAGCTGGAGCGCGAACGCGGTATTACCATTAAGCTCAACGCTGCGCGAATGAGCTACCCCTACCAGGGGCAGGACTATATTTTAAATCTGATAGATACACCCGGCCACGTGGATTTCAGCTACGAAGTATCGAGAAGCCTCGAAGCCTGTGAAGGCGCCCTACTTGTTGTCGATGCCTCCCAAGGGGTGGAGGCGCAAACGCTGGCCAACGTGTATTTGGCCATTGAAGCCGGACTGGAAATCATCCCGGTCATCAACAAAATTGATCTCCCCGGCGCAGACCCCGACCGGGTGAAACGCGATATTGAGGAAGTGGTCGGCATTGACGCCTCGGATGCCATTTTGGCCAGCGCCAAAGAGGGTGTGGGCATTGATGAAATTTTAGCCGCCATTGTCGAGAAAGTGCCCCCGCCCACCGTGGATAAGGATAAACCACTACGAGCGCTGGTGTTTGACAGCTATTTCGATCCGTTTTTGGGCATTATTGTTTACTGCCGCGTGGTGGACGGACAGGTGCGCAAGGGCGACAAAATTCGGTTTATGGCCAACAATCGCACGTTTGATGTGACAGAAGTGGGCACCATGTGCCCGCCTGCGCGACGTCCGTGCGAGGTGCTCACTTCGGGCGAGGTGGGCTACATGGCCGCTTCCATTAAAGAAATTGGCTCGTTTGTGGGCGATACCATTACGCGCACCGATCATCCCGCCGCAGAACCACTGGCAGGGTATAAAAAAGCGGTGCCAATGGTCTTTTGCGGCCTGTACCCGGTGGATAACGATGACTACGCCGAGTTAAAGGAATCGCTGGAGAAGCTAAAACTGAACGATGCCAGCATTACCTTTGAGCCTGAAACTTCGGAAGCGTTGGGCTTCGGGTTTCGCTGCGGCTTTTTGGGCCTGCTGCACATGGAAATCATCCAGGAACGCTTGGAGCGCGAGTATCATCTCAACCTCATTCGCACGGCGCCCAGCGTGGTGTATAAAGTGCACACCACGGATGGCACGGTGATTGACGTGGACAATCCGGCCCGGATGCCAGACCCGCAGAAGCGCACGGCCATTGAAGAGCCCTATGTAAAGCTCAACTTGTTTTTGCCGCAGGAATTTGTGGGCACCATGATGGACCTGGCCCAGGACCGGCGCGGGATTTTTCTCAACATGGATTACCTGGAAGGCAGCCGGGTCAACTTGCAGTACGAGTTGCCACTGAGCGAGATGGTGACCGATTTTTACGATCAGCTCAAATCGCGCACCAAAGGCTACGCTTCAATGGATTACCAGTTCTCGGGCTACCGGGAGTCCAAACTGGTTAAGCTGGATATTATGCTGGCTGGCGATACGGTGGATGCCTTGAGCGTGATTGTGCACACGGACAAAGCCTACTACGTGGGCCGAACCCTGACGGAAAAACTGAAAGAAATTATCCCACGGCAAATGTTTGAAGTTCCCATTCAGGCCGCCGTGGGTGGGCGCGTACTGGCCCGAAGCACGGTAAAAGCCATGCGTAAAAACGTGCTGGAAAAATGCTACGGTGGCGACATTTCCCGAAAACGCAAGTTGCTGGAAAAACAAAAAGCGGGTAAAAAACGAATGAAAGCCGTGGGACGGGTGGAAGTGCCTCAAGAGGCGTTTATGGCTGTACTCAAGCTGGACGATTAGCACGCTCCAGCCCTGCCCCCGGACCTTCACCGCATTTCATCAGCGTACCTGCAACGGCAACGCCCACACAAAGGCGCTTTCTTCGTTTCAGCCCAGGGGTGCTTCTATTATGCGTTCAGATAGTAAGTTTATTTTCATGGCTTTTCCTTCCGGCTTGAAGCGTGATAATGAGGGGCGTTAACCTCGTATGCATCCTGATATGCATCGTGCAACCTAATCAACCTTTCACTCAGGCGCAGTAGGCCTTTTCATTCAAGGTGACGGAGTATTTTTTATGAGCTTTACAGTCAATCCATCCTTTTCTGCGAGCGTTATGGCATTGCCCAAAACAAAACCCAGCCAGGCAGCAGCGGCCCAACCCTTTGCCGACTTACGGTTTTCCGCCATTCTAGGTGATGATGACGATCGCACCCAACAACCAGGAGCAGGGCGTCGTAAACTGACCCTAGGTATGCCCAAACTGAATATGGGAATGCCCGCTTTGGGCAACCTACTGGCCCCGTTGCAGGGTGTTATGGGCAAAAAACAACTGACCCCCACGGAAATGCTGTGGACGGCGGTGGCCATTGCCGGTGTTTCCATTGCGGGTGGTGTGCCCATTGCCACGTTAAATGGCGCCCAAAGCGATTTAAAAGCACAGTTTCAACCTCTGGTGGAAGATCCCAGCGGCAAACTCGACTTTCGGCGTAATGCAATCCAAAACTTTGAACGAGAGCGTCAAGCCTTTACCCGTTCACACTCTCAGCAAGAAATAGAAGCCGATCCCTTTTACAACGAGCGTGCGACTCAATTTACACAAACGCAGCACGTGCACAGCGCCATGACGGAATCGCTCAACAACCTCAAAGATATTTTGACCCGTCAGCCCAACCATCCGTTGGTTCAGGAACTAGGCCAAGGCCTCAACCGGGAACAACTGATCAGTACCGTGGATGCGATGGGCAAACTGTTACAGAATTCCGCGCTGGCTAATTCAAGAGAGGTACAGCAACTGACCCAGCGTTTTATGGAAGCCAGCGATAATCCTCGCGAATTTGTGCAGTTTGAAATTCAATACCTGCGCCAATTCCGAGACCGCGTTTCAGCGCAATCTGGCAATTTAAATCAAATTCAAGACGAGTCTGTTCGCCAACTGTTTAGTACTTTCCAGGGTGATAAAATTGGCAGCTACGACCAAGTTATGACATTGCTCACCCGGGTGGAAAAAAGCATGCAGGAAGAGCAAGACCTGGGGAAACAGAAAAATATGGCCATCGTGGCACTGCTGCTGGGCGTGGTCTTAACCGGCATGGCCTCCTACAATTTGGCGACGGGTAAGTCCTCAGGGCAATCCCTGGATTATCGGGGATAGTTGGCACTTTTCGTTGGACTCAAACGCTGAAACAGCGCTCATTTTTTCAATAAGCCGAAACACTTCCTGGTTGCTACTCAAGCAGGAAGTGTTTTGTTAACCACCGGTTGTCTCTCTTCAAGCCAATGGCTATTAGCCCAAACCTACGTGGAGCATCACCGCTAGCAGGACGCCCAAAGCCCCGCCCACCAGCACTTCCACCGGGGTGTGGCCTAACAGTTCTCGCATCCGTTCGGGCAGTTTTTCCTCGTGGTGCTGGTAAACATCCACCACCACCTGGTTCAGGACGCTCGCCATTCTGCCCGCGGCTCGTCGCACGCCTGCCGCGTCGTACATTACCACCATGGCCACCCCCACGGAAATGGCAAACGACACGGAATCAAAGCCCGACAGCAGACCGACGCTGGTGGCCATGCCCGTCATCGAAGCACTGTGACTGCTGGGCATGCCGCCGGTTTCCACAATAATGCGAAAGTTCAGCCGACCGCTTTTGAGAACAAACCAGCCAAATTTAATCAGCTGTGCTGCCAAGGCGCTGGATACACTTGCCAGAATAACTTCCAAACCGGTTCCGCCAATGCCCATCCGAGTGGTGCTGCCTCTTTCCATCCTAATAATAATGACTTTAGAACACCCGGGTATGGGTATAGGAAACCAACGCTTCCAAACGGGTTACTGCAACGCCGTGCCGTTGTGCCAAGTTGGACAGTTGCCGCTGTGCTTGCTCTATCAACAGCGACAGTTGCTGTTCGGAAGCAGCCACACCAAACACGGCAGGATAGGTGGCTTTTTGACGGGTTTGATCCTTGCCAGCCGTTTTACCCAGTTGGGCCGTACTGGCGCGTGTATCCAGTAAATCATCCACAATCTGAAAAGCCAAGCCAATGGTCTCGCCCAGTTGGGTCATTTGGGTCACCAGCAGGGGGGAGGCTCCCGCCAGTAAGGCCCCGGCCCGAAGCGCCAACGCCATAAGCGCACCCGTTTTGTAGCGATGAATGTACTGTAGCGTATCCGGGTCGCACGGCTGTCCTTCGTAGTACATATCCACAAACTGGCCGTTCACCAACCCACGCACGCTACAGGCCAGGGACCAGTCTTCCAGAAGGGTCAGCAGGGTTTCGGCTGTTACCGCATCACGCGGCGTATGGCGAAGAATCCAGGCGGTGGCCAGGCTAAACAGCGCATCTCCCACCAGTACGGCGGTGGCTTCATCGTAGGCTTTGTGCACCGTGGGCATGCCTCGGCGTAAATCATCATTGTCCATACACGGCAAATCATCGTGCACCAGGCTGTAGGTGTGCACCAATTCCAAAGCACAGGCTGCCGGTAGCGCCCACTCTGGCTGACCACCACAGGCCATACAACTTTCCAACAGCAGCAGTGGGCGCAGGCGTTTTCCCCCGGCCATTACCGGATAACGCAACGCCTGCCAAAACCTTTCTGTTGCAGGATTTAAGCGAGCGTGCGGCACGGTGCTTCCCGGTAACTGTTGTTGCGCCTCATCCTCCAAATAGGCGACGAGCTGCGCCTCAATCCGGTGTAACGATTCACCAAACATCGCCTCAAAATCGCTCCGGGCAAAGGAAGTGGCATTCATTGCTGGCTAAATCCCTTCGGCATCATCGCGCGAATCGGCCAGAGACGCGTCGGCCAGAGACCCATCGGCCACATACTCGGCGTCATCCACCCGGTCGTCTTCATCCAACAGAAGGCTTTCCTGGCGGACGACCACACCCATTTGCTGACGTTGCTGACGGCGGGAATCGGAGCGGTTTTTACCCTTCAGGCGAACAATCTCCAGCGTATCGGCCCCTTTGCGATGCAGTGTTTTCCGTCCGTACTGCTCCTTTTGGCTGGAGCTGAGCAAGCGCTGCTCACTGTCTCGGGCTTCTGCCAAAAGCTCCAGGTAGGATTGATAGCGCTCGGGCGACAGAAGCGAGGCGGTGGACTGGGCATTTTGCATCGCAACGCGAACCGCACAACCGGTTTCATCCTGGTGCAGGCAATCGGTAAACTCGCACTGAGGCGCCAATGCGGCAAACTCTCGAAATGTGGCAGCAACCATCGCCGGGGTCACCCCATGAAAATCCAAATGGCTAAAGCCCGGAGCATCCGCAACCAGGGTTTCTGCTTCATTGGGCCGTGCTGTAAACAGAGACAACAGCTCCACGTGACGCGTCGTATGCTGACCTCGGCCAATTTTATCAGAAACCTCTTCCACCCGAAGCTGAAAAGCCGGGTTCAGCGCGTTTAACAGAGAGGACTTACCCACACCGCTGGCACCGGCCAGCACGGAAACCTTGCCTGCAAGCAACGGTTTAAGACGCAGCAGACTATCGGGCTGGTGCACGGAAGTGACCACCACCGAATAGCCCAAATGCTGCTCATACTGCTGAAGAATGGCCTCCAGCGTATGGCTTTCCAGGGGAAGGTCCGCCTTGGTAATCACAATCACCGGGTTCAGGCCCGCCGCGTGCACGTGGGTCAGCAGCCGGTCCAGCCGACGGCTTTCAAACGGGGGCTCGTTCAAGGAAACCACCACCAGCACCTGATCCACATTGGCAATTTTGGGCTTATTCAGCACATTTTGCCTGTCAACGCGCTCGGCAATGCGGCCCACTGGTAAGGCATCGGCACAGGCTGGCGGTAACAGCTCATCCAGCCGAACCCAATCGCCCACAAACACGTCGCAGTTGGCCTTCTTCAGCAGACCCTTCAAAGAACATTCCACCGATTGACCCTGAGCGAGACGCACGTAGTAGAAGTTGGAATGAATCTTCCAGACACGGCCCACCCACGGTTCAAGCGCAGCATCTGGGCCCACAACACCACCCGCAGCAGCGGGCTCAGCCGGATTGGACGGGTGGGCAGTCGTTGCCGGAGGAAGCGGCGATACAGGCGGTTGAGGGAGTCGCGTCATGGTGAAAGGGTACCGTAGGCTGAGACGATCCTAGGAGCGTCAGAATGGATTGAAAGCGTTCCAGAGACTGAAGATGAGATGGACCCAGGTTAAAATCCAGGCAGTGGTGCCAATAGCGAAATACCACCTCTGGAGATATTGTACACCGGGCACAGGCATCCTGAAGGGCCAATTGTTGAAGTTCACCATCTGCCCAAAAACGAGCCCGGCTGTTACACAAAGTACGGTTCAGCTCAGCCAGAGCATTGGGGTGTGCTTGCGCCCAGGGCAAGCGGGCCACCCACACGGCAAACACAAACGGCAAGCCGTAGCGCTGTTGCCAACATTCCGCCAAATCGTACACCAAAAAGCCCTGGGGCCAGTGCCCGGCCGCAGAGCACTTTAGGGCATCATCGCCAATAACCAGCAGGCCATCTATTCCCTCCGGCAATCCCCCATCGACCAGAGAGCCATCAAGCAGAGAGCCATCAAGCAGGGAACCATTGGCCAGAAGGACATTCTGCCGAAGATGCTGCGCCGGATCGTAGCAGTGCAGAGCCGACAAGGGCCAGGATAGGCCCGTTTCCAGTTGAAGCAAATGTTGCAGCAGCGCAATGGAGGTTTCCGAACTACTGGGCACCCACAGCCGAGATTGCGCCGGGTTTAAGGCCGCCAGGGGCGCTCGGCTGATAAACAGCACACTTTCCACCGCGCCAGGAGAACTGACCGAGAGATCGTCAAGCAGTACCAGTTGCTCACGGTGGCGCAGGTAAAAGGCGCTCGATACCGGCGATACATCCAAGGCGCCCTGAAAAACAGCCCGGTTCAACGCCGCAGGCGTTGCGTACTGCAACTGTAGTGGCCCTATTCCATCTGCCCCTTCCTCTGGCCATACGCGGGCCAAGGGATAGTAAATGGGCAGCGTGTTCACGTAAGCAATCGCCCCCAAACGAACCAGCGGCGGATGGGGGGGGGCTTGTTCACGGGTTGACGCTATGGAGAATTCGGCCATTCGTGCACGGGTTCCAAATGGGTATCGTAGCGAGGGTCGTCATATCGCACCAGCGGGTTACGCGTTGATAACGCCTCCTGACACTGCTCCTTAAAACGATCCGAACCCACCGGCGTCCAGGAGAGATGAACGATTGGCGCAGACACGTCAATGCGAATTCCTTCAAACGCAAAGCCTTCGCCCCGAGGCAGTGGTACAAAATCATGCTGGGCCGCCAGGGTTTGCTGAATATGGCGGTACACCGGTTGTTCAGGATGAAAATCGGGTATGTAAATCCTGTAGTTCGGTTCGGTCACCTCTACAGATGGATAGCGATCCAAGCCCGCCGTCGCCATCACGCGGTTAATCAGGGCCACATAGGGCGGCGTGATGCCCAAGGCCGGTAGTTTTTCCGTTTGAAGGGTCCTGGGTATTGACCGAAGCAGGCCCAGAACGGATTCCGGCTGACCATTTTTGGGCAAGGTCGGGTTCGTAATCTCCTGGCCTAAAATCTTCATCTCCCGCAAGCGATCTTCCAGCCGGGGCAGGAGCGTGCCTGCCAATGGCGGCTGAATGAGAGGCGCTGGCTTTTCTGTCACCCACTGTCTGTATGCTTTTCCAACCCCTTCGGGCTGCCTTTGGTAGTAGGCGCGCCACTGCGCCAAACGCTCAAAAGAAAAGCTTTCTGGCCGATCGGGCAGCACGTTGTCCAACAGGCGGGCAACTGGGGGAGAAGTCACCAGGTTGACAACCGATGCCGCCACCGGGGCAGGCAAAGCGGAGACATTGGGCAAGCGAAGCCACGCGATGGCCGCATTCCGTGTATCGGTCGGCTCAAGGGCTTGCGAACGTTCCGGTTGAAGCTGCTCGCCAAACCGGTTGGAAGACAACTGACGCCATCCATCCGAATGCGTCTTCTGGAGGGCCGCCCCCTCGACTAACCGTGCATCAAGAAGACCGACCGGCTGCTTTTCCTTTGCCGTAACAACCGGTAACCGCGTTGCAAACGGAACGGAAGAAGAAGAGACGATCATGGACACGCATTCCTTATACGACGACAGGGGCCAGCAACACTACAGACCAAGAAGACAACCCACTAAACTGGCATCAAAACAGATAGAAAAACCAGCACAGCCACGACCGTGGTTAAGAGACAGTGGCCGTTTCTGGACCATACACCTGAACAATGTTGTAGAGCATATCACGCTCGACGGGAATTTTACCGGCGCGGCGCACCAAGTGGATTAGCTGCTCTTTGGTTAGAACCTCGGCGCTATCCGTACCTGCGGCATGGGCAATTTTTTCTTCCACCACGGTGCCATCAATATCGCTAACGCCAAAGCTCAGGCCGACTTGAGAGATTTTTTCGCCAATATGAATCCAAAACGACTTGATGTGCGAAAAATTATCCAGCACCAACCGGGCCACGGCAAAGTTCTTCAGGTTTTCCACCCCGGTTAGCGCATGCCGGGGATCGATTTTATTGCCTTCGTAATAGCAGTTGAGCGGAATAAAGCTTAAAAAGCCCCCCGTGGCATCCTGCTGGGCGCGCAGTGCCAACATGTGATCCACCCGCTCTTCGGCGGTTTCGCCCAAACCTGCCAACATGGTGGCGTTGGATTTAACCCCAAGTTGATGCGCCAACCCGTGAATATGGCACCAGGTTTCGCCGCTAATTTTATCCGGGCATACCAGGGCGCGCACCCTGGGAGAAAACACCTCGGCCCCGCCACCAGGCATGGCCTGCAAGCCGCTTTCTATCAGCGCTTTTAAAACTGCTTCGTGGCTAAGCCCATCTATTTTAGCAATATAGTCTATCTCGGCAGCCGTCAGGGCCTTAATGCCCACGTTGGGAAATTCTCGCCGAAGGGCCTGAAACAGCTCGCAGTAGAAAGCCAGGGTCATTTCCCGGTAATGGCCCGCCACTATATGAAATTCCTTCAGGCTGGCGTGGCCCGGATAACGCCGCACGTTGTGAATGACCTGCTCCACGGTTTGCACATACGCATGGGGCGATTTAGGACCCTTTTTAAACGAGCAGAAACTGCAATGATCTTCGCAAATGTTGGTGGGGTTAATATGAAAGTTGTGCACCCAGTAAACGTAATTTTGGGTATCTGGCGGCATTTGACGCCGACGAGCCGCATCGGCCAGTGCGCCAATGCCGAGTAAGTCCGAGCTGTTGTAAATGGCAATGGCCTCTTCACGGGTCAAGCGCTCTCCGGCCATTACTTTTTCGTAATAAGGCCACAGGGAGCTTCCACTCGTTTTTAAATAATTTTCGGTTAGCAGGGCAGGATTAAGCGCACTAGAAGTAGCAGACATTGGGGTACTATCTCCCAAACGGTGGGGAATCCAACAGCAATCGGCGGCAAACGCACCGGGTTCGGCGGCTAAAATGACCGATGCCGGTGGCCCTATGCTAGCGCCGACACAGATAAAGGGCAACCTTTTACGGTCATCTGCACGCAAACTGTCTATTCATTGTTATAAAGCAGCCAGTGGCCATTGTCTCTGTGACAAAACAAGGTAGGGCAGACACGCAATGTCGGCCCGAGCAAAAAATCAAAATAGGAGCACAAGCCCTAAGGTAGGCTCCAACATTGCCTAGCCACTTTAGCCGTGCTGCAAATACTGAATTTGCGCCCGCGCACCAGGATAACCCCGAATGGCCAACTGCCAGTACCACTTGAGCGCTTCTGGGCGGCTGGGCAACAGCCCATGCCCCCCCACGGAGTACAAATAGCCCAACCACTCCATCGATACTTGATCCCCGGCCTCAGCCGCACGGCGGTACCACCACACGGCGGTCGCATAGTCGGGACGACCCAAATCATCGGCCACATACAAGTGCCCCAGGCTTCGCATTGCATCCACATCGCCCTGGGCTGCGGCTTTTAAAAACCAATCTTTGGCGCTCTCTGGCCGCTGCAAGTCGGCATCGGTAAAGCAGTACAAACAACCCAGGTTATACTGGGCGGTTACGTTTCCAGCCTCTGCCGCCAGCCGGTACCAACGCTCTGCTTTGGTGTAGTTTACGGCAACCCCACGGCCTATGTGGTACACATAACCCAAACGGCCCTGCGCCTCGGGCAAGCCTCTGGAAGCAGCCCAATACAGCCAATAAACCGCTTTTTCGTTACTTTTTTCCAGGCCGCCACGGCCATCAAAATACATTTTGGCCAACGACAACTGGGCCCAGGCGTGGCCTTTCATTGCCGCCAGCCGGTACCACCGTGCAGCTTTCTCCTGGTTTTGCTCCACACATTGGCCGGTTTCGTAAGCAAAGCCAATGTTGTACTGCGCTGCGGCATGGCCCTGTTGGGCCGCCATCCAACACCACTTAAGCGCCTGTTTCAGATCACGGCCAACCCCCTGGCCCATAAAATACAGGTTGCCCAGCGCTTGTTGCGCCTGCAAATGACCTTGCCGAGCCGCAGACAGACAGAGACGGTACGCTTTCTGGTAATCCTGCGGAACGCCCTGGCCTTCGTAAAACACGCGGGCCAAATGCACTTTGGCTTGCGGATCCCCGGCCTGAACGTCTTGAACCAAAAGCTGAAATGACTCTTCCATGAGATACCCCGGCCCGAATGGCTCCTATCCGTTTGTGCCACTGCGCGTTCTAAAAAATTCCGAAGAAGACATTGCTCCGTAGGCGGGTTTTCTGGACAACCCGAATGATTGAAATTTCCATACTGCGCATCGATGGTTTAACGTTTTAAATCCAACCGATGGCCGTAATCGTGCAAGGTACGGTTGTCTACCAAAGCTTCCACGTAACAGAGACGACGCTCCAGAACCAAGCGGCGGTGTTCCAAGGCGCGAACATTACTGCGAATGTTAAACACCGCGGTAAACCAGCCTTGCAAGGCTTGTACAAACAACCAAAGCGGGTTCCGTTCCTGCAAAAATCGGTTTAAAACGTTCGCCGTTAATACCAGGTCGCGTTTCATACAAAAGCCCACTC
Organism: Candidatus Melainabacteria bacterium; assembly: GCA_033763415.1. Taxonomy (GTDB): domain Bacteria; phylum Cyanobacteriota; class Vampirovibrionia; order Vampirovibrionales; family JAJTHC01; genus JANRKP01. Next base: position 5,519 of record JANRKP010000026.1, on the reverse strand, counting down.
CGTGTTGATTACTGGATTCTTTGTTTACTGTCGGCAACGGTCCAAAAAAATGAAGGGCGCGGCCCTGGATGTTTGGAAAATTTGTTACACAGCCATAAACCGCGCTCACAAACCCTATCTGGCCAAATGAGGCGCAAAAGCCTTTTTCTGCTTACAAGTTATCCAGCGCTTTTTTGTCGCCTTCCAGCGACTCTTTCAGCAGTTTTTTGAGGATGTCCTGCTGGGCATCGAGCATTTTAATGGTGGTTTCCAGGTTCTTCACCTTGTTGGTTAAAATGTTGTCTGCGTTAGAAAGTACCCGGTTGCCCACGTGCTGGAAAGAAGCCAATACGGCCCCCGCCGCCCCGTTGAGAATACTGCCCGCCGCGGCTCCGGCAATACCATACGGTCCAAAAAACGGACCCAGCGTGGTTAGTAGCCCACCAATGCCGCTTACAATACCGGCGGCAGGCATAACCCAGTTTCTGCCAAAGCCTGCGCCCGCTGCCGCACCGGCGGCCAAACCCGCACCCGTGGCAGCCGTACCCACCGCGCTGGCGCCTCCGGCAATAATGCCACCCGCCGCAATGCCATTGGCAGGCACCCCACCAATGGAACCTTCGGCAAAGGGGTAGTGGGGATCCCCCAGGCCGGAAAAATCCACCGAACTGTTGCCGGTGGGTAGCGCACCCACGCCCCGGCTGCTAAACAGCCCCAAAGTACTTAAACCCAATGCGCTCAGGCCCATCATTCCCAGGTTGGCCAAACCACTAAGGCCACCACTGGCAAAGCCGGAACTACCCCCACCCAAGGAAGACCAGCCCACCGGCGCCGCCCCCCCAGTGGGCAAGCCCGTTACCTGAGAAAAAGGAGCCAGACCAAACGCGGCCTGTCCGCCCGGTTCAATACCCACGCCGCCAGAAATGGGCGCATAGTAGGAAGTTCCTGGAATATTGACCGATTCGCTGCCAAAGGTCGGCATAAACTGCGTGGCGCCAAAGGTCCGAGCCACGTTCATTAAAAAACTGCCAAACTTGCCCAGGCCACTCCCCCCCATCGTGGGGCCAGAGACGGCCAAATCGCGCAACCGATCGTAGGTTTCGTACAGTTCGGCCTTGGCCGTACTGCTGGCCTTGCCGTACTTCATTAACACTACGGAAATATCGTCGTTTTTATAGCTCATTGGCAGGCAAATTCCCTAAGTGGCTGATTGGTTAGCGTTATGCAAAGGTTTTAAACGTCAGGTCAATGTTTTTATCAATCACTTTGCGAACGGCGTCAATTTCGGTTTGGACGGCCTGTTGCTGCGTATCCACCCGGCGCAACTGAAGTTCCAGCGCTTTATCCAAGCTTTGCAGGGCGTTAATTTGTAGCTGGATTTGTATGGCTTCATCCGAATCGGGATCCAGCGTGGTGGCAATGTTAAACAGGTCGTTGGTGGTGTTGGCCAACTGCAAACGCGATTGGTTAATTTGCTGACCGGTCAGTTCCAAATCCGTCTTGCGGGAAGTCAGCAGCAAATAGCGCGATTGGCTAGCGGCCAAGCCCATAGCACACTCATTCCTTCCAAGGTCTGCTGTTGGCGCATCGGCTCACAGCAGGGTTGTGTCCGTCCCTCAACAGGTAAAATCGGCCTCAATTCAAAAAAGCCCACTTGGCTTTCGCGGCTGATCCTACAATAGGGTCATCGGCCATTAGCCCGGTTGCTTGAAGCATCCGTCAGCAAAAATCCTCCAGCAACAGGAGCGGTGGCCAGCAACAAGATCGACGGTAAGTGCAACCGGCGTTGTTGGCCCTAAGACACACCGACCGTGGCGTGGATGTTCATTCGTAAGCAGGTTAGCAAGTATCCAAAATCAGCAATTAAAATCAACAAGGGTCTCTACCCTTCAGGTTAAGCAAACGAGAGCAAACATCAGGGGCAGCCGCAGAGAGCCACCCAATATGTTACAAATCGATACAAAAAAACGGGGCCCTCTCTGCTACAATTCTAGCTTCTGTATGGGAGTGCTGCACTGCCTAATAGGGGTGTGCGTGGCCAAAAACGTCATCCGAAAACTGATTGTTAAAGCGTCATCGCCCAAAAAAGCCCAAAAAACTCAAAAAGCAACGTGTGTTTCTCATTGCCTCTATTCTAACGGCAGCCACCATTCAACACCCCCTGTGCCTGCTGCAACCAGTCTTTAAATACGCAACGAACATTTGCCAACAGACAGACGACTAAAACCTTTCTCGGGGCCGCCCGTTCCGCGGCTCATCTCGGTCATCTAGATCATGCCCTTTGGAATAATCTATGAGCAACGTGCTACATCCTGGAGACGATTCACCATGAACATTCTGCCCGTTCTTGTTTCTCTTGCTCCACGTAATACCGGGGGTTTGGCCAAAACGCCCCACCAAGAAACCACCCAGTCCGTATTTCCGATGCTTTTACAAACCGGCAGCACGCCACACTGGCAAGATGCCACCCGCTTTGGCACCAATCCGTCTGCCTTGGAAGATGACCCCGAGATGCAAGAGTGGCTGGAGCAGTTGCACCTCAAACAGCCGCCAAAACTCAGTCGTCGCCAAATACTAACGGAAGGCCTACCCGCCGCACTAAGTGTAGGACTGGCCGCCTGGCTGGGCCCCAAAGCAGAAGCCCAACAAACCTGGTGGGAAGCCTACAGCCAAATTCCCGAAGCGGACCGGCCCAGCGTTTTGGAAAAAACCTGGCAGCACGTTCGCCACCAGCGGGATGAAAACGCAACACAGCCCAGCAGCACACCCAACGAAGCTACCCTGCTCCGGGCTATTGATTTATTACCCAACCAACAGCCAGAAAACGTCCACTTCAAAGTTCGCTTCTGGACGAATTTATTGGGCGATGAGACCTACCGCAGCCACGGCTTTCAGCGCCTGTTCAATCTGGTTTCTTTTAATGTGCATTGGCCTGCCGGACGCTTCCTCAACAGCGAACAACTTCGATCGCTCACCCGCGTGCTGGCTGCCAACACCATCCAGCAACTGGCGTTTCAAGACGATTACTTGCCCAAAGTCGCCGCGCTGAAAAAACAGTTTCCCTGGCAGCCCAAGGCCGATGCCGCCTCCCTGATCTTAACCCCGGAACAACTGTTGCAGGCCAAACAGCGCCATCTCGTGCATCGGCTGGGATTGCTGCCCGCACCCACCCTGGGCGATCATTCCTAACGCTCCGCCAGACGGTTTATCCTCACCGCGCCAAGCAAGCCGCGGCTGGAGACAACGGCTATAATAAGAATTTATAACCAAGCAGATTGAATCCATTCCGGTTCCGATTGTTATTGCACTGTGGGTAGGAAGCACCACATTTATGCTGACCGTTCGACACTTGAGCGCCAAAAATGTTCAGAGCATTCAGCCGTTGTACCAGGACTTTTTGGCAAACGCGCGCGACCGCTACCATTGGGACATGGCCCCGGTTGCCTGGGATGTGTTTGTGCCGGTGGTGGGTCAAAAAGTCCTGCGTGGCTATATTTTAGAAGACAACGCCACACAGAAACCGGTTGGTTTTATGCTCTATCGGCTAGAAGATCACCGGGCCGTGGAAATTAACCTCATTTACCTGCAAGAGGGCGTGCCGGAGAAAACGGCCCTGGACCGCTTGCTGAGGAAATTTATCCCCGATATGCGAGAGCTGCCCCAGTGGGATGTAATTAGCTACGCCATGTTAGGCGTGCAGGAACACTTGGTTCGGACCATTACCTGGTACGGCTTTAAACCCTACGGACAATCCATTGAAAAGTTCGACTTCCTCGATCCGCTCTGCGTACAGTTACTCAAACAGCAGGATCCCGGCGTACTGCCCGAAGGCTACCAGTTGGACTGCTGGCAGGCCAAGTACGCAGCCGCCACCGGACGAAACATCTATCTCACGTTCTCCAACGCGGCGGATGCGCTCTGGGATCCCCGGTTCCGAACGGAAGAGGGCGGGCATACGGTGGTCAACCTCATTACCAGTGGCGAAATGGGTGTGCACCACGCGCTGTGTAGCTCTATTTTGTTGTTCCACGGCGAGCCGGTGGGATTTTGCTTCCTGGTGCAGGCCGACGATATCCAGGGCAATATTCCCGTCATTGCCGTCCACCCGGAGCACAAAGGCAAGGGCCTGAGCCACCACCTGCTGTACCGCACCCTGATGAAGTGCATTGAGGAAACCATTGCCGAGCGCATTGGCATGACGCACATTACCGCCACGGTAGACACCGACAACTGGCCCGCGCTTAAAATGTACCGACGAATGGGTTTTCAGGAAACCTATAACTACCCGCACGTCTACATGGACCGCGCCGCAGTCGAGGCGATTGATCTCGGCAAATGGTGCCAGGTCACTTCCTGAGACCAAGCTGTATTCTCATAGCCGCAGGAGAAACTTGCCATTTAGCAGCAACTCTTGCCAATGCCTTTTCTTCAGGTAGAGATTCGCTCAACGCTTCTTCAAAATCTTTTTTGATATGGTGTAACGGCATTAATAAATTGGCAGCAAAGTGGTTAGCTTCACTTTCATGTAGTTCAGTAACCTGCGCCGAGCTATTTGTATTTCTGTAGAGCCTGTTATCGACAATACAGCCACTATCCAACAACTCCCTGTGAAAAATGTAGTGACCCAGTTCATGAGCCATCGTAAATCTCTGTCGAAAATAATGGTCGTTTCGATTAATAGAAATCTTGTATCGGCCGTTTTCCAGTTCAATTTGACCGGCAATATCTGGGTCTAACTCTGCTTTTTTATTTAACTCTATGCCCAAATCCCTAATGAGATATTCAATCTGAACCGGTACTGGCTCAGATGTATATTCCTTTATAAGATCAATAAGATTCCTCATCACGTGTCACCTTCTTGATCTTTATCATCCCACACATTTTGCGCTATTTCACTATCATCTGTAGGAGAAGTACTCTTATTAAGAAGTAGACTGTATGTGTGTAACTGTTCTTCCACTGCCTTTTTTAGCATCTGTTTTCCTTCTTTGGTACTAAAGACCTCTTTGACTAGCTGCGGAAGTTCTTTTTTGACAGTATCCTCTGAGGTTTTAATTGCTTCACTGCGAATCATCCAAAAGCCTACAAACCCGAAGATAGCCACCACAGCGCCAAGTATTGTGAGTCCAAGGGAAACAATGTCCAAACGACCCAATTGCTGCGCAACAGTCAACACATCTGCTGAAAAATGACAAGTTGGACAATTTTCAGCAAGTCTTTTTGCACTTAGGATCAATTCTGGTTGATTATCACCCAAGTAAATAGCAAGCTGGTACAGAAAACCAATGCTTACAATTGCTGAAATTACAAAATATGTTAGCTTTAACAGATACCAGAGGTGATCTAACATAATTCTAAGCGCTTGCAGGCTGAAGCTCTCCAGCGGCTGGCGCGACGGCTGGGGTTGCCTCCTCCGTCACGGGCTCCACATACGCTTCCACAGAAGACAGCCCACTTGATTTCAGGCTACCTTTTACACCATCCAACCAGGTGCGGAAGGGTTTTTCGTAGTCCAAATCACAATCCACCCGGTCGTGGAT
>JANRKP010000025.1:0-157434 GCA_033763415.1 Candidatus Melainabacteria bacterium | reverse complement strand
ATTCTCAACCTGATTTTTTCGTTTGCGCAGTTTGTGGCGCCGTCGTTTTCTGTCCTTACCGGGCTGGGGCAATCCATTAGCGAGGTCTCCGCCAGCACCATTCCCACCTACGAAGTGCCCGCCGGTTATGCGTTTAGCATTTGGTTTGTTATTTTCACCCTCGCCGTGGTGGATGCCGTTCGTCACGGTCTGCCTTCTTCGGTACCGCAAACAGAACGACCCGCCTCCCACGCCCTGGCGTCCGCCAGTTTGTACGCACTCAGCACCCTGTGGATGGTGATTGCCCAGCTCAACCCAGACAGTGCCTGGCTGGTGGTGATTATCATTGCCATGTGGTTGTTGGCCCTGGGTTTGTTTTTTAGGCAACTACAACAACCCGAACCTTCCACTTGGGTTGAACGGCGGGTAAGTCGGCCCTTGTTTGGCCTGTACAGTGGCTGGTTAACGCTGGCCGTGTTTCTTAACTTTTCTGCCCTGGTTAAAGAGGCTGCTCTTGCCGCCTACGGGGTATCGCCAACCGGGTACGCCCTACTCATCCTCACGCCGGGAATCCTCACGGGGTTGTACATTCTGGTAAAAAGCCAGGGAAACACCTGGTACGGCAGCACGTTGCTGTGGGCCCTTGCAGGCATTATGGTGACCAATTCGGTGGTGTTTGTAAACCCGGTGGTGTTTTCCCTGGCCTTGCTGGCCAGTGTGGCGGTTGGGCTTATCCTGTGGAATACCCACAAAACCTCTCCCCAGAGAAGCGCCTGACTCCCCATCTGAACGACTCAGGAACTGGAACCTTCCATAAACTGATTGCCGCCGTTGAGGGTCCTCATCAAGTCATCCAAGGATTCTTCCAATTCCGCCTGGAGGTGCGACAGCAAATGCTCCAGGGTTGCTTCATCCAAATCGAAATGGGCCACCAGATCGGGGTTTAACTGGTCCAGCGTCACCTGCCCCTCGCTGCGCTGATAGGCCGTGGCCAAATCGTTACCCAACGCCACGGCATACACCAAGGTGGGGCAAAGCTTGGCCCGCTCCGGGTGATGGTGGTGTTGAATGACTTCCGTCAGCGTAATGGGCAGCTTCCATTTGGCGGTTAGGTAGCTCCCAATCTCCGGGTGGGTGGTTCCCATCAGCTCTCGCTCCAAAGCCAAAAACGCCGGGCCATGTAAATCCAAGCCCCGAAGTTCAGCCGTTTCCAGCACAGGACGGTAGTCGTGCTTAAAGTAAAGGTCCAGCACCACTTTGCCAATATCGTGCAACATGCCCGCACTAAAGGCATCGTCTGTTTCTGGCAGCCGAAACGTGTGGGCCACGCTCTTGGCCGCCATGGCCGTTGCCAGCGAATGGTACCAGAACGACTGATGATCCATGCCCGCGTGAGCATTTTGGTTGCCCAACAGCTTAAAAATACTGGCGCTGAGCACCAGGCCCCGAACCGTGTTGAAGCCCAAAATCATAATGCCGTGCTGAATAGAACTCACCTGGCGCTGAATGCCATAGGCCGCCGAATTCACCATACGAAGCACGCGCGAAGTCAGTCCCGGGTCGTAGGAGACCAGCCGGGCAATTTCTGAGGCGGGCGTGTTGGGTTTGCCCAACTGTTTAACAATACTATTGACGACCTCGGGCAAGGATGGAATATCGCGAATGCGCTTGAGCACCAGTTCTTGGTGAGAACGCCCATGGCCAGCAGACTGGGCATAGCCAACACCCAGCCCCTCATATGGCTCGCCAACGGCCGGGTCAGCAGAAAAATCTTCTGACGACATGCCGCCGGACAAACGACCTGGGATATGCGCCATTGTGCGGTATCAGTGCCTCCTAAGAGCAATCACAGGCATGCAAGCGAAAAAACTTTACGCCGAAAACGTGGATAGTAAAGTATTCCAAGCCCTGTGGTCGCAAACCGAGACAGATAAACTGCACACAAAAAAGCGATGCTCAGAAAAAGAATACATCGGGCAAGACACGGTCCATTTAGTCTGGCAGATGGGTGGTTGCGGCTTGTTCGGTATTGAGCAAAAGCCCGGCCAACTGTCCCCGATGGATCGGCTTCCACAGGATAAGGCTATTGTACGCCGCCACCAAGCTGGTTAACCTCCGTTGAACGTCGGGTTTTAACGCCTTGGGATCCGCTATTAGGATGAGTCGGGTCGTCGGATGGGTTTCAGTCGCCGCCTCCAACACAGACAAACCGTGACGCCCCTGCTGCAAGTCGAAGGAGACAAACAGAAAGTCTGGCTGATATTTGGCCATGGCCCACTGCCACTGTGAAATAAGCCGGACAGGATGAATGTGATCGTAAGTCACCCCGCAAGCCATCAGGCAATCGGTCAAGCGCGCGTTGGAGCGCTCGTCCGGGTCTAAAATCATAACGGTTTGTTGTTCAATCAGGGCCCGTTTGGACCTAAGGTTACGCAGCAGGGCCAGCCCCGGCATCGATAGGTTCGTCTCCGGCGAAGTGCAGGCCATGGCCAAGGAGGCGAGCTCCTGGGAGGAGAGCGCCGGGGGAACATTTGCCTGATGTTCGATGGCCGACGAAGACTGACGTTGACGAGGAACCGACATTCCAGAAGACACCCCCGAGGCGGACACCGCCTCCTCTTTTTGAGACAGTGACGCAAAGGGCAGCCTCGGAAGATCCTCTGCACAGGCTTTGTACTGAAAATCTTCCGGCGTTACCCCGAAACTCAGCAGCTTAGGGAGCACGTGACGATCCACCCGTTGTCCCGCCCGCAGCAGTAACACCGTGCGATCTTTTGAATAGATGTCTCGACGACTCACCAGCTCCACCCCTTGGGGTAAGGGCAAGGGTTGGTGTGGTCGCAGTTCGGCATCGGAAAAAAGGGGTTGCGCCAATGGTCCGTAGGGCAGAGAGCCCCAAGGGGCTTTAAAACCAAACCGAGCGCGCGGGGCCATGGTGGCTGGTTTTGAAAACAAACTTTTAAACATGGGAATGGTGATCCTCCCTTCCGTGGGAACAAGTCGCTTTCCTGCGAGGATTGGGCAGTATTGGCAAAACTACGGCAGCAGAAGACCAGGCAGCATCACGCAACCGCAATCTGGCCCGCGCTGCGCAGCAATCGCCTGGGGTTGAAATGCCACATCCTACAAACTTTCCAGAATGTTACCTTCCATCATCCTGGTGTGGGGAGCTGTTAACCGTGTCGGAATAGAATTCGCAACACTTAACAAAGCGTCACCAATCTACGCCATGTGGAGGAGTCCTTTGCGGGGGGGGTGGGCTCCAGGCGCAATGCACGTAACAGGCGTTAAGAGCGAATTTGAAACGGGCTGCCACTGCCAACTGGAAACAGACTGTTGCCCACTGGCCCCATATTCGCTACGCCCGAAGAAAGCGCAAATAGTCCTGGCGGGTTGAGTACGGGCGTGGACGCGGACACACTGGCAGTTGTTGTTAGCAGCCCCTGTGGCATTGGCTGTGGTATCGCCGCAGCCGGGCGCTGGGCGGGCGGAAGCCATACCGGGCTGGAGAGCCCCAACGCAGCAGGTGCCGCAGGAACACCCGACTGGTTGTTCGGTTGCTTACTTAATTGGTTGTTGTTGCCCACAACTGCCCCTGGCTGTAACCCACGGGCTGCGGCAGGCTGAGCCTGACGCGTGTCGCCAGTGGTTGCATCGCCTTCATAAAAGCTTTTTTCACTCAGCAGCTTGTTCACAAACACGGGGAACCAGCCCAAGAGGACCAAAATAATGGCAAAGGCAATGGCATCCGCCGGGTTCCGGGTCCACTTGGCGTAGTTGGAGAGAAAGGCCTTGGCATCGTAGTTTTTGAGCTTCAGCTTGGTCACCAGGTTCTCTTCAAAATGGCCAAACGCCCCCTGGGCGGACTGTTCCACTTTTTGCAGCACAGGCTCCAGCTTTTCCAACAGTTCGGGCTTGAGAGACATTTTTTGATAACTGGACAGACCTTCCGTTTGAAAGCGATTCCAGAGGTGATTTTCCACCAACTGCTTTTGCTCATCACGAAACTCGGTCAGTAGGGCCTTCTTGAGGTCATCGCCCAAAGCCGCACTATCGGCCACGCCTTCTCGGGCCATAAAGTCCTGGAGAAACTCGGGCGCGTGCGCTTTCACATCCTCTAGGCTGGGCTCTTTAAAGTGCTCTAACAGTTCGGCCACCTGTTGTTTCGCCTGCTGAACGTTCGTTCCCGTTTGTTGCAACAGGCCTTTAAAGCGATCTAAATCGGCGCCAAAGCCAAAAACGGGCTCACGCATCAGCCCGCCTCCGTGGCCAGTACCGGTAGCATCGCGAAAGCGCCCCATCACATTTTCGGCAATCTCATGCACATGGGAACGGTTGAGATCGTCTCGTAAAATTTGGACCAGGTTCTGGTGGTTGTTTAAATAGTACGACTGCTCCAGCGTGTGGTGTCCCATCGGGCGGGGGGCATCCAGAATTTTGACCAGCTTTTCCCAAGGGTTCTTTGCCAGTTCACGGCCGTTGTCTGGAATAATCCGAATTTTTCTCGCAAACTCCAGAAAGGGCAGCATCAACTTGTTCATCACCGGGTTGAGGGCAAACAAAAAGATGGTCAGCGTCGGAATATCCCGCCGGAATACGTCGCCAATTTCGCGGTAATCGTTGTGTTTTTTTCCTCGTTCAAAGGCCTGCAACACCCGTATGGGCAAGCAGCTGTAGATAACCGGAATGATGTAGCCCTGGGGCGGTTCGGAAAAATGGATGCGCCCCGCCAGCTTGGGGTACTCTTTGTAGTCGTGGCTCACCAGGCGCGACGTTACATCGGCAACCATATGGCCCACCAACGGCACCGAGCGGCGCACCGAATGACCCATCGCCTCCACCTGCTTAGGCCACTGGTAAAACAGCCGAATGGGATTCAATGGGGGTTGTGCGCCAGCCATCGTCATGGGGTTGGTCCTCCCATCGCAACTGGTGCAAACGGTGCAAACGGCATTGACCCTACCATCATGGCGGCGGCGGGGACCATTGGCGCAGCCGGTCGCATAAACGACTGAACCACCGCCGGGTTGAAGCCAGGATCAAAAAGCGCAGGATTCATCGGCACGGTGGCGGCATAAAAACGATTGGACGCGGGCATGTCCGCCACAACGGGCGAAGAGCCCGGATGGTTCAGTACGAACGGTGTCGTTACCGGAGTTTTGGAGGCCTGCAATGGAAGTCCGCCATTGTTTGCGGCATTCGCGTTTCGGGCAGCCGACGCGCTTCCTGCCACGGTATGTTGCCAGCTATTGCCAGGGTATTCATCGCTGCTTTGCACCATGTGGGTTAAGAACCACACCCAAACCATCCCGGCCAGGGCAATCACCGGCGCCAACAAGGCTTTTCGGCTAATGGTATCGTAAAACAGCGTTTTGCACGCGTCGGAAAAAGTGGCCCGTCCCGCCAGTTGTTCGGTGGTTTTAAAGGCCGCCGCCGCAAAATGGTTGAAGTGTTCCGCCTGCTCCAAGACGCTATTGACCGAATGAACCGAAGCGCCCGGACGCCACAGGTTACCCTGCGCCAGCAGTTTTTGGTTGAGCAGGTTATTGATATTGCCCAAATTGACCCGAACCGCCGACATGTTGCCCAACTGCTTGCCTGCCGGATGCGCATCGTTGTAGTGCTTTACTGCCTGAACCAGGTTTTGACTCAGGCCCGCTATCTCATCTTCCAGGTAATGGATGGCTTGTTGGAGCAATTTCTTATCTGAAATGTCTCCGTGCTTGTGCCCCAGGATGCCTTTCAGATGAAGCCGGTCGGCATCTGTGAGGGGTGTTTTTTGCTTTAGCAGCAACTCTGCGTGTCGACGCATGGCCGAGGCCCATTCATCGACAAATTGTCCCACGGTTCCGCTTCGTGTGGTTTGCGACTGGTTGGCAATGGCGCTGCGTTGGGCAAAAATATAATTGCCAATGCGCTGTAAGCCCGTACTGTGGTCCTGCTTGAGGGTAAACTCCGCCGTGTGGCTTAATAAAGGCTCATCTGCAGCAAACAGATACTTGTAATAGGCCTCCAGGTTGTTCAAGAACGCCTTTTTATCGGTCGTGGGCGATTGTTTTCCATCCAGAAAATGCCCCAGAGAGTGCGCAAATTGGAGCCCCGCCTGAAACGGCATTCGTAACGCCTTACCCACGGGAGACAACGCTTGTGTAGTAAACATAAACGCCGTGGGAACCATTAAAATACCGGGCCCCATCAACAGCTCACGGCCAAATTCCTCTCCAAAGTTAGGCCAGTTCCATCGTCGGGCCCGCTCATAAAACACCTTGGCCGGACGCATGAATTTGGGCGTTTTTTCCACCGAAGGATCGTCATCCGGGTTGTACGGTTTGGCCCCGCGCAACAGCGAAATACTAATACGCGGCCCAAAAATGCCAACCATATCCTGCATACAGTAGGCTATCCAAAACACGGTGGCCATGCCCATCAGCACCGGCATACTCCACCAAGGCATAGAACCAATGGCCAGCGCATTTCCCAGCAACATTTCCGGCGCACCGGCAAACCGCTGCGATTGGAAGGCTTGGCGCTGCTTGGAGGCAGGCAACCGGCTCAGGTCATCCAGTTGCGACGATTCTGTTTGCAGCGCACGACGCGACCCCTTCGCCAGTGGTGACGTGGCGGCGGTAGCGTAATAGCCTTGAGAAGCCAAAGAGCCGACGGTAACGGACTGCATGCTGTGGCAAACCCTTTAACAACACCCAACGATGCCGATAACATCCATTCGATTAAAACGAAACGTACAAAGTTAAACGTTTTGACGAAAAGCAATAAGCAACGGCAAAAACATCCCTCAATGGCATCGCGTGTTAGTTTCTGAAGTTTTGTAAAACTAGGCGAGGTCAGTATTGTCGCACTGTGATTTGGAGAGCGTTGAGAAAATTTTGACCCAGCATAGGCCATAGAGCCAAAAGCCCAGATTGCGCTTCGGAAAAAATTGATCCAGCGTCCCCAAAACAAGACTACAAAACTAACAGTGGTTAATCATACTAAGCGGGCAGAAACATGGCTAGGGGTGAATTTTCAAAAAATGTTCCCACGTTTTAAAACATTAAGCGGAAGGTTGCAGTGGCCACGCCCCCGTGTGCTATCATGTGGCCTTCCTAATCGGGTTTACCAACAGTTACTTTGTAAATTAATGCAACAGCCTGGATCAGAGACCAACAACTCAGACAATGTTTGGTTTTTCTTCCCTCGTTGATTCAAATTTCTGGTTTGCTTTCCACCCGTTTTTTCCGTTTAGTATTCCTTTCTTCTGGCCCAGTTTTATTGAACCATTCGCTTCACCCGTTTTGGGCTGTGCCACTCAATGGACGTTCTGGACTGAAAGCAAGCACTGGATTTGTTATTCATATTTGGATGTTGATGATTCCAAACAACCACTTCTCACTGCGTTGTACTTTGTAATTCGGTTTTCCATGCCCATTGGCACCTGATTAGCTGCATCGTGTGCAGTTGTTATTGGCGTTTACTTTGGCAATTCCTGCTTTTCGTTGGCTGCTCCCTTATTGGTTATGATTGCACTGCTTGACTCAATCCAGCGACCTGGCTACCAGCCCCCAGCCACTGCGGGCGGTACGCTTGCCTGCCTGCCATTGCAAAAGCCAGGCCCGGCAGCACCTGCACTGGCAGCGAGTCCTCGTTTTTCCAAAGGGTTGGCGGAATCGGCCATTGAAGCCTCTTCCGGCGTGGTGCAATTTTTAACAAGCGATCCGCTGATTGAGCTAATGAGCCTGGATTTTGCCACGATGGTGGCCCCGCGTTCTGCCATTGAGTTAATTCAGCGCGGCCCGATTATGTTCCAGGAAACGCTCGTGCGGGAGTTGGGCGGCACGGTCACCAATGTGTTCATCTGCGGTTGGTTTGGGGCACTGGCAGCCTGGGCCGCCACCGGAATGGCCGCCTCTGTGGCGGGGTTAAATCCGCAATTTTTGAACGCGCAGGCCTTTATTAACCAAAAATCTTTGCTCCAGTATGGCCGCATGATGGACGAAGTGCTGAAAGACACCGACCCAGCACTAAAAACCGTGGGCGATGTGCGGCAAAAGCTGGTCCGTAACTTTTTAGACAAATACCTGGTTTCCACCGATCAAAGCCTGATCCATCCACTGCCAGGCGTGTTTCAAAACGAGGAAATGGCCCGCTCCATTGTGAAAGGGATTGATGGAGCCACTCCCGAAGACTTAAAGGCAGCCGGAGCCATTTTGGAAAAGCATTGGCACGAGCCCAACGCGGTTGGCGACAGTCGCTACGGAACCCCCGCCCTACAAGAAGCCCGAGAACGGCTGACCCAGTTGTTCCATCGTCACCCCAACCCGGCGTTGGGCATGCACCCCTTGGATGAAGCCGTCCAAAGCCAGCTTGGGTTGCGTTACGCAGAATTGCACGCCCTGAGCGAAAGCGAGTTTCTGTCTCGTCAGCATGAGCCCACCATGCAGGGCCTGATGCAACGAATGAAAAGCCTCGGCTACCAGCAGGGCAAGGCTTCCAACACCTTTGAAACGCTCAAGCAGCGGGTTATCCTCTGGGAACGAATGGCGCAATCCAAAAACGCACAGCGCCAGGAGCAATGGCTGGGCAAGGCACTGGAAGAGTGGGCGCTTAAGGGAAATTTCTCCAGCACGGTTGATATTTTAGGCCCCAGCCTGGGCCAGGAAGACGCGTTGGTGGTTAGCAAACGTGGCCTTAAAGACACACTGCTCGAATTTCAGCGCTTTCTACACCACTATGGAGACCGGGTTCTGGGAGATGCCGATGGCCGGATCCGAAAAGTCACCGGCTATGTGGGCGAATTAAGCGAGGCGTCTCCGCTGACCGACGAGTTACGCAACGCGTTTCGCGGTGTGCTGCACGGAGAAGGTGCGCAAGCGGCTGAAAAGGCGGGCGAACAGGCGGGTGGAATGCTCCGGCGCTTTATACCGCAAATGGATGACAGCCTGATTCGTTATGCCTTTAAAATGAAGACCCTGACCACGTTTATACCGGTCATTGCGGCGGCGGCCTCCTCTGTCGCCTTTACGTTCTTCAACATGTGGCTCACCAAACTGCACTACCACGGCAAAAACATTTCTCCCGTTATGGAAGGCAGTGGCATTGCGCCGGAGCATTTACACCCCCACGCTGCGGAATTACCAGATGGGAAAAGCGCCAACACCCCAGCGCCCCTTAAACAGCCCCTTACACAACCCCTTGTACAAAGCCCGCTGGGCGGCGCAACAGAAGCCACCCCCACCAGCAGCAAGGGCGACGATAACAACCCGGCCAATAACAACCCGGCCAGTGCCTGGCAAGCAGGCCGCCCATTACCTCGCATGCTTTTACCCACCGGGCCGCTACCCGTTATGCTAAGCCCCACACCAGTTTCCAGCGGGTTTGTACTGCCAACCACCTGGAATGCTCGGCTGCCAGTGAGTGGCCCTTCTGCTGCTGTTTCCCCGGCAATGGCGCCGTTTCCCACTCCCCTCTTGGCGGCCCCCCCTGGCAACTACTTTAGCCTCTCTTCCAACCCAGTAGCAGCGGGCCTGTACAACGCAGGAGGCACGCCATGGCCTTGAACGTAACCGCTTTAGGCGTGCCGGGCTGGACTCAGCCCATCCAGGCAATGGTGACCCACGCCGACTTTTTGAAGGCAGGCGCCTCCAATGTCTCTCAAAACATGTTTATCTACGGCACCTGTGTCAACTCACGGGTACTGGGCGGCTATTTCAGACACTCGCCCGAAGAGGCCGCCGAAGTAATGCGCCGGGATTATTCCGGCTGGCTGTCCTGGTTCTTCATTACCCCGATGGTTCAGGTGGGGTTAATGTGGGCAGGATCAAAGCTGGGCATCTTTAAGCCCTTCCAGCATTTTATTGTTCAGCCCAACACCCTGCCCGCCACACTGCAAAACCCCCAAAAGCCCATGGATCATTTACGGCGATGGCTCTGGAATATGAACCCGCTGGAACGCATTAAAATTGGAACGTTCGATCAAATCATCGATCGCAAGGCACAGGCGTTGTCCGTACTAAAAGAAGGGCTCCACTTGCCCGAAGCGCGCAAAGCCGCCACCCTTCAGGCAGTTGAGCGATATTTTCAGAGGGCCAGTCACTTTCCTTCCATTACCCGCGGCATTGGCTTTATTATGACCTGCCTGGTGCTGGGCGTGGGCGTGCCCTACATGAACATTGTGTGGACGCGAAAGAGCCTTGCCAAAAAAATGCAGCCGCACAACGAACAATCCCATCCAGCCATGAGCCCGCAAGCCCAGACGGGCCTGCTCAACCAGGTGGGTGTGGTGCCCAGTCATCAGCATCCATTGCCGTTTCCGCTGCCACAATCGCGTATGTTTGCGGCCAAGCAGTTTTCCCTGCCCAATATACCGCTCAACAACCCGATGCTAGAACTCCGAAACGGTCCTCCCGTTTGGAGTCCGTGGTTGAATACAGCCATTCCCCCAAACTCTATGCCAGCCACTCCACCAGTTGCAGGGCTGGTAAGCCAGGGTACGTATTACAACAGCGGCCAAAGCAATCCGTTTGGCGCCACCACAATGGCAAGCGGCTAACCGTGCCCTGCAAAAAAACCATTCGCGCCTTACGCGCCGCAGGCCCAACGGCCTGAAATAGCCCGTCCGCTAGCAAAGTGCTTACGTGGCTATGGCGTAGGTGCTGGGGTTTCCGCTGGCGTGGGTGCTGGGGTTTCTGCCGGTGTCGGCGCGGGTGTTTCCGCTGGTGTGGGTGCTGGCGTTTGCGCGGGTGTATTGGTCGCCGTAGTGGTGGTGGTAGTAGCTGCCGCATTTTGCCCTTGCAACTGCTGCTGCACCAAAGCATCAATGTCCAGACCCAGGGTATTCAAATCAATGCCCGTCCCCGCCAGGTTCGCCGCCGTTAACTGGTCCAACAAACTGGAGTTTGGGTTAATGCCCGCAAACATACTGTTGCCCAAGCCAGGCACATCGGAAAGAACACCACGGCTGAGATCGTTGGCAAAAGACAGCGGGCCGAGGATGGAATCCAGGTTACTAAAACCCATTGCGCGATTCACGCTTAGCGCACTGGTAATACCCGAAAGCGCCCCATTGGGGTTACTCAGCAGGCTCAAACCCTCATTCAAGCCACGGTCAAACTGGGCACCACCAAAGCGCAGAGCGGCGGCGTTCCGCAAGGTTAGTTGCTGGTTGAGAGCCGCCTGAGCTTCGGGCAACAGGTTGCCGTTGGCGTCAAAAATCTCTGTTAAGGCGGGCGAGGGTGTCGCCGCCTGAGTTAACGGGTTGGTCGTAGTGGGGTCACCAGCCGTTGCGTTGGCAATGGCCGTGGTGCCTGCCTGTTGGCCCAAACCTGCCGAGGCCAGTATCTGGGTTAAAAAGTCATCGCCGCCTAAACCCGGCGTTGTGGCTCCAGGAATGCCAGTGCCCAAGGCACCTGTACCTAAACCTAATCCGGCTAAAGCACTGTTGTTGCTGGTGCCCAAGCCACCTGTGGTGGCCAGTAAGCTGAGTATGTCTAGATCATTACCCATACCAACACCACCAACGCCCGTACCCAAACCAGTAAAGCCACCGTTGAAGGAGCCCGGAAACAGTCCTGCCCCTGGGGTATTCAGCCCAAACACATCCGATGAAGCCGCCGGGCCACCAAAGGCCACCCGAGTAATCATGTCGTTCATGTTCAAGTTGAGGTTCAATAGGTTGTCTAGCCCGGGGTTTACGCTGCTACCCATGCCGGGTGCAAACATGCCCATTCCGCCAATGGGGAGCGTTTGCGCACTGGCCAACGACCACAGCGGCACGCCACCAAATTGGGGTTGCTGAATAAACGGGACCGACTGAAAACCACCAAAGCCTTGACCCGGAAATGGTACAGACTGGCCAAAGAGCTGAAAGCCGTTCATTCCCCCTGCAAAGTTCTGCATCATCATCAACCGAGGATCTGCATTCAGTAGCGTATTGGGCATTGTTAGCGGCATTTGCTGGCCGAACCACTGATTGCTAATTGCTTGAAAGTCGCCACCCATGGCAAAGGCTCTCCTCAGTCACTCAGATACCGGGAAAAAATAAACGGTGCCGTTCACAACCGGCCCTTCATCCGTAAGGACTGCCGTTTAAACGCGCCATCGTTTGTGAAATGCGGGTTCCGTTCACACTCCCAAAGTGAGTCTCTCCTAACAGAATCTTGTCGCAAAACAGGGGCCCTCGACGCCCTCAAACCAGGCGTCAACGACAACAGTACGAATGCAGCAATCAAAAATAACGCTTCAAGGTGAACAGGGATACTTCAAAAAAAATGGGACGTTAAACCGAACGTTAGAACATGGGAACAATCAACATATCAATATAAAAACAATATATTGGATAGAATTGCTTCCGATATCCCTCAACGAAACGATTCGTTACAAATGAGGGTCTCCGTCCAAAGCACGCTCCGGGGGGTGAGGTCTCCAACCGGTTGCTTGCCGGTAACATTCCGCGGCAAGCGGTGGGGTAATGGGGCACAGATCTTTAGAGCTTAGCCTCAGCTTGTACCGGGCCGCGTTTATGCCCAATTCTTCCCGAAGATAGTCCAAGGCCCGGTCGGCTGGCATAACCACGCCAAGCCAGGGGTCCAACACCACGGCCTGCTGTCCCCAGGTGCCGGGCTTTTCCAAATTTGCGCCGGGCCGAAGGCCAAAAACGGTTATCGCGTGCTCGTAAGTCCGCTCAGCTTCTCCAGTAGCCGGATTAACGCCTTCCAACTTAACCCGGTGCGCCACAATCCCTCGTTTTAACAGGGCCAGTTGCCCTAACATGCTGCATTCAGCGCAGTTTAAACCCGGGTAGGTCTCAATCGCCCCGTAAAAGGCGCGGGCAAAATCATGAACACTCCGAAACGATTGCTCCCAGAGACGCCGACCGCTTTCCACCCAGCCATAATATTGATTAAACAGGGCTTGAAGTTTCTGGTGCAAGGGCGAACGCAAATCGTAACGGTTGCCTAAACGCTGAGAGCGGTGCTCCAATAGCGTGTTGGAGGGAATCACCGGCCATTCGGACCGAATTTCTCGCAGCACCTGTTCGCCCACGTGCAGGTTTTGCCGCCGAATATTCAGGCGACACGCAGGAAACGCGTTTTCTTTGCTCAAAAAACGAATAGGCGTATGGAAGGAAACACGCATTTCAAAAACAACCTGTTTGATGAGTCGCCCCCCCCCCAACACAGAGGAGCTGATTATGCTAAACGCCAGTCGGTTTGCAAAGTTGCGGCCTGGAAAGTTGGTTTTCCGGGCAGAGGAAGCAGCTATAAAGCAACACAGGCCTAAAAAATCCGAACTTTTTTCTCTGCCGGGTTCATAAACTTGGTAATGTTGTTTCGGAAAATCAGTTGGATGTTACCCACGGGGCCATTACGCTGTTTGGCGATTAAAATATCGGCCATACCGGGCCGATCGGTTTCCGGGTTATAGTATTCGTCTCGGTAAATGAACATGACCAAATCGGCATCCTGCTCAATGGAGCCGGATTCCCGCAAGTCACTTAGCATAGGCTTTTTATCCGTGCGGCTTTCCACCGCCCGAGACAACTGAGACAGCGCCATAACCGGCACCTTCAACTCTCGGGCCAGCCCTTTCAATCCGCGTGAAATGGCGGCAATCTCCAGCGTGCGGTTTTCCATACCGCCCTTGCCACCCGATCGCCCCTCCATGAGCTGGAGGTAGTCAATCACGATCAGGCCCAGCTCCTTGCGTTGCTCTAAAATCAGCTTGCGCGCCTTGGCCCGCATCTCCATCACACTCATTCCAGGAGAATCATCCACGTAAATGGGCGCATCGCCCAAACGACCCATGGCCACGGCCAGCTTCTGGAAGTCCTGCTCGGTAATCTCTCCGGTACGAATGCGCTGGGCGTCAATTTCCGCCTCCGAGCACAGCATTCGCTGCACCACGGCCTCTTTGCTCATCTCCAAACTGAATACCAAGACCGGCTTCTGCTCGCGCAAAGCCACGTGGTTGACAATGTTGAGACAAAACGCCGTCTTACCCATCGAGGGTCGGGCCGCCAAAATGATGAGATCCGAGCGCTGAAAGCCAGACGTATAGTTGTCCAGGTCGTAAAACCCACTGGAAACCCCCATCAGGGAGCCTTTGTTCGCGTGGCGCTCCTCAATCTGCTCAAACGTAACCGGCAAAATATCCTGAATGGAGATCAGAGCATCGCGCGTGCCCTGCTGCGCCACCTGAAAAATCGCCTGTTGCGCCTGGTCAATGGCTGCCTCTGCGTCTTCCAGCTCATAAGCGGTTTCCACCACCTGGGTGCCCACCGTAATCAAATCGCGCAGCAGGGCCTTGTCTCGAACAATTTCGGCATAGTAGCTCACGTTATCCGTGGTAACGACCGACAGCGCCAGGTCGTTAATGTAGGAGCGGCCTCCAGCATCCTCCAGCACGCCTCGATCTTTCAACAGTTCCGAGACGGTAATAATATCCACCGGCTCGCCCTTGTCAAACAAATCCAGGCTTGCCTGGTAGATGAGCCGATGGGCATTGCGGTACAAATGGCTGGGTTTGACGGTTTCCACCACTCGGTTAACGGCCGTGGTATCCACCAAAAGCGCGCCCAAAATGGCCTGCTCGGCTTCCAGGCTTTGTGGCGGCAAGCGTTCAAAGGCAGGTTCTATTGTGACCGGTTGCTGAAGCACCATAAGAGAAGTCCATTACCACTTTCTGGCAAAAAACAAGGCCCAACACAGCGCACGGACAAACCAGCAGCCAACCAAAAGCCAAAACAAACACTCTCACAAGCAAGTGCTCCGTACGGACCCGCCCGGTTGGAGAATTGCCTGTGTTTTTTGTCAGGAATTCGATTTTAAAGAAGGATCTACCCGTAAACGTGTTGAAGCATTAGAATACGGAAAAACATCGACGAGAGACATTGTTTGTAATCAGCAACGCTCGATTTGTTACCTTCTGTCTGTTACTTTCTGCATGTGCGCTGTGCCAATTTGCTGAATGATGGAGACCCTGCCCCCTATGCCAAAAGCCGCCGCCTCATCCTCCGGCACCACTGCCGCAAGCCGTACTACGGTCAGTCATCTTTACTGGTTACCCTACTGTTCCACCTGTGTAAAGGCCGAACAGTTTTTGATTGAACGTGGCGTGAAGGTACAGCACTACACCAACCTCAAGGAAGACGCCATTGGCCGAGAGACCGTGGCCCAACTGGCCGAAGCGGTGGGCGGCGTGGAAAAATTGTTTTCCAAACGCGCCATGAAGTACCGATCCCTGGGCCTGGACAAGAAAACCCTGAGCGACGACGACATGTTAGATTACATGGTTCAGGAATACACCTTTATTAAGCGCCCCGTGGTGGTGTTTGAAGACGGCTTAACCCTGGCGGGCTTTAGCGCCAAACAGTACGAGGCCGCACTGAAGCCCGCTTAAAAAAGACGTTTATAAACAGGCTTTTGCATCAGTCTGCCGCATACGCTTTTTTCGTAAACAAAGCAGGCAGAAAGCAAGGGGAAAAACGAGGCCGAGACAACAAGGCCAAGACAACAAAGCCAAGATAACAAGAAAGTGCCCGCCGGTAGGATGATGGCGGGCAGTATCACTTGGCATACATATGGCAAAAACTTGAATCGCAACAAAAATTCTGTACTCTGGGCGCTGCACGCGTTTTACAAAACGCGCCACCCACCCGTTGTTGGCCTAAATCCTGTCTCAAACAATCATTCGAAAGCCTGGTAAACCGAAAACAGCGCCTCTAGTGCTGTTTTGTTTATAAGCAGCGGGATGTGTGACCTGGCCGTTGGGGCCACTTTGGCCACACATCCACGCAAATGAAATGCCTATGTCGGTTTTTCCAAAGGACGCTTGCGGAACGACCAGACCCTAAACCAGAGCCGTATCAATTCCAGTCTCATCCACTATTGGCGCTTCACGACGCGTGTTGCGCGGAGTAAAGCCCAACTGCTGGTAGTGGTTAAAGATCAGCTCCTGCAACGTTTGGCCACCATTTCCAAATACTTGCTCAAAGCCTGGTGTGGCGCCAATGCCGTTTTGCTGGTCCACAATGCTGCGGCCAAACATATCGCCGTCTTCAACCAAGTATTTTTCGGCGGCGCGCTTTTCAGCCTCTTCATTGGTAATGTCAATGTCACCGGCCTCGGCAGTCATTCCTAAAATACCATCGGCCTGATCGTCGGCACCCTCTTTCATGTGCACGTTAAAGTCAAAGTAACGACCATCCTGATTTTTCAGGTCAATCATATACTCGTTGACGTTGAGCTTGTACTCTTTGTCGCCGGTTTTCTCAATGTACTGGTTTTCATCCAGGTAGTAACGGCCCTGTTCGTCAAACTCGGGGGCTTTCCCATCCACGGTTAGTTCGCCTTTGGCATCCCAATGCACCTGACGACCACCGGCTTCCAGAGCCACTTCCGTCATGTAGGTGGGAATTTCTCCGGGCTTGCTGACCTTTTGGCCTGGATTGTCCGGGTTATCAAAGCGGGCGTTAAAATTAAGCCCCTGGTCGCTAATAATATTGTACACCTGGCCAGGAATGCCGTGCACATCAAAGTCCGTGCCGTCATCCTCGCCGTTGATATCTTCAAAGTGCGGGTCTCCCCAGCCACGACCGCTGCTGCTAGTGCGGTCCGTGTTAATAAACGTGCCGGAAGGCGTCTCTCCGCCAGGACGGAAACCACCATTGCTGTTGCTGGTGCCCAACGTCCAGAACGGGGGCTGGCTGGTCGATAAAATATCTTCGTACGAAATGCCCAAATCGCTCATCAGGTTATTGGTCAACACATCCAGCGGGGTGTTGCCTTGACGATGCGGCAAGGTGCCAAACGTAAAGTGGGGCGGCAATTCTCCAGTTGTATTCCAACTGGTAAAGCCATTAGGACGAAACGTGTTAAACGACTGCGAATCATTCCACTGGCCGGTGGTCCCCGTGCCAAAACGCGGTTGACGGTTTAGCGAGAACCAACTGTCGCCAGTGCTGAAACTGTTGTTGTTAAAACTCGTGCCAAAGCCGTTTGGATCAATACCGGCAGCCCGCGCAATGACGGGGTCTTGCAGTAAATCGCCCGCCACGGACTGTAAAAACTGGCTGTTCAAAGAGCCGGGCCCCACCCGAGACACATCGCTGTAATTCGGGTTGCTCAAAATTAATTGGGCCGGCAAAAAGCCACCAAAGCCTGCCATAGTTCACTCCTACCTCTTCATCCATTATGCCAAGTCATTATCTATGTCATCGCTACACCGTTGTGTATTGTTTGCATTAGCGATTGTGCACGGTAAGGCTGTTTTCGCGCGTCATACCCCGGATCTCCAACATCCGTGGCATAAACCTCGAACAGTACCGTCGTATTTCCAACACTCCCAAAATTCATCTGTACAATAATAAAAACAATATCAAGGGGGCGATTGCGGATCTCTGGCAACGGAGGCCCATTCCGTTACAATTGTTTATAATTTGGTTTTACAACGAACGATTTTCTGCGGTTCCCGCACAAGCTGCACTACAATAGGAACACGCAGGCTCTGTTGATAAAAGCCAGGCCCCCGTTTAGAGGTTAGAGGTTTAAGTCGGTTTATATGCTCAGCCGTTTGTTCAGCGCCATCCTCTCGTTGGTATTTTGCCTGCTCTTTTTAATGGGCGGACGTTTCCGTTTGTATTGGGAGAGCTCTGGACTTCGCCCTCCTGCCGTGGATGCGCGCTTCGAACTTCGGCTCCCGGACCTGAAGGCGGCAACTTCCGTGGATCAAATTGTAAAAAACGGCCTCGGCCAAGCCTTTGGCGAACCCGGTTCAGCATCTGGCCCCAATGGCATTATTCTGCAAGAAGCTCCGCCACCACGCATTACAGCGGGCAGTATTATGCGCCGCCTGGGCGATATGATTGCCATTGGCCCCAAACCCTCCAGCGCTGCGCAAGAAACCGCCTACCAGCTACAGGCCACAGCCAACTCTGGCCCACCGGCCTGCCAGCCCCACCAGAAAAGCCTGCCCCAGAAAGCAGCCAGCGCGTTGTACAAAAAGGCAATCCAAACAGCCGCAACCAGTACTGGCATTCCCACGCAATATTTCCAACCCTAGCCAAAGTTAGGCTTTCGCACAGGGTTCGCGTTAGCTAGCCACAATCGAGGCCCAACAAACGGCGCTCTACTCTACCCGGCCACGGTTACAACGGGCAGTGCCTGCAACTCGCTGAGTACGCGCTCAACCAGGGCAAATTCTTCTTCCGAAGGGGGCATCATCGGGCTGCGGTAGGCCAGCTCCATAAAGCCCAAGCGGGCCAAACAAGCCTTGACCACCGTTGGGTTGGGCAGGGTAAACAACCCCTGGGCCAAGGGCAACAACCGGTAGTGCAGGGCCTGGGCTTCCGCCAACTGGTTGGCCTTAACGTGCCGAATCATCGCCTGCATGGCACCGCCCGCCAAGTGGGCCAGCACGCTTACCGTTCCATGGGCCCCGCAGGCCATCATCGGCAGCGTCAGGGCATCATCCCCACACCAGGTTAGCCAGGTTTCAGGGGGAAGCAAAGCGGAAATGGCGCTCACTGCCTCCATATCTGGATAGCTTTGCTTGACGCCCACCACGTTGGGGTGTTGTTCGTGCAGGCGCGCCATTGTGGTTTCGGCCATTCGCACCACCGAACGGCTGGGAATGTTGTAGATCACGATTTCTGTATCCGGCACCGCCTGGGCCACTTGCCGAAAGTGCTCAAACAGCCCTTCCTGGGTCGGTCGGTTGTAGTAGGGCACCACCACCAGCAACGCGTCTACGCCCAACAGCGCGGCAGCCTTTGCCTCTTCCACTGTTTTATGGGTGCAGTTACTGCCCACGCCCGCCATTAGCGGAATATTCCGGTGACGAACCGCCGCCCGCACCACACGAATGTTTTCCAGCCTCTCTTCCTCGGTCAAAGTAGGGCTTTCTCCGGTGGTGCCATTCACCAGCAGGCCGTCACATCCATGATCGATCAGATGCAAAGCCAACTGCTCCAAACGCTCGTGCTCAACGGAGCCATCTCGGCGGAAAGGGGTTACCATTGCAGGGATCAACTGTGCTTGAAATCTTGGCATTCGCCCGTATCCTTTAATGCATCGAGACCTTGAGGGAGCAGGCCCGCTTAAACCGTTACCAGGGCACTGGCTGTAACCGGAGCAAGTTTTCCACGCTCATGCAGAAGTTCTGCCAGGCGCACGGCGTTTAGCGCCGCGCCAATGCGTAAATTATCGGCCACTACCCATAAATTCAAGCCCGTTTGCAGGTTAGAGGTATCTCTGCGAATCCGGCTGACATACACCGGGTCGGTTCCCGCCGTTTCTCTTGGCGTATGGTAGTCTGTCAGGCTACTGGCAACCACCACATCGGGGGTATTTCTCAAAACCTGGGCAGCCTGTTCCGGGCTGAGCGGACTTTCTAAATCCACCGTAACCGATTCGCTGTGGCCAACCAGCACGGGCACCCGCACGGCAGTGGCGGTAATGGGCAACTCTGGCAAATCCAGAATTTTTCGCGTTTCACGAATCAGTTTCAGCTCTTCTCGGGTATAGCCGTAGGTGTCATCGTCCGCTTCAGAAAACACATCAATGTGCGGAATGAGGTTAAACGCAATGGGTCGCTGAAAAACCTGGGGCGAATGATA
Organism: Candidatus Melainabacteria bacterium; assembly: GCA_033763415.1. GTDB lineage: Bacteria > Cyanobacteriota > Vampirovibrionia > Vampirovibrionales > JAJTHC01 > JANRKP01. Next base: position 137,846 of record JANRKP010000025.1, on the reverse strand, counting down.
CTGATCGCTTAATGTTTCCAGCTCGTGGGCGTGGCGAAGGCTGTTGTTCATATCCACGGTCAAGCCTTCCCGTAGCTCTTCCAATCCCTCTTTGCCTGCCCCACTCACCGATTGGTAGGTGCTAATAATGACACGTTTTAGACCCACTGCGCTGTGAAGCGCCTTTAATACCGGCATAAGCTGAGCCGTAGAGCAGTTGGGGTTGGCAACAATTCCCTGATGCCAGTCTAAATCGGCATTGTTTACTCCAGCCACCACCAGGGGCACCTGTGGGTGCATCCGAAATTCGCTGGTGTTATCCACCACCACGGCGCCTCGTTTAATCGCCTCTGGCACCAAACGGGCACTGATGCTTCCTCCGGCAGAAGCCAGCACCAGATCGACTCCCTCAAACGCCTCAGGGGTTGCCTCTTCCACCGGAATGGGTTGCCCTTGAAAGAGAATGCTGTTCCCCAAAGATCGTTGACTGGCCAGTGGCTTTAACCGCTTTACCGGAAACTGGCGCGATTCCAAAAGTTGGATTAAATGGCTACCCACCAAACCGGTTGCACCCAAAACTGCCACTGTGTAAGCCATGTCGCTACCAAGCTCCTTATTAACGAAGCGCTTTAACGCAGAGTGATTTTTTTCTTGTTCAGAGTATTTTTCCAGAGCGTGCTGGTGATTTTTCAGCCAATACCATAGCACAGCCCAAGTCAAGGACAAAGCCCTCTCCGAAGAAGGACAGCCCCCTCTACGCAGATTGTTGCGAATAAGACAAAAACTTTTAGCTAAAAACCCATCCGGCAAAATCCAACTCGCCTGGGCTTCTGGTCGCGGATCTTATGCCCATAAATGAATGGCTGGCTGTTGGGCCAGCGCCACATCCACCATGGCCATGCGGTCTGGGGTTAGAACGGTTTTCAGCGCTTCATGTTCTAGGGCCAGCGGGCCGGTTAACACCAACGGAGAGGCTATTCCATATTCGGCCACCGAGGAAGCCATTCCCGTTTTGCGCACCGCTGCCGCCATTGCTTGGGCTAGCTGCCAAGACTGGCTTTGAGAAAAAGACGCCGGGTTCAGCCGATAAATGCTTCCTTCGTTTAAGGTGGCCATCATTGCATCAGTGCTCCAATCAAAAGTGCTCTAGTCAAAAGTGCTCTAGTCAACAAAATACGCACAGGAAAAATGGGACTACAGAATGGGACTGCACCGTAACCGCATAATTGACATACGGAGTCGGCATCCGGGTCCGTAGCGTTCTGGCTCCTACCAGGACAGTACCATTGAAAAGAAACCCAAACGCCTCCCAATCGTAACCCCTTGGCCAAGGCCCATGTAACAAATAGATGTAACAGACAAATGTAACAAAGTGCGGCCGGCAAGACGGCTCATCGCCCGAGCCTGCCATTGGATTCTGCTCCACCCAGGGACGATGCGCGAAAAAGCAGCGCGTATGAATGACTGTATTTTTTGTAACTTAGTTTTTTGTAACTTAGTAAAGTATTTACGCGCCCCTTTGGCTCCGGTAGATCAATGCGTACGGGCCTACTTATTTTGAGAGTTTGTTGACAGGCCGTTATTTTAAAACATCCAGGCTGTAAAAGCGCCTGATGCTCCCCCTTGCGTTTTGACCACTATTTTTTGGATACGTACGCACACACTGAATAAACGTACCCCGGCGCTAACGAGATAGCGCCTGAGCCTTATTCTTAACCCGTTAACCATCCGTACAGCCCTGTTTTGTCAGGGTGGAGGTTTGAATCACTATGTCTGCAACTACCCTGGATTTATATCCCGAGCACCCCTCTTTACGCTCCCTGGCTTCTTGGCCCATTGCACCCACTCTACTTGCACCCACGCTTACGGATACTTCTATGGACGATAACGACAGCCAAGCCCGCCAGCGCACCCGAATGAAGCGTCTCAAGTCACAAACCGTGCTTCGGCGCCTAGCCCACTGCAATGTGGAGGATCTCTACAGAGATTTATCGATTTCATCCGCCGCCGTGGAAGCGTGGGACCCTACGTCTGAGCAAAACACCCCGCAGCCGCAGGAAGACGAGGCGTTATTGGTCCGTCAGGCGCAACACATTCCGCTTCGCCGCCTGGTGCCAGGGTTGCTGCAAGCAGGTACTGTAAACAACGCGTTAAACGCCTTAAGCCTGCTTAAAACCTCTCTGGAAGACGCCGAACAGCGCCTGCAATGGCTCCATTACACAGTTCAGTTTTTGCAACGCTACCACCGGGCGATTCTGGGCCACACAGAAACGCGTTTGGCTATTTTGGAAACATTGGTCCACATTCCAATGGAAGACGCCGACAAGTGCGATATTTTACTGCCCTGCCTTGATAGCGATGAGACAGACCCGGAAATTCTGCTCTCGCTGCTCGATGTGGTCAAGGGCTTTTACAGCGACGCCCTGAAGGCCAACGTGATGATGGCCATTATTGACAGCGACGGGGGACATTTGCCCACGGTACGCGTAAAAATGCTGGAAGTGGTTGGCACCATTACCCACGAGCTCACCCGGGCGGCCTTGCTACAAGCCGTTTGGCCACAGGACTACCAGCAGGCCAGTGGCGCCGAATGGCCCATCCCGAGTATTTATAAAGAACTGGCCGAATCACTCTCGGAAGAAAACCCGGTTAAGGCCGCCTGCTTAAACCGACTGCAATCCACGCTGCGGGTCGGCAAGTGGTTTATCCCAGAGCCATTTTTTCGTTCAAACGAGCAAATGGTTTTCGGACTAGACGACGTGGCGGTTCGCAATTAAACTCTAGCCCAAAAAGCTTTTAGCCGTGTGATTCACAGGGGTATCTCGCACGGAATGCCTTATTGCGAGGGGCATTGCAGCAACCACTATGCAAGGCGCAAGCAGCACAAGAAAATGTTGCCCGTGCCTGATAGAATGCTAATGAGTTGACAGGACACCGCAAAAAACAGCCAGGAGCAGGCCTATGCAACCCGTGTTGGAACCCGTACTGATTGTTGGAATGTGCCGAACCCCGTTTGGACAGTTTCAGGGGGCTTTGTCTGGCTTCAGTGCCAGCCAGTTAGCCTCAGAGGCGATTAAAGGACTTTTAAAAACCAGCACGCTCTCGCCCGACGACGTTTCAGAGGTGATTTTAGGACAGGTTCTTTCGGCCCACAGTGGCCAAGCCCCAGCCAGGCAGGCCGTTACCGCTGCTGGCTTGCCCGTGCACGTTCCGGCAATGACCCTTAATAAAGTTTGTGGTAGCAGTATGAAAGCCCTCATGCTGGCTGCGCAAGCCGTTCGCCTGGGCGATAGCCAACTGGTGCTGGCTGGCGGTATGGAATCCATGAGCCAGGTACCCTACTACTTGCCCAGCCAAGCCAGAAGCGGCACCCGAATGGGCCACCAGACCTTACTGGATGGCATGATCTACGACGGACTGTGGGACTTAGGCGAAGATTGCCACATGGGCCAATGCGCAGAAGCACTGGCCAAGCGCGACGCCTTTGGCCGAGATGCGCAAGACGCTTACGCTGCCGAAAGCTTTCAACGGGCTCAGGCGGCCTGGGCAGAGGGCCTGTGGACTGATTCGGTAACGCCTGTTGTGGCCAAGGCCGGTAAAACCACCACGTCAGTCAGCCAGGATGAAGGCCCCTCCAAATTCAACGCCGAACGCATGTCTACGCTTCGGCCCGTTTTTGATACCACAGGCACTATTACTGCGGCAAACGCCTCTTCCATCAGCGATGGCGCCTGCGTGTTAGCGTTATGCACGGAAGACAGGGCCAAGGGGCTTCCCGTAAAGCCTTTGGCTAAAATCGTGGCCTACGCCCAATACGCTCACGAACCTCTCTGGTTCACCACCGCGCCCGTTGGGGCAATTCAATCCGTGCTATCCAAGGCAGGTTGGCGTGTGGACGAGGTGGATCTGTTTGAAATTAACGAGGCGTTTGCCGTGGTGCCCATGGCTGCTATGAAAGCCCTGGGTATTGCCCATAGCCAGGTCAATGTGCTTGGGGGCGCTATTGCCTACGGGCATCCGCTGGGCGCTTCGGGGGCTCGCATTGTAATGTCTTTAATTACAGCGCTCAAAGCACGTCAACTCAAGCGGGGGGTGGCCGCCATTTGTATTGGCGGTGGCGAGGCAACGGCCATTGCCATTGAGTGCCTGTAGAAACGATTTCCGGTTTGCGGAGGGAAGCTGGTTTGGCCTCTCCAAAATCCCAGGCAACAAGATCCCAGAAAACAGCGACTATTCAATATATGTATCCAGCGGAGGGGGGATTGCTGTGACACCCACTGTATCGTCATCGTCTCAACCATTGTGGACACCACCCACCGATGCGTTACAACGCACACAAATGGGACAGTTTTGCCAAGCAAGCGGCTTTTCCACCTATGACGCGCTTTATCACTGGTCTATAGAGCAGCCCGCCGACTTTTGGCAGAGCTGGCTGAAAGCCAGTGGCCTTGTTTACCAGGGAAGTACGGCCCCCGCGATTCTTTCTGAAGAGACGCTGGACGCCACGCTCGGTCCAGGACAGCGCTTTTTCCCCAACGTTACGCTAAACCTGGCTGAAAATCTGCTTCAGGACACCGGCGATCGCTTGGCCATTATTGGCATTGCAGAAGGCAGAGCCACCCTTCGCCTGAGCCACGATGCACTGTATGAAGCCGTCAGACGCTGTGCTGCCAGCCTGCGGCAGACAGGGGTAAAACCCGGTGACCGGGTGGGGGGTATTTTGCCCAACGTGCCCGAAGCCGTTATTGCCATGCTGGCCACCGCGAGCCTCGGGGCCGTGTGGTCCTCGGCCTCGCCGGATTTTGGAACCCAGGCCCTTCTGGATCGGTTTGGACAGATTGAGCCCGTCGTACTGTTTGTGGCAACGGGCTATCAGTACCACGGGAAGGTCTATTCCTGCATAGAAAAGCATCGGGCGCTAACGGCACACCTGCCAACGCTTCGGCAGGTGGTATGGGTTTCCATTCTCTCCCCGGAAGCATTGCCCTCTATCCCTGAAGCAGGAATCGTTGAAATTAGTGAACCTGAGGTTTGCTTTACCAATTTACCACCCAGTACGTCTTGGGATCAATGGCAACAGATTGGCGAAGAAGATGCTCCATTGACTTTTCAGCCGATGGGTTTCAACGATCCGGCCTATATTCTCTACAGTTCCGGCACCACTGGCTTACCCAAGGCCATTGTGCACGGTGTTGGCGGCACCCTGCTCCAGCACGCCAAGGAATTAAAGCTTCATTGTGACCTAAAACCCGGGGATAACCTGCTTTACTTTACCACCTGCGGCTGGATGATGTGGAACTGGATGGTTTCAGCCCTGATGACGGGCGCAACAATTACACTGCTCGATGGATCGCCCAGCTACCCTACCCTGGACCGCCTGTGGGAAATTGCCGCCACGGAAGGGGTGACCCACTTGGGCACCAGCCCGAAGTTTTTGGGCGCCTGCCGAAAAGCAACCCAACCGCCAATTGAGCCTGGAAAACGCTTTCGCTTACGGCACCTGCGCATGTTGCTTTCAACGGGCGCGCCCCTGTTACCGGAGGATTTCGACTGGGTTTATGGGCAAGTCAAACCCGATCTGGCCCTGTGCTCCATCAGTGGGGGCACGGATATCATTTCGTGCTTTATGCTGGGTAATCCACTGTTACCCGTGTATCGCGGTGAGCTTCAAGGCGCAGGATTGGGACTTTCGCTCCAGGTATTGCAAGAAAATGGCCAAACCGCTGCAACGGGCGAACCGGGAGAGCTGGTTTGTCAGGCTCCATTTCCGTGTATGCCACTGTATTTTTGGAACGACCCAGACTATCGGCGTTACCGGTCTGCGTATTTTCCCCATGGCAGCCAACGCTGGTTCCACGGCGATCAGGTGATTTTTACAGGCAGCCAGGGAGCGTGTGGCGGCTTTGTCATTGCTGGCCGTTCGGATACCACCCTCAATCCGGGCGGGGTACGAATCGGCACGGCAGAAATTTACCGGCTGGTGGAAACGCTGCCCGAAATTGCCGATAGCCTGGTGGTCAGCCAACCCTGGCAGGATGACGTGCGGATTGTTCTGTTTGTGAAACCAAACGATTTGACAAGCTGGGATGACATACTGGCCGAAAAAATCCGCCAACGCATTCGCCAAGAAGCCTCTCCACGGCATGTGCCTGCTGTCATTCAACCGGTACAAAAAATCCCCTACACCCCCAGTGGAAAAAAGCTTGAAATGGCGGTTAAACATCTGCTTTGTGGAGAGAAGCCCCAGAACCTCGGGGTTTTAAGCGATCCCGATGCGTTACAAGAATACGAACAGTTTGCCCAAATGCAAGCCCAGCCAAACCCGGTACCCGCTCACGCACCGGGATTGCCCAAAATTGCAGAGTGATTGAGGATTCGTATTTGAATCCTCGTGCGAAGGGCGCTACAATAACAATCCGTTAAGGGTGGTTACTTGCCATGCGAGAACGCACAATTTCTCCCAAAGCCGCTTTTCGCCTCTGCCTACCAGCCCCCAACAGCCTAGCTGGCCGCTGTGGCCGAATAAACCCGCTGATGAGTTGTTTAAATGAGCACTGCTACGCCCTATATTCGCTCTATTTTATCGGACGTTGAAACGCCGGTTTCCCTGTACCACAAACTGAGCCAGGATGAGCCCACCGCCTTTCTGTTGGAAAGCACGGAGGGCGACAGCCGGTTGGCGCGTTACTCGATTCTAGGGGTATCGCCCGCCAAAACGGTCCTGTTTTCCAACGGCCAGGCGACCCTGCACCACGTAACCGAAAACCGTACCGAGACACGTCCCTTCTCAAACCCGCTATCGCTTTTGCAAGAACTGCTCCAGCAGTATCAGCAATCGCTAGGAATTAGCGCCACGCCGGGTAAAAGTTTTCCAGGCACCGCAGAGCTTCCGTTTTCGGGCGGCTGGGTTGGGTATTTAGGCTATGGCGCCACCCGCTATTTCGATGGCATCGTTCCGCAACAAGCGGCTCCTATTGACGTACCAGAGGGCTTTTACGGCCTGTATGATTCGGTAATTCTCTTTGACCACCTGTATCGACGCATTACATTCATCTCGCATCGCCCCGAGGCAGAGGCGCAAGCCCTGTGGGAAGTATACCGCAACCGCATGCAGGCAGCCGTTGCATTACCGCCATTGTCTGTTACCAATACCACGGTGGGCGATGACGCGCTTTTTGCCACGGTTGACGGGCCATTTAACAAAGCACGCTTTTGCCAAGCGGTAAGCCAATGCAAGCAATACATTGAGCAGGGCCAGGTGTTTCAAATCGTTCTGGCGCAGCGTTTTAGCCGTCCTGTGCAAGGAACGCCACTGACGATGTACCGGCTGCTACAGGCGGTCAATCCATCCCCCTACGCCTATCTGCTGCAAGGCCCTGGGTTTTCCTACCTAGGATCTTCCCCGGAAACCTTCGTTCGCTGCCAACAAGGCCGTGTGTTCCTGCGCGCGCTGGCTGGCACCAGACGACGTGGCCGATCGGAGTCTGAAGATCAGGCGCTGGAAGCCGAGCTGCTTAAAAACGAGAAAGAGCTGGCCGAACACCGCATGCTGGTGGATTTGGGCCGGAACGATCTCGGTCGGGTGTGTGAGGTGGGCAGCATTCGGGTTGGCAAGGTGGCGACATTAACCCGCTATACGCATGTCATGCACTTGGGCACGGATATAGAAGGCCAGCTCCGTTCAGACAAGAGCTGTTTCGAGGTATTCCAAAGCTGTTTTCCGCGAGGCACAGTTACTGGAGCACCGAAAATTCGGGCCATGGAGCTCCTCTCCAGCCTGGAGCCGGAACAGCGTGGCATTTATTCTGGCGTGGTGGGTTATTTTGACTTTTTAGGCAACATGGATGGCGCCATTGCCATTCGTTCTGCGGTCATTAAGGATGGAATGGCCCATGTCAACGCAGGAGCTGGGGTCGTTTACGACTCTATTCCTGAGCAGGAGTACCAGGAGACCCAGAACAAGGCCCGCAGTGTACTTACTGCAATTTATCTGGCCGAAGAGGCAACACAGGCATGACCGTTTTACTCATCGATAATTACGACTCGTTCACCTATAACCTGTACCAAATGCTCCAGGCCGAATTGATGGGCCTGAAATCGGATGAAACGGTTGCGGTTTACCGCAATGATGCCCTGGATTTCCAGGCAGTGAAAGCTCTTTCGCCCAGCCGAATTGTGTTATCGCCAGGGCCTGGGCACCCGGCAGAGGACAGAGACTTTGGTGTTTGTCGCGCCATTATTCAACGTCAGCCGGAACTGGGCTGCCCGATTCTAGGGGTTTGTTTGGGGCATCAGGGTATTGCCCACTGCTTTGGCGGCCAGGTTAAACAAGCGCCAGAAATTGTGCACGGTAAAACCAGCATGGTCGAGATTTTACAGGCAAGCGCGCTACTCGAAGGGGTTGAAAATCCTTTCCAGGCAATGCGGTATCATTCGCTGATTGTGGATGAACAGACGCTGCCGGAGGAGTTGGCTGTAACTGCCTGCGAAAGCAAAGAGGGCCTGATTATGGCGATGCAGCACCTTAGGCTACCCATATATGGCGTTCAGTTTCACCCGGAATCCATTGGGACCCCACAAGGGGCACGCATTTTAAGAAATTTCCTGGAACTATGAACCCTGATCTCGCCCCCAACGAAGTCGATCTGGTCAGCCTGCTGGACCAAGCCCTTTCTGAGTCAGAGGCGCTGTCTGTCCTTGAGCGTTTAAGTACTTCTCGCATTGATTTTGAAACGCTGTCTCTCTTGCACCGATTGATTTCAGAACGATTGTCACCCGACTTCCCTAAAAATGTCCAGTCAGAGCAATGGATTGACTGCTGCGGCACGGGCGGTAGTGGCCTACCACAGCACTTTAACACCTCCACTATGAGCGCATTTATTTTGGCAGCAGGCGGCCTTAAGGTGGGCAAGTTTGGTAACCGCGCCGCCAGCAGCCGCAGTGGCAGCTTTGATTTCCTTGGTTCGGTTGGTATTTTTCCAGAAAAAGTCAGTCTTTCTCACTTTGATTCGATCCTAAAACAAAGCCCTGTTTGTTTTCTATTTGCCCCACAGTGCTATCCTAGCCTGTCTGCATTGGCCCCTTTAAGAAAGAAACTGGGGACTCGCACGTTGTTTAACGATTTAGGCCCTTTACTTAACCCTCTCCGCCCCAGCCATCGCCTTTTAGGGGTTTCAAGCGAAACCATGCAACCCCTATTGGCCCAATGGCTCTCTCAGAATGACAATACACAGGAGGCACTGGTGGTTCGTGCCTATAGCGGGCTGGATGAGCTTTCTCCAACTGAGATAAATACGCTTCTCTGGGTGAGGGGTTCGTCCATTGAGTCATCAACCTACCAAGGCAACCTCGCTTCATTGTCTAATGAGCCCGTTCAGCAGCCTTTGTCTCCAGAAGACAATGCTGCATTATTTTTCAGACTGATTAACGGGTCAGATACCGCCAGCAGCTACTATGAAATGCTGACCCTGAATGCTGGCGCCGGACTTTGGGTGGGACAAAAAGCCAACAGCCTGGAAGAAGGCCAACAACTCGCCAAAGCATTGCTGGGCAACGGTGCCGTAAAGGCCGTCTACGAAGCCTGTCGGGAGGTGTACCACCGTGTCAGTACTCAATGAAATTGCGGAACACAAACGATTGGAATTACGCCAAAAGCAGCACCAACAATCTTTCCAGGAGCTTGAGGCCCAGGCAAAGCCTTTGCCGGAAACGATTTTTATTAATCAACTCAGGCAAAAACACCGGCGCAACCTCATATTGGAGGTCAAGCCTGCGTCTCCTTCGGCTGGGACTTTATCCAGCACGTTAGATTTGAACACACTGCTGTCGGTTTACAGTCGTTATGCCGCTGCTATTTCCGTATTGGCGGACCAACGATATTTTCAGGGAAGTATGGCACTGGTTTCCCAAGTGGGAGAGTATTGCAGACAGCCTATTTTATGCAAAGAGTTTGTACTAGAACCTTACCAAGTACTTGAAGCCAGAATTGCTGGGGCAGCTGCCGTTTTACTTATTGTCAAAATGCTGGAAGACACACAGTTACAGTCGCTTTACCAGATGATTCAAGCTTACGGCATGACCCCTGTCGTGGAAATTCAGAACGAAACCGAACTGGAGAGGGCACTTCCGCTTAACCCAGAGGTTTTATTGGTCAACAACCGTAATTTGGACGATCTCCGCCTGGATTTAACCACCAGCGAACGCATTATTCCGCTCATTCCGCAACCGATCGTGAGCATTTCGGCCAGCGGCATCACCAGCCTGGAAGCCGTGCAGCGAATGACGCAATACACCAACAATTTGCTCATTGGCACCCGGCTGATGCAACAATTTGAGCAAGAGGGCCCCAAGGCGCTGGAGACCACCCTGGAACAATGGATGCACGTATGAGCCGCCCCCCCAGAACAGGCATTAAAATTTGTGGCATCACCAGCCCGTGCGATGCGGCACGATGTATTGAGGCCGGTGCGGACTACCTTGGCATTATTTTTGTGCCAGAAACCCCTCGCTACGTTGAGATTTCCACAGCCATTTCCATTTTGGACGCCGTTTCAAAGGCTGTTCCCGTGGTGGGGGTTTTTCAAAACCAACCCCTGGAAGTGATTCTCTCCGTTTTAGAAAAGCTTTCGCTCTCTTACGTTCAGCTTCACGGCGATGAGCCGTTGGAAATGCTTGAAAAACTGCCCGTGCCCGTCATTAAAGTACGCACGATAGACCAAGCCCCAGCGCAAACCTTGGCCACCCTGCCCTTGTTGGCGCACAACGGGCCAAAAGCCTGGCTACTGGATTTGCCAAAAGGCTCTAGCCACAGCCACAATCCATGGGATACCCCCCCTGAGCCAGGGTTCCTCAGCAAAATACCCTGCGGAGAATGGTGGATGGCAGGCCAACTAAGCCCAGAGAATATCCAGGCTCGTGTGGAGCGCTGGCAGCCGTGGGTTGTCGATGTGGCCTCGGGGGTTGAAGCCGCTCCTGGCGAAAAAGACCCCCGAAAGGTACAGGCGTTTTGCCAAGCCGTACAACAAGCTCGCAGCCAGTCTGTATTTCTAAGCCAGTAGGAGGCTCCGTTCCCGATGCAATCCCTTGGTTTTTTTGGTGAATTTGGCGGTGTATACGCCCCTGAACCCCTTATGCCCGCGTTAGAAGAGCTGGAGGCCGCCTTTCTGCACTTTAGCCAGGATGCGGACTTTATGGCGGAGTTTCATCACCTGCTTACCCACTATGCGGGCCGCCCCACGGCGCTTTATCACGCCAAAAATCTGTCTGCCCAATGGGGAGCGCAAATTTATTTAAAGCGCGAAGATTTGCTCCACGGTGGAGCGCACAAAACCAACAACGCCCTGGGGCAAGCCTTGCTGGCCAAAGCCATGGGCAAGCCCCGCATTATTGCGGAAACCGGCGCGGGTCAGCACGGGGTGGCCACGGCAATGGCCGGTGCGCTGCTGGGTTTGGAAACCGTGGTCTATATGGGCGCGGTCGATGTGGCGCGTCAACAGCCCAACGTTGCCCGAATGCAACTCCTGGGCACGCGCGTGATACCGGTAGAGAGTGGCAGCAAAACCTTAAAAGACGCCATTAACGAGGCCATGCGCGACTGGATTAGCCACGTGCGCAACACACACTACCTGCTTGGGACTGTCGCGGGCCCGCACCCGTTTCCCACGATGGTGAAATTTTTTCATCAGGTTATTGGCAACGAAGCCCGTGAACAGATGTTACGCCAGGTAGAACAGCTCCCTCACTATGTGGTGGCCTGTGTGGGGGGCGGATCCAACGCAATGGGAATTTTTCAGGCGTTCCGACAAGATGAGTCCGTCACGCTGATTGGTGTAGAGCCTGCCGGGAGGGGGTTAGACACCCCCGAGCACGGTGCCGCCATTTTAAAAGGCACCCCCGGTTGTTTGCACGGGATGAAGAGCCTGGTGCTCCAAAACGCCGACGGACAAATTTTAGAGGCCCACAGTATTTCCGCCGGGCTGGACTACCCTTCCGTTGGACCCGAGCACGCTTACCTCCAGGCCATTGGCGCCGCCCGATACGAGGCGGCCACGGACCAGGAAGCACTGGAAGCTTTCCAGGCACTGGCCAAGTACGAGGGCATACTCCCCGCCCTGGAAACCGCTCATGCGTTGGCGTACACCAAAAAGCTGGCCGCAGAAGTGTCTGAGGATACGCGGATTCTGGTTAACCTCTCCGGTCGAGGGGATAAGGATCTGGCCCAGGTTATGCAACATTTATCACTGTCGTCCCACCCGGCTCAGGAGATTTGATCGTCTATGTCTTCCAGTACTCAGGTCGTCAATCGTTACAATCAGCGGTTTGAACAGCTCCGTCAGGCGGGTGCCAAGGCCTTTGTGCCGTTTACGCTCTTGGGCTGGCCCAATGCAGACACCTCTCTGGAAATCATCGAAACCATGATCGAAAGCGGCGCCACCGCGTTGGAATTAGGTCTACCTTTCAGCGAACCCATTGCCGACGGACCCGTCATTCAACAGGCTGTAGCCGAAACGCTGGCAACGGGATTTCAAATCCAAACGGCTTTCAGCCTGTTAAAGCGCGTAAGGCAAATGGACAACCACATTCCGATTGGTCTGCTGGTTTACTACAACACCATTTTGGCCCAGGGAACGCAGCACTTTTTTGAACAGATTGCCGACTGCGGCGTGGACGGGGTGTTAATTGCGGACCTTCCACCCGAAAGCGCCGAAGAAGTGGCCGATGCGGCTCGTCAGCACAACATTCATCTTATCTTTATTGCGTCTCCACTCACCAACCCAGAGCGATTGGCCCGCCTGGAAGCCCTGGCCGGTGGTTTTGTGTACGTGGTTTCCCGCCTAGGCATTACTGGCACAGAAGCCCGCTACGACACGGATCTACAAGCGCTGCTACAACGACTGCACCAGCATACAAAACTCCCCTGCCTGGTGGGTTTTGGCATTTCCACGCCAGAGCAGGCGCGACACATGCTGCAACTGGGCGCCGATGGGGTCATTACCGGCTCTCGCATTCTTGAAATCGTGCGTCAACAGGCAAATAACCCTACTGCCTGGCGAGCCGCCCTGTCTGGCTTTCTCAAAGAGATGGTCGAGAGTGTTCGTTCATAGCCTTTGGGGCGCAACTGTGGCACGAGCCAAACGACTTGAACAACGCCTGTCAACAACAACAGAATGGGCGTGTGTCGTAACGAGCAAACAACACCAAGCCAAGCCAAAGCCTCCAGAAAAAATACAAATCTTAACAAAAATCTGATTTGTAATAGCCCAAACGAGCGGCCTGGCTTTCAATCGCTGCTTAGGCCCATAAATGGTCGATTAGACAATGATTGCATCCTGCGTATGACACCACTACAATACTGATGATTTCTCTTTGTGGGTATCGTTAAGGTTATTGAAAGAGATCCCAGCATGCCTTCCCCCGACGCTTCCGCTCCTGTGCATCAACGGCCCTCTATCGGCTTGTCCGCATTATCACTGGCGCTTATTGGCGCGCTCTCTATGACCTTTGGCCTGACAGGCAGCGCTTTGGCGCAAACACAACTGCCACCCAGCGCAAACCCAGGCCTGCTCCAACCATCGCCTGCCGATATTCGCCCTTCTGGCGAGGAGTTAAAACAGCCCGATAAAGCCATTCCTGAACCCAAGGTGGAAGAAACCAAAATTGATATTCCCGAACAACCCGCGGTGGTTCAGTTACAAAACACCAAGTTTTTCGTTAAATCCATTACGGTGGATGGCGTTTCTCTCTTTGACCCGGAAGCGATTCGACCCATTGTGGCCAAGTATGAAAATCAGGAAGTGACGCTTCAGGATTTAAGCGCCCTGGTGGAAGAAATCAACCAGCTTTACCGCAATAAGGGCTACCTTACCACCATTGCCTACATTCCTCCGCAAGATGTGGACAACGGCGAGCTTTCAATCCAGGTGGTGGAAGGCACCATTGGCAAGATGGAAATCGTCGGCCATAAGTACCACCGCGGCTTTGTGGTCGCTCGCTCTCTGGATCAGCGGCCTGGGGATGTGTTGAACATTCGCACGCTGGAAAACAATTTAAACCTGTCCAACTTCCGCAACAACTTCCGTATGCGAGCCACGCTTTCTCCAGGGGAAGAAACCGGGGAAACCAACGTCCGTATGGAAGTGGAAGAGCAGCAACCTTGGCAAATTGCCGGTACGTACGATAATCAGGGCCGTACCTTTATTGGAACCCAACGTTGGGGCGTGGAAGTTGCCAACCGAAACCTGTTGGGTATGGGCGACCGACTGACCGCGCGTTGGATTGGCGCGTCTAGAACACAATCCGCGCTGGGCTCTTACTTTTTGCCCCTCAATAAATACGGCACCGAAGTGGGCACCACATTTGGTTATAGCTTCGTGGATGTCGATCTGGACCAGGGCGGGCAACCCGATATTGAAGGCCAAGCCTTTAACTACGGGCTGGTGGTGTCTCAACCGCTGGATAAACGCCGCACTTTTGTGTTGGATGGAGGCTTAAACTTCCGTCGGATCGATTCCTTAATCAATAACACCCGGACCAACCGCGATGATATCGTTTCGCTACAGACCGGTTTAAACTTCGATAAGTTTGACCGCCTGGGCCGAACGTTTGCCCGCGCCCAGTGGTCGATTGGCGCCCATTGGCTGGGCGGCAACCGAGATTTTATGAAGTACGAGCTGTTTAGCACTCGGCTGTTTCGTTTGCCCAAAGGAAATTTGCTGGTATTACGCGGCTACGGTCAGCTAACGCCCAGCGATTTACCCCCGGCAGAACTGATGCAGATTGGCGGTGCCTACAGCGTGCGGGGATACAGCGAAGGCTTGTTGACGGGCGAGCGCGGCTATAACTTTAGTGCCGAACACCGTTGGCCTATTCCTTTCCTGCGCAATGTCTCTCCCTATTTGGCAGACCGAACCCAAGGCGTGTTTTTCTTCGATATGGGCCAGGTTTGGGTGAGTGAAAAAAACCGCCAGAGCTTTATTCCGCTCAACGGCATTGGTCCCAGCAACGCAGAAAGAACCCTGTTGGCCAGTGCTGGCTTTGGTCTTCGCTTCCAGATTACGCGCTTTTTTAACGCCTTCGTGGATTGTGGTTTTCCCTTGCTTAACCGCGAGCGCAGCGAACCCCTGGGACGAGACTACTTCCCGCGGGTACACTTTGGCTTGCGCTCTGAGATGCTGCCCAACGACTTCCGCAAACGCAGCGATGAGGTCTACGAGTTGAAGTCGCGCAAAGAGGGCGGCAAAATGGTTAAAAAATCTCAAGAAGAAGCCATTTCCGCTCCCGAAGAGACGGAAACAGCCCCAACCGAAACTCAAAATCAGGAGCAAAATAACGAACCCACACTCCCACTCGACAGTGATCCGAGTGAAAGTTAAGTCGATTATCGTTATTTTGTAACAACCGTTAAACCATTTTCATATTGCTTCAAAGAGTCGCTCTTCGCCCTGAGCGGCTCTTTTGGCGTTTTTTGCCCTGGGCTATCCGTGTGCAAAATATTGCATCTCCACCTTTGGATCAATGCGTTGTTAAAGTTCGCCCTTCTGTGGTCGAGGCAGTTGGTACAGTTCACCCCAGAGAGTGAGACGAGCCACGGCTGGATTTCGTCTCCTACTTCATGTTGCAAGTGGATGGTCAGAAGCGTTGATACAGAAAGATTCGAGGGGCGTTATGCGTCAGTTTGCCTTTGTGTTGGCGTGTGTGTGCACGCTATTAGGTTCTTCTTGGGTTGTGGCCGCAGACCAGAGTTCTCAAAATCAGGTGGAAGCCAAGGCCTTTTTCGAAAAAATCGTACAAGGCTCCAGCAATCCGGTGCTGGTGGCGCTGGCCCGAGAAAGCCTGTATAAACTGGAACAACCCGCCAGCAGTCGTTCCGTGCAAAGTAACGCTGGCAGCGGATATTACCGCCAGGTGGAAGTGCCGTTGCTGACGCAGCTTAACAACGGACTGGCCGTGCCAGCAATGGTGAACAACCACGTGATGGCGACCTTTTTGGTGGATACCGGCGCCACCTACACGGTAATCACGCCCCGACTGGCCAAAAAGCTGGGTGTGGTCATCACCCCGGAAACACCGCGCGTTTCCATTATTACGGCCAACGGGGTCGTCAAGGCGCCCAAAGTGACGCTTAAAAACGTGATGATTGGCGAGGTGCAGGTGCAGCAGGTTACCGCCGTGGTTCAGGATTTAGGCCACGACGTGCTTCTCTCTGGGCTGTTGGGAATGAACTTTTTTGATGGCTTGGAGCTCACCGTAAAGCGAGACAAGCTGATTATCGGGGTCAACCGCTAGTCAGGCCGCTCGTCACGCCGGATTTTACACACGATTGGAAGGGTTGATCAGAGGTTTACGGATTCTCCTTCTCTCTCTCTTTCTGGTCTGAGGTCCATCGGTCACACACACACGACTGAAACCTCGAATACCGCACGGTTGCCGAACACGCAACCGTTTCTTTTTGCGCGGTTTTTGCACAGCGCCCCGGCAATGTTATGATAGTGGCGTTGGACCTGGTTGGGCCAAGCAAGCCGAAACCGGCACGCGGGTGGAGCGATAACCCTTGTTCAGTAAAATCAAACAACTTTGGATATGGTTGAACGAAAAACTGTTTGCTCCATTGGTGTCAGTCTTTATCATCTATGCTTATTTATTTTGCTGCATTATCCCCACAACCATCAGTGAGCCGTGGTTAAACATTCTATTTGACTGGTTTAAAGTATGCGTCTTACAGGAACATATCATTCCTTTAATATCAGAATTAAAGGCCTGGCTTGAGAAAGATTTCTTTGGCAACTTAGTTTTTGCGGGTGGACTAGCCTTCATTGCCTTTGTGGGCTTACTTCTTTTGATTCCCGATACCATGACTGAACTCAAACCGGTTTCCAAAACACCATCTACCCAACTTGACGCGGTTTTTTTAGACTATCAGGCCAAATATCAGGCGCAAGCAGTGGCACGTTGGACCACCGCAGGACAGATTGCCGGAGGAATTTTGCTCCTCCTGGGTGCGGTTTTAGGATACCGGCGATTACGGGTGGCAGAAGCGAATTCCAAAACCGAGCAAGACAAGCTAACCACCGAGCGGTTTAGCCGGACGGTGGAACTGCTGGGGCACAAGGAAATAGACGTGAGGCTGGGAGCCCTGCACGCGCTAAAGCGCATTGCAACCGATTCGGATGTGGCTGACTTTAACAGCATTATGGAAATTTTGTCCAGCTATGTGAAAAACCGCCTTGCCGATTGGCGAGAAGAAGAAGAGTATAAGGAAGCTTGCGGACAAAATTCTGGCGAATATATACCTCGCCTGCGAATTGATATTGTGACGGCCATTAATATCCTCTCGGAGCTGTCTTCCAGAGATGACACCGTTCATCGCCATTCTGTACGGCAGGGAGAGCAATTACGACTGAAAGGAAATCTATATGGACTGAATTTTTCGTATTGCACACTAGAAAACATTCAATTTTCAAACCTTACGCTTACCAACATTGATTTTACAAACGCCCACCTCTCTCACGTTGAGTTTAAGAACACCCAACTTACACATGCTTATTTTAATCATGCACACCTCTCTGTTGCTCATTTTGAGAACACAACGCTCGGACTCGAAGTGCATAAAAATATGTCCATAGAATCGAGCCACTTTGAAAATATTAAAAATACACTATTTGAGGACACATCATTTAATAATGTCCGTTTTCAGAGATTAAACCATGTAAGTTTTACGAACTGTACTTTCAACGGGCTAGGAAGTCGGTTTTCAGGGGACCTGAATGTGGTAAACTTTTTGGGCGGCATATTAAAAGAGGTAGGCTTTGGAGCGGCTTGTGATACAGAACACTGCACGCTTACTGATGTATATTTCGATTCCAATGTAAAATTGGAACAAGGTACATTCTTTGGTCCTAAAGCCAATCCCAAAAGCGTTTATTTTACTCGTGCCGATATCCCTAGGGATCTTAGGGGGATCTTCGGCCAAGCTGCATCCATTGAGAATATTTGCTTGCCTGAAACCATGGAGGAATCGCGGCAACAGCTAATTGAACACAGGTTGCAACAACACATCAACAAACAACCATGATCGTTTCATCCGTTATCAAGCCTATCGATTCCAGGCACTCGGTTAGCCGAGCAAGGTCTGTTACCACTCGGCCCGGCTTTCAACCCAGGTTTTCTGCCGCGCCTGCCGCTCAACCACCTTTGCCAGGCTCTGCTAAAAAACCGCTCGGCTTTTGGGGCAGGTTGAACAGAGCCATTGAGCGAGCCTACGATATCTCCAATCAATACTGTGAACGTTTTGGGCTCCCCAACTCGGCAATGAGTCGCAGCAGTCTACGTGCAGTATCTTCAATCGTGGTTATTATTCCTTGCCTCATTCAGGAATTTTTCTTCCCACCCAAAGACAACCCCAACGGACCAACGGCCTGAGGTTTGCATGGGTGACGTGTGTTGGCGGCGCGTGCTTAGGGAGCGGCGTGTGTTGGCTCCAGCAAAATTAACGGCGGGGGCGTAACGGGGCCCTCGGTAAAGCAAAACGCATCGCGTAGCAGGTCCATAGCCTCGGTGGCGTGCGCCGCATCGGAGTACAACTCCACCAGGGTTTCGCCCTGTTGCACGGTATCGCCCACTTTTTTGTGCAACACCACGCCCACGCCCAAATCAATGGGGTCTTCTTTCGTCCGACGACCGGCGCCCACGGCCTGAGCCGCCCGAGCAATCATCAGGGCATCGATGCTTTGCACGGTTCCCGTCACCGGAGAGGGAATCATGCTGATGCGCGCGGGCTGGGGCAGCAGACTGAAGTCTTCCAGGCACTCGGGGTCTCCGCCTTGGGCCACCACCATTGCCTTAAAGGTTGCCAGCGCCCGTCCAGACTCAACGCAGGCCGTAAGTTGCTGCACCGCATCTTGGGGCGTCTTGGCCAAACCGGCCTCCAGCAGGGCAATACTGCCCAAGGCCTGACACAATTCCGTCAGGTCGGCAGGCCCTTCTCCCCGCAGTGTACGAATCACCTCCATTAGCTCCACGCTGTGGCCCACCGCATAGCCCAGCGGCTGCTCCATGGAAGAAATCACCGTAACCAGGCGTTTACCCAAGCGCTGGCCAACGGCCTGGCACGTTTCGGCCAACTGCCGGGCCTGGGTCAGGTCCTTCATAAAGGCCCCACGACCACACTTAATATCCAACACAATGACGGATGCCCCGGCTGCAATTTTTTTAGACACGACCGAGGCCGCAATCAGCGGAATGCTATCCACCGTGGCCGTTACATCGCGCAAAGCGTACATGGTGCCATCGGCCGGGGCCAGGTTGCCCGTTTGCCGACCAATGGCCACGCCAATCTCTTGAACCTGCTTTAAAAATTGCGCCTTTGGCAACGCGGTTTCAAAGCCAGTAATGGCTTCTAGCTTATCAATGGTGCCACCCGTAAAGCCCAACCCCCGCCCCGAAAGTTTGGCCACCTTCACGCCAGCGGCCGCCAGCAGCGGCGCCAGCACCAGGGTGGTTTTATCGCCCACGCCACCCGTGCTGTGCTTATCCACCGTCACGCCACCTACGCCACTCAGGTCCAGTTGGTCCCCAGAACGAACAAACGCCTCGGTCAGCCAGGTGGTTTCATCCAGGTTTAGCCCTTGCAGGCAAACCGCCATTAACCACGCCGCCACCTGGTAATCGCGTACCGTGCCCTGCTGCATGCCGTGGACCAGAAATGCAATCTCTTCCTGGGAGTGGGTTTGCCCACGACGCTTGGCGTCAATAATATCCACAATGTTCATGGTATCGGGTTGGGCCTC
This sequence comes from Candidatus Melainabacteria bacterium, assembly GCA_033763415.1. Taxonomy (GTDB): domain Bacteria; phylum Cyanobacteriota; class Vampirovibrionia; order Vampirovibrionales; family JAJTHC01; genus JANRKP01. The sequence continues at coordinate 118,083 of JANRKP010000025.1, read as the reverse complement.
GCTCACGAATGCCAATTGCGCGCCCTCTGGAATAAGACCAACGCGGTCAAACCATCGTCGGTAGAACCACCGCACGCGCTACCGGCCCATTATAACTGAAGCCTTTCAAAAGCCTAGATGTATTTCGATCCACCCCTCTCAGAGCCCCGCCCGGCATGATCTATCCTGCCCCTTGTACTGGCCTGGCACCCCGTGACACAATAGGCGGCTATGAGCACGAAGTTTTCCACACCGCACCCTTTTCCGCAACTGGATGAAACCGCCCTGCTATCGGCGGCAGAAGCCCTGGCCCAACAATGGACGAAACCGATCCAGACCGTCCTCATTTTGGGCTCTGGCTTTAGCCAACTCGCCCGGCAGGTACTCAACAACGCCCCGGACCGGCTGGTGCTTCCTTATGGCGAAATACCCCATTTTCCACAACCGACCGTGGTGGGTCATCAGGGCACGTTGTTGCTGGGCACCCCGCCCGGTAGCCCCCATGCATTGGCCTGTTTCTGCGGCAGATTTCACCTGTACGAGGGCTGGCACGCCAGCCAGGTGGTGGCGCCGGTTCGGTTGGGCAAACTACTGGGCGCGGAACGTCTTTTTGTGACGAACGCCGCCGGGGGCATTCATCCTGATTTTCAGCCAGGCGATCTCATGCTTATTTCCGATCACATTAACCTGCTGGGGCACAATCCACTGAGCGGAACCAACCTGGAGCGCTTTGGACCACGATTTCCCGATATGAGCGAGGCCTACAGCAGCTCGCTCCGGCAAGCGGCCCGCCACATTGCCCAACAACAAGGCCTTGTGCTCAAAGAAGGCGTTTATGCCGCCGTAGCAGGCCCATGCTACGAAACACCCGCTGAAATTAGAATGCTAAAAACCCTCGGGGCGGATGCAGTTGGCATGTCCACCGTGCCGGAAGTGATTGCCGCGCGCCATGCCGGAATGGAAGTCTTGGGCATTTCTTGCATTAGCAACAAAGCCGCTGGGCTGGGAGACAGCCAACTAAACCACCAGGAAGTGATAGACGTAACAGCCCGCAGCGAAAATGCCTTGGGCTGTTTGGTTCAGGCCATGTTAGCTTCGGTTTAACCGGCTAGCCAACCACGTTCATACCCACTTCTTCCAGTTTATTAATTTGGGTGTCTGGAACCAGCTTAAACGTTTTTAAGCCCAGCATAAACAAGAGTTCGGCTGTTTCACGCACTTTCGATTCTGGATGCTTCGACTGAAACAAGACTTTATCGCCTGTTTCGTTCAGCATTGTGCTTTTTTGAAGCCCCGTGGCCTCGGCAACCGTATCGATTCTTTCTTGTTTATCCGTCGCTAATTGATTGTAGCCTTGGACACTGACCGTACCAAAGCGCAAAGAAGCTGTATTCATGATCCAAATCTCCACGTAGAGAATAACGCTACACACAGGGTAAGGATAAACCAAACTCAAAATTGCGCCCACGAGAAAAATCAGCCGCTTAGAATGGCAAATGAACGCTATGGCGTCCACTGAAAGTCTTTCACTGAGGCCGGATCGTCGAGTGGACCCTGAATTTTAACCTGAAACCGATTGGATCGTTTGGCCGGACCACCCAGCAGCGGAACGTAACCAACCCCTGGCACATAGCGGAGCAAACCAGGGCGTTTACCCGGCAACGAGCCGAGAACGGGAATATGCTCCAGCAAACTACTGAGGCTGAACTTACCCACCTTGCCCAGGCTACCGCTTACGTTTTGGTCCATGGTGCCTTGCACACGCATGTTGGCCACACCGTCCACCACGCGGCTACTGCCGGTAATGTCCAAGTCCAGGTTTTTACCATTCGAGTGGGTGTTGCTTGTGTAGGCCACCCCTTCGGCCAACTGAAAACTGCCCGACAGGTTGGCGAAGTAGTTGGTGTCAAACGGCCGCATGACCCGAAACAGATTATTGAGGTTCAGGCCCAACAAGCCCCCACGCAACACATTGGCCGCCGTCAACAACGTTTCTACCCGAGCAATGGCGGGCAAACGGCCGTTTTTCATTTCAAAATCCACCAGGCCATTCACGTTCTGCATCAGTTGATCGGGGGTTTTACCAAAGGTGGTTAGCTGAATATCGCCACTCATCCGGCCAAAAATTTGGTTGCTGGTTTGCAACAGTACCCGAGACAACGCATTGGCCTCTACCGAGTCGGTTTTGAGCGCCAACATCAGAAAATTATTATTATTCGGACTGATGGAAAGCTGACCGTCCACGTGACCTTCCGCCAAATTGAACTGAAGCTGCTCCAGTTCGGCATGGCCATTGCCAAACACGCTCAGCCGGGAACGCACCTGATCCAAAATAATGTTGCTAAAAATAACCTCATCCAATTGCACGTCTGCCCGATGAAACGTAACCGGAAGCAGACCCTGATGTTCCAATGCGTGATGCTTCCCCTTGGGAGAAAGCTGCTGCTCCAATGGTTTGGCCACCTGTTCGGCCAGGGTAACACCGGTAAACTCGTTAAAGCCTTCCACGTAAAACTGTTTGCCTCGAATCACAACATCTTCCATCTGCAGGGGCCAACTCCAGCCATAGGGCACTTTTGCCTTGATCTGCACGTGGGTGCCCGGTATCTCAAAGCGAGACACTTCCAGTTGGCCCAATGCCTCTGTTAAACCCAGAGTGGCATCCAGGCCATAGAGTTTGAGGTTGGGCAAGGCCACGTTTTGAAGGGCCATTCCGCCTTCTACCCTCCAGCGGGATTGATTGGGAGCGACCATATTGCCCGCATTCACCCCATTTGCGTGTTGCGCCACGGGCTTCTCAGGGTGCTGGCCCACGTCTGGCTTGGACAACGCGTCAGCGCTTGGAAGTGCTTCGGCGGCTGGCTGCATCCAGGAATGCAACGGTCCTTGCGCGCGAATATCTGCGGAAATTTGACCCGAAATGCGGTCCAGCGCCCCCACGGATTCCGTGGGTTTCCCGTAATACCAGTGGTTTAAAAACGAAAGATCCAGTGGCGGGTTGGCAAAAGCGTGCAACTGTAACCAGGCTTTTTGGGGCTGCAAAGGCTGTGTTGCCGTTGCCTCAAGCGTCATTTTACCCATTGGCCCGGCAGAAAAAGTAAGGGGTAGGGCCAAGCGGTTGTTTTCCAGGCGCATATCCGCCGCTAAACGATAACCTTCCTGTGGCAAGCTGGCCTGGGTTGCTTTTTCCTTTTCGACAACGACGACAACAGCAGGACGATGATTGGCAGACGCCTCTGCCTGCAAGGCCGCTTTGGCCTCTTCATCCGTTTCCGTCATCGGGTTGGTTTGCAGCACCATTCGGCCCTGCCAGTGGTGCAGATGGCTGAAGGGCGGGGCCACAGACAGCGGACCGTGGCCTTGTAAACGAAAATAGAACGGCACTTCCAAATCCAGGCTAAGCGGTTCATCAAAAAACGCGTTTCCCAGACCATAATTCACTTCCAGGGGCGTAAACCTACCAGAGACGCGTAGCTGTGAAGCCAGTTGCCCTACTGGTCGCCCGGAAGCCTGCTGCCGAAAGGATTCGCCAGCAGGAAGGGTGGGGTGTATGTGCCAAATGCCTTGCCGCAAATGCATGGGGGCGTTGCCGTACATCCAACGGAAGTTTGGGCTGGCCGTTAACATACCTGGAGCTGACTCACCGGGAGCCAACCTACTTGAGAAGGCAACCGTACCCGGGGCCGACGCGCTTTGCTGCCAGCGAAGGGTCCCATTCAGGTGATGCACCGGCAACGGAAGCCCCCTGGCGGAAACACCCACGTTATCAAAATTCAAGCTGGCATCCACTGCGCTAGAAGACGCCGTTGCCTTGAGCTGAAAAGCGCCTGCCGTATTCCACAGCTCCGGCCAAGCGGCGGGGGATCCCGCCGCCATGGTGAGCAGAGAGCGAAAAAAAGCGGGTTGCTCTCTCAGTAAAGCCGTTTCAATCGGCAGTGTTTCCGCTGCAAGCTGCCAGTGGAGCGGAACCGAGGGTCGGTGCTGGGGATCGCTTTGTTGGCCGTTGCTAAGTGCAACGGGCAGCCCCGCCTGTGCGTTGATAAAAAACGGCACTGGCCCCCATTGGCCCTGCGTTTTGGGCACCTGCACCCGATGCTGGGGCAGCCATTGTATCTGCAACTGAGAAAAACGAAGCGGCTGTGGCGATTGTGGGCTGACAATGGCCAACTGCTGAAAACGACTATGCCCAACAAGCTGTGGCAGGCCCCCTTTTTGCCGAACATTGCCCACCAACTGAAGGCGATGACTCATCCAGCCAGACACATCGGCCAGGGCTTCCATTTTAGGGAGCTGGTTGGCCGGTAGATGTTGACGAAGCTCCTGGAGCAGCCGATGCAGATTTCCGCGCTCACTGCTGAACTGTAGTTTATAATCGCCCCGATCAGACTGGTACTGTCCGGCCAACTCAAACGGCAGGCTATCCCCCAGGCGACCCGACAGCCCCGACCAACTCAGTTGCTGATGAGACCATTGCCACGAGCCACGGAGCTGATGGAGGCCGTAATTTTTCCAAGGACGCCACAAACACTGCACGGCCTGCATACTGCCGTTGGCCTGTAGATGACGTAGGGCCTGCTGCTGCCAGGGCAGAGCGCTTTTCAGCGTGCCGTGCGTTTCTGCCTGAAAACGGAGCTGACCGTCCAGTGCGGCATCGGCGGCTTTTACAGGAGCCGTGGCCGGAAGAAGGGCTCCTTTTTTTTTTAACCCGGCGCGAGACGGGGGCAATGCAGCGGATAGTTTATCCACCGTGGGTTGCAGCAGTAACCAGCGGTCGTAGAGGGGTTGCAAACGCTTGAAATCGCCCGCCAGCCGAAGCCGCCACTGTTGCGTGGGCCAATGGAATCGCCCGTTGAGACGCAACTGATTAAACGAATCGACAGACACCTGGAAAGGCGAGAGCTGGATCGCCTCTCCTTGAAAGTGCACTTGGCCTGAAAAGGATTTTAGCAGTTGTTGGCGCGGCACGGAGGCGTTGGGAAGCGCCTGAGGCATATTTTTTCCAATCGCAGAACGGGGTTGCATCGAAGAGCTTGTTTTCAGTGAAGCGTTTTCAGAAACACTTGATACGCCAGGCGTGCGCACCACCGAGTGCGTGATCGCCTGCGGCGGGGCAAGCGGGGTAACTTGTTGGGCAGACATTGGGGCAGGAACGTGGGCAGGCACGGCAAACGGATCGGTCGCAGACGGTTGCCACAGCAAGCCACCCTCTCGAATTTGGATGCCGCCCTTTAAACGAGGTTTTTCCACCGTGCCCTGCCAGGAGACATCCACATCGGCCTCACCTTCCAGGGAAAATTGCCTCAAAAGCGGCTCTCGAACCGAAAACGCCGAGGGAAACGCGCTTTCCAAGCGAGACAGCGCCTGCCACAAGGGCACAAACGGCAGTGGTTTGGCCGCCAATTGGCCTTCAATCCGCCGGTTATGCCAGTTGTAGAGCGCATCCATTGAAAAGCCGTAACCATCCAACTGGCCACGTACGCCCTGCACCATCCACTGGTGACGCTGGAGACCGAAACGTCCCTCCAGTCGATCGATCAAGGGAGGACGGTTCTCCTGCTTGCGAGGAAACAGGCTGAAAGCATCCAACTGCACATTGCCCAACACCTGCGGCTGGTGCACAGGCCCCTTCAAGCGCACGGCTTCCAAACGGAGCTTGCCGTTCATTTCAGCCAACAGAGGACGAAATTCGTGATCGGGCGGTAAAAAACCCAGGTAAGCAACGGGAAACAGATTACTGTCGGCGGTGACATCCACCAGAGAGTTCCATAAATCGCGACGGTTGAGCGTCAGCGCCCCGGTGGCCGACAGTTCAAAATGTCGAGAGGCCAGTTTAAACTGGAGCGATTCCACACGCTTAAGCGGCAAGGGGGTCTCCATGGAAAATTGGGCCGTACCCGGCTCCCAATCCAATTGATACCCCGCCGTGCGAAGCCGAAACGGGCTATCGATTTCTGCAGAAACAGTCCACGCCTGGCGCTGAGGATGACGACGAGCATCTTCCTGGCGGGTTTCCATTTTCAGCACCCACTGCTTCATCAGGCCCTCCAACGGATTTTGCCCTGGCAGTGACGATTGCAGATAACCCCGCTGGGATAGCTCAAAGCCCAGACGGCTCAGCCGGGTTTCATCCAACCGAAGCGTTGCCTGCCGAATGGCCTTCAGCAGACGTTCTGCACGCTGCACACTCCAACCAGCGGAGGAGAGCTGTCGAGAAAACGACGTGTCCTTTAAAGGACTGCTTGGCTGAGCAGTTGAGGCACTGGCCGTGTTTAGCGGCTCAAAGGCCGCCTCCAGCAGGCGAGGCTCCCATGCGGCCTGTAGCGAAAACTGCGTGATCGGCTTAAAAGAACTGGCCTGAAAAGTTCCCAGCGCCTGACGCGCCTCACTGAGCAAATACAAGCGTCCTTGCCAGTCTATTTCCGTTGGCTGATGAGACTCCACGTGTTGCAAACGCAACACTTCACCCTGAAACAACAGGTGTTCCGCCACGGGTTGCTGCGCGGTTCGGGCCGTTTGCCCAAGCGCACGCGTTGCGCGGGCGGTCCGTCTTGCGCGGGTGTTGCCTTGTAAGGGCTTTGGCTCCAAGGCATTGCCCAGGTACGCCTGGTAAGCCATTACTTCAATGGTCGCATCCTTCAGTTCAACTTCCGGCGGGCGGCTGGAACGGCGATGTTTTTCCAACGAGGCCAGCAAACAGGCCACCGAGGGATCGTCTGGCACCCGGGGCAAATGCAGCTTTACATCCTCAAGCGTCACCTTGCCCACTTGCGGCACTTGCTGAAGCACCAGAGGAACCATTCGCACATACAAGCTGCCCCGACGAATTTGCAACCGCTGGCTCTCAATGGGTGGGGCCGGGGCGGCGCCTTCCAAATTTTCCACATGAACAGTGGCATCCGCACGTTTGGAAGCAACTGTTTTTTCCACAGACGAGTGCTGCAAGGGCTCAAACGCCTGAATGCCTTTGAGCCGGACCTCCACCCCATCGAACAACGTCGGGTGCAGCTCCAAAGAATCAATTTCCACCTGGAGACAAGCCTGACTCTCCATAGCGGCAATAACTTTCCGCTTCAAGTCAGCAGTATCCACCAGCAGCGGCAACAGCGCATCCAATAAATAGCTGCCGCCAAAGGTGCCCACAGTACCCAACAGCACCAGCAGCAACCAAAACAGCGGCTGCCGTGGGGAAGGAAGCCTCCGTTTAGGCCCAGAACGCCTTAAAGCGGAAGACACGGCCGTTGCATGCCAGTCATCATCCGGCGTTTGAGCGGGCGATGAAGATTTTTGAAACGGAAGCTCTGGCATACATCTCAACGGGCAACAGACCATAACCGTTTTGAAAATCGGGTTTTAGGGCAAACGAGTCCATTGGGCTCAGTGTTCAGCAATCGCAAAGGACATTGAGCGAAAACGCTATTTATTTTGGGCAACGGTCGCTGGCGTATCCTGGGGCGGCAGTGCTTCCTCCTCGCCACCCGCCTGGGCGCCGGTTAAACCTCGGCTGGCGGACTTAAATTGGCGAATGCCGTCTCCCAAGGCGCGGGCCACTTCGGGCAGTTTGCCCGGCCCAAACAGAATTAACACAATCACAAACAAAATCACCAGCTCTCCCAGGCCCAAGTGGGGCAAAAACAGCAGAGATGGCATGTTTAGTTGGGTCACAGTCCACATGCAGGATCGTTCCTTATGGGTTGGCTAAGCTGTTAACAGTAAAGCACAGTCTGGCCGAAGCCCCAAGGAAAAACGCACGAAGTCGGGGGGGCCTCTACCTGGCAGCCTGCTACCTGGCAGGCCTCTGTGTGTGTCGCGCGCGCGCAATTTATCAATATGACCCAAGATCAACACGACCCAAGATCAACATGGCCAAACATCAACATGGCCCAAGCAAAAACAACAACAACAGGGATTGCCGGTTGGCTTTGCCCACCCCGTTGGGTTACACTACGCATCAGTCATCTGTCATTCCTGCTGTATAACAACCCATTGACTGTAGCGCAGCCGCCTGGCAAAAATAAAAATTTGGGAGAACCCGCAGTAGCCGCCCATGACAAAAACCCGAGACGAATTGTTGGCCGACCTCCGTGCAAAAGGCTTTCGCTTAACCCCGCAGCGAGAGAAAATTGTGGATATTTTTTGCCAGATTCCGGCTGGCGAGCACATTAGCGCCGAAGATCTCTACCGGCTGTTGCGTTCGGAAAACGCAGACATCAGCCTGGCCACCTCCTACCGAACTTTAAAGCTACTGGCCAACACGGGCTTGCTGCGCGAACTGGATTTTGCAGAAGACCACAAACACTACGAACTGGTCAGAGACGACGAAGCGCCGCATCATCATATTATTTGCACGCGTTGCAGCGCCACAGAAGAATTCGATCTGCCCGAAGCTTTTCATTTAGTAGCCCACATGGCGCATGAGCGCCATTATGACCTGCACGACGTGCAAATTAAGGTGTTTGGCATATGCCGACGCGACCCCTGCCCGAACGATCCCACGGGCAAAGGCCCCCAAAGCAGCACCATGCGGGCAGGAACTCTTAGTGGCAGTGAGCGCTCCGCTAACGAACGTTCCGCCTAGGGCCTTTCCGACGACAGACGCCCCCACCTTCAATTCCAAAACTTACCTTAAGCTTCCGGTAAGAACCGTTACATGGCCTTGGATTGAAACAACAACCGTGGGCAAAAATGTTTTGATACACATAAGCAGTAAAAAAAGCACCGTAGAACCACCCCTTGTCGTTATAGAAAACCTTTGTTATTAAAAGCGCCGTTTGGTGGCGTTGTTTAATACAAGGCCTGGCAGTGTTTCCCACCACGGTGTGTCTTTTACCTTGCTCCATAAACTGACAGACCCCCTTGTGCACTGGAAGCCCAGTTCACCACGATGACGGTGGCGAACGGTGTTTTAGCATTCAAACTTTTGTCATCCTCCCCCCACTTTGGATAGGAGATTGTTTAAGCATGGCCGGTTTTCAAACCCAGTTTCAACCCAATACGTTTAGCCCCGAAGCACGCTATGGACAAAATCGTTTTGCCCTGAGGCCGGAGCAGATTTATGCACAGCCTGGCGTTACACAGGCCGCAGAGGGAGACGCTCGCCCTGGCAGCCGAATGGCCGTAGGCCCGTTTGAGCTGGAACATGACAGCAATAACGGCCAAGTGCTACTTCAGTCCGGGGTGGGGGGACAAACCAATCGCGTTTCCCTTTCCAGTAGCGCAAATGGTGGGCTCACCATCGCCGATGGCGACCAATCGATCGAGGTACCAGCGGGCGGTACCATTCAGCTTAACAATGGAACGGCGGTTAAAGTGAGTGAAGACGGGCAAACCATTTTGCTTGGCGATGCCAACGGCAGCCAAGCCGTGGCCTTTAACAAATCCGCGCTGGATACGCCTGGAAGCCCCATTAACCTACGAGCGGTCGATCCCAGACAAATTACGGCAACCGATACCGCACAACCCACCAACGGCAGCCTGGCCCGAGATCAGGTGGGCGCCAACCAGCTCGCTTTGCTAGAGCAAGTTATCCGAGGCTTGGGCATTGCCGGTGCAGGAGACACCGCAAACCGACCGACTGGCAACCCCGCCGAAACGACACGCGCAAGGACCGAACCGGTCACTCAGCCTGCGGAAGTCATTTCGCCCACCGAAGCCGCGCAGGCCGCCCGCACCAAAGCCGCCGAAGAAAACCCAGGGCTCACGGAGGCGGAACTCAACCGAATTGAAGCCCAGGCATTGGTTTCTGCCAGTAGAACCGTGGCCCAACGAGAAAATCAAAATCCTGACGCGCAAGCCACGACCCAACTGGAAACTTTTAACCAGGAACGCGGCACCTCTTTTACCCTGGATAACCTGCAAGCAGCAGACGACGAGGATACCGGAACCCCCGTGGCCCAGGTGGTAGAGGAAAAAGAGCCCACCACGGAAACCAGCCCCACGGCCAGCACATAAGTAATGCTCGGCAATAATATTCGGCAATAATGCTCGTCCCTGGGTCTTCTTACCTGGGTCTTCGTTAAAAAGCGATCCAAAAAGTAATCCGTAAAAATCCACCGCAAGCATGGTTGGAGCGCGTGCGCGTTTTTGCTACGCTTGCCAGCAAGCATTATTGCTTTCGTAGTTTTCATATACAGTGGCTTTGGTACCAGCGGCCTGTTTTAAACACCGCAACACCTAAGCCACTTTTTTTATGGTGGCTTTGTGATGGTTGACCATGCCTGTCAAATCACAAAAACCTCTTGAACCTCTTGCACAAAAAACCTTCCAAAGAGCGCCTAAAGTCGTGTTTTTTCAACCTCCAGCCAGAGCTGTAGGACTCAACCAAACGAGTTTGAAGGCAACGGCTTTTTGAATGCGTGGTTTTTGATACAATGGGCCAAAATCTGTTAGCAAAACAGCGCGCCACGAGGGTAGACCATGCTCAAGAATCCAAAAGTTCTGCTCATTATTGTACTTGCACTATTGGTGGGCGCGGTTTTTACCATCGTTAAAAAAGAGCCTCGACTGGGTCTGGACCTCAAAGGCGGGATTCGCCTGACGCTAGAGGCCGTTGCCACCACGGATGTGCCTGAAATTACCCCCCAGGTCATGGATAGCCTACACTTCATTATTGAAAAACGGGTCAATGGATTGGGCATTTCAGAGTCGATTGTGCAAAGAACGGGCGAAAAACGCCTGATTGTGGAAGTTCCTGGCATTCAAAACCCGGAAGAAGCCAAGCGTATGCTGGGCAAGGTGGGCAAGCTGGAATTTAAAAAGCGCGAAGGCGCCAACTGGGTCGCCACCGGCTTGTCAGGCAAGGATTTAAAAAGCGCCCGGCTCGGTACGCTTCAAAACGGGCAATGGATTATCGAGTTTGAGCTAAACGGCCAAGGCGCACAACGCTTTGGAGAACTCACCACCCAACTCGCCCCGCAGCAAGAGGCGCTGGGCATCTTTTTTGATGAAAAACTGGTAAGTGCGCCAGCCGTAAGAACGCCTATTTTGCAAGGCAGTGGCTACATTGAAGGGCAATTTACCCGACAAGAAGCCAAAGAACAGGTGGATTTGCTCAACGCGGGAGCCCTGCCCGTAAACGTCAATGTGATTGAGGAAACCACGGTAGGCCCGCTACTGGGTCTGGCATCCATTCAACAAAGCTTAATGGCGGGTTTAATTGGCCTGGCCCTGGTGTTGGTATTTATGGTCATCAATTACCGGCTGCAAGGCTTGGTTGCCGATATGGCCCTGGTGGTTTACACCTTGCTCACCTACGCGCTGTTTGTCCTGTTTGGCGTAACGTTTACGCTGGCGGGCATTGCCGGGTTTATTTTAAGTATCGGCATGGCGGTGGATGCCAACATTCTGATTTTTGAACGCACCAAAGAAGAGATTCTCGGGGGCCGCTCCGTGCTTAAGGCCATTGAAGTAGGCTTTGAGCGGGCGTTTCCATCCATTTTTGACAGCAACATGACCACGCTGATTACCTGTTCGCTACTATGGTTTTTAGGCACCGGGGCAGTCAAGGGGTTTGCCCTAACCCTGGCCATTGGGGTCGCTGTCAGCATGTTTTCGGCCATTACAGTGACGCGGACCTTTCTGCAAATACTGCTTGGGCAGGGTGGCCAATCGGTTAATCCGGCCCTGTTTGGCCTAAAGGCAAATCAAATTAAAGCTGCCGCCTCTTCCTAGGGCCGCCGCCGTTCAGGCAAATGACCTTCAATAACCCTAAGGAAAAAGGAAACCCTGTTGATAGAAGCACCTGGTAAGGACAACACTCCCGCTATGACAGCCACTACCACTGCAACCGCCTCTGCTCCAAAAAATAATGGGCTGCCCAGCAGCTTGGCCAACCGAAATGGGCCGGTGGATATTGTCAAACATCGCTGGGCGTACCTGCTCATTACCATTGCCCTGCTGCTGCCTGGGCTCTACTTTTTAATTCAAGGCGCAATGGAGCACCCCAATTACATTCCGCTCCGGTTGGGCATTGATTTTGTGGGCGGCACCATTGTGGAATACGGCTTTGAAAAGCCCGTTCACCAGGACGACATCCCTGCCATTCGCACCATTTTTGAACGACAGGGTTACGCAGGGGCGGTGGTACAGGTTCAGCAACCTGCCCAGCGCAACCTGGAGGGAGACAGTTCATCCCCTTTGGCAACCAACCCTCATACGTCTCCGGTTTCGGCTCAGCCTGCCCCTCAAGCCGATGAGGTTCCTTCTTCAACAAGTACGAGCCCAACAAGCGTAACAAGCAATAGCACTGCTTCGGCCAGCGCCACTCCCGTAAGCAATCCAAACAAAGCGCCCCTTCGGGTAGCTTCCATTGTCTCCATTCGCACGCAACCACTCAACGATACGGACGTGCCCGCCATTGAAGCCGAGCTTAGCCAGGCGTTTGGTCGGCCTACGGTGCTTCAAAAAAACTCCATTGGCCCCACCCTGGCCTCTGAACTATTAACCAACGGCCTGCTGGCTTTGGGGCTGGCCTACATTCTAATTGTTGGCTATTTGGCCGTTCGTTTTCACTGGGATTATGCCGTTTGCGCCATTGTGGCCCTTCTGCACGACACCCTGTTTGTGATTGGCTTTTTCGCCATGCTGGGTGTGCTGTTCCACACGGAGGTAGACAGCATGTTTATTACCGGTATTTTAACCGTGGTTGGCTTTAGCGTGCACGATACCATTGTGGTGTTTGACCGCCTGCGGGAAAACAGCCGTTTGCTTCACTCCAAAAAGTTGCCCTTTGGCACCATTGCCAACCTTAGCATTAACCAAACCCTGGCCCGTAGCATTAATACCTCGGTAACCGCCCTGCTACCACTAACAGCGCTGTACTTTTTTGGTGGTTCCACCACCAGGGACTTTGTGCTGTTAATGCTTATCGGCATTCTGGTGGGGACATTTTCCAGCATCTGTATTGCCACCTTGCTACTAGTGTGGTGGCGAGAGTCGCAGAGCCAGGTCGTCAACAGCGGGCAAGCACTCCGTGTATAAGTATGGTGTGTATAACGGTGGTGTGTGCGATTGCGCTGGGCTACACACCCAAAGTTAAACACCAGGTCCAATAATCCGCAGCAGGAGCCTCCATCGCCATGATACAGAACCAAACGCAACCGTGGGCGTTGACCGGTATTTTTAGCAAAATGGCCGTGCAACGCGTGCTTTTTTTCTGTGTGTTGGGCCTGTTACTGCTAGGCATTTCCTCCGGCAACAGTTGGGCTCTGCCCCAGCAAAAAGAAGCCGCCTCTCTCGATAACAGACCGGCGTCTGAGACGGCGAAAGCCATTCAAACGGTGCTCCAGTCCCGGTGGATGAGTGTGGAGCAAGACGGGCAGTTTCATGCTGAAAAAGTAGTTACCCGTGCGGAACTGGCCAGTATTTTGGTTAAAAGCTTTGAACTGGAAAAGCGAAAACCGGTTGGCGCAACACCGCCCGCCACTCAGTATTTGGATGTTCCCCCAACACATTGGGCTTATCCTGCCATTCAACTGGTTTTACAGCACGGGGTCATGTCTGGTTACGATGAAAAGCGCTTTATGCCGGATCAACCCATTACGCGTGCCGAAGGGTTTGCCATTTTGGCCCAAGCCGATGGTGTTTATCCCTTTGGAGAGCCGTATGTGAACGAAATTTTAAGCCCCTACGCCGATGCCGGTAAAATTCCTGTCTGGGCGCGCCGTGCCTTGGCCACTGCGGTGAAGGAAGGCTTTGTCAACGTTCAGACAGAACCACGGACTGGTTCTCAGGCAGCCCAAAACATTCTGCCGCTGGCGCCCATGCGCCGATCAGACCTGGCCTACGCGCTGGCCCGACTGATCAAGCGCCAAAGCCAGCCAAGCCCTTTTGGAGAGATGGGGCGCCATCGTCCGGTTAGCCGCTTGCAGACAGAAAGCCTTTAGAGCCCCGTGTTCATTCGCCCTACATTGCGGTTGCCTTCCGTCTTATCGCTCCAGGCCGAAACGTTGGATGCCTGGGGCGTGCGTGGCCTTCTGCTAGACCTGGACAATACCCTAATGCCCCCTCACAGCGGCTGCTACAGCCCAGAAATTCTGGCATGGCTGCACCAAATGACGCGGCACGGGATTGTTCTGTACATTTTAACCAACAACCCAAACGAGGCGTATGTCCAGGCTGCGGCGGCGCAGTGTGGCGCTGGGGCGTTAACTGCCGCGCGAAAGCCTTCTCAAAAATCTTTCCAGCGTGCACTGGGGGCAATGAACCTGCCGCCTTCGCAGGTGGCTATGGTTGGAGACCAGGTGATTGCCGATATTTTGGGCGGCCAGTGGGCCGGAACCTTTACCGTGTTAGTAGAACCGTTAACCAGGAAGACTGAAAATGGATTCATTCGCCTCTGCCGCACCGTGGAACGCTGCCTACTCCAGCCGACAGGCTAACAGTCGCCCACTCACGGTACTGGGTCTTATGTCTGGCACCTCGCTGGATGCCATTGATGCGTGTATTGCCAAGATTTCACCCACCCAACCCACAGAGGCAACCGAGCAGACCGCGCCCATTTCGGTTGAAATCCTGGGGGATTATTCCGAGCCGATTGATTCGGCGCTGCGACAACAATTGCTGGCCGTGTCCCAGGAGCCCATCGTGTCGCTTCGCGACGTTTGTCGGCTCAACATGACGGTGGGTTCCCTGTTTGCTGAAACGGCGCTGGCTGTTATTCGCCGGGTAGGCATTGCGGCAGATGCCATTGACTGCATTGGATCTCACGGCCAAACGATTGCCCATTTTCCGCCCCAGTGGGGTAGTACTGGCACTGTAGGCGCCACCCTGCAAATTGGGGAAGCCTCCATCATTGCCGAAAAAACAGGCATTGCCACCGTGGCCGATTTTCGCCCCCGAGATATGGCCGTAGACGGCCAAGGGGCGCCTTTGGTTGCCTTTGCCGATCAGTTGCTCTTTCAAAACCATCGCCTGGGGCGCTGTATTCAAAACATCGGCGGTATTGCCAACGTCACCGTGCTGCCCGCCGACCAGCAACAGGCCCCAATGGCTTTTGATACCGGCCCGGGCAATATGCTGATGGACGGGGCTATGTGCATGTTGTTTGAGCAAACTTACGATAAAAACGGTGAGATTGCCTCTGCCGGAAAAATTGATGCCGAACTGCTGGATGCCTTGCTGGCACACCCTTTCCTAAGAAAAGCACCGCCCAAAACCACGGGACGAAACCAATTTGGCCAAGACTATGTAGAAGATCTGCTCCAACAGTTTCCGCGCATTCATAAAGAGCATGTGCTGGCCACACTCACGTACTTTACAGCCAAAAGCATTGCTGATGCCTACCGGCAGTTCGTGCAGCCCCATTACCATATTGACGAGGTGATTGTGGGCGGCGGCGGTGCCTACAACAAAACGCTGATGGCCTTCTTGAGGGAAGAGTTGGCGCAACAGTTCGGTCATCCGCTGGTGGTAAAAACCCATGAGGATTACGGCATTCCCAACAAAATAAAAGAACCCCTGGCCTTTGCCATTTTGGCCTGGGCCACCGTACAGGGGCTTGCCAACAATCTGCCCTCCTGCACTGGGGCGAGTCGTCCTGCTATTTTGGGAAAAATTTCACCTGGAAGACTGGAAAAGCCTTTTCCCTGGATGTTATAAAAAATACCGCCTACAAGCTGTATGAAGCCGCATTGGCAACTTCTTTGCAGCGACCAGAAGCTTAGAACACAACTCAATGACTGAGCAAGTAGCACAACAACGCCGCAAAGGCCTGTCAGGGCGTTAATTGAGGACACACCTCAAGGCTTACAGGCTTGTCTCTTAGCGACCAATAACCTCTAACGGTGTGGGATTGGTCTCATGCGCATTGGCCAGCCGGTAATAGGCGCCCTGTTCGTTTTTGAGCAAACTTTCCGGCGTGCCCGATTCCACCACCTGGCCGTTTTCAATCACAACCACCCGGTTGGCAATGCGAAGGCTGGAAAGCCGGTGGGCAATGAACAGCACGGTACGGCCCGCCATTAAACGCACCAAAGCAGTCTGCACCAGGGCTTCGGACTCGTTGTCAAGCGCGCTGGTGGCTTCATCCAGCACCAAGATGGGGGCATCCTTTAAAAAAGCCCTGGCAATGGCAATTCGCTGGCGTTGCCCGCCGGAAACCTGCACGCCTCGCTCCCCGACGCAGGTCTCTAAGCCCTGGGGCAGTTGCGCCAACCACTCTTGCAGACAAGCAGACGCCACGGCGCTCTCCAACATCGTTTGGGTGGCTTGTGGGTTGGCCAGCATCAGATTCTCTCGTATAGAGCCGTTGAACAACTGCGTATCCTGACTGACCACGGCAATTTGTCGCCGTAAGGCCGAAACCGGCAGCTCACGAATGTCTTGCCCGTTGTACAAAATGCGACCTCGCGTGGGGTCCATCAACCGTGGCAGCAGATCGGCCAAAGTAGACTTTCCGCCACCACTGGGGCCTACCAAGGCAACCACATCACCGGCCAGCACGGTTAAATGCACATTGCGAAGAACGTCTTGCCCGTCTTCGTATGCAAAATAAACGCCCACCAAACGCAGGTCTTTAAACGGGGATAGCTTGGGCACGGTTTGCAGTTCAGGCTGTTCGTCAAAATCGGGCCGAACGTCCAATTTTTCAAACACGCGCTCGGCGGGCGCTAAAATTCGTTGAATCCCCCCCAGTTGACTCCCCAGGGTTTTAACCGGCGCATAGACCAAACCCAAGGCCACTAAAAACGATGTCAGCTCCCCAGGGGTCATTTGGCCCTGAGACACCTGCCAGAGGCCGATCCACAAAACCAGGCCCACCCCCACCGAGCCAATGATGTGCACCAGCGGACGGATTAGAATACTGGCCCGAGCAATACGCAGGCCCGTCAGGAAAAAATCATCCAACCCGTGCGCAAAGCGTTGGCGATTGTAGGCCTGAAGGTTGTAAGCCTTAATGAGCTTCGCCCCGGCAACAGCATCGGTAAACACATTAAGCAGGCGGGTCAGCACCGTTTGATAGTTGTAGTCCAAGCGCCGGATGCGACGGCTGAGCACCTGAATGGGCCACACCATCAGCGAGATAATTGAAAGCGCAAGCACCGCATAGAGGGCATTTCGGTACAGTAACACCGCCACAAGCCCAGCCAACCGAAGGCTTTGAATGATCACATCCCGCAAGTTGTTGACCACCGCCTCTTGCAGTACGGCCGGATCGTTAAAGTAACGGCTCATCAGTTCGCCGGTTGTTGTTGCCTTGATGTGCCGCCAGTTCAGGTGCCCCAGGTGTAGAAACAGGTCGGCGCGCAGATCCCGGGTAATGGCATTGGCCAAATAGTTGGTCTGGTGGTTGCTGAGGGTCTCAAACAACCCCTTGAGCAAGGTGCCGCCCACCAAAGCAAACAAAAGCCAGGTGAGCCAGGACGGGTCTGACAGCAGGGCGTTGGCATCCGCCTGGAGCAACACATCCGTTAACGGGCCCGCCAGAAAAGCGCCACCGCCATCCACCAACGCCACCGGCAGGGCAGCCAGCAACGCCACGGCAAACCGCAGACGATACGGAGCCAAATACCGAAGCAACCGACGGTACGTCCTTGCATCCTTCAGGCTGAGTTGCTTTTTCACGGGTCGACCTCAACACCACACGCTGGCAGCAAACGCCGTAAACAATGGCCGAGTTCATTATGGGTAAAACCAGGCACAAACTCGACCCCAGCCTTCACAAATAGAAACAGAGTGCCCCCTCGAAGGCCCTAACAGGGTTATTCGTGCGGCTTTTCCAGTAGAAACCAAAGCATTGGGCCACCGCGCTCAGAGGCGTGGACTGGCCCTTGCCCACTCGCTGAATGGGAATCGGAAACCGCTTGACCACTGGCCAACGGGTCTGTAAACCAGGCGTTCCAGGTAAGCCAACAGCCCAGGGCAATTAACAGCAGTGCACTGATTCTTTCAATTCCGCGGGTTAGCGCGTGGCCAAAAGAGCGACCAACCGCACGACCCAGCCACTGAAACCACCCGCGCTGTTGCAGAATTCCTTGACGAGACAGCATTAAACCGCCTGCCAGCACCATGACCGTTAACGCCATTCCCAAACTAAATACGCTCAGGCACAGCACCACCTCTGCCAGACGGCCGTAGCCGCCAACCGTTAAAGACAGCATGAGACCCGCCACCGCCATCGGGCATGGGCTGAGGCCGCTGGCAACCCCAAGCGCCACCAAGGCCCCCCAACGGGTTTGCAGCAACTGACGAAAAAACAATTTGGACCCACGCGGCGCGCCAACACTGGCCAACGCACCTTCAGCCCCGCTTGGCGCCACTGTCGGCCCCACTTTGGGCAAGGAGTGCGCATGTCCTCCGTGGCAACAGGCTTCCGAAGACTGATTTTTTCCGAAAAAACGGTGCCAGCCCACCCACAAGCCGATGCCCAGAATCATTAGCCCAGACAAGACCTCCAGAGAGCGAAACAACTCTTCCTGTTGGGCAAACATCCGCTCTGCCAACAGCAGCCCTGCAAACCCAATAGCCAACACAGACAGCGTATGAATAACGGCCACGACCACGCCCAAGACTACCGAATCCCAAGGGCGGGCCTCTCGGGAACCGGAAACATAGGCAGCCACCAACGATTTACCGTGGCCGGGCTCCAAGGCATGGGCCACGCCCAGCGCCAGCAGGCTTGCAAGCAGTAGCAACGGCTGTAATAACGAGAGAGAAATCAGGGAAAGCACCTCAAGCGCAATGGCAAGGATACCCGTATGCCAGCGTGGTATTGGCACACGGCGCGGCGCAGCAGGAAGGAATCGTTGCCAAAAAAGAGCCTACATTCAATCCACACAGAGCTGGGATGAACACAATCGCTTTAAAACTGAACACCGGCTCAGATTGTCTCAATGCCTTCATCCTTTCGCTTTAACCTATTTGGCTTTTCAAAAAACAAACAGAACCTAAAAACGAGACCCGCAGGCATTCGTCTGCTGTTTTGCGGCAAGCCCCAGGGAGGCAGGAGCGAACAGGCAGGGGCAAAAACGGGCGGGTAGCCGCAACCCATTACTCGAACAAAACCACCAAATCCACCTCAACGGAGGCATTCAGAGGCAAGGCCACCACACCGACCGCCGCCCGGGCATGTCGGCCCACGGGTTCACCAAACACCTGCACCAAAAAATCGGAAGCGCCGTTTAGGACCTTGGGCTGATCGGTAAAGCTGGCCACGCTGCTCACGTAGCCCGTTACCTTAACCACCTGCTTAACACGGCCCAAATGGCCCAGGTTGGCCTTAATAATGCTAAGGCAATTAATGGCGCACAACCGAGCCGCCTTTTGGCCATGTTCGAGCGGAATGGCAAAGCCACCCATGGCGCCTTCGTACAGCACCTGACCGTTACGGCTGGGCAAACAGCCCGCCGTGTACAAGAGGTTGCCCGCCATGGTGGCAGGAACATAGCTGGCGACCGGGGCCGGGGGCTCCGGTAACAGATCGTTCCAGGCGGCCAGCGAATGGCCTCCCGGCGGTACAAAATCGAGGGCTTCCAGTATTGGTAAGGTTGTAGTAATCGTCGACAACTGTGTCAGTCTCCCGGTTAACCGTTGGTGAGGGCGGCAGACAACCTGCCGGATATTCTCTGCAAAAGATGCCATGCCGACATCATAAGCCGCAAAAAAACAAAGCGCAAAGGAATACGCACACAATGCCGCCCGGGCCGTTACAGACAGAAACGTAACTGCTGTCTGGAACAACCAACCGACTGAGCAACCGACTGGCCAACCAAGGGGCCAACTTTGGCAGGCATTTGCCCCACGCGGCCCCTGCGGCCAAGCAGGGAGTCGTGATACAATGGCGCGGCAAGTATTTATGCCCCGGCCCAAGCCCGCCATAACTCGCGGCCTTCGCGATCCAAGGCAGTATCCGCAACCATAGCAACCAGCAGGAGTCCCCCATTCCGTGATGGCGTCGTCGTTTGAATCCCCTTTTCCAGAGTCTCTGTCACTGTCTTCTGAGACCTCCCCAACCGATTTGGAAGCAGCATCGGCCCTTCCCTCGCCCCCGGCCGTCTTATCCGTACCCGAGCTGGTTCGCCCAGACACGTTTTCTCTTGACGCAGACGGGCAAACCCAGGTGGGTGGCGTGCCCATTGCCCAGTTGGTAGAGCGGTTTCAAACCCCCCTGTACGTGCTGGACGCCGAAACCATTCGGCACCGGGCAAGGCAGTACCGAAGCATTGAACGCTATTACGGCAAACCCGTGCAGGTGGTCTTGGCGGCTAAGGCCAATTTAAACCTTGGCCTGTGCAAGCTAATGCAGCAAGAAGGGCTCGGGCTGGACGTGGTTTCTGCCGGAGAATTGCACACGGCCATCCAGGCCGGTTTTCCGATGGACCGCGTGCTAATGAACGGCAACAACAAGTCGGCCGATGAGATGACGATGGCCATTCATTACAAGGTGGGACGCCTGGTGGTGGATAATTTACACGAGCTGGAACAAATTCATCGCATCTGTCAGCAAAAAAACACCTCGGTGGATGTGTTACTCCGGGTGGTGCCGGGCATTGAGTGCCACACCCACGAGTACATTCGCACCGGCCAGCGCGATACCAAATTCGGCTTCGATCTGGCCGTTCTGCCAGAAGCCCTGGCCTACCTGGTGACAACAGCAAAAGACACCATTCGGCTCCGAGGGTTACAGGCCCATATTGGTTCTCAGATTTTTGAGCAAGGCGCCTACGATGATTTAATCGAGGTCTTGCTCAACATTTTCTACAACATTCGAGAAAATTATCAGGGCCTCACCCTGGATGAAATGGATATTGGCGGCGGGCTGGGCGTTTCCTACACCGAACTGGACGATCCACCAGCCATTGAGGGCATGATGCGCCGGATTGCCGCCAAGGTGACCGAATACGCTGCCAGGCTGGAATATCCCTTGCCAAAGCTTTACCTGGAACCGGGCAGAAGCCTGGTGGCCACGGCAGGCCTTACGCTTTACACGGTGGGCGGCATTAAGCACGTGCCCGATGTTCGGACGTTTGTTTCCGTTGACGGGGGCATGGGCGATAACATTCGACCCAGCCTTTACGGGGCGGTTTACACGGCCATGGTGGCCAACAAACCCACCGAACCTGCTTCTCAAACCGTCACCGTGGTGGGTAAGTACTGCGAATCGGGCGATGTGTTAATCCAGTCGTTTAAAGCCCCGGCTTCGCTTACTTCTGGCGACACATTATTGGTGTTTGGCACAGGGGCTTACAACTACAGTATGTCTTCCAACTACAACCGCATACCACGGCCCGCCACCGTGCTGGTAGAAAATGGAAAAGCCCATCTGCTGGTTCGCCGGGAAACGCTGGACGACTTGATCGCCCTGGACCAAATTCCTGAGACGTTGCAATCGCTTTAAGGCAACCGCTGGGCGTTTAACACCCCTGCGCTACACGGCCTATCCTGATTATTTAACAGGGGCTGTTATAAGGCTTTTGCTGCGCTGTTTGCACTCGTAAAGCAATGTTTTTAAACCCTGCAAAGGGTTTTACAAAAAGCAATCTTCCAAATGACTCCCGACACCTCCAAAACCTGCTACAATAAAAAAGGGTGTCGGGGCTTACGGTACCAAACTGCTTACGCGCCCATCGGTTTGCGTTACAGGTTTCGTTATCCGTCTGCGTTTAAGTGCATTTCCTGGCTTTTGTTTGCTACAACCCAAAATGCTTGTGCCTGACAGGCTTTTCATGTTTCTGTAAACTGTCCCAGGTCGCCCATTCACAACCATTGGCACGTCAACCGTTGGAGCGCTGACCATTGACGCTCACCACTGAAATCGGTGCCCGCTTCTCCATTTTTGTGTAAACACCGTTTTTGCAACCGCAACGTGAGACCACCAAAACACCATGGGGAAACCCGTTGGCCAGCGACTGGAACGCATTTCATTTCAAGCGTCATCTATAACCCATCAGCCCCTTGGGGGGCCCACGGGTTTGTATGCCAAGCCGCCTAAAGACCGCTGTGTTACCGTTGCCAGCGTTTAAGTTCAACGGATCCCAGGAATACACCTCCTATGGATGGGTAAGCAATGATCGAGTCCACCTACAACTGGGAACTGCTAAGCCTGTACGGCCCCGTGCTGTTAAAGCTCATTGCACAGGTTGCTATTTTGGTGGCCATTATTTATTTGGTTTATAGCCGGTTTATTCAGCACAGCCACGCGGATCGGCTGCTGAAAGGGCTGTTTGTGATTTTGCTAAGCTTTGTGGCGCTGTGGGTGGGGGCCCGCCTCCTGGATTTTCAGCTCCTGCAAGTGGTGTTTGGCTCCAGTATTCACCTGATTGTGATTGGTCTTATTGTCATTTTTCAGCCCGAACTCCGCCGCATGCTGCTGTACTTGGGCCAGGCAGACTGGTTTGGCCTGAAAATGGTGACTCGCGGCGCCGAAGAACGCAAGGCCGAATACCTCATTCGAGAGTTGACCGAAGCGGTACGCTACATGGCCCGGACCAAAACCGGCGCGCTCATTGTGCTGGAACATGAAACCCCCTCGGGCATTGACCCCGGCGCTTACCTGGAAGCTGGTACCCCACTCGAAGCCAGACTCAGTAGCGAATTATTGCTCACGATTTTTCATGCCAACGCCCCGCTGCACGACGGGGCCGTGGTAATCGGGGCCGATAACCGTATTACCGCAGCAGGCGTGCTACTCCCACTCACCGAAGACCCCAACCTGAGTTGGAGCTATGGTACACGCCACCGGGCCGCCATTGGCGTTTCGGAAGTGACCAACAACCATTGCATTGTGGTTTCGGAAGAAACGGGCAACATTTCTCTGGTGCATCGCGGCGCGCTGGAAAAAATGACCTCAGTCGATGCGTTGCGCCATCGCCTGGAAGAAATTTACCAGGTCACGCGGCTGCCAAAAGCAACCGAAAAGGCGGATTCTTCCACCGCTGGCCGAAGGAGCCGACGACCAGAACGACGACTGAGCGAATTGCTGCCGGAAGGCTTGCCCAAACCCCTCCATCAAATTGTCCAGCACCTGCAAGCAGAAGCTGGACAATCCTACGATGCGGACCGTGAGTCCGATGGCAACCGTCCTTCGGAAATATTGGCCAATGATAGCGTCAACAGCACCAGCACCTCGGGTAAGGGTACGCTTAGCGGCACTAAACCCTTAAACCACGAAGGGCAAGGCTCTCTCAGACCCTCTTCTTAGCGTGTGCACTGCCCATGCACAATCTCTGCTTTACGCGCATTGCCTTTAGCCGGGCCACTGCCTGTTGCCGGTAAATTTTGCAGGCCAGGCCAAACGGCCCCACCCATCCAAGTTGTAAGGGTAGCCTTGTCTCTGTGCATTGCCCCCTCTACAATAAAAAAATCTTCTTTGGTTCAAATCCTGATATTTATTATTCTGGGCAGCAAGAGGCACCAAAACGGCAATGAGTGATGTGGCAAGCCAGCAAAACGAATCCCGGCAAGAACAATCTCAACACAAGCAAGCCAAGGCTGGCTGGGTCCAATCGCTAAACTGGGAGGCCGTTTCTGGAGAAGCCTTCAAACGCCTGAGCGCTGAAGAACAATTGGTGCGCATTCGTCACTCGGCCGCCCATGTGATGGCCAGCGCCATTGAGGCCATTTGGCCCACCGTGCAGTTTGCCACAGGCCCAGCCACCCCCCAAGGATTTTTCTACGATGTAAAGCCGCCCGAACCCATCCGCGAAGAGCACCTGGAAGCCATTCAGCAGGCGTTCGATAAAATTGCTGGCCGCTCCGAACCGTTTGAAACCACCGAAATCTCCAAGGCGGAAGCCATTGAGCTCTTTGAAAGCTGGAATCAGCCCCACAAGATAGAAGTGCTTGAACGCATTCCCTCTGAGCGGGTAACCCTGTACCGCCACGGCCAGTTTATCGATCTGTGCGCCGGGCCGCATGTTCCCCACACCGGGCTGTGCCGTAACACCAAAATTTTAACCCTGGCCGCCACCCACTGGCGTGGGGAAGACATTCCTTCGCTCACCCGAATTGCGGGCACGGCCTGGTCCAAGCCCAAAGACTTGGAACGTTACCTAGAATTTTTAGCCGCCTCCAAAGCCAGAGATCACCGGGTGTTAGGCCCCCAGTTGGATCTGTTCTCCTTCCACCCTTGGGCGGCCTCTGCGCTGTGGCACCCCAAAGGCGTCATTCTGCGCAACCTGCTCACCAGCTTTTGGCGAGAGACCATTGGCCAGCGCGAATACGTGGAAATCATGAACCCACTGCTCTATCGCAAAGAACTGTTTGAGACCTCGGGCCACTGGGATCACTTCCAGGAGAACATGTTTATTTTTAAAGACGACAACAACGAGCCCAGCTTTGCGCTAAAGCCGATGAATTGCCCGGATACGATGCTGTACTTCCGCAGCCAAACCCGCTCCTACCGAGATTTACCGCTGCGTATTGCAGAAGGCCAGGTATTGCACCGCAACGAAGCCACGGGGGCGCTCCACGGCATTATGCGAACCCGAAACTTCATTCAGGATGACGCTCATATCTTCTTGGCCCCAGAGCACATTCAAGATGAAGTCAACAGCCTGCTTCAAATGCTGGACGAAATCTACTCGTTGTTCGAGCTGGAGTACAACTTTCGCTTTTCCACCCGGCCGGATAATTTTATGGGCGATCCATCCGTGTGGGATGAGGCCGAGGCGGGGCTTCGGGCGGCGTTGGAAGCCACCGGCAGGCCCTACCAGGTGGATGAAGGCGAAGGCGCCTTTTACGGCCCTAAAATCGATGTGTACATTTTAGACAGCTTGGGCCGAGAGTGGCAATGTGGCACCGTTCAGCTCGATTTTCAGCTACCGGAGCGATTTGAGCTGAAGTATGTGGCCCAAGATGGCTCTTACCAAAGGCCCATTGTGGTTCATCGGGCAATTTTCGGTTCGTTTGAGCGGTTTATGGGCATTTTAATCGAGCACCTCGGCGGCGCCTTCCCCACCTGGCTATCGCCGGTGCAGGCTGTGATTTTACCCATTGCCGAACGCCACCATGACTACGCGCACCAACTGCGCCAACAACTGAAAGCCATTGGCATTCGGGTGGAAATTAATGGCGAAGACAGCATTAACTACCGGATTCGTTCGGCAGAGACGCAAAAAATCCCCTATATGCTGGTGGTTGGCGACCGAGAAGCCGCCGATCAAACCGTTTCCGTCCGACGCTACCACGGGGGCGGTAAACAGCAGGTTCTCCCCGTAACGGAACTCATTGACACGCTCCAGCAGGCAGCGACCCAGCGAACGTTTGATGTCACCGTGCAGCGCTTTGACGATCTGTTCCGCAAGCCTTCTGCCAACCTCTCAACCGAAGCCGCCGACTATTAACAGCCCTTTGGGCAGGTGCCGAACCAAAGCGGTGCGGGTCGCGTATTATTAACAATTGTGAACAGATCGCGTTCTCAAAATCCAAGCGCATCGCTATACTAGAAGTCTTACCGACAGGGACAAGCCCACACGGCCTGGAGAGCAAGAATTGCTCTGGGTGGTTGTGTTTTGTCTCCCCATATTGCACACATCAAACTCAGGGAAGGGTTGCCTATGGAGACGGCTCGTGCCTTTGGAAGGATGCCTGGTTTCACACCCGGGTTGGTCCAACCCCCAGGCCCTAACGCCAGCGGGGAAACATCTCCTGCCGCTATGGTGCTGGTGCAGAAGGGCCACTTTACCGCTCAGGCCGCCAGCCGAGAAGAAGCCCTGGCCAACGTGCGACAACAGAGCTACCAGCATATTATGGGCCACGAAATGGCGCATGCCAGCTCTGCGGGTCGTTTTGGCGGGGGCATCCATATTGATTACGATGGCGACGGTGTCGCCGTGGCAGGCCATGTGCCCATTCAAATTCCAGGCATCAACCGGGCCAACCCCTCGGAAAGCCTGAGCGCGTACCACACCATTATGGCCGCCGCCGTGGCCCCCAGCGATCCTTCCGGGGCGGATTTGGCCGTATTTGCCCACGCCCAAAGTTTATACGGGCAGGCGCAACTGCTCCTTCAGCAACAGACACAGCAACAAAGCAGTGTCCACTTAACCCATCCGGCGGGCACCCGCGCCATTCCTCATGCGCAACACACGGCCAGTGGCGGTCTGCAAATTGGCGGTTAGATGAGCGCTTTTGGCTGGAGAACAAGTTATCGCCTTAAGCGTTGGCGAGAATAATGCGTCTCTCGAATGAACTGCGCAAATGCGTGTCAGAACGTTAACTGAGGAGCACGCCCTAATCAAAATACGTTTCGTTATTGAGTATGTGGAGATAATCGGCCTGGTTAAAAATGCGCCCTGCCACCCCAACACGCGCCCCGGCATCCGTATTGCTGAGGTAATTGACTCCACGACGAATATCATTTTCCGCCTGAGTGAGCGCTCCACCCGAACGATGCCTTTCCTCTCTCTGTAAATCCCAGTAGTTTTGAAACGCCTGTAACTCTTGATATGAAAACTGTTGATCCACTGGCAAGTTGGATTGGGCCCCAGGCTGGAAAGTAATATTTCCGTCATCGTTACGAACCAAATGCTGCTCGTTCTGATTCATCCAGCTCCAAGCCGCTGTAATAATGCGAAATTCAACCTGACTCATTCCATTGACTCCTCTTCTCCACTTGTTTCTCTCTCTCACTCTTGCTTTAAGTTTTACCGGACTGGCGAAACACACCTAACAACGCCTAGTGCATAAACGCGTTTGATGAGACACTTTATGCTTGCGATGCTCCTTGTCTTGCAAGCAGGCGACAAACTATACTGACTAGGCGCAGTCCTGCTTGTGTTGAAATAGAATAAAAAGGTTTTTTAGTTGATGACGCACGCACCGGGTTCGCCCACAGAGCAAACCGCTTTAGACCCTACCGCCCCAGAAGTGTTAACCGATGATTTTGCCAGCCGACGCTGCTGGGCCGTGGTTGGGGTTTCTACCGATCGAGAGAAATACGGTAACAAAATCTATCGCCGCCTAAAAGAATCCGGGTATCGGGTGTATGCGGTTAACCCCAAACTGCCCGAGGTGGAAGGCGATCCGTGCTACCCCAACCTGGCCCAACTGCCTGAAGTGCCCGAGGTTGTCAATGTGGTGGTGCCACCTGCGGCGGGTCTCGCCGTGATTGAAGATTGTCTGGCCAAAGGCGTGCGGCGGGTATGGTTTCAGCCCGGAGCGGAATCGCCAGAAGCCATTGAAAAAGCCCAACAAGCGGGTATGCAAGTTCTCTGGGACGCCTGCATTCTCATTCAGCACCGGCAATGGTCCAATGATGCATAGGCTGTTGCTAAATCTCAATGGCTAAATCCATTGGCCTGAGGGTTCTCCTACATTCTGCTGCCGTGCTATTCTAAACGTTGTTCTGTTGGATTTGAGAGAGGATCCCATTCTCATGGAAGACCGTGTAACCAAAGAAACCAAGCTTATGGTGGCCAAAGACATTGTGGCAAGCTACGTGCGCAACAACAACGTGAACCTCAGCCCGGAACAACTGGCCCAGGTGTTTAAAGACGTGTACCGCACCGTGGACGAAGTTTCGCCGGAAGCCGAAAAGCGAAAAATTGGCCTCGGCGTCTAAGCGATCCCCCGCCATGGTACGTTTTTTTCCATCATGATCACACGATGACTTTCGGGGGGGCTTGTTTGCGCTGGCTCTTTTGTCGTCTTGTCCACCCACCCCGCTGGGTGGAGGTGGTTTTGCTCGTCGTCTTTTTGCTGACGGTTGGCCTTGTTTACTTTGGCTGCATCGATACCCAAATTAACGGGCTCTTTCACGACGATGGCGTGTATGTATCCACGGCCAAAGCCCTGGCGGAAGGTCGTGGATACGTATTGGGGCACTTGGTGGGCACGCCACCGCAGCTTAAATACCCCATTTTTTACCCTGCCGTGTTGTCTGTCGTCTGGCAAGTACTGCCCTCCTTTCCAGAAAACCTGTGGTGGCTCACGGCGGTATCTTCCACAGCGGCGCTAGCGGCTTTATTACTATTCTATCTTTACCTTCGCCGGGTAGCGGCCTGGCCCATGTGGGCGGCATTGTTACCCGTTGGCTTTACGGCAGGAAGCGCCTACTTTCTGTTTGTGATGAACGCCACCCTCTCGGAAGGGTTATTTTTACTGCTCACCGTGCTGACGGTTGGACTGGCGGATTGGCAGCAACAAACCACCCAAAACACGGGCGAATGGTCTGCCAGCCAACAACGCCTGTGGCAAGGGCTGCTCATCATTCTCTCAGCCCTGTGCTTTCACACGCGCACGTTTGGCATTGTGGTGCTGCTGGCCATTGGCAGTTACTATATGCTCAACCGTCAGTGGAAAAACGCATGGCGTTACACCGTGGGCACCAGCCTGCTCAGTTGGATTCCCTGGGCCGTATGGGGATTTTGGCATCGCCACGCCTACCCACGCGAAGGCGGCCCGCCCACGCAAAACTACGAACCCTACCTGCTGGAATTGCAACATAATTTGGCCGAAGGCGGGTTGCTACAGGCCTTCCAGGCAACTTTGGCGCAACTGGTTAGCAGCACCAGCGAATTGATGGCGCCGTTGGTCCACAACTTTTTTGTCCTGTTTCCCACCCCCGAACTCAGCGGGAATCTTTGGCTGGTGCGCGGCCTCTTGGCCCTGGATATTCTACTGAGTTACGCCCTGGCAGGCTATTTTATGCTTCGGGCCGTCGAAGCCATTCGCCTAAAGCGATGGCGCATTCCGGGCTTGTACCTCGGTTTCTACATCCTGCTGGTTTGGCTTTGGCATTACGAGAACCAGGTAATGCGCTTTATGCTCATTGCCCTACCCTGGTTGTGGTTCTATCTGTTGGCGCCACTGGTCAACGGCTGGAGCGCAAAGAGATACCCCCGGCTGGCCAAAAGCATCCTTATTCTGGTCAGCCTCGCATCGATAGTTCCCATTCCACAGTATGTAGAAGGGGTCCAGGCGCTGCGGCAACAGCACCAGATGGACAATGGCCGAAATCCCTGGCTGTGGAGCGAGTACCAGGCAGCCATTGGCTACATTCGTCGGCACATTCCCACCTGGGTTCCGGTGGCAGCCCGTTCGGATACGCTGTTTGGCCTGTATACGGGGCATCGTACGTTTTTACTCACCAATGTGGCCCTGGAAAAAACAGGCGCTAACCAACGCTTTACGCCGGAATCCGCCCGGCTAACCCTGGAACGAATGATACAGCACCGGGTACAGGCGCTGGTATTAGAACCCCACTTGCAAAACTTCGATCTGGTCGCGCCCGTGGAATCTGGCGCCTGGTTTGTGGTGGGCTGCTATCCGCAGCACTTTAGCCCCATTTACCAGTCGCCCAACCACCTGATCACCATTTTACAGTTTCACCCAAAGCCCAAGCCAACAAACCAACCCAACCGCAAGCCTTACCTGGAACTGCCCTGGGGTCGTAGCACTTGCCCCTACGAAAAGATGCCCGCCATCCAGAGGGCAAAAGCCAAATAAATGAATAGCCCCCTAACCTCTTGCAAAGGTTAGAAGGGCTATAGAGAGTTTACCATTCAACTGGACTTGAGCAAACAAACCGAAAAACTGGCCTGCTAGAGCACGCCACGACGTTCCTGGTCTCGTTCGATAGATTTAAACAGGGCCGTAAAGTTGCCTTCGCCAAAGCCCTGGTTATTTTTACGCTGGATCATCTCAAAGAAGATGGGACCAAAAATGTTTTGGGTAAAAATTTGCAGCAAATAGCCGCGCTCATCGCCATCCACCAACACCTGGTGGCGCTTAATCCGCTCGCGATCTTCCGTGACTTGCGGCACGCGGTCGTAGACCGTTTCGTAGTAGTCGGCGTCAATATCCAGGGTTTGAATTTCCGAGTGGGCCGACAGCGCGTCCAAAGAGGTCAGCAAATCGCGCGAAAGTAGGGCAATGTGCTGAATTCCAGGCCCGTTGTAGTCGCGCAGGTACTCCTCGATTTGCGATTTATCTTCGTTCCCTTCGTTAATGGGAATGCAAAACGTGTGGCACGGCGAACGAAGCGCAAAGGAGGTTAAGCCCGTTTTTTCGCCCTTAATGTCAAAGTAGCGAATTTCGTAAAAGCCAAAAATCTCCTTGTAAAAGTCCGCCCACGTATCGCGGGTGCCTTTAAACACGTTGTTGGTCATATGATCAACCAGTAAAAAGCCCTTTTCCGGCACCATTTCCGGGTTGGCCAACGGTTCAAACTCCTGGGCAATGTAGGCGTCGTTACCGTGCTCATCGTCTTGCACAAAGTAAATCAGGCTGCCGCCCACACCATATACGGCGGGTAAGTTCAGTTCGGCCACACCCGATTCTGAAGAGCTGTACGCTTTGGCGCCCCGACGAACGGCCTCTTCCAGAGCATACTGGGCATCCTGCACCCGAATGCCAATGGCGCAAGCGGTGGTTTTTCCGTGGGCCTGGCAAAAATCGTGACCAAAGCCCTGCTCAGCGGTACTCACCAAAAAATGGATATCGTGCTGGTTATAATACGCCACAGGCCGTTGGCGGTGCTGCCGAGTTTTAGAAAGCCCCATGGCCTTAAAGATCTGATCCACGCGCTCGGGCTCTTGCGTGGCAAACTGAATAAACGCCATGCCCTTCATCCGCAGTGGGTTTTCCACCGTGGCAGGGGCTGCATTCGGCGCGCTGGAAGACACCATTGAACAAACCTCCTAAGTATTTTTTCAGCTAGATACGGTTGTAAAAAACGAAGCGAGAGGGGAAACGCGACCTGATGGAACTGTATAAAATACCAGAGCGTTTACACAAAGAACCCACTTACTATAAGTGGTTTGCAAACGGCTGGCAATGAAAGAAAACTGGCCAGGGGAAAAGCCTTATCACGAGTGCGCAAGGCCCAAAAAACCGTGAACCCGTGTATGCAACAAACAATGTATGATACAAAAACAATGCGTTGCCATAATTGCGCTGTTACCGAGAGAGAGACTCTACACGATGACACACACACTGTATCCGGCCATTGAACCCTACCATACTTTTCAGCTACCCGTTTCCGCCCGGCACACGCTGTACGTGGAAGCCGTCGGCAACCCGCAAGGCATACCCGTGGTGTTTTTGCACGGCGGCCCCGGGGCGGGCTGCTCCAGTGATCATCGCCGCATTTTTGATCCTGAGCGCTTTCATATTATTTTGTTTGACCAACGCGGCTGCGGACGAAGCACCCCCCACGCCTGCCTGGAAGAAAACACCACCTGGGATCTGGTGGCCGATATGGAACGCATTCGTGAACGGCTGGGAATCGATCGCTGGCTGGTATTTGGGGGCTCCTGGGGTAGTACGCTGGCCCTGGCCTACGGGCAAACGCACCCGGAGCGAACCGCAGGCCTGATTTTAAGAGGCATTTTTCTGTGTCGCCCGGAAGAGTTTCGCTGGTTTTACCAAGAGGGCTGCCATTGGATTTTTCCCGATGCCTGGCAGCACTACCTGGCCCCCATTCCGCCCGAGGAACAACACGATTTGATGCGCGCCTACTACCAGCGCCTCACCCACCCCTCTGCAGATGTTCAGCTAGAAGCCGCGCGCGCCTGGAGCATTTGGGAAGGGGCCACCTGTCACCTGAAACCCAACCCGGCCACCATTGAAAACTTTGGCAGCGAGGCAATGGCCCTGTCGCTGGCACGGATTGAGTGCCACTACTTTATGAACGGCTGCTTTTTTGAAGAACCCAACCAACTGCTCACCCAGGCGC
Organism: Candidatus Melainabacteria bacterium; assembly: GCA_033763415.1. Taxonomy (GTDB): domain Bacteria; phylum Cyanobacteriota; class Vampirovibrionia; order Vampirovibrionales; family JAJTHC01; genus JANRKP01. The sequence continues at coordinate 86,492 of JANRKP010000025.1, read as the reverse complement.
ACCGGCTCGCGGATATCCCCACCTGGATTGTGCATGGTCGCTACGATGTGGTGTGTCCGGTTAAAAACGCCTGGGATCTGCACCAAGTGATGCCGCACGCCAAGCTCATCATCACCCCGGATGCGGGCCACGCCTACAGCGAGCCCAGCACCCTGGATGCGTTAATAACGGCCACCAACCAATATGCGCTAGCGTGTGTCCCCAGTTAAGGCCCTGACAGGCATTTACTGCGTTGTTGTGCTGCTTGCTCAGTCATTTAGTTCTGTCTAAACGCCTGCTCACGCCTTGCAACTCCGCTGTCAGAACCTCCACTGAGGACACCCTAAATTAAATGGTGCAGGTTGAAACGGCGACCGGCGGATGAAGGCTGCCGGAAGGGCCCGGATGCGTCACCGCACCGGTTTGTGTAGAGCCCACCTGTTGGGCGTATTTATACAGCACACCGCGGGTATAGACCGGCTTGGGCGGTTGCCAGCGCTCCTTGCGCTGACTTAAGATGGTTTCATCCACCAGTAAGGTTATTTCCCCGCGTTTCGCGTCAATACGAATGGGATCGCCATCTTCCACCAGGGCAATGGGTCCACCCACAGCGGCCTCAGGCCCCACGTGGCCAACACACAAACCACGTGTGGCCCCACTAAAGCGCCCATCGGTTAACAGCGCCACTGCCTGACCCAGATTTTGACCATAAATGGCCGCCGTAACCGCCAGCATTTCCCGCATTCCCGGGCCGCCTCTGGGACCTTCGTAACGAATTACCAAGACATCGCCCGGCTGGATTTTTCGCTGTTGTACGGCCTCAAAGCAGGCCTCTTCACCGTCAAAAACCCGGGCTGGGCCTTCATGCACCTTTTTGGTCAGCCCCGCCACCTTCACCACACTGCCTTCTGGGGCCAGGTTCCCAAACAGAACCTTCAGCCCGCCGGTGGGAGCCAAGGGATTGCTGACGGGACGAACCACATCTTGCCCGGCAGGAAGCACCACATTCGCCAGATTTTCGGCCATGGTGTCGCCAGTTACCGTCAGGCAATCACCGTGGAGCAACCCGGCGTCCAGCAGGGCTTTCATCACCACGGGCACGCCACCCACGCGGAACAGATCCAGCATAACGTAGCGGCCACCGGGCTTGAGGTCGGCAATGTAGGGTGTGCTGTCAAACAGCCGATCGATTTCCTCAAAAGAGAGGGTCATTCCCAGCTCGTGGGCAATGGCAGGCAGGTGCAGCAGGGTATTGGTGGAGCCCCCCGTTGCCGCCACCACGCGAATGGCATTTTCAAACGCCTTTCGGGTCAAAATATCGCTGGGGCGAATATTTTTCTCCAGCAACCGCAGCAGGGCCTCTCCGCAGGCAACGTTCACCGCTTCCCGCTCCTTGGATTCGGCCGGATAACCGCTACTGTTGGGCAAAGAGAGCCCCAGGGCTTCTCCCACACAGGCCATGGTGTTGGCCGTAAACTGCCCGCCACAGGAACCCGCTCCCGGACACGCGTTGCATTCCACGGCACGAAGCTCTTCATCGGTAATGGTGCCCGCAGCATGGGCGCCAACGGCCTCATACACGTCTTGCACGGTTAAATCTTTACCATTGAGGTGCCCCGGCAGAATGCTTCCGCCATACAAAAACAGAGAGGGCAAATTCAGCCGGGCCATGGCCATCATCAGCCCCGGCAAGCTTTTGTCACAGCCACCAATGCCCATCCAGGCATCGTAGGGGTGGGCGTGTAAACTTAACTCTACGGAATCGGCAATCACTTCGCGGCTCACCAAGGAGGCCTTCATGCCCTCGTGTCCCATGGCAATGCCATCGCTAACGGAAATAGTCGTAAACTCAAACGGCACCCCACCCGCCTGCCGAACCCCAACTTTGACGTGGGTCGCCTGATCGCGCAGGGTAATATTACAGGGCGTAAGCTCGTTCCAGGTGGTGACCACGCCCACAAACGGCTTTTTAAAATCGGCATCCGTCAAGCCCATTGCCCGATGGAACGCCCGGTGCGGGGCTCGCTCGGGCCCATCGATGATAATGCGGCTGCGATGTCTGAGATCGGCTTGCGGGGTGGTGGCGGGGGTCGACTTGTTCGACGTGTCGGACGTATTGGACATCGGCGTGTGTTGCTCCTAAACAGTTTTAAAATTGACAGAACGCTAAAAGACAAAGCACCGTTGAGATAAAAGACGTTTGAGATTTCAGCAAATCCTGTAGGGCTGGCAAATCCTTGATTAGGTGTTTGCCTACGGGTTATTTGGCTGGTTTTTTTAGACGGCTCCGTGTATGCTAAGGGGGCTTTTGGGGGCAACCGATAGAATGGCGCTTTTGCCATCTTCGCAGACCCCCGGCTCAACGGCCTTTTTCCATTCAAACGCTATTCATATTCTAAGGGGTACGGCTGTGCACCAAAGTGTGCCCAGATTCAGGGAATGATTGGCTATTGTAACTCACATGGCTACCTCAATGTTGAATCCACCCATTTTTTATAGTTTGCGCCAGCGTTTGCTGCCCCTGGTTATTTCATTCCATACAGACAGAAGGATGTTTCGCCATGGTCTCTTCAATGCTTTCCAGTGGAGGCAGCCGGGCCTCTGGTAATGGTAAATCGCTCATTCAGGCCAAGCATGCGTTTTTTCAACAGCTCATTTGCGACAACATTCGCCTGATGTTTGGCAACCCCGGTACGGTGGAAGAAGGCATTTTAGACACCCTGGCCGATTATCCGGAAATTCAGTACGTTATGGGCCTGCAAGAAGCGGCCGTAACCGCCATGGCCGATGCCTACGCTCGGGCAACCAAGCGACCCGCCTTTGTTCAGGTCCATGCCTCTGTGGGCTTGGGCAACGCAATGGGCATTTTGTACCAGGCCAAGCAGTGCTACACCCCTTTGGTAGTATACGCTGGCGAAACCTATGGCGACTTGCTGGACTTTTACGGCTTTTTGGGCGGCGATACCGTGGCCATTGCCAAGCCGGTCACCAAGTGGTCGGATCGCTGCAACCACGGCAGCCAACTGCTGCGCAACATTCGCCGGGCGATTAAAATTGCAATGACCCCGCCGCAGGGGCCCGTGTTTTTGGCCATTCCGATGAACGTTTTGGAAAAGGAAATCGAGCCAGACATTCAGCCCACCACCATTATCGATTACCAATCGCGCCCATCGCACGAGGTGCTGATTGATATGGCCGACATGTTGATTGCAGCCGACAGCCCGATGCTGTTTATTGGCGATGGCGTCCACCTCAGTGAGGGTCAACAGGCCGTTAGCCAACTGGCCCACCTGTTGGGCGCGCCCATGTACGGTGTGGATTTTGGCAACCTCAGCGCCTCGTTTAAAGATCCGCTGTTTTTAGGCATTACCGGCCACCTGTACGGAGAAGAAACCCAAAAAATTACACTCCGTGGCGATACCCTGGTGGCCCTGGGCACTCCTCTCTTTCCAGAATTATTCCCCAGCCACCGGCCCTACTTCCGAGATGACGCCAAGGTGATTCAGGTAGGGCTCAACGACTGGGATTTGGCTAAAAACTTTCCGGTGGATGTGGCCCTGATGGCGGAGCCCCGCTCGGTGGCAGAAGCGTTACTGGCAGTGATTACCCAGCGGGCCGATGATCGCTTCCACGAGCGGGCCGCCGAACGCCGCGAGCAGTGGATAGCCGAAAAACAGGCCACGCACGAAAGCAAAACCATCCGCTTTCAACAGTCGTTTGGCAAAACCCCCATGTCTCCCCAAGAGGCGATGAAGGTGGTGGCCGAAGCCCTGCCGCAAGACGTGGTGGTTTTTGATGAGGCCATTACCAGTACGGGCTATTTCATTCATTACCGCCAACCCTCGCAACTGGATAACTACTATATGTTTCGGGGTGGCTGTCTGGGCATGGGCATTCCTGGCGCCATTGGCCTGAAGTACGCCTACCCGGATAAAATTTCTGTTGCCCTGGTGGGCGATGGGGCCTCTCTCTACACCTTCCAAGGCCTATGGACGGCGGCCCACTACAACCACCACGTCATTTACATTATTTGCAACAACAAAACCTACCGCATTCTCAAAGCCAACCTCATTCAGTACTGGGAACGCCACGGCTATGAGCCGCGCCCGTTCCACAACATGGATATTACCCAGCCCGAGGTAGATTTTGTGAAACTGGCGGAAAGTTTTGGGGTAAAGGGCTGGCGCGCGACCGATCCGGCTTCTCTGCGTGCGGCTATTCTGGGCGCCTTGGCCGATCCGCGCCCGCACCTGATTGATATGCACATTGATGGCGATGTTAGCACGGCAGACAAACCCCTGGTTTAACCTGCCTCCAGAAACGCCTTAAAGAACCTGTGTGTGTTGAGGCGTGCTTGTTTTTAAGGGAAATTCGCCTGCATCTCGCCCCAATCTTTAGATTTCTACCGCCTGATTGTAACAGTCAGGCGGTATGTTTTCGTTCAAAAGACGCCACGCCCTCTATCCTTTGGAAGGCTTCTGTAACAAAAGCCTGCACGCCGTTAAGGTTCTATTAATATTTCGTACACTTATTCTTAAGAATTGGCCTTTATATAAGTGGCAGGTGTTACAAGGAGAGCGGCAACGCCGCACACACACCCAGCCCCCGCGTAGAAAAGAAAGAGAGTCGGGCCAGCCAAACGGCACAGGCCCGTAGGAGAGGAGAAGCAATTACAATGTCTTCCATCGTGGCCCGCCTGGGCGTTAATCTTTTAGATGTAGTGATGGTCGCCAAAGTGGCTGGCCTTTCCACCGCATTCAACCTAATGCTGGCAACCGTCATTTCCGGCATCTGGTCCTAAGCGTTTCTCAAGCGTCACACGACGCCTCTGAGCAAACGCTTCCACACACACACAAGACTATCGTTGAGTTCTTCCCCCAGAAACAAACGCATTAACCAGTGTCAAAAAATTCCCCTCAATTATAAGCAATTCAAAAGCTTCACACATTACAAAGCGGTGCCTTTGCAGGAAGTCCCCCCTTCCTTGCGGTTTGGCGCCGCCATTTTTATTTGGAATTGTACAGGCTTGGAGAAAGTAGACAGGGACCAACCCCCGTTTTTACCCCATCGGTAGAGCGCGGGGGACGAAAACAATCGGTGCAGATTTCCTGCGCAATTGCGACCGTTTTGAGGCAAAATTGAACTTTTAAAACCGGCGGAAAGCGCTTCTGGCAAAGCGTGTCAATCTGCTTTCAAAAATTGCCAAGAAGTAAACAAGTGTAACAAACATCCAAAAGAGGGGTTTAAAATATAATAAATATATTTAATGATATCTATATCCCCCTATGTGATGACTCAATTGCTTGTTTTTATATTTTTAAATTTAACCCCCTTGGAAAAAAGCGAAGAAGAGACTAAGGAGTAACGTATGCCCGGATACTCTAGTGGTGGTGTATCAAATAACCTCGGCCTCGGCGGCGGAGTCGCTCCTAACCTGGGAGTTGGCCTCGGCGGCGGTATTGGCGGTGGTGCTGCCAATTTTGGTATTGGTGGTGGCAGCAGTCTGTTAGCACCCGGTTCAGCAAACGATATTTTTGGTAATGCTTTCGGTGGAAGCCTCGGCTTCAATGGTTTAGGCGGCGGCTTCGGCGGTGGCGGCTTTGGCGGCGGCGGCGGTGGCGGCATCCAGCAGTTTATCGCTGGTCTGGTGCAAGTCATTGTCTCTTCCATCCTATCCGCACTTGGCGGCGGTGGCGGCTTTGGCGGCGGCTTCCCTCCTCCACAGCAGCAGTTCTTCCCACCTGCTCAGCGTTCTATTTTCCCATCCGGCGTCGCTGGAGTGGCTGGCGTTGCAGGTACAGCGGGTAACGCAGGTAATGCAGGCAACGCTGGTAACGCGGGCAATGCCGGTAATGCGGGCAACGCTGGTAACGCAGGCAATGCCGGTAACGCGGGCAACGCTGGTAACGCAGGCAATGCCGGTAATGCAGGCAATGCCGGTAATGCCGGAGATTCTGACGACTAAGGCCTTGGAAAATTGAATTAACCCCTGAACCTCGCAGCATTAAAAAACCCAATAGAAAACATACCCGATTAATACAGCATTTGTAAGCGTCATGGGGCTCTTCTTCGCAAGAGCCCTTCTATGACCCCCCTTCAATGCCTCTGAGACCAAACCTGGAGTTACCTTGCACAGACCTCAACTAACTCGTTTGCTCACTCTGTTCTTCCGTTAACCCGCATTCATTAACAGAGAGAGAAGAGAGAGGAACTTTACGAATGCCTCTTGAGATTCAGTCTTCCAACGCGTTTTCCGTCACATCGCTACCTAACCTACAGCCTGTTGCCAACAACGTTATTCAGGCAAACCTACAGCAGGGCGTGGCCCTTATGACCCAAGGTTTGCTGGAAATGGTAACCGGTGGCGGAATCGGGCTGGGCGGACCGGTCAACGTTCCTTCCATTTTTTCTTCCGCTGTAGGCAACGCCGGTGGATCGGGCGGTAGCTTTGTTCCGTTTCCCAATACGGTAGCACCTGCCAACGTCAGCCCTATTTCGCCGTTCGTGTTCCAGTCTGCACCGACTGTTACATCGGCCGCTCCGGTTGCTCGGGCAGCAGGCCCCAGCCCGTTACAAGCCAGCGATGGTAACGCCGAGCTACAACAATCGCTTGAGTTACTCTATCGCAACAGTCCTACCTCGCGTGCATTAATGGATGTGGCTGCCGCCAACGGCGTTCGCATTCGGGTGGATACGACGGGCAACCGAAACATTCTCGGGTTCTACGACCCCAATACGAATGAGATTGTGGTGGGTAACCCACAAAACCTATCCACCATTGTTCACGAACTGACCCACGCCGTCACCCGCAACAACGGCAATTCTCTAACAGAAGAAGGCCTGGCCGACGTCATTGGTGAAATTGGCGCAGCAGAAGCCCGTGGCATTCCGCTGTCGCAAATTCAGTCTCGGCTACCGCAAACCTTCCTAAGAGATTTACCTTTGTATTTACGGCAAAACCTCCGCAACGATAACGGCCAGTTAAATGCGCTCAATCAAATTTTCCAGCAAGCTGGCGTGGGCCAAATTACCCAAACCTTGGCCCAAATTCTACCGTTCAATCAGGTAGATGACGTTCGTAACGGATAAAGCCCCGCTTTGAAAAAGCGACGCTGATAGGCCGCCTCCTTTATTTGCGATAGAGATTATACAAAACCCATTTTTATTCTTTCTGAAAGAAACACAACCAAAGTGGCCCACCGCCATTTTGAGATGCAGGAACACTGCTTTTCTATTTTTTTCCTACTTATTGTCGACTCTTTCGTTCGCAACCAACCCTTTTTGTATTGCCGACTGTCTCCTCCAGTCGGCTTTAATTTTTTGAGGCCTTTCGGTTCGTGTCCATTCAACCAATGGGTGTGGCCAATTCATAGCGGTTAGGCACACCAGCACACAACACCCTACTGAAAGCAATGGAAAACCAACCGGATGGACTCCAATTTTCTTGAAGCAAACCGATTCCATTTTGTGTGTACGCTTTTGTTCCAATTTGGTATACGCCTTTGGCCCAAACCTTAGGAGGCCCCGCCACGGTTATGAATCGTCCGGCATTGCCACCCCGCTCGTCTCCGCTGTCTCAGCAAACAACACCCACCCCACCACCTGAGCCAGCGCCAGGGCCGGAAAGCGGATCGGTTTTACTAAGACTTTTAGGGTTTTACCTCATTTTATACGTGGTGCTGGTAGCCGTTATGGCCATTTTGTACCCATTTGCCAGCCAGTACACCACGCCATTTACCGCCGTTATTTTCGATATTAACAGCCAGGCCCCGCTGCCCAAAGTGCTGCTGATTATGACCGGCATGTATTGGGCCATGGTCAGCTTTTTTATTTTCATTAACTGGGGCAAAATTAAAGGCTAAGCCTACTTATACCCTTAAAGCCTTGCCAACGTAAGCACCACGGCAACAGGCGTTGAGACAAAACCAATTGGCTGAGCGAGCCGCACAATAACGCCAAAAACACCGGCCAGAGCATTCCCTGAGGGCACGCCCTACGGTATACTGAATGTTCATTATTTTTAGCCAATGTGGGCCAGGCTGTATTGATTCAAATGACGACACACAAAGCACCCCGCGCCAGAGACTACCGGCGTGCCAAGTTTGGCCAAGCCCCGGGCACCCCACTTGTTCACACACCAATGGAAGTCGAGCAGCCGTTCCGCCTCCATGCCATCCGCTACAGCGAGCACGACAGCCAACACCACCCGAACATAGACCTGGCAAGCGCGCAAGCGTTGATCCATACCCTGCCTGCAACCCACCACCTATGGCTAGATGTGGAGGGCCGGTTACCCAACGCGTTTTTAAGCTGGCTGGAACAACAACACATTAGTCCACTGACCCTGGAAGATCTGCAAAACCCAGCCCAACGGCCCAAAGTGGACCATTACGAACATTACGACTACTGGGTTGCCACAATGCTCCGCGTCAGCCGCCAGGAGGATGCCTTCCGGGAGCAGGCCTTACGGGAACAGGCCTTGTGCGCCAACGCCCGTAAAGGCACCTCTGTTGCTCGTCAGTCGCGTTTGATGCAAAGCAAGGCCCTACCGCTTACGCTGCATCAAGAACCCCTTCATCTGATGATTTTACCCGGGCAAAAGGTGCTGGTGTCTATTCAGCCCTACTGCGACGGTGATGTTCTCGACCCCGTTCGACAACGATTATTAAACTCCAACCGGCAACGCTTTGGCACGATGGGCAGTTGGTACTTGGCCTACGCGTTACTTGATCTGCTGGTGGACCACTATTTTGTGGTCTGGGGCGAGCTGGAAGAAACCCTCGAAGATTTGGAAGCGCAGTTGGAAGGCGCTCCCAACCAAAAAAATAATCTGCTGGATGTGCTGCACCAATACAAATACCTTGCCGGACAGTGCCGCCGCGTAATAACACCCACCCAAGAGCTGGTCAATCAGCTGCTGAAGCACGAATGCCAAGAGGTCCCCGTGGCGTTAAAGCCCTACCTGCACGATTTACAGGACCATTTAATGCAATTAAAGGACTACGTGGATCGGTTATTTGAGGCAGGCAATGGCCTCCTAGATCTTCAAATTTCGCTGCACAACGCGCGGGCCAACAAGGTCATGCAAACCCTCACCCAGGTTTCCACCATTTTTATGCCCATTACCTTTATTGCCAGCATTTACGGCATGAACTTTGTACATATGCCCGAACTCAAATGGCCCTGGGCCTACCCGAGCATACTGGGCATTATGGCGCTGGTGGCCGCCAGTATGGGCGTGTTTTTGTACCGGCAAAATAGGTAAACACCGGGCTCGCTTTTTTGCCCAGGCAGTGCCAAAAATCCGCGTCTCCACGCCTGAATAAGACGGTTGGGCGAAGGTCAATGTAAAAAAATATAAAGTTTTTGATTGTTTTTGTTTTATAAGGGTTGAATGTCTTTTTTATAATAGATATTATATATAGTATATTGGTATTGTTAGCTAATTATATATAAGTCTGTCTGCAAAAAAAGACAGCCCCCGTACAACCCCCATTGAATTAGCATCCCCCCGTTTGATTCGTTCATCATAACCCCCTTTTGCGTATTACCCCAGACAGAGAGCGTTTAGAGAGAGTTACACCGTATGAACATGGGTCTTAGCATACAAATGCCCGTTATTCCCGGCAGCGTGCTGACGGGTAACCGGATTATACCCCTGGCCGGTAACGCAGGCGGTGTGGGTGGCTCACAGTTTCAGCCAACCGGTTTTATTGGCAGCTCGATCATTCAACCACGCGATCCGTTCTTTGGTGGCGTTGCCCAGCAAGAGCAGATGATGGGCCTGGCGAGCATTATTGCTCAAACCATCAGCATGGTGATGATGAACGTTATGGGTATGATTGGCGCAGGTGGCCAAACCGGTGGCAATTTCTTCAACGGCATTCCCGGTGGCGGTGGTATCCCCAACATCCCGCAAGGGGGCGGCTTCTTCCCCGGCGGTGGTATCCCCAATATTGGCGCCCCAAACATTGGCTTCCCCAATATCGGTATTCCAAATACAGGCTTCCCCGTTCAAGGTGGCGGCATTTCCGGTGGACCGACCGTGGCGCCCGGCGCTGGCGTAAACACCACCCGTCCGCAACTCTCTATGGACGACCTGACTGATTTTGTTCTGGCTGGCTCTGAAGGTGGCACGGTTCAAACCCAAGAGCGCATTGACAGCCGGTTCTCCCGTCCGGGCTCACGGCTTTCCGCCACCGGCCAAGACCAGTTTGATGGTTTTGTGGCCCTGGCCTACTCGGCTCAATTTAAAGCCGCCGCCAACGGTGCGGATCTCGATGTCGTCTTCAACCCTGGCGATGACGTCAACACCGTTGCCCAAAATATTTTCCTGTCTCAAAATTTACAGCTCAACCCAGAAGCGCAACTCCTGGCCGATGTGGCCGCCACTTTCCGCGGAACGCTGGACGGCAAACCCAACACTTACGTAAACACCCAAGTGCCCGGCCTTCTGGATAAATGGGTACAGGATGGCATTTTAGATGCCGACGCCGTGGCCACTCAACTGGCCGAAAACCCCGGCATTGGCAGCCAGCAAGACGATGTCTCTTCCATTGGTAAAGGCCTGGTATGGGCCATTAACCAGGTGGATGACAAAGCCACCCGCGACACCATGCTCAATGACATCTTCGACTTCCAGAATTTGACCCCCAACAGCCCCAGTGGCGTTATTGCCGCAGAAGACGCCCAAGATTACATTCGCGCCATTCAGGTGGTGCAAAGTGGTACCCTCAACGCGCTGGGCAACCAGTTTAATACTGGCGTTCAAACTTCTCGGCCGGAAGGCACACCGATGAATCTGCTGGCCAACGGCGTTTCCACGACAGGCCAGGTGGATCCCAACTCGTTGTACGCGCAACTTAAAAACGATCCGGAAGTGGCGGCGCTGAATGCGCAGGAAACCCAACGCCTGATTAACGAAGGCAAACTGGATCCCAATGGCGACGTAGAAATTGACGCCTTTGACCGGGCCCTGCTACACCGCTTTGGTAACGCGCTGGCCACCGGCACCGACGCCATTGATGCCCAAGGTGGCGTGCAGGAAAAGAGCGCGATGGAAGAATTGATTATTGAAAAATCCAGAGAGATCGAGCGTGAGCGCAATGCCAACGGCGTTGAAACGGATCGCTCCTTCTACGAAATGTACTTTACCCTGCACCAAAAGCTCACCGGCAGCGATCTGAGCAGCCTGTTGGAACAAAAACAGTTCGGCGCCGTGACCCAGGGCGATAACCCAGTGATTGAAGGCGTGGCTGCCCGTCAGCAAGCCATTGCCAACAACGGCGTCAGCTCCGACCAACTGTTGTGGTGGGCCGAATGGGCCCACGACGTAATGGATGGCGAGGCCGACATGAACGCCTTTGTGGCCGGTGTGATGGGTCCACAACTCACTGGTATTAACGACCCGAGCTTGAGCGACTTTAGCTTGCGGATGGATATGGCCGACAACGGACTGATCGACGCCTCTTTCTACAACAGCAGCGGCGTGGTGGACGACTTTATTACCGGCGCCATTTTGGGCACCAGCGCCACCACCGGCCCCACCCGAGCCTCGGCTCAGCAGCGTAGCGTCCAAGCCGGATTGAATAATGGACTGAATATGAACCAGATTATGAGCAACATGTCACTGAACGTGACCCAAGGCTTCCGAGATCTATCGATGGGTATCCAAAGTGGCGCCTCGATGATGGTGCGCCAAATTATGGATAACCCCGGTGCGGCTATCGCCAGTGTTGGCGGCATAGCGGCTGCAACCGCCGTTTGCCCCTGGCTGGGCGGCCTCGGATTAGCAGGTACCGCCGCCATGGCAGGTCAGCAATTACTGCAAGGAAACTTGCAAGGAAATATGCAGGCCAGCGTTGCCTAAAAAGCTTATAAAACTTCAGAGAAGAGAGAGACACACACGCATGCACGATAAGGAGAGTTCGCCATAAAAGACACATGACCGTTCTAAACACTTCCCCCAGTTTCGTTCACGTTCTTTCGTTCCTCAATTCCGTTCGATTCACGGCTCAATGAAATTAATCCCCCCAATACAAAATACCCCCTGAGTCAGAAGAGATGGAGACACGATAGCGTTATGCCAGGATACACATCCACAGCAGGCATGTTGCAAGGCAACTTTGCTCAAGCTGCGAATTTTGGTGTGCCGGGCTTTGGCTTTAACCAGGTGAGCCCCTTCGGCATTGGCGTACCGGGCATCGGTGTGCCAGGTGCCGTTCCCGCGGGGCCGGTGCAGCCAGCAGGTCCAGTACGCGATCCGAACAAAGTGTTTGTGGTCGATCAGCGCAACGCCCAGATTCTCGATCTGGTGGGCGCCAACATTGACGACAACGGTAACCTCAACGCCAATGCCGCCAAAGAAGACATTGAAGAAGAACTCGGCATTGAATTGACCAACGCCCAGCTCGACTTTTTTACCACGGCCCTGTACGCCATTGAAGGAAAATACGCCTCGGAAGCTAACGACTTCCAGGATTTCCGAAACGATGCCGGTGGTCGCCAAGGTGGACGACGCTCCACCCTGGGCATGACCCTGGACTTAAACGAAGGCAGCCGGGACCTGATGGTATTTACCTACGCCGCTATGAAAAATGCTGGCGCAGACTACAATACCACCGTGGATGGCCAAGAGCTGACCGACGTTGAGTTTATGAGAGAACAAATTATTCCAGCAAACGGTATTAGCATTGACCAGATGCTGGACCGACTCAACGGCAAAGGTAACGACATCCTTAGCGATCAAGTGTTTGGCGATCAGAGCGCATTTGATGTGTTCTCTGGCTTGCTCTCCAATAACGTTCAGGCGGCCATGTCTGGCAACCTCAACCAAATGGGGCTATCGCTCAACATTTTGTTCAACAATCGAAATAACGACGATGTTGAAGACTATGTAGACGGCCTGCAAGCCAACGCAGCAGGACCAGCACAGCCACTAGGACCCGTTGGGCAGGTACCTATCGGTGTTCAACCGAATGTAATGAACCCAGCCGCGGCCCTTATTCAGCAAAACTTCGGCGCAGCCGCCATGACTCCCAACCTCTTTGGTGGTGTCAACCCATCCATCTTTGGTGGTGGTGGTTTTGGTAGCAGCGTACCCTTTGTTGGCCCTGGCGCCGGTTTGGGCATCCAACCCAACAACTTCGGTGGTGGCGGCTTTGGCAACTTTGGTGCATTTGGCAACAACATTGGTGGTTTTGGTAACCTCGGTGGATTTGGCGGTGGTGGCGGCATGTTCGACCTCATTTGCCAAATGATCATGCCCATGATCCAGCAAATGCTCAGCCAAATGCTGTTCCAACAGCGGCCACCCATTCCTCAACCCGTTTTTAGCGGCGGCTTTGGCGGCGCTCCCTTTAACAGTGGTGTTGCTGGCGTTGCAGGTGTTGCTGGAACGGCAGGTAACGCCGGGAACGCAGGCAATGCTGGAAACGCGGGTAACGCCGGGAACGCAGGCAATGCCGGAAACGCGGGTAACGCCGGGAATGCAGGCAATGCTGGAAACGCAGGTAACGCCTAAACTTCGATTAAGTGCACGTTGAATACCCCCCTTGAACCAGATACAGACAGCGTTTGACAGAGTATCTATATACTAGCCATAAGCTGCTTTAAAGTGGTATGCCAATGCCTTTAACCAGCGCACCGGCCAGAAAGAAGATATTAAAGACCGCTGCCTCCATTGTATTCATCGCGCCCTGTACCCCCCTTGTTTAATTGCGATTAAGTAACCCTTGAATTGTAAAATCGTATTTATTCTAACGGTAACCGTCAGTCCGTCCGTGCGGGTGTACACCTTGCCTGCTACTGCTTTGCGTAGCAAACGTGTACACCCAGTAAGCCGGGTAGCGCCAGGTTGCCACCATCATTCACTGACTTTTTAACAGGTATCTTTGTGGGATAGAGGGAATATAATGTCCTTCTTGGGAGTGGAGTCCATCTGGACTCCTTTCTTTTTTTGAAGAGACAGTCTGCCATTCCCTCTTTTATTTTTAAGTCGCCAGCGGGGTCTCAGCCACCGCTCAGTCCCTCTCTCCCCGGTTGTGGAAAGTTTCTAACTACATTCAGCAGGGCCACTCCTCTAAACGGAGGAGTTTTGTCGCTTTGTTCTTCAGTGCGCGGTGAGATAGACCGACGCTTGCTAGTAAGCATAAACGGTCAACGTCTCCGCTTAAAAAAATCTGTTGTGTTAAACCACACACACCCACAGCAAGAGAGAGCCCGGGCACCCCGAGAGAACGAGAGAAGAGGATACACACCCCAATGACACTGCTAGTGAATACCAATGTGTTTGCGCTTAACGCACTGTATACCTTGGGTGGACACACCAACAACATTGATAAAGCCCTGGAGCGGTTGTCATCCGGCAGTCGAATTAACCGTAGTTCCGATGACGTGTTGGACAACAGCCAAAGTGGCGTGCTAAAAGCGCAGCTTCGTAGCCTGGAGCAGGCACAAAAAAACACCCAGGATGGCATTAGCCTGCTGGCGGTCGTGGATGGCTCTCTGGGTGTTATTGGCGAGCACGTGCAGCGAATTCGGGAATTGACCGTACAACTGGCCAACGACAGCTACGCGCTGCGAGAACGCCAGGCCATGGCCCAGGAAATGGCCTTATTGGCACAAGATATTGACCGCGTGGCCTCTGCGGCAAACTTTAACGGCCTGGCCCTGTTAGATGGCACCAGCACCAGCCTGGGAGAGCTTCAAGTCGGCATTGGAAGCGCCAGCATTGTTAACACCGTGGATGTGGGCCCTGCCCTGGCGGACAGCCGGACCAACGCCCTAGGCATTATTGGCGGCCCCAATGCCGGAGCCTTTATTACCAGCATTAATGACATCAGCAACCCGCTAACCGGCACCACCCAACTGACAGACAACGGCCAGGCCACACTGTTTCTTCAGGATCTGGATCTGGCGCTCAACACCCTATACAACCGTCGCGCCACCGTGGGGGCACTGAGCAACCAATTGCAGGACGTAAACCAAAGCCTGAGCGAGGCCAACATTAACGTATCGGCCTTTCATTCCGTTCTGCGCGATGCCGACATTGCCGCAGAAATGTCGGTGTTAACGCAGTCTCGCATTCTGGAAGAGGCCTCCAGCATGATCCTGAACCAGGCCAACCAACAGCGAAACGCCGTGCAACAACTCCTGTTAAACTAGGGCATGCCCTAAAAAAATATGACGCCGCTCACCGCGGGTGGGTCATTATTTCGGTGGAACCCGAAACGGATAGTCAACAGCAAACGCCTCCCTGTGCCGACCCAACGGGTATGACTGCCGAAAACTTATTCATCGGAATTGTGCGCTGGCTGAGCCTGAGCGTGTATGACCTGATTGGGCTTAGAATGCTGCTGGTACTGATCACCCCCAGCCAGGGCACGCACGAGCAATTTTTGCGACTACTGGGCCCTTTGCTACCCATTCTCTACCCCATAACCGATGCCTTGCTGCTTCCCGTAAACGGCTTATTGTTTCTGTTAGCCCCCCTGAGCGAGCAAATCCCCTATTTTCCCCAGTTTAACCTGGCCGAGGCCGTCATTCGGCTCATACACTGGAGCCAATCATTCCCGGTAATCAGCGGGCTACTCACTGCCAGCAACCTCACGGAACAAAATATTCAACAAGCTTGCCCCGGCGTGTGGGATTGGCGCTACATCCTGGCCTTGGGAATATGGGCGCTGATTGAATTTCAGTTTTTGCAGGTTTGGAAAAGGCTGAAGCACTGGGATACCCAACGCCAACTGGACAAGAAAAAAGCTTCCATCCTGGCCCGAAAACGTCTGCAAGCAAATGAAGCCGCGGAGGCAACCACCACCAATCGCCAAGCTGGCAACGCCAACTGGCGAAAGGATCTATGGCCAATATTTCAAGGCCTTCTCAACGAAACCGAATACCTGCAAGAAAAATCCACCCAAGACGCGCTCACCCGGCTGAACAATCGGGGCAGCTTCGACTCGCAGCTAAACAGGCTCATCGCCGCGTGCAGGCAAAACCAGGAGCCTCTAACCCTTATACTGGCTGATGTGGACCACTTTAAACAGATTAATGACCGTTACGGGCATTCCGTAGGCGATGCCGTGTTACAGGCAATTGGACAAAGCCTAAAACAGTTGGAAAAATCCGAGCAGGCAATACAGGCCTTTCGCTATGGCGGAGAAGAAATCGCCTTGCTTGCCTCTGGATGGTCGGTTGAAACGGCCTATCGGCAGGCAGAGATGATCCGTAACCGGCTGAGCAAAACAACGCCCAAAGGCTTGCCCACATCGCACCCCATCACCGTCAGTGTTGGGGTTGGGGTTGGGGTTTTTCAATTAAGGCGTTTAGATACAACGGTCAACAAGCCGTTCATTATTCAGACTGTTGATAAAGCCCTCTACCAGGCAAAAGAAAATGGTCGCAACCAAGTTGTCCTAACCAAATGGCCTGGCACAGAGAGCGTTTAAGTAGCCGATCTCTCTCTCTCCGACAGGCAAAAGCCCTGTAGCCAAAACGGCCCAGGGCTTTAATGCCTTAAAGAATCAGGCGGTGGGGTCTCTAAATACGACCATCCCAGTAGCCGCCTTCGCGGTCTACAAAACCGTCATAGGCGGACCAAATACGCACTGGCGGCAGCAAACCCAAAATGGCATGGGTGGCTACTTTTTTACCAGGCTCATCGTTAATGGCCTGACCAATGCCTGGCCAAATTAACAGAGAGGTAAACCCTGCCAACACGCTACGACCAGATACATCGCCGCGCTTGGGCGGGCAGCAGTTTTCATCCTCGGCCTGGGCGGTTAACGGCAGGTTGGCCGCAACCATGCCCAGCAACAGGGCAGAAAGCAACAGAGATTTTTTGAGGCTTGCCATGAGAGCGCTTCTCCATTCCAAAAACAGATAAACACAATACAACGTTGAAGTTCACACACACACAATTGAAAAAGAAAGCATCAATGGTTAAATACGGCCATCCCAGTAACCGCCATCACGGTCCACCAGTCCATCGTAGCCGGACCAAAAACGGTAGGGCGGCAATAAACCCAGCAACACGTGGGTTAATACCTTATCGCCTTTTTGATCGTTAATGGCTTGGCCAATACCGGGCCATACAAAAAAAGAAGCCACACCGGCCACCACACTCCGGCCCGAAATGGTTCCGCGCCTGGGCGGGCAGCAGTTATCGGCAAACGCAGGGCTTACATTACCCACAAGCGTTAGGCAGGATAACAAAACCAATGTTGCAGGCAGCAGGTAACGCGTTACTGGCATTGCGGATATTTGCATTGGTGGTCGTCCCTCTATTTCCGTACAATTGCTAAAACAACTATTGGTAATTGGAGCCATTAAAGACTGCTTACAAAACCTTTGCAGATGCTACCGGGGCTGGCGGTAACAGATAAACGGTTGGCAGCGCTTGGCGCTCGATTCTTTCCAACTCTCTACACAAACTTTTGACCATTATAGCCCAGGGAGGCCGCCTGACAAGCCTCAAAAAAAATCCAACGCTCATGGCCGATTGACAGCCAACACAAGCCTCCCAGCACAGCCGTTTCTGGCTGAAGGATTCCCTTGAGCGCGGGCAACGGCACAACAACAGCGTTGCCACTTATCAGCAAGAATGGAAAAATGAAAGAATTAGTCCGTCCAACACAACCGAACTGTCCTCGGCCTTGACCCAGGACGCTGGCGAGTATACGCATTGAGACAAACCAGCTGCGGTAATGGAATCACAACAATGGCTCAGGCAAAACACATCCTTATCACAACGCTCGGGTCTCTGGGAGATTTGCACCCCCTGTTGGCCATAGGGCAAGGCTTACTGCGCCGAGGGCACTGCGTGACCATTGCCACCAGCCGACACTACCAAAACAAGGTGCTTCAAAGTGGCCTAAAATTTGCCCCTTTAGGCCCGGAACCCGAATTTAACAACAAAAGACTTTACCAGGAACTGTTTCACCCTCGTTACGGGCCGGAACGGCTGATTCGGCAGTGGTTAATGCCCGCCCTGGCGCAAACCACGCAAGATTTGGAACCGTTGATGGCCAACACCGATTGTCTCATCAACTCTCCTTTGGTGTACCCGGGCCCCGTACTGGCAACAGCCATGAACATCCCCTGGGCCGCCATTGCCTTACAGCCTATGACGCTTTTTTCTGCCCATGACCCGCCGGTTATTCCGGCCTTACCCATTACCCAAGCGCTGCACAGTGTTGGCGCTGACTTTTGGAAGCCTTTCATTGGGCTTATGCAGCAACAAACGCACGCGTGGGCCAAGCCCCTCTACCAACTCCGAAAACACTATGGGGTTTCAGGTACAAGTAACCCCATGTTCAGCGGGCAATTTTCGCCACATTTAAACCTGGCCCTATTCTCCAGCCTGCTCGGCTGGCCACAGCCAGATTGGCCCGAATCGACCCGGCTGACCGGCTTTTGCTTCTACCAGGAACATGGTTGCAATCCAGATTCCTGCACCCAAACCAACCCACTCAACAAAACCAACCTTCCAGAGCCTTTAAAAGAGTTTCTTACTGCGGAAGACGAGCCACCCATTGTGTTTACCCTGGGGAGTAGCGCGGTTAACACCGCCGGGGATTTCTTTAAAACCAGTCTTGAGGCCGCAGAGGCCATGGGCTGCCGTGCATTGCTGCTGGCCGGGGAAAATGCGACCCAATTGGCCAGTCATCACCCTCGTGTTTTAGCCTGGCCCTACGCCCCCTATGAGCAGGTTTTTTCACACGCTCGCCTGGTTGTTCACCAGGGGGGTGCGGGTACAACGGCTCAGGTTCTGCGTGCGGGCAAGCCCATGATTATTGTTCCATACGGGTTTGACCAACAGGACAATGCCGCCCGAATGCAACGACTGGGAGTTTCGTGCACCATTACCCGCCAGCACTACCAAACCCAGCGAGTCCTTGCCGCCCTGCAAGCACTGCTAAACACAGGCCACTACGCCCACAGCGCCAGTTTGGCCCAGCAACACTTACGCCAGGAAAACGGCATCGAAACAGCCTGCCTCGCCATCGAAAGCACCCTGTTAAAGACCGCTTCGCCTGTGTAGGAAACGCGCAAGAAAGGCGGTGCATTAACGGCGTGGAGGATACCCATCATCCGCCCGAACCTCTATCGGGATCTCCTGGCGCTTTCCGCCACCGCCACCGCCTGGGGGGCCGCCGTTCCACTTATCCGGGTCGATACCCAATACGGCTAACACCTTTCGGCCCAACGGGTGGTTGTCTGCCGCCTGGATTGCCTGCGCAATCTTTCCGTCCACTTGCTCTTCTAAAGAGTCAAAGTCACCAAACCGAACCGGAGCATTGGAGACGTAGGTATCACGCTGATGCTGAGCAGCGAACTGGGCACCAGACTGGTCACCGGATTGAACACGGGACTGGACAAAGGGCTGCGTATTGTGCACCCGCCCGGTTCTGCCCGAATAATCGGCCGCCGTTGGCAAAGAAACGCTTGTTGAGTTCATTTTTTAATACAGTCTCCAAAAACAACGAACAGCCAACCGCCACCTGGGGAAAGAAGCAACCGACACACAGCCATTTTTTTGGGCAAATCCTAAAAAAATCAGCCGTTTGGGTCAAAAGCTGGCCATCACACGAAATCAATCCATGGCAGAAAGTGCTTACCCTTCCCCCGTGCGCAATGGAGGAGGGAGGTTGAGTGCGCTCGACAAAATTTAAACTCACTACAGAATAAAACAGCAGAATAGCAGATGTTGCCAAAACGTCAAGCATTGGAAGCAAACGTCGAGGAGAGAGAGAAGCACCTGGAAACGAAACATTCGCCGGTTCAAGCGGACAGGTTCCCAAAAACCCCACTGCGCAGGCGGGCCACATCCTAAAAAATTTGAGAAAAATCTCGCAGAAAATTTTCAATGGCGTTGAGCAAAATAGGCAGCGTTAGCAACAAAATAGAAATACCCACCGCCGGTTTTACGGCAAAACTAATTTGAAATACCGGAATTTGCTGGGCCGTTCGGTTCACCACCCCCAACATAATATCCACTACCAGAGTCACCAGAAAAATGGGGGCCACCAACTGCACACCCATAATAATGGTATTGGCAGACAGTTGCACCAGGTACTCCAGATCGAGTTTTTCTGGCAAATGCGGGTTGACCGCATACAGTGGAAAAACCTCAAACGTTCGCCGCAGCGCTTCCACCAGCCAGTACATGCCACCAATATTAATAAAAATAACGGTGGCAATAAAACCAAACAACGGATCCAGCAGCATTGTTTGACGACGACTGCTCGGGTCCATCATCATGGCGGAAGAGAGGCCAATTTGGTTGTTCATCACCGCCCCGGCAGAGTTAACAGCCATCATAATAGTGTTGCCCACAAAGCCAATAATCAGCCCCACGGTTACGTTGGTGCCCAACTGCAACAGAAACCAACCCAAACGATTGCCCTGCAACACCACCGGTTCCGGGTATTCCAGGGGAACGGCCCACAGCAACGCCACAGACAAAAATAACGCCAACGCCAACCGAACGTTAAAGACGATATCCTTGCGGCTAAACACGGGGGCTTGGGTGGTGTAGGCCAGCACACGGGCAAAAATCAGTAAAAAGGCATCCAGTGCGCCACCCAACTGCTGATGAAGCTGCCAAAACTGCTTAAGCGCCACATCAAAATCCACTGCAATGGCTCCTAGCGGCTCAAACGATGCTGGGCCGCAGTGAGCAACAGAAAGGATTTTGACGACCACGACACCACCGGCGATCGTGCTGAAAGAAACACGAACCCGAGTTTATTTTTGGCAGGAATGGGCAAAGGCGGCGCCAATTTAGCGCCCATTTGCGGAATTTCATTAAACGCCACCACGGCCGACTCTGTCATATAGCGCATCATCATCGTCATGGCCACGCCGCCGCCCAGTAAAATAATGGCAAATACGCCCAAAATTTTAGGAGCCGCCGCCAGGGTTTGTTCCTGTACCTGGGTTACGGCCTGCAAAATACCCATGACCAAACCAATGCCCGCCGCCGCCAGTACCGCTGGCATGGACAAAATCAACGAAAGAATCAGACCTTCGCCCAAGTGCTGTGTTAAAACGTCTAACTCTGGTGCTGACGACATAACAACCGACCCACGACCCTTCTATGCCCTACTAGTTAAAGCTTTTCACCAACCCACTCACAATTAAGCTCCAGCCATCCACCGCCACAAAAATCAAAATTTTAAACGGCAAGGAAATAATCGTGGGCGAGAGCATCATCATCCCCAATGCCAGTAGAATGTTGGCCACCACCAAATCCAGCACCACAAAGGGAATAAAAATTAAAAAGCCAATTTCAAAGGAGGTTCGCAACTCACTGAGCATAAAGGCCGGGGCCACCTCCCAAATACCCAATTCTTCGGGAGAATCCGGCTGCTTTTTTCGGCTCATCGACACAAACACTTCCACGTCGGTTTCGCGCGTCTGTCGCATCATAAACTGCTTTAACGGCTCAGAGCCCTTGGTTAACACCTCGACAATCGTTTTATTCTGCTGCATTAGCGGCGTAACCGTTTGGTAAATTTCAGAAAAAACGGGACTCATGGTGTACAGCGTCATAATAAGCGCCATACCCACCAGTACCATGGCAGGGGGCACCTGCTGGGTACCCAGGGCGGTTTTTAAAATGGAAAGCACCACAATGTAGCGCAAAAAGCTGGTCATACTCACAATGACAAACGGCAACAGGCTTAAGGACGCCATCAGCACAATGAGCTGTAGCGCCGGATCCATCGTGGCCAATGCTTGTGTAGAGGCGGCAACGGCCGCAGGATTTGCCATCTTGGGTTAGTTCCTCACCACGGCTTCCCAGCCGGTAACCGCCGACGGACGACTTTGGTGCAAGTAGGCCACAATGGCGTCGGACTGTTGCTGGCTGAGCTGTTGTTGCTGCTGTTGCTCACGCTGGGTCATGGCTTCTGCCTCCTGGTTCAGGCGGGCAATGGCTTGCTGAAGTTTTCCACCCAGGCTATCGGCACTGACGGTTTTTTTAACCGCCGTGGCCGGAGGGTTTGCAGCGGGTTTAGGTTGAGGTTGCGGCCCCTGCGGACGGGTTGTGTTGTGGATGGGCCTAACCACACTAACCCCCACCCGAGACGTTGCGCCAGACGCGTGCACAGCACCGCCAGCCACACCAGCAGAGACACCATTGAAGCCGGAAGCCGCCACTTTTCCGCCGATCGAAGCAGCGGCGGTGGTTTGGTGCGCAGGGGGCGCAACAGCCGAAATTTCAACCATAGGGGTTTCAACAACCGGGGGCGCCTTTACCGGGCGCGTTTTACTGAGTGGCTGCGCGTTTGCGTTTGCCGCCTGTTGTAGGGTTTTGGCAAAGCTTGCTGGCGTTTGTTCTGCCCCAAAGGAAACGGACTGCACTGCAGGGGGACGGGTCAGATCGATCAAGGGCCTGCGTTGAGACCGACCGGCTGACTTCGTGACCGTCTTTAGCGTGCGTTCCTCCACTGGCGTGGGTTCGTCCACCACATTTTTTACAATCGTCGCTGCCGGTGGCTCCCCATGCACAGCCACCGGCTGTACAGTGGCGCTTGCCTCCAAATTTTCCGTTGGATTGAGACGCGACAGACACTGCGTGGTCTCTCCGGCCGTGGCCAATAAAAAACGTTCCTGGCCATAGCGCACCACATACAGGTTTTTGCGCATTTCCAACGGCATAACCGATTCCACACGAAGTCCCGTCACTTCTGGGGCTGGCGGCTGTTTGGTAACCATTGCCTTCAGTCCCAGGCTAATTCTCGGGTTGCGTCTTAAATAAAAGTACGCCAGGTACAGCACACCGACCACAGCGCCCGTGTAAATAAACATACTGGTGGCATATTGCAGCAACAAATGGCTGTTGTTGGAAAAGAACATCGTCGTCTGTCTGCTCCCTACTGATAACCGGCCACGCCTAACGCGTTTGAAGCTTTTTTCTCTCCGTTCTCTCTCGGTCTTTCTGTCTGTCTTTCTCTCTTTCGCCCAGTTTGGGGGTCTGTGTCCACACCGTGCTCCACACTGTGTTCCACACAGGCTTACATTTTTTAAGATCTGCCTTTATTGAGACTTGTACTTTAGCGACTACTTTAGCAACGCTTATCCACTCTTGAGCAAGCCCGTCTTGATTGACCCAATCTTGTTGAGTGAGCCGATTTTAAGCAACCGTTACCAATCCTCCTCGTCCGTGGCGCTGGCCGGGGGTAGTTCTCCGCCCGTGCCCAGGTCCAGATTTTCGTCAAAGTCATCGTTCAAAAACTTATCCACCTCTTCCATCAGGCTCTCCGCCTTGGCCGTCTCGGACTCAAAATCCATTTCATCACCTGCCCCTGGCGGCTTGCGTGGCGGGGCAATCCCCCCCCCAGCCGCCGCATTGTCCTCCCACGGGGGCGTGGCAGCGCGATTGGCAACCGGTCGGTTGGAAGAAGGCAGCAGCCCCGGATCCCCGGAGGTGCCCGCAGGGCCACTGAGCAATTCATCCAAAATATCGTCATCCGAGCGTTCCAACTCCTGACGAACCGCCGGATCCAGGGGTTCATCCCAGTCGCTAGGGTACAGATCATCGGGAATCAGGCCTTCGGCGGGGGCAGAGAACGCCTCCATCGTCGCGGATTGACCGGGCTCATCCTCGGTTGCGCCAGCCATTCGGCTAATCAACACCCCAAAGCGATCGCCCACAATCACCAGCTCACCCTCGGCCAGGGTTTTTCCCTCCACGTGCAGGCGCACGGTGTTTCGGGCTAAATCGCCAATTTCCACAATCAAGCCTTCCGTCATTTGCCGCAACTGCCGCAACGGAATCCGAGTGGGCTCAAACTCCGCCTGCACCTCTATGTGCAAATTATCCCAAACCGCTTCCCGGCTCACGGGGGCGGATGTACTTTTGGCAGAATGGCTTTCGTGGCTACTACTGCTAGCATGCATCGGTTGCGGGTGCCTTTCTTGAGATCGGGATGAACGAGAAGAGCTTGGACGGACAGGTTCTGGCGCTGGCAGCCTTAACGGACGGTAGTGCTGGAAACGCACGAAAAAAAAAACCATGCCTTCGCCCAACGGATCTTGCAGCGCCATGCGCTGGCGGTGGCTCTGCTCCAGGTAGACCAAATCGCCCACCTCCAGGTGTTGCAACTCTTCCAGCCGCAGGCGGGTTTTACCAACCCGAACGCGCGCCTCGGCATGCGCCTCCATTAAACATTCATCCAGCGCAGAGAGTTTCAGAGACGATTCGGAGGCCGCCTCGGCAGGAGGTACCCCCTCAGCAGAAGCAAGCGCTTCGGCCCCCCCGGCATCCACTGTGGTCCCCGTGGCTCGTTCAAGCTCGTTGGCACCGGGCGCCACCCGAAACAGGCGGCTGGGCGCACTCAAAATTAAATTGCCCCAGTAACGGGCTTCTTGTTGTTCCACCTGTAACAGTAGCCATACCACATGCACCAGGCTATCGTAGCGGCGGGGCCGCACGGAGCGATCCAACAGGTGCTGAAACACGGCCTGTAATATATCGCGGCTCCACGCCTCCAGGGTAAACGTTTCAAACGGGGTAAACGTCGGGTCGGCGCCCGGGGGGGCATCCGGGGTGAAGGGCGGTTCATTGGCGCGGCAGCCAAAGGCTTGCTGTATGAGCCGCTGACAGGCTGGTTGTGTAATGCGTAGCTGGACACTGCTGCCCGTTCGTTCATCCAGCGGCACCTGGCTTACGTAGTACTCTTCCGTTTGCCAAAAGTACTGCACCTTCGGGCTAACGCTAAACAAACGCAACTGAAGCGGCCTGCCCCAAAAGGTTTCCATCATCAGTCCCAGCTCGTCAGTGCTGGCCAAAGCCTGGTCCACAATGGCTTCCAACTGCGTGGAGGTTAAAGGCAGCCGAATAACGTTGGACGGCGCGGCCACACCAGGCAACGAAGCCCCTCCCAACGTCTGTCCAGGCGTTGGTTCTGGCACATCGGCCAACGGCGCAGGCTTTAAAATCCGATGCCGCAGACCGGTGGCGGTAGTGGGTGTGGGTGGTGGTTGCGTAGGCGGTGTAGACATAACGACCTGACCCGATAGCGGTTTTCATCCCATTGTATGGGTAACTAACACACAACGCGATGTTGACGCTCATTGCAGTGTTTGTCTGGCCCAGGCTATCCACGGTGCGCTTTGACAGGCTTTGAGTGGCGTTGTTTGGCTGCGGACGCCCTGCCCGTTTTCTGTCATAACACCCATGGATGATGCGCCCAAACATCTCGGCAACGATCATCAATTGAGAGTAAATACCGGCCTAGCATACCGCGTTTGGCTGAATCAGGAATCCATTACCCGGAGGAGTTGCACGCGTTACAAAACGGATTGCAAAATTGGCCCACCAAACGTTTACAGCATCGGCATCGGTCGAAACAAAACATGATCTATTCAACAGCATACCTGGTTTGCAGAGATTTTCAGGCTGGAAATTTTCTCTGCCCGATAACCGTTGCTGGCACAACGACTTTTTGAAAGACAGCGCGCCAGAAGGCCAAGCGGCTGTGCAACAGCGAAAAAGCACGGCAAAGACCTGCCAGCAGGCAAATGGATGCCACACCCCTTACAAAACAACCTTAGAAACAAAACACCCTTAGAAAAAGGTACGTTGCGTTTTGCAGTGGGCTGCGGTAGCGTAAGCGCACAAAGCCCTGCACAAGACCCTGCACAAGGTTTGCGCGCAGGGTTGGCATACTGCCCAACAAATGCAGCGGCACGCCACGTGTACCCCGTTTTACACCTTAACTGTCAAGGAGATTTCCGACCCATGGAACGCACTTTTATTGCCATTAAACCCGATGCTGTTCAGCGCGGCCTGATTGGCGAAATTATTGGACGCTTTGAACGCAAGGGTTTTAAGCTGGTAGGGCTTAAACTAATGCACGTGACCCGAGAAATGGCAGAAACCCACTACGGCGAACACCGCGACAAACCCTTTTTTAAAGGCTTGGTTGAATTTATTACCAGCGGGCCCGTTGTGGCCATGGCCTGGGAAGGAGACAACGTGGTTGCAACCAGCCGCAAGCTTATGGGAGCCACCAACCCAGCCAACGCAGAACCGGGAACGCTTCGTGGCGATCTTTCCGTAGATGTGGGCCGAAACGTGGTTCATGGTTCCGATAGCGTGGAAAGCGCAAACCGAGAACTGGCCATCTTCTTTAGCGAAGACGAACTTCTCTCCAGTTGGAAACGCGCCAACGATAGCTGGATTTACGAGCGCCAACCCGCCTCGGTGTAAATCCATACGCGCACGCGCCCAAATCTATGCCACAAAAAACTAACCTCCTCCCAACCAAATACCTAGGGAGGAGGTTAGTGCTTTTGTTACCCGAGAGAAAGACCGGCCACGCTCTCTATTTAGAGCCAATGTCTACCAATGTCTATCTCCAAAGCGAAAACAAATTAAGACGCTTCCGTTGAGGCCAGCAGACGCTGAAAAGGATCGAGCATTTGCCCGGACAGGCCCAACGAACTGTCCTCATTGCCCAATTCCAAACCTTGCGTGCCCATTAGGCCCCGAATGGAGCCAATAATGTCCTGCGTCAGCCCCTGGAAGGCCACGGGGTCGCTTGGCACACCTGCATCCAACGTACCACGAATGTTACCATACAACGCCCGAATGGCATCGGCCATTGGGTTGTTGAAGCCGCCGTTGTTCACCACAGATAGTGCACTGAGCGGCCCACTGTTCTCCGTATCGGTTTCTAAACTGTCGTCGTCATCAATCCCATCATCATCAGTAGTCGTCTCACTGCTGTTGACCGTGGTGTTGATTGTAGTGTTGCCATCTTCCTGTGTATCGTCGGTGCTGTCTTGGGTGCTGTCTTGCGTCAATGTGGAACGGTTGTCCATTCCTTCTATCAAGCCGCGCAGGACGCTCAAAACACCATTATTACCGACATCATCACCGGTCGTATTGTTGGTGCTTGTAATCAGGTCGTCTTCGCCCTCGTTTTGGGAGACGCCGACGTCCGTGTCGCTATCGTCGGGATTGGCACCTTCAAGTAACTGTCCAAAAATGGAATCATTGCCGCCTACGTCCGTATCACTAAGCTGGCCAAACAAGGCATCCGCGGTCTGTGGGTTGCCCTGTAACACCTCTACCACGGCAGGATCATCATTACTCTGGCGACGCACGGCAGAGGTAATATTGCCGTTATCGTTACGAAAGACGCCCTCTTCCAGCGTGGTTTCGGTCACCGGTGGCCCCCCGTTGACCGTTCGGGTCACGGAGGAGGAAGTGCTAAAAAAGGACTGGCCTTCGATTCTTCCGGGCATTGATAAATCCCTCTACAAGTTCTCTTTCCCTCGTTCGCCTATGGCAGCTAGTGGAATGGATGCCATTGATTTGTACAGCCTGATTAATACTATTTATATCTTTATATATAAAAAACAAAAAAAGAAGTGCTTACGTATAAAACGTTACACGGCGCCACCGTGTTCTATGGGGGTTCGCCTTTGGCCCAGGGCAACATGGGCTGGCATGGGCTGGCATGGACTGGTATCCGGCTGACATCAGCCCACATCCACCCACATTGGCCCTCATTGGCCCACACAAGCCTGTCCGATCCCTGACGGCCCGTTAACCGCTTATGCAAGCAACCTGGCGCACCCCCCCCATGGTATCCGTGGCATCCGTGCGCTGCTGCGGTTGTGGTAAGCTTGCGGCTAACCTTCCGTTATTTATGCTTGATTGTGCCAATGCCTCTGCGGCACATTGTTCGGCAAAAAACAATGCCTGTCTATGTTCAGGGAGTACCCTACCGTGATGAACCTGCAAGATCCCCCTTCCACCACGTCTCCTGTTTTGTCGGACTACGACTTGTACCTCCTGGCGGAAGGGCAACACTTTCATCTCTACGACAAGCTGGGCGCACACCTAACCACGCAAAACGGACAAACCGGAACCTACTTTGCCGTATGGGCTCCCAACGCGGAAGGCATCTCCGTGATTGGCGATTTCAACCAATGGCGCGCCGACCGTCACCCGATGCACCGGGTTCGAGAATCCGGCTACTGGGAAGCTTTTTTGCCCGAAGTGGGCGCCGGTGACATCTACAAATACTGGGTGCGGGGTCGGCACGGGCATTTTCAGTCGGAAAAAGCGGATCCCGTCGGCTTTGCCTCAGAGCTTCGGCCCAGAACCGCCTCCCAAGTATGGGATCTCAACCGCTACACCTGGCAAGATCAAACCTGGATGGAGGAGCGCCCCCAACGGCAGAGCCTCCAAGCGCCCGTTTCCATCTACGAAGTGCACTTAGGCTCCTGGATGCGCGTGCCCGAAGCCGGTAACCGCTGGCTGAGCTACCGGGAACTGGCCGACAAACTCACCCGGTACGTCAAAGAGATGGGCTACACCCACGTTGAGCTACTGCCCATTGCCGAACACCCCTTTGATGGTTCCTGGGGTTACCAAACCGTGGGCTATTTTGCGCCCAGCAGCCGGTTTGGCCGACCCGATGACCTGATGTACCTGATTGACACGCTGCACCAAAACAATATTGGCGTTATTTTAGACTGGGTACCGGCCCACTTTCCGCGCGATGGCCACGGCCTGCGCTACTTTGATGGCACCCACCTTTACGAACACGCCGACCCCCGACTCAGAGAGCACAAAGACTGGGGCACCGACATTTTTAACTACGGCCGCTGGGAGGTTCGCAACTTTTTAATTGCCAACGCCCTGTTCTGGCTGGATAAATACCACATCGACGGCCTTCGCGTGGACGCAGTCGCCTCCATGCTGTACCTGGACTACGCCCGTCAAGAAGGCGAATGGCTGCCCAACGCCTACGGTGGCCGGGAAAACCTGGATGCCATCCAGTTCATTCGGCAGTTGAACGAAACCGTGTACCGAGAACACCCGGACGTGATGATGCTGGCGGAAGAATCCACCGCCTGGCCGCAAGTATCTCGCCCCACCTACCTAGGCGGCCTTGGCTTTGGCTACAAGTGGGATATGGGCTGGATGAACGACACGTTAGAGTACATGAAGAAAGACCCACTCTACCGAAGCTACCACCAGGACGAACTCACCTTCCGGGGGATGTACCAGTATTCCGAAAATTTTGTCATGCCGCTCTCCCACGATGAAGTTGTCCACGGCAAAGGCTCCATGATTGGCAAAATGCCTGGCGATCCCTGGCAACAGTTTGCCAACCTCCGCCTGCTGTATGGCTACCAGTACACCTTGCCCGGCAAAAAGCTTCTGTTTATGGGTAACGACATTGCCCAATGGGTCGAGTGGCACCACGACCGCAGCCTGGACTGGCACCTTCTGGAATATGACACCCACCGAGGCGTTCAGGCCTGGGTGAAGGCGCTCAACCACCTCTACCGAAGCGAGCCCGCCCTGCACCTGCACGATGTGACCCCCGGCGGCTTTGAGTGGGTGGACTGCAAAGACTTCCACAACAGCGTGCTCAGTTGGCTACGCCACGGCGATCGCCCGGAAGACGACCTGCTGGTGATTGCCAACTTTACCCCGATGACCCACTTTGGCTACCGGTTTGGCGTGCCCAGCCCCGGCTCCTGGCGAACCCTGCTCAACAGCGACAGCCTGGCCTACGGCGGCAGCGACCAACTCAACCCCGAGCGCGTTACGTCCGAGGAAATCCCGTGGCACAATCGCGCCCACTCCATCGAGCTGACCGTTCCCCCGCTGGGCCTGATGATCCTTAAACGCGAGGGCTAGCAGGATGGGTGAGCGGGAAATCTGCTATATTTGCCAAGACGACATTCTGACTCAGGCCGGTCCCATCCTTTATGAGTGTCCAAGCTGTGGCCTATGGGAACTGCGCTGGTGTGATGAGGAAGTTTCCCAGAAGTTACAAGAGCCGGTCAACCGGGCCAAGCTGCGCAACTACTTGTGGAAACACCGAGCCGAAGCCCAGCAGCGCGGTAAAGCGATCAAAATTGATAACGACTTACTGGATAGCATTTTAGCCACCCCACTACCCAGCTATCCCGACTATCTTAACCAAACGATTTTATACATTGGCAACAACACGTATATTGGACAAACCAACAATGAAAAAAATGAAGGTGCGAGAACATTTGACCCTAACGACTATTACCGCACGGTAGGACTTGTTGACATAGATGCAGCGGAGAAATTTTTAAACAAATTAAGAGAAGATGATTACATTGAAAACTGGGTGTGTAACGACCATACCAATATGCGGCCGGAAGAGCAGGAAATTGACTTCTCATACAGGCTGTTATTCGGAACAGCACCAAGTCTCTTCCCATACGACCATTTAACCATCCGGCTCACCTCCAAAGGGTGGCAGCACTATGCGGACATTCAGCAGCGGTACACCGGGAAGCATGCGTTTATGGCCATGCAATTCTCCGATCCAAACAATTGGGGCCTTAACGCATTTTACGAAGCGCTCCAAACGCGCCTGGAAGCGGAAACCGGGTTTCAGCTTCGCCCGGTGAATGCCTCCGATAAAATTCAACCCGGCTCCATTCCTGAGCGGATGCAACTGCAAATTAAAGTTAGCCGGTTTCTCATTGCAGATCTCACCTATGGGAACCGGGGAGCCTACTGGGAGGCGGGCTTTGCCAAAGGCTTGGGCAAAAAAGTGATTTATACCTGCCACGAAAAATGCTTTAAAGATATTCACTTTGACGTTAAGTCTGAATTAGCGGTGAAGTGGACCGAAGAAACACAAGCCAAAGCCATCCAAGAAATTTGCAATCTGGTTCAAAATACATTTACCGATGATTTGTCGCCCATACAAAAAGAAAAAGTGCTCCAGCATTTAAACACACCGACACCTAATCCACAAAACAGCCCACTGGCTTAATTTATTGCCCTATTGAACCAAATGCAGAGAACAGCGTCTTCATAGTAAACCGCGTGCTTTGGCGCGGTAATGGCAATGGAGTTTTACCCCCCATGTTACAAAGCATTCTCGTGTTACTCATTATTTTATGGCTACTGGGCGTGGTTAGCGCCAACACGTTGGGCGGCTACATTCATATTTTGCTATTATTGGCAGTGGCCGTGGTGCTCATTCGTATCATTCGTGGGCAAAGTCCGGTTTAATTCACCACGGAAGGCATTTCATTCTCGTTTGCGTTAACCCGTCGTGTTGAGGAAGCTGTTATGTCCGTATTGCTACATTGGCTATTAACCGCAGGGCTGTTGTTACTCATTGGCCACTTTGTCCCCGGCATTCACGTTGCGGGCATTGAAATTGCACTGATTGCCGCATTGGTGCTCACGTTGGTCAACCTTATTGTAAAACCCATTGTGGGGCTATTTACGCTGCCGATTAATTTACTCACCTTGGGGTTGTTTTCGTTTGTTATTAACGCGGCTATGTTTGGGCTGGCCGCGTGGTTTGTACCCGGCTTTGAGGTCAGCAATTTTCTGGCCGCCCTGCTGGGCTCTGTGCTACTGGGCATTTTAACCGGCCTGATGAGCAGCATTCTACCCGGGTTTGGCCGCGCCTAAAGCAGTAACATACAGTCGCCATAGCTGTAAAAGCGGTACCGCTGCGCCACTGCGGTTTGGTAGGCGTGCAAAATAGCGTCTCGGCTGGAAAACGCGCTTACCAACAGCAGTAGCGTGGATTTCGGCAGATGAAAGTTGGTCAACAGGCCATCAATCACCCGAAACGCAAACCCCGGTCGAATAAACAAATCACTCCAACCGCTAGCGCCTTCTGTTGGCAACTCTTTGTGCCGATGCGCCACCGTCTCCAGCGTTTTGGCAACCGTCGTGCCCACGGCAATAATCCGGCCCCCTCGGGCGCGAGCATCCTCAATTTGCCGAACCGTTTCGGCTGGCAGGTGGTACCACTCTGGATCCATACGGTGCTCTTGAATATTGTCGGTTAAAATGGGCCGAAACGTGCCAGCACCCACAGATAACGTAATTTCCGCCATATTGACCCCAGCCTTTGCCAAGGCCTGAAGCACATGGGGCGTAAAATGCAACCCCGCAGTTGGCGCAGCCTGCGAACCGGGAACCTTGGAAAACACGGTCTGATACGTGGTCTTATCCGCCTCGACCGGCTCTCGGTTTAGGTAGGGGGGAATGGGCATTTGTCCCACCGCCTGCATGAGGCCTTGCGCCGTGGGTTCAGGCAAATCATCCGCGCAGTAAAGCCGCAAAAGGGCGTAGCCTTCGGCTTCTCGCTGCAACACTTCCATAAAAGAAGCCGTACCCTCAAACAGCAGGCGCGTTCCAGGAGAAAGCTTCCGCGCAGGCTTGACCAAAGCGCGCCAAACCGGCCGGGCGGAATCCTTCTCCGCTTCTGGGGAAGACGACGACGCTTGCGGATGCAACAACAACACGTGCACCTGGCCTGTGTGGCCTTCTCTGCGGCACTGCAACCGAGCGGGCATTACCTGCGTGTTGTTAATCACCAACAAATCCCCGGCACGCAATTGTTCCGGCAATTGCTTAAATTGCAGATGCGCCAGCGGCATTTGCCCCGCCCGATCCAAACGCATCATTCGAGAGCCATCTCGCTCTGTGAGTGGAAACCGGGCAATTAAATCATCCGGCAAAGGATAGTCGTAATCATCCAAAGCGTCGCTGTGCGCCAAAACGGAAGCAGCTTCTGGGTCTTGACGCGTCGTCGTGCTGAACATTAAAGCTTCATTTCCAACTGCGTGAGGGTTGCCGTACCTTCCAGCGTAATTTTTTTATGCTGCGTGTCCAGGCGTGTGGCTTTCAGGTCGAAATAACGGCCACCCAGGGTTTTGAAATCCAGCACCTTGTTTAAATGCGCTTCCAACACCTTGGCTAAATCCACGGGCAAGGGCAACCCTGCGGAAACCATTTGCAAATTACTGAAGGACAGCTCTCCTTGGCGAAGTGCGAGCGTTCCTTCCATTTCCACAGGCACGGTTAGGGCGCCTGCCATTGCTGTTTGAAACGTCAGGCGAAACTTGTCCTTGCCCAGCATTTCCAAGACGGGCGCATTAATTTCTACCAACTTTAAATTACCCGTTTGCTTGGCAATGGCGCGCTCTAATTTTTCTTTTGTTTTTGGCTGAGCCAGCAACACGTTTAGATTTTGTTCCGTCAGTTGTAAATTGACGTGGCCTGCAATCGGTCGGTCCAGCACAATGCGTCGGTTGTTAATGAGCTGAAAGGTATCAAACTGAAACGCGTTGGTATGAATTTCCACACGGTCCAGCGGCACGAAGTCCAAAAAGGCGTCTTCCATCAATGCGTGCAGCGTTTGCATTGAACCATGCTGCAGATTAATTCCCTGAAGATTAAGCACCATGTGGTCGGCAGAAAAACCGGCAAAAAACCCCTTTTTCAAATCCACCCGAACGGCCTCAACTCCGGCATTTGGCAAGGCATACCCCTGAACACCCGCCGTCACCAAACCCGGCTTGGCTGTTGCCGCAGAAGAAGGCGGCTTGGCGGCGGGTTCGGCAAAAACCAGCGGTAACACCGCCCCCATCAGGATGCCAAGCAGTATCATTAAGGCCAAAATTCGGCTAAACATCAATCGGAGTCCTCTAGCGGTGGTGCCCAAAACAAAAACTTTCGCACTTGGAAATTCGTACTTGGAAAGAGAGCGAGAGACACTGGATTTATTGCCTTGCCATTGGAACGCCCTTGTGGACAAAGAAACACCCTTCCAACGGAGCCAACGGGTTGGTTGGGTAACACTGTAGCAAAAAAACACGGGCCACGCACGAAGATCGTCCAGCAAAAATTGTCCTCAAACAGAGAAACGCACAAAGATGGCCCGAATCGTATCCCAAAAGGCTTAAAACTCAAAAAAACGCCACACAAATTTCCTATTTTTATGGTCTAAAAATCATGTTTAGTGTACCGTGTTCACAGAACATAAGGGGTTACCCAAACACCGCACTCGCAAACCAAAAGCCTTTAAAAGCGTCATTGCTGTGACCGCAATTAGGCAAACTCTTTACTGTAAAGCTCTGAACAACACGCTGAGACAAAACACTTGAGGGACAGGGGTTCTCGGCAATCCATTCTTTTGCACCACTCTTTTGCACCACTCTTTATTCACCAGTGCTTTGGCGCTTAAAAGCTGGCGGAATCGCCCACGCTGAGAAATTTTGCCGCTGCCTGCGTGCAACGGCAAATGGTGCCCAAAGCACAATGAACGCCATTTTCACACGAAACCAAATAGATACGGATGGGAGCGATGACACGATGTACGACACGGGATATGACACAATGCGCCCAGCATCTAGCACGAACGGGACACGCAACAAGCCACACCAACGGACTTTCGTCCCAAAAATGCCTGGCGTTTCGCAACAACTTGGAGAGCCTCTCGGACTCGTGGCAGCAGCGCCAAACTCGTGGATTTCGAAAAATAGCCTTCTGGCTCATGGGGATACATTCCAGCTACAGGCGCCCGATAGAAGCCAAAGCCTTCGGTGGGGACGCCAAGCAAGCCCCGAAGAGCTAAGAACGCTCAGGGTGCTGGCGAATCAGCACTTTATGAACAGCGTGGTTAATCCACGGCTGGCCTTTGTGCACACCCCGGCAGAACGTTTTCAGGATCAGCTCTTTCAGCCACACGACCCCATCCACCTCAGCCAAGTGTTGAGCGAGCGAGGATTCTACGACCCCTACGAGCGCGAGAACCGAAACGTTGCGCCGGTTGATGTGTTTCATTGGCATCGGTTCAACAAACCCATCCAGCCGGAATGGGTTGAAAAACAACGGCAACAGTACGAAGCGGAAAGCCACGGCGCCATTCGGGTGGAGGCCGCCGCCAAAACAATCGACACCCAATCGGTCCTGTTCCACCTTCGCTACCGCGTGGAAAACGAGGCGCGCACCAAAAGCCACACACTCCAATACCGGGGTGTTACCACCGAAGTAACCGCCACGCGACCCAAGGATTACATCGCTTAAAAATACAGCAGAGCCGGTCAGCCGGTTAATGACAACCGTCGTTGTGTTCGAAAATCGTTACATACGAGGGACATCACACAAGATTTTTCTTGAAAAGCAGTGGGAATTGCTGTAATTCTAATATCAACAAAGCTGGTGATGTGCATTTGAGTTCAAACTTGTATTCAATTTATGCAGCCTGCTAAATCGGTCTGGTTTTAACTCAGTGTTTCATTTCTGTTTTATCCACACAATGCCACAGCACGAACTAAACTAGCGACAGATAAATTTGTTAGAGTGTACTGATTGTTCGTGTTGGTTGTGTCGCCAGCTTGGGTTAGCACGTGCCAGGGCTCAATTCTTTGGATCCCTCATTGTTGGGCTTCGTGTTCCTGCCGTTGTTAGTTTTGCTTTTCAATAAATTGCTTGTCAAAAGGTCCATCTGTCAGGATAGAGAGTTATTCAATGCCCGTTCGTTCCGTCTCTTCCTCGCCGTTTACCGGGAATACTTCTGATGTTCGTACCCCCAGTGGTGCTAGTGCTGTTACTAAAGCGCCCAACCCGTTTGCTGGCCTACCGGTTGTTCCCAGAGAACAACAATCGTTTCGGGCCTACCCCTCTTTAGACCGATACTTGGACTACAGCCCTGGCTATGACGACCGCTACGAGTTGCTACCGGGCCCGCAAGGACTACTGACCCGCAGTCAGCTTTGGTTAATGCGCTCTTTACCCTTGGTGCAAAACCCCTATAAACAAGAATGCAGTGTTCTACTGAAGCGAAGCGGTCACAACCAGCAGCCCATTGAGCAGGCGCGGGAGCTGCTGAGCAACGCCGAAAGTTATCTCCGCCAACAGGAAGCCATTTCTCGCGATGGATGGCTAACGCTGAGCCACCGTTTAAACCGGCTAATTAAAGAAGACGTTAAGCGTCGTAGCGCCCAAAAGGGAAAAGCTGAAGCGCCCAAGGCAGAAGCAGGGTTACTGAGCGCCTTTGCTGGCCTGATTGAAATTTTGGACGATGAAACCTGCGATGAGTTGCACGCATTTGCCGTAACCGCCTACAAAGATTGCCCCGCGCTGCAAACCGAGGGGGAAGTCTCGTCGGCCGTTCAGCACGAGTCGCTTCAGGCAACCTATCAGGTGCTGATTCGATACACGGCTAAAAAAATCCTGGAAAACAGCGCGCTTAACAATCTAAGGCTCTATTTTAAGAATAGTAGCCAGTACCGCAGCCCCAAAAACGAGTTCATCCTCTCGCCCTTGGAAGCGCGTTTGCTCACTGAAGCAGTCAGCCGCACCCAGGAATCGAGCGCGAAAATCGATTTTCTCCGCTGCCTGTTTACCAACGAAATCAGCCTCAGCGGGCTTCGGCAGGATGCCTACGGAAACGCCGTGGTGCATTTTTCTCAGCTAATGGAAGAAAGCAAGTTGGCCCTGAACGAGGATTTTTCCAACCTGCAAAAGGACAATCAACAAAACATCCGCTCGGTTTTCCAGTTTGTGGAAGATACGGCCAAAACCGTGGAAGGCCTCCAACCGGAGTTGGTTGCCTGGGTTATTGACTTTTTGATTGAGCAACCGATGGGGCCAATTCTTTCGGCACTGTTAAAGTTTCTCAGTCGTCTAGAGGTCTCTGAAGCGCAAACAGAGCGTTTGATCGATCTGATGGACGAGCGCGCATTTCGGCATTACCGGCTGCTGCTTGCCGCCCGTTTGTATCCTATGGCGCGTCGTTACCCCCACCTGCTGAGCCTGCTGGAAGAAAAGCTGGATACGTACGGCATTGATAAAAACAGCATGAACCAGTTTGCCATCCGCCAGCCCAAAGCGCTTCGGGCGCGGCTGACCGAAACCGTATTTGGCCCGTTAAAGCTAAAAAACGCACTGCTAAAGCAGCTCGACTGGCAGGATAAAGACAGCGCCCACGTTCCCTTATTGCACTTTGTCGGTCCGGCAGGCTCTGGCAAAACCGTATTTGCGGAAAAGTTGGCCGTGGAATTAAACACCACCCTGTACTTGCAGGAAACCTGCACGAACCCGGAAATTTTTGAAGGCGAAAGCAGCTATCATCATTTGTTTAACCTGGTCCGGTTGCGTTTGGATCGCTTGGCCCAACTGGGTGATTTGAGCAAATTTAAGCTAAAAGTAAACGAAATAATGTATAACGCGGCCACTCAGGCGCGTAAATTTCCTGGCAGGCCCCTTGTGCTGGTCTTCGATTCGCTCGAATCGCTCGGGCAAGGCCACGAACCCAGTACGGATGTGGAGCAGGTTAAGTTTATGGCCCGGGTTCTGCTCGATTTAATCAATCAACGCACGTTCTTTAACCCCTTTACAGGCGAAGAGGTGTTGTTTAACAACCCGTATCTTATTTTGACGCAGAACAAGCACATCGCCACGGCAGAAGATTCTCTGGAAGCCGCTGCGTTTGATTTGCCCATTTTCAACAACGAAGTGGTGGGCTACTATGGCGAGGAGCTAAAGGCCATGCTGTGCCGAGGCAACACGCTGGCCACGCAGGCGTTGTCTCAGGCGGATTTGCGCAAACTAATGGAGCATTGGGCCAAAACGGTCATTCCCGCCCTGGTTGCTGCGCGTTCCGCCCGTTTGGAAGTAACCAAGGGTATTTACGGCAGTTTAGCCAAGCACTATGCGCTCAAAAAATATACGGGCCGCGAGGTGGTTCGGCACTTGTACCATAACCTGATTATTGGTCTTAAACAGGTATCGCTTAAACCGGGTCAAACCATTCGGGTTTCCGTGCTGAATGCAACCCAGCAGACCACCGCCGACCCTTCTTCCGAAGGATTCCAGGCCGCAGATGGTAGCAACCCTTCGCTAAAGACCCCGCTCTTTCAGTTGCAGGTTCTTTAAGCCCCCCCCGGGTTGTTTGCTAAGGCGTGTTCTTTGTTGGCGGTAATGACAGAGAAATTGCAAGGCGTAAGCAGCACAATAACGCAGCAAATGCCTGTCAGGGTGCTAACTACGGACACTCCCTAAGCCATTGTTCCAAATTGTAAATATCTGTTGGCCATTGTTGGCTTGTAAGCATTTTTGCCTTCGGTTGGGTGTTCTATGGGTAAATTGCAACGTGATTTGTCGGCGACTAATTTTTGGTACTGAGCCTTCTTTGTTGATACGCCTCTCCCTCCCCTTTACAAGCCGGGGTACCCCCTTATGCTCCAAAATATGCTATGGCGCTACTGCCCACCGCTTTCTCGGCCTGGTGGTTCTGCACACCCAGCAAGCCCTACCACCACGCCTCGGTTAGCCCATACAACCTCCCCCGTTACAGTATCTCCTTTGGACCTGGCTCCGCTTGCCGGGGATCTGGTTCATTTTGGCCATTCTGCGCAAAGCACCATTCGCGCAGGCCAGAAACCCACGTTTGATAACATTCCTTACAGTATTAGCCAACAACAAATGCTTAAGGATTATCCTTGGCTGGCGGGCTACATTGAACGGCTGCGAAGCACCCCTGCCTTTGAGCGGCTGAGTGAAATTCAGCAAACCGGCTTTTCCAGTAAAACGTATCCGGCTGCCACGCACACCCGCTACGAACACTCTTTAGGCGTGGCTGATAAAGCGATTTATTTAATTGATCAGTTAAAGCAACAAGGACACACCTTTACCGAGCGAGAGGTGGCCACCTTCGTGCTGGCGGCCCTGTTGCACGATGTGGGGCATGGTTTTCGCTCCCACGCGCTGGAAAACGCCATGCGCAGCGAACAAGCCCAACAGCACGGCAAGCGCGTTTCTCACGAAGCCCGTAGCGAGGCTATTTTAACCGGCAACACTCAAATAAACGCCCTGTTAAACGAATACTCTCAAGCGTTGCGCCGAGATGACCCGGCGGTTAACGGCGACATTGACCTGCCCCGCGATATTCTAAACATGCTTGAAAGCAGCAACCATTGGCTGGCCCCACTGCTCCACGGCAGCCTGGATATTGACCGGCTTGACTATTTACTGCGCGACGCCTTGCACGCCAACAGCGATTTGCAGGCAAAAATAGCCACCAGCCCAGAGGACGTCAAAACGTTACTCGGTTCTGTTCGCAGGGATTCTCAGGGGAACGCCTGCTTTAGCGAGAGTGTCGTGCCGCTGATAAAAGACTTTTTGGCCGATCGATTGCTTATGTACCGGCAAATGTACTATGCCGACAACACCAACGCCGCTGATGCAATGATGGAAATGCTGTTTACCCGGCTGCTGGAAATTGCAGACACCCCCACACCGCCTGAACTTGCCCAACAGCGTAGTAACATTGCCCTACAGGGAGAACTGTTTACACTGCACAGCGAAAAACCCAATGGCGCCCTAACCTTTGCACTAAATTTAGACCAACATACACTCCACCCGGCCGAAGCCTACCCAGAACCGACCGAACTCTCGCTGGACCGGCGCCGCTGGAACCGACTGTGGCAGGCGTTTGGCGCTACGCAACCATCTACCGTTCCAGAATACCCGGAGACCACCTACCGTAAATGGAACCGCACCCGGTTTATGAAGTTTTTCGCAGATACGGGCCCCACCAGCCTGCACGAGTTTTTAGCCCTGAGAGACCGCCAACTGAACGAGTTTTTAGAGTTCTGCGCCACGGAGTCCACCGATCCGGTCATTAAGCGCCTGTCCTCTGCACTCATTCCACCCGATGCCGATCGTGATATTCAGCCCCATGCGCTTTACAGCGCCATTAACGTGATTGACACCGCCTACCAGAGCGGACGAAAAAGCCTGACGGATGCACAAAAGCAAGAACTAAAAGACAAACTGGCCGCGTTTCAAAACGATTCGAGCCTGCAACCGTTTTTTGACAGCAAACAAATTGCCGTCAAGTCCTACGATCGCGACGGCTATACCATCCCAAAACAAAAGACGGGTGAAGGCAAAGCCAGCTTCCTTAAGCGACAACGCGCCAAAGAGGTGTGGATTTTGCCAGAGAGCGCCAAGATAAATAGCCGCAGCCAAATGGCCAATCGGTTGTCCAAACCCCTGAGCCAAATACAACCCAACTTAAACCTCCCTGCGGATGTTTATATTGAACGCATCTTTTTCGACATGGAAGACGAGTCCTGTCGTAACGCGGTGCGCAAAGCCTGTAAACAACACTTTGGGTTTGATATTGCCAGAGGCGAACGCGGTTTAAAAGACTGGCCCAAAAGCTAACGCCATTTTCGTCTATGCCGCTCTTGCCGGTAAGCGCTCTCTACTGCAAAGGCGGCGGGCCGTGCTTCTTTGCCCTACACCCTGATAACGGTGGATGCCTTCATCGTTCTGCAAGGCTACAATGGGGCAGAGGTAATCCTGTAGCTTTTGACCGAGGGGGAAATAACTGCCTGTGATGCACGAAGCTTCTGGGGAGTGCAGTGCGCCTGTCATTCGGGTGATTTTTCGGCTGGATGCAAATAGCAGTATAGGTATTGGGCACGCCCGCAGGTGTTTGGCCTTGGCCCAAGCCTTACAAAAACACTCGGTGCAGGTTACCTTTTTGGTAGAAATAGTAGAAAGAGAGCAAGATCAGCCCGGCGCTCCTGAGGCTTGGCTGTTGGAAGCAACCCAACGGCAAGGGATTGGCATCCATTGGCTTTCAGCCGGAAAGCACCCTCAGGATTCCTTACCAGAAGTGATTGAGTGGCTGGAGAGACAAAAGAAAGAAGGTCGTCCAGTAGACTGGCTCGTCGTGGATCATTACCAACTGGATCTTGACTGGGAGCAGACGGTGCTTCCCCACGTAAAACGGCTGTGTATTCTAGAAGACACGCCGCATCGGCCCCATGTTGGCCACTGTCTGGTGGATGGATCCGCAATCAGTATTGCGCCGGAAGCTTACCGAGAGCAAGCCAACCTAAGGCCGGAGATGACACTGCTCCTGGGAGCGCAATACACCTTACTGTCTGATGCTTTTATGCCCTTTCGTGAGGAAAAGGCCCAGCCGGGCAAGCTGCACCACGGCCAGGTAGAAAAAATTTTAGTCTGCGCAGGCGGCAGCGATCCAATGGGCTTAACCGAACAGTTGCTGCAAGCGTTGGCGACCCATCCTTTGCTATTGGAGCGACGCGTGACAGTTGTACTGGGGCCATTATACCCCACACCAGAGAACGTTTACGCGCTTTGCAACGATAAACCGCACTGGCAAGTTTGGCAAAACCCAAGCAATATGGCCCAACTACTAGCAGAGCATGACTTTTATCTGGGGGCAGGTGGCACCATTACCTGGGAGCGCTGCTGCGTGGGCCTACCCGGCCTGGTCGTTCCCCTTGTGGAGAACCAAAGGGCGCAATCTCAACTAATGGCCAAACAGGGCGCGCAGTGGGTGCTATTGCCCCCCAGTAATCCGCAGCAGCCAGAAGGCTGGCAGGAATTTAAACAGGCCGTTCAGCAATCTTTACTGGCGCTCTTCGCTCAGCCAGAAGCCATTCAGGCAATGGCCGAACAGAGCTTTCGCCAGGTGGATGGACAAGGCAGCCATCGCGTGGCCAAACACCTGATTAAACCATGTCTGCAAAAACACCTCAGCCTTCGGCAGGCCACCGAAGCCGACGCCCGCTTGATGTGGCAGTGGCGAAACCACACTGACGTAAGACGCTACGCCTTTGACCCTGAACCTATTGCCTGGGAAGCGCACCAACCATGGTGGTCGGCCAGCCTTAAAAACCCACAGCGGCTACTCCTCATTGCAGAACAAGAAACCACACCCGAGGCCTCTGCTCTCAAACAAGCGGTTGGG
The DNA here is from genome assembly GCA_033763415.1 of Candidatus Melainabacteria bacterium. Classification (GTDB taxonomy): domain Bacteria; phylum Cyanobacteriota; class Vampirovibrionia; order Vampirovibrionales; family JAJTHC01; genus JANRKP01. The sequence continues at coordinate 44,943 of JANRKP010000025.1, read as the reverse complement.
CTCCTTCGGTTTGACTGGGATCATCCACAGGCGGAAACCTGCACGGTATCCATCTATCTGGATCCGACGCGGCACGGCCAGGGACTGGGACCCATTTTGTTAAAGCACGGCCTCGAATGGATTCGACGGTATTCTTCCCCTACACCAACGGTGCTGGCCAACGTACGGGCCGATAACCCACGATCGCAACACGCCTTTACACAGGCAGGGTTTCAGCCCAAACACATTGTGTACCACTACCCGTTGGGCTCCTTGGACAGTGCAACCGAGGTCTCAAATGAGTGTTTTTAAAACGTTTAAAAAGTCATTTTAAAAACAAAATTTCCCGTCTCCTCCAGGATTTCGACCCTCATTCATAATCTCGGTTGAGGCAAGCCACCCCAACTGGGGGTATAATGTAAAAGTGCTGATCAAGACCGGCTAGTGTATGCACATTTAGCTCGTGGAATTGGGCAGTCCATTTCATATTTTTCTTGGTTCAAACATAAGGAAACTTTTTCATGACCTCTAAACTTTTCATTGCTAACCTACCGTACGCGGTGACGGAAGACGAAATTGCCGAGCTTTTTGGAAATGCTGGCGCTGTCGTCTCCATCCATATTCCTCGCGATCGTGACACGGGACGCTCTCGTGGCTTTGGCTTCGTGGAAATGGAAACCGACGAAGGTGCGCAGGAAGTAATTAACGCCTACAACCAACACGAGCTGCACGGCCGGAAAATCACAGTGGAAATTCAACGTCCACAAGAGCAACGCCCACGTCGCCAAGGTGGTGGACACCACGGTGGTGGTGGCGGTGGCCGCGGTGGTTATGGCGGCGGCGGTGGCCGTGGCGACTACGGCGGTGGCGGTGGTCGTGAATACAGCCGTAGCGACTGGTAACCTTTTCCACAGCACGCAGATTTAAACCGCTAACAAAGCGAAAAACTACCCCACTAACCCTTAACCCAGGCTGGTGGGGTGTTTTTTATGGCCTATATTTTTAAATCGTTCTGTACATTGCCAAAAAAAAGCCTACACGGAAAACCGTATAGGCTGCTGCATTTAGTTTCTGGCGAAGGAAAAGAGAAGGAGAGAGAGGAGTTCATGCGAGGTTGAGCGGAGAGAGAGAAGGAGAGAGAGTTGGAGAATAAACTTGTTAGGGTGAAAGCAAAACACACAGGCAGCAGAAACCCGGCAAAGCCGTGCAGCAACGTGCACGTCTTTGAAACAGTTGCCTTTATAATCCGGCACGCTTAGCAGAGGTGTTGCCTTTGGAGCGAAGCCGGTTACTGGGAGTTGGGATAGTAGCCTATGAGAAGCCGTTTTGCTTAACGTAAATTTTGCTAAAAGCAGAAAGGGCGATAGCGAGCGGCAGGTTATCTTCTTTGCACCGTCATCTTACAGGAGCCTCTTGGCCATTCGGTAGACTGTTCGGTGAATGGCTCTCTTGATATCTTAAATATATTTTATATAAAAAGCGACTTCATCACCCGGTGGGGTGAAACCTGAGCCGGTTCAAAAACAGAAGCCTCGGGCGGCGTGAGCTACCCATTGCTTTCAGTACACGACGTAGGGAGCACGCTTGCGGGCGTCTTGCGTCTTTTTGTTTGCATTGCAAAAACAAAAACACCCACCGTTGTAAACACAGTGGGTGTTTTTATTGTACGAATGTTGGGCAGCTTGGCAAAAACTAGCCACAAACCGCCGTTTTTAAAGCTTTGGTGGGGCCCAACAGGGTATTGCCCAAGCCCTTTAGCATCATTCGGGTGCAATCTTTCAGCAATACCTTGCTTTGCTGTAACAGCAGCTCGTTACGGCACAGGGTAAACGTCATAAACGCCAATATGGTAGTCACAATGCCAGCCAAGCTTACCGCAATTTCCAAAGGACCCTGCAATAGCGCCTGCATGGCTTTAATATGCCTGCGTTGCTTGGCGGTAGGCTGGTTTTGAACATTGGAAGGCGCCGGGTTAGGCGACGCCGGTGCCGGATGCGGCAACGACTGCTGATGCCGTAACGCTTGCAACACATCGGGCGCCATGGTGTGCGCTACCGGATGACGATACCCGTAGGCTGCGGTTAACGAACGCAGCTCTGGAAACTGAAGGTAGCTGGCCAAATCTATTTCCACGCCACCATCGTAGCGAGGCTTATCGTAATGAAGAACCACGACTTGACGATCATCTTGATTGGACATTTAAAACTTCCCCCACACCGGTTCTGTATACGGTTGGATTCTCCACAACAAAACAGAAGCCGAGCCAGCCATTGGTGGCCGGTTGGCAGCCTGTGGCATACAAAGCTTACGTTGATCGTCTATGTGCATACTGTTTTGTTCATCCAACGACAAGGTTAAAAATTGGTTATCTCGAAGAAACGAACCCGAAAGCAGTATCATCCCAACAGAGCGGTTGGCTCTCCGCGGTGAACGGCCCGGTTAATCGTATAAAAACAACTTCCCGATCAGTTTGTGATGGCGGGTATCCGTTTGTAACAGCCCTGGGATCCGATGGCGACAAAACCCCAACAACAAACGTTCCCTTGTTTGGAGAAGGCCACCATTCACGCTATACTATGGCAAATAACCACACGATCCCTGTTCAATGTAACCCTGTCCCCAACACCCTGGCCCCGAGATCATAGGCCTGGCAACTCCATTCTAGGGCATTTCGATTGACACTGGTTTGGATAGCCTTGGATGCCCTCTGTAACGTTTTGTTTCATTTAGCGGACAGGTAACACGCCCGACTTTTGAGGAACTTTAAAGTTGATGTTCAATCTAAACGCATCTCGACAATCCTGCATCGATCGTTGAACACCGTTCCTGTTGTGTAACGAGGGTTTAAATTGGGTGATACACTTAGAGGCGCTTGCAGACATGTACAAAAAACTACTTCCGTTCGTTAACCGTTTCGTCTATTTGCGCCAAGGTTATTTTAACCGCTATTACGAAGGCAAGATTTTAGAGGTCAGCCAGGAAACCGTCACCCTTCAGGCCTACGATGACGCAGGCAAGGAAGAGGCCGTCTGGGTGATCAATCTCTCGACCGTCACCGAGTTTATGGTGGGCGATCGTGAGCTGGACGAGCTGAATATGAAGGTATGCTACGCCAAATCCGCCGGACCCGAGGACGAAGACGAGCCGGAGGAAGCCACCCCGGAGATGGAAGGCTCTCGCTACTTAAAAGCCTCTCCTGGCAAAGGCATTGGCGGTACGGATAACAGCGACGTCAATAACGACCATCCGCCAGACCCGCCGATGCCCGTTTAAACTTGGTACGCACACCTTTAGGGAAGGCCTCAAAGAAACAGGCGCTACTGACGCGCCAAGCACTAAGGTTGGTTTTATGCTTGGCCAAATTGCCGCAGGAAATCAACTGATGGAGATCCAAAACGGGGGCTCGGACAGTTATTCTCATACACAGGTGGCTGGCTTGGCTTACTCTCAAACCAATGATGGTAACGCCACCGTCATCGTTTTGGACAATGTTGCCAACGGAAGTCAGCTTGAACTCATGGGCTACACCGTTACTGTTTACAAATCCCTACCCCACACAATCCATACGGAACTCAGCACACCTGAAGGGTATATTTACGAAAATGGTCGGCAAAAAGACCTAAAACCGCATCAACCTAAAAGTTATTTGGAATACCTCTACTTGCGGGCACAACAGAACGCACCTCTTTTATGGATTAACGCACCAGGGTGGGTTAACAGCGGAAAATTCAAAACGCAAACTGCTGATGAATAAGCCCTGCAGACCTTTTCCAACCTCAAAAACAAGCCACCACCACCACCGCAGGTAGTGCCGTAACCACACCGAATGTCTACGTGGTCTAGCTGTCAAAGGCAGGGGTTGTCATTCCGGCTTGTTTAAGGCTAAACGGATTTAACTTGCCGTGGAACAAGCCAAAGGTGAGTAATCCTGCTAAAGGCAGCAAAGATAAAAGCCAAAGCGTGGCAGGGTAACCCCAAGCGCCCCCGGCCACCGCCATCAGGTAGGACCCTGAAGCAATTCCCAAATCGGTACACATGGTAAACGTAGCCATGGCCGCGCCGCGATCGCTTTTGGGGGCTAAGTCCGCCGCCCAGGCAATGAGAGAGGGCTGCACCACCCCGGCACCCAAGCCATAGAGGGCCGCAGCAGCTAAAAACAAGATCGGTTGGGCCACACTGGCCAGCAACCAAAGGCTGAGTGTTACCAAAGCCATGCCCGGCACCACCACTACCGCATAGCCGTGTCGATCGGCCCAACGGCCCGTTAAGGCGCGTGAGAGCATGAGAAAAACCGCATACACACTGTAGAACCACACATCCGCATTTAGTAAGCCTTGATGGCGGGCCAGCAAGGGCACAAACGGAATGAGCGCGCCAAAGACAATGCTGTTGGTGTACATTACCCAGCCGGGCCGCAAGGCTTTCGCGTAAAATAAACGCCCTGTTGGCTTTCCTGTGGGCTTTCCTGCGAACTTTGGGGCTTCCACTCCTTCCGCGCCGGTCGCCGCCGTTAAGGCATCCTCCTCGTGCGGATGATGACACGTTGCCCGCAGCAGACCAATAGCCACCATCGCCAGCACGGCCAACACCACGGCCAGGCTGAACGCCCAATCAAACATCTGCTGCTTAGCCAGCAATAACCCCAAGCCCGGACTAAACGCCATGGCCAGCTTCACCGCGTTGCTGTAGTAGCTAATGCCTTCCGTTTTACGTCCCGGCGGAATGCTGTGGGTCAAATGGCTGGTCGATACCGTATAAAACAGGGCAAAGCCAATGCCTTGCATCAGGCGAACCAACAACCACACCCACGGCAGATGCGTGATTGGATAGAGCAATGGCCCCGCCATAAACAACGAAACACCCAACCACAATAACTTTCTGGGGTGTTGCTCATCGGCCCACTTGCCCGCCCAGGGGCGAAACAACAGCGAGCTAATCATCATGCCAGCCACAATCAGCCCCACCGTGCGATCATCCAGGTGGTGAGAGGTTAAATACAGCGGCAGTACGGGGGTAAGTAAGTGATAGCTGGCAAAAAACAGAAACGAAATCAGGCACAAGGTGCCGTATTCCCGAGTCCACAGCGGGAGTCGTGGCGAATGTGGGTGCGTTGAAGCCGACACCGCTTGCCTGTTATTGGGCAAAGGCGTCCCCAACACCATCTGAATTAGAGAACCACGACTGGCCACAGCAAACACTTTCCGTCCATTCAGCGGGGGATCCAACCGGTGGATCAAGGAGAACAAAATCTCTAAAAGTCAGAACGCCACCACAGGCAACAAAACCCTGGCAACAGGGCCCTGTCGCACCCGAAAGAAAACGGCGACCCGCACGTCACAACGTGAGTATAATGAACTGTGATGATTGTATCACAGAGCTGTTTAGTTGAGAATTATTTTCAACTAAACGGTTGCCACAACTCCCGAGCGTTGCTGAATGACACACCCGACCCCACTGCTGTTTGACACCCATTGCCACCTGGACTACCTGGAGGAAGGCCTGGCCGAGCATAGCCCGGCGCAACCCCTGCCAGACGTTCTGGAAAGAGCCCAGGCCCAGGGTGTCGGCTGGATTATCAACCCCAGCGTGAGCCCCGATCGTTTTGCCGCCGTATTGTCGGTAGCCGAGCGGTTTGAAAATGTCTTTGCGGCCGTTGCCGTGCACCCCACCGATGTTAACGCACTCCCCGATGACAACCGGTGGTTGGCCGAGATAGAGCAACACCTCAAGCACCCCAAAGTGGTGGCCGTGGGCGAAACCGGCCTGGATTACTACTGGGATACCACCCATAAAGCCCGCCAACAGGCGTGTTTTTCCGCCTCTTTGGCGCTGGCCAGGCAACACCAACTGCCCATTATCGTGCACGATCGTGACGCGCACGAGGATATTTACACCCTGATTCAAGCCGAACCCGGAGTCACGGGCGTGATGCATTGTTTTTCGGGCGATGCCGATTTTGCCCTACGCATGGTGGAATTGGGCTTTTACATTAGCTTTGCCGGTAACGTGACCTTTAAAAAAGCAGAGGCCCTGCGCGAAGCTGCAAGCGTTGTGCCGCTAGAGCGACTGTTGGTGGAAACCGATAGCCCCTTCCTCAGCCCCGTCCCCTTTCGGGGTAAGCCGAACGAACCGGCCCGGGTGCGCCTGGTGGCCGAATGCATTGCCGCATTGCGCAATCTGCCCCTGGACGTTTTGGCAGAAACAACCACCGCCAACGCCCGGCGATTATTTCAGCGCGTTAATTAAGGCCCTCTCCTCCCACCTGGCCCGAGAGAAGGACCAGGCTTTGGCCAAGATTTCCCCCACCTCACCCGTTAGGAGCTTGATTTTACTGATGACAACCCACACTCGGCCCGCCTTTCAGCCTGTCTTTGTTCGGTTTGGTAACCAGCCCACCTATACCTGCAAACCCTACGAGCGAGAGACCCACACCCTCTCGGTAAACGACGCGTTGTTTACGGCAGCTCAGCAAGTAAACCCCGGCAACACCGCGCAAATTTTAACCGATCTGGCCCATGGGCTGGCCGTATTACAACCCGTTTTGGAAAATCTATCTCAGCAACAGCCTCACTCTAACAGCACCAGCGGTTCCGTAAGTGGCAGCAACCTGCCTTACCAACTGGCGACAACCTACACGCAATTGATCAACTACACACGGGCGTTGCTGGCGGGCACTCAACTGACCGCTCGCACGACTCCTGCTCCAGGCATTGCCGCAACTTGGGGTCGGCCCACGCAACAGCCCGCCCTAGAAGCGCTCCTGCCGATTTCCATGCCAGCTTCCGTTGCCGAACAACCGAACGTGCAGCGTTACTTTACGGCCTAGGACGTGTAGAGACACATCCCCCACTCAAAAAAAGAACCCTTCTCGCGGTTTGCAAGAAGGGTGGCGACATACACGCTTGTTGATAATGAAGATTACTGGTGGAAAAAATTGGGGTGGATTGAAGTTGGTGGATGGCAACAGATAGCCAGAAACAACTGTACAAAACCACAATGGCGTTTCGCGCTCGTTGCGCTGGCCTGGTATTGCGCTGGCCTGGCATTGTACCGCGTCAATTTACTAATTTACTGTTTCACCTTTTACAGTGTTTCACTTTGCATGCTGCCCCATTCAATGGATGTGGCTCACTGGTGGGTCAATGCTTTGCTTTCTCTCTCTCTTTCGCTGAATCTCTCGTCTGGCTGCTCTTTATTAATGCTGCTCTTTAATTGATAAGGTCTTCATTGATAAGGTCTTCGTTAATACGGGTCTCTGTTGATCAAGTTCGCTTTTCAGTTCACTTTTAAATATGCGAATCGTCTCATCAAGCCCTAACGCACGGCCCGTAAAAACGCCCCGGAAGGTCCGGCCAAAATGGCGTCCACCAGGCTGTCTGTATCCAAATTTTGCAGATACTCGCCCATACGGCTATTGTCAATTAACGCTTTCATTTGGGCGACCTTGTCCGTATCAAACGGTTCGGGCTGGCGCTGCACCTGACGGGCAAATCGCAACCCCTCTTTCTCACGCTCAAACCGAAGAACCGCCTCGCTGGAGATGGTGGCCGAGTCTTCCAGGCCCAGAGCATCTTGCAGCAATTCGCTATTGGCCTTTACTCCCTGCTTAACCGCAGCCGTGGCAGCCAGCTGAATGCCGGGTGGCAGCCCATGGAGTGTTTCATTTTCCGTACGGGTACCCGTAGCACCATTGCCAGAAATATGATCAATCATTATCCCACGTTCCTCTCGTTTCCTTGGTCGTGATGTCGCACCAACCCGATTATCGGATGCTTCCACAACCGTATTCGTTCTCTATGGAAGCCACGCATCCTCTCTCAATCAGATCGTTCGTTCTCTGTCCGATGTCTGTCCGTAATCTCTCAGCCATCCGTCATTGGATATCTTTATTATTGCCAAACAAAGTGCTTGGTACATTCGCCAAAGGATCAATCCCCAATGCTCTCCATTTGGACAGTTTCCATTATAAAACATTTATGGCAGGCAGGGTGGTTTTACCCGTAAAAGATCCCTCACCCTGAGGAGTACGCCAACCCGTTGAGCGGCTAAGCTGATGAATGGGTCCTTGCTCAATCTCAAGCGCCTAATTTTTTCTCGTGGACCAGGCCGGTTGGCAGCCTTGCCAAGCACACACCGCCATTTTTCTGGCACCGCCACTTAAAGCCCACTTTCACCAAAGAACCAATTCGTACTAATACCAATTCGTACTATACAAGTGCGTACTAGTCAGAGAGAGAGCGTAAACAATAGAGAAGAGACAGAGAGAACAACCGAGGGAATGTGCCAACACCATGTATTTTGAAACCAACTGCGATGCATTGCGCAAAGACGCGCTGAACCACCCGGTCCTCAAACAACTGTTGGAAACACCTCCCACTGACGCGGTGGAGCTGGTGACTACCCTGGCGGGCGATTACAGCCTTTTTTACAAGGATTGCTTGCTCCATAGTATTGAGGGCGCCGAACAAGAGGCTGCCGACGTGGTGAAAAACCGATGCCGTTCCACCGGAGAGCATGCCAACCATATTGTTTTGGGCTTTGGGCTGGGCTACCTGGTAAGCGAACTGTTCCAGAGTTCTCAGGGAGATATTTTTGTCTACGAAAACGATTTGCCCCTGCTACGCTGGGTAATGGAGAACGTCAAGCTGGACGAACTGCTGCTTTCGGGCCGCGTGTGCATCTGCACCGATCCGGTATTGCTGATCAAGAGCGCCAAAACCAGCTTTCTACCCAAAGAGTCTTTCGACATTTTACTGCTCAACGGCATGACGGAACTTTACCGCGACGACCTGCCCATTTTGAAGGAAAAACTACTGGGCATGGCCAAAGACGTAAAAATGGACTACAGCACCCTGTACAACCTTAGCAACGGCTGGCTGCAAGAGTTTTTCCTGAATATGCCGGAATTTGCCACTGCGGGCGATCTGGACCCGTTGCGCAACCGCTACCTGGGCAAACCCGCCGTTATTATTTCCGCAGGCCCTTCGCTTGACGCCGCCATTGAGGACATTCGCGCCATTCAGGATGGCGCCGTGCTCATTGCCATTGGTTCCGCCCTGGGGAGGCTTTACAAGGCCAACATTGTGCCAGACTATGCCCTGTTTCTCGACTCCCGCTCGATGGACGTTCAGTTTGCAGGTTTACCGGAAAGCTACCTCCAGCAAATTTCCTTCATCAACGGGTGTTTTACCCAAAATGCCTGCTTCCACGCCCCGGCCCGAGAAAAACGCGTATTTTTAACCCGCACCAACGATAACTTTACCGTCTGGTTGGATCGTGCGCTGGAAAAACGCCACGACCGCATTCGGGGAGGGGGATCCGTGGCCATTGTGGGTTTTCAAATGGCACTGCTGTTTGGCTGCAGCCATATTATTTTAACGGGTCAAAACCTGGCCCTGCAAGGAGACGCCTTCTACGCTGGCGGCGTTAAGGTACAGTGGCTCAACGACACCCACGCCACCAACGAGCTGTACGATCGGGCCCTGACAATGGTAGACGTAAAAGGGCAAAACGGCGAAATGCTCAAAGCCCCCTACGAGTACAGCACGTTCATACGGCTGTTTGAGCTCATGGCCCACGAACTTTCGCAAATGGACGATCCGCCGCGGTTAATCAATGCCTCGGTGGGCGGGGCGCAACTCAACGGCTACGAAAATCTCTCTCTCGCCCAGGTTCGAGAACAGCTTGCCTTTGGCACCTGGAAGCAGACCCTCCCACTGGCCCCGGCCTGGACGCCGGAAGAAGTTGACCATCGGCGTCAACAGCTGATGCAGGCCCTGGAAAAACTACTGGCCGGTATTGATGACGGCGCCCAAGTGCTACGCAAGCTACAACGCCAAGCCAAACGCATTTTAAAGGAAAAAAGCCACCCGCAAATGCTGCGGCAGCTTCACCTGTTTAAGGAGGCCTTGCCAGAATTTAACGGCTTTGTGGAACGAGAGGCTTTTCTCTACTCCTGCTTTGCCAAGGATACCGTGGCTTACTTTGCGCAATTTGAGAACGAGGCCGAAGGCATTGACGCCCTGAAGGCCAACTTTGAGTATGGGCAACAGTACTTTCAAAACACCCTGATGCTGCTCGATGTACACATGCGCCAGTGGATTACCCAGGCACGCGACACGTTGCGCGCTCAACTGGAGGCGGGCGCGGCACACTCCGGCATTGACTGGGAAGTGGCCCCACCCACGCCACCTCTGGAAGCCAACGCCAGCCTGAGCGTATAAAGCGCCATATTGCAACGCGCCCTGACTTTGCTTAGGACAACAAACTGAGACGTTGAGGGTTCAGATCCAGGCGCTTTTTCAGTTTTTCCATATCAGGATAAAACGTTTGCCCGGCACGGTGCTCCACCCAGTTCGCAAAGGCTTGCAACAATGCCCCCTGTTGTTCAACATCCGGGTTGGTAATCAGGCTACTGAGCCAGGCTTTGGCCAGGGTCACATCCTCCCTGCCCGTAACCGCCAACTGAACGGCGCTGTTTTCCCACGTACTTTCGCCTGGACCTTTCTTTGAGCCCTCAAACAGGTCAAACGCCACCGAACGATCAGCCTCATGGGCAAAGTAAAACAGCGCATCTGAAAAATGCTCGCTGGCGGGCAGCACGGCCAAAGCACCAAAGCGGTTGAGATTTGCGGGGCTGGGGCTTTGTGAAGGGGGGAACAGTGGGTTTAGGCCGCTATTTAACACAATATCATCTCCTAATAAGCCAGTATCTGCCGGAACAGCGCCTGTACTTGCGGCATCTTATTCGGCGTCGTCTGAGAGTTTATCCAGTACGGATTGGCCAAACACGCGCCAGAACGGCACCAGTTTTTGTTTGGCCATGGCCGTGTGCTGAATGTCTCCACTTTGCACATCGTAGCCAAAAGTGGGCAGGGTCAGATCTTGCATCGAGTCTTTGATGAGCGCTTTCAAGCCGAGTTCGGCAGCTTGCTCAAAAGAGAAAGTTGTCCATCGCTGCCAAAGCGGCGGTTTTTTGTCCGTATGGGTATAGGATTCATTTTCCTTGAGGCCCGCCGCCTCCAGCGTGTTCATCAGCAAGGCTTCCTGACCTGATGTGCCGTGGAAGGACAAGGTAACCACATCGGCTTTAGGATCCGCCTCTGGATACACCCGAAGTTTGGAAATATTGCCCTCATTGAATACCTGACCAAACGCCTGCTCAAACTGTTTGGCCGCCGTGGCTATAGAAGCGTTATGCGCCAAAGTATCGGCTTGTTGAACCGGAAACTGGAACTGAACGGTTCCAAAACGAAGCATGGGCTTAGGGCCTCCTAATGATCGGTGGACTGAGACGAGCGAAACAAATGTGCCTGTTGTCTACGAAATGTTTCGGTCAAGGGAATGTCGGCTTCTGTAAAAAAGCGAAGTAAGTGCCGAGCGGCGGATACTTCGGGCACGGGGGATGAGGCGATGAATGGCGTCACTACCTTGGAAATCGACTTCCATAAAGGCCCTAGGCCTGCCTGAAACATCATGGTCTGCGGGTTCAGCGGGTCCTCTTTAGAGGATGGGTCAATCATCGCGATAACGGTTGCATAGCCCATAGCCTCCACATAAGGCAAACTGCCCTGGGGAAAAGGCTGATCGTGAACCTGGATGGTATCCTTCAACACCCCATCGTTCTCAGGATGATCCAATCGGGCAAAATTTGCAAATGCCTGCTCATTTTTGGGTGTGCTTTGGTAGGTCCATTCAATCGTATCGGTGTTGGTTGTACTGGGTGTTACCCGCAGTTCCCCCTCTGTAATCAATGCCCGAAATTCAGCAGGGGGCGTTACGCCAGTGGGCTCTTTTTCGCGCACTTGCGTGTGAAATTGAACCGTTCCAAAACGAAGCATTTTTCCAGAGTCTCCAAAACGAATGATGCATTCTCTACCAACACCCGACACCGAGAAAAAGCTAAACCGAAACGCGCGTTGGGAGTGTTTCCTTGATACGATACCGGATACTACATCCTAAAACAAAGCATATAAGAGATTGCCAACCCTAATGAACCCCATTCAAGCCTACGAACAGTACATTCCCTTTCCGCTGGACGACTTCCAGCGAGAGGCCATTGAGACCATTGCCAACGGCCACAGCGTGGTGGTGTGCGCCCCCACCGGCAGTGGTAAAACCGTTATTGCAGAGTTTGCCGCATTCCAGGCCATTGAGCAAGGCTGCAAAGTGTTTTACACCACCCCACTCAAAGCGCTGAGCAACCAAAAGTTTTACGACTTTAAAAAGCAGTTTGGCGATGCCAACGTGGGCCTGCTCACTGGCGATATGTCTCATAACCGCGATGCCCGCATTGTGGTGATGACCACCGAAGTGTTCCGCAACATGCTGTACGGCCTAAGCGAAGACAGCAGCCTGCTGAGCCAAGTGGGCTACGTGGTGCTGGATGAATGCCACTACATGAACGATTCCGACCGAGGCACCGTGTGGGAAGAGAGCATTATCTACTGCCCGGACACCATCCAGATTATTGCCCTAAGCGCCACCATTGCCAACGCCAAGGAGCTTACCGCCTGGATTAACGAGGTGCACCACGACACGCAACTGGTCAGTAGCGATTTTCGTCCGGTGCCACTGCGCTTTTACTACCACAACCGTGGCGAAATTATGCCTCTGTTTGAGGGCAGCAGCCACAAACTCAACAAACGGCTACGCGCCGCACGCTCCGGAAACCGAGACCCGAAGCACCACCGACAGTTTCAAACCAGCCAGTTGATTGAAGAAATGTACGAGCGCGACATGCTGCCCGCCATTGTGTTTGTGTTCAGCCGCAAAGGCTGCGACAAGGCGCTGTTTGAAACTCGTAAGCTGGATCTACTGACCCGCGAAGAGCGCGCCCGGCTGAAGGCGGAAGTGGCCCAGTTTTTAGAGCAAATGCCCTTTTTAAAAGACAACGAGATGATTCCGCTACTGGAAAACGGCTTTGCCAGCCACCACGCCGGGCTGCTGCCGGGCTTAAAAATGCTGGTGGAAAACCTGTTTCAGCAAGGGCTGATTAAGGCCGTGTTTGCCACGGAAACCTTAGCCGCAGGCATTAACATGCCTGCCCGTTCCACCGTCATTACGGCTATTTCCAAACGCACGGATACGGGCCACCGATTGCTGACGGCCAGTGAATTTTTGCAAATGTCGGGTCGGGCCGGACGACGCGGCATGGACGAAGTGGGCCACGTAGTGGTGGTCCACAGCCAGTTTAACAGCGCCCAGGAGGCGGCAACCCTGGCCAGTAGTCCATCGGATCCGCTCAACAGCCAGTTTACGCCCACCTACGGCATGGTGCTTAACTTGCTGCAAAAATGGACGCTGGATGATGCCCGCTTTTTAATGAGCAAAAGCTTTGGCGCGTTCACCGTGCAACGTCGCCTGGCCCCTATTCTCAAAGATCTGGCTGAACGCAAAGGACAGCTTGCCGAAGTGGAAGGCTTTGCCTGCCCCGCCTCGCTGAACTGGGATGATTTTGAGCAGTACCTCAAGTGGTTCGATACATATCATGATCAGAGCCGACAGGTGGGCGTGCTGAAAAAGCAGATCCATCAGTTTGGCTCACACCCGGAAATGCTGGCCGTGTTAAAGCAACAGGAAGCCGAACGCAGCCAACTGCAAAACAACATGAAAGCCATGGCCTGCTTTACCTGCGATCAGTTTAACCGCCACCGCCGAGCAGATGAGCGCCGGTTTAAGCTCCACCGACAAGTCCACAAGCTGGAAGAAACCCTGGAAGCCGAAAAAAACTACTACTGGCAGCAGTTCATCAACATCTACAAGCTACTGAAAGAGGTGGGCTATGTGGATGAAGCCGATCGCCCGACGAGCGACGGCTTGCTGTGCGCGGAGCTTCGCACGGAAAACGAGCTGTTTTTGGCCACACTGGTCAACGAAGGCTGCCTCAACGATCTTCGGCCCGAAGTGTTGGCCGCTACGCTGGCCGCACTGGTAAACGACAGCTTTCGGGAAAACACCTATACCTCTATCAAGTGGTCGGCAGAAAGCCGAAAAGCCTGCCAAAACCTGTTTAGAGAGGCCCGCCGAATTGAACGCCTCCAGGAAAAGCACGGCGTCTCCGTGCCCGTTAACGTGATTACCATTCCGTGTGGCCTGGTGGAAGCCTGGGCCTTGGGGCTGGATTGGGACGGGCTGATGGCATCCACCAACCTGGGCGAAGGCGATTTGGTAAGAACACTGCGCCGTACAAGCGATCTGTTGCGTCAGCTCAGTCGCATTCCAAGTATTCCATCGGAGTTGGGCAGTTGTGCACGGCAAGCCGTTGCCCTGCTCTACCGAGATCCCATTCGAGAACTCGATGTGCTGGAAGACGGCCTGTAACCCGCCGCCTTGGGCCGAACGGCTTGTTATTCAAGGCGCATGACGGGGTGAATCCACCCACCAGGACAACGCCTCAAGGAAGTTTATGACTTGGGGTCTCTTCCAGCGTGTCTAAAATGACACGCTTAATCGGGCTTTCGTAGCGCTGAATAATTTTCCGCCACGTATGCTCCCGCGTCACATAGCGCATTCCGTTTTGAATAATATTTAACCGGCGGGTTTCATCGGCGTACAACCGAATTGAGCGCTCCAGCGCCATTTTAATTTTACGCTGCGCATCGGCCAGCGCCCATTGGTCCTGATGGGTCAGCTCCTGCTGGTACATTTGCCGGGTAATGGCCTGGTGGTAGGCTGGCACATTAATGAGTTCTATTTTAACGCCCACCTGGCCATAGTCCCACACGCGCTCGCGGGTGGCGTCATCCGGCTCCAGTTGGTCAATAAACGGGTCAAACACCGTGGAACGAAGCCCATCCACCCCGTGCACAATGGGAATGCAGCCCAGTTTCATGGCTTCCAACTGCGCCAGGCCAAACGGTTCGTACAGGCTGGGCATAATACAAAAGTCGCTTCCGGCGCATATGCGAATCACCGTATCGCGGTCCACAAAGCGATTTTGAAGATGAATGCGCCCTTGAAACGGACGCTCTTGAGACAGCACCTCAATAAACGCCTGAATGGCGGGATCGGCGCTACTGTTGGTGCCAGCAATAATCATTTGCACACGCGGATGACGCCGCAGAAAGGTAGAAACTTCGTTCATTAACAGGTAAAACCCTTTCTGGAACGGATCAAAACGACCCACCCAGCTAAAAATCATCGCAGCCGGATCGGGCGTGAGCCCAAATTGCGCTTGCAGGGCGGCTTTGTTGGTGCGCTTGTAGCGCAGCAGCTCCTTGGGGTTTACAAAATGCTCCACCGGTTGGGCCGGTCGCAACACACTGGGCAACCAGTGCCGTAACCATCGCCGGAGTTGCTGTTGCCAGCGGTCCTGGCTGGTGCGTACCAGTTCCGTGTACTGCTGGGTGGATAGTGCCGCGTTTTGGGTCGGATCGTACTTGGAGGAAATGCCATGATGCATGTCATACAGGCGGCCCTGGGTCATTTTTTCCCACAGGTTTTTGACCAGAAAATCAAAGCTGTCCTTCTGTACCAGAGAGCGCACGTAGTTTTTATTGGCAATGACCACCTGGGCCTGGTACACCCCGGTTTCTAACGGAGAATACAGCCGGTAGGTGTTGGGCGAAGGCGTTTGCGCCAAGCCCAACAGGGCTTGCGCATACGTAACGGGGCGTTGCTCATCGTAGGTGTTGTGCAGCATAAAAATGCGCCCCAGGCGCTGGCTGGTTGGCAGCAGGCTGAGCAGGGGAGAAGTTAGCCAGTCGTGCACGATCACAAATTGCAGTTCGGCCTTAAACTGAGACAGTGGCGCAGAAGGACTCCGACGCTTATAGGAGGGGCTTAGCCGAGGCAGAAGCGCTGCGACGGCTCGGTTAAACTGCATGACAGCCACAAACATCGGATCCTGGCCCAACTCGTTAGGCCGATTCCCCGGAAAGTAAAGCGACTGATACGGCGCAAAATACCGATCGTTGGCAAGGGCGTACACCCAGGTTTGAGATTCCACATCGTACTGCTGAAGCAAACGGTAGGTTTCTTCCGCCCGCGGCTGACGCCAGTGTTCCTCAAGCGTCACGGCTTCGCCCGTATCGACCCAGCGGCCTTTTTCTAAAATGGGTTTCAGCCCAGGCACCATCACCCGAATGTCGGTATCCAGGTGTTTGTTTAATTCTTTCGGAATGGTTCGCGAGACTTCTCCAAGGCCGCCTGCTTTTGCAGGATCCCGCTCCACTGTAACCCAAAGCCCATGCATGCTTGCCGTTTGGCGAACTCTTTGTGCCACTGCTACCATCGCGTTTTTATTGCAACATTTAAGCTAGTTGTTGCCACAAAGCCGCGCAAGAGAGAAACGATTGATTTACGGCCCATTATATAGCAACCGAGGACAAGCCGCCCGGTTTGGGAGGGACTATTTTTTTAGCCCGAATCCGAATCCTGAAAATAGACGTTCATTTCCGCAAAAAATAAACATGCTTAACAGTCCGGTTTTTGAGAGGACTCCAAGAAAGCGACATTAAAAATATTTTGGATATAAAAAACAATAATATAGGTATCTTCCAATTAAATTCAAAAAATTTTATTAACAATCAAGCATCTCTCGCCTTTAGATTGTTTTTATAATTACAGAGACATATTGCAAATGCGCACGGAGGATACTTTGTAATGGCAGGACGACTCACCCCCACTTTTGGCTCTGGGAGCAATATTAACACCCTCATTCAACAACCCAATTTTATTTCCAACCCCGGCACACTACGTAACCCCGGGTTTCCGTTTGGCGGCAGTGGCAATGGTTTATTTTCTGGCAATGGCAGCAACCGCCTGCTACTGAACAACGGTGCCAGCAGTATTAATAACTTTTTACCCAGCCAAGGCAACAGCTTGGAATTAAATAGAAATTTAATTCAGCTAGGACCTTCTTTTGGCCAGGGCGGCGGTATTTTAAGCCGCGGCAATATTGGCGGCAATATTGGCGGATTTAGCGGCAATGGATTTAGCGGCAATGGATTATCCAACCCACAGGGCATCAATCCAAACGGTTCATTAGGTATTCAGTCCAACAACTCGTTTAATGGCCCACAGAGTGTTCAGCCCAACCACATGGGCGGTGGCATCGAAAGCCTTTTACCACTGCTGTTAATTAGCGGAATGGGCGGCGATGACGAAGGCGGTCTCGGCGGGATGCTCCCACTGCTGTTGATGAGCGGCGGGTTTGGCGGAGCCGGTGGCGTGGGCGGCCCGAACGATATGATTACCAAGCTGTTGATGATGGAACTCATCTTTAACATGATGGGTGATGACGAGGATGATACGACAACCAACGATACCACTACTACCACCACAACTCAGAGTGATCCAGCCATTATCGCGGCTTTGGAACAAATTACGGATCGACTCGATGAGATGGCTGCCGAAGAAACTGACCCAGCTTTGTTAGAAACACTAGAACAAATTACTGAGCGGCTTCAGGATTTAAGTGACGCCATTGAAGCAGATGATACTACGACTGGCGGCACAACTGGCGGCACAACTGGTGGTACGACTGGCGGCACGACTGGTGGAACAACCGACGGCACGACTGGCGGTACGACTGGTGGAACGACTGGTGGCACAACCGGCGGCACAACCGATGGAACGACTGGTGGCACAACTGGCGGTACGACTGGTGGCACGACTGGCAGCACAACCGATGGCACGACTGGTGGCACGACTGGCAGCACAACCGATGGCACGACTGGTGGAACAACCGGCGGCACGACTGGTGGAACAACCGACGGCACGACTGGCGGTACGACTGGTGGAACAACCGGCAGCACAACCGGCAGCACAACCGGCGGCACAACCGGCGGCACAACCGGCGGCACGACGACCGATACCAGCAACGCCTTTACCCTACAAGTGCCCGGCGGTACCATTACCTTTACACCGGCAGGCGATTAAATATCCACTGCACATACGGTTCAGTCTCTGTCATTCGCAAGTATCTTACACAGCACCCACTCTCAACGGTCGAGTGGGTGCTGCTGTTTTTAAGGCCAGGAAACCACAACTTCCCCTAAAGAGAGAAATGCCCCAAGACACGACCACAACAGCGGGCCAACGTACTAAAAAACTGTTTATCTTCTGGCAAAATATCTCTTACGGCTAAATAGGTATGGTTGATGCAGTGGTTTAATCGCTCGTACCAGGGTATTTTAGAACGACTCTCCTGTCGGTTTTCAACAGAAGTTTGCGCTTGATTGAGAGAAACAGTCAAAATAAAATTTCGGTCTGCAAGTATTCTGGAATTTATTTCAAATTCCGTGGCCGGTAAGGTAGCCTGCTTTAATACAGATTTAATTTGCTTCAGGAGCGTTTTAGGGGTCCTATCGGGCGGGGGTTGTAAAAGCACACTTAAACTGCGACCATTATACTGCGATGGCTGCAATACCCGGCAACCCAACGATTCAGCCGAAGAGAGCAAGGTGTGAAAGATGAGCGCTTCATCCCTGGTCGGCTCCACGCCCATTGAAACCCAGGGAGATTGCCACGGCAAGCGTATGCCCTTCAACAAAGATTTAGACTCTGGGGTGGTTGGGCTTGCAGAATTGCCTCCCGGCCGGGCTACAGCAAACCCAGCTATTGGAGAAGGCGTCATTGATATTCCAGGGGTCAAGGCCATTGGACAAGCAACCTTTCAAATATTGTCGACAGTTACAGCAAGGGGGGTTTAAACCGTCAACCATCAGGAGGCACCGCAATCATATGAACGGAACACCCACTCAATTGATGTTAACGCATCGCATTGCGTGCTCCGAGTTGTAATATTTTTTAACTTTATCGGAATCCAGCAATCTGGCGGCGGTGTGAAGCTGAGCCAAAATGGTGTTAACCAATATGTGCGAACCGCTAGAAGGCGGGGTGTTTTTATGATGACAATAGGGCTATGCCCATTACAGACACCGCCAAAGAAAAACATAAAAACCGACTGTCTCGCGCGCTGGGACATTTAAATGCCATTTACCGAATGGTGGATGAGCAACGTTATTGCGTGGATGTCATTCATCAAATTAAGGCGGTACAAGCGGCGCTGGACCGAGTTTCGGAAGAAATTTTACGCGAGCACCTGGAAACTTGCGTGGTCGAGGCCATTCATAACCAGGATGAAACCCGCATGATTGAAGAACTCATGCAGGTGTTTCGCAAAGCCCCGCAACTCTACTCACTGGAAGGCGCCTCTCAGCCGCAGGAGGCTTCCGCCGCAGAGTCGAGCCCCGCTTCCTCTGCTCACAAGACCTCTCCTGTTCATAAGCCCACTAAAGGGTGCTGCTCCTGAGAGCGATTTTCAAAAAAATTCCCAAAAAAAAGGGACGTCGATGACGACAGTCCCACAAAGCACCATTTGACCTTGAATGTGTTATGGTTGGCACGATAGACACAGGAAAAACTGACCCAATAACAGGAATAGGTTGGTAGGAATGGGTTTCTGGCACAATTGCCAGAGCGAAGGGGAAATCAGGAAGACAGGTTTCATCGTGGCTCCACCCGTTGCTGTAACGCAGTAAGGGAGCGCTTGGTTACGCGCCATCTGCAAAACGCGCAACCGTGTCATTCACGATGTTTATAAACCGGTCATCCATTGCCGCGGTGGGGCCTTATTGATTGCCCAAAACAACCGCACAATGACGTTTATCAATCATTTGCCGAACAGACACACATCGGTTTGAACCTCTCAATAGCCCAGGCCTGCAAAGCAGTGAGCAAGAACCATTGAGCCAATGAAGCAATTGAGAGAGAGCCTGAAAAATGATGGACTGCCACTCTACAACAGCCTCTCTTACAAGGTCTCGCGGGGGAGGGACGTTTTTATTTTCTGCAAACCACGGATTGGTTTTAGCGGAAACCACGCCGTTGGGCTTGTAGAAACACGCTCGTTATTCTCTCTCCATCCTTCATTAACTGAGCTTGCCTTTCTATCAAATATAAAAACTTTCTAAAGAGGTTTTGTGCGAACCGTTCACTCAATTGTTAACAAATTCTTAATAGCCAGACGCCTGCCGCATGGAAAACGTTTTTTTAAACAGAAGTACGAAGCAGTTGCACCACGGTTTCCACGTGATACGTGTGCGGAAAGAAATCGAACGGTTGTACCTGGTGAACCTGCCAACCCCGTTTACACAGTTGCGCCAAATCTCGGGCCAAGGTGGCCGGATCGCAGCTCACGTAAAAGATCTGTTGCTTTACCTGCTGGGCCAACGCCTCCATCACGGCAGGCTCACAGCCACCTCGCGGGGGATCCACCAGCGCGACATCCCACAACCTATCCGGCTCTTTTAGTAAAACCGTTTCCAGCGTACCGGCTTCTACCCGAGCGGTTTCCTCTAACCCGTGATGGCGCAGATTATGCTGCGCGTCGGCCACGGCACTGGTCACACTTTCCATCAGCGTCCACTGCTGGGCCGGACGGGCCAACGCCACAGCAAACAAACCCACCCCGGCATAGCCGTCTAAACAGTGCACGGCGTCCGAGGAAATCCGTTCGCGAATCCAGGCCACCAACTGTTCGGCCATTGGAATATTGACCTGAAAAAAACTCCCTGCAGACACCCGAAAAGAACGGCCAGACACCTCTTCGGTTAGGGAGTCCTGACCCCAAAGCGGTTGGAATACCGGTGGCCGATTGGCGCCCGTTGGCGAAAACAAGGCCAATACCACCCCAACCAACCTCGGAAACTTTTCTGGATCGAGCATTTCCTGCCAGGGCCATTGGGCAAGTGTCTCTATCGCCTGTTTTTCGGTAGATTGTGGTAGCCATAGCGTCAGTAACTGCTGCCCATCGGTCGATTGACGCGCCTCAAAACGTTCCGGCCAAGGAACCCCCAGCGGCCAGTAGGGCAAAATCTGCCTTTCCAACTGCCGGGCCAACAGCAGTAGCGGTTCAGGCAACAGATCGCAGGTATTAAACGGCACCAGCCGATGACTGCCCATGGCTCGGTAGGCCAAGCGCACAGGTTGGTCCGCGTCGGATACAAACCACGCGACCTTATTGCGGTAATGCAAACGCTCTGACGGTTCGGTTAGCTGGATGGGAGACACGGGGGCATCCACCAGCTTCCCAATCCGTTGCAGCGACTCCTGTACAATCTGTTGCTTCCACGCCGCTTGCGCGGGCAAGGACAAATGCTGCCAATGACAGCCACCGCAATGGTTAAAGTGCTCGCAGGTGGGCAATTGGCGATCGGGGGACGGTTGCTCTATGGCTTCCAGTTTGGCAACCAGCCGTTTTTTGGAGCGCTGTTCGGCGGGCAGTAGCACCCTAACCCGTTCGCCAGGCAGGGCTCCTGGAACAAACACCACCCGGCCATCGGCCAGGCGTCCCAGCGCATCGCCACCGTACACCAGCTTTTCTACCACGAACGTCTCTTGGGTAAACGCCTCAACGGGCTCGGATGATTCGGCAGCAGTCGGTGGAGAATGGTAAGTCATTGGGGTGGGGGAGCCTTAGGGTTGTTGAGAATAGTTGTTTCGAATAGTTGTTTGATTTTTAGGGAGAGGAGTCATTATTCCTGAAGCGTTATTTTACTACGGATTATTTTGAAAACAGTACCGTCAAGCCGTTTCACTCCGTCATACTTCTTGTCATACTTCCACACACGCTTCCACGCACTTGAGGTTCTAGCAGGTTTCACCCACAATGGCTTACAAGGCTACACGATAGATTGAAATCCATTTAACTGGCTGTCACCAGAGGCACACGGTCTTGCATTCGACGATCACCCCAACCGATACACAGCCCTCTTATTACGATATCAGCATCCCGCTGCACCACCAGATGATCACCTGGCCTGGCGATCCCGCCGTCGACATTCAACGAACCGCCGATGTGTGTTGCGGCGATTTTTGCACCCTAAGCCGCCTGAATATGGGTTCCCACACGGGCACGCACGTGGACGCCTTTGCCCACTTTAAGCCAAACGACGCCACTCTGGACGAGATGCCCCTCGATCCCTACCTGGGGTCTGCCAAAGTCATTGCGGTTGAACACCCCCACTGCATTACCGCCGAAGCACTCGAAGCCTGGAACCTCGCTGGCGTGGAGCGCGTACTGATTCAAACCCGAAACTCCACCCGTGTGCCCGCCTGGTACCAACAACCGTTTGACGAACAGTTTGTTCACCTCACCCCGGAGGCGGCCCGTTACCTCATTGCTTGCGGGGTTCGGCTCGTGGGGGTGGATTACCTCTCCGTGGATGGCTTCCACGCCGTTGGGGTGCCAGTACACCACCTGCTTATGAACCACAGGGTCTATATTTTGGAAGGGCTGTTTCTGGGCCACATTGCCCCGGGCGATTACGAGTTGATCTGCCTGCCACTGCGCTTGGCCCAGGGCGATGGCGCCCCTGCCAGAGCCATTCTCAGGCCGCTTCATCCAAAGCGCTTGCAGGAGGGTTAAAAATATGCCTCTGCCTGGATCCTCCTCACCCTGCCCAGTTTCCGGCGCCATCCACGGTGTTATGCAACAGTTAAGTGAGTCGCGCCTCATTGCCATTATCCGTATGGATTGTGCAGAAACCGCGCTATGGGGTGCCCAAACGTTACTGCAATCGGGCATTCGTGCGCTGGAGGTCACCTGGACCGTTCCGGATGCGGCAGCCATTGTTCGCCAACTGGTCGCAGAATTTCCACAGGCTTGCATTGGGGCAGGCACCATACGCAGCCACGCCCATATAAAGCAGGCACAGGCGGCAGGAGCGCAATTTTTGGTTTGCCCAATGCTGGACACCACCTTGCTAGAAACAGCCCAGCAAGAAGAGACGTTGCTGTTACCCGGCGTGATGAGCCCCACAGAGCTTCATCAGGCGGTTGTGGCTGGTGCGGCGGCGGTTAAACTTTTTCCCACCGGTCTGTTGGGCGGTGCTTCCTTTTTAAAAGCCCTACGGGGACCCTTTCCAGAGGTGGCTATTGTTCCTACGGGCAATATTACCCTCACCGATGTGGCCCCACTGCTGAAGGCGGGAGCCATGGCCGTGGGCGTGGGCGGCGATCTTTTTCCAGAGCGGCAAGAGCTGCTTCAGCGGAACCCACAAGCCATTTGCGAACGGGTTGGCGCTTATTTGGCTGCGGCCGCTTGCAATCCATAGCGATTGGGCGTTCTCTCGTTGTATGATGGGAGCGAGCGTTCTCCGTGCGTTAGAGGCAGTTGTTTAGGCACAGGATCCGGCATTGAAATTCGTTGATCCCTTAAAGTCGTTATTTCTCGGTAAAGAGTCCGCAGACAGCGCCTCAGCCCCACCACAGGCAGCAGACGATGATTCTGCCAAGCTTGCCGAAACTCAATGGACTGAAACGCAATCGACCCAAGCACAATCGACCGAAGTGCCAGAAGCAGAAGCGCCACTGCCCACCGGCACCGCTGCGCCTGCCAATACAAGGCCAACCAGCGCGCGGCTGGCCAACCTTCCGCCAGATATCCGCCAACCGATGCGGTCCATTCATGACCCACCCATCCGGGCCGAATCCGCCTCTGCCCTCACAGCGCCAACGCACGTCCAGGGCCTTCAAACCGCCCCGGTGGAGGCAGCGCCTGAACTCAGCGCCAAACCGTTGTCCACTTCGGCCACAGTTGCAACGCCTTTAGCCGAAACACTCTCCCCGACTGAGGCGACTGCCACTGAGACACACTCTCAGGAGTCAGCCTCTGGCGAGTCAGTCTCTGGTGAGTTGCCCCCTGTGGAAGCGTTGCCTGTGGAAACGGTCCCGCCGCCCGTGGTCGATTTGCCGTTCTCCACTACTACCGCCGCCACCACCGCTCATACCGCTGTGCGCGCCGCCGAAACAGCCCTCCTCTCAACCGATGGATTGCCAGGCCAGACTATGGCTCCGCCCGCTAAAACCGAAACGTCTCCATTGGTGGCTGCGCCAACCACGCCCTCTCCTACGGGTGCAAAGCGGCCAACAGTCAGCACCTTTTCTCCCGATATTCTGCGACGTTCCCAGCCCAGCCCAACGGAAGCATCGCACCCGCCAGACGGAACAAACCCCGCCGAAAAAACTGAACTGCCCCTCCTCAAGAGCGAAACGCGTCGGCAGCAATCGCCCGAAGCGGACGCCCTGCGCATGGGTTGTGGCTGGAGCAACCGCGATACGGACCGAACCTGGATTTTGGTAGAAACCACCCAGGGAGATTCCCATCCAGGCTCAGTTCACCTGGGAGATTTGGCCAAATTTGTGGAGAAAGGCGTGCTGGCCGGTGGCGGTTCCCCTGCCCATTACACGTGCACGGATATTTGCGATGGCATTGCCCAAGGCACGGACGGAATGGATTTTTCCCTGCCATCGCGAGAAGTGATTACCATGGCCGTGGAAATGCATGCCGAAGGCGGCCACTTTGACGGGGCGGTTCTGCTGGCTGGGTGCGATAAATCTTTGCCCGCGCACCTCATTGCCGCCTGTCGGTTGAATCTGCCCACCATTGTGGTGCCGGGTGGGGTGATGCCCGCTGGCCCGGAAGGTTTTACCCTGGAAGGCATTGGGGCGGTGCATCCGCAAAAAGAGCGTGGCGAAATAGATGACGCCACCTATCGGTTTTTACAACAGGCGGCCTGTCCTTCGGCAGGAAGCTGCGCCTTTTTTGGGACAGCGGCAACCATGCAGCTTTTGGCCGAAGTGTTAGGGCTTGCGCTGCCCGCCACGGGACTGATTCCGGCCCATTTAAACGCGTTAAAACAGGCGGCCCGAGTGGCTGGTGAGCACATTATCACGCTGGTCAAAAAGGATATTCGCCCCAGCCACATTGTTACCCAGGCCGCGCTGGACAACGCCCTGATGGTGCACGCAGCCACCGGTGGCTCCACCAATGCGCTGATTCATCTGGCGGCCATCGCCACGGAACTGGGTCTGGAATTTTCGCTTAACCGGGTCAATCAAATCAACCAGCAGGTACCGTTTATCCTCAACTTAAAGCCATCGGGCCGGTTTACATCGGATAAAATTTGGTTCGCCGGTGGCGTTCCACGCATTATGAAAGAACTTCAAGCGTATTTAAATCTGGATGTGCTGACCGTCACCGGTAAAAGCTGGAAAGAAAACCTGGAACAACTGGAGTTGGCAAGGCATTTTGAGCAAATGCCCCGCTGGCTGGCTGGCGAAGGCGGCAAGGTGGAGGACATTATTCGGCCCGTCAGCCAACCCTTACGCCCGACGGGAGCTGTTCGTATTTTGTACGGTAATTTGGCCCCAGAAGGTGCCGTGATTAAAGTATCCGCCCTATCGGAAGGGATGCAACGCTTTACCGGCCCGGCCCGCGTGTTTAACAGCCAGCAGGAAGCCCTCCAGGTGGTACGCGCCGGACAAATTCACCCGGGTGAAGTGCTGGTCATTCGTTACGAAGGCCCAGGCGCCACCGGGATGCCGGAGATGTTTTACATTACGGAAGCCATTGCCTCCAATCCCCTTTGGGCCACCCGCGTGGTGCTCATTACCGATGGCCGGTTTTCCGGCGCAACCCGAGGGGCGGCCATTGGTCACGTGAGCCCGGAAGCCGCACGAGGGGGACCTTTGGCATACGTACAAGATGGCGATTTGATCCATTATGATGTAGAAGCTGGTACACTGAACATTGTGGGTGTGGCCGGAGAGCGTTTGTCGCCTTCCAGCCTGGCCACTATGCTGGAAGTACGTGCGCAGCGCCCGCTGAAAGTGCCGCGCAAGTACAACCGGGGGTTATTGGGTTGGTATACACGCTATGCGCGTCCGGTGAGAGAGGGAGGCGGACTGTAAGTTTATGCAAGTGGATATATTGGTGATTGGCGAACCGCTGGTAGAGCTGTCTTCACAGTCAGACGTACAAAAGTCTGGCACCTACATTAAAGGCTTTGGGGGCGATACCCTCAATACCGCCGTTGCAGCCGCACGCTTAGGGTCATCCGTGGCGTACATCACCCGTTTGGGCAACGACCCGTTTGCCCAGGAATTACGCGATCTCATTCGGGCCGAAGGCATACAGACCCAAAACTTTACCAAAAACGTATCGGGCACAACCGGCTTATACCTGGTTAACGTAAAAGCCAACGGGGAAAGAAGCTTTTTGTACTACCGGCAAGGTAGCGCCGCCAGCACCTTACACCCAGACGACATTAACCTGGATCAAATTCGGCAAAGTGCTGTTGTGTACAGTACGGGTGTTACGTTAGCCATTTCAGAATCTGCGCAACAGGCCACGCTAAAGGCGTTTAAGCTGGCCAAAGAGGCAGGCATTCCCACCGTTTTTGACCCCAACTACCGGCCCGCGCTCTGGTCAAAGCCCTCCGAAGCTTTGGACGCCTATGATGCCCTGATGCCCTACGTGGACATTATTCTACCCACCTATCCAGAAGATACGCTACTGATGATGGCGCTGGATCAGCCCGAATACATTGTGGACTTTTTCATTGCCAAGGGCGTTAAGCTGGTTGCCCTTAAAGCAGGTGCGCAGGGCGCCTACGTGGGCTTCAAACACCTGATTGAACACTGCCCGGCCACGACAGGCATTACGGTTACCGATACCACCGGGGCTGGCGATGCGTTTAACGCAGGCTTTCTGCACGGGTTGACCCAGCGTCGCCCGGTGATGGATTGCGCCCGCCTGGGCGTGACCACCGCAGGGTTAAAAGTGCAGCGACAGGGCGCCGTTACCGCTATGCCCTACCGCGATACGGTCTACAGCAAGGTGACGCTACAACCCACTTCCTCGGCACCGGGCGCATCCAACATGGGGGCAAGCCAAACCACTGCAAATCCCTCGTCAGTGAATGCAACCGCCCACTCCCACTCCTCCAATAGCGCTAAACTCACGCTGCCAGCTTCCAGACCCATGAGTCCAATCGTTCCCGGCAGCACCGCAGACAATGAAGCCGCAACGGTGACAAACCTGGCAGAAAAACCCATTGTGCTGCAAAGCCCTGGCATGATGACCCCTTCGCTGATGAACGCGCCCACCACAGAGCCCGCCCATACGGTGGGAGGACTCAATCCGGCGGGGGGGCCTTCTTCCGTGGGGCTAAACCTTGCAGCCACACCCAACTTGGCTCAGCGCCCTTTAAAACTGGAGCCACCCCAAGCCCCCACGGATACGGACGTACTCTAACGCCCTGCCCCATAGCGCGGCTCTGTTGGCCCAACCTGGATCCATCGTGAAAAAGCCCTGAAGATTTTGCATCAGGGCTTTTTACGTTTTTTACGTCTTCTCTTTGTTGCCGCAGACGATTCTGTTACAGGCCAAGCGTTTAGCGTTTTTAGACGCCCACAGGCACTTCGGCCTTGGCGTAATCCGTATAGCCAACGGAGCCGGGCGTGTACCAGTGGCGCATGTCTGAATAATCATTCAGCGGCAGGCCATGCCGAAACCGAGTGACCAGATCCGGGTTGGTGATAAACGGTCTGCCAAAAGCAATCAGGTCGGCATCGCCACCTCTCAGGCGTTCCTCCGCCTCGGCTTGCGCGTACCCCACATTGCCAATGAGTGTGCCGGTGAAATAGGCGCGAAACTCTCCCAGGCCAATGGGCGTGCCGTTTCCGTGGAAGCCAAAACCCAGGCCATCCATCACGTGCAAGTAGGCCAAGCGATAGGGGTTTAACTGAGCAGCCAGATAAAAGAACAGGGCTCTGGCATCGCTATCGCCCATATCGTTAAACACACCGTTGGGAGAAATGCGAACCCCCACCTGGCCTGCTGGCCAAACCGTTTGCACGGCCTCGACCACCTCTAGCAACAGGCGACAACGATTTTCGATCGAGCCACCGTAGCGATCGGTGCGACGGTTAGTTTTATCCTGCAAAAACTGATCCAGCAAGTAGCCATTGGCCGAGTGGATTTCCACCCCATTAAAGCCCGCTGCCTTTGCACGCACTGCGGCTTGACGGTAATCTTCCACAATGGCGGGGATTTCATCGGTTTCGAGCGCCCGAGGGGTTTCGTAAGGCTTTTTGCCACTTGGCGTATGGATCGCATCCCCCTGAATGGCAATGGCCGACGCCGAGACCGGCAACCCCTGGGCCGGATGAAACTCCGTATGAGAGGCCCGACCGCAGTGCCACAATTGCAGAAAGATTCTTCCGCCTTGGTTGTGCACGGCCTGAACCACGGTTTGCCAACCTTCTGCCTGGGCTTGGGTATAAATGCCTGGAGAATCCACCCAGCCCAAGCCTTGCTCGGAAATGCTGGTGGCTTCCGTAATCATCAGGCCCGCCTCGGCCCGCTGCGCGTAGTAGGCGGCCATGAGCGCGTTGGGCACTCGGCTGCTTCCGGCGCGTCCGCGCGTCATGGGGGCCATGACCACGCGGTTTGGCAGGTATAAATGTCCTAACTGGAATGGCTGAAATAACGCCACGATTGGGGTCCTCTCATCAACACGCACACAACAGGGAATACACAGGAAATCAGTGGAAAAATCCTACAGACTGGAAGAAACGCATCATACACCGAATTCTTACAGGCAGGCAAAAGCCAGGTAGCTAAAGCTTCATTCATAAAAGCAAGGCATTGCAAAAATGAGAGGTTTCGACAGCCGTTACAACTGCACGGGTGCCATCATCTCCTTTAGCTGCCGAATGGTTAAATCCATATTCACAATGTCTTTAACCGACTGCTTTAAAAAGCCGTCAATTTCGGGCATCATCCGTATCGCCAGGTCAATTTTCGGGTTGGAGCCGTGCTCATAGGCGCCAATATCAATTAAATCCTTGGCATCTTGATAGATGGCCATTAGGTTGCGCATTTTTCCAGCCGCCTGCATGTGCTCCGGGTCGCAAATTTCCGTAAACAAACGGCTTACGCTGCCCAAAATATCAATGGCCGGAAAGTGATTTCGCGCCGCCACCTTGCGGGATAGAAAAATGTGGCCGTCAATAATCCCCCGAACCGTATCCACCACCGGGTCGTTAATGTCATCGCCTTCCATTAACGTGGTGTAGAGCGCCGTAATCGAGCCTTTATCGGTAATGCCGGTTCGTTCCAGCACCTTTTGCAACCAGGAGAAAATCGAGGGCGGATAGCCCTTCATCGTGGGCGGCTCGCCAATGGATAAACCTACCTCACGGCCCGACATCGCGCACCGGGTCACGGTATCGGTCATCAAAAAAACCTTGGCTCCCTGGTCGCGGAAGTATTCGCAAATGGCCGTGGCCGTCTGCAGGCACTTCATCCGAATCAGGGGCGGCTGATCGCCGGTGGCGCACACCAGCACGGAGCGCTTCATGCCCTCTTCGCCCAAACTGTTTTCCATAAACTCTTTCACCTCGCGGCCCCGCTCGCCAATGAGGGCCACCACGTTAATGTCGGCTTCCGAATTTCGGGCAATCATGCCCAACATGGTAGACTTTCCCACCCCGGAACCGGCAAACAGGCCCATGCGTTGGCCCGCTCCCATCGTCAGCAGCGAATCCACCGCGCGAACACCGGTGGAGAACTTGTTTTTAATAATGGGTCGCGTCAATGGATCGGGCGGGGGGGCTTCTACACACACGTAGTTGGCGCGCGAGGTATCGAGCGGCATGCCGTCCATCGGTTCGCCCAAAGGAGAAATCAAGCGTCCTTTTAAAAAGTCGCCCACGGGCACCGTAATGGGGTTCCCCGTGGTGGTAACCCAAGAACCCTGATAGATGCCCGCCCCATCGTACAGCAGCAGCATCACGGCGGTATCTCCACGAAACGCCACCACTTCGGCGGCTTTCTGGTTGCCATCAATGGTTTCAATAAAGCACAAGTCGCCAATTTTTAACTTGGGCAGCTTGGCCTCTACCGTCAGGCCCATCAATTTGGAAACACGCCCCTTAAACCGGCACAGCTCTCCACTGTGTAACACCTCCTGCACGCGGGTGCGGGCAAACTCAATTTTTTCCTCCCGCAGCGTCAGTTGCGGTTTGTCTGCCTCTGGTTGGGCTAAATAGTCTGTAGACATTGCACACCATCCTCTCCTCGGTAGCAGCGTTCAAACACGCATGGTTATCATCATAGCCGACAACCTGAAGCCCTGCACAAGCTACCCCCCACGTTAATTACTGCCCCACTCAATGTGGTTGGGTGGCTTATCATGTCGATAGCGGTGATGGAGCGCACTTTCATCATCAAAGGCTTCGGGAACAATCACCCGGGCAGGCAGGCCCATGCCGTGGTAGCTGTGTCGCCAGAATTTTCGCCAAAACGGATGCGTATCCACGCCGACAATTTCTCGTCGCAGGTACACCGCAGACTGCCCTTGGTCGTTACTGAGCCGAACATGAATGGCATCGAGCCATTGGGCCGTGCAATCGTGGCAAACCCGGTCGTGGGTGAGGTAAATATCTCTGGGCTTTACGGCAGCCGAACCCTGAGCATAGCAGGAGAGCGGGTAAAGCCCAGAAAAGCAAATCCAGTAAAGGCCACACGCCCCTAAAAGTATTTTTTGCCATCCCAGTGGGTCAGTCATCATTTTTGTGAAGAAATCTCCCATCGAGATTGTCCATCCGGGTACACTGCCAGCACTTTATGTTATTCATTGTGACCTGATTTGAACATTCGTCCATCCTCAGGCTGTGGGAACACAAGCCGATCAATGATTTGAGCCATGACTTGATCCGTGTGAGGCTTCGTACTAAAGTTAGAAAAATTCTGCTTATGCTTTGGCATTTTTTCATCTATCGCATTCCGTTCGGCAAGAGAAAAGGTTAATTTTCCGCCATGAAAGAAGGCATTCACCCCAAGTACAACAAAATTATCGCCGTTTGCACCAACTGCGGCCACGAATTTGAAACCGGCTCAGTACTAACTGAGTTGCGTTTGGAAATTTGCCACAAGTGCCATCCGGTATTTTTAGGCAACAACGAGCGTCGTATTTTGGACACCGAAGGCCGGGTGCAAAAGTTCGAGAAGAAATTTGCAAACTTTACCCCCCAAAGCGGCAGCAAAAAGAAGTAGCAAACCGCATAAAACGGGTCGCCTTTCCTTTTTGAAAAGGTGCTTATCTGTTTATGTTTTTGCCTAAAAAATAGCTGGGTGTTGGCTCTATCGGCATCGCACAGACACAACGCCTGCCCTTGGGATTTTTCTCATGGCTGTTTTTCTTGTGACGCTTTCGGCCAAAAGACCTTTGTATTGCTGGTTTAGCCTGATTGGGTCGTCGTTCTTCTCGCTTGTCGTTTGGTATCTTTGGCGTGTTTTCAGTACAATGCATGGCACAGTTTACCGCGGTAATGGGCAGCAAGCCACGGAATGGCACCTCGTTGGCGCCTCTGCTACCAGTTGACTGATTGCCTTTGGTTTGTTTATTTGGTGTTGCGCACGATGCAAAAGCTCATTGAAAAACTGGAATCGTTAGAAGAAACATACGAAGCGCTGGGGTTACAGCTCTCTGAGCCAGACGTGCTGTCGAGTCCGTCTCGAATGCGCGATATTTCCAAGCAGCGGGCGGCGCTAGAAGAGACCATCCAGACTTTCGCCCGGTGGAAACAGCTTCAGCAAGAGTTGGCCGACTCCAGAGAACTGAGCCAGAGCGATGACGACCCAGAAATCAAAACCTACTTTCAGGGAGAGGTGAGCCGCATTCAGCAAGAGCTCGAAACACTCAAAGAAACTTTGGAGTTTATGCTTTTGCCGCGTGACCCCAACGACGATAAGGATATTATGCTGGAAATTCGCGGTAGCGCAGGCGGCGATGAGGCCAACTTGTTTGCAGCCGATATGATGCGCATGTATCTTCGTTATGCCGATAACCAGAGCTGGAAAACCAGCATTGAAAGCTCTTCTGAGGGCGATCTGGGTGGCATGAGTGAAGTTATTATTAACATTAGCGGAAACCAGGTTTACCGCAAGCTGAAGTATGAATCCGGCGTGCACCGCGTTCAACGCGTTCCGGTGACAGAATCTCAGGGACGTATTCATACCAGTACGGCAACGGTAGCCGTAATGCCCCAGGTGGAAGACGTGGAAGTGCACATTGAGCCTGGCGATGTTGAGATTACTACAGCGCGAAGCGGCGGGGCGGGCGGACAGAACGTCAACAAGGTGGAAACGGCGGTTCACCTGTTTCATAAGCCTTCAGGCATTCATATTCATTGTACGGAAGAGCGAAGCCAGCTTCAGAACCGTGAAAAGGCAATGAAGCTGCTAAAAGTGAAGCTCTACGATTTAGAGCTCCAAAAGCAACAGAAAGAGATTTCCGACCTGCGACGCTCGCAAGTTGGCACCGGTGATCGCAGCGAGCGGATTCGCACCTACAACTTTCCTCAAGATCGTGTGACGGATCACCGCATTGGGGTTAACTTCCCGCTCAACAGCGTGATCAACGGCGACCTCGACACGGTGATTGATCAGCTTTTACTGGCAGACCAAAAAGCCAAATTGGAACAACTGGCCACGCAACAATCCTAGTAGAACGAGCGTGCCAGCCGCTCCCTTTGCCTGGAATGGCTAACACGCACTGATGACAAAGGTTTTTGGTGCAACCCACGGAAGGAATGGACCCATGTGTGCAAGCTCGTCCAGAACATCGGTTGATGCTGCCACGGCTTTGGATGATCCCTCGACCCTGAACGACGGAAGCGCGCGGATTCAGCGTGCAATGTACGGTTTTATGGCAAGCCAGCTCCTGTATACGGCCATTGACCTCAACGTGTTTGGCGCTATTGCCCTTGGCCACGGAACACTGGAGCAGCTTTTGCAGCAATTGCCAGTCAGTCGGCGGGGCCTGTCTATTTTTTTGGATGGTCTGGTGGGAGCGGGGTTTTTAAACAAGCAGGGCTCTGTGTACACGCTCCCTGAGGACGTTGCCCACTACCTGGTGCCGGAATCTTCAAACTACATCGGCGGAATGGTAGAGCATTGCAAGCAGCTCTACGAAACCTGGAGTCTGTTAACCGATGTGGTTCGCTCTGGGCAGCCTGCGGGTGGCGCATCCGTGCTGCAAGAGGTTGAAACCCAGTTTGCTGTGTTGGTTAAGGGGTTGTACGTTTCTAACCGACAGGCCGCCCGGCGACTAACCGAACAGTTGCTGATGGGTCCAAACGCCCGATTTAAAGCCACGGATGCGTTCCGTGTGCTGGATGTCGCTGGCGGTTCCGGCGTGTGGTCCTTAACCTTATTGGACCAGGCGATTGAAGCCCAGGCCCACATTTTGGACTTTCCCACCGTGCTAGAGGTTGCTGAAACCTACGTTGGCGAGCACGGCCACGGGGAGCGGGTTACGTTTTTGCCAGGCGATTTGGATGTGATAGATCTGCCGCAAAATGCTTACCACGTGGCTATTCTTGGGCATATTTGTCATGCGCTGGGGGCGGAGGCAACGGAGCGCCTGTTGATAAAGCTACGCAAAACGCTACACCCTGGTGGCACGTTGGTTATTGTCGATTTTGTGGCCGATAACAACCGGGAACAGGCCGGTTGGCCGCTTATGTTTGGCGTAAATATGCTGGTCGGAACCCCGGAAGGCAATGTTTTTACCGAAGCGCAATACCAAGCCTGGTTGTTACAGGCCGGGTTTGTGCAAGTAACACAACTGGAGCTAGAGCCAAACGTCAGCGCGCTCATCGCCCATTGTCCCTAAAGCGCCGTCCTCATAAAAACTCTCCATGGACTGAGCGAGCAGTCAATAACGCCATAAATGCCCACCAGAGCATTAACTGAGCATACGACCTATACAATGCAAAAGAAAAAGGGCAATACTGTTTGAGTACTGCCTCTCGTTGCTATGTCCCCCCTGTTGTAGCTTGTTCTTCAATGAGAATCCTGCTACGAAAAACGATGTATGCGGGTTTTTTTATAAACTGGACTTGGCTTTGGAGCCTTACACTTGGGCTCGTTGCGTTCTACTCGATGTTGGTGGGACTTGCGTCACTTCCTTTGGCTTACACTTGCATAAAAACAAGGAATCCACTTTTTGTGCCATAAAAAAATAAAAAAAATTAAAGGGACTTTACTAGTCTCTGCGTGCACAAACAAACACACTCCTTTTTAGGGGAGTGTGTCCTTGAAGTTGGATTCTAAAAGCTATTTTTTAGGCTTTAGAAAATCTGGCAAATCCAGTATGTTCCGGGCTTTTTCCTGGACATCGTAACCGGTCGCGGCTTTGGTTGTCGTCACAGGCGCCTCATCTACTCGGGTAGCAGAATTGGGGACTGTTCCATCGGATTTTTTACCAAACACCGCATCGTACGGGCTACGCACCCCTTCACTCACCAGTTGAATGCCTTGGGCAGATGCCTTTAGCTCAAAGCCGGTCGCAATAACGGTAATTTGAATTTCACCCTGAATGCGTTCATCAATGACCGAGCCAAAAATAATGTTGGCGTCTTTATCGACCCCTTGATACACAATTTCAGCCGCTTCATTCACCTCGTGAAGGGTCATATCCGGCCCGCCGGTCACATTGAAGATCACGCCACTGGCGCCTTCAATGGATGTTTCCAGTAGTGGCGAATTGATAGCCTGACGCGCCGCTTCCACAGCACGGCCCTCGCCAGAACCTCGGCCAATGCCCATAATGGCGGAACCGGCCAAACTCATTACCGCTTTAACATCGGCAAAGTCTACGTTAATGAGCCCAGGCACCGTAATAATATCGGAAATGCCTTGAACCCCTCGGAGCAGAATGTCATCAGCCGTGCGGAACGCTTCCTGCATAGACGTACGACGTTCAACCACCTGGAGCAGTTTGTCGTTGGGAATCACGATTAACGTGTCCACGGACTCTCGCAAGGCTTCCAAGCCCAACATCGCCTGTTGGGTGCGGCGGCGGCCTTCAAAACTAAACGGACGCGTCACTACGCCAACAGTTAGGGCGCCCAAATCTCGGGCAATACTAGCCACAATGGAAGCAGAGCCAGTGCCCGTGCCACCACCCATGCCCGCAGTGATAAACACCATATCCGAACCGTCTAAGGCGGCCATGATGTCGTCTCGGCTTTCTTCGGCCGCTTTTTGGCCAATGGCAGGGTTGCCTCCGGCGCCTAGACCACGAGTGATTTTTTGCCCCAACTGCACTCGGCAATCGGTCAGGGCCATATCCAACACCTGGGCGTCGGTGTTCATCACCCAAAACTCTACACCGGTCATGCCGCTGCCAATCATTCGATTAACCGCGTTGCTACCGCCACCCCCAACACCAACCACCTTAATGGTGGCCCTAAGCCGAGCATTGCCCGTCAGCGAAGTCAGACTGTCGGCATTGTCGTCCAGGTAATGCATGTTTCTATCCATAACCAGGTTTCCTGAATCTCGGTTGAAACTGTGACATGAGCCTGACCGACGATACACTGTGCAAGGACGGCCATTGGCGTAATAGGGCTACAGAACGGGATTTTACCCAGCCAATCGTATTTGCCCATTATTATGAAAAACTGACGGCTTGGAAAGAACTATTGCGAATTGCAAAGGCTTTTTACCTGCAATGTTTGGCAACAACCCCACTGTTAAAAACGGGATGGCGCAAGCCCCTGGCCGAAGCAACCGCATTCGTGTACAGTAAACAAAAGCGAAAATGCCCGCCATTTAGTTTTCAAGGGCTTCGTCGAAAATATCAGTATATTGTTCTTTACCTGTCTTCGCTCGTGAGTGTCTAGGTCCTGGTCTGTTTTCCGCATTTCCAGCGTTTGCTGAATGTGGGCACGCACCTCTGGGCCATTGCTAACGTCAACAAAAAATCTGGAAAAAATATGGGCTTTCAAGATCTGGATAGATCTGGGCTCCTCAAGTTACTATCGATTTTAACAGTCACTGTCATCACCCATACCACTCTGCAAGGACTCTGGCAGGCACTATGACCACCCGTTTATCCGTGGAAGCAATTGTTCAAAAAGTCGATCAACTCCCCGAGCTGCCTCAAGCGGCGCTTCGCGTTAGTCAAATGCTCGAAGATCCTGAGGTGAGCGCCGACGAGCTTGCCCAAATTATTCGGCTGGATCCAAACCTCACCGGCCAACTGCTGCGCATGTGCAACTCAGCCGCCTACGGGCTCAACCGGCAAATTTCCACCGTCAAAGAGGCCGTGGCCATTTTGGGCCTAAAAGTGTTAAAAAGCCTGGTGTATGCCGTCATTTCTCATACGGCGCTGGATCACCCAATGTCTGGCTATGCGCTGGAAAAAGGGGCCTTGTGGAAGAATGCCGTCTCCTGCGCCGTGTATGCCAAGCACATTGCCGAATACCACCGCTACATTGACCCTGAACAGGCGTTTACCGGCGCCATTTTACGAGATTTGGGCAAAATTGTTTTGGAAGAATACGTGGGCGCCAACTACGCCGAAATTGAAGCCTACGCACGCAAGCATCGTGTGGATTTTATGCAGGCAGAAATGGACATTTTGGGCACCAACCACACTCTGGTCGGCATGCGTGTGGCGGAAAAGTGGAATTTGCCCCCCACGTTAATCTCCGTGATTGGGTTTCATCATCGGCCTTCCGCCCTACCTGCCGACGTGCCGGAAGCCGAGCGAAAGCTGGTGGGCTACGTTCATTTGGCAGATGCGTTCTCCATGATGTTGGGTCTGGGCGTTGGCAGCGATGGACTCATGTACTCTTTGGATACCGCCTACTTTCAGACAATGGGCATTACAATGGATGAACTGTACGTTCAAAACACCTTGGCCCGTCTTTTAGACTTACAGGAAACGGTCAACCGCTTTTCAGAATCCTTGTCATCGTAACCGTCATTCTCGGTGTAGAAAGCCAAAGCACCCCCGATGTCCAACGTGCAAACAGCAGAAGTCCTTAAAGTTGGCGACATTAAAGTGGCCAACACCTCTAACCGTCTTTGGCGAATGCTAAACGTGGGTTCCAGTTTGGTGGTGGTTATTTACGACCGAACCAAGCAAGTGGCGGCCGCTGCGCATATTCTACTGCCAGATAGCACCCTAACCGGTGGGCCTGCGCCAACCCCTCCTAGCGGAGAAGAGGGAACCCTGGCCAAATTTGCCGATCAGGCGATTCCGGTTTTAATACAACAGTTTGAGAGCTTGGGCGGGCAGAAGCTCTATGCCAGCGTGAAGATGGCCGGTGGCGCGCAAATGTTCAATTTTGGGGGTGGGGGCGGAAACCCGTTGAACATTGGGTCACGCAATGCCATTGCCGCCAGAGCCGCGCTTTCTAGGTTGGCCCTCGGGGTGGAAAAAACAGACGTCGGCGGTAATAAGGTTCGCAACCTAACGTTTTCGCTGGAAAACGGCCTGCTGCACGTGGCGCAACTGGGCGGTCGAGATCTCATTTTGTAGGGCTTGTAGGGCAAATTTGTATGGCCCCCGCGATACTATCCTCAACAGCCCCTCCCAAAATATTTACAATTTGATACAATAAGAATGGTTGCGATGAATGGGGACACTGCGGTTGCTCCAAAGGTTTGTTGTGTGAGGAATCAAACACCACGTGGACGCACATTTACTGACACTTTGGGCACTCGCACAAGGGAGAAGGTTACACTGGATGACGGCCTACCACAACACATTCCACGTCTTTCACGGCCGTGGTTGGCAAAGGGCCAATGGCGGCAAAAGTATTGCCCCGCAGAGACGATATTTGGCAATGTTCGGCCCAAAAACGGTGTTAGTTGCCTTGGGCTTGGTCGTCACACTTTCGTTTGCTTGCCACAGTTGGGCGGAAACCGTCAGTTTTCCTCCAGAAATCACCCTGGGGGAAGACTCTCCCGTTAAGAGCCTTTCACTGGAAAGCACCATCAAGCACGCGGCCAGTCAAGCACGCGACCCACAAGCACGCGGCCAACAAGCACCCCTGGAAAAAAACTGGGTAAAAGGGGCTCCTCCTCAAGCAGACACTTCATCCAGCACGCAGTCTGCCAACACGCACAGCGGCGTCCCCAGCGTTGGCAGTACACCTCAGCACACTAGCAGCCCGCTGACCCAAACGGGTCAGAAAGGGAACCAGCCCGCACCGGTTGTTCGACCGGTTGCACGACCGGTTGCTCAGTGGGGCAACAGCAGCCACCCAAAGTCAAATTCAAAGTCAAAGTCATCGCCTTCCGCCCATTCCAACCGACCCTCCCGACCAGGAAGCCACCGCACCCAAGCAGGAACGTCCCCCATCCACCCAAGCCTAACAACTGAAGAGAACAGCTCTAAAACGGCGCCATTACAGCCTACCCCGCCCAAGACAGTGCTTGAAGCCCCTACCCCAAGGACCCTGCCGTTGGAGCCAGAAAATATTCCACTCCACAGTGTTATTAAACCACAGGATAGCCTGGAAAAAACGCTAGACAACGGCCAACTGACGCGCCTGGCCCTGGGGCTGGCAGTGGTGTTGGGCATTATTTGGCTAATGTTTAAAAAGCTCATTCCTGTATGGCTTCAGCGTTACCCGCAGCTTCAAAACGTCTTGTCGGCCAAAAGCCACAAAAACGCGCCTCTCGTTGTGGCTCCCTCTTCAGCGACCGGTCCGGCTCCCGATTTTTCAAACGCCCTGTCAGCCGAATCGCTTCGAGCAGAAGCAGCCGAAAGCTCTCTTCTGCCAAACATTGCGAACAAGCCCAAGCAGCAGAACGCCTTCTCAAGCTGGCTGCGTGTTTATATGAGCCCCACACGCAGGCAGGACGAATCATCAGCACCAGAAAATGCCGAGGCACCCACGAGCGAAAGGACAAACACGCTTGGTAGTCACATCTCAGGCAGTCACGCCACGGGCCGTCACAGCATTTCAAACAATCGCACACAGCACAGCCCTGAAACACACGCGGCAAACAGCCGTGAAACCGGTGTCCAGCTTCGGGGCAGTGTGGCGCTTTCTGCTGAACAAACCCTGCACGTGGTGGATGTAGACGGAAGACAGCTCCTCATTGCAGAGAGCGCCACCGGCCTGTCGCTCCTCGCCAATGCCCCAATACCGGAAGAAAACGCGTTATTTACCGCAACATCGCTGCCTGGCAACATTGAACAGCGCAATGCTTGGCCAACAACCCGTTTAGAGATAAACCACAGCCAAGCCACTGAACGCGACACATCTCCAAGCCGCTTGACAACGTTGGCGGAACAAGGCCAACGCGCGCGCGCCATCAACCAGCGAGAAGAGCATGAAGAAAACTGGGACGAACTGTGCCTTAGCGACTACGAGGAACGCTTTTAGCTTTTAGTAAGCCTGAAAAAACCATTAGCCAACCGTAATGACTACAGTCGGCTAATGGAAGACCTGAAAGCCCTGGCCTCAGCCAGGCACGGCTTTAACTTTAGAACAGATCGGCCACACTGGCGGAACGGGTCGTACCAGAGGGATTATTGAGGCCAATTTCCTGGGCCAACGCTTCCAACGACTCCGCATCCAGCACGTTGTCGCCTTGCTCTCTAGCGCCGCTTCGAGCTCCTTCAGAAAAAATGAACGGAGAAAAGCCTTCTCCAAGGGAATTAGCACCCTTGGATAGTGGAGACCGACGAGGGGTGTCATCGTCTGGCATACCACTGGTTTCTTCCACAAAGCCTCGCCCCTTTACGCCAGGCTCTCGGATGGCTTCAAATGGGCCATCTTCCAGGCCGTTTTGGTTCAGCCAAAGCTGGGTAGCCCAGCTCACCGCCTGTGTTTGCGGCAAGTGCTGATATTTCTGCTTTAACTGGGCCACAATCAGGTTAATTTGTACCACCATGTCGGCCTGCGGCGGTTTGGGTGGCTGCATTAGTTCTGATCGGTTGATATCGTTGCGCAGTTGGCCCAAGGCGCTACACAGCGCATCACTGCCGTTGGAGAATTCCGCATTTTGGGGCGGTTGGCCCGGCTTTAACACCGTAAGCCGATCCCGAGACGCGTAACGATAACTTCCGGTGGAATCCGCTGGGGTGTAAATGTAGAGCGCATTTTCGCCCTTTGGTGGATTTTTAGGCTTGAGTAACAAGCTGTAACGGTACTGAGGGCCCTTATCTGCCTCGGGCGCTCCTGGTGATCTGCCCACTTCTCGGCTGAAGGTAACGGCTGTATACACATCGCCCGCCAGCGTCAGCTCCCGCTGCACCGCATTGTAGCTGTAACCATCGGTCCCGGGAATCATAAATTCCTTTTTCACGGGCTCCTGGCCCTCAACAGCCTGAATATAGTCTGGCTTTGCAGTATTATTGAGGTCTCGGGTGTTTTGGGCCATCAGCGCCTTTAACACCAGGGGCTGAAGGCCCGTTACCAGAGACTCTTTTACCACGTAGGCAGGCGTGGGCCGATTGGGGCTCAATTCCTGAAGAAAATCATCCAAGTCTCCCATACGCACGCTGCTGGCCGCTACATTGGCAGCCAAGCGGTTCAAACTGCACTCATCGGGCAGGGTTTGCAGCGTTGCCGCCGCGATCGTCGCAGATTGTTGCGCATGATCCAACGGACGTGAAACTGTCTGGGTCGCCCGTGGCGAGGATCCCAATCCAAGCATTTGCATCGTTTCCATATCTCCTTGTCAGGGCCTAGCGCCGCACTAAAAATAATCGTAAACACACAGGGTCCACCGCCGCTCGCCCACAAACATTTCCAGAAATTATCTTTTCAGACATAATTTGAGGGGGCGGCAAAAAAGTTTATCCCAAACCATTGAAAAAGAAACCCAAACCCCGATTGCCCCACCTTTAAAACATAACGCCTCAGAAAGGCTCCCAAGGCCATGGCCAAAGCAAAAACCTACTATCTGTGCAGTGAATGTGAGGCGGTTTCTCCCTCCTACCTGGGGCGCTGCCCCGCTTGCGGTAGCTGGAACACCCTGACCGCCCACACCGAAGGCAGCACGGGCCATAGCAGTGGCTGGGGCGGATTGTCGTTGCCAAGCCTACCGGCTGGACGCCAACCGGTTTCCAAGCCGCTGGATTCCGTCCAGGATGAGCCGCTGCATCGCTACAGCACCGGTCTTTCGGAGCTAGACCGGGTATTGGGTGGTGGCATTTT
The DNA here is from genome assembly GCA_033763415.1 of Candidatus Melainabacteria bacterium. GTDB lineage: Bacteria > Cyanobacteriota > Vampirovibrionia > Vampirovibrionales > JAJTHC01 > JANRKP01. The sequence continues at coordinate 4,191 of JANRKP010000025.1, read as the reverse complement.
ACCCGGCGCCTACATCCTCATTGGCGGGGATCCAGGCATTGGAAAGTCGACCCTGATGCTGCAAATGGTTAGCCGATTGGCCCAGCAGGGAAAACGGGTGTTGTACGTAGCCGGAGAAGAATCTCCCGGACAAATTCGGATGCGGGCTGAACGTTTGCAATTACACCTGCAAGGCATTCACGTGTTGGCAGAAACCCGTATTCAATCTGCCATTGAAGAAATTCAGACACTACAGCCCGACGTGGTGATTATTGATAGCATCCAGGCAATGGCGGATACCGAAAGCCAAAGCCCGCCGAGTAGTGTCACCCACATTAAGCTGTGCGCCAGCCGGTTAATGGGGGTTGCCAAGGCGCTAAATATTGCCATTGTCCTCATTGGCCACGTGACCAAAGAAGGGCAGGTTTCTGGCCCCAAGCTGCTAGAGCATATGGTGGACGCCGTATTGTACTTTGAAGGCGATAAATACCGGGATTTACGCATTTTGCGCACCGTCAAAAACCGCTTCGGCAGCACGCAGGAAATCGGGGTCTTTCAAATGGGCGAAGCAGGCCTGAGCGAAGTGCCCAACCCCAGCATTATCTTTCTCTCCCCGGAAGGCGCACACAATAGCCTGACAGCCACCCTGCCCGGCTGTGTGACCGTATGCACGCTGGAGGGCTCTCGTCCGTTACTCGTGGAACTCCAGGGTCTGGTGGGTCAATCCACCTACACCAGCCCGAGACGAGTGGTAACCGGGGTGGAAAGCAACCGGCTGCACCAAATTGTGGCCGTGGTAGAACGTCGTTTGGGGCTGGATTTTTCTCGGTTGGATTTGTATGTGAACGTGGTGGGCGGCCTAGATATTGAAGAACCCGCCGCCGATCTGGGCATTGCTATGGCTTTGATTACCAGCGCCAGAAACATCTCCGTACAAACCGGCTGTATTATGATTGGAGAACTGGGTCTTACAGGCGAGTTGCGATCGGTACGCCGCCTTGCCGAGCGCCTGAGCGAGGCCGAACGGATTGGTTTTCAACGGGCCATTGTTCCCAAAGGCAGCGGTGCATCGTCCTGGAGTGGGTCGCTACAGGTAACGGAAGCCGCCACCCTGCTAGAAGCAGTCACCGCATGCCTAAGCCCTGCTACGCACGGCAAAAACACTGGCGCAGAAAACACATTACCGCAAGCGGCTGAAGCCCCCAAGGCCAGTGTGATGGCCAGCGTGACGGAAGCCATGTCCTCTGCCACATGGATGCCAACCGGCTAACACTTTGGGTATGATGGTTGGAGACATTAGCGTCCGGTTTGTTCAAGGAGTAACACCAACATGAGCCCACCCCCAAACTGGTCCGATATGAGTTTGCCCGAGATCGTGGACCGTCTTCCCGAAGCAACCGCCGTGTTTGAACGCTACGGCATTCGCCTGGAAGGCTATAAGGCACTGGAACACGAAACGCTACAGGCCACCGCCAAAGTGCATCAGCTTGATTTAAGTGAGGTGTTAACCGAACTGGAGCTTTTATCCAGTGGCTCCTCCAGTAATTCCTAGTGGATTTTCGTCGGTTTTTAGCCTGTATTCGTTCTAAAATTTAGTTTTAACAGGTGTTATCGCCAACACCAGTCGTCAAGCACACCGCTCAAAAAAGCAAATCAAAACAAATGAGTTCCTACCCATGAGTTCCCCTGCGGACAATCCCGATCTTCCACAACCCGTGCCCTCAGGCGCAATGGGCGGAAGGCGACGCGTGGGGATTATTTTGGTGAATTTTCGGAACCCGGCAGACACTTTAAAATGCCTGGCTTCCCTCCAAGGGCTCCATACGCCCAACACCACCATCGTGGTGGTAGACAACGGCTCGCACGACGGCTCGGCCAGCCAGATAGAACGCTGTCCGTATGTTTTTCATCTGCTGGAAAGCGATACCAACTTTGGGTTTAGTGGCGGCAACAACCTGGCCATTCGCTTTTTGCTAAAGCAGGCCGTGGACTACATTTGGCTGTTAAACAACGACACCACCGTAGAAGCCGATACCCTGAACCACCTGCTAGACGAGGCGGAACGAACAGGCGGCCTGGTGGGCTCCTTGATTTTAAACGAAGACGGCACCTACCAGCGGGCAGGCACACGAATTAACTGGGTAACCGGTCGCTCTCAAGACATTCCTGCCGATGACGTACAAGACGGCATGAACGTGGAATGCCTCTGCGGGGCCAGTCTGCTGATTCCTGTTCCTGTTTTACGCCGCATTGACCTGCTCGACGAGTCTTTTTTCCTGTATTTTGAAGACAGCGAATATAGCCTGCGGGCACAAAAGGCCGGGATTGCCTGTACCCTGGCGGCACAATCTCGCGTATACCACAAGGAAGGGGCTACCACGGGCAAAACCAGCCTGCTCACCCAATATTACTATCAGCGCAATCGCCTGCTGCTGCTGTCTCAATACGCGGATCCGGTCAACCACATTGGCATTGGCGCCTACACACTGTTTCGTCTCCTTCGTAGTATGATGAAGGCCTGTCGTTCGGCAGAAGACAAAGCCAGTTTTCGGGTTACACTGCTGGCGGTAAAAGATTTTCTACAGGGACGTTTTGGGCCATGTCGTCACAGGCTTTAGCGGAATCCACTGCGTTGCAGGGTGTCAAAGCCCTTATTTTAGCTGGGGGTAAAGGCACTCGGCTGCGGCCACTCACCTATGCCATGGCCAAACAACTGGTGCCTGTGGCCAACAAGCCCATTTTGCACTATGCGCTGGATACGCTGTACGAGGCGGGCATCCGCGATTTCGGCATTATCATCAGCCCAGAAACCGGCGAGGCCATTCAAGCATCCGTGGCCGAATGGCAACCCACTGGCACCCACGTTACATTTATTCCGCAGTCACAGCCGTTAGGCTTGGCCCATGCGGTAAAAACCGCCCACCTTTACCTACAACAGTCTCCCTTTGTGATGTATTTGGGAGATAACCTGATCAACTGCAACCTGCGGGATATGATCCAGGCATTTTTGGACGATTTGCACTGCGATGCCTCCATCCTGCTCAAAGAGGTTCCCAATCCCTCTTCCTTTGGGGTCGCCGAACTCAACGAGGCAGGACAAGTTACCCGGTTGGTGGAAAAACCGAAAGAGCCCCGCTCTAACCTGGCCTTGGTTGGGGTGTACTTGTTCAAGCACTCTATTTTTAGAGCAATAGAGCAAATTCAGCCCAGTTGGCGGGGGGAACTTGAAATTACAGACGCCATTCAACAGCTTATTCAAACCGGACAAGTTGTTCACAGCGCGGTGCACGAAGGCTGGTGGCTGGATACCGGTAAAAAAGACGACATGCTGGCCGCCAACCAAACCGTTCTATCCAACTGGATTAGGCCCGACGCCGTTCAGCAGCGCGGTGATGTTGACAATCAAAGCTCACTGACCGGTTTAGTGGATGTGGGCGAGGGGACACGTATTCGTCATAGTCAGATTACGGGCCCGGTGCGGATTGGTAAAAACTGTCACCTGGAAAATGTGGTTATTGGGCCATGTACCAGTATTGGCGATGGTTGTCGCATTATCAGCAGCCAGTTAGCCGACAGCGTTATTTTGCAAGATTGCACCATTGAGATGTTTCCCGAGGTCATTGAGCAGAGTTTGGTTGGTCAGTCCTGCCGGTTGGTGGGGCACACGCCCAAGTGCTCTGCCGCAGAAGCCACCGGCCAGTCGTCCGCTCAGCACATTCGGTTACTGCTTGCCGATCATTCCGAGATTTTGCTCACCGAGTCTCCATAACGCTTTGCTCTTCCCCTCCAAAGGAGAGGCTTCCCTTTTCTCACTTGTTTGGGGTCAACCCCCGCACGTGAGAACGCCCTCCCCTGAAAGCAAAGCCATTGTCTTACACGCTTAACGGACTGTAGCATTGCTATATGCGTCGTCTATAGATACAGCGAGCCGACTTTGCCACGCAGTGGCGGGGCGGAGGCGATGCGGCAACCAAAGTCCCCAATCAGCCCACAGACGTAAGCGCTCATCCAACATTGCCGGAAGTCTCAAACCACGCGCAGTGGTTGCAGCGGGGGATATCGAAGGGGAGCCCCCTTCGGAGAGAATAAAAAAGCAACGGGAGAGATATCTGTTAAAATTCCTTAATATTTTCGCAATATTTATATTTTGTTTGTTTTTTATATATCAGAAGGGTCGAGAACAAAACAAGCGAAACGCTCTCTCGACCAGCA
>JANRKP010000024.1:0-74405 GCA_033763415.1 Candidatus Melainabacteria bacterium | reverse complement strand
TCGGTGGCGGTGGGTTTCATCACTCGCGGGGAATGTACTCGGTGTATTCCAAAATTTTAGCGTAGGCAGGGTCGGTCAAAACGCGTTCGGTGCCCAACACCACACAGGAGAGCGGATCGCTGGCCACGTGAACGGGTACATCCACCTCGCGGGCAATGAGTTCATCCAGACCGGCCAGCAGTGCGCCGCCTCCGGCCAACACAATGCCTCGGTCCACGATATCGGCGGCCAGTTCCGGTGGGGTTACTTCCAGCGTGCTTTTGACGCCTTTTACAATTTCCATCAACGTGGGCATAATGCAGTTTCGAATTTCGGTGCTGTTAATGCGAATGGTGTGCGGCAGCCCAGAATCCAGATGGAGCCCGCGCACTTCCATTTCCTCTTCTTCGTCCTGTTTAAAGGCGGTGCCGAGCCGAATTTTAATGGTCTCTGCCGTGCGCTCGCCAATGGAAAGTTTATGCTCGTTCTTGAGGTGTTCTTGAATGTTCTCGTTCATTTCATCGCCAGCAATGCGCAAGCTTTTGCTAACCACCACGCCGTTTAAGCTCAGTACGGCAATTTCCGTGGTGCCACCGCCAATATCCACAATCATGGAACCGGTGGGCTTCATTACCGGCATGCCTGCACCAATGGCAGCCGCCATTGGTTCATCAATCAAGTTAACCACACGGGCACCGGTGCTGTAGGCTGCATCGGCCACGGCGCGGCGTTCCACTTCGGTTACGCCACTGGGCAGGCCAATAACGACCCGGTTGGGGCGCAGCGCCATCAGTCCGCCTTCGCCGGTGACCTTTTTAATAAACCGCTGTAGCATCATTTCCGCCCATTCAAAGTCGGAAATAACGCCATCTCTCAATGGGCGAATGGCCCGAATGTTGGCCGGAGTTCGGCCCATCATATCGCGGGCGGCCAAGCCCACTTCCAACACCTGTGGCGGAGACTGACTGTAGTCGATTGCTACGACAGAAGGCTCTCGTAGCACGACGCCTTTGTTGGAGGTGCAAATAAGCGTGTTGACCGTTCCCAGGTCGACGCCAATATCGTTGCCGCTGGCGCTGTTAAAAAAGTTGAACCATTTCACCGTGCCACGTGTCCTCTCACACCATCGGGCTGGTTATCGAGCGCCCCCTGTAACTGTAACCGTTTTTAAAACCATAGGTTAGGTGGGCGCCATTTGCAACCGTTGTTTGGCAAACCACCGTTGTTGGCAGTTAGGATGCCTTTGTTTTTAACGTTGCAATGTAGGGTGCCCCTATTGTTGATTTTATTATACGCATCATCGGCCATTTGAGGAAACCGGCAGCCACAGGATTTTGATTTTTGGACCGCGTCTTTCTTGCCGTTCGCCGTACCGGTCAGTCGTATCTGTCAGTCGTATCTCTCAGCCCAATGTTTCGGTGGATTTTGCCAGTGTGGTTGTGCTTTCTGTAATCCAGCGCAGGTAAGGCGGATGTCCTTCGGTAATGGGCAGGGCGATGACTTCGGGCACGCTGTAGGAGTGTTCGTTGGGCAGCCACTGCAGCAATGCGGGCAGTTGCTCTACGGTGGTTTTCAGGATCAATAGCCATTCAGAGGCCTCTTGCACTGCACCCTCCCACCAGTAGATCGACTGGATGCCGGGAATCAGGTTGGCACAGGCAACCCGTTTTTGTTCGACCAGTTTTTTGGCGAGTGTTTGGGCCTCTTCTTCGCATGGGCAGGTGACAAATACCAGACGATAGGCAGGGGCGAGCAGTTCCGTCATTCAAAGTACCTCTGTTTAGGGTTGTATAGCCTTTGGGAGAAGATGTTCAGGCACTACAGGGCGTTGGAAGCCTTCAATGCAGTGCTTGCTTGGGTTTTCTGGGGTTGGCGCCCGGGAACATTTCCTTGACCCAACTGGACCCTATGGTATATTAATGAACCGTTAAAGGCTAAACGTATGCACGTTGGTTTAGCTGCCGAGCCTGCCTGTACGGCTGTTTGGGTTCATCTGCAAACAAAAAAAATTAAAGTGCTATTTTTTTGTTTTGCGGTATACTCCAGTGTCAGCGAGGCAAGGTGTTCTGAGCCAGAGGTAAAAGTATTCTTGTTGCGTGCAATGTTCAACAGAAACTTTTGCTTCCCTGCAGAAAGGCATCTAACCAGCAATAGGTAGGTACTGTTTTTTGTCAGCAAACAGCGTTGTTAAGGAGTTTTCCATGAACGTACGTATTTTTGGCGTTACCCTGCTTGCCCTCTTCGTAGCGGCAACGCTTACGATGACCGGCTGCGCCAAGAAAAAAGAAGCCACTTCGGCTGTGGAAGGTGAGCCCACTGCTCCCGTAGCCGAATCCGTGGATGCCACCACTGATGCCATGAAAGAAGGCGCTGATGCCGCTGCCGACGCCATGAAAGAAGGCGCCGACGCCGCTGCTGAAGCTGTGAAAGAAGGCGCCGAAGCTGTAAAAGAAGGTGCTGAAGGTGCTGCTGCGCCTGCCGCAACCGAAGGTGCTGCTGCGCCTCATTCCGATGCGCACAAATCCGAAGCCCCAGCTGCTGGCCACGAAGAGCACCACGGTTAGTTTTAACCCGAACTCGCTCGAAAACCGTTTTTGAGACCCTTCTGTTGACGAAAAACGGTTCCGCCTACAGTTAAGCCAAACGCCTCCTTCACGTTTTACACGAAGGAGGCGTTTTTCAATGCGAAATCAAGCTTTGGTGGCCTGTAAGTGCTGGTGCAATAATGCGGCCTGCGCTGCAGAAATGCCGAGTACTTGGGCTAGATCGCCGGGCTCTGCCTGAAGAATGGCTTGCACGGTTTTAAAGTGGGCCATAAGCTTTTTTTTGCGCTGCGGCCCAATGCCGGGAACGTCATCCAGTTGGGATTTTGTGGCGGCTTTTCCGCGCTTTTGCCGGTGGTGCGTAATGGCAAACCGGTGGGCTTCATCGCGCAAGCGCTGCAGCAGTTGCAGGGCTGGGTTGTTCCAGTCCAGGCGCTTTGGGATGGGTTCTCCAGGCAGATAGATTTCCTCAAAGCGCTTGGCCAGCGAGATGATCGGTTGCCCAGTGAGTCCGGCCTGTTGCAGAACGCCGTAGGCGGCGTTAAGCTGGCCTTTTCCCCCATCGATGACAATGAGGTTGGGTTCTCCCCAGTTGTCCAGGTGTTCCAGCCGCCGCCGAATGACTTCGGCCATGCTTTGAAAATCGTCCGGCGAGCCTTCTGCCAGCGAACGAATTTTAAAATGTCGGTAGGCTTTCTTGTCTGCCTGGCCACCGGTAAAAACGACCATGCTGGCCACGGTGTTGGTTCCCTGGATGTGGGAAATGTCGTAGCATTCGATGCGTTCCGGGAATTCGGGTAAATCCAGTGTCTCTTGTAGCTGAATGAGGGCTTCTGTCGGGTCTCGTTCGGCCTTAATGGCGGCGTAGAGACGGGCCTGCTCCAGGGCTTGCTGCGCATTTTTGTGGGCCATTTGCAACAGTTCCAGTTTATGGCCCCGCTTGGGCTGTGTGATGTGGACCCGTTTGCCGCGCCGTTCGCTCAGCCAGTCGGTGAGCAATTCGGCATCTTCAACAGGGTGTTGCAAAATCAACTCTTCGGGCAGTTCATCGGGCTCGCGATCCGGGTAAAAGCGGAATAGAAAATCGCCATAGGCTTCTGCTTCGGTGGTTTCAAAGGGCAGGGGCACCTCAATGGATCGACTCCAGATAATGCGCCCTCGGCGTACGGAAATAACGGTGGCCATTGCCTGGCTGCGATGACTGACCATGGCCACAATGTCCTGGTTTTCATCGCCATTGGGGGAGACGATTTTTTGCCGACTGGCCAGTGAGGCAACCGCCCGGTGCCGATCGCGGAGTTTGGCCGCCCGTTCAAACTGGAGCTGCTCACTGGCGGAGAGCATTTGCTGCTCCAAGTGCTCTAGCAGTTCATCGGTGCGGCCCTTTAAAAACAGGGTAACCTGCCGAACCGTTTCTGCGTAAGCTGCATCTTCAATCAACTGTTGGCAGGGGCCCGGACACAGACCAATGTGGTAGTTCATGCAGGGCCGGTCCTTAAACAAGGCGTTTCGGCGCTGCCGCAACGGAAAGTGCTTGCGAATGACAGAGAGCACCAGGTACATATGGTTGCTGTTGGTGTAAGGCCCAAAGTACTGGGCACGATAGCCTGTTGAGGACGCCCCCGCCTCGGGAGGTTGACGTTTGGGCCGACGGGTCACGAACAGTCGCGGGTAAGGCTCGGCGCTTAGCCCTATCCACGGAAAATGTTTGTCGTCTCTGAGGCAAATGTTGTACCGAGGCTTGTACTGCTTGATGAGGCTGTCTTCTAAAATGAGGGCTTCGCGCTCGGAGTCGGTCACAATGGTATCGAACCAGGCAATGTTTGCAACCATCGAACGGACTTTGGGCGTGTGCTGCGCGTTTTGATGAAAATAACTGCGCACGCGGTTGCGTAGGTTTTTGGCTTTGCCTACGTAAATAAGCTGGTTTTGGGCGTTAAACATTCGGTAAATGCCCGGTTCGGTGGTTAACCGGGCAAGTTCGGTTTCTCGGTGAAATGTAACTGGCGGTTGAACATCCATGGATGGGAGGTGCCTTTAAGCCAATGGCCAGTGTGTAAAGCCCCGTGTACAATGCGTTGGGCAAGGTGAAGGAAAAGCAAAGCGAGGGAAAAAAGTACGTGGGCTCTGCTCGGGGCGGTATCCTTTAACCGGAGGGGAAGCCAAACGGTTTGCACAGGAATGAGCGCACTTATTGTTAAAAATAGTTTACAATAAGTACGGAGCCAGTGACCATTCTCCATGGGGTTAACCCAGGTGGGTATAGGCCATCCTGCTACTGCATTTTGCAGCAGGCGAAGTCACTACCGAGCAGAGGCCCACCCCATAGGGGGTTTAGAAGTTAACATCGGTTGAGAGTCAATCCACGATGAACGATCCGTTGAGCCATTCTTCCATTGCCACCGGGGCCATTCGTAAAACCAAAGTGCGGGTTTACACCCCTACCTTTGAGGTGGAGGGTTGGTTGCACGTGGCCAATGTGGGTAAAGATACCCGACAGTTGACGCAACTGCTGCAAAAGAAAGAAGGCTTTCTGGCGCTTACGGATGTACAAATCTGGGATCGGTTGCTTGCGCAACGCGACGCGGTAGAAGCGCCGTTTATCCAAGTAAATCTGGACCGCATTGAGTTTGTCCAGCCGCTGCCGTAGCAATCCCCCAAATGCTTTTTACACTCGTGCGCACGCGTAGCAGAGGGGTAACGTCTCGTCTCTGGTGTATCAATGCCGCCTAGCGTACCAGCCGAATGCGGTTTACATTGCCCGTGCTGTTGACGCCTGATACCGATGAGCAGGACTTGCCACAGGCGGCGGGCACAAAATAGCCTTGAATGTACCCATCCATTGTGGTGCCGCTATCGCCGGAACTGTCCCCACTGCTGCTACCCCCGCCTTTTTTGCCGCCGCCGCTATTGCCATTGCCATTGCCGTTACCGCCACTGCCCCCACTGCCAGAGCCGCCGTTGGGGTCGTAGCCCGTAATAACAAAACCGGTAAAGCCGGTCACGTCCACGTTGGTGTTAGAACCGTTGCCGTTAAACGAATTGATGAGCGGAAAGACAATGACTTCCTGACTGGCAATCAGTTTGTTGAGTTCGGTGGTAACCTGGTTGGAGTTTAAAAAGTTTCCAGGCTTGGTGCTGTAACATTGGCCAGATTCCACCGTGCCAGGGTAGCCTTCGGCAAACCAGTCCCCAATGGTGCTGGCGCCCACACTGCCGGAGTCGCAATCGCGAAGGTCGGCAAAGCCCCAGTTGCCAGAACCGGGAACCGGGCAACCGCTAATGTTGGTCACGCCATCCACATAAAACTGCTTGCCGTAAATACGGACCGTGTTGTTGGAAACATTTCCGTCGTTATTGGCCAAGTCGTACTGCGCCTGGCATACGTATACCGGACGAACCCCGGAACTAAACCGGGAAATGTTGTTATCCAGCAGGGCCATGGCTTGTACGGCGCCGTCCATCGATTCTACACCCAAGAGGTTGGCAAAAATGGTGGGAATGGCCCCGGTTTCCACACTGCCTTCTTTGCGGGCAACCACTTGCAGCGCATTCACCCCGCCACTGTAGCTGTAATTGCTGTCGTTACTGGGGTCTCCAAACGCAGGGTCTTCTGCCTCAGGATCCATATAGCCAAAATTGACACTGACATCCAAGGTGTTGTAGTTTTGGTGCGCCACGCTTTCGGCGGTGGCAATGGCCTCTTGCTGCCGAAGCTCAGGGGTGGCTGCGGTGGAAGTCACTAGCGTTCTGGCGGCTGCCAGTGCGGCGGCGTCTGCCGCGGTTTGCATGTAATTGAGGTTTACAAAGTAAAAGCCCGTGTCTACGGCCAGGGCGCTCATCATCAAACCAAACAGGGTGACGCCAATGGTGGCAATGGAAGAGGCATATCCAAAGGCACGCAAGCTTTTCATAAAAAGCAATTCCTCCGCAAAACGCGTGAATCGTTGAGACGACTCTGTTCGGATGACTTTAACAAGCGTACGGATGTACGAGAGTATGTTGGTGAATACTGGATACTTTCCCGGTTTCCACCTCTTTTAAGCCTTCTGTAACGTACTATGAATGGCTTGGCGTGTGAAAGGCTTTTTATGCGTGTACGGGCGCGGTTTTGTTGTACAATGCTGGGCAAGGTCATCAACTGGTAGGTATTTTTAAATGAGTGTTTCTTCCGCCGCCACTAAGCAACTGTTTGCCCCAGATTTAACCAGGGATTTTCCACGAAGTCCTGCCGCGACCCTGGGCTACTTTAATATTTTACCGCGTGTGATTGATAAATGCAGGGCCGTGTTGGCGGGAACCCAGGGTGAGTATAACTTTAACTGTCCGTTAGATGAAATTTTGTTTGAATTTACCGGCATTGATGCCGACGAATTTAAGGCGTATGTTGCTCAAGGCAGCACTGATGCTGAAATTTTGGCTTGGGTGCAGGGAAAAACCGCGCATCTGACGGAAGAGCAGATTTTATCCTGGGCGTACGAGAACCGCGTGGCTCGCCCGGAAGATGACGAAGACCGAGCGATGTTTGAAAAAATGCGCCTGACCTACTGCCCCAACGCCACACACATAGAAACCTGGTTTCAGTTGTTGGATGCAGAAGAAGGCCGTATTTAAGCTACAATGTCTCGGGTGAATTCTCAAACACTGGCTTTTTTAAGCCCACTGCTAGCGCAATTGCGGCAAATAGAGCATTTGCAGGAAACCAACCCAGATTCGGCCACGTTTCATCAGCATTATCCGGGTATTAAATCAACAGATGGCGTGGTGCATTTTCATAACCCTTCTGCAATTAAACCGGCCTCGGCGCGGGTGGGTATGGGTGCCCGGGCAGATTTTGGCGATCACACGGACTTTTACATCCCCATTCGAGAATCAGCCGAAACGATTGCCCCACCAGACCAGCAAACAGTGCTAGATAAGGTTTGGTCCCTGATTCGAGACAATCAGCAACGTCGTCAGCAGGCTAAAACGTCCAGGTCCAACCAGCAATAGCGCAGCGCTATTTTTAAACAGTCATTTCAGGGCGGAGATTCAAACAGTTCTGTGTAGTGTTGTTGGTACCACTCCAACGGGCTGCAAAAAGCAGGCAAATCGAACGTTTTATCCTTTCGCAAAGCGCCAGGCTCTATTTGGGCGGATTCCAACAGGGCTCGCCCGATGATTTCGCCAATCATCGCGCTGCCTCGCCGGTAGGGCATGAGCTGATGGTAATGCCACTGAATGTTGGCTATGTTGCGTATCACGGCTACTTTGTTTCGCCGAGCAATCCAGGGTAGTGCGCAAAGTAGTTGGTGCTTGAAAAAACACTGTTCCAGGTGGCGAAACACCGGGGGGATATTTTGCGGACTGCTGGCCATCCAGACCGCCGCCGCCGTTTTATGCGGCAGTTTCAGCGCATATACTGTCATCAGCGGTTGGGGCAGTTGGAGCAATGGCGACTGCTTTTTCCATACCGCCAATTGTAGTTGTTCAAAGTGGGCAAGATAATTGGCCAGTTCAGGCACTTGTAACAGTTCCTGGGGGGCAGTTACCGGTTGCCAAACCGTCTGCAAAGCTTCTCTGTCAAGCATAGACAGGGAGGACTCAAACATTTTTCCAACCGCATTTCCCTGCCACCGGCTCGTACCAGTGTCTCGATTGACCTGGCACACAATTTTTTCGTAGCCATCCGTCTCCGTGCGAGGAATGCCAAAGGCCTCTACACCAAACGGGTCCAGGCCAAAAGCAGATCTTGCCTCTAACATTTTGCCAATGATGGGGCCCAGATCGTCAGAGCGAAAGAAAGACTCCTCCATAAACCGACTCGGCGTTATATTTGGCCCAGTCTGATTTAACAGCGCTTCTACCGCCTCTGGCTGGCAAGCCGCTTTATCAAACCCGTGTTGACTCAAATACTGATACAGGGCGAGATCGGTAGGATTGAGCGTATTTAAAAACTGTTTGTGTAGCCGTGTTTCGTTTTCCAGTTTAATTTGGCGGTAGTGCGCTCTGGCTTGTGCTTCCAGCTCCCGAAAAGACAAAATTTTTCCTTGCTTTAGTTTATGTCTCAGTTCCCGAATAATGTTATCGCTACAGAGAGCCCAAACATAGTCCTGGCCGTACAAGTCACATAACAGTGCGGATTCGGATGTTTTAAACAGACGTTGTGCGCGGGCCAAATAAGGGGTTGGCGTAGTCGTCTGGTGCTTGGCTAAAAAAAGCATAGTGGCGCAAAGGGGCGTCATTGCTTAAAAGCTACTGAACAGGCGCATAGTAAAATCCATGGTCCTGGTCGGGCAAAAAGTGAAATTGATCGATGAGCAATGATTTTAACGACTGATTGTCCCGCGCAATAAAGCTAAACATCCAATCCGAAGCGCGTTGTTTGGCGTGGTGCTGCGCGGCTTTGACCAGTTGTACCTGAATGGGGTATTGCCGGTATTCGGGCACTACGTAGAGATTGTCCAACAACCATTGTGTTTTTAGTGTTCTCAGGCAATAGATGGGGCTTACGTGAAGCATGCCGCAGAGTACCTGATCGCAAAATGCAACAAACATAAGCGTTTGGTTATATTGGAGACGATCTTGAATAAATTTGCGAGTTAGCGCCTCGTTCGGTTCACGCTCCAACGTTTTTCGATACGCATGAAATAACGGGAGCAAGGCTTCCATATCGTTCAAAGTAGCAGTCCGAATCGTTATTTGGGTTTGATTTTTACGAACAAACGCATCTACGTGAGACATAGCCATTCCAATACGACGCTGATTAAACGGGGTAGCGCTGTGGACCGCACAATTTACTGAAAACAATCCTAACTCAGGGTATAATAAAATTCAACAATTGTTGTAATAACCCGAAAATTTTGTTTAATGGAGCGTTCCCTGTGAGTTTGTCTGCTGTGTGGAGCTTGTTTACAAAATCTTGCGGCTTGGTGCTGGCAGAGGATCATCTGACCATTTTCTCTAAATATTTGTTAGCACGTCTCCTGTTAGAGGCGCCAGAGGAAATTACCCCCGTATTATTTTTGGAGCATATTTCTGAAGAAATAGAAGGTTTCGTCCAAGATTATTTGGCAGACAAGCCCTTATTTTGGCCGCTTCATTATTACTTATGGATTCATCTGAATATTGAAAGTCTATCTGCTCGAAAACGTGTTTTGGCCGGTTTATTGGAAATACTTCGGGTTGCTAAATTAAAACAGGTGCCGGTTTATGGTCTTCCCACTTTTGATCCCAGTCTATGCGATAGCGGGGCAGAAAGTCTCCACGCCGCCTGGCACGGTAAAATTACGGATCGACTTACCAGGCACTCTGGGGCCCCGTTGATACTAATTGGTCGTTTGCATGCTAGCAGTCAACAATCTTTGTTTGGCACAAGCTTGAACCATCTTTTGGCAATACCTGCCGTAGGGATAGAACCTGTGACCACTGCCATACAGCCTGTTTTGTTGCATCGCTCAGCGCTGGTGGCAGATACGGCCCATTCGATGGCGTTAGCAATTCCAGCAACTGTACCCAATATGGCGATATTTGATGAAGACTGGGTTTTACATTATCCTCAGGCGCTAGACAACTCTCCAGAGCAATGTAGCCAGGTTGTGGAAAATCTAGCACTATTTGAGCAGGCTGAGGGTAATTCAAGATACTAAAGCACTTTCTCTGCCTGTTTTGGAAAGCGCTGCCGAATATTTTCGGAGGAAACAGCGCCATTTTTATTTAAATTTTTAAGGGCAGAAATAATAGCCGATTGCACTCTTCTTTCTGGATCGTCTCGAAGCAATTCCAAAACGGACATGGCTTCTTGCGGATAGCGTTTGCCAAAAGCTTGTGTAAATGCCTTTGCCACGTTAGCGCGCACGTGAACATTGGGTATTTGGGCTTGGATCTTAAGCCAATTGAGCACAATTTCTGGCTGAAGGCTGCCTAATTCATTGACAACAAACGGACCGCAATTCTTTTTAATATAGTCGTTTTCATCGGACATAAAGTGGCTAATTCTTTCCAGTACTTGATGAACCCGCTCTGGCGTGGCGGACTTTTTGGTTAATTTACACCCAATTAGGGCACCTCGCCGAACGTTGACCGATGGGTCATGCACCCAGGGCTCCGATAACGCAAAAGCTTCCTCAAAGTGTTTTTCCATCAGCCCTCTGAGAGAAAACCCGCCCCATTCACGAACTTGCCACGGTTGACACACGGTTCCATCCAGCATCAATGCAGGTTGTTCGTCTTCGTAAGCCGCCCAAAAATAGGCCTGTTTTATTTGTTCTTCAATAGAGATGTTTTCAGATTGCTGAGTCATTGTAGTCAATAATAGCTTTGATTCTTGTAAATTAACTTGACGGCAGCTTTATGCAGTTTGATAAGCAATACTTTCAGTGTCTTCTGTAAAAACACCATGACCCATCTGCAAAAATTCAATTAAATTCCCATCAGGGTCGTTTACAAAAATGGTTCCCAATCCAAAGTTCATAGGGTCTTCTGGATCAGTGAGTGGTTTTTCTGCTCCTTCAAAGTCCATTTGGAAGGGCGCTTGACCATGTTCTAGCAATAATTTCAAGATTGGTTTTAAATCAGATACTTGAATGGCTACGTGATTAATTTGATGGAATAAAGAATCAACGATTTCAGCTTCTGGAATTTCAATTAAATGAATACTTAATTTGTCATTAAGCATTAGCCAGGAATCAACTCGATGATGGGGCTGAAATCCAAGAATGTCCGTGTAAAATGTGCGAGCTTTTTGTTCGTTACGAACGACTAATCCAATATGGTGAACTGATTCAACTATAAACAATTGCTGCATAAGATTAGGAACCTCTTAGTTTAATTTTCAACCTAATTCGCAGTGGTTACGGCTTCAAATGGCCATTTTGCTTCGTCCGTGGTCAATGGTCTACGCAGTTTGGCTAATTCCTCTACTGTATATTTCCAAGCCTGCTTTAAAGTCATTAAATGTGTGTACTCTACCATTGTATCTGGAAATACGGGGCAAGACTCAACCAGGGCTTTTGTTTCATCTAGCGGACCCTTAACGACAGTGATTCCTACTTGCATGCCAACTGGATTTTCATCGGAGAATTCAATTTGGCTGAAATGTCCTTCTTGGGCCAAAATAGTTCGGTAATGTACATCATTTTGCTCCTCTTCTGAAAGAAGTGGGCTGAAAGGAGGTACTTCTTTGATTGCCAACAAATAATCGGCTTCCTGATCAACTGGCTGTACGCCATAATCTAAAACGCCCTGATCGATATCTGCCTGGCTAAAATGCTCTACTCCTAAATAATCTTGTGCTTCCCGAACTAAAGCTTCCGTGTTAACTACGGGAATGACGTCGGCTCGCGTGTGAGGAAAATAAGGATCTCTTTTAAGTAACAAATCGAGATCTTCCAAGCTGTCAATCATGTACAACAGATAAGCCTCAGCTTTATTAATGGGGTAAAAAGCATAATGGATTTTTTGCTGTTCCATTAATTGGTATTGGTAGCGAATAGCCTTTAACCGGTGTCGCAACAGTGCGACACGCTCTTGTGTATCATGGCATTCTCTTTCGACTAATTTAACGAAAAATCTCATTTTTTTGGGGCTTTTTAGGACACTATTTATACAAATTTCATCAGTCATGTTAGCTGATTGCTCCTGTTAAATTTCTGTGAGCTTGTTTTTTGTTTAGTAATTGTTGTATTAAGCGCCAATGAAACTGAAAATAAGAGGTTTCTATGTATTTAAGACTGCTACCTAAAATCGAGGCAACTTTTGGATAGCTTCTTGAGGGCATTGCGGGGAATAAATGGTGCTCTGCGTGATAGCCTGCATTCCAGTCAAAGAAATTAAAAATTCTTCCTGGACGAACACTTCGGGTATTTGTTAGAGGATTAATTGACTCCTCGCAGCCGTAATGTTCTAAAAGACCGGAATAAATAACGGCTGGAAAATAAAACAGTATTGGCCCCCAGTATAAATTGAGAGTTAATTGTGGCGCCTGCCATGTGAACATTAGCATTAAAAATAACCAGGCAATTAATGCTAGTGTATCTTGCTTGGCGGCAGAGCGATCACCAGGCGTTTTTAGGTAGTCGGCATATTTTCCTCGCAAGGTATCCCACCCTGTAAGAGATATGTCAAGCGCAAATTGAATTCCACTCAGACATAACAAATAATCTTTCAGATCTTCAAATTCTCCGCGAGGTTCTGTATCTTTATCTGTTGCCGTATGCGCGTGATGTTCCATATGATAGGCCCGATATACCGAAAAGCACTGAAGGATGACCAGTGAACAAAGTCTGCCACACAGCAAATTTTGCCAAGGACGATGAAATAAGCTAAAGTGAGCGCCATCGTGGCTTATGCTTAAATAGCCTACCATCATAAAACCTTGGAAGAGCCACAATAAAGGCCATAAATACCACGGAACGTATTGCGTGTTGAACAGACCAAGTAATATAAACAACCCTGTACAAAATAAAATGTGTAAAATATTTCGAATAGGTGTTTTTTTGTTGAGTTCAAGCAATATATTGCTCGGAAAACGAACAATTTCCGGGAATTTAGGATTTTCTGTGTGGATGTTAGACATTGAATTTAGATCATCCTTCGTGCGAACGGAATGGACTTAAGTGTTCAAAAATTTAATGGCGAGGTGCTTGAGAGGTACTTTCCTGCGTATTTTTGCCAATACCAAAGCCGTCTAAAAAAGTCAGGCCGCGCATGTCTCTTGCATCTGCACTTTGGGTTAGATGCACCAAGTGAGAGCCTGCAGCCATGACATCAAAAAACTGCTTTGCATCAAAGCACTGTTTGTCAGCAGGAATGTCTTGATGGTAATTAATATTGAGCTCTTCAAAAGTTACTTTTAATAGCCTTAAGCAGCTTTGATCGATGTCTGCGTATCCGTTGGCAAGAGCGACGATTTCCATAGCGGCACGTCTGGCTACGTCGCTGATGGAACCTGCCCAATAGGCGTTAAATTCAGGATTTTCTTTTAGTTCGTGTTCTTCAGTGTGGTTAGCAACGGCTTTCCACGCAGTTTGACAGGCAACATCTCTGCTAATAAATTGTGCAGCTTGAAGGCTTTCAGCGTTTAACGATTGATAGCAATGAGCCATCATACGTGCTTCTTGCATGGTATATGTTTTGAAATCTATAAATTCGTCAGTATAGGCTTCCATACGAATTTTGTACCAGCTATCAAAGTCTAGCAATGTGAGGTAATTCCAGAAATTTTGTAATGGAATAGCTGCACTGCCAAATACCGCAGCCATTGGGTCTTCTGTTTCGTAAGCTTCATCTAGATGAAGATCATACATAAACCGAATTAACATAGGCGCCCAGGTTGGTACGTTGTAAAGTCTGGAGACGTATTCATCGAGTTCGTATTCAATTTTATTTTCTAAATTTTCAAATGCTTTGTGAACCAGCGGGATTTGATCGCCGGATAGCACGGCTTTTCCGTAATTTTCAATTCCTTGCAGTCCTGCTTTTACAGTGTGACTGTTAGATGACACCATGCCGCCCTCTCCCAATCCTTGCTGCTGTTGCAAAAGCTGAAATTCCGCAGCTAACGCAGCAACTCCAATTGGACAATAGGCTGGATGATCCGTGCTCGCACACGGCAAGTTGGAAGAATCTGCTTTTGCTTCTGCAACGCCCAATACGGCAGTTCTCAATGCATCGGCAGAGGGGCTGATTGAGGCTTCAGAAACGACTTCCTGACGGTTTGCTTCAAGAACTGGTTTTGTACTAATTAATTCTCCAGGAAGACCCGTCATTGGTGTTAGTTGAGTTATTCCTGTAAGTGCTAATTTTGTAAAAAGGCTGCCCATAATGTTGTATTGCTCCTTGATAGAAAATGATTAACGTGAACTTAAAACTGGTATTCGAGAAACTGCCAGCTCTGCTGCGCGAATTTCCGGCTCTTCGGGGTGAGGAATGTCTCGCTGCGTTGCGCTAAAAAATATAGCGGAAATGCTGTCCACAAAAAGGCGTCCCAGTGCAGTTAACTTTAAAAAGTCTGCATCAACAGTTGCATAGCCCAAGCGGAGAAGCTGTTCGAATTCTTGTTTGAAAATAATAGCGGGGTCTTGGTTAAATTGTTGTTGGAACGGGGTTAATGGGACTTGAAGCGTTTTGACACCCAGTACAAAATAACGTCTCATCTGTTCAACTTCATCTGCTAATGTGGCTGAAACAATGGGTAACTTTTTTTCAGAGAGCTTCTGAATGTATCGATTGACGTCGAGTCCGTTCACGGTTGTGTAATGACCGACATAGCCCAGCGCGCCTGGTCCCAGCCCTACAAAAGACGCTTGTGGCGCTTCCCAATGGCGCGTTTCGTAAATGCTTTGGTAGCCAGCTTGCGTGAAATCGAATCCACCACTAGCGCACGACGCATAATGCGTGTAATTTAGGCTGGAAAGATAGTCCAGCATCTCGGTCATCATTTTGGCTTCTTCCAGGCGGGAAGGTTGTTTAGATTCATCATCTAAAACCAGGCTGTAACAACTAAGGTGGGTGACACCGGGTAATTCTGTCGCCTGTTTCAATTGTGCCATCCAATGTTCTGTGGATTGCCCCTCACATCGGTAAAGTAAATCAATCGCAATGTGCCCCATCACGGTTGCGCTTGCCTCAATCGCAGAAAAGGCTTGGGAAGGTGTATGATTGGCTCCCATCTGGCGTAATAGTTTGTCGTCAAAGGCTTGAATTCCAGAGCTGATTCGGTTAATTCCGAGTTGCTTTAAATTCTTGAGGTAAGGGACTGTTAAATGAGAGGGATGAGACTCGAATGTAATCTCTGTTTTGGGTGAGATATTTTTCCAGTTTTGAATGGAGGCTAATATTTTTTCTACTTGAGATGGGCTTAAAACACTGGGAGTTCCACCCCCGAAATAAATAAAATTTAATTCGGAGATGTCTATTTTTTCTTGATATAAGCGAATCTCTGTGATTAATGCGTCCACATAAGATTCAATTAATGTTAAATCGGAAGTACGCTTGTTGTACGGGCAAAAATGACACAGCTGATCGCAAAAAGGCACGTGTATGTAGATGCCTTCTATCTTTCCTGTGGCAGGAGTGTGATCGAATGTCAATGTTTCACTGGGAGTCAATGCCTTGGGGTACCAGCGAATGTAATCAATTGGACGCTGTTCAAAATGAGGGTGTGTGACAAGCTGATTATACAGATTCATAGGGGCAGACCTCCAGGAGCCGTGGAATTTTTCCTCGAATAGAACGTTGTAACTCTGCCTCTTGAATAAAGCGGACATCAATTTTTGAAATATAGCCAGAGCGAACACTGTCAACCAAATCAATATTGTATTTTAGCAGGCTCTGCCTTATTTTTTGACGGTCTGGTAACTGCCGCTCCGTTTTTGGAACGCAGTCAATATGAATACTTTCGCCATTTTTCGACTTATTGACCGTCACCTGCACGTGATTCAAATCTGGATGATCCAGCAACACTTTATCGACCTGTGCGCCAATAATTTTCGTTCCATCGGCTAAAGAAACACTTTCGTTCATTCGGCCCAAGACCTGAATCTGAACCAAATTGCTCTGCTCCATCCATAGAGAGGGCGTTTGGCCGACAACCTGAATGTGATCTGCGGTTGCATACCACTGAGAACTGCCGCGTTCTTTAACCATCAGTTCTCCCTGAATGCCCAATTCCAATGGAATGTAATTGGATTCCAGTAGGCTTTCCTCAGAAGATGCGAGCTCTCGTATGGCGTAGTCAAATTCAGGCACGAGAGATAGCGTATTGGGCAGGTCAGGAAGCTCGCTTCCCAGCATGTCAAATTCGGCCATACCATAGACATTGACGATTTGAGCCTGCCATAAACTAGACGCTTTTTCTCTCACAGGCTGTTTTAACACTTCGCCCGCCACAAATGCAGTGGTAAATTCGGGCCGCCAGTTTTTGGGCGAAAGTGCTTTGAGGCGATGCGCCAGGTAAATTAGATTTCGGGCAGTGGAGCAAATATGGGTAGGCTGAAAACTCAGAATCGACTCAATCATTCCCGCTTGCGTAGAATGATTGCCCAGAGGGAGAACTTCCGCGCCGCAATACAAACTGGCCTCAGTAAAAATCGAACCAATTGACCAAGGGGAAAAAGGATAACACACCAAAACTTTTGCCTGCGCATTAACCCCGTAGGCCGCCAATAAACGCTGTTTAATAAACAGGGACCGATGCCAACGCTCTGCTGTGTAAGTAATTTGCTTTGGTTCTGCAACCGTGCCGCCCGTAAAATAGTGGATGCGGCCTGTCCAGGTTTTAGTCAACCCAGTGTTTGGCATAGGGGAGATCCGCCATAATTTCTACTTGGATGGAGCCTGCAATACATTGGCCCACCGCCGCATAATAGGGAGCCATTCTGGGATCCTGGAGCAGTTGGTTCGTTTTTTGTTCGTAATCGGCCAAACTACTGTAAATGTAAATATCCAGGAATTTACCATAATGGCCAATTTCCGTAATGAGCAAAGCGAGCGGGCGAATCCCCACTTCTTTCATCATTGGAAGGAGCATTTCGCTGTGGAGCCTAAAGAACTCGCTTCGTTTAGAAAGCAAGATTTGCCCGGTCACAACTTCGTAAATAGGAGACAATGGAAAACACCTTGTAGAGGGGAGGCTTCCAACCTTTGTTGCTTTGTAACATAAAGGTTGGCTGCATCTTTGGATTGTAAAGATATATTTTCCTTGCCAACTGGATGTCACGCTCGTTATTACGTTTGCTCTGTGGCCATATTTGGGGTTTCTTCAATAGTAAAAAAGCGACTGGTGGTTCCAATCGCTGCTTTTTTCTTTTAAAAAAATGGTGGGCGGTACGGGATTCGAACCTGTGACCACCACAATGTCAATGTGGTGCGCTACCACTGCGCTAACCGCCCAAAATTATTGAATAAAAAAACTGAATTTTATTTTTTATTTTCTGTTACTTATCGCGCAAGGGTGTTGAAAAGTCAAACGAACTTTTATGAACGAACTTTTTTATGATAAGGGCAGCAAAACCTTTACAATATGCCTGTGTAGCCGTCTGGCTCTTGGCATTGGCAGGCAGTTGTCATAGTCTACAATATAGTTGTGGTTCTAAGCGAATCAAGTGGCGGCTTTGTGACTCGTTTTTCTTCCTTTTCTGTTGGGCACGGCGATGCGTGCAAGCGTTTCGCCTGGGACGTGCGCCCTTGAGTACACCGTTAAGCACTTGGCGTGTTTCGTCACAGAAGCCTACTGGCCCACCTGAGCAAAGCTGGAGGCTGCTAGTAACCCGACTGTTAGGCGATTGGCATTGGTTGGTTTTGGGCCTGCTGATGCTGGCGATGACGAATGTACTGAGGACTTGGCTGCCACTGGCCTTTAAGCAGCTTTTGGAATCCTTGGAGCCTGGGGCTGCCCTGGTATACTGGCATACCCTTTGGCAGGATCATTTATACCCGATGCTGGGTGTCATTGTTGCGATGCTGTTGGTGCGAATTGCCTCGCGGATGCTGTTGCTGGGGGTGGCGCATCGGTTGGAGGCAGCCCTGCGCCAGCAAGTATTTGATCGCCTGTTGTGTTTGCCTCCGGCTTTTTATGACGTGAACTCCACCGGGGAGGTGATGTCGAGACTCACCAATGATTTGAAAGCGGTGCGCTTTATGGTGGGGGGCGGCATTATGTTGGTGTTCAATACGCTGTTTGCATACGGCGCCACTTTGCCCGCCATGTGGCAACTGAATGCCCCGTTAACATTGGCTTGTGGCCTGCTTTACCCCATAACGCTAGCCGCCATTGCATTGCTCAGCCGCCAGGTAAAGGCGTCGTTTCAGCAAGTTCAGGCGCTGTTGGGGCAAATAACCAGCCGAATTCAGGAAAATCTGTCTGCTATTCACGTGATTCAGTCCTATGCGATAGAGCCTTGGGAGACGAAGCGTTTTTCACAGTTGGGAGAGCGCTACTTTCAGGCCAGCCATACCTTGATCCACAGTCGGATTTGGTTGTACTTGTTAATGAGTTTGGTGACCGGCCTGGGACTGCTACTGGTGTTGTGGGTGGGTGGGCAACAGGCACTGGCTGGGCAGTTTCATCGGACCGATTTTGTGGCGTTTACCCTGTACCTGGAAGCGCTGGCCTGGCCGACGTTGTCCTTGGGCTGGGCTGTTACGCTGGTTCAGCAGGGCCGGGTTGCCTGGGGACGTGTGACGGAGTTGTTGCAGGTGCCCGTGCCTTCGCAGGCACTTTTGCCGATAGAGACCCACTTTTCCGAGGCAATGTTGCAGGCCGAGGCGCAAGGCGTAGCGGTTTCGGTGGAAAAGCTGACGTTTGCCTACGAGCCCACGTATCAGCCCCTGCAACCGGAATCCACCTCCACAGACCCGGAACAGCCAAGCCTGGCGGTATTGAAAGACAACCAGCCGTCGCGTCTTGTCTTGAATGAAGTTTCATTCCAGGTGCCGGTGGGCAGTCTGGTGGCGTTGATCGGGCCTGTTGGCGCCGGAAAATCTACCCTGTTGCGTTTAATTGCCAAGCGCTACCCTGTGCCAAAGCGCAGCATTTTTTTAAATAACCACGATTTGGCCCATATTCCTGCGGCTGATGTGGCCGCCTGGGTGTCTCTGATGCCGCAATCCAGCCTGCTGTTTTCTGCCAGTATGGCGGAAAACCTGCGTTTTGGTTCGCCTCAGGTTGATGGGGCCGCTGTTGAGACAATGGCCGATCTGTCGCAACTTCGCGCCGATATTGACCGCATGCCCCAACAGTTGGAAACACTGGTAGGACAGCGGGGCTTGAGTCTGTCTGGCGGGCAACGTCAGCGGGTAAGCCTGGCGCGAACCCTGCTGCGGGATAGCCCCCTGTTGTTGTTAGATGACCCCTTTGCCAGCGTGGACGCCGATACAGAGCGTCGCCTGATTAATGCGTTGCAGCAGTGGCGGTTTCAGACGGTTCGGCCCAAAACGGTGCTGTTTGCCAGCCACCGAATGCCCTGGGTTCACCTGGCAGACCACGTGGTTTTCCTCAGCCAGGGCAAAGTTTTGGCCCAAGGCACCCATCGGGAGCTGCTTGGGGGTGTGGCTGCCTATCGGGCGTTTGTTCAGGAGTGCGATCATTCGTTTGATTGTGCCCAGGACGAACCCACGGAATTACGGGCGGTTGCAGATCCGGCGGAGGTGTTTTCCGAATGAGTCAGGCGCCCATCGTCGATGCTTATGAAGAGCAAGACGAGACGACACACCCCCCGGCAATGGATGCAACAGTGCAGCACACCCGCTTTGGTGGCTGGGTGTTTACCGCTCTGGCTCCTTGGCAGCGAGATTTTTCTCTGTTAAAAGCCCTTTGGCCGCTGCTTATGCGCGAGAAAAAGGCACTGTTTTTATCGACGTTGATGTTGCCCTTACTGGCTATGACGCAGGCCGCACAACCCTTTTTGCTTCAGCAGGCAATTGATGGCCCTATTCAGCGGCGTGATTGGCCCGGCTTGCTGGTGATGGTGCTGCTATTGCTGTTGTTGCTGGCCGTGGCGCATTGGCTGCGGTATTGGCAAATGGCCTACTCGCAAACAATGGGTACGCGCATTATTACCAACCTGCGGCAGCAGTTGTATGAACACCTCCAGCGCCTTTCTTTGCGGTTTTATGGTAAAACCCCGCTGGGCCGCCTGATGACGCGCCTGACCAATGATGTGGAAAACCTCAGTGAAATGTTGGCTTCGGGCGGCATTTCCATTTTAAGCGATCTGGCCATTATTGTTGGGGCCATCGTGGGGATGTGGCTTATGCACCCGGTGCTGGCCACGCTGATGATGTTGGTGCTGGTGCTGCTGGCGTTCATTACGCAGTTTTTTCGCGTGCATTCGCGCCGCGCTTACGATGACATCCGCCATCGGTTGGCTGCCCTAAACACCTACCTACAGGAATCGTTAGACGGTCTGGATTTGATTCAAACCACCCATCAGCAGGCGGCCACTTCCCAGCGTCTGGGCGTGCTCAATCAGCAAAGCCGAAACGCCAACCTGCGTTCGGTTGTGTTTGACTGGAGCTATACCGCAGCAGTGGAGTGCCTAACCTTTATTGCCATGCTGTTAACGCTACTGGTGGGTGCACTAACGCTGGGTTTATCAACGGTAGAGCAGGTGCCGCTTGGTTTGGCACAGCTCGTGAGCGCCTTACCCGCTTTAACATTCGGGCAGTTGGTCGCGTTTTTTCAATTTATTCCCATGTTGTTTAACCCGGTGGAAGACTTGAGCCAAAAGGCGATGGTGATTCAGTCGGGCTTGTCCTCCTTTGAAAAGCTTTCGGCGTTGTTGGAAACGCCTGTGGAAATTACGCAGTCGCCAGAGGCTGTTTCACTGCCCCCGACCCCTGGCGAGATTCGTTTTGACAACGTTTCGTTTTACTACGACGATCCGGCGCACCCAGTGTTGTCAGCGGTATCATTCTCCTTTGCGCCGCGTTCTGATGCCGAAGAAACGCAAGCGCCCCAGGGGGAGGGGAAGGCAACTGCGTCGATGGGCCGCGTACTGGCTTTGGTCGGGCCATCGGGTTCAGGAAAGACAACGCTGGTTCGGTTGCTGAACCGTTTTTACGATGCAACCTCTGGCCAGGTGACGCTACACGGGCATGACGTGCGCCAGATTGATCTGGCCAGCCTTCGCCGCCATGTGATCGTGCTTCAGCAGAGCGATTGGTTGTTTTCCGCCACGGTGGCCGAAAATATCGCTCTGGGAGAAGACGCGCCTGATGACGACAAACTGAACCGCGCCGTGAGTATGGCCAACCTACAGCCCTTGCTGGCGCGTTTGCCCCAAGGGCTGCATAGCCCGCTGCTGGAAGGCGGTAAAAATTTATCTAATGGCGAACGCCAGCTACTGTTGTTGGCTCGCGCGTTTTATGCCAATCCGCCGGTACTGGTGCTGGATGAGGCAACCGCCGCCGTGGATCCCGCCACGGAACGGTTGATTCAATCGGCCTTGCAACGGCTGATGGCGGACCGTACCACCATTGTCATTGCGCATCGTTTGTCGACCATCGAATCGGCGGATACCATTCTGTTTTTGGAGCAGGGCCGGGTGATGGAATCTGGAAGCCATGCTAGCCTCATGGCCGCCAACGGCCATTATGCCCGCTATTACCGTTACCAAACAGAGGAAGGTGCCTTACAGGGGTGAGGCGTTTTGTTGGGTGGGCTCAAACAGTTGTTGCATGAGCTGATCCAGGTGTTTGCCCACCCCATTAATGCTGTTACGGGTGGCTTGCCATTGTTGCCGGGCTGTCATTTTGCCCTGTTCCAGCCAAGTTTGGGTCAGTTGCCAGGGGTTCCCCAAAACCTTTTTCTGAGCAGGCCAGGTGGCCTCCGTGCCGGTGGCAGATAACACATACCCTGCTGGTAGTGGCGCTGCTTCGGGCTGGTCGGAAGATGGGTAGTGCGCCTGTTGGTAGGTCAATTGGAATGTGGCTGGCTGAGCGTCTCGCTGGGCGCGTTGCGCGGCGGCGCTCTGCTGCCAGGTGTGTCCTGTTTCATCGGTTATGGATTGAAATGAGGCGACTTGTTGAAACTGTTCACTGTTTGCAAACGGGGTGGCGTCTTGCTGTAAAACGCCCGGCCAGGAGGTGCTGCCTGTAAAAGGCGTGCTCAGGAAAGGTTGTAGCAGTGTGTCTACCTGATTCCACACAGGCGCCAGGGTGCGTGCCTCCGGCGGATGCTCCGGCGAGGAAGTGGGTTGGACTGATTTTGAAAAACGTGGTTGTGGTTGCTCTCGAAAGAGTGGCTCCGGCAGGAAGCCCATACTCCTGCGAGCCATTGGGGCAAAAAGCATCGTGTTTCATCAACCTCCATTGTAAAAAGTGGTGGATAAAATCGTTGTTGCAAGTGCGCTTGTTACAAACGCAGTTTGTGCTGAGATGATTATTATAGCAAGCCGCACCCGTCTTTTGCACTGGTGGCGTTTTGCACTGGTGGCGCAGGCAGGGTTAGTTCTTAAGAGGAGGGGCGCTTTTCCGGGTGCTGTTGGTAAAAGGCCTGAACGGCGTCATCTTCTATGAGGGCAATGACCTTTTTCTTGTCCGTTCGTTTGTCCGTGTGTTGGGTGGGCGGTGCTGCCTCGGTGGAATCAGACGGTGGTTCGGCTGGAGGCAAGGCTTGTGGATGAGGCGTGTGTGTTTCGCGACGTGAGCTGAACTCAAAGGGCAAATCCACGTGGGCGTGAGAACTGGCGTGATCGTCGTGGCGGCCTGAAGGACGAATTCCCTCTTGCTCAAGCACCGAGAGAATATCCAGTACGGAGAGCACCAGCGGGTCCTGTGGCGTAAACGATGCATGTGACTGCGGAGTGGTGGTTGAAGGCGCGGTTTCTGTAGGGGCCGCCTCAGCGGAATCCTGCTGTTCTCTATCCTGCGGGTCAAAATTTTGTTGGGCAAAAACGTCTGGCTCATTGTGGATTGAGGCAATGGCGGCAGTCGTGGTGGTCGGGTCTGTTTTTTGGTTGCGGTTTTCAGGCAGTTCCTCTCGTTCAGGAGGCATTGCTGCGGAATGCGCGGACCGCTGAGGCGCAGTTGCTTCAAGCGCCAGCACGCTGTCATCCACCAGGGTCTCCATGACCTTGGGTTTACTGCTGGGTTTGGCGGAATCGGGTGTTGACGACTGACAGCGCGTTTCTGGCTCGGGTGGTTGCTGTTTGCGTGATGGTTGTTCAGTGCGAGTGGCGCTTCTGCGCTCCTTAAAGGATAAACCCGCAACACTGCCATCGACAATGGTTTCAATGGTGCGTTCCAAAAAAATCTGTTCCGTATTCACTGTTTCCGGGTATAGCGTAAGTAGCCAATCCTGCTCCAACTGGTGTTGTTCCACCCGGTGGAAGCGAATACGCTGCTCCAGGCTCGATAAAACTGGTCCCCCGCCAAAGCCGGGCAGTGCGGCACTATCGGCCAGTATGGTAGGTGCGTAGAACAAATGGCACTTGTTAACAAGCTGGGCCGACAGAAGCTGTGTGGCCAGCCGACCGCCGCTTTCAACCAGTATACTGGTAATGGATTTTTCTCCCAGGGCACAGAGCAGTTGTACCAGATCCAGGCCGGTGCCCGTATCGTCCACCTCCAACACCTCAATGCCCGTGGTGCGGGCGGCTAAAGCGTTCTCTCGGTGGTGTCGCACCCGAGAGGTCACCACCACGGTGGGGGCGTCTTCCTTGTTGAAAATGCGGTATGTTTCCGGGTTGAGCCGAAAATGACGGTCTAAAATAATACGAATGGGAGGACGATAGCGTGGGTTTAGCTGCGGTGTTCGGACGGTGAGCGCCGGATTGTCCGCCATCACGGTTTGTGCGGTGGTTAAAATGGCATCGTAACCACTGCGCAAATGGTGCACGTACTGCCGGGCTGTCGGGCCGGTAATCCATTGGCTGTCGCCGTTTCGTGCGGCAATGCGTCCATCGGCCGTCATGGCGAGTTTTAGGGTAATAAAGGGCCTTCGGGTGGTAATGTAATGAAAGAAAATTTCGTTCAGTTGCAGGCATTCCGCCTCTAAAAAACCGTGCTTGAAAGAAATTCTCGCGTTCTGAAGGGCATCTCGGCCACTGCCGTACACCAAAGGGTTTGGGTCCAGCGTGCCGCAAAACACTTGCTGAATGCCGGATTGAATAATTCGCTCCGTGCAGGGCGGGGTTTTGCCGGTGTGGTTGCAGGGTTCCAGGTTTACAAACAGTGTGCCGCCTTGGGCCGCTTCTCCGGCCTGGTTCAGTGCGACAACTTCGGCATGGGGTCCTCCCGCCTGCGCATGGAAGCCCTCTCCCACCTTTCGGCCTTTGGCATCCAGCACTACGGCGCCCACCATGGGGTTTGGGCTAACGGAGCCCCAACCTTGCCAGGCGAGCGATAAGCATCGCTGCATGTAGAACATATCCAACCGGTCGAACGTTTGATTTTGCATACGTTCTATTATACCGGCTAGCGATTTTCCGCCAAGTGGATGCTTGAATTGGTTGTGCGCTACTCCACCGGTTCAGGATCGTTGCCAGTGCCATCAGGGGCGTAGGCCGCAGGCGGGGGCGGGGGGGTAGGCTTGCTAAAGGCGTTGGGCGGTACCGGAGAAGGTGCCGAGGGCAGCGCGTCTTCTCGGCGGGGTGCCGAAGGCGGTAAGGATATATTTTTGGGCGATGGTGCCGTAGACGCGCTATTAGTGGCGCTGTGCTTACCGCTACTAACGCCAGTAGCGCCTTGAGCCGGGGGTGTTGGGGCATCT
Organism: Candidatus Melainabacteria bacterium; assembly: GCA_033763415.1. Taxonomy (GTDB): domain Bacteria; phylum Cyanobacteriota; class Vampirovibrionia; order Vampirovibrionales; family JAJTHC01; genus JANRKP01. The sequence continues at coordinate 49,691 of JANRKP010000024.1, read as the reverse complement.
CCAGCCCCACCGTGGGGCACAGGGGGTGTGGAATCGATCGTTTCCGGCAGTGGGATGGGGGGTAGTGGCGGCTCTTCTTCTCCGACGCCAACAAAGGGAACGTCTGGTTCTTGTAACGCCTCTGCCGAATGACTGTCTTTTGCCTGAGGGCTGTGAACCGGAGGTGGGCTGTCTCCTGGAACATTGACGTTGGCGCGTCCCCCCAGAGAATGGCTGTCTCCTTCGGCTGCGTTGTCGTTATCGTTGGGAGAGGCAATAAAATCGGGTGCCGATTCCGGCGCGTGGGTGTTAAAGCTAATATTGAGGTGCTCAAAGAACAGGCTGAAACAAATGATCAAAATCACCAGCGCAACGGCCAGTGCAGAGAAAAATAAAATCAGGACGTTTCGAATACTCATTTTAATTCCGATGGTTACTTGGACGTTCTGAAAAAATCCACTTAAACTACTTAACAAGCTTTAAACAACAGCACGCACCTTGCAACAGGAAAGGCGAATATCCTGCCATTCATCGGCCAGGGTTCGCATGCAAGACATGGCAAACGGCTCAATGGCGTCTTGTGACAGGTGAAGATCGGAAATCAGCCCGGCGGCTTCCACCGGGGCGCCTTGGCTGTCTACGTTCAGGCCCGCGTGAATGAGGATAGACGTGGGGCTTAGCGTGCAGATAGAAACCGAGAGCTTTTGCGTATCGTTAAAAAACAGATCGTCTCCCCGGCGCTGAATTTTAAAATCGCCAAGCAGGTGGTTCAGTTTGTCCTGCAAAATGGCGGAAAACAACCGCTGAATCAGCACGCCTTCCTGTAGGGGAATGCCAAACACTTCCACAATAAAATGCAGCATTTGCGTGGAGTAAATGGTGTCGTCGTTCAGCACGTCTTCCAAATCCACCATATGGTCCTGGTCCACCCTGCAGGGGCCCACAAAGGCAACAACGGCGTCTCCCATGGTGCCAAAGTTACGGTAAATCCAATGGTTAGAGAGGGCTTCTCCAGTGTAGGGAAGGGTTTCGCGTACGAACTGGTGTTTCATTCAAAAAGCCTCGTTGGCAGAGAGAAAGCCGATTGGCCAGCAACATACATATCAAGCTGACATCCACCTAGTGTACACAAACGAGATGCGACTGCCTACAGAACGAGCGGTGGATTTTTTCCAGAGTGGAATTCGTTGTTACATTTGAACACATTTTAACAAGAATGCCTCCTTTATTTTGTTTTTATAATTATAAATAAATTATAATGCACCCATTTCATTCCTCCATTCGTTTTTAAACCCTCTGCATTAGCGATAGCACCAAAACATTTAGCACAGAAGCAGGTTGGTATGTAGCAGGCCGCTCTGTTGGCGGGTAAACCGGTTGCCGAATGGCCCCGGTTGTCGCAACGGTCTGCGTTGGGAAGGATCTCCACGACGATGTCTCACGTTTCTGCGGGCCAGGCCCAGGGCCTTGGCTATGGTATTAGCGCTCGCCCATCCAATGCCTTTCAGGCAGTGGCCGATGTTGCCGGGCTTTCTTTTCAGGTGGCCAATACGGCGTTGGCCTCGCTGCTAGATGAGCCCCTGCCTGCCTTACCCCCAGGCGCTAAACCTTACCAGCGTGGTATTTCCATTGAGCAGGCGCTGACCTACCGAAACCCACAGGCGGCCTTGGGTATTTTAGACGTTCCCTTTGTGGAGATGAAATATCAGTTGGCCGAACCCCAGTTGCATTCCAACGTGGAATTTTATTTGGCCAGTGCCTCCTCGCAAACCGATCCGGTGTTGAAGGTCCATTACTTAATGGCGGCCTTTGATGATTTGGAGTTGATGATTGCCGGTATTTTTGAAGACAATGGCGGCCGGGCCCTCTCCGTGGGGCAAGTTGGTATGATTAGCCGCTGGCGACAGATGCAATCTCACGTGGCGGGCCGTATTACCCAGGCGCTCAGCTTTGCGGGCCTTAGCGTGTCGGATGTTTCCGTACTGCTGCAAAAAGACCCCACTGCCAAGGTGAACCCGCAGGCCTACCAACTGGACTGCCTGATGGGCCGAGCAACCCAGGGTCAGCCTTTAAACGCCATTACGGGCGGATCGTTCGCCAATCCGCAACGTCGTTCGCTGGGTTTGGAAACCGCCAGTCAGAAGATTGTTTCTGCCAGCCAGCGTATGTTTAGCCAGGTTGAGGCACATTTGGACTACGCTGCCCACGCGGGTACGTACGATACCGTAAGCCGCAACGTGCAGAGTGCGTACGAGATTTTGCGTAACGTGGAAGCCCTGGTAAAGCTGGCCGAAGTGTTGGCCGAAAGTGGAGATAGTGGCCTGATGAGCCAGGTGGAAGCGCTTCGCTCGCAGGCGGATACCTTGTGGTACCGAGACCCGGGTGCCGACCAAAATGAAGGCCCAGTCACTGCCTTGGGCGGCACGGATGGCTTTGTTCTCCTGTCTCAGGCAGACTCTCGTGGTTATGTCAACCGGGCTACGATGGTGTAAATGCTATTTTTGGGCAACCGACGTTCTTTGGGAAACCATTTTTAAGTAGGGCCTTGTCATACGGTCCCGGAGTCGTGTTTATGCTTGGCTAGACTGTAGCAGCGTGTTTTCCTGCTGAAACGTGTTGTTTTCCCAACGTTTACAGGCTTGAGACAGGCCATAACAAAGCAAAAAGTAGATCAGTCCCTGTAGGCACAGGATTTCAAAATCCTGGAAGGTCTGCTCGTAAATAATTTCTCCGGCGCGGGTAAGTTCAATGACGCCCACAATGGAGGCCAAGGAGGTATCTTTGAGTAAACTAATGCCTTGCCCAACCAACGTGGGCAGGGTGCGACGCACCGCCAGCGGCAGACAGACGTACTGCATTTGCTGCCGCCAGGAGAGCCCCAGGCTTTTGGCCGCGTCGCGTTCCGTAGGGCGAATGGCCCGAAGGCCGCCGCGTATAATTTCGGCCAAATAGGCGGCTTCAAACAGAATAAACGCCAGCAGGCTGGAGACCATAAAGTTGGGTCGGTAGCCGAGCAAAGGCAACAAGCCGTAATGAATGAACACCAAAAATAAAATGAGTGGCACACTCCGAATGCTCTCCACGTAGAGAGAGACGGGTAATCTGAGCCATCTCGGGCCTTCGTGTCGGGCAATGCCCAGCGGAATGCCCAGTAATAAGCCACCCAATAAAGCACTCAAGGCCAAGCCCAAGGTAACCCCCAGCCCTTGGAGCAACATGGGCAAGGCCTCTAACAGAAGGTGTGGCATGGCGCTGCTCATGGCTGAACCTCCAGCCGGGCAGCCTTGGGGTTTGTTGTGGGGTGTTTGGGCGAAAACAGCCATCGTTCCACCCCGTGGATGCCGGTGGAGAGGGTGAGGGTCAGCGCCATGTAGAGCAGTGCCCCTTCTATAAAGTAGGGTACGGGCTTAAATTCATCCACCGCCCCTTTATAAATCACCAAAAATAAGTCGGAAACGGTAATAAACGCCAGCAGCGAGGAATTTTTGGTTAGGCTAATGAGTTGGTTGCCGATGGGTGGCAAGGCCCAACGAATGGCCTGGGGCAGCAGAACCAAGCCGTAGGTTTGTAGGGTATTGAGGCCCAAAGCCAGGGCGGCATCGGTTTGTTGCTGCGGAATGGCTTGCACCGCGGCGCGAAAGATTTCCGTTAAGTAGGCCCCCGTGTACAAGGAAAGCGCCAACACGCCACAAGCTTCGGGGCTCAGGGTAACGCCCATGCTTTGTAGCCCTCGGTAGAATAAGTAGAGCTGTATTAGCAGCGGTGTGTTTCGAAAACCTTCCACATACAGGCCTGCGACCCCCTTGAGCCATTTGGGGCCAAATAGTTTGCAAAACGCGCCCAATAGCCCCAACAGCAAAGCCAGAATGCCCGAGAGACTGGACAACCAAACGGTGGTACACAAGCCTTGCAGAAACGCTTCTTGAACCGCTGCCGAAAAAAACGATTCCATTCGGGCGTAGCCTATATCCTAGTGCGGGTTGGTTGTTAATGGCGGCTGAACCGACGATGCCGTTTGCTGGCAGTTTTGGGCCTCGGCCTCCAGGGGGCCCAGCCACTTGCTTCGTAGTTTGGCCAGGGTGCCATCGGCTTTCATGTGGGCCAGGGTTTTATCAATCAGTGTTCGAAAGCTGTGCGTGCTTTTAGATTGCGGATCCTGCCGAAAGCCGAGGCCGTAGGGTTCTTCGGCCAGGCGTTCTGGCAGTAACCGGTAGTTGCAATCTGTGGAGAGAAAACCGTAAAGGATGGTGTCATCCGTGGTCAGGGCGTCGCCACGGCCTGCTTTCAGTGCGGCAAACGCATCGGTGGAGGTTTTAAACCCAATAAACTTGGTTTGCGTGTTGAGCCGCTTTTTGATGTTGTGCTCGCTGGTGGCGCCAAACACAAACAAAATGCGTTGCCCGTTTAAGTCGCTTAGCTTTTTTGCCGCAGACTGCCGGGGAACCAATACCCGTTGACTGGCGGTAAAGTAGGGTTGGCTAAAGTCGATGACTTCTTCCCTTGCTGGGGTAATGGTCATGGTGGCGGCCACCACATCCATTTGGCCGGAATTGATGGCTAAAATGCGGGTGGAAGACAACACCTGCTGGAACTCTACCGCGTTGGGATCTCCCAAAATTCGGCGGGACAACTCTCGGATCAGGTCAATATCAAAGCCCTGCAAGGTGTTATCGGGGGTTAAAAAGCCAAACGGTTTGCTGTCGTACTTAACGCCCGCGATCATTTTTCCACGCGCTTTTACCCGTTGCAGAAGCGGGGTTTCGTCTTCAGGCGTCAGCAGTCCGCAGCCGGAAATCGATAATCCTACCAGGCCAATGCAGAGTGTCCCCAATGCCCAAACGGCCAATGACCGTAACACCCCCAGGCCGGAACGGTTTGGATGAATGACCTTGGCAGGGCGGCGGGTGGCGGCAGGATCCATCATGCGTTTCACTCCATCTCTCCACGTTAACCGGAACAGTCGTGGCGCGGTTCTCTTTTGACGCATTGGGGCTTTATGCAGTACAGACCCTCAACGGCGTCTTTGCGTAAACAGTATAACCATAATCGTTGCAGCCTGCCAAACCCGTACCGGATAACCGGCCTTAATCGTGTACAGAGAATAACGGGTACTCAATAACCAGTGCTTCCTTCAACTATATCGAGCCTAGGTTCCAGAGGCCGACTCCTTGAGCGGGGCGGCATGGCCCATAATCAGGGCCGCCTGGGCCCGGACCAGCCAGTTGTCATCCTGCAGGGCGTGCAGTACCTGTGGTAGCACAAACCCAAGCATCGCCCACTGTTTGGTGCGTGCCATTTCCAGATAAGTGGCGGTGACATTCAGCCGAATGAGGTTGGCATCTTGGCCGGTTTGGTTTTGTACCTGTTCGTAAGCTTTTTTGAGCGGCTCTAAGGCAATGGGCCCTAATTTGGACAGGGCTTCGGCCACATTTTTACGCACGGCCGGGTCTTCGTGTCCCACCACTTCCACCAGCGGATTGACTGCCTTCATCGCCCGCAGTTCTCCAAGGGCAAAGGCTGCATTCGCCACCACGGTGGGCTCGCGATCCTTAAGCCGTTGAATGAGGATGGGCACTGCGTCTTCTAACACCAGGCCCGCCACGGTGGAGGCACTGCCCTGCTGTTGCGCAAAGGTGTAGCTGGTGCGTCCTTCAAACACGTAGTCAAACCCGGCGTGGCGAATGGCCGCTTCCGCCTCCTCTAAGGTTTTAAAGATGCAGGCCTCGGTTCCCGCCGGGTTGGGGATCAGCTTTCTGCCCTGTTGGGTGGTAATGGCCATGGCCGGTACGGCAAAAACGGTCAGCGTTTCCCCATCTGGCCCCCGGCGCTGCTGCCGTTTGATGTGAATTTGACTCATGACCCCTGGATCTCCGCAGTCCGTTGTTTCGCTTCTGAAGGCGCGGGTTCAAACCGATGCAGTATTTCGGGTAGCTGCGCTATTAAATCACTGGCAACAAGGCTTCGGCGGCCCTGTTTTGTTGCGGCGGCGTCCCCGGCCAAACCGTGCAGCCCAACGGCAGCCAGCACCGTTTGATGGTAATCTCTCCTATGCGCCAGCAAGGGAGATTGCGCACAGAGGCCCGCAATTAACCCGGCCAGTATGTCTCCGCTACCGGCGGTGGCCATACCCGCGTTACCGTAGGGGCTAAGGGTGATTTGAACGTTCGGTGTTGGCTCTGTTAGCTCTTTGGCCAACTGCCGTTGGGCAACCAAATTCACCGCAGTTTTCAGCACCCAAAGGGCGTCCGTGCGTTCGGCTGCCTGCCGGAGGCGATGCACGGGCGCTGTAGCGGAAGCCGTTTCTTTGACCAAGCGATTAAACTCCCCAAGGTGCGGTGTTAGTACCACGTTGTTGCCTAGCTGCGCGGTCGGATTTTCCAGCGTACCGAGCGCCCACAGGGCATCGCCATCCAGTACCACTGTGCCGGAAAATGCGCCACCGTTCCAGGCTTTGAGCGCGTTGAGCAGTGCTAGTATGGCTTTGGTGGTTTGTGGGTGTCGGCCCAACCCCGGGCCCATTAGCAACCCGTTCACTTTGCCGGATTCCACCCGCTCTAAAATGGCTGGAATGTGTTCAGGGGTTAGTACGCCAGGACAATCTTCGATTTCGGGCAGGGGCAGGCGCATGATTTCTGCCGGAAGATGGCTTTGTCCCAGTGCGGCAATTGGCATGGCCAATGTGACCAACCCAGCTCCCGCCCGCAAGGCGGCGGTTGAAGATAACACGGCCGCCCCGGGCATTGAAAAACTACCCGCCACCACCAACACGTGTCCTAACTGGTATTTGTGGGCGTCTGCGGGCCGGTGTGGAAGGCCCTGAGCAATGAGTGACGGCGTGAGCAGTTGGTAGGGGCTGGGCTCGCGATCGATCAAAGCTTGAGGAATGCCAATATCGGCAACAGAAACCGTTCCGGCGTCGCTTTTGCCCGGGTACAGGTACAGCCCGGGTTTTCCGGTTGCAAAGGTAACTGTGCAATCGGCAGTTAAGGAGGCGCCCAGGCGTTCTCCCGTCAGGCTGTCTATGCCAGAGGGTAAATCGACGGCCACAATTTGGCGGTGTGCTTGGGCCTGTCGCCACTGGGCGAGTTGCAAAAACAATGCGGCCACCGCCCCTTCCAGTGGGCGAGACAACCCACTGCCAAACAGAGCGTCTACCACCACAGTGCTTTGTTCCAGCCAGTCAGGCGGGAGTTCCGGGGAGTCGGCTGACCATTGCTGCCTACGCAGCGGCGAGGGGGCTTGCTGCTCCCACCAGTAAAGCATTTGCTCGTGCAGGCGCGCCTCTTCGCTCAGGCGTTGGGGGGTCGCCCAATCCAATATAAAAACGGGGTCCACGCCCGCTTGCAGCAAATGCCGTGCGCAACCGTAGCCATCGCCACCGTTGTTGCCCGGGCCACAGAGAATAATCACGCCGCGTTTTGCCCTGGCGTACTGACCCGAATAGGTTGTTGCCCACAGAGATAGCACCTGTTGCGCCACAGCCTGCGCCGCGCGATCCATGAGCAACACGCCGGGCAGTTTGCAGCCATCCTTGGCTTGGGCATCGACGTTGGCCAGGTTGGCAATCAGTTTCATAGCCGTGGTTTCATCCAGTGCCAGGGGCCGTTTACAGTGACCGTTTACACAGAAAAATCCAAGCGGTCACGTCTTTTACGATCGTAAACTACTAAGGTCGCAAACAACACACCGCGTCATAATGGCTGGTCAGCGCGTTTTTCTGGAGTATGCTTCCAGCCCAACGGTTTGTGAGCGGGTTGTTATAACCAATGGTTTAGTCCGCGAACGATTCTATTCTAGCGCTGCACGGCCGGATTAGAAACCCACATTGGGGGGAGAGAGGAACGCGTGCTGTTGACAGGGTAGGCGGGCGCGGCTTGTGTTCCGGCTAGTGGAGGCAATGGAAGCAACGGGCCGTAAGATACCGGATTGATCCCGAGATGAGGGGGCTTGAAACCGGCAGGGTTAAATGGAGCCACTGCCGCTGACGCGGGTGGACTGTTTTGGGCCTTCTTCGGTGCTTTGGTTTCTGTAGACAGCGACCCTTCGGGCACTTGGCCTTCAATGCCGGGGAAAATATCCCGCCCGCCAGAATTCATCCGGGTCACAGCGTGCTGAATCCACGGAATGAGGTTGCCCATAATGAGGAAGCTGGTGCCGTAGGCAAAGAACAACGCGCCGAGCTTGCCCCAACGAGAATGGGTAATGAGCTGGGTAAAGGCTTTTTCTCCCTGGGTGTCGGCGGCCAGTTTTAGACGCTCCAGGCCCTTGATTAAAGCGCTCATGCCTTCGGTGTCCACCTCCCGGTGGAGTAGAATACCGGTGGAATTTTCCAGCTTGGGCGTGGCGACCGGCAGTAACCGGTACCAAAAGGGCCGCTGAATGGGAATATGATCGCACTGGGCGGCCAGATCTAAAATGAGGTTGCGTTGGGCGCCTTCGGCCTTAAAGTGGTGGCCTTCCATAATTTGATGCTGAGAAAAGTACTGCCGGGCTTTCGTAACCAGGTTGCCCAGGATTTTGGTTTCCTTTTCGCCCGCTTGGCCTTCCAGGCTTTCTAAAAACTTTTCAACCGATCCGGCCTTGGCAATGTCGGCCTCGTGCTCTCCCAGTAAATGCTTTAACGCCGTGCCGTACTGTTGCTGAAAAGCCGCCAGGTTGGTTTTGCCGTTTTGGGTGAATTGCCGCTGCACCTGCTCAAATACTTTAAAATCCAGCCCCATGTTTTGGGCGGTGCCAAACATTTTTTGAATGCCTTGCTTAAACATGTTGTTGAGCATATCCGTGCCCACAAACAGCATAAACACCATAATGCCTTCGCGAATGGTCCATTCGAGCCGCTCTTTCCAGTTTCTGGCCGTAATAATCCGGCCACCACTCAGCCAGGCGTCAATGCCGTATAGGTTTCTGGTTTTTTCGTTGCTTAGCAGGTTTTGCGGGTGCAGTACTTTCATCATTTCTTCCGCCACACCGGCCCCAAACCGAAGCGATGGGTCGGGCGCCGTATTGTCTGAGCGTCCAAAGCGTCCTGCCGGTATGGCAAAAGCACTATTGTTGAAAGGGCTGTCCGTGTTCGTCATCCACCCGGCAGAGGCGAGCGGTGGCATGGAGACGCCTGCCAGGTTGGGTTGCGTGCCGTTTAGTGGCAGAAAAGGGCTGTTTAACGCAAAGGCGTGGGGGGATGCGCCGGTTAGTGGTGGCATGCCCTGCAAGGCTTGAGGCGCCGTGGGGCGGGGAGCTTGTGTGCTAAATGGCACGGGTTGCCGCGCTTGGGTGGACGCGGCGGTGTGTGCTTGTTCTTGTTGCAGCGCCATACGGGTAAAGTAGTGGTTAATGCGCGGAACACCAAAGCCAATAGCGCAGGCGGGAATGACGGCGGCAAACAGCAGCCTTCCAAACCAGGACAACCCATACGGAAAAGGGGTTTCCAGTACTTTGAGCAATTTTTCTGCCGCTTCGGGCTTGAGGCAGTTTTTCACCACATCGGGCGTGAGTTTTTGAACCTTGTCGTTAAAAATCTTGTGGCTTAAATCCGTGTGGGTAAAGCCACCCATTTTGGCCACCCCGTCGTAAATGGCCTCTTGCACCTTCATGCCAAAGCCCCAAATCAGGGCGGTTAGCACCTCGGTTCGGATCTGTTCCTGGCCGCCGAGCTTGCTGCGCTTCATTTCCCACTGAATACGGCTAAAGCTGTCCAGGCCGTCTCTTGCAACCAGGGCCAGCATGCTCTGGCCATCCAGGATGGAGTACAGCCGGGAGGAAACAGGGTTAAAGATAATGGGTGCAAGCATGCCCATATGGCGAGTTAACAATCCTTTGCGCAATACAATTCGGGTCAGGGTACAAATGCCGGGCTGGAAAGGCGTGGACGAGAGACTTGGGAGAGGGACATTGTGTTTTGGCTTTGGGTGTGCCGCTTTGTATGGGGGTCTGTTACCCCCCCCCCCGAGACGCAAGATGGGGATTCGGTGCAGTGGGAGAAGCATCCATAGCAAAACACACCCTAACCCAAAATCGGTGTCAGGGAGGAAGCTGTGTTAGGGGGATTGGCCCGTTCGTGCAGACTGCTGCTCTAGTTGGGCGTGCCGCTTAGGGGTTTAACCCGAGTGGCAAATGGTGTGCGATCCCCGTAAAACCTGGCAAGGAAGCTTGTAACCCTGTACCGATTCCGGTGTCAGCGATCGTCGTCGTCGTCGAAATGGTTTTGCGAGGTGTAGAATCGACTTCGGCATGGTGGGTTACAACACTTTCCGTTTCCAGGGGCAATCCCGAAAACAAAGTAAAAAACAGGCGTCCAAAAACAGTTCAGCCATTTCTTTCAACAGATTTCTTTTCACAAAATTTGTTGAATTGTATGGGATGGTAACACAGTCAAAAAACATGATGAAAGAGGCATTGTGCCGCCAATGCCTCATGCGTGCTCTAAATTGTTACAAACACTCACAGAAAAACCCATCGTTCTGGGTCCCCTCTGCCCAAAAAACCGGGAAATGAGACGCATCTATTTACGTTTTGTTACATATAGACGATTCAGTTCAAGCAAATGGAGGAGGCGACCGATACCGTTTATGTGGGGGACAGCAAGCCAGATGGCGAGCACACTGAACCCGCAGACCGATCGTTCGTCAGTCCTGCAGGCCAAACAGGCCCTGTTGTGAGGCCAACTTTTGAGGCCAACTTTTGAGATCGTTCGTCAGTATTTTGGTTCCGCTTTGTCATTCCACAGGCTACCAGTGCTAGCCCAACTGCTTAGCCCAACAAGTTGGCCCAAGTGGAAGCCCGACACCAGTTTTTTAAGTTTGTCTGCCAGCAGTGGCGTTCCCGCTCGGGAATAGTCTTTCAAGTCGGTGGTGGTTTCTCTGCCTTCTACAAAAGGCGATGGCTACTGACTGCCAGAGTTTGATTGATTTTTTCTGATTTCCGCTTCTTGTTTTTATCTCATCTCTCTCCTTCTCTTCAATTGTGTTTCAGAGTGCCAGTTGATTCGACCCGGCGGTATGTATGTTTCATCCGTCGGGCTTTTTATTTGCAGCTTATTTGTTGCAGGGTTTTTGTTTGCCGCCTTTTGGTTTGTTTGTGCTTCAATCACAATGTAAAAACCCTCCGCCCCCATTCATAGCCAACCCTTGGCCCAAACTGCAATATTTATTCGTACAACTGGGTTCAACAGGAAATAAATGCGGCGTGTTGGGTTTCACTGTGTCAACAGCGAATGCCCATTCGCACGTCCTGCGTTCGGCTGGTTCTCTCTGTACCGGTTGGATTGTGACCGGTTGTTGAGGGGGCTACGCTCCTTTAATCGGTCCGCATGCTATTTGCGCCAGTTTTGTTGCCCACCTGCTTGTGTTTACTGACTGATACTCGATATTTAAAGTCCTAAAGATTAAAGTCCTAAAGTTTGCATTCCTTACCCGTTGTGAGTTCCTGCCGTTACCCCCCCCCAGATTGGATACCGCCGCCGTGATGATGTCTCAATTGCCCTCGCCCCCTACTCCGTTTGCGGATGCTACGGTCAATGCGTCCATTCGTAACGTGGCCATTATTGCCCACGTAGATCATGGTAAAACGACGCTGGTCGATAGTCTATTTCGGCAAAGCGGCGTTTACCGAGACAATGAGTCTGTGACGGAACGCGCCATGGATTCTCACGACCTGGAGCGCGAGCGCGGCATTACCATTTTGGCCAAAAACACCGCCGTGTTTTACCAGGACACAAAAATCAACATTTTGGATACGCCGGGCCACGCCGATTTTTCTGGCGAGGTGGAGCGCGTGCTGACCATGGTAGATGGCGCCTTGCTGGTGGTGGATGCAGTAGAAGGCCCAATGCCACAAACCCGCTTTGTGTTGAGAAAAGCATTGTCGTTGGGGCTCAATATTCTGGTGGTTGTCAACAAAATGGATCGGCCCGCTGCGGATCCCTCCAGAGCGGTCGATCGGGTGCTGGATTTATTCATTGAGCTGGGAGCTGACGAAGATCAGCTGCACTTTCCCGTGGTGTATGCCTGTGGGCTTCAGGGAACGGCCTCTTTAACGCCGGACCTCAGCACGTTTGAGGACCTCTCACCGCTGTTTCAGGCCATGCTTACGCATGTACCGCCACCACCGGGCGAACAAAACCGTCCGCTGCAAATTCAGGTCTCCACGTTGGATTACAATGACTATCTGGGCCGAATTGTTATTGGACGGATTCATCGCGGCACCATCAACGTAGGACAAACCGTCAGTCTCGTTCGTCGAGATGGTTCGGTGGGCCAACACCGTGTGAGCAAGCTGTTTGGCTTTCACGGTCTCAAACGGCTGGAAGTGGAATCGGCTTCAGCGGGCGATATTGTGGCCGTGGCCGGTCTGCCGGATGCCCAAATTGGCGAAACTCTCACGGCGACTGACACGCCAGAGCCTCGTCCGATGATTACGATAGAAGAACCCACGCTGAAAATGACGTTCTCGGTCAACAATAGTCCGCTTGCGGGCCGCGAGGGTCAGTTTGTCACCTCGCGCCAGCTGAAAGATCGCTTGTGGCGAGAGGCCAAGACCAACGTCAGTCTTCGGGTGGAAGACGGCCCCACCACGGAATGTTTTATTGTCAGCGGTCGTGGCGAGTTGCACCTCACCATCCTGATTGAAACCATGCGTCGGGAAGGCTATGAGTTTCAGGTCAGTAAGCCCGAAGTATTGACGCAAACCTTGAATGGCGAAGTGCACGAGCCGTTTGAGGAGTTGGTTTTGGATGTGCCTGAAGAGGTTGCCGGTACCTGTATCGAGCGCTTATCCAGACGAAAGGCGGAACTCCAGAATATGCAGGCCGAAGGAGGCCGAACGCTCATTACGTTTAAGGCACCTTCGCGCGGACTTTTGGGCTTTAGGAGCGAATTTATCCGTCTAACCCGCGGCCAGGGAATGATGACTCACTCCTTTAGCGGCTATATGCCGTGGGTGGGTGAGGTTGGCACGATGCGAAACGGGGCCCTGATTGCCCACGAGCCAGGCGAGGCAACGGCTTACGCGATTAAAGGCCTGGAAGATCGCGGGGTCTTTTTCATTGATCCTAAAACGACGGTCTATCGCGGAATGGTGGTGGGCGAGCACAGCCGCCAGCAAGACTTGGTCATTAACGTGTGCAAGGCTAAAAAGCTAACCAACATGCGTAGCGCCGGTGCAGAGGTGCTGGATGGCCTGGATAAGCCGGTGGAACTCACCCTGGAGTTTGGTTTGGACTTTATTGGTCCAGACGAGCTGATGGAGGTGACACCCAAAAATATTCGCCTTCGCAAGGAAAACCTGAATATCAAATGATGTTGTCAAACTGCGACGAATCGCCTCCGAGTCCGGCATTTTCTGCGCCAGAAGCGCCGAAAGAGTCTGTTTTTTGCCTATCAGACTGTTTGGTAGGGCAAACGGTTTGTGTAAACCGCATTGAAACCACGGAGGTTCAGCTCCAGGCGTTGCAGTTTGGTATTTTGCCTGCCTCTCAGTTTCTCATACAGGCCAAATTGCCCGCCGGTGGCCCGTTGGTGCTTCGTATGGGGCCTATGGAAGTGGCTTTGGGTCGAGCGTTGTGTGATCATATTTTTGTTCAGCCACAACCAGAGAGACGTTGAACTATGGCACACTATCCTATTCCTGTGGGGGAGCCGTTGCCACCATCTAGCCAGATGGAACCAGACTTGCTACTGTACGGCCCGGATGTGGATAGACCGGAAATGCGCAATTCAACAATAAATCAGAGTCCAAACGACGAGGAAGTCCCTTTGTCTGAACGTTTTCGCTCGCTGGTGTTGGTCGGTAACCCAAACGTTGGCAAATCGGTCGTTTTCCACCAACTGACGGGGCAATACACGCAGGTTTCAAATTTTCCGGGCACCACGCTCGATGTTCCCTGGGGCACGATGGAAGATTCTGCCTTAACCACCCCTTGGAGGGTGGAAGATACCCCTGGAGTCTATGGTTTGGCTGGCGATACAGATGAAGAACGTGTAGCAGAGGCCGCTCTATGGAAAGCCATACAGGTAATTAATGTGGTATCCGCTGTGACGCTGGCTCGGGATCTGTTTTTGACGCAACAGCTTATTGATTGGGGAAAGCCGCTCATTGTATTGCTTAACCAAATGGATGAACTTGAGAATAGTGGCCAGAAGATTGATGTAGAGACACTCTCTGAGCGCTTGGGAGTGCCCGTTATTCCTGTGGTTGCCACTCAAGGCGGTGTTAAAGAACGGGTAATTCACTCTCTAGAAAAGGCTTCAGCCGGAAATACAACCCCCGGTTCTCCAACAGGAGAAGGCTTACGTGCTGTTGAAAAATCAAATCCTGCACAGCGGTTGCATCTTTATGGGCTGCGTCGGCATTACGTTAATGTGGTGTTATCTCAGGTGTTAAGCACACACAGTTTAACCTCCTCTCGCAGTCTTTCTGCCTGGCTAGGGGCGCAGCTCCTCAGCCCTGTGGGCGGCTTTTTGGCGCTGATTCTCATTTTACTCACGCTGTACCAGGTGGTGGGTGTTTGGGTGGCGGGCGATTTGGTGGATTTTTTAGAAAATAAAATTCTGCTCGCAACCGTCATTCCTGCTATTCAAGCCTACGCGGAAATATTTTTTCCCAAAGATAGCTTTGTTTATACACTGTTGGTCGGTGAGTTCGGCCTGCTGACGATGACGCCTCAGTACGTGCTAGGCGTTATGCTTCCCCTGGTTGTTGGTTTTTATTTGTATCTATCCCTGTTAGAGGATAGTGGTGTGTTGCCGAGAGTGGCTGTGCTCATGGATGGCTTCTTGAGACGAGTTGGGTTGAATGGTCGGGCAATTATCCCAATGATACTGGGGCTTGGCTGTGTCACCATGGCGAGCATTGCTACACGGCTACTAACCACGCAACGCGAACGAACCATTGCCTCTGTTCTTCTGGCGATTACGATTCCTTGTTCGGCGCAATTGGCTGTTATTGTGGGCTTAATGGCAAAAGTAGGTGGCTTTGGCATTTGGCTACTGTTTTTACTGGTGCTGTTTCTGGTTTTTACGGTCATAGGCAGTGTGCTTCAGTACGTACTGCCTGGTCAATCTGCGCCCCTGGTTTTAGATTTACCCCCGCTTCGGCTGCCAAACCTTAGTAATATCTTTAAAAAAACCTGGCTGAGAAGTAAAGCATTCCTGTTGGACACGCTTCCAGTGTTTATTGTGGGCTCTTTTCTTGTATCGATGCTGCAGTTAACCGGTCTCTTTCAGCTCTTGCAGACGATGCTTTCGCCCCTGGTGGCGAGTGGTTTGCGGCTGCCTTCCGAACTGGGGCAGGTGTTTATTATGGGAATGGTTCGGCGAGATTTTGGTGTGGCGGGCCTTTACAGCCTTTCTGACGGGATGTCTCCCTTGCAAATACTGGTTAGTTTGGTGGTTATCACCTTGTTTGTTCCGTGTATCGCTTCTGCTTCAGTCATTTGGAAGGAAAGAGGCCCACTAGAAAGTAGTTTTACCCTTTTAGCTTCCTGGATGTTAGCGTTTTTAGTGGGTGCGGGCCTTTCCTGGATGTTGGCTTTATGGCCTGTTTTATGAACAAACGTAAAATAATCGTCTGTTGGGCGGATTCATTCAAAGTTTGGCTTGGCAATTCCAACGAGCTTGGTGTAGTTATAAAGGGTTCAATTTTTTATTGAACAAGCCAAAACAGGCTCGAAGATAGCCCTAGTAAGGAGGAATCAGCTTTGTTCGGCTCAAAACAACAGAACTACTTTGTTTTCTTTACCCTTTTAACGCTTGTTTTACTGAAAATAGTTGGGATTCAGTCGGCCCAGGCTGCTGAAAAGCCAGTAGATGGTGTCAATGGTCGCTCTTCCGTCTCGGAAAGGCCGTCGTCTGATGCATTGGAGTCTTCTACTGAAAGACACCGCACGGAAGCAGTGAGCAGCAGAGAGTCTGCGCGGAAGGTAAATGGCGCAACAACGCCGTCCACTTCTTCCAAGTCGGCCCGACAGTCTACTGCCGGTGCCGCAGAGTCTTCTATCGCTACGGATGAGAAGCAAACAGCTTTCCCCTCTTCGGAGGCATCCGAAAACCCTGCCCTATTGCCTAACCGCTACGTGGTGACGAGTCCCAATAACGACTCTTTTGTGATTCGGGTTCGCAATACCTGGGAAAACAGCCAGCACGCCAGCGTTTTCATTAACCGTCAAGAGGTGGTGCGTTTTCGCTCGCCACTAAACGGCCTGTCTCCCTTGAACCGAGCCAAGGTGCTGGCCCATCGTTTGGCGCTTTACATTCAACAAGGTCACGATCCTGCGGCGATTCGCGTATTTCCTGAAGGACCCAAGGCCACTCAGGCAGTGGTTAATGGTGCAACCGCATCAGGTGAGCCGGTTCGTCTGTTGCTGTTGGATGCTAAAACCGCTACGGAAGCGGGAACGACGCCTCAAAAGTTAGGTTTTGTATGGGTCAACCACATTCGCCAAGCATTTGGTGTTCTGCCGCTAGAAGGTGCACAAGTTGTTGCTCCGTCGCAAAAGCCGTCTTCTTCTACGGGTAAGAATGTGGATGACAGCCAGTCGACGCCATCAGACGCAGCGAAACGTAGCGAGGCACAGCCTCAGGCTGGTACGTTGTCTGCTTCAAAGCCTGCTCAGGGACTCTTGGATCCGGGCTCCTATCGGGTAACGGGTCGTCGACAAGTGGGAATGGCGTCTTGGTACGGTCCTGGCTTCCATGGCCGTCGAACAGCCAGTGGCCGCCGCTTTGACATGCACGGTTTAACGGCTGCGCATCGAACGCTGCCATTTGGCACAAAGGTCAAGGTCACCAATCAGCGCACGGGCCGTTCCTGTGTGGTAGAAATTACGGACCGTGGTCCTTATTCGGGCCATCGCATTCTGGATCTCTCTCGTGGGGCTGCATCTGCCATTGGCTTGCTGGGCTCTGGGGTGGCTAAAATAACAATGGAAGTCATCAAGCCTCGCTAGAGCGTGCTTGGTTGCGGAGCGAGAACGCTTCCTTGTTGCGATATTGAGATATCTTTCAACTTTAATAGGGTTCTGGCCAGTTTGCCGGAACCTTATTTCGTTGGTGACAGATCTTGAGTTGGTGATGATGGGTGGTTGCTTCAAACGAAGCCTCACCTACAAACAGCCGATTTTAAAAACGCGTCGCATGGTCAGAAGAGATGCTATAGTACAATTTAAACAAATGGTAGGTTAGGGCGTGTGAATGCATATTGGATAGCGGCGGAAACGGGTGTAGGTCTATGAATATCGACTTTAAGCAGGGATTGTTGTACGCGTGGCAGGAACCACACCGGGTAGATGCAGTTTTTGTGCCTGGCGCCATTGAGTACGTGAAGCTGATTCTCTCGATTCTCATTACCGTGATTTTTGCGGCCGTTTTTCACGACAAAATTGATAGCAAAGTTTTAGAACAGGTGCCTGATTTATTGCACCTGCCGTTCGATATTTTGGCCGCCATTCCCATTGCGGGTTTTTGCTGGCACGCGTGCGCCACTTGGAGACAAGAGGGGCTTGAGGCCCCCCCGCCTCGCTGGTCTGAGAAGCTTTTTGCCTTTTTTCTGGATGGGCTAAAGCTGTTTGCGTACCAGTTTTTGCTAACCTTGGCCCTGGCCATCGTTCCAATCGTGGCTATGATTGCAATTTTTATAGCAGGTGGCCGAGAGATGGCTCCCCTGGCACTGTTGCTACTTATTCCGTTTGCGTTGGTGGCCTTGCTGGCGTGGCCGTTTTTTACCACCCCCCTCTTGTATGCGTCGGAAAATCGTCGGTTTGCAGACCTGTGGCGTTTCCAGGAGACGATTCCGCTGACGTTGAAGTGTTACGGTTGGATTTGGCTGGCGGGCCTGTTTACGATGGGGGCGGGCCTGCTGTATGGCTTGGTGGCCGTGGCCCTGTGCTGCACCATTATTGGTGGCGTGGTGACCTGTTTAGGTTTTCCACTGGCGATTGGCGCTTCCTACATCACTTATTGGCACTTTTTGGCTCAGGCGCACCAGTCGGTATGGCCAGAACTGTCTGCCGATGGACTTTCTTCGGCCCGCAAGCCGATACGAAGCCGTCAGGTTGGTTTGCCGGGTGATGACGACGTGTCTGACGTTCGTTATTAGGTTGTGTTGACACATCCAAGGTCACTTTCTCGCCCCTTCTCTCTGGACAGAGCTTACGTGGGAGCGATTCTTGAGCAGCTAACACCGAAAAAACAGACCAGACTGGCTGTATAGCGGACACGTTGGATAGTGACAGGCTGCCGTGCGCTTCGAGTTTATTAGGTCGTTTGCCTTGGCGGACTGGGTGGCGTGGGCGCCGTCGGTGGCGCGTTGGGCACGGGCGCGGTTGGTACCGGCGCGCTGCTGTTTGAACCCGATGGGTTTGAGACGCCACCACCTTGATGCGTGCGGGCCGAACCGCCTTGGGGGTTTGTGCTGGTGGAATTGCTGCGTCTCTGCGTAGAAGGGGCCACTGCGTCTGAAGCGTTACCGCGAGAGGTTTCCGGGGTTTCTTCGCCTTCTTCCGTGTCGGCTGGAATGCTCATTCGAATTTGCCCTTCCTGCAGGGCCTTTACCTGCCAGTCTGGAGATTCTCCCTCGTTGTAAGCCACTGACAGCTTAACCTGCAACTGGCCCTCTTTGAGCATGTGTAAACTGGACTTACTGCCTGCTTTCAGCGAGACGCTTCGCGAACTGCCACTCAGGC
The DNA here is from genome assembly GCA_033763415.1 of Candidatus Melainabacteria bacterium. GTDB lineage: Bacteria > Cyanobacteriota > Vampirovibrionia > Vampirovibrionales > JAJTHC01 > JANRKP01. The sequence goes on along the minus strand of JANRKP010000024.1, from coordinate 31,039 downwards.
CTTTGGGGGCCAGTGGTTCTTTCAACGAGGCAACCACCATCGATGCCTGATCCAGCACCTGATCGCCGGAGAGAAAAGTGGCCTTCAACACGAGAAAATTCAGCGGACGATCCGCCTTGTTCTCTACCAGGGCAGAAACCTCTGGGGTAAATTCGCCCGTTTGAGGTTCCAGATCTTGCGCCTGAATATTGACCTTGGTGACCTTGACCGGATAGAGCACGTGGGGCGGGATTTGAGTCATTTCGCTGATTTTTCGGGCTTCGTCAAAGTAGCGCTCTGCCTCTTGTGGCTTTTTCTGATCCAGTAACAGGCGCCCTTTGCGCGTGAGGATATTGGACAGGCGCAGGCTGATGGTATCCGGGTTGGCGTCAAACGCCTTGCGATACCAGGCAATGGCGTCATCCAGCTTATTGTGGCTTTCGTAGATGTTGGCAATTTCCACCAGAATTTCAGGCGCATAGCGGTAGCGCAAGGCCTCTTTCAGCACGGCCAAACCGGCGTCGGTTTGCTTGGCGTTAAAGTGTTCGGTGGCCTGCTGTCGCATGGTACTCACCAGTTTTTCTTTCAGCGATTCTTCGGATTGGTAATCCGTGGCGAAAGCCAATGCCTGGTCGTAGTGGCGAATGGCGTTGGCCAGATCGGGGGGAGAGGTTGCACTGTCGGCGTCTCCCCAGTATTCGTAAAGATCAAAGAGCGCCTCTTGTACTTCCACGTTGTTGGGATTTTTCTGGTAAGCCTGTTTTAAGCCCGATTCGGCCTCATCAAAGCGATTTTGCGCCATGGCCAGCTTGCTCATGGCGATATCAACCCCGTTGCCGCCTTTGGCGCCCGGATTTTTGGACCGAAGGGCGGAAGCAATTTTTAGTTCCTGTTCCCCTTTTCGTCGGTCGCCTAGTTCCAGGTAGGCCTGACCGAGTAAAAAATGGCCTTCATAGTTGTTGGGATCCCGACGCACCAACATTTGAAAGGTGTGGGCCGCCCAAGCCACCTTGCCCTCTGCCATTTGTTGCTTGCCACGGGCAATTAAATCCCCACTGTCGGAGTAGCGAAACAGTAAAAAGCCAGAAAAAATAAGCGCGGCAAGGCCCATGGCGCTAAAAATAGTGAGCACATACTGAGCCCGGGGGTTGAGGTAAAAATTGTTAAACAGAGAACGCTTACGGCGTCGCCGCGGATAACGAACCATAGAACCCTCAACTAAACTAATGGCCGACCAATACAGTGCCTCTTAAACCAACTACCCGCTGGACGCACAGGTAGCAACCGTGCCTTGAAACAGCCTGAATGACTCAAGTGTCATTACCTTTTAAGCTCAAACTATTGTACGGCTAACCGGTTCCAATTGCCAATCGGTGTTGTTTGGCGTCGTGCGGATGCGTGTTGTCAATGCATGTTGTTCGCAAGTGGTTCTATCAAAAGAAAAGCAGTGCCCTGGGCAGCGTTTCTTTCATCCAAAGTGTCCGTGTTGCAGTGTTCGTACTCTAAAGTGGTCGTGTTGGCGTACGAGCACCAACCGGTATTTTCGGGGTTTATAGTGTTTGCAGCCGACGTACGGGGCAGGCTGTTTGTTTTAGGCACAATCAATGGATGACAGTGACGTAGAAAGCCAGGCCTGGAATGGGTACAACGCTCTGCTTTAGTACAACAGCTATAAATACAACAGCTACAAATACAACAGCCATACCCCCGTCTGGCTGCCAAAGAGGTGCTTGGCCAAATAGTGCTTGGCCAAAAAGCGCCAATCGGCAAACGACAGTATCTGTGCCGGTGGCTGAGTCGTCCGGGGTGGCTTTTTTACTGCACGATGCCGGAGAAACCGAGGCGTTGCGGCCCGTTATTGCCAGGCTGGCGCAAGCCCACGTTCCCTACACATTGCTGACAACGGGCACGGCCAGCCGACTGTTGGCCGGACACCCGCATCAGGTCTCCTTGCCCGATGCGCCTGTGGCGGGCACGCCAACCCAGCAAGCCGCCTGGTGGCAGCAAATGACGACCCTCTGTCAGCGGCTGCACCCGGCCGTGGTGATGACCGGGGTGGTTTCTCCTTTTCAGCAATTGCTCTCCGGTCTGTTTCGTCGCCAGGGGGCGCCCGTGGTGGGCTATACCGATGGCTACACGCTCAATCCTACAACGGAGTTGTTCCAACGCTTCGCCAAAACCCTATCTGCCTGGTGGGTGCCCACGGCGGTGCAGGCCGCGTGGCTACGGCAATGCTTGCCCCAAATGCCGGTTGCGGTTGTGGGCCAGCCCACCGCCGATCGCTGGGAGCGACAGAATCTATCCGCCAGCCCTGCGACAACGGATGCTGCGACCCAGACGCCCCTGACCGCTCCGAGCACCCCACAAACACTGCAACCCCCACCCCGCCTGTTATGGGTTGGAGGCTATGGGGCTGGGTACGAAGAGGCTTTTGGGTTATTTTGCAGCCTGGCCCGCCAATGGGCTGGACGAGCCCAGTTCCAGGTGGCACTGCATCCCAGCCAGGACGGGGCTGTCGAACGTCAGTGGATTGACCGCATGGGGCTGACGGGTTTGGTTGAAATTCTGCCCAAACACCAGCCGACCGAACGGGCTTTAGCGCAGGCCAGCGCCGTACTGACCCAGGATTCTTCGATGGTGGTGCAGGGGTTGATGCTGGGCAAGCCCGTCTTACTCACTGGCCCGCCCGTCAATCCCACGCAATGGAATGCGCCAGTGGCCCAAGGGTTACTCTCGCGGTATACGAAAGTAGAGACACTGGCAGCAGAACTATTACAGCAATTACGGCAACCGCCCGCAGATCCGTCTGAGGCCTCTCGCCAGGTGAGGAACCAGCTTGGCTTGCCCAACCACAGTGCATTGCGCATGGCTGAGCAGTTACAACAGCACTGTGCGGAGTCTACAAAGCCTGTTTATGCCAGATAAAAACTACTAGGAGGCGGTATCCACCGTTTGCCACTGACCCCCTTCTTGGATGGGTTTGCTTTGGGCTGCTTGCTGCACCTGTTGTAGCCTTAAATGGGCCATGTTCAGGTTTGTTTCTGCCTGGAAAACCCGTTGCTGAGCATTCTGTAGTCGGTCTGCTCCTCCGGTGCCTCCAACTGCTCCACCCTCTTCGCTGCCGTTGACCCGTTTGAGCTGAAACGGAGATGGCCCGCCTGGTTGTACGCCCGTTCCCTGACAATTGGTTGTGCAGTTGTAACCGCCCATAATTTGCCCCCCAATATGGCCTCTATGTGTGTGTGGCGCTGTTGGCAGATGAATGATTTGTAAAGGCGCCCTTGGCAACCATTAGCTAACCTTCTGTAGCCAACTTTCCGACCGTTTATTCGTATGTCCGTATAAAAAACAACACCGATACATTCAGATCACCCTGGCGCAGACAGTACTTCTATGGCTGATACGCTACTGATACGAGATAACGTCTGGACTCAGGGTGTTTTGCTTTGCGATGTGCTCAATCGCACAATTGCATAAACGTTTTTGTGCTCGCGCTGATGACAGCCTTAAGCAAATCTTTTGAAAAGCCTTCCTTATCACTCCCCAACCAATCATCCCGAACCAATTCTTGCCGCAATTTTAGGAGGAGATATCGAGTGATTGCCAACCGCCATTTTGGCCAATGGGCGCGTTATTACCGCCGTCTGCGTTTTGCTGGCTCCGAAATTGGGCCAGAGCCTCAAGCTTTTTCTCCATTTCCTGGCGTTCAAGGGTCGCTTGGGCTTGTGCCGAAGCGCCGACACCCAAGCCACTTTGGCCTGTGTGCTGCCTTTGCTGCAAATCAAACGGAGAGGGTCCCATAAAGGAACCACCGGACGACGAATAACTGGTGGGCTGAAAACCACCCATAGGCTAAAGTTCCTCTCTCTACTCCTAACGTGGACCGCCATGTCTCTCAACTGGACAGGGCTGCTTGTATAAACGTCGGCAAACCCTTCGTTGTTGACAGGCTTAAGCTAATCTTAGCAATGGCTAGGCAATGCAGATAGAACTCAAAAACTAAGCGGAGAGAGAGAAGAAGCGTACTGGGCCAGGATGCTGCAACTTGGGTAGGAAGGGTTACAGCCTGCTCGAAGATCGGTTTTTCCACAAGGCCTTGAGGAAGGCGGGCGTTTGTTGGGTAAACCATTTGCCCAAACCAAACGTTTGCAACAGGTAATGAGAAAAATTTACATCCGAGGGATGGGTGCCAAACAGCCACGGGGGCCGTTTGAGACAGGGAACGGCAAGCCCCCAATGTTCAGTAACCACCTGGATTTGTGTCAGCTCCTCCAGGCCGATTGTTCCGTGTCGCCAGCCAGGGCCGCTTTCCTTCCAGCCGCCCCAGGGCACCATCGGCCAGCCATAGTTCGCCAATGGAACATCGTTAACGGCAACCGTTCCCGCCTGCAATCGCCGGGCTATGCGTGAGGCCTGAACGCGAGGACCGAAAACACAGGCCGTTAGGCCGTAAGCGGTTTGGTTGGCCAGCGCAATGGCCTCTTCTTCCGTATCAAACGGAACCACTGGCAGTACGGGTCCAAACACCTCTTCTCGCAAAACGCGCGATTCCAGCGGAACATCCGCCAGAATGGTGGGCGCATAAAAGAATCCGGGGCGGTTGAGCCGAAAACCACCCGTAATAAGTTGTGCGCCGCGTTCCGTGGCATCTTCCACTTGCAGGCTAAGCTGCTGGCACTGCGTTTCGGCAATCAGTGGTCCCATGTGGGTTGTTGCCGCCAATGGATCGCCTACGTGAAAACGTGCCATTTTTTCAGTCAAAACGTGCAGCATTCGGGCATACAGCGCGCGATGCACCAACAGCCGTTTTACTGCGGCACAGCTTTGCCCGGCGTTGGCAAAACGGCCCCATATGGCGTAACTGGCCACGGTGTCTAAATCTTCCACCCCGTCTAGGACAATCATCGCGTCACTGCCGCCCAGTTCCAGGCTGGCGGTTTTGCCCGCCAGTTGCGCCAGGGCCAGCACCTGCCGACCCACACGGTTGCTTCCGGTAAAGAGCACGTGATCCACCCCGTCGGGCTGGCTCATCGTTTCGCACAGGGTTTGGCCGGTACTGCCGTTGCCGGTTGCAATTTGAACAATCGTTTCCGGCAGGCCGCGGCGGGCCAGTTCGTGCTGCACCATGCGGACCAAATCCAGCACAACCCCGGGGGCGCGCTCGCTGGGTTTAACAATAACCGTATTGCCCGCCATTAAAGCCATTGCCATGCCACTGACGGCAATGGCCAGTGGGTAATTCCACGGTGTAATGAGGGCCACTACCCCCTTAGGAAGCCGCCGAACCCGATGTGTGCGGGCGAGTAGCAGGGTTTTCCAGTTCCATAGCCATTGATCCCGGAGCGTTTTAGGGCCGTTGCGGGCCATATAGCGCAACGTGGCCAGGGCAGCCAACAAATCCGTTTCGTAGGCTTCTCGAAGCGGCTTGCCGGTTTCTTCCGATATTTTTCGCGCCAACACATCGGCATTGGCCATGAGTGCTTCTGCCGTTCGGTTGAGAATGATTTGCCGAACCGCAAAAGAGGCGTTTCTCCAGGCGGGTAAAACGCGCCGCGCCTCTCGAACCATCTCCTGGACCCCTTCGGCAGAGACAATCGGGTAGAGTGCAAACGGTTCTCCAGTGGCGGGGTTTACGGTTTCAATCATACGGACGGAAGCTTGACGGCGAGAAAAATGAGCTGACACAGACACCCAAAACTCCTTGTCGCCTTGTCGCGGGTGTGGGCAAGGCCGTGGGGCGGGGGAACATACACGGGGTTGCGAGTGCATTATCAAGCATCACACCCACAGATACGGCTATTTAATGTACCTTAAACACGCGCGTAACAAAATCGGTTGGCTGCGTAATGATAGCTTGCACTTGAACATGGTGTTGCACCCGAGGGGTTCGCAATCCGTGGAGGGCCGACAAATTTTTTGTGACTGAACAAGTTATTGCGCAGGGTTCTTCGCCAAAATAGCCATGCCTACCTCGTGCTGCAGGTGTTGTTGAACAGGTTCTGGTAAGGCGGCGTTCAGATGATCCAGGTGGGGTTGAAGTGAGGCGTAAAAGCGCGACTCGGTGGCCTGTAACACCGTATTGACCAGTTCTGGCGTAACGAAGGTTTCATCCACGTTTTCGCCTTTGCGGCGAGCGTTCAGTTCCCACTGGCCAAGGCTTTGTTGCAAGTCTTGGGCTTTTTCTAAATCCCATTCGAGCCCAATTTTTTCGATGCTCAAGTTTTGGCGGGTTTCTTGGGCGGTGCGCGCAATAATATTACCCGCCTGCCGAAGGGTATTATTGCGGGCGCCCAGTCGCTCAAACAACATAGCGTTGCCAAACGCAATTAAAATGGCCGTTGAACCAATCGCTGGATTGAGCCCGGTGATTAAGCCGCTCACGATGCCCAACCCCCCAAAAAGGCTTTTACTCTCGGTGCGTTTTTCCAGCAGGGTTTTGTAATGCTCTTGTAGGTCTTGGTATAGTTCCAGGCGAGACGCACCGCCCTGGGTTGTGGTGGGTCGGGCTAGTTTGAGCGCCTGTTGGGTCACGGTTTGCCATTCTGCCACGTTCAAGGTGCTGAGGGTCTCTTTGCGAATGGTTTTGGGGGTGATTAATAAGGTTTCTGCGGCGTTGAGGCGCAGTGTGCCATCTGCGTTCAGTAACGGCGCGCGAAGCGCATTTTGGACGGCTTTTTGGGCGTCTTTCCCGCTGAGCATCAGCCGGTCGGACAGATCTTCCGGTTGTGAGTCTTGCGGTTGTGGGTCTTGCCCCCACCGAAGTGAATGATTGGTGTGAAAAGGACTAACGGCGGCTGTTGGGGGGAGTGGGGTTTGTTTTGCCGATAACCAACGTAGATCCACGGTTTGCATTGATTGGGTAACGCTCCAAAATTAGGGTCATTGTGTTGTGCAGCCAGAGTGTTGTGCAGCCAGACCACTACAGTTTAAGTAAAACGAATCCGTGTGTATACGGGGCTCGCTCCGTTGGAAGGAGGAGGTTGTTTGCAACAAGCTCCCGCAGGTGGAGGGTGCAGAAGCTGCCGGATTTAACCCACAATAACAGCAGTAACCTGGGTAATGCGCACGGTTGGAGAGGACCCAAACACCATGGCCAACAGAACCGCTAAAACGTACTTTCTTTTGCTCGCCTTTCTGTCCGTCCTTTTGAGCGTGTCTTCTCCGTTTGTGCTTGGTGCGGAACGCGCTGCAAAAAAGCCTTACTCCCCCATTGAGTTAACGGCCTTTCGTGCGCTTGGCTCGTTTGAGGTTGAAAAACTGCACGACGTGATGTCGACGGACTTAAACCGCCTGCCGGGAGACATTGAGGAAACGCTTGCCTGGGAACTCTCTCACGATAAAACGTTGCCGTACAAAAGCCCGGCAGAAGGCGTGATTCGCCTACGTTGCAAATGGTCCGATTGCGCACTGGTAATCGTGAGTGTTACGGCAGGGACTGGTGGGCCAGAGGTTTGGTCTACCCAGGTGCGGCGCTTTATCTTTCCAGACTGGCCTGGTAACGTCAACCGAACGTCTCAAACGCTGGCCAAACACATTGTAAAAAGGCTGAAGGCGGACTATGTAACACCGCCCAACACCAACGCGCTTACCAACGTCAATACACCATCCGATACCGCAGCAACAACAAAATCGGTTCGGATTCCCATTCAAACCCCTGCGGAAGAAACAGGCCTAATGGTGGAAACCAACACCAGACCCTCTGAGTAGGTTCAGAATTCCAGCAGGGAGATGGATTGGCCACAATAGCCCAACGAACGAGGGAGGGGGCTACTGGACCATTAGGGCGTGCCCTAGTCCAAGGAGGCCGAAGGCACCTGATCCATCAGTTTGCGGTTGGCCTGTTCCTCTGGCGAGGGGGTAATGAAGAACCCCTTGACTGAATCCTTCCAGGTTTTGGGAGCATTGGCTGCCTGGTCAATCCGCACGCTGCGAATATCAATGAGCTTGATGCCGTACAGTTTGGTATTGGGCTCAATTTGGTCCAGCACATCCAGCCCACTAATGGCGCGGCCAAAAATGGCGTATTTTCCATCCAGATGTTTTTGCGCAGTCAGTGTAATGTAAAACTGGCTGCTGGCGCTGTTGGGATCCGCCCCCCGGGCCATGGCGACCGTTCCTTTGCGGTCGTGCGAGAGCTTGTTTTTCACTTCCAGGGGAATTCGCTCTTTGGAGCCACCGTAGCCCGTACCGGTCGGGTCTCCGGTTTGCACCACAAAGTTGGCCACCACCCGATGAAACTTCATATTGGGCGTATTGTAGAAGCCTTTTTCAACCAGATTAACAAAATTGGAAACGGTTTTGGGCGCTTCTTCGGGGTAAAGTTCCAGCACCACATTTCCTTTTTCTGTCTGTAGCAGCGCGCCTCGGTACGCTTCGGGAATACTGCCTTTGGTCGCGCTTACAGCGTTTTTGGGTTTACTCATCTTGTTGGATGAAGGGGGTGTTGCCTCCTTGTCGGGTGGGGTTGTCTTTTTGGCGTCATTGGCGGTTTCCACGGAAAGCCAACTCATGGGGTTCCACCAGGTGGCGCTCCCTTCGGCCAGAGCCGCTGAGGGAAGCAGAAGACTGATACCAATGCACGCCACAAAGCCGATGGTGGCGAGCCCTTTGGACTGTCGAGTGAAATGCGGTTGGGAGGAATGGCGCCGGGTGGAAGGATGCAGGATCTCCAGCATGGTTTTCTGCTCCAGCACGGTTTTTTGCACAGCGGCCAGCAAGTTGGCCAGCAAGAAAGACAAAAAGGAAGTAGTCATCATACCAGTGGATCTCCTGTTCCAAGTCGGGCGGGCGTTCAAACCACAAACTGCATTTCCTGTGGGCTCGAAACCTCAAGACTAAAACCTCAAGCAAAGGGCAAGTCCCGTTGCGCGGTGGTTTACGAAATGAGCTGGGCTGAAATTGCCAGAAGTCGGACTGTTGTTACGGTCTGCTTCTTTTACGGCCTGCTTTGGATTTTGCAGAAAAACCCCAGAAACAGAACCCAGAGCGCAAGTAGGCAGCCGCCGCTGCAATATTCTGCGGATCAGCCGTTTTTACCGACGCTTCTATTTATAGTGTGGATCAACCTCCTGGATCAAGTCCAACCAATCCAGTTTAATAAACCCAGTCTAACAACTCCAGTCTAACAACCCCAGTCCAACGAAAGCTTTAACGAACCGTCTTAAAACGCAGGAACCATTTTTCTTGGAGGAGGGAGGCCTTTTCTCCGTGGGCGCTTTTGCCCACAGGGGGGGGATGGGTATCCGTGTGGTTTCTCTGTATAATAACCATGCGTTTGGGCTTTGCGGTTTTTTCTTGCTAAACCGAAGCGATGCCAAAACGGTGCGGGCCGAGCCTGTTCTTAACCAGGGTTATGGCCGGGCGTCTGTCATAAAGTAGCGTGTGAAGGGTCACTGTTGGCATTTTATGTCGGTTCGTTACAAAGATTATTACAAGATTTTAGGCGTCAGCCGAACCGCTTCCGAAAAGGAAATCAAGGCGGCTTACCGAAAACTGGCCCGCAAGTATCACCCGGATGTGAACCCGGCGGGTGCGGATCAGTTTAAAGAAATTAACGAGGCTTACGAAGTACTGGGCGACCCGGAAAAACGCCGCCGTTACGATAGCCTGGGTAGTAACTGGAGTCACGGTTCCGGCTTTGAGCCTCCGCCTGGTTTTGATGATCTGGGCAGTTTGTTTGAGCAGTTTCGCGGGCGAGGCGCTGGGCCCGCGCCCGGTGGTTTTGGCAATGCGGGCGGTGGTTTTTCCGACTTTTTTGATCTGCTGTTTGGCGCCATGGGCTCGCGAGCGAACACCGCACCGGGCGGCAGTGGCCCGGGTGGTAGCGGAGGGTACACCTACAGCCAATACGAGCAGTCTGTCCCTGGCGGGGGCCGCCGAACGCAAACGCAATACACCCACACCAGCCAAAGTAGCAGAACATCGTCCGGCTCTGCTTCGGCGGCGGCAAACCTGGATGTGGAACAGCCGCTTTTGCTGACCCTGGAAGAAATAGCCACCGATACCCTCAAGACGGTTCACCTCCAGCACTCAGGCAAATCCGTTCAGGTGCGGGTTCCCAAGGGCATGGCGCCTGGTAAGAAGATTCGTTTGGCCGGAGAGGGGCAGACGGCCGCCAGCGGGCAAACCGGAAATGCTTACCTGGTGGTTCGTTACCAGCCTCACCCGCATTTTCAGGTGGAAGGCACTCATTTGCTGTACGAGGCCCAGGTGCCGGTCTACGATCTGGTGCTGGGTACGGAGATTGCGGTGCCCACCCTTCGTTCTGGCGCAATGACGCTGACAATTCCCCCGAATACGCAGGCCGGAAAGCGATTTCGCCTTCGTGGGCACGGTATCGCGCTATCAGGTGCTGTGGCAGGAGACTTGCTGGTTAAAGTGCAGGCGCTTTTGCCGGAAGCTCCTTCGGCGGCAGAAATTGCTCTCTACCAGCAGTTGCGTCAGGCGGCACTGGCTACGTTGTAGTGGTTTCATGTGGTGTTAGTCATTTATTGTAAGGAGCGCCGTCGTCCCCGTGCAGTTTACGCCACTGGCCATTCCTGAGGTTTTACTAATGACGCCGCGCGTCTTTGAAGATGAACGCGGTTATTTTTTAGAAAGCTACCGTCAAAGCGTGTTTGAGCAACACGCGTCTTTGCCCCATTTTGTGCAAGACAACATGTCGTGGTCTCGTAAAAATGTGCTTCGCGGGCTCCATTACCAGTTGAATCCGGCGGCGCAAGGCAAGCTGGTGCACTGTGCGGTGGGCGAAATTTTGGATGTTGCTGTCGATATTCGGGTGGATTCGCCTAGCTATGGGCGTTGGGTTTCGGCTCGACTGGATGACCGGGCGCACGCCATGTTGTATGTGCCGCCGGGCTTTGCGCATGGATTTGTCGTGCTCAGTGAGCAAGCGCTGGTGCACTACAAAACCACGGGAGAGTATGCTCCGCATTTAGAAGCCGGTATCCGTTGGGACGACGCCACTCTGGCCATTGAATGGGGCGTGGATTGTCCCATCGTCTCTGAAAAAGACCAGCATTTGCCCGGTTTTGCCGAAGCGCCCAATAATTTTTTTCAGGTGGTTGCGCCTTCTGGCTGCTGGATGACTTGTCCTACCTGGTGAATAAAACTCGGGCAGGCGTGCAACAATTCCAGAAAGTGGGCGTTGCTTGGGTGCGGTTTGTACACCCGAAACGCGCGCATAATGCCCATGGTTGCGGCTGTTTCCAGTGGGCCAATAAACACGGGCGCCTGTTGGAGGAAAACTGGATGGGCCATCCAGTGCCGAAGTTGCGCTTGGTTTAAAAAGTAGCAGCCTGCGTGTGGGTTGCTGGGGCGATAAAATTGAAGGGGCTGTCCCATTATTTTTGCCTGAAGGTGCGTTTTTTCTTGGCGATTTTGGAAGGGCTCACTGGCGCGCTCGTGTAGCGGGCCATCGATGTAAAATTTATAGACGGGGCCTTGGCTGGACAGCTCAAACCGGTTGGGCTGCAACAGTGTATCGGGCGCTACCAGGGCGTTGAAGCGGCGCAGCTTCTCAAAAAACCAGGCATCCTGAATGACCAGATCATCTTCGATAAAGCCATAGTAATCGTAATCGCCCGCGCATTCTCCCAAAAAGCCCTGGCAGGCAAAACCCAGGGCTTTGGGGTCTCCGTGCCAAATCCGGTGTTCGTAGAGATTCTGGCTGAGTGGGAGTTGATCCAGCAGGTGGTGTTTGCCATCCGTCCAGATGACGATTTTAATCTCGTGCTGATGCGCTTGATTGACCGGGTTCGCAAGACGCTGGGCGTGGTTAAGTTCTGCCTGGTGGGGTCCAAAGTGTTGATGAAACGCCAAAATGGCTTGTGCAAGCGACTGTATCCTTCTTTTTGCTGACGCATGGGATGAACCATAACCCGCGCCTGGCTGAAAACGGTAGAAATGGGCCATGGTTATTAAAATTTTCATTGCCAACAATCCTGTGTTGTTTTGTAGGGTGCGGTGTCAGCCATAAGCTGTTGATGAGCGTGTGGATACAGACCGAATAGGGAGGGGAAGTCTGTGCTGATTTGGGACCGGCATGAGATTTTAACAAAAACACGAAAGCGCTGCTTCCAAACGGCGGTTAAAGAATTCCAGGCAACGCGCATCATCCGACCCCCGATAGTCATCCAGTGCCATGCCCTAACAATGAAAAAAAAGTGTCACACCCACTGTGTCACACTCGGCTCATTCGCCACAATGGAAAACCATTTGGAAGCGGCGTTTTTTTAGTGCCAGCCTCTGTTTTTGGCGAAAGGCTTTGACTGAATTCTGTTTCAAATTCGCATCAAAGTTTTCATTGAAATGCTGGCCTGATGTGTTAGCGTTGAGGCAATCTGGCAGGTGTGTCCCTTGCCAGCGAACTGTCTCCTCAACCAGGAAATCTGCAGCCGCTGGTTTTACACTGGGATCCCCCTCGAACAACAACTTGGCCAAATTTCTTTGTCCGGTAACGTGGCGACCGTGGTTCCAATACTGTTTACACCGCTGCCAGATAACTATGTAATACGAATGAAGCTAGCTTCGGGAGTTACGAAACGAAATGGCATTTCCAGCTCTTAGTTCTTTCTTAACCCTCCTCTACAGCGCAGACGCAGGTGTTCTGTCGCTGTTATCTCAGGCATTTGCACTGGGAACCTTTGGTACGTCTGGTAACGACAACCTGGTTGGCTCTTCGGCCAACGATTTCATTTGGGGTGGCGCCGGTAACGACTCCATCAATGGTCTCGGCGGCGATGACATCCTGATGGGTGTTGAAGGCGGCGACTCCATTCTTGGAAGCGACGGCCAAGACTACATTTTTGGCGGCAACCTGAACGACACCATCAATGGCGGCGACGGCAATGATGTGATCTTCAGCTTGGATGGCAACGATAACGTGAACGGTGGCGCTGGCGATGATTACGCCAACCTCGGCAACGGTAACGACTTTATCGATGCCTGGACCGGTAACGACACCGTATTGGGTGGCGCTGGCAACGATACCGTTTGGGGCTACGAAGGCAACGATTCCATTTTGGGCGGTGCCGGTAACGATAACCTCTTTGGTGAGCAAGGCAACGACACCATCGACGGTGGTGACGGTAACGATCTCATCAACGGCGATGACATTCAGGTGTTTGGTGGCGCTGGCACGGGCAACGATAGCCTGCTGGGCGGCGCTGGCAACGATACCATTATTGGTGGCGCTGGCAACGATACCATCTTTGGTGGCGACGATGACGACTCTATCGTTGGTAACGCCGGTAACGATTCCATCTCTGGCGGTAACGGCAACGATACCGTGTTTGGTGGCGAAGGCAACGATACCATTTTCGGCGACGACGGCGATGATTCCATCTTCGGCGATGCCGGTAATGATTCCATTTACGGTGGTTTGGGCAGCGACACCATTGACGGTGGCGACGGCAACGACTACATCAATGGCGGTACCGGAAATGCCGACGATGGAGACGTTCTGTTAGGCGGTAACGGCAACGATACCATTGATGGCTGGTTCGGTAACGACAGCATTGATGGTGGCGCCGATAACGACTACATTCTGGCCCACTTTGGTGATGACACCATTCTGGGTGGCGCTGGCAACGACACCATTTTCGGTGAAGCGGGCAACGACTCCATCGACGGTGGCGACGGCAACGACTTCATCAATTCTGACAGCGGTATCGGCATTCCTGAAGCCGATGGCAACGACACTGTAGACGGTGGCGCTGGCAACGACACGATCCTTGGTGAAGACGGCAACGATTTCATCCACGGTGGTGATGATGACGACTCCATCCTCGGTGGCGCTGGCAACGATACCATCTATGGTGACAGCGGCGAAGGCAACGACACCATCTTTGGCGGAACCGGCAACGACAATATCTTTGGCGAAGGTGGCGATGATTCCATCTTTGGTGAAGATGGCAACGACACCATTTACGGTGGTCTGGGCAGCGACACCATTGACGGTGGCGACGGCAACGATTACATCAACGGTGGTACTGGTGATGATGATGCCGGAGACGTTCTGTTAGGTGGTAACGGCAACGACACCATTGATGGCTGGTTCGGCAACGACAGCATTGATGGTGGCGCCGATAACGACTACATTCTGGCCCACTTCGGCAATGACACCATTTTGGGTGGAACCGGCAACGACACCATCTTCGGTGAAGCGGGCGATGATTCCATTCTGGGTGGTGACGGCAACGATATCATCAACTCTGATAGCGGTATCGGTATTCCTGAAGCCGATGGCAACGACACTGTAGACGGTGGCGCTGGCGATGACTCCATCCTGGGCGAAGACGGCAACGATAGCCTACTGGGTGGCGAAGGCAGCGATACCATTCTGGGTGGCGCTGGCAACGACTACATCAATGGTGGTACGGGTAATGACGCTGGCGATTCTCTGCTCGGCGGCAGTGGCAACGATACCATTGATGGCTGGACCGGCAACGACTTCATCGACGGTGGCCTGGACAATGACTACATCCTGGGTCACTTTGGCGATGACACCATTCTGGGTGGCGAAGGCAACGACACCATTTACGGTGAAGCGGGCAACGACTCCATTTTTGGTGGCGACGGCAACGACTTCATCAACTCTGATAACGGTATCGGCATTCCTCAAGCCGATGGCAACGACACCGTAGACGGTGGCGCTGGCAACGATACCATCATCGGTGAAGACGGCCAGGATTCCTTGCTGGGCGGCACTGGCGATGATTCCATCGACGGTGGTGCTGGCAACGACACCATCCTGGGTGGTGACGGCAATGACTTCATCGAAGGTGGCTCAGGTGCCGATTCGATCGAAGGCGGCGCTGGCAACGACAGCATCTACGGCGAAGCTGGCGATGATACCATTCTGGGTGATTCCGGCGATGATCTCATCTTCGGTAACGGTGGTAACGATTCCATCCTCGGTGGTGAAGGCAACGACACCATTCACGGCGGTGTGGACGGCGACATCATCTTTGGTGGCGCTGACAACGACATCGTTCTGGGCAACGGCGGTGCGGATTCCATCAACGGAGATGCAGGCGATGACTACCTCAACGGTGGCGCTGGCAACGACACCATCAACGGTGGCGAAGGCTCTGACATCCTAGATGGTGGCTCTGGCAACGACCTGTTGAATGGTGGCGAAGGCTCCGACATCCTGTTTGGTGGCAATGGCGACGACACCATTAACGGTGGCGACGGCATCTTCGATCTGTTCGTGGCCAGCAATGGTGACGATGAGTTGAACGGTGAAGCCGGAAACGATGCCTACTGGTACGAGTTCTCCGGTGGCTCACTGAACAACTTTGAGCAGACCATTACTGATACGGCCGGTGGCGATGACATTCTGTTCATCAACAACTACACTGGCGATGTCAGCTTCTCCTTCGTGGATGCCGATGGCGACACGTTTGCCGATGACTTGCTGGTGACCTTCGATGGCACTGGTAATACCATCAGCGTGATCGACAACACGGTTGAGCACATCATTCTGGATGACGGCGGTAGCGCCATCGTTCTAGAAAACACAGACATTGTCGGCGGCGAAACCTTCACCCTCGGCTAAGTCAATGCTGGTACAGTGTTTTAGCTAACGCTGTAAGAGCACTTCTTTTCAACACTCCTGGTTCTCCGCTTTGGGCTCCAGGAGTGTTGTCTTTTAAGTCCTGGATCTGCAGATTGTATACTTTGTTTGTAAATGTTCGACCCTCTTTTGTTACCAACCAAGGTGTCAAATATCAACGCAATTTTGACGTCTGCGATTTTTTATGGATGATTAAAGGGCTCTCCACTTTGGAAAAAACACAGTCCTTGATGCAGCCAGTCGGTAATCCGCTCCCTCGCGCTCACTAAAGGAATAGTTCACGCACCGTGCAAGAGAATTCATACTTTCTTCGTTTGTGGGACGAGTGGTCCCCGTTAGAGACGGCGCTGTCTCAGTTAGAGGAGCGTCATTTGCTGGCCTCTGTTGAGATGGGCATTGCCAAGCCGCTCTTTTTAGCAAAAAAGCTAGATGAATACGGTATTTATCCCGACTGGAGCCTTGCCGAGCAACGGATGCATGCCATCTGCAAGAAGCACCGTTTAACCACGGCAGAGGCGTTTGAGCAGTGGTTGCGCCGAAAGCACCATACGGTTGAGTCTTTTCGTTCGGATTTGGCTCAAAAAGAAGCCCTGAACCGTCTAAAGCGGGTGGTTATTCCAGATGCCGCAGTTCAAGAGCGTTTTCTGTCTCAAAAGGCGGGTTATGATCGGGTTATTTTTGGCGCCATCATGGTGACGGAATCGGCGTTGGCGCAACAGTTGTTTGTGCAGCTTACGGAGCAGCACCAGGATTTTTACCAGCTTGCGCTAAGCCATTCAAAAGGCTATAACGCAGACCAGGGCGGTATGATTGGCCCGGTGACCGTGTTGAGTTTGCATCCTGCTTTTCGAGAGCGCTTACTGGCGCTGACGCCTGGTCAGGTGTCCAGTCCGTTTAGCGTCCAGCCCGGAAAGTGGTTAATGACCAGGCTTTACCGTCTGGAGCAAATGACGTTGACCCAGGCGCTGTCTTCCAAAATTCGAGATCAACTCTTTGATCAATGGCTGCAACGGCAAATGGCTTTGGCCACCGTCTCTTTGGAAAAACGCGTTAACGATTGTGCGTTGCCAGAACGGGCGCAAGTGGCTCGACTGTCGCAATCGGATGTCAGTAGTAAGAAGGCAAAACACACATGGCTGCAAAAAATTCTGCCCACGGCATCGCGCTAGAAACAACGCGGGCTTTTGGTTCTCCAGAGCACCTCAGCGCGTCGCAGTCGCTACCGGACTCCTCGCTGGCAGTGGGTTCGTGGGACAGTGTTTTGCAGGCATGTTATCGGCACGTTCAAAAAGCACTGCGTCATCGCGGGGGCCATCGTTTTGCGGATGTGGCCCGGGGCGACGTTCAATCCTTGGAGAGCTTGGCTCAGCATCTTCAAGATCTGGGTTTTTCAGCGAAAATCGAGACGCTGTCTTGGAACGCGCTACTGAAAGCGCCATTTCCCAGAGTGGTGCAAATGGGTACCGAAGCCTATTGGGTCACTCGACGCCAGGGAGCTGCGTTACACGCACAAATCGGCCCTAAAACCACCGAAATCGAGCAACATCAGTGCGAGCATCCAGATGCGGTTAGGACGTTGCGTATTCTGCCGCAGCCGCGCACCTGGAGCGTCAATCAGCCCGATGCATTCAGTCTGCGCTGGTATGCGGGCCTGTTTTTAGCCAATGGCCTGTTTAGCACTCAAATGTTTATGGCCTCCTTTATGGCGCAGGTGTTTACTCTGGCCGTGCCGCTATTTTACATGGTTATTTTTGATCGGGTGTTTGGACGCCAAAACCTGGCCACGTTGGATGTGATGGCCATTGGCATGATTTTGGTGCTGACGTTCCAGTTTTTGGTGCGCTACTTGCGGGTGTTTGTGCTCAGCTATGTGGTTAACCAAGTGGACCGCTTAACCGTGGATCTCTTTTTAGATGGTTTGTTTCATCTTCAGTTGAAAGATACATTGAAGGACAAGGCGCGCCTGCTGGCGGATCATTTTGGAACACTGACGCGGCTGAACCAGGTGGTGGGGCAAACCCTGCTGATGACTTCGCTGGACATGCTTTTTTCTGCCGTGATTGTGGGCTTTCTGCTGATGCTGGACTTTCAGTTGGCGGTGATTTCCCTGCTATCGCTGGTGCCCATTGCCGTTCAAATGTTCTGGTCGGTGCCCAATTTAAAACGAAAAAGTTTGGCCTTTGAAAAAGAACAGCGTCAGTACCGCTTGCGCCTTTCGGAAGTGTTGGAGCACGCCGAGACGTTGAAATCCTTGGACGCGGAAGGGCACATCAAGCGTTCTATTCGCGAACGATTTAAGGAAGAGGTGTTGCCCAAAAGCTACGGCCCACGCTTTGATCGCTTGAAGATGGCTGATGTGCAGCAATTTTTAGCCCTACTGAGTATGCTGGTGACCTTGTACTTTGGCGCCCACCGCGTGCTGGAGGGCGTGATCAGCTTTGGGGTTTACATTGCCATTAATATGCTGAGTCGTCAGATTATCAGCAATGCGCAAAAGCTGCTGGAAAACCTGGCCCAATTCAATGAATCGCTCGGTTCGCT
This sequence comes from Candidatus Melainabacteria bacterium, assembly GCA_033763415.1. Classification (GTDB taxonomy): domain Bacteria; phylum Cyanobacteriota; class Vampirovibrionia; order Vampirovibrionales; family JAJTHC01; genus JANRKP01. The sequence goes on along the minus strand of JANRKP010000024.1, from coordinate 12,939 downwards.
GGAGCAGTTCCGTCAGATGCAGGCAGATGCCGATGCCACAGCGCTTGGCGCAGGTGGTGAAGTGCTGCTTGATTCGGTGAAAGGCGATATTCAGCTGGTGGATGTGGGCTTTCGTTATTCGCCCGAAGCGCCGATGGTGCTCAAGCATGTGAGCTGCCACATTCAACCGGGGCAAAAGGTCATTTTGGCGGGACGCAGCGGGGCGGGTAAAACCACTTTAATTCGTCTTCTTCAGCGGCTCTATTCGCCAACGGAGGGTTACATCCTGGTAGACGGCGTGAATACCGGCGACGTGGATGTTGAAAGTCTGCGAGATCACGTGGGCGTGGCGGTGCAAAAGGTCGCCATGTTCAGTGGCACCATTCGAGATAATATTGCGGTGGGCTACCCCAACGCGCCGATGAAAGCCATTGTAGACGCCGCCTCAATGGCGCAGCTTGACCAGTACGTTTACACTTTGCCCAATGGGTTTGAAACCCCGGTCGAGGCGCTTGGAACCAACCTGTCGGGTGGGCAGGCGGCCAGAATTTCCCTTGCGCGAACGTTTTTGAGAAATCCGTCCATTCTCATCCTGGATGAGGCGATTAATGCCCTGGAGCCCGCCTTGAAAGGCGCTGTGTTGCAGCAACTCATGACCCGTTATCGCGAACGGACCTGCTTGCTGGTAACCGACTTTCAGCCTGCGCATCAACTGGCGGACCTGATCTTGGTGTTGCACGATGGGCACATTGTCGAGCAGGGTCGTTACGAGGATTTAATGGCGGCGCAAGGTTTTTATTATCACCTGTATCAACAGGAGGCCAATCCTGCCCCTGTTTCTGCGGTGACCCCGCTGCGTCCCTCTGTTGCCCATTCCTAACCGTCTGGAGATCCCCCCTGTGATGAAACAATCGCAGAAGAGTATTGTTTACGTTTCGTTTGTCTTCTTTGCTTTACTCACCCTGGGCTTTCTGGGCTTGGGAGTGTGGTCGGCCTTTGGCAACCTGGAAGAATCGGTGCCAGGGGTGGGCGAAATGGTTCCCATGGGTAAGTATCGGACTATTCGGAGCCCGATTAACGGGGTGGTCATTAAGGTTTATGTCACGGAAAACCAGGTGGTTCGCAAAGGACAGGTGCTTTTTGAGCTGGACACGGAAGGCACTCGAATTGATCAGGGGCGTAGCCAGGGCGAGCTGTCATTGATTCGGCAGGAAGCAGCGGCACTTCAGGCTGCGACGACTGGCCAGGAGAGGGGCGGACGTCTCCCTTCGGGCACTTCTGGCGAATGGCTCAATGCCACCCGTCAGTCGTATGAATCCAAGCTGCGGGCTTCTCATCTTCAGGTTGAAGAAGCGCAACATCGTGTGCAAGAGGCGTTGCAGCGAAGTAAGAAAATGCAGACCTTACTGGAAACCAACGAAGCGCTGCTCAAAAAATACAAGGCGCTTTATCAGGAAGGGGGCCTTTCTGAGCTGGAGTACAAGGATTTTGAAAAAAAGGTGATCGACCAGCGCGGAGACTTGAGTACGATAGCAGAAGAGATTCAGGCCCGGCAGATGTTTTTGGCCAAATCTCGCGAAGACATTGGCCACGTCAAGGGCAGCTATCAAGAAACGCTGCTCAACCGCCTGACGCAGCTGGAGAAGGACGTGGTAAGCCTGAGCCATGATGTGGAGCGGAACGAGCTGACGCGCAAGCTTCAGGTGGTGACGTCGCCCATTGATGGCATTATTCACGAGCAAAAGGTTCGTGGCCCGGGCGATGTGGTGGGGGCGGGCGAAGATTTACTCTCCATTGTGCCGCAGGATGCAACCCTGGTGGCGGAAGTGAAAATCACCAACCAGGATCTGGCCTACATTCATCCGGGTCAGCGGGCGGCTTTACGCTTTGATGCGTTTCCGATTCAGAAATTTGAGCGCATTTTTGGTGTGGTCGAAAGCATCTCTCCGTCTTCCACGCACGATGAGGAAGGACATATTTTTTACTTGGCGCGTGTTAAGCCGGATGCCCAGTCCGTGGTGGATAATCGCGGAAAACAGTATCCGTTGCGCGCCGGAATGAGTGTGAACACCGATATTATTACTCGGGAAAAATCCATTCTCAGTTTCTTTACCGAACCGCTTCAAGTCAAAGTGGATCGTGCTTTCCGGGATCCGAGCAATAAAAGTTAACGACTTTGTTTTAGCTTCAATTCTCTAATGAAATTTGGATTGAAATGTTTTGTATTTATCGTTGTTTTGGCCAATGACTTATAGTAATCTGCTGAGGGTATTACGGTCCGCTCCCTCATACGATGTAAAATATGATTGGGAACATTCAATGCTTGGCAACACTATCGTGCGTCGCAAAACTCAGCTTTTAACCCGGTTTACCTCCACAGGGGTGCTGCTTGCAGTTTTATTTTTGTCAGTTAGTATGCCAATCCAAGCACAAACATTGGAGGCGGATCCCGTAACGCAGATGGCGCCGATTGAGCCCAATGTGTCGCCAGTTTCGACGCAATCGGAGGCCTCTTCGGCGTCCAATGGCTCGTCGGCCTCTACCTCGGCACCTAAAGAAGAGGCGGGCTCTGAACCGTTAGCCGAAGTTCAGCCCTATGAGCCTTCAGCCCCATCGCAGCCTTCGCCCTCTACCACGACAGATTTGCCTTCCAGCGTAACGGATGGCAAAATTACCCTGGGTGCGCAGGTGTTGGTTTTAAACCTGGAAGCCGTCATTGATCTCATTGAGTCTCAGAGCTTGAACGTTGCCATTGCTGATGCTGTGGTTGAGCAGACAAAAGGTGGTCTGTGGCAGGCATACGCGGAGTTATTGCCTTCAATCAGCGGGGAATATTTTCTGGAAAAATTTGACGGTGGAACGATTGTGCTCAGTTCCCGGCCGATTAATTTGAAGCGCACGACGCATTTCCCCCGCTTATCGCTGGATTACACCATTCAGACAGGGGGTAAGTCCATTTTTAGGGTGTCTGCTGCTAAAAATAGGCTCAAGGCTGCGCAGGAAGCCCGTCGACGGGCGTTTCAGGAAAATTTGCATCAGGCGCTGAAAGAATACTATGTGATGTTGCGCGATATGTCGAACGTGGAGGTGGCGGAGCAATCTTTACTGGAAGCTCAAGCGCAGCAGGATTATCACGAAAAGCGTCTCAATCATGGGTTTTCTAAAAAGTTGGATGTCCTGCAAAGTGTGGCGCAACGTGCCGAACGAGAGTCTTTGCTTTACAAAGCCAAGAACTCAGAGTCTTTTGCCAAGGTTCAGCTTACCTCAACCTTAAATGTGCCCTTTGGTATGGAGGTCGAGCCAGAGACTCGTCGCATCCGTCCCACGCATTTTTTAGACGATGCAATGAAACTGCCTGATTATATTGAAATGGCTAAAGCGCAACGGCCGGACATTCAGGAGTTGCTGGCCCAAATTAATCAAGCCAGTGCCGAGTACAAAATGGCGCGAGCCGACCTCTTTCCCACGATTACTGTTGGCAGTTACATGGGTGGCGTCGGGCCAGAAGTCGGTAGCCTGAAGGCGGTCAATCAGTTGGGTGGCCGCATTAATGTGGATATTCTGCGCAACATGGGGGTGGGCATTCTGGGTGGAATGAAAACCGCCAAAGCCCGCGTGACTGAGTTGACGCTGCGTCAACAGCTACAACTCAACGAAATTCAGGAGAAAATTGCCAAGGCGTTTTATGAATATAATCAGTACCGCGATCAACTCAAAGCGGCTGATGAGCGTTTAACTGCAGCGGAAGAAGCCTATCGTATTGCCGTATCCAGGTTAAAGACGGGTGTGGGCATTAACCTAGAAGTGGTGCAACAGCAAACAGAGCTGACCGATGCTCGTCTGGCTTACAAAACGTCTATTTTAAACTTTAATACCGCTCAGCTTGCCCTGCTATACGAAACGGGTCAGCTTACCCCTGATTTCCTTCGGACGCGTATTGCAATGGAGCGACAACAGGCGCTACAGGCCAGCAAACCCTGGGACAGTGCCTCTGATACCATGGAGCGTCAGGCGCTCGATCAGCAGGTGCTAAGTCCTGCTGCTAATGCGGAACAAATCCAACCGCTCGACTTAAAAGTAGTTGCTCCCTAAATTGAATCGCTGATTGTGAAACAGCCAAGGGCGCAATGGAACGTTTTCTGGGGGCACGGCGGATTTTATTGCTAATCTGTTGGTTAGATTGACGGTGCTGCTGCAAGTGTGGATTGCTGTAACGAGGGTCTGCTGGCAGGAGAGAGTGCAGACAGGTAAAAATCGGCGAGCTTGGGCAGACAAACCTCAAAACTGTACTGGTTGACGACCGTATCCCGGGCCGCCTCTCTGAGCGGTTGATAGTGTTGTGGGTGGTCTAGCGCAGAGAGAACCGTTTGGACCATGGTGTCGACATCGTAGGGAGGGACCATCAGGCCGTTCATTCCGTGAATGAGTACGTCTCGAACTGGCTCTGTGTCTGATCCAACAATCAGTGCGCCACTGGCCATCGCCTGGAAAAAGCTCCAGGAGAGGGTAAAAGGAACAGTCCAGTAAAAATGGCACGCACTGAGCCGAAAGAGGTCGGCCAAGGCGGATTCTGAAATCCAATCTAAGAAGTGAAAACGCGACAAATCAAACGGGTGTTGTTTGAGGACGTGCTCCTTGAAACTGGGCTCTTGAATGTAGCGTAAATCTGGCCCGTAATGTGTTTTCGGGCGACCTGCAATCACAAAGTGGACATCGTTACGCACCTGGCAGATACGATGCGCCATTTCCATAAAAATGTCAAAACCACGATAGGATTCTAATCCACGAGCCACATAGGTGACAATTTTGGCGTCTTTGGGCCAAGTGCAGGGAAGTTCGGACTGATGCCCCACTTCCCCGGGCGAGTAGCGAGAAACATCTACCCCGTCAAACAAAGTATGCAGCTTGTGCTGGTAGGCTTGTGGAAAAGTGGAGCGCTGATAACGGGTGGGCGAGTACCCCTTGGTGCAGTATTCCAGTTCCAGCAGTTGGGTGGCATTCCGAATGGGCCGCCGAAGCTTGTTTTCCAAGGCAGGCTCAAATCCAGGGCGATCCCCGCCGAGGAGGTCATAGAAAATTTCGAAAAAGCCAATGGTCGGAATCTCTGGGTAGGCTCCGTGAAAAAACATCAGGTTGCCAAAGCCCACATGTCCAATCAGCACGTCGGCGTCTCGTGGCTTTTGCTTCTCGTAAGCCAAATAGGCGCCGTACATGGCACGGGATTCCAGCTCAATGTAGCGCGTAAAAAAGTATGGGTTTTCAAATTTCGGCACATTGTGCGAACGATAAAACCGGTGCTCCATTCCTGGAAACACCGGTTTTGGTCGATGCTCACTAAAATAGGTGATATCCACCTCGTAATGCTTCAACAAAAACTGAATAATTGGACCAAACTGGGCGGGATAGTTTTGGTGGAAGAAAACAAGATGGGGCTTCATAGGGGCAAATGGATTCCTTGAGTCGTTAGATGAAAGCCAACTGCTTTCTGGCTATGACGAATAAAAACCAAGTCAGGGTGAACATTGCTTTTTATTTCATGTTCATTCTAGTTAGCCCGTTGCCGTGGTTGCCCTATATGATGGATGCCGAACCTATTTTGAAGTTTCAGTGTCTGCCGCCGCGGCTTGTAAATAAGGAGCCAAGCGTTCTTTTAGCCGCTCTTCTAATACGGGGACTTTGAGTGTCGGCTCGGCAGCGACCATTGTTTCGTAGGCGTTCCAGATCTCTTGAGGATAGTTCACTTCAAGTGCTTCTGCCGCTGCGGTCATGGTCTGAAGTGCAACCATTTTATCCTCTCGCGGATCAATAGCAGGAAGATGATCCAGGTATTGTACAATCTCTTGCGATGTCATTTGCTTACGGCTTATTTCCCAAAGACCCATCAAATCTTGAATCCGCTCTTGGTAGCTGGCGTCATCTACCTTTACATCACCGGGAAACTCGCCTTTTGCAGCTTTATAGACTTTCGGTCGCAGTGCCTTGGCAAAGCCCTCAGGAAGTTGATCCTGGAGGCTGTCTGAGTCTGTACCAGCGGCTATCGAATCGCGCCGCACCTGTTCATTGAGCAGTTCTAAGGCTTTAAAGGAGAAGAGCGCCCCGCGGCCTTCGGGAGACATTTGAGCCACTTGGAAAACCTGGCGCTTCATCTCCTGCTTAAATTCTGGAGAAGCGTTGGCGAGTCTGGGAATGCTTTCTAACCGTCGCTCTACCTGCTTGATCGCTTTTAAGCCACGGAACATAGAGGAACTGGCTTCGGCTTCGGCTCTTTCTTTGGCTCGTTCTGCTTCCGCGCGTTCATCCTTAAAAGCTTTTGTTGCGGCAGGAATAATCTCTGGAATGGAACGACTGGCCGTTTCAGGGTGCAATGCTGCCTCCAAATCGGTCAAAACCTGATGGCCCCAACCCGTTTTTCCGTCGGTTTCCCACGGATGGTTCGCAATGGTTTCCGCCACAGGTGGCGTTGCCGTTTTGTGGTCAGCGGCATCGGTTCCATCCGGCAGGTTAAACTGTACCGGGATTTCTTCCATGTACTGGCGGCCTGTTTTGGCGGAGCGCTCGGTAAATAAATCTTGCCAAGCCTGGAAGTAGCCATTCTTCAGCGACCACCGACCCGACAGCGTGGGATCTTGCATGAAAGTCCCATCCACAAAAGGCTTCATCACTTCTGTAAAAAAGCCAGCGGGCTGTCCGTCGGCATTGTTCGCCGCGGCAGTCCATTCGGCGAGCAGTGGGCTGAAATGGGCCGCCCGATCGCGGTATTCATTGCGTTCTGCACGCATTTGCATCTCTTTGTCTGTTCCACGAGCATGGAGTACCCGAATTTCGTGATCAAAGAGTTTGCCCGCCAAAATGCAGGTCAGCTCTCCCTGGCTTAATGTTCCGGTATAAAATGGCTCAATTTCCTTACCCCGAAACGGGGTTAAATCTTTCACTGGCTGCTCGTCGAGCTTGGCCAAGTCTGTCTCAAGCTTTTCTCGGGCAATTTGTCGCGTGGCATCAAAAACCCAAGCGTTATAGGCCATCAAATCTGGAAACAGTTCGTTGCCTTTATACGCTTCGGTCGCAAAACGCTCGTCGTATTGGCGCGCGCCAAAATAGACGGTATCGACGGCGTTTAGGCTAACCCGCGCGGCGGGTGTGGGCACCGTTGGGTTTTGACGATTGGAAACAGGTTGAATGGCAGCCTGAAAGCTTGAAACACGCATGGTGAATTTCCCCTTGATTACATCTACAGTGCCCCGTTGCAAGGGCAATCATCCAGTTCGTCGGTCCGGTGAGAACAATACACGGAAGTCGTCACACGATTTTCATGAATGCACTGAAGAATTGAACGCTAATTGGAAAAATGAGTCAAGCCATGGTAAATACATTCCACCGCATTGTTACCTGCACTGGTATCTGTACCTACCTGCCCACGTCAGTAGGCAGGGCCTCCTCCTCAGGCTGAGACGGTGACGGCGGTTGGCAAAGTGCCAACAAGCTGGATAATGCGCGCGCCCATCGCCTGGGTGCCTACGGTTGGTTGGCCGGGTTCTGCAATATCTGCGGTGCGTAAGCCTTCTGCCAATGCAACTTGGATGGCTTGCCGAATTAAATGGGCTGCCTCCGGCCACTGGAAAGACGTTTCCATCATCATGGCCACAGAAAGCAGTGTGGCAATCGGGTTGGCTTTGTCTTGCCCGGCAATGTCTGGGGCAGAACCGTGTGCGGGCTCGTACAGCGCGGCCTTTCCTTCCCCGAGGCTGGCGCTGGGCAACATTCCCAAAGAGCCCATCAGTACCGAGGCTTCATCTGAGAGGATATCGCCAAACATATTTTCGGTCAGCAGCACGTCAAACTGGGTGGGATTTGTAATGAGTTGCATAGCGGCGTTGTCCACATAGAGATGCTGGACCGCCACGTCCGGGTACTCGTTGGCCAGCTCGTTAACCACCTGCCGCCACAGGCGAGAACTGGCTAGCACGTTGGCTTTATCCACGGAACACAGGCGCCTTTTTCGCTGGGCGGCTAGTGCAAAAGCGCTGCGGGCCACCCGCTCAATTTCGGTGCGGCTGTAGCGCATGGTGTCGTATGCCTCGGTGTCTGTCTGCTCGCGTTGGCCAAAATAGAGACCGCCAGTGAGTTCTCTGACAATGAGCAAATCGGTGCCTTCAAACCGTTCCGGCTTGAGGGGCGAGGCATGGAGGAGCGAGGTGTATGCCGTCACAGGGCGAAGGTTGGCATACAGCCCCATGGCTTTTCGTATCTGTAATAAACCTTGTTCGGGCCGCTGCGCCAAGGGTAGCGCATCGTACTGCGGGCCTCCAACCGCCCCCAACAAAATGGCGTCTGCCTGGAGGGCTTTTTGCAGCGTCTCTTGCGGTAGCGGAACCCCGTCAACATCTACCGCGGCGCCCCCAATGAGCGCCGTTTGGGTTGTAAAAGTGACTGAAAAGCGGGCCTCCAACACCTTAAGTAAAGCCTGTGCCTGGGCCAGCACGTCTGGGCCAATGCCGTCGCCTGGCAGCAGCAGAATGTGGTAGGGCGGACGAATAGAAGCGCTCATGCAACGGGATCCTTTCTTTGCGGCTCTTTTGCAGCAGTTGTTCTCCAGCAACGCCATTGGCTAGGAACGGCTTTCAACGGTTCGTTTATTCAAGCGCGGGCACTGCGGCTTGGCAAGCGCTGGCTTGCCGCGAGCGGAGATGTAACAACTTTGTTTACAACGCCCCGTCGGTTAACATCAGTTTGCCTTCACTCCGTTCATGCGGGTGTAGCAAATACGCAGCCGTGGTCACAGATCGCCGTTCGTGCGTGTTTTGCAAGGTTATCGAGTGTTCGTTTCTCCGTTAGTTCTGTTCTTGTTTGCGATCCAGCCTGTTGCATCATTCATTGCCAAGCAACCTGTAGGCGCCCCATTGGTTTTAATTCAGGAGGTTTTTCGGTCATATGGCATCAAAAGTACTACTTGCGGGGGTTGCCTCGTTTAATTGTGACCGTTTAGAGGCACAGCCGCGATACGAGGGAATTGCCAGCCGATTTGGCAAGGGTTTTCATCAGTTTATCCACCGAAAGTCCGAGTTGGCTTCCGTGGAAGCGGTGGTGGAAGAATTTCCAGCCAAAGCCCTGGCTCTACTCCAGCACCAGCGGTTCATGCGGTCCGTGGTCTCTCAGATGGAACAAATGCAGCACATTCACGAAAAACCGTTGGCGTTCCTGACCACGAACGGGCATTCGCTAAATTAAACGACTGTGTTTGCTTAAATATTCCAAAAATAAATGTTCTGCCAAAAAATAAAGGCTCTGCCAATAAAGGGAGAGCCTTTTTACCGTATTGATTTTGCTCGTTAGCGTGTTATTTGGAGTGAGCGAGCGTTTCAGAAAAACCAAGTGATACCAGAACGTCGTTGAAGATTCATTCTCAGGGGGGGGATTGAACGAATTTAAAGGGGGAACGGAGGGGAAAACAATCTCGGGTCAGCATTTGCGCAGTTGCCAGGTTGAAATAACCGCTTGAAACAACGGTTTGAAACAACGGTTTAAAACAACCAATGGAAACGACTGATGCGAGTCAGAAACAAGGAAACACAGTCATCGTCAAATAAATCGGGCTTGTTTAGGGCTGAATTTTTCGCCGCGGAACACGCGGGCGAATGTGGACACGAGGCGCAATAAACATCCTTCCCAGCACGACACGGACAAGATCGAAATCGAACTGTTTTTTGCGAACTGCTTTTTTGCGAGCTATTTTTTTGATCGAACGTTTTGCTTCAAGATGTGTTGCTTTTGCGGAGCCTGGGCGTTTTGGCCCAATATACAGCGGGAACAAGCAACCGGGGTATCGCGCCGGTGTGAGACGACATTGATTGAGGGTTTCCAGATTAAGGGCTAACACTGTCAAGGATCTAGGTCAAGCCTCTAGCGCTTCATCGTTCACTGTTTTGCATACCACCACTGGGCAGTGTCAACATTCAGCGTCGTCACGGGCATTTTCGGTGTGCTTGGGGGTGCTTGCCTCAGTCATTTAGTTTGGTCTAAACGCCTGTTGCTGCACTCTTCTCACGCCTAAAAACTGCCTGCGCGAAAACATTGAATATCGTTATGCCCCGGGTTATTCGGTCTCCAATTCACAGGGAACGTGAATGAGCCAGGGCGTATAAACCACCAAAAACACCAACACCACGATACGATCCACGAAACCTCAGGACAAACCACAACCTTAAAATGTAACTCGCTAACCCGTTGTTGGGCGTTAGCCGAGAACGTTTGTTGTTCACTCTCTTCGCAATCCAGGGGGCACATTCTCTTTTCTATACACTAATAAAAACAGCCAATCTGGAGCAATTGCCGCCGTTAATAAAAGCCTAATAATTGGCGCGTCGGTTGCTCTAACCCACGGTTCCAGCTTCAAAAACGTGTCTTGGTGGGTATTTACTGAGGCGTCCACTCCAGGGAAAGTCCCATCCAATCCACGTCATCAACCTCTGCTGGGCTTGCGTCTTCGGGCGCATTAAGCCGGTGGCCTGCCAGCAGCTCCAGCAGATTATCGCCGTTGGCGTGCAACAGCTTTAAAGGAACCGGAATTTGTATGTGGCTGCCATTGTGGTGGATGGCTCCAATCCGCACACCGTTAAGCCAAACAGTCATCGGACTGCTGTGGGCGTTGGCCTGGCTGTGGCCATCGGCATGGGCTTCAGCGGTATCCAAACCCCAAACAGCACCCAGGGTAATCCAGGCCTGTCTTGGTGGGGCTGTTGTTTGTGGTTTGGGCATTAAAAACCGCACCCGATAGATGGCGTGGCTTGTGTTCCTTGCGGCTTGGAGCCGACCCGCATGCGCAGACCGTTTGGACCAGAGTCCATCGCCCAGGTGTCGCAGTTGTTGATCCAATAGCAGGCTGTGCTGGCCCACCTGTAGTGTAAAACGGAATGCTTGGTGTGGAGGGCTGTTGTGGGGGGTGGCGGGCCAAACCAGTTCTGTTTTTGGCTTAAAGCGCGGGTGGCTAATTTGCAGCATCCACGGAGAGTGGGCTTGGCTGCCCGGAAATGGCGGCAGGCTAAACCGACCCTCGGCGTCGGTTGTGCTCATCCAGCCCAGGGCAGGCAAGCGGATGCTGGCTTGAGGAATGGCTTTCCCAGAAGAGTCCACCACTTGCCCGGTGTAGGGCTGAACGGTTTGAATTGTCGTCTGCGAAACCTGTCCTTGCAATACGGTGGGTGGGTGCTTGGGCAAGGCCCCCACGGTTCGGATTCCCGGAGGGTGTGGCGTTGTATGGGTTTCACCAATGGCGACTGTGGTTGGGAAGGTGAACCCTAGCAACGTTAGCCAAGCCAGGGTTTTTGAGAACCGTGCCAGGTGCAATCCGATATGCCTCCGTAAAAAGTTTTATTGGCCACTGTTGCGATTGGATGGTTTCCGCTGCTAACAGCATACACGGAAATGGTTTCTTCGCATTTTTTGGCTTGCAATGGTGAATCGGGTCTAAAACTCGTTTGCACGGTCTTCCACTCATGCAGATGGTGGGTTTTTAGGGCGACTTTGCCTCTGAAACGGTCGTCAGCCACTAGGATCTTAATGACCGTGATCTGAATGACGGTGATCTAAAATAACGGTCTTTGCGGCAGATCGTGAGGCTGGCGTTTTCAAGAAGCCGTTCGCTTGAGCCGATACCGTATTTGTTTTCGTAAACGTATTGTTTTTATGTGTTTTAAGAAGCCAGTTTGATAGGGCGGGGGTTGCTTGAACGGACCCCACGCTGCCCTCTCTTTCTCCAGCCTGGAAAGCTTTTTCTTTCTTTCCATTTTAATGAAGATGGCAATACCAAAGGAAGTATGACGGGTGATTGATCGCGTCTATATTGCGCCAAAGAGTGATGAAATTGAGGCGGGCATTGCCTATGCCCGGCAACAGAATTGCAGTTACGAAATTCCGACTTTTATGTACCCCTGGGTGCTGGATAAGCGCCAGGAGGAGATAGCCCGCTACCAACAACTGTTGGAAGGCTTCCAGGGTAGTTTGGGTATGCACGGGCCTGTGTTTGACGTGAACCCGGTGAGTCTGGATGGTCACCTGAAGCAGGCTTCTCGCGATCGCTATGTTCAGGCCATTGAGTGTGCGCTGGCTTTGAACTGTCGTTTGCTGGTATTTCATTCTCAGTATACGCCGGTGTACCAGGTGGCTAACGTAATGCAGCAGTGGGAAGATGGCCTGGTCGATTTTTGGAGCGAACTGATTGAAAGCTACGTGGAAGACACCCGTTTGACCGTGGTGATTGAAAACTTTATGGACGATCGCCCCGATTATGTCTACAACCTGCTGGAGCGGGTCAATTCGCCGCACCTGAAAGCCTGTTTGGATGTGGGACACGTCAATCTGTTTTCCGCCGTTCCGCCCATTGATTGGCTGGACGCGTTGGGCAGTAATCTGGTTTACATCCACGCGCACAACAACCACGGCAAGTTCGATGAGCATCGTCCTTTTCATCGCGGCACCATTGATATGGAAGGGTTTTTAAACCATCTCATTTTGGTGCGGCACAAGGTGAGTTTGGCGGTGGAAGTGTACGATATGGAGGGTGTGGTTGAGAGTTACCAGTCCCTTCAGCCGATGATGCAGATGCAGGAAGAGCAAGTGGCGGTCAAGAGTTTTCTAATCTAGCAGGCGCTAGTTAAGGATGTCTACGAGATCCGGTGCGAGCCGACTTTGCCACGCAGTGGCGGCGGAGGCGATAGGGCAACCGAAGTCCCCAATCAGCCCACAGACGTAAGCGCTCATCCAACATTGCCGGAAGTCTGAAACCACGCGCAGTGGTTTCAGCGGGGGATATCGAAGGGGAGCCCACCCCTTCGGAGAGAATAAAAAAGCAACGGGAGAGATATCTGTTAAAATTCCTTAATATTTTCGCAATATTTATATTTTGTTTGTTTTTTATATATCAGAAGGGTCGAGAACAAAACAAGCGAAACGCTCTCTCGACCAGCA
>JANRKP010000023.1:0-4174 GCA_033763415.1 Candidatus Melainabacteria bacterium | reverse complement strand
GCGCCTTTGTGCAGGCGGCCCTGGTGCAGGATGATATGCCTTCCTAAAAAGGGGGGGGGGCCCTGCGGGGGCTGGGGGGGGACTGTTAGAATTCTGGGTGAGCTGTTTTTCTTTTCTCCCAAAGGGGGGGCCTCCCCTTGGGTATCCCCCGCTGAAACCACGGCGCGTGGTTTCAGACTTCCGGCCATGTGGGTACGTGGGTGTGTTGGTGAGGGCGTAGGGTGATAGAAAGTCTCCGTTGACGCGTCGCCTCCACCGCCACTGCGTGGCAAAGTCGGCTCGCTGGCTATATTTTCATTTTTTTTGTGCCAAAGCTTGGGATCCGCACCGTTGGGATTAAAGTGGGCTTACTGGCTTTCTTATAATTTACACATCCCCCTAATAAAAACAGCGCCGCTGCGTCTCAGGACGCCATAGGCGGCCGTGAAGCAGGCGCGTTAGTTAGTCGCCTCGCTTTCCGGGGGTTCACCGGGGACGGCGTCCCTCGTGCGGGGGTTTCCCAAGGGGAGGCCTCCCCTTGGGGGAAAGAACAGAAAGAAAGCTCACCCACCACAAAAAAACCGCGGTTGGCTAAAACCCGAAAGTCCCGGGAAAATTTTGCTGAGCATTGGGCAATAACCCAAAGGTACCCTGCGACTGCGGGAAGGAAAAATGATTCATAGGATTGTAGCCCTGATAGCCACCGTAGTTCAGGTTGGGATAATGCATACCACCGGGGCCCATAGGGCTTTGCGCCGTGTTAAACAAAACTTGGCCCGGCGGCTGGCCCTGCCCCGGCATGCCGTTGCCCATCATCTGTTGAAGCAAGCACATCCACATTTGTAGCATGTACGCCCACTGGCCTGGCATGAGGTTGGGCTGTGGAATGGGTGCTGGAGTTGGTGCAGGCGCCATTTGCTCCTGGATGACAACCGTGTTATCCGCCACTTCGGCCACGCGCAACTCGCGAGCCAACTGCTGTTCCTGGCTGGTTAAGGGCCGAACCTGTCCGCTGGAAACATTGACCATCCATACGTTTCCTTGGCCGTCACTCATCACGGCGTTACCACCGTGCTGCTGAATGACTTCTTGCAGGGAAATATTGTTAATGGCCTGTCCGTTACTGATGACGTTAAAGTGGTTGCCTTTTTCGGCATGCAGGCGTAAGTTGCCGTTGTTATCCCGCACGACAAAGGCCATGACGTTCTGTTGGTCCGTATACACTTGCCCAGCTTGTAAATCGTTCACGTTAAATACAAAGTCGTCCAGTTGAAATTGGCCGTTGTTCAGATTTTGAAAACTAAAACCGTCATCTCCCTCTGTGCCGCTAAAGGCATCGGTTTGGGTGTTCAGCTGATGATTCACCACCGTGCGAGTGACGTTGGGAAAGCCTCCGGTAGAGGATGTAAACGTTGACCCCTGAAAGCCCATGCTGGCGCGCTCCCTATGACTGTTTTGCAGTATGGCTGAGTGGATAGCAAAATAATATCTTTATAATATAAAAACAAAATAAAGATTAAAATTGCTTTCAACCCAACCCTTATACAGTCATTCCCGAGACGGCATTCCACGGGAGGCCAACTTCCACGATGATTGTAACATTAGGTAACGGTTTTTACTGCCCCAGGCAATGTTTTTGCTTCAGGGAGATTTATGTAAGTGAACAAAGACGCAATTCAGCAGCCAGAACCGGTCAGCAGCGAAACAGCCCGCAGGCCAGGCATCCAAAGCTTTTTATAAGCCACGGCATTTACTGTTGGATTGATGTTGGATTCAACGTGGCCTTGGCCTCCATCTGGCCCAACGGCGCTTTCACCTTTTTCCACCTCGTTTTAGCCAAGTTTTGTACCCGAAGTTTGTACTGGAAAGCAAAGTATTTATAGAACGCTTTTGCTAACCGCCTTGCTTCTGCTTCCTCGTTTCTGAGCGGTCACCCGGTTTTGCAGGGTATGTTTTCAATGACTGCTGGCGTTACGAGAACGGCCTTCACAGTTTCTACGTTAAAGTGCATACTGCCTCTCTCTATCCGTAAATCTCTTGCGCTCCTGATCCCCCCTTATATGCAAGAGATTTTTTTTTGCCCATTTTTTGCAGCCTTGGACGTGTGGATGCGTATGAATGCATGTCGCTCTGCAGATCTGTCAGTAGGTCCGTGACAGCTCTATAAATCTGGGCCAAGGATTGGCGTTAAGGTTCTGCATTGATTGTGCTTGGCAGTGGTTGGCTCGCGTTTTTTTGCTCAAAGCTTTTTTGCCAGGCGTTCACGGCCTCCTGTGCCGCTTGGCGTTGGGGTTCATCCAAACGTTTTTCAATCAAACCCAGCACTCGTTTAAACTCGGCCTGCTGCTCGGGGTCGCTTGCATGGAGAACCGAGAGCGCAACCCACTGATAGGCCTGCACTTCACTTTTTTCCACGCCGCGCCCGTGGGCGTACAAAATACCCAGGTTATACTGCGCATTGGCTTCTCCAAGCTCGGCAGCCTGCCCTAACCAGTGTAGGGCCTGCTCTAAATCCTGAATGGTGTCATCATCGCTGGCGTATAGTACCCCTAAATTAAGCTGTGCGGCAACGTAACCCTGTTCTGCTGCCTGCTGATACCAACGAATCGCTTCTTTAGGGTTGGGAGCCACCCCCTTTCCGTGCTCATAGAGTAGGCCCAGGTTGTACTTGGCCTCTGCGTTGTTCTGCAAGGCGGCCTTTTGGTACCATTCCACTGCTTGCAGACCGTTCTGCAACACGCCGCGGCCGTTGGCGTACATAACACCCAGGTTGAGCTGTGCCAGTACATGTCCTTGTTCTGCCGCCAAACGATACCAATACACGGCTTTAGCGTCATCTTGCACCACACCTGCCAGCCCGTTGGCATAAAACACCCCCAGGTTGAATTGGGCGTCCAGATCCCCTTGTTCTGCGGCAGCCTGGTACTGGGCAAGCGGGCTCGATTCGTCGGCATCTTCCGGCTGGGCAGGCGTCAATATCTGCGGTGCTGCTGGCAGCGCGCGAGACCCTTTCGGTTGCTCAAAACCGGCAGCCTCCACGCCCGCAGTAAACAGTGTCAGCCCCACAAGCCAGGCAACGCACACCAATAGCAGACCGAACACTCGACGCGCCTGTTTAACATCATGCCACCGGCAAGGGTCGTTGTGGCAAGGATTGCGGTGGCAACGGTCGCTGTCTAAAAACACAAGCGTCTCAGCCGCAAAGCAGCCCACCTGCCTGGAATATGGCAGCCACATCCGGCCAAGACAAACCCGCCTAAAGCCGCTCATTTAGCGTTTGCTCAATCATTCGGGCGATGGAGGGAATGACGGACTGCTGCAGATCATCCGGGCAATCTCGCAGTAAATGCATAGCCGAATGCAGGGTTTCATTCACATCGTACCAACGGCGACGAAGACTGCGATCGCTGGCGCTGCTGCCCGATTCGGCCATCAGTTGCTCCATCGTTTCTGCTGCAGACCCCGAAGCCGCCTCAATACGATGCTCCACAATGATTTTAATAATATTTAGCGCCACCTGCGCCTGATAGCGGTCCGGGGCTTGCCGAAGAGACTCCAGCGCACGGGCCAGTGCTGGATCCGCATCATACCATCGCTGATAGTCTGAGCCTTCACGCGTCATGCTGAAAATCTCTCCTTTAAAAAAACGCAGGCCTTTCGGCAACCGAGGAACGGCGGCAAGACCGTGGTTGTTATTGTAGCAATGACGTCGGTTGACATTCATCCGCTGCTCGGCTGATAATACGGTCACTTCGGCATAGTAGCTCAGGTGGCTAGAGCACGCGGTTCATACCCGCGGTGTCGCTGGTTCGAATCCAGCCTATGCCATTTTTTTATGCACATTTTTTCAAATCTGCCGCTGCGTTACGTTTCTGTTATCAGGGTACGCGCCTTATGCCTGGTCCGGTTCAAATTTCAGTCTTGGTGTTTCTTAAATCTCTTGCCACACCCGTAGTTCTTTACGCCGATTCTCCAACCCAGCTCTACGATGAGCTGCGCGAGGCCATTCTCGTGGCCAATCCTGCTCAGCCCAAGCTGTTGGAAAAGAATGGTGCCGGTCCGCTAAAAAAAGTCAGTTTTTTGGATACCGAATTGGCCGGAGTGGCCATGCAAGTGGATCCTGCCAGCGGCCTGTAGTTCTTTCTCCCCTTTCTTTCTATTCTTCTCCCAAGGGGAGGCCTCCCCTTGGGTATCC
>JANRKP010000022.1:0-323937 GCA_033763415.1 Candidatus Melainabacteria bacterium | reverse complement strand
TGGTTCTCCGCCCGGGTATGTCGGCTTTCAGGAAGGCGGGCAGCTTACCGAAATGGTTCGGCGCAAGCCTTATTCCGTGGTCCTGTTTGACGAAATTGAAAAAGCCCACCCCGACGTGTTCAACGTTCTGCTCCAAATTTTGGATGATGGTCGGCTGACGGACTCCAAGGGCCGTTCGGTGGACTTTAAAAACACCATTATCATTATGACGAGTAACGTCGGCGCCCGCGGGATTGAAAATCCATCGCCGTTGGGCTTTGCCATTAAAGACGACGCCGAATCGCGCTATGAGAAAATCAAAGAGCTGGTCAACGAGGAAATGAAAAAGACCTTCCGGCCCGAATTCCTGAACCGTTTAGACGATGTGATCATCTTCCAGCAGTTGAGCAAAGAAGAAGTTCGTCACATTGTCGACATTATGGTTCGAGACCTGGTCAAGCGGATGGGGCTGCAAAAAATGGCCTTGGCCATCTCAGACGAAGTCAAGGATCAGCTGGCCAAGGAAGGCTACAGCCCCAGCTATGGTGCGCGTCCGCTGCGCCGCGTGATTCAGAAGAAAGTGGAAGACGCACTCTGCGAAGAGATGCTGCTAGGCCGCTTCAAGGAAGGCGACGACATTCGAGCCATCTTGAAGGGCGAAGACATCCAATTCGAGTCTGACACGAGTGGCAGACCCAAAGAAAAAGCCAAAGATAAAGAGAAAGAACCCAAAGAGCCTGCTGGCAAAAAAGGGGACGCCTCCCCGCCTGCCGATGATGACAACGAGGCCGTGGCCGCCCAGTCTTCCTAAGGGCGTGCTCTTGGTTAAGGCTCCTGTAACCGACATTTTTAGCACGGTTAACGACAAACCGCCTGATCCGAGTTGGGATGAGGCGGTTTGTTTATGAAGCGCAAGTCGCCGTCGCCGTAGCGGAAATGCGTATACCCGTGCTATGCTGAACGGCTGAGACCTTGAATCCTTGCGACTTTGTCTCGGCAGTTTTGTCTCGCGGATTCAAGGCGTTTGGTTTGGCATTGGCGTTGTGCACAAAATGGGTGCGACAACCCTTGTGAGCAGGAGCAACTTGGGCGTGACCAACCGGTTTCACCTATCCAACCGCGGCGAAGCCGCTAGCCCCTTGGGCTCTGTTGCATTAAGCCAAGGCGCCACGGCCTCGCGAAAAAACGCACCGCTCATTTTAGAAATGTTACTCCCCCCTGAAGCGTTGCCGCTGCTGGCGTTGTTGGTTTTTTTGTCTCCGTTGGCGTTACTGACGGGCGAAAGCTTACTGATACCCCTGATTGAGACGATTGAAAACCTGTGGAAGGGAGACCTGCAGGGCTTGCCAAGCTACTTTTACCTAAAGCTTGGCGCATTTGCGCTACTCTCCTTTTTAGGGCTGGTTCAGCTACTGTTTCGGATCAAGGTGATTTACCTGGGCGTATGGGCCAGGGGGCTTTCGCGACCCCACCCACTCCACGTGGACTATCAGCCCGATGCGCAGTTGTCTATGCTGGCCCTGCTCAACTGGAACTTGTACCGCTGGCTCATGGTATTTGGACCCACGCTACTGCTAAGCACACTAACGGTTGGCGTGAGTTTGGCCGAGTTTTGGTGGTTTAACCAAACGTTGGGCTCTTCCAACATGAGCTTGCCCATTCAGTTTATTGTGGGCCTGTTTGTGGTGTTGTTACTGGCCATGTTTACCGTGTTTGTGTTCCTGAATGGCTTTTGGACCACTGCCATTACGGTATACGGCAGCGTGGCGGCCATTACCGAACCCGATTTACCCGCCCGAACTGTTTACGAGCGGTGTGGCCGAATTGCATTTTTTTCGCCGCTGGTTTTTGTGGTTTATGCCGGTTATGCGGTGTTTTATGGCCTGCTTTTAGTGGAGTTGGTCTCTCTGTTTGCAGTCTACAACATTCAGGATTTACTCTCGTTCCAGGCCAACTACGGCCTGTTATTGGCCTGCGAAATGGTAACCCTGGTATTTTATTTGGGGTTGTCCTACATTCGGCTACTGGCCTACCACCACGCCTTGGTTCGGTACTACGCCAAGCTCCCTCGGCAGCTTAAAGAGCAATTTTCCACGCCCCCTTCCAGCCGATACGCAGACGCCGCTTTCGATCGCAACCCCTGGGAACTGAACCCTGACCCGCCGCCACCCACAGGACCCGAAGGCCGATTTTTTTAGGACGCCGCGCGCAAAAAACTATCGCCTGGGACAAACCTTGCATTGAGATAAAAAATAAATAATATATCAATATCCAACCATCAAGAATCCCCTCAGTTGGTGGATTTTGCCCGCGCAACACTCCATCGGCCAGACCGGATGCCGATAATACGGACAGGGGGATTCTATGACCTAAGAAAACCTGGGTCGTTGCCCGGGGTCTTCCTGGTTTTGCCGTTGGGCCCTATCCAGGCAAATCAATGCCAGAATGCCTCCAGCACCCAGTTCAGTCATCGCGTACAGGTTGGCCCACAAGGCGTAACAGGCGCAGCCACAAAGCAAACGGCCAAACCGAGCAGAGCGAACTGAACCGGGTAGCAGTTGAATCGTTGTCTCAACCATTTACATTCACTACATCCGCAGCTAGCTGGCATTAGCATCCGCTCAATAGGCGCAGGTGCTTTGTAGCCAACGCTTTATGTGTACAGTTCTATGCACAAAGTTCTATGCACACAGTGTTTGGCTGACGGATGAACCCAAGCAGTCGCGGAACGGGGTCCCTATCCACCGATGCTCACCAGGATTTACACCCCCTATATGGTTTCCTCCCAGGGAAGGCGAGCGGGCGGCACGAGCGCCAGCAGCAGCAGCAGCGCGTTGCCAGAAAACAACGGCGGCCAACCCGTGGATCCCGACAGCCAGGGACGCCGCCAACAAACTCAGCCTGTGCCAACGAATGCTGCCGAAGCACTTACCGGACAAACACTTACCGGACAAGCACTTGCCGGGCAAATGCTCACTCCTGCGCAGCCGCTTACAGGACAAGTGAGCGTCTCCGTGCCCGGAAGCAACAGCCTGGAGATACAAAACGCCAACCATCGCCCGTCCACAACCGAAGCCCCTTCGGCCATTTCATCCGTATCCGGCCAAGTGATGTCTCGACAAAAAGTATCGCTTGGCGCCATTGTGAACGATTTTAAAAATACTGCCCAAGCCCTCGGCCTGCCCGAGGCCGAAACCCAGCAACTCAACAGCTATTTACAGGTTGTGCTCACAGAAGGCGCCAAAGCCAAACCCTCGGTACCGCTCATTCGCCAGGTGCTCAGAACGTCCGCCGATGGACTGGACCACTTCATCCAAGACGCTCTCGGCCAGCCCTCTTCCGTGGTAAAAGACTGGGTGGAAGCGCTACTGATACAAGATATTGACTACACCCATGCAGTGTCAGCCAATGAGGCGTCTGCCAATGCAGTGGCCACCCACACAGTCTCAGCGGGCTCCGCAGCCACTCCCACGGTGGAACCCGCCACAGATAATGGAGCCAACAACCCGGCCAGCGCACCTCAAACACCCCCTGGTACCAACACCGCCCTGGAAGCAGACCGTCATCATAATCCTTTTTCAGCGGCTTCTGTCACCGAAAGCCTCCCGTTGGCACTCAGTAACGACGAAAAACAGGCGCTCAAAACCCGCATCGACCGCTTTCAACTTCGACTAAAACTCAACGACTGGGACAAGGCTAACAACGAAATGGAGCAGGCACTGGCACTGCTGGCCGGAAAAAACCGGCCCGATCTCGAAGGCAAGCTCCACCACCTGATGGGACAATTTTTAGAAAAAACCCGCCGCCCCCGCGAAGCCATTGGGCAGTACACTCTGGCAGAAAAAGCCTTTCAGCAAGCGCAACTCCCGCAAAAGGAGATTCAGGCCGCACACCGCGCCGCGTTACTGCTGGAGCAAACCGGACAGTTTGGCCTGGCAGCAGAACGATTCAACCAAGCCCTAAAGCGCACGCAAGAGACGGCCCTACCGGGTTGGAGCGCCCAATTGCTCAACGATCTGGGAAGCGTGCACCTGCAACGAAAAGCGTTGCCCCAAGCGCGCCAAGCCTTTTTAAAAGCCACCCAGGAGGCCGCCAAACCCAGTAGCGGTAACCCATCCCTGCTACCGGATATTTTTAGCAACCTGGCCGCCGTCTACCGGAAAGAGGGCGCTGCCCAGCAGGCCGTGCAAGCCTACCGCACTTCTATGCAGTACGCCCGAAGCCAAGGCAACACACAAGCTTACCAGGCTTCGTTACAACGGCTGGCCTCCCTCTACCTGGACGAAGAACGCCCACAGACCGCCATGGCCCTGTTGCAGCTTTCTCAAAGGTTTCAGCAACCGGCCTCCTAAAGCAACAACACTGCGGGTTGTAAACAGTGGTCCTCCCCCTCTGGTGATTCCGTTCAAATGTATTATACTATTTATATACAAAAGCAATCGTTTGGACGGCGAGCCTGTCACCCCCCTGAATACAACCGTGAGGACTATGGTTCATGGACGATCGCTATTTACTTCGGTTTGCTGCCAGTCACTCCATCCAGCAGCAATTTCGGCAGATTTTGCAACAGTTTAGCCCGCTTATTCGGCAAGATTGGACCGATACCCCCCAAACCCTAAAAGCCCCTTCCGACAGTGAAGACGGCGGCATTGGCGGTGGCGGCGGGGTCGGAGATCCCGATCTTGGCATTAGCATTACCCAAAAAATGCCCTCCGACTCTGAGGACGGTGGCTCCACCACCATTGACGACAACCCAGACGGTGGTGACTCTGGAATATCTGGCAACGATGGCGTTGGCACGGTGCAAACCATGCGCTTTCCTTCGGATTCCGAATCGGGTGGGGATGGCAGCCTGGGACGACAAATTTTAGGCAACCCTTGACGCCCCCCAAAGCCAACGCAACGACACGGCACCCCCAAAATAAAAAAGCCGTTTGGAATGTGTAACACATCCCCCACGGCTGGTTCGGTCCATCTCAACGGATGAAGCCGACCCGATGGCATGCACAGATGACAGGTTAAACCCAATAAAACATGTTGCGCGTTTGGCCTAAAGCTTTTTTACGATCGAATCATCCGAATTAGGTGCCTCCACCAGTGGTGGTTCCGCCAGTGGTGCCCGTACCACTACCAGAGGTGCTGCCACTGCCACTACTGCTGCCGCTGGTACTTGAAGTTCCGGCGCGTAGTTGCTGAATGGCCAAGCCCAATACCATTGGGCTTACACCCGATTGCCGTAAACTTTGAATAGCTGTTTTTCCCGCGCCATCCGGGAGTTGGGAAATTTGCTGATCCAGACTGGCATAGGTCATTAAACTGTTACTGCTGCTACCCGTTCCCCCGGTCGTCGTACCAGACGAAGTCCCCCCGCTGCCGGAGCCTGTGATTGAACTGGTTCCGTAACTGCCATAGGCCCCGGTGCTACCGCCAGCAGTGCCATAGCCGGAGAGCCCACCGCCGTAACTCCCGGAGGTGGTACTTCCATAACCCGTGGAGGAAGAGCCATAGCCACCACGGCTGCTACCATAGCTGGAAGTGCCAGATCCGCCGCCTGTGTACTGGTTGCCATAGCCACCGGAAGACGCTCCGTAGCTCGTCCCATTCGCCGAGCGAACCGAACGGCCGTAGGGCAATCCACTGTTTCCGCCGTAGCCCCCGGCAGTTGATCCGCCACCATAGCCACCGCCACTACTGCCATAGCCGCCTGGACCACCGTAACCGCCCGCAGTTGATCCACCATAGCCACCGCCATAGCCGCCTGGACCACCGTAAGTATTCGTTGCCCCGTAGCCATAACCAGAGGCATCGCCTGGCATTAGCCGCGACGAAGTAAGGTATCCGCCCATGTTATCCGCCTGTATTACTTTCCTGCGTTATATTCGCCGGATTCTCTCTCTGGCAGAGAAGCCCTTCGTGTTCCCCCACCGCAAGAACCAGCCCTCCACAGGCCGTTCTAAACGTTGCGCGGGTTAAACCACGATGCGTAAAGCACTGGCTTTACCGCCACGCTCTACTGTTTTCATTCCATCTCGCCTATCCTGCTCGGTAAAAACACACTGTTTGTTCTACAAGCATAAAGATTTTATGAAGGCCGCTTGATGCCAATTCGTAACAACTTATGAAGCAGAGCCGCCCCCTATCCAGTCTCAAAAAGCGCCCAAGAGGCTTCTCAGTGCTATACTAACGGCCAGCCCCTCCAGGTGCTTTACAAGTGTGCTTGCTTCAGAAAGTGGTCTTTCCCGTGGTCAGCTCTCAAACCCAATCCATACCCGTTGCAACACAACATACGCCCTTGTTCTCAGGACATTTGGGCGTCATTGGCGTGGGTGTGATGGGTCGTGCGCTGGTACAGGGCTTACTCAACAGCCAGGCCATTCCTCAGGAGAAGATTTGGGCCACGGTTCGCTCTGAAGCCTCCTGCCAAGAGGTGACACAAACCCTGGGTATTGCCACGCAAACCCGCTACACCCCAGAAAATTTAACCGCAACCGACTGCCTGCTCGTGTGCGTGAAGCCCAACAAGCTGCGCTCCGTGCTAGAAAAACTAAAGGCCGCGGGCCTGCCCGAAAGCACGCTGATTATTTCCATTGCGGCTGGCGTCACCACCCGCGCCATAGAAAAAGCGCTGGGCAGCCAAAACCCGGTTGTGCGGGCCATGCCCAACACCCCATGTGTGGTGGGGCAAGGAATGACGGTACTGTGCCATGGAACCTACGGAGATGCGTCTCATGTGGCCAAGGCCAAAACCATTTTTGAATCCGTTGGTCGCGTCATGGAGTTGGAAGAAGTCCATTTTAACGCCGTAACTAGCCTGGGCGGCAGTGGACCGGCCTACCTGTACCTGATTATGGAAGCCCTGGCCGATGGTGGCGTACGGGTTGGCCTACCGAGAGACGTGGCCCTTAAAATCGTGGCTCAGACGGTCCTGGGTGCCGCCACGATGGTTCAGAAAACGGGTCGGCACCCAGCCGCCCTGCGCGATGATGTCACCACACCTGCGGGCTGCACCATTGCCGCCCTACTGACCATGGAAGACGGTAAAATTCGCTCCGTACTGGCCCGCGCCGTGGAAGAAGCCACCAATATTGCCGGACAACTCGGCCAAGCAGAACGCCCAGATTCCGGCGCCTGATTCCAACCCAACCAGAACGCCGACCTCTCCCGCTCACGGAGAAAGATCGGCGTTTGTTTTGCGTAGCTAGCCGTAGCGTATGCCAGGGTTTAGCGGTTTAGGCAAACCCGCGACGCTGAAGCTCCAGCTTAATTTTATCCAGGCCAGATTGCACAATACGCGAGGTACGCGACGGCGAGATGTTAAACGCCGCCCCAATTTCGCGCATTTTCATATTTTTGTAGAACCGGGCCTCAATAATCTGTTTTTCGCGCTCAGGAAGCTTGGCAATGGCCTCTCGCACCACGCGGGCCATTTCCTTCAGTTCCGTGTTTTCTTCCGGCGTGTGAGAATCATCCCGAATTTCCGTGGGATTTTCCGCCTCCAGCATGCTGTCCATCGAGAGAATGGTTTCGTAAACCACTTCTCGAACCGCGCCTTTGTCCATTTCAAAATCATCGTCGCCAGCACTCGCGTTGGGTGTACCCTCAGCATCTGGCTCTGATTCGCGATTATCGACTTGACGCAACGAGTACCACTTGTATCGATAGCGGAGTTCGTTACGAATAGCCCACTTAATGGCCGTGGACAGATACGTGACGTTGTACTCCCGATCGGGGTTGGAGGTAAACAACACGTGCAACGCAATGGCACCGATGTTCACCAGTTCGGTAAAATCAATCAAATGGTTGGGCAGGCGGCTATACTCCACCCGAGCCACGGTTTCGATCAGCTCTACATAATCGTTAATCGTGCGTTCTGCTTTTGCAGGTTTTTCTTCTTCCATTTTGGGCGTTCCGGTCCTGCTCGGTTTGGCGGGAGTTTTACCTGTTGCCACAATAAGGGATTTTGCTGCCATAGTGCCTACCTGCCATCCTTGTCAATTGTACACTACCGTCTACTGCTGCGGGATCGCCCAGGCATTGGAGAGGATTTTAACCGGTAGAATACCAACCTCGGGGTCAGCAAACACGCTGCTGGCTTCGACATTAGGCGCATTTGGCATTCGGTTAAAAAACGAGTCCAACACTCGGATCCTGCAAAAATTACAAAGTATCCGTGCTTTTTTGCTTTGAACGAACAAACGATCCAAGCCTGAGCCCCAAAAGGCAAAGCAGACCATCGTTTGATCGCAGCAATTGAAATCACTTCTGAGGGAATGAGGAATAACGACCTACATTTGTATAAAAACAATAGCGAAGCGATTTTCGCTAGCCAAAGGGTGCAATGTTTACCATAATTTACATCTTCGGTCAAAAGCCGCTCAGCGCTTTCTCAGCAAAAAAGCAACTGACCACTCAACACCTAAGAAAAACCACGGTAAACCAACAAGTTGAATAAAACGCATACCAAGTGCATAAAGGCACATTTTCTCGATTTTGTGCCCTTGGCCACCCCTTTGGGCTTAGTGCGTGTCCTTAGTGGAGGTGGTGACAGAGGAGTTGCAAAGCGCAAGCAACACCGCAGCAGGAGTTTAAACAGCACTTAAATGGCTGAGCAACCAGCACAACAATGCCGCAAATACCTGTCATCACCTCCACTGAGGACACGCGCTAGGGAGGCGTCAATCGCAAATAGGGTTTCATTTTGGAAAGCTTTTTGGGGCCAATGCCGCGCACGGCCTCCAGTGCCTCCACTGTGGAAAACGGACCGTTCTGCTTGCGATATTCCACAATGCGTTGGGCTAGTTTAGGACCCACCCCCGGCAACACCTGAAGCTGCTGAACGCTGGCGTGATTGATACTCACGGGCACCGGCTTTGGTTTGGCTGGGTAGTGAGACAGACGACTTCGGTGGCCGCTTGCATTAGGCTGAACGGCACCCTCTGAGGCAACCGGTAACGACGCTCCCGCCGCCGTCACTGGCATCGGCAAATGCTGCTCGTTGACAGAGTTGACAGAGGCTTTGGCGACTGGCAAGGGAAGGCGAATAGCCTCCTTTGGCACAGCAATAGGCCGGGGCGGGGTAACCCACACTGTAAAAGAGGGCGGCGGCACAAGTTGCAACCATAACGACGTGCCCACAACCAGCAACAACAGGCCCAGCAACAAGGCATCGGCGTAACGCACCAAGCAGGCAGGGGAAAAAGAACCAATTTTTATCACGTGGCGCATCCACTTGCCAAACGCTGCACTCCCCTGGCCTTGCCCGCGAAACCCGTATTTAGGCTTCGTAACGCGTGGTTGGAGAAATTTTTTGACGGGTCAAAAAGTGTCTCAGGCTGTCCAAATCTTGGGCTCCTTCCTGGGAAGGAAGATCCTTTTGGGTACGGCTGGCCTGTTGGGGCTTGTACAAATAATAACGACGATCCGTGGCCGGATCCAAACCCAGACGAGCCAACAGGGGCTCGTTGGTAATATCTAAAAAGGCGGTGTAGAGACGTTCATGAAACTGCGCGGCCAAGGTGGCCATATCTCCCAGTGCTACTGCCGTTTCCCTGCTGTTGGCACTGGCGACCATCAACAATACGGGTCGTTGGGGATGTTCCAGCAAACCCACATTGTGGAAATCCACATTCAGCACCTGGGCTTTGGCCTGGTTCACATCACAAGTAAGTGGCACAGGCACCGTCGAGGGCGAATTGGAATGATTGTTTACATTCCCCCGCCCGTGTTGCCCACCGATATGTTGATGACCAAGAGCAATGCCAAAGCGCTGCCCCACAACAGGCACTTGTGCTGAAAAACCTAAAAACGGAGACATCGACATCAATCAGTTCCAACCTTTGGCCGTTAACGGCTTGCCCGAACAAAAAACGCAACAATGCAATGCGCGTGATTGTACTGAAATTGCACGAAAGACGTGGCAGACCGGAATCTACTACCACCCCTTAGGATGAATGGCGGAGATGAATGGAGCATTGTAACACCTTTGAACAAAAATAGCTCGCCTGGGTGCGCGCGCATTATGGGGGAATGGGTGCAAGACGATGGCTAAGGCCCGTTGGAGCCGCCGCCAGGAAACAGATGGCTGAAAAACACTTTGGCCGACTGCACCGGTTGCCTTGCCGCCTCTTTAACGGAGCGGAGCAGCAGGTGGCTGGTTTCCTGGGGTTCGTAACGCAGGCTGGTTAAAAACCCCTGCACCACATCGGGAATGGACTCTTTTAAAATGTGGCGATAATCGCTACCGGCCAACTGAGACAGTTTTTGGTAGGTCATAAAGGTTTGGAGCTGGGATTTTAAAAAGATCGTATCGTCTTCTTTCGGGTTAACGCCCAGTTCTTCCATCGTGTTTTCAACCACGGTGTTCACCAGTTCAGGGTCTGTAAAATCAATGCCAGACTGATAGAGACGCTGGTTCAAGGTATGGTGCAATTGCTCGGCCAGGGCGCTTCGGCCATCATCGCCCGCAAATTCTCTGGGCACAGAACCCGCCTGCCGAATAACGCCCGTGGAAAACTCGCGCGTATTGGCCAACAAATTGTTTAAGGCCAAACTATCGTGGTGCGTAACCGATTGACTGCTGCGGGCCACCGTCAAGCCGGTATCGATATAACAAATTTGGAGCTGACCCTTCTCGTTTAGATTCACAAACACGTTGCCCATGTGCGGGTCGCCATGAGAAACCCGCTGCCGGTTTTGACGGATAAACATGGCTTGCTCGTTTTGTGCCGATAAATACGCAGACGGCAGCTTGTTAATTACCGCATCCGGCGAGCGGAGCCACGGGTACTGCTTAAGCAAGGCTTTGTGCTGAATACGGTAAATATCCAGGTTGTGCTGCGCCTTCAGGGCCCGATAATCCTCCAGCACGGCAAACAGTTGAGACAATTGAATGCCAGGGGCTACATCAAACACAATGGCCGCACCACGGCTCACTCCGTTGGCATCGGTGGTAACGGCCAAGTTTTTAACCGGCGCCACCCGATATCGCTTGGCGTGTCTGGCCAGACCTTCGGCCCCTTGCTTTTCCTTGCACAAATCCAGTTCGTCAATCCAGCCGTTGAACAGGTTATCAATATGGCTGACAGCCCGGGCCTCCGCCTTGGGATCGTTGGCAAAAGCCACCCGCGCAAAGGCCTTCCAAATCATGCGCTCTTCTTCGAGCGTCTCTTCCGTAACGCCCAACTTAATGATTTTAACCACCTGCTCCTCGTTCGTCAGCCGGTCTCGAACACGCCAGGTTTCCCCGACCGTACCCACCCCCAGGGCATGGGCGCCTATTACCTCGTACTGCCCCATTCCTTGGCCCAAACCCGTTACCGGAAAAAGCTGATCCAAATCTTCCTGGGCTTCGGCAGGGGTGCGGGTGGCCAACCCATCACTCTTAATCGCCTCCAGTTGTCTTCTCAACCGTTCGGGCACCCGCGGATCATCGGAAAGGATTTGTGCCACCTTGCCCGCACCCACCCCGGCAGCGCCCACCAAAATCTTCATTTGCCGGTCCAGTTGAGAGGCGTAAAACTCCGGCGAGGTTAAAATACGGTGAAACACGCTCAGCCGTCGATCAATGGCCTCTTTTAAAATATCGTCGTGCTGGTAACGGTCGTACATGCCAGAAAGCAGCCGCTTGGCTTCCCACGGATCTTGCAGGGCTTTTTCCAGGGGCTCCATCAGGGTATGGAAAGCGCCCCGCTTCACCTGCCAGGCGGGAACGCCCGCTTCGACCGTTGGGCTGCCAATGTTGGCGAGCGTGGTGTTAATATCTTGCCACAGGTGGCCTGCCTGCTGCATTTGGACCCACAGATCGCCTGTTTGCACCCCTTGCATCCACTGGGCAATCACATGGGACCAATCTACCGGATCGCAACGATCGGCTGACGATTGGGGATGACACGCCTTTCCAAACGGCTCCCGCTGAAGATGGGGCCCCAACGGCACGGAAGGTTGTTTTTGCGCAAAACGCACCGTAGTAGCCATCGTAAAACTATCAGCCCGCTGCTGTAGCGACACATCCATTGGCTTTGCGGGAGTGGCAGAGACAGTTTCGCCAGCAAACAAAACCCGCTTTGGCGGCGGCGCTGGGGTGGAAGGTGGGATAGAAGGTGTTGAGTAGGAAAGCAAACTCAGTGGCGTCATCGTCGTGGTTCAATCGCTCTTATTAGATTGTTGAGTAGATTGTTGAGGCGTGTTTCCCTGTCGCGGAGAGAACGTTTTTTGGGGCGCAGCAGCGTGCAGCAACAGGCAACACAACAGTAATAGCAATTACGCCCTGACATAAACGCCGAAGGCGCCAAAATGTTGCGCGTTATTCCGGCGCGTACTCAGTGGATGTGAGGATACTGCCGAGGCAGGATGGGGAAACAGGAACAAGAATGGTGATTCAATCATACGCTTTCGCCCCAACTGCTTCAACAGTCAGGGCGAAAGCCGGTTATCGTACCGGTCGGGTCAGCAAAACGGTCAATCAATATGAATCTGCGCGCACCGTAAGGCTTAAGCCTCACCACAGAGGCACAGGCGAAACTAGAGACGACCTTCCTCATAGTCATACACATCAAACCAGTGGTAGACCACTTTGCCCTTGGGCACAAATTGCGGAATGTAGTCCTCAAAGTAGACCTGGAGGGCGGCTGGCAAGTCGCTAATGCGTTTGTAGCGATGATCGTTGTTCCATTCCACAATCTCGCTGCGATCCCGTGTTTTCGCGTGGCTGACAATCCATTCGGCCACTTCCTCATCGATTGCGCCTGTGGCCACAAACGCTTTAAACGCCTCGGCGTCCAGTTCGGTAAAGTCAAAGAAACGACGATCCAAAGGACAGTTAAAGTGATATTCGCCCTGGCTGTTGTTTAGCACCGCACGGCATTTATCGAGCGTACGCGCGGCAATCACATAGCCCCCCAGCGTTTCGCGTGGACTTCTGGGAAAGCTGCGCGTTAGATCGAGCGCCAACGTCTTTAGTTTTTCGGAAATTTGTATTGTACTCATTCGGGTAGATCTCTCCGTGTAGCCATTAACTGGGAAACATTAAAAACAATATCAGTAAGCCCCTACGTTCACTAAGCTTTTTGCAGAGCCGTATTGCCACAAGCCGTTGAGAAATGAACCACAACGCGGAAAAACAGCTAAATGAGGGAACCAACCCGCTGTAAACGCTCCATCAACGAAAGAACTTCTCTGCTTTGAGGGTAAGGCCAAACCAACAGACTGTCCAGACGTGACTGAAAGGAAACCAGGCTTCTTGGCGGTAACCAACCCCCTACGCCTGCGTTGCAGGCAAAAAAAATTGTGACAGGCCATTTAAGGCTATTTTACACAGTAGGCATAACTTTCAACCAGTCCACCGAGAGGAGAATTCCGATTGGGCTTTTCTAAAACCCTTGGGTACGGTACCATAACAAAGCGGTCAAGGTCGTCTTGCTGGCACTGTTAAATGCAATAGGCTGGACATAATGGGGTTTAACAACTGTTTTGTTGCTTCAAACGTACGCAGTAGTGTATTTTTAACAAAATTGTTTGCCAAAAAGCCACTCTGCACGCAGGGAGATTCTCGTTTCACGCTGGTTTATTCACCATTCTGATTTAAAAAAAATCACATCTTCACTTTTGGCATTTCTTGACCTGTTCCACTGTTTCTTCAAATTGTCCCACCTTCAGAGAGTTTACGAGTATTGAGTTAGTGAGTACCTTGGGCAATGCAACCACACGGTCCTTCTTCGGCAAAACGCCGCCCCACCCAAAAACCGATTTTAACACCGCCACGCCACCCGGCTGGGCCTTCTATGGGTTATCATGAATCCAATCCCCGTCCGCCAGGTCGGCAGGACAAGCCCCCCCGTCGCCACTCGCCCGGTTGTCACTCCCCCAGGGGCAACGGGGCAACAACCGGTACCGGCTCTTCTGCCCATCCTCGCAGTGCGGCGCATTACCGTCATCGACGTCGGCAACAGATTATGCGTTTTTTCATTCTGCTCAGCTTAGCGGTCTCTTGTCTGGTGGTGCTGTTTAACCTGCGGCACTGGCCAGCCCAGCTTTTCTATGGCGTACAGGCCTCTCCTGTGGTTCAGGCGGCACTGTCTCAAACCAGCCAATTCCAGCGGGTACTTGGCGTGGGCAACCCGGAACTAACCCCTAGGGAACTGGCCCAAACCGCA
Organism: Candidatus Melainabacteria bacterium; assembly: GCA_033763415.1. GTDB lineage: Bacteria > Cyanobacteriota > Vampirovibrionia > Vampirovibrionales > JAJTHC01 > JANRKP01. The sequence continues at coordinate 309,808 of JANRKP010000022.1, read as the reverse complement.
CAGCGTTTGGAGCAACACTTTTACAACAAACTGCTTTTAAGCCAAGCCCTTACCTTAGATAGCCCCATTTCCGCCGAGCGCCTGTTGCCGCTAATGCCGGTTCGCGAAGACGTTGCACTAAAACAGTCGCTGGAATCTCTCTTTAGCCAATACCCTGCTTCATTCAAGCCACACGTGTACTTCTTTGATCCTCAGCGGGATGTGGCCGTCAGCCTTGGGGGAGAGACGCCTGTTTCTGCCGCCAGCGTGATTAAGCTGCCCGTTTTGTACGCCACATTTCGCGCCATGGAAAACGGCCTCATCGCCCCGGAAAGCATGATTCCTTACCTGGAGCATCACCGCGCAGGTGGGGCGGGCGGCCTACAATATCAACCCGCAGGGCAGGCCATTCCGGCGCTGGAAGTGGCCCGGCAAATGATTCAGCTTAGCGACAACACCTGTACCAATATCCTAATTGATCAACTGGGCGGCAACGACCGACTGAACCGCCTGTTTAAGCATATGGGGCTTGAGCAAACCCGCATTGCCGAATGGTTGCCCGATTTACCCGGTGACAATGTTATTTCCATGCGAGATATGGCCACCCTGCTGTACAACGTGCAGCTAGGGGCCAACCTCTCCGTAGAGGCCCGATCGGCGATGGTGCATATTTTGCTTGGCACCCACAACCGTCGGTTAATCCCCGCCCTGTTACCGGCAGAAACCTTGGTTGCGCACAAAACCGGAGACATTGGCACTTCCCTGGGGAATGCCGCCATTGTGTACCTGCCCGATGGACGCTATTACATTCTGGCCATTCAGGTAGAGCGGCCTTACAACGATTACACCGCCAAGCCGATGATTCAGCGGGCTTCTCGGTTGGTTTTTGACCATATGCAGCAAATGCCAACAGAAACGCTTGCAGATGTTGCTTCCGGTGGTGGCGGTAGTAGTGTGCGTACGCCGCAGTAAGTTCCGCGCCCGTAAGTTCCCCGTAAGCTCGTCGCCTCTGCGGCTGTCTCTTAAAAGGCGGTGCAGGCCGGTGGGTGGGGTTAAAGCGGTTTTTTAATTGCGCTTAGCTTTGCTAACGGCTTTTCTGGCGGCTTTCTTTTTTTAACGTCTATTTGCAAACAATGGCTCGCCACCGGGCATACATCGCACCGGGCCCCAATCGGCTTGCAAACCTCTCTGCCGTGCAAAACCAACAGCTTGTTAATAAGCGACCAATAGGGCAAAGGCAACTTTTGACGCAACACCATTTCGGTCTCTTCCGGGGTGGTGGTGGCAATGTAGCCCAACCGATTGCAAATCCGGTGCACATGCACATCCACACAAATGGCAGGCAAGCGGTGCCCCAAGCCCACCACCAAATTGGCCGTTTTTCTGCCCACGCCTTTCAGCGTTAAAAGTTCCTCTATGGAGTTGGGCACTTGGCCATTGAATTGATCCAGGAGCGTGCGAGACAACGAGAGAATCGTTTCGGATTTGTTGCGGTAAAAACCGACAGGAAAAATAGCCTGCTGAATGGTTTCCGCCGAAAGCGTCAACATCGATTCCGGGGTGTCGGCCAGGGCAAACAAACGCTCACAGGCCGGAATGGTAGCCTCATCCTTGGTGCGAAGGCTCAGAATACAACCCACGAGGACTTTGTAGGGGTTTTGCTCGGTCACAAGGTCCATCGGATGATCGTCATAGGTGGCGTTTAACACATCCAAAACCGTCTCCATGGGCACTTCCTGTTGCACAGAAGCAGCACGTTCGGTTGGTTTGGCGGATGAAATGGGCGTCGTTTTTTTCATAGGGAGCTTCTTGGCCTTATTTTTTTGATTGCAACACAGAACACTGTTGGCACTACAGACACAGCCCCCTTGCCACCGGGCGGTACGGCTTTAGTTGGAGACGGCGCGACCGCAAGTTATAATACAACGGTTATGGTGACAGCCCACATTATAGCGTGCGCGTGTGTGCTGGCTAAACATTGGGGTAGGCCCATCATGGTGGTTACCGGTTCGTTTCGTTCATCTCGTCCGCTTCAGGAAGTGTCTCGCCTTCGGGTGTTATCTCCGCTGCAAATGGTGCTGGGCGGAATTCTGTTGCTAATTGTGCTGGCCTCTATGGTCCTTTACGGCTGGCGCGTCTCGCTGGAATCTCAGGTGCAGGCCATGGTGCGCGAAACCCGAAAAATGAACGAGGAAAACGCGGGCCTGACCGTACAACTACACCAGTTGCATTCGTTTGAAAGTTTGGCCAAACTCTCGCAGGGCTTACCCCATTTGCATCCGGCGGGCCCTTCAGACATGATTGAAATTCGGCTAAAAGCAACCCCAACCCCAGCCCCGATGCCCCAGCCCGCTCGCAGGCAACCCTTGCCGCCCGTGTACGGTTACTAACCCATTCGTTTTTTTCAGGAGCGCAACCCGAAAGCCCATGGCCAAACCCTTTCCACCCCCTCCCAAACCGGGCGGTAAGCACCCAGTCCGTTTTCGTTTAACGGTGGGGCTTTTTATGTTGCTGGCCGTACTCATTGTTGGCCGCCTGGTGTATTTACAGGTATGGGCGGCCCATGCGCTGTCTCACAAGGCCAGTCAATCGAGAAACGCCTCTCGGGTACTGGTAAACCGAGGACGAATCCTGGACCGAAACGGCACCGTTTTAGCCCAAGATATGATGCTGTATGACATGTACGCGCACCCACAGCACTTTTTTGAAAACACACCGGTTCAAATTGCTTCTGCCCTCGCTCCTTATGTAGATGTGCCTGAATCTCAGCTCCTGGAAAAACTGGCCCGAAAAGATTCCACCATTCTTCTGTTTAAAGATTTGCCCAAAGCCACCGTGGAGGCCATCCAGGAAAAAGCACGCATTACCCACCCCAGGCGAGACCACAAAACGCAAAAACTCTTGAGAGACAAAGAGTCTGGACGAATTTTGACCAAAGACGTGCCGATTAGTGGCCTGGACCCGGTGAAAAAGCCGGTACGCCGTTACCCGCAAGGCGCCTTGGCTGCACACGTATTGGGCTATGTGAACGATGAAGCACAGTTGTTTGCTGGCATTGAAGATGTTGCCAGCGACATTCTGCGAGAATCTCCCGGCGGGCAAAAAACCGCAGGCGTTTCCGTAGATGGACGCGGCAACCCCATTACGTTAGACAAAACCACGTTGCACAGTATTACGAGCGCTCCGAAAGCGCAGGATGTCACCCTCACGATTGACGCACGGCTACAGTTTGCCGCAGAGAAAGCCTTGGCCAGCGGCATTGAGCGTACCGGGGCGGAGCGTGGCGTGGTGGTTATGATGGCGCCCAAAAGTGGCGAGGTGCTGGCCTACGCCGTTTCGCCCACCTACCACCCGGAACAGTTCCGGCAGGCTCCGGCCGGGCATCTCAAAAACTGGTCGCTGTCGGATGTCTACCCACCGGGCTCCACGATGAAAATTTTAACCGTGGCCTGTGGCCTGGAGGCGGGTGCGATTGAAAAGCACAGTCGTTTGCTGGATACGGGCAAAATGAAAATTGGCGGCTGGACCATTACCAACTACGACTACTGGAAGCACCCCCATCCGGGCATGGTCGATCTGGTCTATTTGTTTCAGCACTCCAGCAACATTGCCAGTGCCAAGGTGGCCCTGTTAACGCCCAAAAACAAGCACTACACGCTGCTAGATCGTTTTGGGTTTGGCCGTAAAACGGGGATTGATCTACCTGGAGAATCGGCCGGTATTTTGCATTCTCCCAAAACCTGGGATACCGCCACGCAGGCCAGTATGGGCTACGGTTACGGCTTGGCCGCCACGCCCATGCAAATGGCCGCCGCCGTGGCCAGTATTGCCAATGGGGGCGTATGGGTCACGCCCCATGTGCTCAAAAACCCGGGCAAAACAAAGGTGGTTCGCCGCCGGGTGTTGTCGGAACAAACCGCAAAAGACGTTACCGACTTGTTGGCCAGCGCCATTGAGCAAACGCCCAATTCCCCCGTGGCGCTTAAGGAGGTTCGGGTGGCCGGAAAAACCGGTACGTCTCGCAAGCCCAGAGAGGCTGGCCGGGGCTACGGGGCCAGCCTGTACACCTCGTTTGTGGGGTACTTTCCTGCCGAACGCCCTGAAGTGTTAATTATGGTGGTGGTGGATAGCCCCACCAAGGGCGCGATTTGGGGCAGTACGGTGGCGGCGCCTATTTTTGCAGAAATTGCGGAGCAGACTGTCCATATTTTAGGGCTCGCAACCCATGCGCAGGGAAAACAACCCTACACGTCGCCCACCCATTAGTGGCCTTTCTGGCGTTCATCACTCCCCCTGAGTGCCAGGCGTGCCAATAGAAGCTTGATACGGCTGCTTTGGGCGTGTATGCTGGTATTGCGTTTGACCAATACCAACAAAAACGAGTGGTGGTGTTACGGATGGTGTTGTTAATGGGTGGTACGGTTTCATGAGACTTCAGGCGCTATTGGATGCAGTTTGCGCAACGCTGGCCAACAGTCAGTACACGGTAAACGGTTCAACCGCACACGAATCAGCGGCAACGGAGGGCTTGCAAGCAGTCGTGCTGGGCATTACCGCCAACTCTCGCGCTGTAAAGCCTGGTTGGATTTTTGTAGCCCTGCACGGGGATCATGTGGACGGGCACCAATACGTCAGCCAAGCCATTGAGGCGGGCGCGCTGGCCGTGGTCATTCAGGCGGATCGTCAACACCGACTGCCCGAGCAGTTAAAACCCACCATTCCCGTACTGGTGGTGCCCAATACCTATCAGGCGTTTGCCGAACTCTCCGCCCGGTTTTACAACGAACCCGGCAGGCAAATGCAAATGATTGGCGTAACCGGCACCAACGGTAAAACCACTGTCACGCACCTGATTGAACGTTTGCTGGTGGCAAATGGAGCTTCCGTTGGGCTTATTGGCACGTTGGGGCACCGGGTCCTCTCTCCTAACAATACGGAAAAACCCTCGCCCGGCTACGAAACCACCCACCACACCACGCCCATGGCCGATGCCTTGCACCACGTACTGGCGGAAATGAAGGCCGGTGGCACCAACACCGTGGTTATGGAGGTAAGTTCTCACGCACTGGCGCAATACCGGGTGCAGGGATGCGATTTTTCTGTGGCCGTTTTTACCAACCTCACGCAGGATCATCTGGATTTTCACCAAACGATGGACCAGTACGCCGCGGCCAAATGCCTTCTGTTTTCCGGCCTCACGCCATCCACGGGCCCCAAAACCGCCGTCATTAACCTGGATGACACCTACGCCGATCGGTTTCTGGCAGCCTGCCCAACAGGGGTTCGGCAACTGACCTACAGCCTGAGCCATCCAGAAGCCTTGGTGCGCGCCAGCAACGTACGCTACAGCATTACCGGCGCCTCGTTTGATGTGACAACCCCGGCGGGTTCCGCCCCGGTTCAGCTTCGGTTGGCGGGCCAGTTTAGCGTGTACAACGCCTTAGCCGCCATTGCTGCAGGCATTGGCCTGGGCATTGCTCTGGATCAGATTGTGGACACATTGGCCCAGGTGCCTGGGGTACGCGGACGCTTTGAGGTGGTGGCTGAAGCCCCCTTTGTTATTGTGGATTACGCCCACACGCCCGATGGGCTGGAAAACGTGCTGAATGCCGCCCGCCAGGTTACCCCACCGCAGGGCAAACTGATTGTGGTGTTTGGGTGTGGTGGCGATCGCGACGCAACCAAGCGGCCTAAAATGGGGGCCATTGCCGAACGATTGGCCGATGTACTGGTCATCACTTCCGACAACCCGCGAACGGAAGACCCGCAACAGATTATTACCGACATTTTATCGGGCATTCAGCGGTTTGAACCCCAACGCATGCAGGTGAACGCCGATCGCCGCGAAGCCATTCGCCAGGCAATGGATTTGGCCAGCCCACACGACGTGATTGTGGTGGCAGGCAAAGGCCACGAAGACTACCAAATTCTGGCCGATCGCACCATTCACTTCGATGATCGCGAAGAGGTGCAGGCCTACGCCAGCCAAAAAGCTCCCGTAAACGATGCGCCGACGGATATGGCCTCGCGCTCCCCATCGGGTTCATCGTGTTAAGCCGTTTTAACAAGGAGGAGGAGGCTGCCCCCCTTATGCTGCAAGCCCCTGCAAATACGTCTGTTGCAAATACAGAGCAAGCGTTTACGCCGCATCAAAAACCAAAAACCACCCAAATGGTCCAGCTTTCCACCGATGTGCCCGTTCATTTTATGGGCATTGGTGGAGTGGGCATGAGTGGGTTAGCCGAATATCTTCAGCAGCAGGGGTTTACCGTCAGTGGATCAGACGCCAAAGAGGGCGCACTGACCCAATGGCTTCGTCAGCTTGGGGTTCGGGTGTGCATTGGCCACGCAGCCAGTAATCTCCCCGCGCCTTCAGCCGCAGGCCAGGCCATTGTCGTGGTTTCTTCCGCCATAGACGCCCAAAACCCAGAGCTATTGGAGGCAGAGGCCAAAGGCTACACCATTTGCCACCGCTCCGCCATTTTAAAGGAATTGCTCCACGGCCCCAGTGTGGGGCATGCCGTTTCCATTGGGGTAACCGGCACGCACGGCAAAACCACCACAACGGGGATGATCGGAGCCATTTTGGCCGAGGGCGGTATGGATCCCACCGTGGTGGTCGGCGGACGCATCCCTGGGCGACAAAACAACGTCATTGTAAGCCAAAGCCGTACCTATGCCGTTGCCGAGCTGGATGAGAGTGACGGCACCTTGAGCGCCTACGCGCCCACTTATACCGTCATTACCAACCTGGAACTCGACCACCCGGATCATTTTCAGGATGGCGAACAAAGCCTGTTGGCGTTGTTTCAGGGCTATTTGCAAAACAACCTTCATGCCCATTCAACCCAACCGGCCCAGGTCTTGCTCAATGCAGATTGTCCACTCACACGCCGCCTGGGGAAGCATTTGCCCGGTGGCCTGTCTGCCATGTGGATTTCCTTTCAGCCTGAAGGCGCCACCGATGACCTACAGCAGCCCACGCCTGCCTACCGGCTGACAGAAGTGCTTGCAAACCCGGATGGCACCTTTCAAGGCACCTTAACCTATCAGCAGCAGCCCATTGTTCACCTGCGCTTACAGCTTCCGGGTGTGTTCAACCTGCATAACGCAGCCATGGCCGCTGCAACGGCACACCATTTTGGGGTGCCCAAAACCACTATAGAACAGGCGCTTTTTCAATTTACCGGGATGGGTCGCCGGTTTGAGCCGGTTGGTCGTATCAATAACGCCCTGCTGGTAGACGATTACGCCCACCACCCAACCGAGGTACAAGTAACACTGGAAGCCGCCCGAAAACGGCTCGGGGAAAACGGACGATTGATTGCCGTTTTTCAGCCGCACCGCTACAGCCGTTTTCAGACCTTTTGGCAGCCTTTTTTAGAGAGCCTGCAAGCCGCCGATGAAGTTTACATTGCAGACGTTTACAGCGCGGGCGAAGCGGCCGTTCCCGGCGTGGAGGCAGGCCAATTTGTGGCAGCCCTTCAACAGCGAGGGCGACAGGCACACCATTTGCCCAACGACCAGTGGGAGGCGTTTCGCCAAAACCTGGCCACCTGGCTACAGCCTGGCGATGTGTTGATGACCCTGGGCGCGGGCACCATTACACAGTTGCTTCGGCAGTTGGCCCCCATCGGCAGCCCCACCAACGGAGCCACTGAATGACCACGCAGCCAGAACAACTGAACGGGGCTTCGTTTTCCACCTACCGCATCGGCGGACCGATTGAGGAAGCCTACCAGCCAGAAACACTGGAAGAGGCCGTGGCTGTACTGAACGCCATTCGGCCCCGGTTGTCGGTTGCCGGGCTGGGTACAACCGAATTCACCGTACTGGGATGGGGTAGTAACTCTCTCATTGCTTCGGCAGGGATTGAGGGCGTTACCCTGGTGACCCGTAAGCTGGCCTTTGTGGAACCACTGAGCGATACCTGCATTCGCTTTGGGGCGGGTGTGCACCTGGCCAAAGCCACCAAAGCCTCCTTAGATGCGGGTCTCACCGGCGGGGAATACATGGTGGGAATTCCTGGAACCATTGGCGGCGCCGTGCGGATGAATGCGGGCGCCATGGGGCAAGACACCGCCGCCGTGGTGCAGCAGGTGCTTTTGTACAACTTTCAAACCGGCTCGTTGGAACAATGGACACCCGAGCAGCTTGGCTTTCGGTATCGTCATAGCAATATTGACCCACACTACCACGTGGTGCTGGCTGCCGACCTGAATTTCCAGCCGGGAGATCCTGCCCAGATTCGGGCGCTGATTGATAAAAACATGGCGTTTCGCAAAACACACCATCCCACGGAGCCCAACGGGGGGAGCGTGTTCCGTAACCCCATTGCTCGGCCCGATTTGAAAGTCGGCTGGATGATTGATCAACTGGGCGGCAAACAGTGGGTTGAAGGCAACGTGCGGGTTAGCCCGCTACACGGAAATTTTATTATTAATTTGGGCAATGGCACCTCAACGGAAGTGCTCCGGCTGATGTGGCGAATGAAGCAAGCCATTGCCGAGGCCTATCAGGTGGAGGTCATTCCTGAAAACCTACTATTGGGCGCAATGACCCGAGAAGAGCACACATTATGGCATCAGTTGCAGGGCGGAGTAACCATTCATGGCTGAGACAACCACTGTAGAGAAAACCAACCAGGCCCCCAGTGCCCTGTTAGACGCAACCGGCCGTATTGTGAAAACAGCGCGGGTGGGCGTGCTGTGTGGCGGCCTTTCCAGCGAGCGGGCGGTCTCGCTGCGCTCTGGCAAAAACTGCTACGAAGCCCTCCAGCGACTGGGCTATGAAAACGTTTTTCTGCTGGATGTGCAGCGCGATATTGTCCGGCAGTTGGAATCTTCCGCAATAGAGGTTGCTTTTCTGGCCCTGCATGGCCAATACGGAGAAGATGGTTGCATTCAAGGCCTGCTGGAATGGCTGAACATTCCCTACACCGGCAACGGCGTGCTGGCCAGCGCCGTAACCATGGATAAAGACCTGACCAAACGCCTGTTAAAAGAAGCCGGACTGCCCGTGATTCCTTCCATTACCCTGCAAACCCAACCACACCGTGCAGAAAACTCGACGGGTTCGGTGGAGTTTACCGAGCCGCTCACGGATATTTGCCAGCGAATTATGGCTGAAATTGGCCTGCCGGTAATGGTCAAACCCGCCAGCGAGGGATCGAGCGTAGGCATGAACAAGGTCAGCAACGCCGACGCACTCGCCGACGCCTTGCGCCAAGCCGGACAGTACAGCCGAAAAATTCTGGTAGAAGCCTTCCGCAGCGGAAAATCGTTAACGGTCGGCGTGCTGGAGCGCAACGGCCAACTGGAAATTACCCCCATTTTGGAGTTGCGCACCCAAACGGAGTGGTACGATTTTGAAGCCAAATACACCCAGGGGCTGACGGAGTTTATCATTCCGGCCGAACTGCCGGATACAACCACCCGAGACATTCAGGCCACCACTCGGGCGGCCCACCTGGCCGTGGGCTGTCAAGGCGTTTCTCGGATCGATTTTTTGGCAGAAGCCTCCGGCGCATTTGCCATTTTAGAGGTAAACACCATTCCGGGAATGACGGATGTGAGTGATTTGCCCGCCCAAGCCCAAGCCATGGGTATTTCGTACGATGCATTGGTGGATTGTCTGCTACAAACCGCAGCCCACCGTTGCCCATAAAAACGGGAATCGCACCCCTATGAGTGAGGATCGTCGCCAATACGAACAACCCATCACCGACGCCAGCACGGCGGCGGGTGCTGCTTCTGGTGCCATACACGACACCCGTTCTGGCAATGACGCGGCGCCTGCTGACGCCACCGCGTCGGTTCAACTCCCCTACCGGGCCACGTATGAGTCCGTGGCGCAACGCTATGCCAGGCAACAATCGCCCTCCCCGTCCACCAACCATTCGCTGGCTCCAGGGCAGCCCTCTGCAACCCTTACCCTACAACGTCGCCGCCAGCCCGGCCCTGGGGCCGAATATGCTTGCGAACCCAATCAGGAAACAATGATGCCTCTGAGCGAGGATCCCCTGGTGCAAGTGCCCCCCCCCCCCAAAGAAGAACGACGCCTGCGCACCCAACAGCAACTGGAAATGGCCCGGCAACGACAGCAAACCTTTTTTCAGCGCCGTCGCGAGCAAAAGCGCGTTCGCGTGATGGTGCACCGCATTAAGCTGCTGGTGCGCCTGGGCTTGCTGTTGGTCCTCAGCGGCATTACCGTTTGGCTTTCTCAGCATCCGGCCTGGGTTTGGCATATCGATCAGTGGGAGATGAGCCCAGCGCAATGGGTTGAGCCGCACCAGGTAATGCCCTTTTTACGACCTTACGAAAGCCTCCGGCTCTATGAAATAGACCCCAATCGGATTGAACAACGCTTGCTAAAGCAATTTCCGGTGCTGGACCAAGTGGTGGTGCGCCGAAGTTTATTTCCGGCAAGGCTCAGCCTGCATTTGGTGGAAAAATCTCCCTGGGCGTACGTATTTATAGCCAGCAGCGCCTCAACAACGGCTAGTAACGGCGGAACCGCCCCGGCTCAACCGGTCGCAATGTTCACCGAGCCCTATGATTGGGTGCGCCTGCCGAAACCTTCCGCTTTCTACATGGGCACCGAAGCGCTCAGCCAGTCGTCCCCCGCAAGGCCCAACCAGGCGCTGACGGCGACCAGCCTGAGCCACAGCGGCACTGGGGGAAGTCCATCGATCCACATTTCCCGTTCGCTATGGAAGGCCTTTCAACAGCAACGGCCGTTGCAGCAAAAAGCTTGGCTGCAACGATTGCACGAAAGCCTGACGCAACTGGCGACTCACCCAGAATTTAAGGTGGAATTGGTTTATTGGCACAGTTGGACGGATATTCGTGCGCAAGTGAGAGATTTGCAGTCCGGGCAGTTGCTATTGCTGTGGCTGGGCCGCATGGATCAATCTTTACCAAAGCGCCTGGCGCGTCTCAAGCCGTTGCTTCCCACCCTTCGGCAGCTTTCGCAGCAGGTGGACCGGGTGGATTTGCGCTGGCAGGAGCAGGTTACGCTTCACCGACGTTTGCCCGAAGCAACAAACAGTACTCCCACTGGCGCGGCTTCCGGCACATCCGCGCTGGAAGCTTTACTGGCCAACCCGGAGAACGCAACCGAAACCACAGGCTTGGCCACAGAAACCCCATCGCTAACCCCCGCCGCGACAAGCCAGTCAACACCCCCGCCGGTTGCTGCTGCCTCAATACCCTCCGTTCCCCCTGAACCCAGCAGCCAGAACACCACAGCCACCCCCCCTTTGGCTGGCAGCCCCACTGGCTCGGGAACAACTGAAGCAAACCAAGCGACAGACAGGTGAACTTCGTCTTTCAAGTGTCTTTCAACTATTAATCGTCGTCCCAGTCGGCCACGTGGCTAGCGTGTGGGGCCGCCTCCCAGGCCAGCCAGTCCATCTGCCAGTCGGGCGTCTCCTCCCACGGGTTTAGTGGCCCCGTACGTTCTGCCAGTGCGGTTTGCAGGGGCTCGTACCAGGGGCTTTCTTCCGTTAAATCCCGCAGCCAAAACGTATCAAACCGGTAGCGCTTGGGGCTCATGCCAATGGGCTGCACCAAACCATCCAACCTTAGAGACTGGATCCGTTTTTTGGCCTTATCCAGCTTGAGGCCAAACACCCGCGCCAAATCCGCAGCCGTGGGTAAGCTATCGGCTTCGGTTTGGCCGGAAACCACTGCCTGCGTTCGGTGGTAGATTTCCACAGCCAGTTGAATGCAAATGTCATCGGGCGGATTCATACCCCCCTGATATAACGAAAGGGCGTTCCAAGGCAAGTGGCCTGGAAAAAAATCCTTCGTATACACGAACAAGCAATTGTATAACAAAATGTAACGATTTGAAACAAAACGGACGCAAGGATCCAACGCTATTGCTATACTAAAAATAGTTAGTACACTTAATAAAATCTTAATCCCAGAGAGAAGAGAGATCGTGGAAGAATTTTGGTTTGCGCCAAACCGGCCTGCCCGTTTTTTGGCGATTACAATTGGTATTGTTGTTGCTAGCATCGCCTGGTTTAACCCCCTGGTTGCTCAAGCAACGTCGTTGGTTCATTCTGGCGTGTTACCGCAACACAATGGCCTGGAAGTGGTTCGCACGTCCTCCGTGTTTGACCTACAGCAAGGTTCGGCCGCCATGGCCCGCGAAGATTACATGAACGCGCTTCCTCACCTGCAACGTTCGATTGAAAAAAACCCCCTCAACGTGCTGGCTTTGTACGACATGGCTGCCTGCTACGAAGCGCTGGCCGAACAAACCAAAGAGCGCACGCAAAAGCGTAAGCTGCTGGCGCTGGCCGAAGGCTACTACCTGCGGGTGGCGGCCGCCTCTCCCGAACTGACCGTGACCTACTATAAGTTAGGTCGCTTGGCCAATCAGCGGGGCGATCGTCGTCGTGCCAAAGAATACTACCAACAGGGCGTGGCCGTGGAGCCCAACAATCACGTGCTGCATTTCAATCTGGCGGTTCTCTACGATCAGACGGATGAACTCCAACAAGCGATCCATCACTACCAACAGTCTTTAAAAATTCAGCCCAAGCTGGTCTACGCCTACAACAACCTGGGGCTGTTGTACGAGCGGGTTGGAAAACTTCGCGAGGCAGAGCAGTCCTATCGGTCGGCGCTTTCCATTCAGCGCGGGTACAATTTCGCCCGACTCAATCTGGCCAATTTGTACGCTCACCAAAACCAGTGGGACCGGGCCCTGTCCATGTATCAGGATGCGGTTAAAATTGAGCCCACCAACGCCTGGGCCCATCTGTACCTGGGCAACGCCTACTTCCGCAAAGGTCTGTATGCGGAAGCCGCCCGTTGCTACCAGGCTTCCATTGAGAACAACGAATCCTATGGCACCACCTACTACTTACTCGCCGTTTCGCTCTATCGCATCGATCGGCTGGAAGAGGCGGCGGCGGCTGGCCTACAGTATTTAAGCCGGGAGCCCAATGGCGAACACCAAGCCGAAATGAAACAACTGTTGCGAACCGTCCGCGTTAAGCCAGGTACGCCTTAAGGTAAACAGTGCCAGGATAAATGACAAATGTTTTGCCTCCTTGAACAACGGTTACATCTGATCCACACAACTCAATATCAAAACAACTCAATCGAAACAAAAAAGCCCTCCATGGTTCGCCATACAGGGCTTTTTTTCATGCACGAGAGCGCCAGAATGTGGTTTTAAACGGGGATCGTTTGGTTAAAACAACCGCCCTTGCCCCTTGGCTGCTTCAATTTTTTCAACTGCTTGCATCACTTTCTCGTCAACCGGCACCGGAGTCGCCGTATACGGAGCGTCAATGGCCGTCTGATCCCCTGCTGCTGCAGAACGGCGGTTATCCGCTTCAATGTCTTGTCGTTTCTGCGTTACCTCGGCGGCAACCCTGGCACCAGCAGTATATTCGGCACCAAAACGATAAAAAGCATTGTATTGTGGAATGTTCATTTCAGATCTCCTGGATTTTTCTGTCGCTGTATACATCAGACAAAGAGCGTCCGTTACGGATCCGGCGCACCTTCAACCGGAGGACGAAACGAGTCCTCCAAGCGGTGCCACTGGCCATCATCGCCCAAAAAGTGTGTTTCACCCCGGGCTTTGGCGTCTTCAATCAGGCGTTGAATGAGGGCTGGGCCTGCCGGTTGGTTTGCACCTGCTGCGCTGGAAAACCACGAGAACATACGCTTGGGCGGCGGTTCGGTGGCAGGCAAGCGCAAATAGCCAATCACGTGCCGGGTTACGCCTTCCACAATGGAGAGAATTTCCCCACCCCACAGGCGAGACTCCGCTATTCTGTGGGCTTCTCTCTCAAAGTCGGGCGTCTCTCCCTCAGAACCCGCAGAAGGCAGATCCTGCCGGGCTGAAAACCGAGGTGGATGAGTCGGCCTGAGCACGTTTGGCTGAGACGACTGTACGCCAACGGAACGAGAGGGAAGCGAAAACGACTGACGACCCAACAGTCGGGCAGAATAAAACTGCATCGTCAACTCCTAGAATTATAGGGGCTTGATTGGCAATAAGCGGGAAGAGAAAACAGCAGAAGGGAAAACAACAAGAAAACAAGCACTCATCTAGGCGGGTGTGCAACGCTTGCAGACGTGTAAAAGATAACAACCCTGGCACTGGCAAAATGCCGCCAGCCTCCCAAATGTAAACAATTGAAAAGAAAAGGCCATTCACCCGACAGGTGTGGACGGGCCTTCTGCTTGCTCTCTTTTCTTGGTTCTTTGGCTAAAAACAGGCTCAGGTCAGGTCTTAAACAGCCTGCTGGGCGTGTTCCGATTTTAACCGCCGACTCATCAGCCCGCGGATCAGCATCTCAGGAGAAATGGGCGCACCCGAAAGCGCATACTCCACCTGTTTTACAATAGGAACATCCACCCCGATGCGTTCTGCCAACTGGCTCACTGCGCGCGTGGTATGTACCCCTTCGGCCACCACCTTTAAGTCGGCCAGAATGGCCTCCAACGATTCGCCTTTGGCCAGCCGAAAGCCCACCTGATGATTTCGGCTGAGCGGGCTGTTACACGTGGCAAACAGATCGCCCAAGCCACTCAAGCCGTACAAGGTTTCGGCCTCCGCGCCCAAGGCCAGACAAAAACGGGTCATTTCCGCCAGCCCTCGGGTAATCAGGGCCGCTCTGGCGTTTTCTCCCAGGCGCATGGCCTGCATATAGCCACTGACAATGGCAAACACGTTTTTCATGGCGCCGCCCATCTCCACGCCAATCACATCCTGGTTGGAATAAAGACGAAAACGATTTTCACAACTCAGGCTCTGCTGAAGATACTCGGCCACAGCCAGTTGATCGCAGGCAACCACACATGCCGTGGGCAGGCCAGACAAAATTTCGCCCGCCAACGTAGGCCCCGACAATACCGCCACCCGGTGTTGGGGTAACTCTTCTGCAATAACCTGGTGTAAGGGCTGAAGGCTGGGTAATTCCACGCCTTTAGAGGCATTCACCACAATCGCCTCTGAAGCAAGCTGACCACAAGCCGCCAACGCCTGGGCCGTGGGCCGCGTGCCCGCTGTTGTCACCACCATCAGTATAATTTCAGCATCTCGCACGGCATCTGCCAGAGAGGCGGTTAAATGAACCGATTCCGACAGGTGCACCGACACCGGAAACTGAATGGCCCGATTGGCCGCAAAGTGACTGATCTTCTCAGGGTTTCTATCCCAAAGCCACACGGATTTTTCCTGCTCTGGGAAGGCCTCTGCCTGCTGCGCCAGCAACCAAGACAACGTAAGGCCCCAACTACCGGCACCCAGAATAGCAATTTTGGTCATGAAATTCGGTTCTCCGTACCCTGGAGCAGCCGTTGAATATTAGGCCGATGCAATACCACTACCAATAAACCGCAAACTGCGGCCAACATTATATACGGAACCGGATAGCCCAACCAACCCAACAGCAGGGGCGTTAACAAGGCTGCTATCATCGATCCGACAGATACATAGCGGGTGACGTAAATAATAGTGCCCGCAATGATTGCCAACAGAAGGCCGCCCAATGGCGCCAAACCAAAAATAATGCCCAACGAGGTAATGGCCGACTTACCCCCCTTAAAATTGAGAAACACAGAGCGACTGTGCCCCACACTGGGCGCCATGGCCACCAGCAGGTGCACCCAGTAAGCTTCCGGGAAAACGTAGACCCGAGCCAACATGACCGGCAGCAAGCCTTTCAAAAAGTCCAGCAGCAGGGTCAGCAGGCCTTCCTTTTTACCAACCACCCGAAACACGTTGGTTGCCCCAGGGTTTCCGCTGCCGTGCTCTCGAATATCAATGCCTTTGGCCTGTTTGGCAACAATGTAACCTGTGGGAATGGCCCCCAACAGGTAGGTCGCCAACACATAGAGCAACACCCAGCACAGGTGCCCTATATCCAGAAGCCACACGGTATCCGCTGCGGAAAGCGACAACCCGGAACAGGCACGACTCAGGATAGCATCGGGAAACATTACCGATTTTCCTTCTCACTGCGGTTACGAACCAGAAAGCGAATGGGCGTGCCGGTCAATTCCACACTTTCACGCAGCTTACGCTCCAAATAGCGCCGGTAGGCATCTTTCATCAAACGAAAATCGTTCACAAACAGAATAATCGTGGGCGGCGCCACCTGGATTTGCGTGGCATAGTAGACCTTAAGCCGTTTGTTTTTAACCGCTGGCGGCGGCGAGAGCATTTGCGCCTCCAGCATAATTTGATTGAGAATACTGGTCTGAATCCGCTTTTGGTTGCTCTCATACGCCATCAACGCATGCTGGAAAATCTGCGGTAAGCGTTGCCCGGTTGCCGCAGAGGTAAACACGGCGGAGGCAAAATCGGCGTGGGGAATTTCGTGGCGTAATTTTTTCAAATACTCTTTGCCACTGTTGGGGCCTTTGTCTGGAATGGTGTCCCACTTGTTAATCACCAGCACCAGGGCGCGACCGGCATCGTTGCTGAGCGTAATAATCCGCTTATCCTGGTCCGTGACCCCTTCGGCAGCATCCAAAACCAGCACGGTTACATCGGAACGTTTCATGGCCTTGAGCGAGCGATCGACCGAAAAAGCCTCCACGCCGTACTCCACCCGACTTTTCCGACGAATGCCCGCAGTATCCACCAGCACAAAGGACCGGTCGTTCCACACCAGGGGCACATCCACGGCATCGCGCGTCGTTCCGGCCACCTCGCTAACCAGCGTGCGGCCTTCTCCAACCATGGCGTTCACAATCGAAGACTTCCCCACGTTGGGGCGGCCCACCAGCGCAATCCGAACCGCAGGCAGCGCGTCTTCCGAATCAGCCTCTGGGGCTGGAGGCAGTTTTTCTACGACGGCGTCCAGCATATCGCCCACCCCACCGCTACCGTGCAAGGCGGACAGCGGCAAGGGATCGCCCAAGCCCAGGGTGTAAAACTCGCTGGCCTGAGGGTAATGCTCGTGGCTATCGAGTTTATTGACAACCAACAGGACGGCTTTTTCCGTTTGCCTTAAATCTTTGGCCACCCGGCTGTCTTCTTCAGTCACGCCCGCCTGGCCATCCACCAAAAACACAATCACGTCGGCTTCAGCCAGCGCAATGGCAACCTGGTCGTTAACTTGCGCGTCAAAACCAGCCGTATCCGCACTGGGAATCAACCCGCCGGTATCCACCACCACAAAGGGCTGGCCCTGCCAGCTTACTGGGTGATAGGTTCGATCTCGCGTGACCCCCGGCATGTCGTCTACGATGGTTTCTCGTTGACCAATAATGCGGTTAACCAGGGTGGATTTACCCACATTGGGGCGACCCACCACAGCAACAATGCGTTGATATGCAGTTTTAACGGGGTTTTTTACGGCTTTAGGACTTGTTTTACGAATTACCATGGTTTGGGCCCTTCAATTGGCGTGCCTGTTGATCATAAAATAAATACCGTGACTGTCGACGCCTTTTTCCAAACCAAACCCGTGGTGGGAGTCATACAACTACCGCCACTGCCGGGTGCTGCCAACTGGGGCGGCTCGATGGAACGCGTCTTGCAGCGGGCTGAGCAAGAAGCCACGGCCTTTGCCGCTTGCGGGGTGGATGCCCTGTTACTGGAGAATCGCCAAGACCTGGGCTACCGAGACCGGGTGGATACCGCAACCGTTTCAGCCTTCACAATGATTGTTCGCCAGGTACAGGCCCTAACGCAGCTTCCCGTCGGCATTTCCGTTTTACCAAACGACCCGGAAACCGCACTGGCCATTGTGCTGACAACCGGCGCAGAGATGATTCGTCTGCCGGTGCTGTTGGGCGCTCGCCTAACCCCCCAAGGCATTTTGGAAAGCCGTCTGGGCCCGATGTTGGCCTACGCTGAGAGACTCAAACTAACGAAACGGCCCCAACTGTGGGTGGATGTTTCCATGGAGCATCTTCGCACAGAGAGTCCACAGCCTGGCTTAGCCATTGAGGCTGTGCTGGCCAGTATTGCGCAACCCCTTGCCCAGGTGGAACGGGTGGATGCGGTGGTTGTGAACCTACAGGAAGTTTCCCCGGAGAGCTTAGATGCGTTTTCTCAAAAGACCCATCTGCCGATTATGGTGGCGGGCCCGTTCAGCCCAGATAACGCAGCCCCCTACTTTCAGCAGGCGCACGGCCTGCTCATTGGCGAAGGGCTCAAGAAACAATCCGTAAACAGCGCCCCAGAAGCGGAGCCCTTTGGCCCGGCCATCGATCCTGTCCGGGTAGAGGCCTTGTTCCACAGTATTCATCGAAGCCCTGGGGCGGGTTTTAGTTCGGCATCCGGGGCTTTTCCCACCTAAGGCCCATCCGCTCGCTCAAGGTTTCACCGTCTCTTCATCAAGCCCACGAAGACCACCGCAGGAAGGAAACTTTCATGACCACCGCACCCAGTAGCCTGTTACCCATTTCCATGCAGCGGCTGGAAACCGATGTGCTGCCCGCCATTAACAAACCGGGCCGCTACCTGGGGCTGGAGCAGGGCGCTTACCGCAAGCCTTTTTCCAACATTCGTCCTCGGGGCGCCACTATGGCCCTGGCCTTCCCGGACCTGTATGAAATTGGCATGTCCAGCTACGCCATTAAGCTCCTGTACAGTGTGGTTAACCAGCATCCAAACCACCTGTGCGACCGGGTTTACGCGCCCGATAGAGATTTTAAGACGCAACTGGCCCAACACGGCGTACCACTCTATGGGGTGGAAAGCAAAATGCCTCTCTCCGCCTTTGATATGGTGGCTTTCTCCCTTCAGTACGAGCTGAACTACACCACCGTGCTGGGCATGCTGGAAGCGGCACAAATTCCACTCCGCAGCCAGGATCGCAACGCGGATCATTGGCCGATTATTCTGGGAGGCGGGCCGGGCGCGGCCAACCCCATGCCAATGTCTGCCTTTTTAGACGGTTTTATGAACGGAGATGGCGAAGACATTCTGCTGGAAATACTGGACTGCCTGACCGAAACCCGCAACGAGCAGAAAAGCCGAAGTGAGACGTTGCAGCGCCTGGCCACGATTGATGGGCTCTACATTCCAGGCTACAGCCAGGGCAAGGTGTACAAACGCATTGTGGATATTGCCGAACGCGGCGTGGCAGAAATTGCCCCGCTTATTCCCACCATTCAGGCCGTACACGACCGGGTGACGGTGGAAGCGCGCCGAGGATGCGACCGCATGTGCCGCTTTTGTCAGCCTGGCTTTATTAACCTGCCGGTCAGAGAGCAAAACATCGAGACCATCAAAAAGCGGGTGCTGGACGAGCTGGAGAAAACCGGCTACGAGGAATGCTCGCTCCTGTCGCTCTCCATTGCCGATTATTCGCACCTCAAGCCGTTGGTGAAAGAAGTGTCTAGCGCCATTCGGCAGAAAAACGCCTCTTTGTCATTGCCCAGCCAGCGGGCCGACCGCTTTAACGTGGAAGTGGCCGAAGCGGTTCAGGAAGTGCGGAAAAGTACGCTCACCTTTGCGCCGGAAGCCGGAACCGCCCGCATGCGAGACGTGATCAATAAAAACCTCAGCGATGCGGAGATTCTTCGGGCCGTAACGACCGCCTACCGATCCGGCTGGAATAAAGTAAAGCTGTACTTTATGATTGGCCTACCGACGGAAACACCCGCAGACCTCGACGGCATTGTAGACATTGTGCAGCGAATGAAGACCGAATGCGCCCAGATTGATCGCGACGAAAACCGCTCCAATCGCAAGCACCTGGAGGTGAACATTACACTGTCTAACTTTGTGCCAAAGCCGCACACGCCATTTCAGTGGTGCCCGCAAGACAGCATGGAAAGCCTCACCGAGAAAACCGCCTATCTGCGGCAGCAGTTTCGCGGTGTCAAAGGGGTTAAGCTCAACTTTACCGATCCGGTCATCAGCAAGCTGGAAGGGGTTATCTCTCGCGGAGGAAGCGATTTAGCCGACAGCCTGGAGCTTGCCTACCGCAAAGGCGCCTATTTAGACGCCTGGGACGAGCCAAGTAACTTTGAACACTGGTGGGCCGCCATGGCCGAATGCCAACTGGACCCGGAGGCGTACACCCGAAACCGCTGCCTGGATTTAAACGAAGATCTACCCTGGGATGTGATGGATGTGGGCCTGGAAAAACGCTGGCTTCAGGGCGAATTTAACAAGGCAATGGCGGCAGCCAGTACGCTTCCTTGTTTCGACGCCTGCTCCACCTGTGGCGTATGCGGTGCCTATGGCACTTGGCCCAAGTTTACCGAACTGCCACCGGGGGTGAGCGAGGCGAATGTTTCGATTTATTACGCCAACTTTGGCAAGCCCAACCCAACCACCCCTCCAGCGGAAAGCAGCCAGGCCGAAACAGCCGCGCCCAAAGGAAAAGACACACGAATCAGACCATCTGCGCCACCTGTTGTAAAACTACGCCTGGTGCTTCAGAAGAAAGGCTCCTTGCGGTTTGTTTCTCACCTGGATTGGATGCAGCAGGTACAGCGCGCCCTGATGCGGGCCCAGTTGCCGGTTGCCTACACGCAGGGGTTTAACCCCAAGCCCAAGCTGTCCTTCAGTCCGGCCCTGCCGCTGTTTGTAGAAGCCCTGAACGAACGCGTTGACGTGGACTTGACCGAGATTCCCTCGGGGGGATCGATTGCCGCACGCCTCAATGCCTACCTGCCCGAAGAGGGTCGGGTGGTGGAAGAAGCCCTGCTGCCCGTAGAAACCCCTTCGATCGATAGCAGCCTCATCGCGTTGGACTACACCGTGCGATGGGCTTGCCTGGATCCGGCAACAGGTTATACTATAAAAGAGCGGGCATCGTGGGTGTTTAGCCAACCCACCCTCCTGGTGGATGTTGAAACCAAAGCTGCCCGTAAGCGTTTGGATCTCGCGCCATACCTGTCGGATTTTTCGCTGGAGCACGATGCGTTTCGGTTTCAAATTCGCCGACAGCCTGTCAAAGAAGAACAATCCGCCTGGATACGACCCATGTGGGTCCTCCAACAGATTGATCCCTTGCAACAGTGGCACGTGACGCGGACCCAGTTGCACTTGGCGCCATTTGCCACCATTTGTCACCCTGGCAGTAACGTCATAAAACGCGACACACAGATTTGAGCTTCGTTTTTTATGAATGGTTTCGGCGTCAGCCCTGTTCCATCACTCTAAAATAGCGTTTCTAACCTGAAACATTCCTATTGATTGATATGGAACCGCATTCTAGCCAGAGCTTTTTAGGTATTTAAGTTACTTTATGTTGAGTTTCAGAGCATTATTCCGTCTAAGCCCCACCATCCGCGGGGTATTTTCCAAAGCCGACAGCGTCTCTCAAGCAGCCGCCTGTCGGTTTTAGGATGTTTGCAACTGTTGGATTCTAAGTTTTATCAACGCAATACCAGATGTTTCAAGTTTGTATCAACCGATGGTGCT
This sequence comes from Candidatus Melainabacteria bacterium, assembly GCA_033763415.1. Classification (GTDB taxonomy): domain Bacteria; phylum Cyanobacteriota; class Vampirovibrionia; order Vampirovibrionales; family JAJTHC01; genus JANRKP01. Next base: position 288,457 of record JANRKP010000022.1, on the reverse strand, counting down.
TTCCGTACAAAACACGGCCAGCGCTTCTCTCAGGAGTAACGAACAAGCCCACCCGTGCCCGCCACACAGGCACCGTTGCGGGTTGGCGTTTGTTGACCACCGAGTAGGCGTTGCACGGGCCGTGTTTTCGTTGGGCAGGCGTACATCGATCCGATAAGGAATTAAAGAATGGCAAACCGAAAAGTAATTATCTCTGAGAGAGACAATATTGCAGCGCTGTTTGAAGGGGATCGGGCCATTGAGTTCCTGATTCACCGGGGAGACATGCTGCTGGGTGATGTGTACCTGGCCACCGTGGAAAATATTCTGCCGAGTATTGACGCGGGCTTTGTGAACGTGGGAGGCGACAAGATGGGCTTCCTGCATTCCAGCGATGTTCAAGGCAAAGGCGACCTTAAAAAGCGTTTGGAGCCAAAACAAAAGCTGGTGGTTCAGGTCATGAAAGAACCCACCGGACACAAAGGGCCGCGTGTCACCACAAACATCAGCTTACCGGGCCGGTTTTTGGTAATGATGCCGCAATCCAAGGGCATTAGCATTAGCCGGAAAATTGAACAGCAGGCCGAGCGGTCACGTCTCAAATCGGCAGTGAGCCTGATTAAGCCCCCAGGCCTTGGCGTCATCATTCGAACAGAAGCCGAGGGACAGAAAGACAGCGACGTTCAGGAAGATTTTGAAACCCTGATGGAACGCTGGCAAAACATTGTGGCGATGGCCGATACCGCCGAGCCGCCCGCTTTGCTCTACCGGGACCAGGATTTGCTCTACCGCGTCATCCGAGAAACCGTCACCGAGGACGTGGATGAAATTGTGGTGGATACCAGCTTTGGATTCCAACGCGCCCAACAGTTGTTACAGAACTGGAATTTGGATAAAACCATCAAGGTCAGTCAGTACACGGGCAATCAATCTATTATGATTGCCAAAGGCGTTGACCGAGAGATTCGTCAGGCTTTGCAAACCAAGGTGCCTTTGCCCAGTGGCGGTTACCTTTACATTCAGCCCACGGAAGCGCTTACCGTGGTAGATGTAAACAGCGGCAAGTTTACCAGCCTTCAATCCCAGGCGGAAACCATTCGCATTACCAACCTGGAGGCCACCAAAGAGATTGCCCGGCAGCTTCGCCTGCGCAATATTGGCGGCATGATTGTGGTGGACTTCATCGACATGGAGTCTCGGGCCGACCAGTTGGCCATACTCCAGGCCTTTGAAAATGAGCTGGCCCCAGACAAAGCCAAGCCTCAGGTAGGCCAACTCACCGATCTGGGCCTGGTGGAAATGACCCGCCACCGTCAAGGGCAGTCGTTGAGTGAAATATTTACCAAAAAGTGTAGCGCTTGCCACGGCACAGGGCTCTCTTTGGATGAGTTTCACTGGGCAAGCCCAGGAATGGAAGGCGATTTCAAATCGCTTCCGCCAGGTGCGCGGCATAAACTGCCACTTCGTCAGGTGCGCCCCAACAATTACCGAAACCAAGGCAGCAATGCCACCACAGGGGGGCGCTCGCAAGGCCCGGGTGGCGGACAGCACGGCGGCGGCGGTAAAGGGGGACGGTTCAATAACCCTCAGCAAGGCGGGGGAGGCGCTCGCAACAATGAACGTGGCCAGGGCAACGATCATCGCCGTTCGGAGCGAGAGGGAGCCCCATCTGCCACCAACTTGAGTGTTTCCAACGTCATGGCCCTGCTCAAGCAGCCTGCCACCCTAACACTATCTTCCGCGTTAGGCGGAAACGCCAACCCGGAACATGGCTTAACCCGTCCAGCCAGCCTGAACCTCAAAAAGCTGGCCGAACTCCCGGTGGTGGAGTACTTTAAAGAGCGATTGTCCCACGCGTTGGACATGCGCTTTTCCAACAGCGTGAAAGTGGCCATTACGCCCGATGGCGCTAACGGGCACCTGAGCCGGATGAACCCAAAAGCCAACGATATTATGACGCTGGTAAAAGCCATTGAAGATACCGGTATGCCCGGAGATCACAGCCCCGTTGACCTGGATGACGAAGAGGATTCGGCAGCCGAAGAGGGTCACGAGACCACCGAAGGGCTGCTGGTGGAAGAATCGGCAGAAGACGAGGCGGCCGAGTGGTCTTCTGAAATCTCTGACGAGGCGGGCCAAGCGTCGGACGTATTTGCTGCCGAAGAGGCCGACACCCCTGTGACCGATGAAGATGAGCACAGCGACAGGGATACGGCTGTAGACCTGGAGGAAGACACTGCGCCAATGACTGCGGCACGCCCAACGCCTGTGGCGCGCAGTAGTAGTGCAATGGGCAGTGCGGTTGACAGGGCACTGAGCGCGACCGCAGCAAGTGGGGCCTTGGTCATTCCATCCATGGCGTCGAGCCTGGCGGTCCGTAGCACTCCCCCTTCAGATACAGGCATCCCGGTGGGTCGTTCTGGCAGAAGCACCGGCTTTAGGACCGCCAGGACACTTTCTCAGCGTCCATCCACAACAGACGCTTTTTCAGATGACGCCACGCAAACGGCCACCGCTCTGGAAGACAAAGAAGCGGCGCTTTCCCCTGAGGAAGAGGCATTTCACCTTACACAGGCCGAAGCGACGGATCTGGAAGCGGATCTTTCAGCAGATGCCCATCTGGAAAACGAGATGGAAGAAGAGCTGGAAACCGAAGTGGAGCCAGACATTGAAGCCGATGGTGAAGAAGAAACGGCTATTGCCAAACCCAAGGCAAAACGAGCCACCAGTAGCCGCGTGGGGGGTAGCAGAACGGCCGGTAAAAAACCGGCTGCCAAGCGCGCGCCACGAAAACCTTCGGCCGCCGTTGCCAGTGAAACCACGGTGGACTAGCACCATAGCATCAATTTGTAACACTTTTTAATCGCATTAACCTCAACCCCCTACGCGTCTGAACACTCGTAGGGGGTTGTCCGCTAAAGGCCGGGCTTGGTATCAACGCGCGGGGGGGAGGGCACACGTTGGCATTTGCACTTTAGAAGGATTGCAGGCAAAATAGGGGCACGCTTAAGTTTCTTTTTAATGACATCCATTTTTGGAGTGTCTGCGCCCGAGGTCCTGATGACTATTACTGTCATTATGGAGTGGTTTTGAGCCGTTAGGAGCGCAACCTCAGGCGTTGAGACAGCCAAGCCGCCCCCCTAAAAAACCAAAGCAAGAATTTGAACAACAAGGATTTGAGCAAAATGTGCGCTTCACTCACCCACACGGCACCCTCCAGCACTTCCTTTGCCTCTCCAGGAATATCCCAACCCACCTGGATGGAAAGCCCGCAGGGAACCGTGGTTCAAATCCAGGGCAACACGCTCATTAATATGGGTGCCAACAATTACCTGGGCTGGACCCATCACCCAAGGCTGGTAAAGGCCGTGCAAGAGGCTGCTTTCACCTGGGGTGTTGGGGCCGGGGCCGTGAGACCCATTAACGGAACACTACAGCCCCACATTGCACTGGACCGTGCGATTGCCACTTTTTACAACGCAGAGGCGGCTTTGGCTTTTCAGTCCGGCTTTGCAGCCAACCTGGCCGTTATTCCCGCCGTAGCCAAAGCGGGCAGCATTATCTATTCGGATGCCTGGAACCACCCCAGCCTTTTTGACGCCTGCCATTTGGCTGTCGCGCAAGCGTCCGTAACGCATAAAATATACCCCCACAGCGATTTGAACACGCTGAAGGCCTGGTTATCCGAAAAACCCCGGCATCAAGACGCCTTGATTATCACCAACGGCGTGTTTTCCATGGATGGCGACCTGGCCCTATTGCCCGAATTGGTTCAACTGGCCCGCCGTTACAACGCACAAATCCTGGTGGATGACGCCCACGGCACCGGGGTCATGGGTCAACACGGGCGCGGCACCGTGGATGCCTTTCATCTGAGCCATGAGATAGACATTTTGGTCGGGTCTTTCTCCAAGGCCTTGGGCTCCGTCGGGGGTTTTGTGGTGTGCAGCCAAGCTATTTGCCAGCAAATGCTCGCAAATGCTCATCCCTACTTGTTTAGCACGGCGCTGCCACCCACGGTGGTGGCCTGTAATCAGCAAACCCTCCGGCTACTGCAAGAAGAGCCTGAGCATCAGGCACAACTGTGGCAAAATACACGCTATTTCAGCAGAAAACTCAACGAAATCGGCTTTAGCCACCAGAGCCAAAGCCCCATTCAACCCATTTACATTGGCGAAGAAAGTCTGGCCCTGGCACTGCACGAACGGTTACACCAGGCTGGGGTTTTAGCGCCGGTATTGGTGGCCCCTACCGTCCCGCAAGGTGCAGCCCGCCTGAGGTTGATTGTAACGGCCCATCATCGCCAAGCGCAGTTGGATACCGTACTCGCCATTTTAGAAAAAGAGGCCCGCGCACTCGGCATTCTGGCGGCCAAGAGGGTTTAATCGCCCAAAATACTGTTCCGGTTGTGGTTATCTTTCGGCGGAGGTGCTCTACATCATGTCGGTTCGTTTTGGTTTGGGACCTTGGATGCACGACTTAAACACCCTAGGCGCGTTGCCTACATCCAGACGCCGTGAGGAAACAGCCGATTACACAACCAGTGCAAGCCCTCCAGAGGATGAAAACAGCCCAGAAGCGCTTGAAAAAAGGAGACTACTGGCCCAGCAGCTCCATAAAACCACACCCGACTGGGACAACATTACCCACTTAACCACAAATCGCAGCGCTGGCGAAGAATGGGAGGCCATTTTAACCTGGGTACGCAAGCTGCTACACACTAAAAATACGAAATAGACCGACCAGTGTCAGTAGCGCTCGGTAGTGTTTTGGTTTAATTGCTGTTTAATGTTTGCCAGCACCAGGCCAGGCTCCAGCGCCTCCATGCAAGGGGCAACCTCTCCGCCACGCTGAAAGGAAACCAGCGGACAACGACGCTGGTGGCAGGGCTGGCAGGGCAGCGCGGCGTTTAAAGCATTTTCCGGCTGATGGTATGGACCCGTCCGGCCTGGCGATGTGGGGCCGTACAAGCCCACCACACGTGGTGTGGCACCCATACTTGGCCCAGTGGCTGTTTGGCCATAAACAGCATCCGCCCAGTGCAGTAGGAGGCTATCGGCCCCCACCAGCAGGGTTAGCCTTGCCAGTAAGGCTGGTAGCTCCTGAAAGTGGGTTTGCCCGCACCAGTTTAAAATAGTCGCCGTGGGTTGCCCTGGAGCAGGGGGTTCCGTTTGCCAGGGCGTTTGTAAGCCTTGCGACTGCAAGGAATCCATCAGTTCGCTAGCCAAGGGCTGATCCTGCTGGCTACCCAATAACAGCACCGAGACGGGCAAGGCGGCTAGCTGATGCAAGAGGCTGCGCCAGTGGTGGGCGGGCCATTGCTTGGAAAGCCACTTGGTCCCCAAAGCCAAGGCCACGATGGGCTGGTTTGGCGGTAAAACCTGAAGACGCTGAGCCATTTGATGAGAAACAGCAGCAGGCACGGGCGCTAACGGAAAGCGTACTGGCTCAAGCTCTGTTGGGTTGGGCGCCAAGGCTTGCGCCAGCCTTAAAAACTGATGCACCGCCGGGCTATGATCGTTGTGGAAATCCATTGGAGGAACCACCTCGGTATAGCAGCAGTCTGCCCATTCCCGGGTACGATGAAAGCCCAGCCGATGGGGAACACAGGCCCATACCGGCCACAGCGCACTTTTTAACAACCCTTGCACATCCAGGCTAATTTGGTAACGTTCCGCTTTTAGCTGGGCCACAAAATCGCTTATTTCCTGCAGAAGTTTTCCCCATTGGCCGGGCGAACGCAACCGCTTCAGCCAGGCTTTTCTCGGGCATACGTGCAAACGATCGATCAGTGGATGGTTTGCCAAAAGAGGGGCGGCATCTGCTTCCACCAGCCAGCCTACTTGCAGCGTGGGCCACTGGCGCTTCAGACGATCCAGCACGGGTAAGGTATGAATCACATCGCCATGCGCACTGAGACGAACCAACAACAGTTTTACGGGCTCCGCGCCCTCAACGAAGGAGCCGCTTTGCTGCTGCATAAAATGAGCGGCCGTTCCCGGCGGATGAAATCGCCTGCCCAATAGGCCGCGCCAAGGCCCCAAAATACGGAATCCTGCGAATTGTGGACTCAACGAAGCCGCCTGCCCCCTTATAATAAACAAACGGAACAACACGAAGACCCACGCGGGTTCCACGCAGAAATGTCTGGACCGGTTGCTCCATTGTATTACAGGAACACCAAGACGGGCGATTCCGCGTCACGGTCTCACAGGTAACGGATATCGGTTGTGGACTCACTACTGAGCGGATGGGATGGAAGCCAAAACGCACTCTTGCTCGGGGGCGGTCTACTGGTCGTGCTCGTTGTAGTATTGGCCGTGTTGGTTAAACGGCAAAGCGGCCAACTCCTGGAATACGATACCCCCACTCGCGCCACTATCGCCCAAAGCAGCGAAAAGCCTCTGGATTTTAACGAACACCTCAGCCGGGGCAACGAATGTCTGGTCAACTATCACCTGGAAGACGCGCTGGCCCATTTTCAGGCCGCGTTGGCCCTAAACCCCAAAGAGCCCACGCTGCATTTTAAAATCGGGCGTATCTTTGTCCAGCAGGAAAACGAGCGTCTGGCCACACAGGCGTTTCAAAACGTGTTGCTGCTGGAACCCAACCACCCGGAAGCGGGCTATGAACTGGCCCGCCTGCACCATTTACGAGGTGATACCACCGGCGCACTAAGCGAGCTGGATAAACTACTCAAACACAGCCCCGAACACCTGCAAGCCCTGAGGTTAAAGCTTCGGCTGCTGATAAAAACCCAACAGCACGCAGAAACACTCCCCCTGTACGAAACATTGATGCACGACCACCGACTGACGCACGAGCAGCGCAACGAATACCGGGCGGAATACACAGAGGCCCTGGTGCGAGACGGGCAGGTGGATAGAGCCATTGCGCTGCTTCAGCCATCCGCTCAGGATGAAACTGCCGTCAAGCTTCATCGTTTAGCCCAGTTGGGCAAGCTTTATTTTTCGCTCAGCCGTTATGAAGAGGCCGTTTCCACCTTCAGAACGCTGGTGGAAGCCAGCAAACAGCAAAAACAAAAGCTGGATGAAGGCGTGCAAAGCCAAATGGCTGCGGCCTTGTGCAACGTGGGGGTGTTGCAGTTTGAAAAAAATGACTGGGACAGTGCGCACCAGTACTACCAGGAGGCCCTGAGCTTCGACCGGGAAAACCCGGACATTTACTTTAACCTGGGCAAACTGTACGCCGTACAACAGCAACGCAACAGCGCCATAGAACACTTTGAAAGCGCCCTGGCCCTCAACCCGGAAGACGACCACACTTTGTTTGAATTGGGCGCCCTGTACGATTTGGACGGACGAAGCGCCGAGGCGGTAACACTGTACGAACGCTGCTTGACCAAAAACCCTCGGTTTTTAAAAGCCCACTTTTGCCTGGGTACACTCTACGGGGTTCAGGGACAACTGGAGCAGGCCATTCATTATCTGTCGCAAGCCGTGATGATTCAGCCCAATTTTATAGATGGTTTATACAACCTGGCCGTGGCCCTGGAACGCAAAGGAGACCGTAAGAAGGCGGCCAAGCTGTACCAACAGGTGCTTAAAATTAACAAAAACCACGTGGAAGCCAAAAGCAACCTGGCCCTGCTGCAAAAAGAACTTAAAACCACCAAGGGTTAGCCGGGGGTTCACTTGCAACGCAGCAAGCACACAACCTTGGCAGGAAGCAGAATGCCACAGACCCAAAACGCCCCCCTCGGGCAGCCATCTCGAATACGGGATTAATTGTGCTAGGATAGTTGATTATGAGCATCCTTGATGACGTGACTGAAAGCACCCTCCAGCCGGTTTCCTCCATTTACGGACCGGTCCATTCTTGGCGCTTGGGGTGGTCCTTGGGGGTGGATTTATTGCTGGACACCTCCACCTGCTCGTTCAACTGCATTTATTGCCAACTGGGAGACATTCAGCTAAAGACGGCGGAGCGTAAAATATACGTGCCCACCAGTAAAGTGGAGCGGGATCTTCGGCTTAGTGACTGGGAAAAAGCGGATATTATTACACTTAGCGGCAGCGGAGAACCAACACTGGCCCTTAATTTGGGCGAAGTCATTCATCTCCTGAAAGAATACACCCAAAAGCCGGTAATGGTGCTTACTAACGCCACATTACTGCACAACACAGCCGTGCAGCAGGACCTGATGGCTGCCGACCAGGTGGCCGCGAAATTAGATGCCGCCACGGATACCGTGCTTCAGCGCATGAACCGCCCGGTGGCAGGCATTACGCTGGATTCCATTGTGCGCGGCATTGAGTCTTTTCGGCAGGGTTACCCTGGCAAGCTAAGTTTGCAATGCATGTTTATGCCCGCCAATTTGTCGGAAGCCGAAGCCCTGGCCGATATCATCAACCGCATCCAGCCCGATGAAGTCCAGCTCAACACCCCGCGTCGGCCCTATCCGCGGCAATGGGTGCTCGATAGCCGTGGAAACCATCAGCAGGTCAATTATCCCGCCGCCACACTTAAAACCATTGCCGAAGATGAAGCCGTGGCGCTGGAAACCCTATTGCGTGAAAAAACCAGGGTTCCGGTCCTCTCTGTGTACAAAAAGCCTCCCGCTGTTGAGGTAGGAGCCTAAGCCGTTGGTAACCATTGCCGGGTTGAGTCAGCAGCGATGCGATCGTTGATTCAGCGGGTTTCGTGGGCCAGTGTTTGTGTAGAAGGCCAGATAGTAGGCGCGATTGAAGCGGGCCTGCTGGTGTTTTTGGGCCTTGAGCGCGAAGACACCGAAGCGGATGCCAACAAGCATACGGATAAATTGCTCAAACTGCGGATTTTTGCCGATGACGCCGGTAAAATGAACCGCTCCGTGAGCGATATTGGGGGCGGCTTATTGATTGTGTCTCAATTTACGCTGGCTGGCGACTGTCGTAAGGGCAACCGACCTGGATTTGACAGTGCAATGGCCCCTACAGAGGCAAAAGCGCTCTACACTTACTACGTCAACCGGCTTCGGGAAACTGCGGGCCACTTACGGGTAGAAACCGGTATTTTTGCCGCCCACATGGCGGTTTCCTTGCACAATGACGGCCCCGTGACCTTTTTGCTCGAAAACCTCTAGGTAGGGCAAACATTCACCTGCTATGATGGAGGTTGCATGATGTCCACGGGTTCGATCAAAAAACCATCGCCTCCGTCTTTTGAGAGTTAGAGTTTAAGAGCCTAGCAAAAGAGCCACCCTTGCGATTGTGCCAAACACCATAGCCGTCTCCATACCCAGCCAAAGCCTTGGCACACCTAAAAGTAAGCGCATCCTGGGCATTGACCCGGGACTAGGCCGTGTGGGGTTTGGGTTACTCACCAGCGATGCGACCGGATACCATTTGACCGCGCAGCGTTGGGGCGTGATTACCACCACGCCCAAAACCCCTGAGGCCAGCCGCCTGCAAGAAATTGAACGCGACCTGGACGCCTTGCTCAACCGCCTGCAACCCGACCATGTGGCCGTCGAAAAACTGTACTTTGTAAAAAACACCACCGCCCTAATGGGGGTGACCCAGGCCCGAGGCGTTATTTTACTGGTATTGGGTCGGTTGGGCCTGCCCATTTACGAATATACCCCCATGCAGGTAAAGCAAGCCCTTACCGGCTACGGTAAGGCCGCCAAAGGGGAGGTCCAGCAAAGCATTAGCCAGTTGCTTCAGCTTGAGAAACTGCCCCAGCCCGATGATGCCGCCGATGCACTGGCCATTGCCGTGTGTCACATTCGGCAACAGGGCCACTTAGGATAGGCCCGATTAGAGGATGGCCGAAGCCCCCACCCTATTCGGGCGTGCAAAAATGCTTTTCGGTTAGCACAGCGTGGCAAATTGGTTGGCGAACTGGTTGGCAAATTGGTTGGATACACCCGGATTGCCAAACATAAGCACGTTATTGTTAAAGCCTGGCGTTGCAAAGCCTGGAGCAGTCATCATAGGGCCTGCAAAGCCCGAATTCCCCACAAACGTACCGGCCGGTTGGCCAAACGCCGAATTGACGCCAAAGCCTAACGCACTGGGTCCAAACGCACTAGGTCCAAATGTACTAGGCCCAAATGTACCGAATCCACCCGTGTTACCAACGCCACCGGTTGCAAAGCCTGGTGCCACGCCAAAATTTAACCCGGGGTTTACCACAGGGGCGGAAAAACTGGTGCCAAAGCCAGCCGATTGCGGTTGCGGCTGAACAAACAGACCTCCACCAGCCCCAACGGCGCTAAAGTTGGCCCCCATCATAGCGCCAGGCAACACCGTGGGTTGCATAAACGCCGTTGGAAAAAGCTGCGAACGGAACGCATTATCGATCCCGGGCGTTAGCTGAGCCGCAGAAGGCATGAGCATAATGGCAGGGCCTGGATTAGCCAAACCCGTGGGAGAAGTTAAAATTTGCCCGTTTGCAAAAGCACTGGCCACCTGAGGCTGGCCCAACACCACGTTAGAAAGGGCTCCGTTGCCCAATGCCGAGGGCATGCCCACCGTCATAACCGGTAAATTGGGGCCCTGAATCCCCTGAACGTTGGTCAGCCCCACCTGTGGCTGCTGCTGAACAAACGGACTGGTCATACCAAAACCAGTCCCCGTGGGAACGGCCGCCTGCGCACTAAAAGGCGCGGCATTAAAGGGTACCGTGCCAAAAGCCCCAGGGAAAGCCCCTTGGGTTGCAAAGCCATTTAAGCCGCCAGAAGGCAACGTTACGGTAACAGGCAGTGTGGTAGACCCCGGAAAAGACGGGGTTGTGGCCATGGCCATCAGGTTGGAACTTTGCACACCAAAGCCGCTGCTACTCGTTGGGAAAGCACCCTGTGTTACGAGTGGAAAGCCTGTGGAGGCAACCATGGGAGAAAGCATCGGGTTGCCCATTGGCACCGTGGCAGCCACCGGAATACTGGGCGACATCATTCCGGCCATACCACCGGCCGCAGTAGGCGGAAGACTGACCGAAGATTGCAGCACGAACGGGCCAAAGGGATTGTTACCGACATTCATCGGCGGAGAGCCCAGGCCAATACTCATCCCGCCTGGAATGGGAGATTCGCCCAAGATGCCGCTGCCATTGGGGTCAAACCCAATTACCTTGTTAAACGGCACTGCCGGGCCAAAGTTGGTGCTAAACGGCCCGGTGTTCAAGGTTACATTCATGCCAAAGGCGCCCATGTTCGGGCGGGCCGTTACCTGGCCCAGTTGGCTAAAGTCTATGGCGCCAAATTCTGGCCGTAAGGTAGACGTTTGGGTGCCTGTTAAACCAAACGGACCGGTAGAAGGACCGGTACCCGCAAAGTTCAAACGAGGGATGCCGCCAATACCACCGCCGGTAAACGCCGTAAGCGGAATAAAACCGGTGTTGGCATCCAACGGAAGCGCCGTGCCCACGTTGGGTGCAAAGGATGGGTTTAAACCAGCAATTTGTGTGCCGGAAAAGCCAAACGGACCGTTTGACGGTCCCGTTCCCGCAAAGGGGAGCCGTGGGACACCGCCGATACCACCACCGGTAAATGCACCGATGGGAATATGACCCGGTGAGGGCGATCCAAACACTAGACTCATGGAACTGGCTGTGACTCCGTATCGCAGGGGCCAAAGTTCCCTTGGTTAAAACGCTGACAAATTGCCAGACGGCTCTCAATCATCTTTGTGGCAACCGAATCTCTCTCTTGCAGTGTGGCGATAGGATATGGAAGCAGGCTGTGGAAAAGCCCATAGCGCGAGAAGCAGCAAGCAGGTGCGCCAACAACAAAGATGCAATATTGAAGTCAAGGGACAATGACCGAAAAATGGGAGACGAATCCATAAATAAACTATAAAACAAATAAAACAATATTTAGTGCTAAATTGATTAAAATAATCGGAATTTTTACAAAAATTAATATCGCGCACTTCCAGCGCTCAGCTGAGCGTGTGCTCTCTATAATTGAGGAGCCGCGTCTCGGTCTCAACGAAGTGCTTACCCTAATCGCTTCAAAACAACTAGCAGAAGGATGCTCCTGAACATGACGGATACCCAAAGCGTGACACCAACAGCCTATACACTCACGATGCTGGCACAACAGCTTGGCGGCTCGGTGGAAGGAGATGGCGCACTGACAGTCACCCACTTAAAGCATCCTCTCATGGCGCAACAGCCTTCGGATTTAATGGTCATTTTAGACGCAAAAGCTTTTCAGGCAGCGGCCCTTAGCCCCGCCATTTGCGCACTGGTTCCAGACGAAATTCAGGTTCCGGCAGAGGCGGGCCTCAAAGGGGTTTTAAAGGTGTCTCGGCCCCGAGTGGCGCTGGCCATTTTGCTCAACATTTTCAACTTACCGGTACACGCCTCTGCTGGCGTTCATCCTACGGCGGTAATTGATGAAACCGCCCAGGTGGCAAGCTCTGCCCGCATTGGCCCGCACGTTTACGTGGGTCCAGGCGCCGTTGTGGGCGAAAACACCATTTTAATGCACAACGTGACCGTGGGCGCACAGGCCCACATTGGCAACGACTGTCTGTTGCATCCCGGTGCCCGCATTGGAGAACGCGTGCAACTGGGCCATAAAGTCATTATCCAGCACAACGCCAGCATTGGCGCAGATGGTTTTAGTTACGAAACCCCAGAAAAAAGCAGCATTGAATCGGCACGAGAGTCCGGCGGAAAAATCCAGGCCCAAAACACTGCCATTATCCGCATTAACTCCATTGGCACCGTCATTTTAGAGGATGAGGTGGAAGTGGGCGCCTGCGCCTGTATCGATCGCGGAACGTTGGGACCGACCCTGATTCGCAAGGGCACTAAAATTGATAACCTCGCCCAAATTGGCCACAACAACACGGTGGGCGAAAACTGCCTGATTGTGTCGCAGGTGGGTGTTTCCGGCAGTTGCACCATTGGCAACCGCGTGGTTTTAGCGGGCCAGGTGGGCTTGGCGGACCATTTAACCATTGGCGATGACGCCATTGTGCTCGCCAAAAGTGGTGTAATGAAAGACGTTCCGGCGCAAGAAATTGTGGGCGGTATTCCGGCCCTGCCCAGACGCAAAGCCATTGAAACCCAGGTAAACATTCATCGGTTGGGCAAAACCCTGGATGAAATGAAACAGTTGAAAAACCGCCTTGCCGAACTGGAAACGCAAATCGAAGCGCTACAAAGCACGTTGCAACACAATGTGGAGGCTCGTGTTTAATGCCAGCGCTGGACATGCCTACCCCAGCCGCATCAGTTGCTGTAACAGAAACAACCGTTACCGTGAGTGGCCATGGGCTGATTACAGGCCTGCCTGTTGCCGTGCGTCTGGAGCCCGCAACCCCTGGCAGTGGAATTTGCTTTCATTTGGCCAATGGCGCACCCATTCCGGCCCGGTTGTCTTCGGTCGTTCAAACCGATCGCGGCGTTACGCTGGGCACCGACGCCCTACGCAGTGGCCAGGTTGCGCCCACCGATCCAAACGTGTTGGCCCAACACAGCCTTTCCATTGTCGAGCACTTCTTGGCCGCCTGTGCCTTGAGCAACCGCACCGATTTAAACGTGTTTCTCTCTGGCGAGGCGCCAGAGTTGCCCATACTGGATGGCAGCGCCGGACCCTGGCTACAGGCGTTACAAGCCCTAGCGCCCAGTTCACCTGCTTTTGTTGCGGCGGATCTGCGGGTTGAGAAACCGCTATTCATTCGCCTGGATGAGCTAACCGCGATTTACGCCCTGCCAGCGGAGTCTTTTCAGGTAACCTACACCCTGGATTACCCGCACCCACTCACCCACTGCCAGTGGACCCGGTGGCATGCAGAGACAGACTCTGCCGAAGCGCTTGCCTCGGCGGGAACGTTTGGCATGCTCGACGAGTTGCCGGTATTGCAAGCCCGAGGGCTGGCCCGGGGCGTGAATCTGGAAAACAGCCTGGGCCTGATGGAAGACGGCCAAACCACCCGACCGCTCCGAATGGCGGAAGAGCCCCTTCGGCACAAAGTGTTGGACTTATTGGGAGATTTATCCCTGCTGGGCATCAACCCGCTACGGCTACAGGCGCACATATTCGCCATCAACGCGGGGCATACCGCCCATATTGCGCTGGCCAAGCAACTTTCGTCTAAGCTCTCTGTTATTGCGCCATCCAGATAAAAAAAGGAGTGTGATACCGCCCCATGATTACCGCTGACCCCACCACTGAAGCATACAGCCTGCCACGGGATGGGTACACGCTGCCAGTGGATTACCAACCCCCGGAATGCCTTATGGATATTGAAGCCATTATGGCCAAAATCCCGCACCGGTATCCCTTTTTGCTGGTCGATCGCGTTACCCACTTAGACCCAGGGCGTTTTATCCGGGGCTATAAACTGGTCAGTATGAACGAACCTTTTTTCCAGGGACATTTTCCGGGAAGGCCTATTATGCCTGGCGTATTACAACTGGAAGCACTGGCGCAAATGGGTGCCGTACTGGTATCCGATTTACCCGAGGCCCAAAATAAGCTCTCCGTGTTTGCTGGTATTGACAAAGCCCGATTTCGTCGCATTGTTGTTCCTGGAGACCGCCTGGATTTAGAGGGCGAACTCGTCCGTCTCCGGCGTTCGCTGGGACGGGCCTGGTTTCGGGCCTCTGTTGAAGGCGACATTACCGTTGAAGGTGAAATGTCATTTGCCTTTATCGATCATCAAACCAACCCCGCCACCACTGTATAACGCCCCTATGGCGTAACCACCCACCAAATTAGGAGATCCACCATCCATGGGGAACCGCATTCATCCAACCGCCATGATTGATCCCGACGCCATACTGGCCGATGACATTACGGTAGGCCCCTATGCCATTATTGGCCCACAGGTGGTAGTGGGCGCTGGCACGACCATTCAGGCCCATGCGGTTTTGGAAAGCCACGTGCGCGTGGGCGAAAACTGCCTCATTTCATCTGGTGCAATCATCGGCGGGCTTCCACAGGATCATCGCTTCCAGGGCGAACCGTCCCACGTATGGGTGGGCAACCACGTGCAAGTACGAGAGTTTGTGACCATTCACCGCGCCACCGGTGAAAACGCGGTCACCCGTGTGGGGGATCATTGCCTGCTGATGGCCTATTCTCACGTGGGACACAACTGCCAGGTGGGGCAACACGTGGTTATGGCCAACTGCAGCCAGTTGGGCGGACACGTTGAAATTGGCGACTACGCCGTATTGGGTGGCACGGCGGTGGTTCATCAATTCTGCCGAATTGGCCGAATGGCTATGCTGGGTGGTTTTAGCGGCACTCGGCAAGATATTCCGCCTTTTATGCTGGCCGATGGCATGCCTGCTACGGTAAAACGGCTCAATGTTATTGCCCTGCGCCGCCGAGAAGTGGATGCCACCTCGCGAAATTTGATCAAACAAACTTTCAATCTATTATTTCGTTCGCCAATGAACACCCAGCAAGCCCTATCCGCCATTGAAGATACCTTACCCGCCAACCCCTATGTGGAAGAGATTGTACGCTTTATGACCACGTCCAACCGGGGCGTGAGCCGAAAAAAAGACGGGGATCGCTTAAACGCGGAAACCTCGCTGGCTGAGATGATGTAGCCCGATGACGCCTACAGACGGTCTTTCCCAAGCTGTGGCCTCATCACCCCCCGAGGGGGTGGCCGCTATTGTTCTGGCGGCAGGAAAAGGCACTCGCCTCAACAGCGATTTGCCAAAGGTGCTGCACCCGTTAATGGGTAAGCCTTTGCTGCAAAGAGTGCTGGAAACTCTCTGCCAGCTATCGCTTTCTCAGATCACGGTTGTACTCGGCCACGGCGGCTCTCAGGTGAGCGACACCCTGGATGCGTTGTCGCTTTCCACCCCGGTACATCGCATCGTGCAGCAACCTCAGCTCGGAACGGGTCACGCCATTCAGTGCGTCAAAGCCGTTTGGCACACGCCGCCACTGACCTCAACGCCCAAAACGGTTCTCATCACCGCCGGAGATGTGCCACTGATTCGGCCTGAGACACTCCGCACGCTGTTGGCCACGCACCAGCAACACCACAACCACCTGACCGTTCTCACGGCCACACTGACCGAGGCAGGCAGCTACGGTCGGGTGCTATTGGATGGTGCGCCGGAAGCCGCAGCATTGCAATCGCCCAGTGCGTCTCGTTCAGCCCACTCGCCCCAGGTTTTACGCATTGTGGAAGCCAAAGACGCTACCCCAGAAGAACTTGCCCTGCAACAGGTCAATACGGGAATTTACGTGCTGGATTGGGAAACACTCTCTCCGCTACTGGATCAACTATCGGCCAACAACGCCCAGAAAGAATTTTACCTAACCGATTTAATTGCACTGGCCGTTGGTGCAGGGTTTCGGGTGGGCAGTTGCGCCCTGGATCAGCCTGATGAAATGCTGGGCGTGAACAGCCGAGAGGATTTAGCCCTGTGCCACCAGGTTTTAAACCAATGGACTCTTAACCGACTGATGTGCCAGGGCGTCACCGTGGTAGACCCAGACCAAACCACCATTTGCCCGGAAGCCGAAATTGGCAAAGATAGTGTGATTGAGCCCGGTTGTGTGCTACAGGGCGCTATTACCATTGGAGAGGGCTGCCTGCTAGGGCCCAACAGCGTGCTAAAAGGCCAGGTAACCGTTGGACGTGGTAGCCGCGTGCTGGCAAGCTGGATTGAAGACAGCGCGGTGGGAGATTATTGCTCGGTGGGGCCGTTTGCCCACCTGCGGGGTCAAACCGTGCTGGCCAATCATGTTCGTATTGGCAACTTTGTGGAAGTTAAAAACAGCCAGATTGCACCGCACACCAACGCCGCGCATTTGTCCTACTTGGGCGATGCCACCATTGGCAGCCACGTTAACGTCGGGGCAGGAACCATTACAGCCAACTACGACGCCATTCGGCAGATCAAACACCGCACTGTCATTGAGGACGGGGTTAAAATTGGCTCTAACAGTGTACTGGTGGCGCCTGTTACCCTGGGGGCCAATGCCAGTGTGGCCGCGGGTTCTGTTATTACCAAGGATGTCCTGGCCGGATCTTTGGCCATTGCCCGGCAGCGGCAAACCACAATTGAAAACTGGGTGACCGATCGACAGCAGTCCGCCGCCGCCTCTGCGGCTTTGGAAGTGTAGCCCCCTTATTGTTCCATTCCTGGGCGGGGGTGGATGTTGCGAAAACGGTTGGCTTGTGTTACTCATGAGCCTGTTGCTTCTGTTGCCTGCCGTAGATTCGGTGTTTACTGGGGTTTAAACAAGCCAAAAGAGGGCTTGTCTGTTTAATAAACTTCGTACAAGCACTATCGTGCGGGTTTTTGCCCGATTGAAGATTGAATGAAGGCTGTAGGGCCCGCGTTCGTTGTTGGGCATTCCGTGGTGAGGAACAGTTCGGCTGGCCACCGCCCGTTGGGCTGGCCTTTGTGGTGAAGGGATTCATGGGGTTTTCTGGATGCAAAAAATCGCAAGCACATGGCTGACACCAGCA
Organism: Candidatus Melainabacteria bacterium; assembly: GCA_033763415.1. Lineage (GTDB taxonomy): Bacteria > Cyanobacteriota > Vampirovibrionia > Vampirovibrionales > JAJTHC01 > JANRKP01. The sequence goes on along the minus strand of JANRKP010000022.1, from coordinate 271,070 downwards.
TTTACAAACACGGCCACAGAAAATCGGGGCCGTGTGAAAGGCGCTTATGCAGAGGCAACCACCCTAGGGCGTCCGTTATGGGGAATTGCAACAGATTGCCTGGTGCTGCAGGCGCAACCCCCAGCCCAACAAACTCTGCGCCAACAGACCTCGTACCAACAGATCGTGGGTTACGGGCAGGTACATTTTGCCCAGCAAGGCGTTCCACGATTTGCGAAACACCTTGCGGAACAACTGGGGGAACGGTTTAGCCGACGATTTGACCAGCCGATTTTGCCCGAGGATGCCAAGACCTGGCCACTGGGGGTTCATTACCTGCCGGAACATCAGGTGACGGTGGCTAAAGTTTGGGCTCCCCAGTTGGATAACCTGAGCATTGGCATTGCCGACCCCTTTAGCCCTGATGAGCGCCAGACTTTCCTACAGGCGGATCATCGGACTGAAATGGCGATGCTGGCGGAAAAAATTCCGAACGACAGCACCCACCGCCTGCCCATGCAGTCCGACGGGGAAGGCCACTACCTTTTAAAAACCGATCGGCTTACGCCCGGCACACTGTACAAGCTGGTTACCAGTAGCCATCAACAACTCGAATTTTTGCCCGATCACGCCGGACGCCAGTTTCCGCTGGATATTGAAGGCCCCGCAGAGGTCATTAACCCCAAAGACTACGCCTGGAAAGTTTCACCCGGGAGTTTTCGGCCTGCCTGGGCGGATGCCGATGGGAGCATTCATCCGGAAAAAATGGTCATGTATCAATTTCCCATGGGCTATATGGCCAAAAATTTCGACGAAGCCATCCGACGCCTGGACCACATTCAGGCACTCGGGGTCAATACGGTGTACCTGCTGCCGGATGATGAGTTTCCTGGGCAACAGAGCAAGGGCTACAACACCACACACTACGCCGCACCTGAAAACACCTACGGCGGCTTTTTTGCAGAAAACCAATTTGTAGATGCCTGCCACGAACGGGGCATTGCCGTTATTGTGGATACCACCCTACTCAGCCACACGGCCGTGGAGGGCAACTACTTTAACCGCTTCGATTCCCAATTTGTGGGCGGGCCCATCAATCCGCAAACGGGTGCGGCTTGGTTTAAAACGGACTGGGGCGATGGCTTTAACCTCAAAAACCCACACGCCGCAGAATTCATTCAGCAAAACGTGTGGCAAAAGCTGGTGGAACGCAACTTTGATGGCATTCGTTTTGACATGGTGAGCGCCGGTTACAAGCCGCAGGGCTTTTACACGCCAGAGGCCGTCAAAGTCATTCGGGAGATGGCGCAAATGGTCCACCAGGAGATTAGCCCCAGTTACGGCCCCAAGTTCCTAATGTACGAAGACCCAAACCCCGACTGCAATATTACCCTGCCCAGCGATAACAAACACCCAAACGGGCTGGGCGCCCACGTGCAAATGGGCTACGGGTTGAGTAACGCCTGGCCTGCCTTTTTTACCCGCGGACGGCAGGACGAATGGCGTCTGTGGGGTGGCGAGCAGCACGCTACGACGCCCAGCCTGGATTACCTCAGTTGGCGCATTTGGGAGGAATACAAAGAGCCCGGCCAACAAATCCACCAACTCAACAACCGGCTAATTCGGGGAATGGACCACGATATTGCCGCCAACAACGCCTCTCGGCGGCTTATTCACATTGCCGGGTTGGAGCGTGGCCGCATTGCAGGCATTTTGCCCCTGTTGCTACCCGGTTGTCCGCTCATTTTTGGAGGCGAAGAGCTGACCGACACCAACTTTGCCTACACCTCGCACGAAAAAGATCCGGGGGTTCGGCACAACACCATTCAACACCGTGGAGAAAAGCACGGAGAGTATTCCGGCGACCGCCTGAACCCGTTTGCCACGGAAACGCTTGCCATTAGTAAAGTGCCGTTTTCTCGCAGCGAATGGGACCAGCGACAGCACATTTACCCCCACGAAGGGGCCGAAAAACGTCTCAGTTGGGAACAGCGCCAACAACTCACCCGGCTTTACCAAGCCGCTGCCCACCTTCGGTTGGCCGTGCCCGCGCTATGGAATGGGGATCGCAACGAAATGACCCTGTATAACATTGGCCAGGGCGAAGACTTTAGAAACCTGTCGCCTGGCGAAAAAAGCCTGGTGCAACAAGCCATCGGCAATGGCAACACGCTGGAAATTCTGCGGCACGACCGCAACGAATGGCGAGACAACGTGCTGATTGTGGCCAACCTCTCCGATGCCCAACAGCCGCAGGGACAGCCGGTATACTTTCCGCGTGGCACGCAGTGGACCGAGATTTTTAACAGCAACGATCCTCGGTGGACGCAGAATTTGAACAAGGCCACGAACGATGAAAAAGTCTTCCACGACGGATTACAGACCCTTGCACTACCCCCATGGACGGTGGCTGTGTTTGCACCCATTGCCCAAGCCCCTCGATACCGGCAGCAGCTAATGGCGTCCATTCCGTGCCCGGCCCGTTAGCAGCCGTTCCACTCCAGCCCTTATCCACGCTACTCGGGCCTGCTCCATTCACGCCTGATGAACACGCCTCTCCTCTGGGCGCAGTAGAAATATAGGGCCGCAATTCCAACCGGCAGCAATAGGCCAAAACACAGTCTGGACGGAAAAAATTAGCCATAAACACCAACCCACCCAGCCATTGCCGGATACCATTTCTCCATCATCCAGGCGGTAACACCCAAACAACCGCTTGCATTTGCTGGAAAACCCACTATAATCGAACGTAATCTACCTATGAAAGGAGGTGTTCACCGTGAATAAAGAGGAACTCGTTCAAGAGGTTGCCAAGAAAACAAAGGCATCTCAAAAACAGGTTGCTGAAATCCTGAGTGTCATGCTCGAAGTTATCGAGAAAACCGTGGCCAAAGGGAAAAAAGTAACCTTGGTTGGTTTCGGTACTTTCGAACCTCGCAAGCGTCAAGCTCGCGTGGGTCGTAACCCGCAAACCGGTTCTGAACTGAAAATCCCCGCGAAAACCGTACCGGCTTTCTCGGCAGGAAAAAAGTTCAAAGAACTCGTGTCCAAAAAGTAAACGCTCGACGAAACGATCATCGAGCGTTTTTTCATTTAACGCTTACTATCCCACTGCGGCGTACGCTTCAGTGGGGTTTTTATTTTTTTGAGTTTTTTCATTATACTCAACTCTCAACGCCTAACAGCCAAGCATAAAGAAGTTTAAAGTACTATTTTGAAAACAATGCCAAAAACTTGTTGTAATGGATGCGCCCGATGACAACCGCCGTTTTTTTGGACCGTGATGGCACGCTGAACGTGGAAAAAGGCTACTTGCGCCACGTGGATGACCTGGCGCTTTTGCCAGGAGCCGCCCGAGCCATTGCCGCATTAAACCAGGCAGGCATTTTGGCTATTTTAACCACCAACCAAACGGGGGCAGCCCGCGGCTTTTACCCGGAAAGCCACATTGTGGACCTGAATCAACGACTGCAAGCCTTACTTTACGAAGAAGCCCAAGCCAGCCTGGACGCCATCTTCTACTGTCCTCATTTGGCCAAGGGAACCATTGCGCCTTACAACACAGATTGCAACTGCCGCAAACCCGCCACCGGTATGATTGAGATGGCCTGTGAGCAGTTTCCGATGATTCAACGCGCACAGTCCTTTGTGGTGGGCGACAAAGCCAGCGACGTGACCTTTGCCCACCAGGCGGGCTGCACCAGTATTTTGGTAAAAACCGGCTACGGAGAACGGGTGCTGGCCGGTAAATACCAAGCCCTAACACACCCCCCTCATTGGGTGTGCGACGATATTGTGGAAGCCGTTCATGTAATTATTCGAGAAAGCAGCCACCCGCAAAAAAATTAACCCCTAAACACCCGCCAGAGCCGATGAAGACAGTGCGTATGGGTCTGTCTCTATTTGTTAGTTAGGCAAGGTTAGTTAGGCAGGCTGATGGCAGGGGGATTCTGGCTGTTCTAAAATCTTCCGAAAAGCGCCATCCTTGCCAAAGTAGAACCGGGTAAAGTCGTGCCAAATGGTTTGTGCATGCGCCCACAGCGTCATGGCCACAAAGTGTAACGGGTTTGGGTTTTGACCGTGATGACGCAGCCGATAAATTCCCAACACGTGGCTTGGGGTTCGTTCCAGGGCCTGAAACGCCTGTTGGGTTTCTCGCCGCATGGACTCTTTACGACTGAGCCCGGTTTCAGGATCCGTACCAAAAATAAACGCGCCACGAATACTGTCAAACACCATTTTTTTCAAATCATCGTAGGTGGCGCCCCGATGAATGTAGAGCTTGGCCCGGTCGTTGGGCAAATCGGATTTAGAGATGGTTTTATTGTCGGAATTAATGGATATAGGCACCCCCAGGCGGGATAAAAACACGGCGGAATGGTACTGGTAGTGGTGTACCCCATAGGTTTGCACGTTACTCTTAGGGCACACTTCCACCACAATGTCTTTGTCAATGAGTTCTTTTAGGATTGGCGAACTGTTAACAATGTCTGCCTGCGAGTGCGGAAACTTCTTTTGCCAATCCACGGGATCTTTAAGGTAAGCCGCAAAGGCTTCTTCCAATAGCGGCGAGCTGTACACCAACTGCAAGCCATGGCCAATCCGCACCGGGGTTTCCGGGCTCCAGGCCAACGCCACCGCTTTTGCTATGGATTGCGCCCCGGTGTATACCTCGCCCGTAATAGGATTTTTAGACTGTCGGGTTTCGCCCGCATGGATGGTGACTCCCAGGCGACGAGACTCTGGCGCTTGGCGGTTGTAGTTGTGGATGGCCTCAAATACGGCTGGGAACTTATCAATCGCGTGGTTCAGTTCATCGCCAGCAAAATCAATGCCCACCAGGTTGTACTTGCCCGCCGCACGCAGCGCAATAATTTGCTGCACCTGCTGCAGGGCCTCCTCCGGTTCGGCCGCACGATTGATTAGCGCAATCAGGCCATAGTCAAACTTCTGGCGATCTTTTTGCAACAAGCGGGCCTGGGCATGCTCTAGGCCCTTGTCCACCCAAAAGAACAACTCATCCATATCGCACTCGTAGCGGCCAATGGCTCCCAAATCTTTTCGCGTCACCGCCTCAACCCGATATTCGCTGTAGCGCACGTTGTCACTGGCTTCATCCATACCGTGCAAAAAAGCGCACATGTAGGCCGCCGGAACATTTTTAACCAACGGGTTAATTTTAGAAGACGCATAGCGGTAGGTGGAAAAACAGTTGTCTCGCAAAGCCTGTTCGCGCGCATCGGAAACCAATGGAATGCCCGTTTCGCCAATGGGCACCGTCTTTCGCTCGGCAGAGAGATCCACGCGGTAATACTCTTGCAGCGTATCCCAGTTAAACGCTTCTGGCGGCAGTTTTTCCAGGCGATCGATCCGTCCGTGCCGAATATCATCCATCACTTGTGGATTGAGATAATCTTTGGTGAAAATTTTGTCAAATCCACTACTCCGGCTTTGGGGCCGACCCGGCGCATCCGGCTTGAGATCGAGCATTTCCTGAATACGACCCGACTGAATGTCTTGCAGCATTCGAAACCACAAAAACGCCACGTTGGACGATCCACTTTGGTGAATATGCAGCCCGTAGCCCGGCATGGCTTTTAACACCGCGTAATCGGCATCGGGCAAGCGCTTGCGATCGCTATGAACGATACGACCAAACTGAACGCCCGGAACCCAATAGGACTCCGCAGCACGAGAAAGCACTTTGACAGAGGGCAAAGAGGCAAACGACACTCCGCAACGAGGGTCTGCATTGAGAGAATTGAGAGAAAAAGAAGGCAGCGCCTTGGACATTCAAAAACCTTCCTGCAACAGGGGGAAACCGCTTTAAGGGGAACACACGCAGAGGAGCGAGGACATCAAAAACCCTCGTTGATCGCCATGGTAACGACAAGTGTGTTAAAAATAAATGACGTTTCCCGAATAAGATGAATCTGGCTGCGTCTCTCCCTCCAGAGTGGCGTCAGCACCCTTGGCTCAAAATACTTTTTAGTCCCTTCAGCCTGGTGACCCGTTCTAACGACCCGGTCACTCTAATAAGCCGGTAACCCTTTGTTTTTAATGATTTTTATGTTTGTGCTACGGTATACGCTATGATTAAACCTCGTCGTGCCGCTCGCGAGCTGGCCCTACTGACCCTTTTTCAGCTAGAAACCGCCCACGTTGCTGTTGGTGGAGGGGCAGGGCTTGCCAACAAGGACCCGGAGGCCTCCACCCCTCCGCAGGATGATGCCCACCCCAATGTGCCCCAGGAGGAAGGCTCTCGCCTGGGAACACTGCCCTTGGCGTTTACACTACCCAACGATGTGAAGCGCATGAACCTGGAAGAGATGATGGTCGCCGCCGTCAGAAGCCTCACAGACATGGCCCGGGACCAGTTGGAATCCGCCGGGGAAACCCTGGCAATGGCGCAGCATTACTTCACCACCATGGAGGCAGAACACCCCACCAATCTGGAACGACCACTGGAAGCGGAAAACGTGCCGGTGCCCATTCCTCATACGGATGAAGCCCGCCATAAGTTGGCCACTTGCCTGCAAGCCGTGGATTTGTTGGGAGAAGCCCTGGAAGTACCCTTGTTTGTGGCTTTGGCGGAAACGCGCGAAGTGAAAGACTATGCCAACCAGCTCATAAAGCTAGTGGTGGAACACCGCGTCACATTGCACCAGTTGATTGAAGCCAGCAGCGAAGATTGGCGACTCGATCGGTTGGCAAAAATGGATCGGCTGGTAATGGAACTGGCCATTGCCGAAATGAAATACCTGCCCGATGTGGATTTAAGCGTTTCCATTAACGAAGCCGTGGAGTTGGCCAAGCGCTTTTCCTCTGAGGAAAGCTACCGGTTCATTAACGGGGTGCTCGGCCAAGTTGCCACCATGTTAGAGGGTCAGCCCGCCCATGCAGAACCTTAAGCAGTGGCTCTTGGGAAATCGCGACAAAAGCAATAGCGACCCACCAACCCCACCCGCAGAAAATCCAGACACGGCGACCCGCCTTAAACACACTTCTCTTGGCGGATTTCAACGACTCAGCCAGGCTTTGGCCAATACGGGCAAAGCCCTGTGGGGTGGCCTTACAGAGGCAGACGCACACGACCCACAACAGCCCTTTAAGCTAACCGATGCCCGACTGGATGAGATTGAAGAGAACCTGATTCGCTCCGATGTGGGTGTAGAAACCGCCGCCGCCTTGGTAGAGGATTTACGTCGGCAACGCAACGCCATTAACAGCCAGGAAGAGTTGCGCCTGTGGCTGAAGCAATCTTTTGTAAGCCTGCTGCAACCTACCGCCGGACAACACTTACAACCTTTACCCGATGGGCGTAACGGCCAAATGGCCATTTATATGATGGTCGGCGTGAACGGGGCAGGGAAAACCACCGTAATTGGCAAGCTCGCCCACCGGCTGGTGCAGGCGGGGCAACGGGTTTTAATTGGTGCGGGCGATACCTTCCGCGCAGCAGCCGACGATCAGTTAGCGGTGTGGGCGGAGCGCGCCGGGGCCAGCCTGGTGCGCCGGGAAGCAGGCGCAGACCCGGGAGCCGTGGTGTTTGAAACCCTGCATCAGGCCAAAGCACAGGCCACCGACGTGGTTATTTTGGACACGGCCGGTCGGTTGCAAAACAAGTACAACCTGATGGAAGAATTGCGCAAAGTGGGGCGCGTGCTGGAAAAAGAAAAGCCCGAAACCGCGCAGGTAGAGATTTTGCTGGTGGTAGACGCCACCACCGGACAAAACGCCCTACAGCAAGCTGCCGTGTTTAAAGAAGCCTTGCCCGTTACCGGCGTGGCGCTTACCAAGCTGGATGGTTCGGCCAAAGGCGGCATTGTGCTGGCCATTGCCAAACAGCACCAGTTGCCCGTTCGTCTGGTTGGCGTGGGCGAGACAATCGACGACCTGCAAGATTTTGACGCCCAGGCCTTTGTGGAAGCTTTGTTCCCAGAAGCCTAACCCAGGGCCCTGTTTGCCACAGGCGGTTATGGCAGAAAGGAACAGGCGCATTTTTTCAAGACGGTTTGGTGTTTTTCTTTCGTAAAGTACCCGTGCATCCAGTGCAAGCGTTATTGCCGATAAACTCCCCCTTGCAAGGAAACTTCCTATGACTGATTTTAGCTTTTCAAACCCCTACCACTGGAAGCGCTTTCTGCTCACTTCCGAAAGTTCGAATCGTTACAACCAACAGAATTTTGGCCCCGGCTGGCAAGGCGCCAACACGATGGATGCCTACCTAGGCCCACCGGCAGGAGAACACGGGCCCGAGTACGCTCCCATTTCCGAATACGGGGGGCACTTCTCCCTGGCCTACCACTACCAGGCAGATTCCGATGCGTTTGTTCCGCTGGATAAAAGCAAACCAGCCGAAGACCGCCTGACCCCATCCATGGCCCAGGACGCCCTGGGGGCTGCGCGCATTTTTGTTCAGCACCACGACCAGGACGAGAAAGGCTATTTTACCCTCCAAGACTACGAACACGACTTGGGTATGGATCAGCCCGATTTTGAAGAAAACGCCTGGGACAGCTTTAAAGAGCAAGTGATTGTCGCCGTTGAAAATGAACGGGGCCAAGCGCTTAGCGAACTCGAATTACAACAGCTAAAACACTCTGTTCTCTCCGGCCTTAGAAACAGCAACAAAGCCGTCTTTGAAGCCCAGTACGACCAAGACCAAAACAACCAGGCAACCCCTTTTGAAGTGGCCGCTGGACTCCTGGCCAACGATGCCCTCTACGAGCAGTTGCCCCGATTGGCGCAAACCCAACTAACGTCCAAAGAACGCGTGCAGCTTGAGGGCCAATTTCTGCCCGCCCTCTCTGAACAAATGACCCACAATAAGGTAGATGTAACGGCACCCAAAGCGTTTGATGGTGTTATTACCGGACAGGAATTTTTTCTAAAGAACGGGCTAACCGGCTCTCCCGTAGGGCCTAAACTACTACGGGCGGGTGCTCAGGCCATGCAGGCGTCGCTGACGAAAAATCTGTTTTCTTTATAAACTACGTTCTGGTAGAAGCAACAACATCGAGACACACCATTATGCTGGATCAACTCTCTGAACGACTGCAAGGCGCACTCCAAGGCTTGGGCGGAGGCCGTGCCCAGGTCACGGAAGAGGATCTGGACCAGGCTTTTCGAGAAATTCGACGCGCCCTGCTGGAAGCCGACGTCAACATGCGCGTGCTAAAGGCCTTTATTAGCCGGGTAAAAGAACGCGCGCTTGGCGATGAAGTCCTCAAAAAGCTTAACCCCACCCAGCACTTGGTTGGCCTGGTTCACGAAGAACTCATTGCGCTGTTGGGCAAAGAAAATCAACCGCTCAACCTGCCGGGTCAACCTGGAGAACCTTCCCTGCTGGTGCTGTTTGGTCTGCAAGGTTCCGGGAAAACCACCACGGCTGGAAAATTGGCGCGCAAGCTCAAAAAAGCCGGTAAAAACCCACTGCTCGTCGCCGCAGATACCTACCGCCCGGCGGCCATTCAACAGCTCATTACCCTGGGCAAACAGGTGGGTATTCCGGTTCATCATCTGCCGGGCAGCACGGATATGCTGGCCATTGCCAAAACCGGAGTAGACACTGCCAAAGCCAACCAGCACGACGTGGTGCTGATTGACACGGCCGGTCGCTTGCAGGTAGACACCGACTTGATGGCCGAACTTCTACTGCTGGAGCGGGCCTTTGCTCCGCAGGAAAAATTGCTGGTAATCGACGCGATGATGGGCCAGGAAGCCGTGGCCACTGCCGAAGCTTTTGACACCCAGTTGGGCGTTACCGGCCTGGTCATTAGCAAGCTGGATGGCGACGCCCGAGGCGGGGCCGTGCTTTCCGTGGTGGAAGCCACCGGAAAACCGATTAAACTCATTGGCGCAGGCGAAGCCATGGACGCGCTGGAGGATTTTCACCCTGAGCGGATGGCCTCTCGTATCCTGGGCATGGGCGATGTCCTCAGCCTGGTGGAAAAAGCCCAACAGGCCATCGATCTCGAAGAAGCCAAGGCAATGGAGGCCAAGCTTCGGCAAAAATCTTTTTCGTTGGACGATTTTATGAAAATCCAGAAGCAACTGCGCATGCTCGGTGGGCTGGAAAACATCTTGGGCATGCTGCCCATTCCTGGCATGAACAAAGAGATGCGCGAAATGCTCGCCCACGGCGGCGAAACCCAAATGAAGCGCATTCAGGCCATGATCCACAGCATGACGGCGGCAGAGCGCGATACGCCCGAACTGATTAACAGCAGCCGTCGCGCCCGCATTGCCAAAGGTTGTGGCCTGCCAGACAGTGAAATCAAGCAATTTTTAACCCAGTTCGAGCAAATGCGCACGCTGATGAAGCACCTCACCGGGATGACGGACGACCTCAAGCAGGGCAAGCAACCCTCCTTGCCCGGTATGGGAGGCCGAAGCCCTGGTTTTCCCGGTAGTGGCAAGGGCATGAACCTGCAAATGCCCCGCGCCAAAGGCAAGAAGAAGCAGAAGCATTCCTCCGGGAGTCCTTTTCCATTTCCCGGCGGGGGCGGTAGCGGGGGCGGCTTCCCCAAGTTTCCGTTTTAGTGCCAGGTTCAGGCAATTCGTCTATCATTTTGCTTGTATAACCTGGTTATACGTTCAATAGCAATTTAAGGCACCCTAGCGGCCTGTTGAATTAACACCCGCAGAAGGTGTGGCTAAGCCAGAGGTACGCTTCATAGCGCCCCAATTGGCTTTACGACGAAACAACCACTGAAAGAGCCCCGTGGCGCGCCAGCACAGCGTCATCTGTCGGTAGCCCAGGTTTTCCACCAACAGGGCCGCCAGTAACCGAAGGGTATCCGTAGCGCGAGCGTAGAGATGAAACGACATTTCTTCCAATAGCAGCGCGTTTACCGACAGCAACAAGCCCAAACCAACCGATACCAGCAAAAACGCAGAAAATGCCACCGGCGACACAAACCCACCCAGCAACCCCAGCACCATAAACACGTAGCCCGCCAACTCAATCCAGGGGCTGAGCATTTCAAACAGCAGCATAAACGGAAAAGCCAGCCAGCCCACCAGGCCGGATTTGGGGTGCAGCAACAACTGGCGGTTCAACCACAAACTTTCTGCCAAGCCCCGTTGCCAGCGGGTCCGCTGATTGCGCAGTGTTTTAATATCTTCGGGCACATCGGTCCAACAAATGGGGTCCGGCACAAAGGTAATGCGGTACGGCAGTTGATTTAACCGGTAATGTCGGTGCAACCGCACGACCAATTCCATGTCCTCCCCCACGGTGTGCGTGCAATACCCCCCCACGGCAATTACGGCGTCTCGGCGAAAGACGGAAAACGCGCCTGAAATAATCAACAATGCATTGAGCGGCGACCAGCCTAAACGCCCGAACAAAAATGCCCGTAAATATTCCACCACCTGAATAAGCGCCAGAGGATGACGCGGCAAACGCACCTGACTGACAGTAGAACCTTCCATCACACAGCCATTGGCAATGCGAATGGTCCCCCCACAAGCAATGGTCGCGGGTTCTTCCATAAACGGCTGCACCACCCGAATTAAACTGTCGGATTGCAAAATGGAGTCGGCATCCACGCAGCACACCAACGCGTTGTTGGAAATATTAATGCCCGCATTGAGCGAATCGGCCTTACCGCCATTTTCCTTATCAATCACTCTCAGCCAATGGTAGCGCGTGGATAGATACACGGCCTTTATTTTCTGGGTACGCAGGCTGGTTGTGTAAGCGTCCGGCAGGGGCACCAGGTCAAACGCCTCAATTAGCACCTGCATCGTGCGGTCTTTCGATCCATCGTTAATGACAATCACATCGTATTCCGGGTAGATGATTTGAAACATGGAGCGCAGTGAGGCAACAATGGTGGTTTCTTCGTTGTAGGCAGGCACCAGCAAACTAACCGGCGGGGCAAACGCCGAATAGAATGGCGGAATTTCATCCAGATCTCGCTCCTGGGTGTAGCGCCGAATATAGAGGATGGAAACCACGTTTAGCAGCAAATACACCAAATTGATGGCAATAAAGTACAGCAGAAAAAACCACTGTACGTTGGCCAGCCATGTAAAGAGTTGCGCCAATAGCGATTGTTGCATTAGCGTAGCCCCTGCTCGGTCATCACCCGCGTTAACACATCCACGGCAAATGGGTCGGAAAGGCCCGATTTCAGGGCGGCCAAGCGGGGCGAATCCATGTGGGGCAGGCGCAACAGGGCCTGGGCGGCCCGGTAGCGTACCAGCAGTTCTGTGTCACTCAGCAGCGGGAGCAGCCGAGGTTCGTCCTCTGCCCAGGCCAGTTTGCCCAACGCCTTGGCAGCTTCTGCCCTTAGTGTGGCCTGCGGATGCTGAAGCCAGGGGTAGACTAACGCCCGGTTGGAAAATTGGCTAAATTTACCCACCACCTGGAGGCAGGGCAACACCACCTCGGGCAACGGATGTTGTTTCAGCAGGCGCTCTAGCACCGGAATGGCCTGCTGAGCCGAAGTCATCTCCAAATAGGGTATCAGTCGTGGCAGGCTATGGGCGGAGGCTTGCTCTACGGCCTGCGCCAAAGGTTGAGAAATCGCATCAATACCAACCTCCATCAGCATCATACTCAGGCGTGCCGCTGGCCAGTCGGTGCGCTGTGGCAACCACTGCAACAACTGCGGAATCGCCCGCTCAACCTCCAGCAATAACAGCGCCCTGACTGCGGCCAGAGACAAAAATGGATTTTTAGACATCGCCTCCTGCTGCAGGGCGTCCCAGTAGCTGGTATCCCTTAAAAAACCAATGGCGGTAATGGCCAACAGACGGGTACGATTATGGCGGCTGTAGAAGGCAGCCTTTAAGTGGCGCTGAACCCCGGCCTGCAAAACCACCAGGCTGTATAACTCTTGCAGGTTGGGCTCTGCAATTTCGTGCAGGTTAATCCAAAACGCCAAAAACGTGTTCAGGTCGTCACGACGAAGCACTGGCACGGACTCTGGCAGTTGATTTTGCGCACATTGCTCCCAAATAGGCGCCCAGGTGGCCATCAGCGCTTGCTGACGTTTCTTTTTATACAGCAACGACAAACGAAGCCAAAACACCATAAGCAACAACAGAACGGTAACAAGCACCAATAAAATGCCCGTCCAAAACACCCACTGCAACAAGGGATCAGAGGAGATAGCGTAAACCAAGCTGTACCCCTCGACGCGTATAAATATCCCCTTGCTGTTGCAGCAACAACTGGTAGGTTAGGCCCCAACGAGGCCTAAAAAAATGTACGCCAGACAAACTGACGGCGCGCACGTTGGTGGCCAGTACCCCGCGCACGCCAATATTTTCTAACTCCTGGCCCAAGGCACCCGTTAGGGTAATGGCATTATGCTCCCCGTAATAGTAACTAATTTGGCCCATGTGGCTAAACGCCTGGCGCGCGCTGTGCAAATAGCTTTGGTATAACGTGTAGGCCGTGCGCCAATTTCTCCAGTAATGTTCCAGGGTATAAATGCCCATTTCCGTAATCGCGGTATCGTACTCCGTATGACGATAAACGGCCTGCGCCACAAAGCCCAACGGCAACTTCCGCTGGATTCCGCCTGAGAGCGACCACTTGGGCAGCACATCGTTTGTGGGGCTCAGGCTGGCTTCCGTTTGCACCAGCCATTGCCGACCCAGCGGAATAAAAGCCCCGCCCGCCAACTCATAATCGCTTTGGTTAAACCGGTCCGTTCGCCGAAACTGTCCGTAGAGCGCCCCTCGGTCCAAAACAGGAAGGGTTAGTCGGCCATATTGGGCATTCCAGCCATTAAATTGCCGACTTAAATTCTCGTACTCGCCACCCACCTCCAGTACCACCGGCCGGTTCGGATCCGAATCATCAGAATTTTTCAGTGCGGTGGCGGCGTCTGCCTCCGCTCCTGTTAGGCTCTTGTCCGCTTCGGGTTGCGCCTCCTCCGCCACGGTGGATTCAGGCGGTTGATGCCAGGAGGCCAGCGGAAATTTTTGGGCCGCCGTCAACCGGGCCGACGCCAAGGCTTCGGTTTGGTTTAATTGGCTCAACGCCTGCAATTCGGCCTGATACACCGCCTCATAATTGGGGCTGAGTTGTTTGGCCTGCGCTAAGAGCGGTAACGCTTGTTCTGCCTGGTTATTCCACAGAAACACCTGGGCCAACCCCAGCAAGTGGTCTGCATTGGCTGGCACTTCCACCATCAAGCGTTCGTATTGCTCGCGGGCCAAATTAAACCGTCGTTGCCAGGCCAGGAGCCTGGCCAGCATAAAGCGGGCTTCCGCATCCTTTGGGTACTGCTGCAACCAGGCCTCCAACTGCTGCTGTTTGGCAGGCATTGCTTCGGCCAAGGGCGTTAGCGATTTCAGAAAGTCATCGCGCTGCGACCAGGCAAAATCTAACTTGGTGCTGGACGTTTGAGACGGCTGAGCCACTGGCAACGCGGCTGGCTCAGCCACGTCAGCGGGTTCGACAGAAGGAAATGACGCGACAGAACGAAAATCCTCCGCAGACAAGGCAGGCATATTGCAGCCATACAGCCACAGTAAGGCAGTCAACCCAACACCACACAGCCAACCATTCATACGTACAGGAATCATCTCCGAATGGGATGCCATACTGACACTAACCCGCTTAAACTTTGAAAGAACAATGGTATCACGGTTTCCGTGCGCTTGGGCACAGTCACCTTGTCGGTTGGTTCTATCCTCGGCAAAACAGGAAACCAGCACATCAACCGTTCTTTGGATTCGTTTCTCACGTTGAAATACAGCCTCTATTCAGATAGCACCGGGGATTTAAACGCCGCATGAAAATTCTAATCGCCGAAGATGACCCAACCAATACCTTTATTTTAGAAAATATTCTACAAAGCCACGGCTACGAGGTAAGCACGGCAGCCGACGGCCAGTTTGCCTGGGAACTTGTCCAGCAAGAACCTTTTGATGCCGTCATTTCGGACTGGATGATGCCCCGAATGGACGGCATTAGCCTGATTCGAGAAATTCGGCAAAAAATGCAGCCCGTCCCGGCCCTGCTGATTGTAACCGCGCTCGGTTCGCCCGAAGCGCGCGAACATGCCTTGGATTCCGGCGCGGATGATTTTGTGACCAAACCCTACCTTCCGCAAGAAGTGTTAAACGCGTTGGAAAGCTGCCTGGCTCGTCGTCAACAATCTTTAGCCGCTCCAAGCCCGGCAGCCCAATCGCAACAAGATCTGGCGCAACAAGATCTAGCGCAAAAAGGCCTGGCAGACATTTTGACCGAAACCCACCCAGCCCCCACCCAGCCCGTCCTCCGCCACGAGCCTGTTACCGCAGCAACGCACCCAACGCCCCCCTTTACGGCCGTGGGCATTACCACCAACACGGGCGGCCCCAACGCACTGAGCCAGTTTTTTCAGTCCTTACCCACGCTTTCCAACGCCTGTTTATTTGTGGTGCTACAAGCCCCGGCCTGGGCACTGGAAATGTTTGCCATGCGCTTGCAGAAACAAACCTACTTAAAGGTCTCCTTTGCGGAAGATGGGCTCAAGCCCAGCCCGGGCAACGTTTATTTGGCCCATAAGGACCGGCACCTGGTGGTAGAAGCACACCCGTGGCGTATGCGCCTGTTGGATTCTCCCCCGGAACATTTTTGCCGTCCCTCGGCGGATCAGCTATTCCACAGCCTGGCCCAAGGGTTTCATCGCTATGCAGTGGCGGTTGCCTTAACCGGTATGGGCAAAGACGGCCTGGCAGGTGCAGCCAGCATTCAGGCAAACGGCGGCACCGTCATTGTGCAAGACCCCGCCACTGCCGACGCGCCCTATCTGCCGCAAACGCTCCTGGAGCAAGGTACCGCCCAGCATACAGTGGCTTTACCGGATCTGGGCCGTTTTGTGGCCACGCACGTAAACGCACTACCAGTGTGCCCGCCCACCGAAAGCCCGGTCCACTAGAACCCCCACACCGGGCTGCCGCAAGCGTTGCCCCGGTGCATCATCACCCAAGCCGCCACATCATGGAAGCCCATCACCTTGAAGCAAGCCACCACCCACCTAACCCCAGAAACCATTTCCGCCTACCAAAGCCCGGCGTTGGTTCAGCGGTTTAAATGCTTTACAAAAGCCAGCAGTGTTTTCAGCATTCTCGTTGCCCTACTGGTTCTAGTCGGCTGGGCGTTGAATATACCCGAACTTCAGAGCATTAACCCAGACTGGGTTACGATGAAGGCCAACGCAGCGGTTTGCTTTATTTTGATCGGGATCTCGCTGCTGCTGCAACAATCCTCAAAATCGTCAAAGCAGCGCCTGGGCAAGGCGTGCGCTGCTTTGTCCACGGTTATTGGCGCTCTAACCCTGAGCCAATATTTAGTGGGCATTAACCTGGGTATCGATGAGTTGCTGTTTAAAGAGCCGGTCAACAGCATTTATTACAACCAGGGGCGAATGTCCTACATTACTGCCATCTGTATTATTTTGTGCGGTATTAGCCTGCTGAGCAGCAATATTTTAATTCTGAACCGTATTTACCTGCCCCGCGCCCTGATGAGCCTGGTGGCCATTCTGTCCTTTATTTCTGTCATGTCCTATTCGCTTGGTATGGCAGAACTGCCCACGTTTGGGATTATACGCAACATTAATATGGCAATGCACACCGCGTTTTGTTTCCTCATTCTGTCGGCGGCCATTTATGTAAACCAAACCCATTTGGGCATTATGCCGTTTATTACCAGCAACACCACGGGTGGGCTCATTATTCGGCGGATGTTGCCCGTGGTGCTGATTGTCATTCCACTCATCCGGCTTTTGATTACCCAAGGGGTTTACGCTGGATTTTACGACATTGTATTTTCCATCCCAATTTTTAATACCGTCATTCTAACCGTGTTTAGCATTGCGTTTTTTGATGTGGGCAAACGGCTGGCCCTGCTGGATATTGAACGAAGATCCATGGAAAAAGCCCTGCAAGAAAGCGCGCGACGATTTGAGGCCATTTTTAACCAGTCGTTTCAGTTTATCGGCGTTATGAGCCCCGAGGGCATTTTGCTGGAAGCCAACCAAAGCGCCCTGGCCGCATCCGGTGTTTCTGCAGAAAGTGTGCTGGGCAAACCCTTTTGGGAATCCCCCTGGTGGTCCCACTCGGTAGCAATGCAAAACAAATTAAAGGCCGCCATCGAGGCCGCCAGTCTTCGCCAGGAGTTTGTTCGGTTTGAGGCGCAACACCCCAACGCCTCTGGCGGCATGATTACCGTGGATTTTTCGCTCAAGCCCGTGATGGATGAAACCGGACAGGTTACTATGCTGATTCCTGAAGGGCGCGATATTACCGACCGACAGCGGGCCGAAGAAAAATTCAGGGTTCTTTTCGAACACTCCTCAGACGCGCACCTGATTTTTAACGAAGAAGGCATCCTCGACTGTAACCAGGCGGCCATTGAGATGCTCGGCTGCCAACGGAAGGAAGAGATTTTATCGCAGCACCCGGCCACTTTTTCGCCAGAATTTCAGCCCGATGGCAGGCGCTCGAGCGAAAAATCTAAGGAAATGGACGCCCTGGCCTTTAAAAACGGACACCATCGGTTCGACTGGACCCACCGAAAGTTTAATGGCGAGGAGTTTCCGGCAGAAGTCTCCCTGACCCCAGTTATGCTGGATGGTAAAAGGGCCCTGCTGGTTGTATGGCACGACCTCACCGAGCGCAAACACGAGGAAATGGAACTGAAAGCCGCCAAAGAGACGGCCCTGCTTGCCTCGCAGATGAAATCGGAATTTTTAGCCAACATGAGCCACGAAATCCGAACCCCACTCAACGGCATTATGGGCATGACGGAACTGTTGCTAAAAACCTCTCTATCTCCCGAACAACAGCGTTACCTCACCATGGTGCAATCTTCCAGCAAGGCCTTGCTCACCGTGATTAACAACATTTTGGATTTCTCTAAAATTGAGGCCAATAAGCTAGAACTGGATATGATGGATTTTTCGCTCCGCGACTGTGTTGCCGAAACACTGTACCCGTTTAGCCAAAAAGCCGCAGAAAAGAAGATAGAATTGCTGTATCAAATTGACCCCAACGTGCCCCACACATTGCTGGGCGACATGGGACGGTTACGTCAGATTTTAACCAACCTGGTGGGCAACGCCCTTAAGTTTACAGACAGTGGCGATATTTTACTGCACATTCAGCTAGATTCCAAAACAGGCCAGCGTGCTGTGCTAAAGGTGATGGTGCAGGATACCGGCATTGGGCTTACACCAGAGCAACAACAGCGCATTTTCGACCCCTTTACCCAGGCCGATGGATCCACCACCCGCCGGTTTGGGGGCACGGGCCTGGGGCTAAGCATTTGCAAACGACTGGTTGACATGATGGGCGGCCAGTTGTGGGTGGATAGCACACTGGGACAAGGCAGCCGGTTTTATTGCACCCTACAGTTTGATTTGCCAGAAGAAGGTTCAACAGAAGGCTTTATTGGAAATATTGCCATTTTGAAGCAGCTTTCCAGCACGCGTGTTCTGGTGGTGGACGACAACCAGATGAGCCGCGATATTTTGAAAAACTACCTGAGCGACTGGGGCATTAAACACATGCTGGTTGAAAATGCTCGCCTGGCGCTGGATATGCTGACCTACGCCCAAAGCATCCATAACCCGTTCACCTTGGTCCTCTCCGATGTCGGCATGCCCGATATGGACGGATTTCAGCTTGCACAGATCATTCGGCAGGATAACAAACTGCAATCGACCCCGATTATTTTGCTCAGCTCCTACAGCATTGGCAACGATTCCGAACAGTGCGCAGGGCTCAACATTCAAGGGTATCTCAGCAAGCCCATTAGCCCCAACGAACTGCTAAACACCATGTTGGCCGTATTGCCAGAACAGGATCTTTTAAGCCAGGTCCACAAGCCACTCGCCACCTCAGATAGCGCCGCTGGGCTGAAGCAACAACCCTGCAACATTCTACTGGCCGAAGACAACGAGGTGAACCAGGCCGTGGTTGTCCACATGCTGCAACAGGCCGGGCACCATGTGGAAATTGCCAGTAGCGGCGCGCAAGCACTGGCGCACTGGAGAGCACAAGCGTTTGATATCATTTTTATGGATGTCCATATGCCGGAGATGGACGGCCTGGAAGCCACACGGGCCATTCGTCAGGCCGAACAAGCAACTCAAGGACACATTCCCATTATTGCATTAACGGCCAACGCCATTAAAGGCGACCGAGACCAGTGCCTGGCCGCCGGTATGGACGGTTATGTCAGCAAACCTTTTGAGGCGTGGGAACTTCTGGAAGTCATTGAACAGTATGTGTCCGAGCCAGTTTCGGCAAAAGCTGAGCCAGCCGAGGAGTTTAACATAACTACGCCTAGCCTCACTGACGACACTGGCGCAACGGAGCCGGAAACAGCTTTAGAGAACCCCACTGCTGCCGACGCAAACATTTTAGACACCGAAGCCCTTTACCAACGGGTGGGCAACAACCCACAGGTATTGGGCAAACTGTGCAGCGTGTTCTTTAACCACTACCCCCAACAGTTGGCAGACATTGGGCAAGCCATTGCCCAAACGGACCCGCAACAGCTACGAGAAACCGCCCATTCGATTAAAGGGGCCATTGGCAACTTTACCACGGGCAGCGCCTACCAAACCGCCTGGCAGTTGGAACAATTTGCACAGGAATTGACAACAGCCCCCCACGCGCAAACCGATTGGGATGCAGCCAGACACTTGGCCCACACGCTGGAAGAACAGCTACAAGCAGTACGGCACCAGCTTGAGCAGTTACTCGGTACACACGAGCATTCTTCTCCCTGAGGCGGTATCTTCCATTAACCCTCTAACAGGCATTTGCGGCGTTGTTGTGCTGCTCCTCGCTCAATCTCATTTAGCTCTATCTAAACGCCTGTCGTCGCTGCGCTATTCACGCCTTGCAAGTTCTCTGTCATCAGCCCAACTGAGGACATCGTCTTCGGCAATGGGAGGGCTCAGGGCGAAAAAGCATCCACCCCGTTCACATATTCGTGCAGCACCAGGCCCGCAAAGGATGGTGAGACTGCCAACGCCTGTTCCAGCTTGGGCAACATGGGCAACAACTGCGCTTTCTGTCCGTGGAAACTAACCGCGTGACTGCTCGCCGTGGTGGCGTGGCTAAACGCCAAACTGACTCCCTGTGGGTTGGGTTGTGGCCGCTCCAACAGCACCCACACTGGCTGAGAACCCACCCGCAAAAACCAAAGCTCTCCCTGGTTGGCGGGCCTGTATATCCGCCGGTGCTCGTCCGGCAGCGGACCGGCTTCCAGCGCAATTTGCACAGCGCGATCCATCTGTTGCCCCCAGCGCAAAAACGGCTGCGCAAAGCGTACAATCAGCTCAGGATCCGTTCGGTAGTCCATGATCGTCACCCCGTCCACCCACGGGGTTAATGCATCTAGCAGTAAACAACCCAACGACGTGCGGGCGGTTGCCTGCCAAAACGGCAAAACGACATCCAGCGGCATTTGAGACGCCTCGCGCAACTGTTGAATGGTTTCCACATAGGCCTGATTCCAAACCTCGGGCCTTAACGAAAAGCCCGCCAGCAGGTACGGCTCAATATCGTACTGAATGCCGCCGAGTTGCTGCCCCGCAGTCGCCTTAGCGTTGTAGGCCCGGTAAGCCGCCGCACGACGGGCAAATTTGACACGTTCTTCTGGCAAAATGGCATGAGGATCGCCTTCCACCACCCAAACGGAAACACCCGAGCGGTGGGCTTGGGCAATAAACGCGGCCAGCGCCTCTGGATGATTGACCTGAGCCGCCGTCGTTTCAGAGACAGTCACCGGCACACTGATGTAAAGCCGCCGAATCCCCAAACGATGCAGTTCTTCCCAAAAGGCAGCGGGCAAAGCCTGGCGCCATTGCGCTGGGTTCCACAACCAGGTGGCGCGAGGGGAATGCATCGACTCGGCCACGCGTGCTTTCTCGGGCGCGCCGCGATCCGCAGACGCGGGGTCGGGAGCTGGCGCGGTTGACAGAGACAGCGCGCTGATTTCCAAGCGGGCCGCTTGTGTTGGACACAACACCGTCCAGGAGTCGAAAGGTTGGCCGCCCCTAAGCCCCTCTGGCATTGAAAAGCCAACCAGCCCCAGGCTAGTGTGGGGTAAAACGGCACCCAACACCTCCGGGGAAGACTCTCGACGCTCCGGCGTATTGGAACAAGCCCAGGTAAACTCTCCCGTGGCTTGCTCCACCCGAATGTGGCTCTGCAGGGCGTCATGCATTCGGCCTGGCAAGCGTCCACCCACCGGCGCCTGAAGCAACACGCCAGCCAGCGCGTTACCGGCCGAGCAGTCTATGATCAGATGCTGAGAATCCGCCTGCCAATGGGCACGAACTCGTTCTTCCTGGCCAAACGGTTTCACCCGCAAGCGCGACAGCAAGTTGGTCTGTATCGGCAGTAAGAGTGACGGCGGCGTGGGCAGAGAGCAGGCCGGATGCGAAGCAACTTCGGGCGAAGACGCCACCGGTTCCTGCAAGGGGGAAAGCTCCTGCACTTTCCAGGGCTGGTCAGGCTGATCGACAGAAATAATGGCACCTGCGGCCATTGCCTTCTGCTGCGCGTCAGACAACAAGCCCATCTCTAGCACGCGATTGCCGCCTGCCACATTCAAAGCAACGGAAGACACACAGCGCGAGCCTGAGCGGATCGAGGCTTCCAGAGGGGATTGGGTCAACACCAAGCGACGATCTTCCACCTGGTCCGGGGTCGGCCACACCACGTAGGATTTTTCCAGTAAGGCGCCAGCCAGCGCCTCGCGCGTTGCCCCGTCACAATAGGAGAGAAACACCCCATCTCCCAACACGGCCTTGGCAGACGATTGTGACAACACGGCTCCCTCTCCTCGAACTGGCTGAGGCAGGCCCACGGCAACACCAACGCACCAAACCACACAATACCAAGCCAAACAGTACCACACCGGGCAGCAACGAGAAGCCTCGCGCCAAAACATCCAGCATCTCCTTATTCTCAAGGACAAAACTCCCTAAACACGCCAGAAGGATTGGGTTGCTGGCAAAACTACCCAGCCTGTGCGTTGGATTTGACATCGTTGGCAGGGCGCATAGTTGGTTGCGTTTGGCCAACGCCAGCCGCCCTAGGCCATTTCGGCTCAGCAGGAAGGCCGGGCGCTTTATCCAGCGGCAAGGTTTTGGCCAGTGCGGTGTCAAACGCCGTCACCAAGTCGGACTCTCGTCGAATGGTTTCAATATCAATGTGGTGCTTTTTCATACGCCCCACATCAAACACGTAAAGATCGGGTATTTGCCGGACCCCAAACAATTGGGCAATGGGCTGGTTGGCTTCATCTTCCAGGTTCACCATCACCCAGGTAAGTCGGTTGGCAAACCGATCGCTGGTCATTAAGCGATGGACCACCGGCGTGACCTGCCGACAGGTGCTACAGGCATCCGTATAAAATTCCACCAGGACCGGTTTGTCTGCCTTTTGAAACGCCGACTCAATGGATACGCCTGAATCGTAAAAAGAGGGTAACTGGCGCGCCGCAGACACGTTGGTGGCATAGGTGGCCAACACCACCAGCGAAAGCGAGATCAGTAGAAACAGTGCGCTTTTTTTAAACATATCAAAGGTTCCTGCTGTTTTTTTGACCGAACCCGATCATTCGCCTAGAGTTGCCCCAGGTAATAGCCCAGGATAAAGGACACGACATAGAAAACCCCAGCCGTGTAGGTGGTAATCTGATTTAGGGTAGATTCTGCCCCTTTTTGGCTGGCAAACAACTGCGCCGCTCCGCCAATACCACCAATACCATCGCCCTTGGGAGAATGCAGCAAGACCAGAACAATCAACAACAACGCCGACATCATCTGTACGGCCAGTAACAGCATTCTCAATAGTTCCATTGCGTGTGGCTCCTCATTTCTCGTTGAATGGCATGTCTCGTTATCGTTAAATGACTGAGTAGGTGGGGTGCATTGCAGTTTGGTTTTGATTGCGGGGCCGCCACTGGGTTTACTAGGGCACCACTGGCTTTAACGGTTCGGCGGCGGGCGGCTGATTAACCGGTTCGGGCACTTCAAGGCCTTCGCCTCCCAGCACGTGGAGTTCGGCACCATCCACATCGATAAACACTGGTTTTTGCTTTTCTACCGCCCGAATGGTTTGTTTTACCTCGCTGAGGCGCTGCTGCATGCTGTTAGCCCCCCCGCCAGAAGCAAACGCCGACGATAGGTTTACCCGAATTCCCTTTGGCGTACGACGAATCGCAATAAGCCGGGTTCCCTTGGGGATTTCACTGAACAAGCCGCGCTTCACCTCTTGCACGGTCGGCCCGGTTAGTAGCGCATGAATGGCCAATTCAAGCCGGTCCGCATCCGGTCGTGCCGGTCGGTAAACAGGCTCCGTAGCGGCGCTGTTACCCGCCAGCTTGCTAAAATAAACCGTCACACTGTTCTTAGGAATGGGCACCTGCACCGGCTGTCCCAAAGGCAGCTTCTCCGAGGTTTGCCCAGCAGGAGGAACCTCAGGGGACTGGCCACAGCCTGAAAACTGACAGCCACTAACCAGCGCCAAAGCCAAAAAGACAGGAACCAAATGAAGCAAACGCAGCGAAGCGAGGGAAAATCCTTGTAGAAACCGGGGCATCATGCAATAGGGCCTTAAATTCCGAATAAAAACCAATACAGCGAGCAGACAAAACAGAGCGAGCCGCGCTGCAAAAAAATAGGCGTTGCTATTGTACCAGGAACAGAGACCAACGGAGAGAATCGGCCTGTGATGATGCCGAGGATTTTTATAACAAAGCACAAAGACGACAAGCCGCATTTTGTCCTATGATTTGTCCTGTGATTTAATGCGCGCCCCAACCGTTTTATTCTCGCCCTTTGTTAGCATTAAGGTGGAGCCCCGATAGCCCGATGAACAGCCCCTGTTTTAAAGATTTACGCGGTTTCATAGAACAGCTTCGTGCCGCAGGCGAGTTGATTGAGATTGACGCCCACGTCTCCACCGAGTTAGAGATTACCGAGATTGCAGACCGGGTTAGCAAAGGACCGGACCAGCAAAACAAGGCCCTGTTGTTTAACCACGTTACTGGCTTTGACATGCCACTGCTCATCAATGCGCTGGGATCGCATCAACGCATGTTAATGGCGCTGGGCGCCAGTGACTACAAAACCATTCAGGATCGCATTCGTTTTTTTGCCAAGCCGGACTTTGCCAAACTCAGCGGCGGCTTACTAAGCAAATTGGCGATGCTGCCCAAGCTTGCCGAACTGCGCAACGTGTTTCCGGTTTCGGTTTCCAGTCATCAGGCCCCCTGCCAGGAAGTCGTCATAACGGATTTGAAGCAACCCTTGTTGGATAAAATTCCGGTTCTCACCTGTTGGCCGCAAGATGGTGGCCCCTTTATTACTTTTCCGGTCGTGTTTACCAAAGATCCGGTAACTGGCGAGCGAAACGCGGGCATGTACCGCATGCAACAATACGACAATACAACCACCGGCATGCATTGGCACAAACACCACGACGGGGCGCGCATCTACGAAAACGCCCGACGCCAGGGCCTGGACCGACTGGAAGTGGCCGCCGCGCTGGGCTGCCCGCCCCATGTGGTGTACAGCGCAACGGCGCCTTTGCCTCCCGGGCTGGATGAAATGATGTTTGCCGGTTTTTTGCACAACCGACCGGTGGAGATGGTGCGCTGTAAAACGGTCGATCTGGAAGTTCCGGCCCAGGCGGAAATTATTTTGGAAGGCTACGTCTTGCTCGATGAATTACGCAGGGAAGGTCCGTTTGGCGATCATACCGGCTATTATTCGCTGGCGGATGATTTTCCGGTTTTTCATATCACCGCCATGACCCATCGGCACAACCCGTTGTACTTAACCACCATTGTGGGCAAACCACCCCAGGAAGATTGCTATATGGGCAAGGCCACCGAACGCATCTTCTTGCCGCTGTTACAGATATTTATTTCTGAAATTGTGGATATGAATTTGCCGTGGGAAGGCGTTTTTCACAACTGCGTAATTGTCAGCATTGACAAACGTTTTCCAGGACACGCCAAAAAGGTGATGTCCAGCATCTGGGGCTTTGGTCAGCTTATGTTCAGCAAATACATTATTGTGGTAGACAGCCACGTGAACGTGCACAACCTCTCTGAGGTGGCCTGGCATGTGTTTAACAACACGGATCCTCGCCGCGATACCATGTTTGCGGACGGTCCGCTGGATATTTTAGACCACGCCAGCCCGTTATGGGCATACGGCAGCAAGTTGGGCATAGATGCCACCAAAAAATGGCCCACCGAAGGATTTAACCGAGATTGGCCCGATGAAATTGAAATGGATTCCGCCGTGCAAGCACAGGTTAGCGCCCGCTGGCAAACGCTATTTTCCAGCTAGGCCTCTGCCAGGTCGCCCTTGGCTTTGCCCATAAGGTTTTCTTAAGAATTAAGGCTAGCATCAGTAGCAGGAAGCAACGTTTTTATACCAGTAGAAAGCCGGATGCGATTTTTAAACCGGCCGTATCAACGTGACGCACCTGTTTATCTCGATTCGTTCAATGAAGACGGACCTTCAACACGCCTTTGTTTAGAAGCAAACGCCTTGTTTCAGGCCTCCGTTTTCAAGGACAGGTTAGCTACACTTAGGATTGATTCGTCAGTCACGCCAAACCTGTTCAAGCCAACATAAACACCAAAAGCACCTGTTTGCGGCAATTTAGCCTGAGAGCTAAATTGGAATATGGAATTAAAAAAGCACCGTTGGGGGCAAGAAACAATGTATTCTCAGTTGGTATTGTTTTCGCAACTGGAACTGCAACAAGGATTACCGTCCCGGCTGATGGAAAAGTTTTCGGAAATGGTTCAGTCGGCCATGGGCTTTATTATGCAATGGTAGAACGACTACCGAAAAAATAATCGAAAAAGCGACATTCATTTAGTTTTTGTAAAACAGTGAAGGGCGACATTGCGACATTCATTGCGACTTATTCTGTTGAGGACTGCGATTGGGGGGCGACCAAACGAGCAGTACCTAAAAATATAGCAACGTGAACAATTGCAACGTGCGAGGGATTTTTAATTTAATTTTTCTCTTCCTTCTCTCTCTTCTTCTCTATCTCCTCCACTCTCCACTCTCCACAAACCGTACCGGTCATTCGGTACGGTTCATTTTTATGCCAATCGTTGTGCCTGGCCTAAAATACACAGCGCCTGTTTAAGCGTCTAAATTCCGCAATGGCCGTTACGACCACATTGGCCTAACTGCGACGCGTTTTGGTACGTGGTTTGCACGCCCGCTATGGCCGCGTTGGGGCTTTGCAAAATGGTTTCATAACGAAAATCTTGCCCGATTTGTTCAATTTCTTGGGCCAATTGCGCAATAAACGCCTTTTCATCATCGGTCAGCGTCGAGAGATTTAACAAGCTTTGAATTGCCGCCCACTGGCTTTGAAACTGATTAAGCTGCCTCAGTTGCAACTGTTGCAAATCAATCAAAACACTCACCGTTTGGCCACCTTGCGTCGCCGTCAACAAAACCGCTTCCTGATCTGCCAGGCCATGACCTTGTGTGGCCAAGGTTTGCAGCAAATGCGCCAAGGTGGGATGACGCGCCTGCAAAGAGGAGGCCACTTGCTGTACCTTGTGCACCTGCTGTAAGGTTCGTCTAATTTTCTGCTGTCCCAGAGAGGCAGCCGTTTCATAGGCAACTGGCTGAGCCACAGATTGGGCAAAATTGCTTCCCGTCTGCGTTGCACCAGAGCGAATAAGTACCGGACTGCTGTGAGCACCCGCAGCCACGTTCGCCCCCAAGACAGAAGCACCCTGAACCGTGCCTGCTGTTGAATGAATGCCGCCCATAGGGGTACTCATTGGCGGCTGCCAGCGAACCCCTTGCAACAACATATCCCACGCAGTATCGCCAAAAACGCTGAGCGCGGGCACTGTTAATAATACCACCAGGGCGACAAGCATCGTATATTCAGCCACGCCTTGACCTGTAGAAAGACGGCCAACTGAGCGCGGATTAACAGAGCGTGTAAGGCAAATACACACGAATTTAGCAAGCAAAGCCAGTATCCTTCCTCAAAGACTCTAACAGAGAGACTGAAACAGAGCGACGCAAAAACGCAATCAATCGAGTACTCAACAGCAATTCAGCAAGGATTAAGACGAGACAAGACGAGAAAACACAAACTATATATGAGACACAGAAGGACTTAACACACAACCGGGCTCATCATTTAAACCCGTTTAAGCAACCTCAACAAAACAACACTCCATTCAACCGGGAAAAATTCATCAGGCAGCATCCATACCGGCCAGCATGGCTAACAATTCTGGCTTTTGAGACAGCAGATAGGCTTCCAATTGTTTTTCATCAATTTGGGCAACCACCAGTTGTAAAAATTTATCGGGCAATTGAGACAAAAACTTGATAATCATACTGTCGGGCAAGGTTTGAAACGCATCCAACAGGGTCGGCTTACTCATCATATCGAATTGATCGAAAATAAATTTATTACTCAACAGCTCCAGCAGCTCTGGATCCTGCTTTGTAAACATAAGCACAAACGGCTGCAATGCTTTGAACGGAAGCATTTTCATCCCTTCAAGAAGCTCTCGCTTTTTGAAGTTTTTCAGCATATCCACCATTTCTACAGGGTTAAGCGTATGCAAGGGAACATTGGTAATTTTCATTAAAATAAACTGCAAATATTTTGGATCCATCCATGAAAAGCCTTTGGCCATATGCTTTTCTGTTAATTTTTTGGAACGTAAAATATTAAAAATCTCATGCGTCGGCAGTTTCTGAATTAAATATTCCATTGGCAGCGTATGGAGTAACATTTTTAACAACAAAGGCTTGGGCAATAACGTCATGAGGCGAAGCAGTTTTTCTTTTGAGAAAAACCGAAGCCCAGCAATCAACTGATCTTTTTCCAACAGAAACAATAGCGCCATCCAGTCTGCCCGGCGCATTAACCGAATAACCATTAACTTGTTCGATTTCAAATTCAGCGCCTTCACCACTTCGTACAAATCCAGGCCACGATAAGAGTTTTCCTGAATTTTTCGGGTTCCCGAATTATCTCGGAGACTGCTCGGGTGAACTTTTTGCTGAAGGCCCATTTCCTCAATGTAAGTTAGCCGCCCCATGAGGCTAGTGGCCATACTTTCATCAATACCTTCAACGCGCATTTAAATAAAACCCCTCAATCTATGGCTGGCGAAAATAGTGAATTTAACCAAAAATGAAGCAAGACAAATTCAGCCACACACTGCCTGAACAGCCTTTGAAACTATGTACGAACCTGGTCTGAGACTAAAAAGACGACTGAACGTAAAAAACTCTGTTCAAAGCCCTTCGGCACAATGGCGCATTTTCTTGAAACGAGCCGGCCATTTTGTAAAGCAACATTACAAAACCGCAGGGTCGTAGCCGCTTTTTGACAAACCTGGCCACTGACGGGAACCCTCGTCCTTCCGGGGCGTCTGTTTGCAATATGCCAAAAGACGGCCTGAGCGAGCCGTGTTAAAATTTTGACAATTCACCTCGAAAAACAATTGCTTTTACAGGGCAAAATAGCCCTAAACGTCCATATTCATCAGGGATCCAGGAGAGGACTGACCGGCATGCCCGCTATCGACCCCAACACGATTTGCAAAGCCCGCACCCAGTGGGTTGCCCGCGCCCAAGGGGCTTGCTTGTTACTGGCCTTGGCGACTGTTGTTCAACTTCAAGCCTCTGTAGCTATAGCCATTGCGCCTTCTTCTCTCCAAGAATACCAGCAGGCAAGAACGTTGGAGCGCTCCGGCAAGCTGGAAGAAGCCGAATACCACCTGCGGCAAGCCATTGCCCTGGACCCTTACGACGCGCTGAATTTTATTAAGCTGGGCAGCATTTTAAGCCAGAAGGGCCAGTACCAGGAAGCACTCAGCATGT
This sequence comes from Candidatus Melainabacteria bacterium, assembly GCA_033763415.1. GTDB lineage: Bacteria > Cyanobacteriota > Vampirovibrionia > Vampirovibrionales > JAJTHC01 > JANRKP01. The sequence continues at coordinate 242,202 of JANRKP010000022.1, read as the reverse complement.
ACCGACAGGCAGCAGAGCGAGATGCACAAGACCCCATGCTGTGGATTAACCTGGGCAGCGTGTACGAGCAGGTACAAGACCTTACCGCCGCCGAGCAGGCCTATCGGCGGGGATTGCAAAAAAACCCGGCCTATGTGTTTGGGTTGTTTTCGTTGGCACGGGTGGAAGCCCAACTGGGCAAGCGGGATTTGGCCGTGGCCCACTACCGAGATTTTTTAGGCCGTTACCCCAACCACTACGAGGCGCGTCGTTACCTGGCGCATGTACTGCTTGCCGCCGGGCGAACGTCTGAGGCGGCCAGCGAGTATGAGCTGCTTAAAATTCGCTTCCCAGAAAAATTTAACGACTACATTGCCCTGGCAAAGGCCCTCCGTCAAACGGATAAACCGCAAGAGGCGCTGGCCGTTCTCAATCAAGCCGCCGAAAAATCTGGAACGAAGGCCGATATTGCCGAAGAGACGGGAAATGCCCACGCGGCAATGGGCCAACCCCAGGCTGCTATTGAACACTACGAAAAAGCACTGTCGCTTAACCCACAACAGGCAGAACTCCAGCTACGGCTGGGCCAACTTTACTGGGAGCAAAAACAACCAACACAGGCCGTAACACACTTTGAGGCTTTTTTGAAAGAGCACCCCGACCACCTGGAGACCCAACGCAACCTGGGCTTGCTAAAAATGGAGCTGGGGCAATACGAGGCGGCGCTGGCCCTGTTGTTACCCGTGCTGGAAAAAACGCCGGAATCCGACAAGACGGCCCAACTGTTGCTTCGCAAACAAATTGGCTACGCCTACCAAATGCAAGGCAAATTAGACGAAGCCATTACCTATTACCAGCCCTTGCTACAAACTGTCGCAGGCCAGTCCGACCCGATGATTCGCCGAAACCTGGCCATTGCCTACCACCAGAAGGGCGATTTGGAGAACGCCGTCTCTCTCTACCGGCAAATGTATCAGGTTTCCGTTAGCCAAAACGGAACCGCCGACGTAAAACTGGCCGAAGACTTATACCACGCCCTTACCCGCTTAGGAGACAGGGCCATGCAGGAGCAGGCCTTAGATCGCGCGTTGGCGCACTACCAGGAGGCCGTTTTATACGTGCCGCTGAGCAAACAAAGCATGGCCTTACTGGGAATTGCACGGGTTTACAATAAAACCGAGCAACCAAACCTTGCCTTGGAAAGTTATCAAAAAGTGCTGCTGGTCGATCCAGAAAACCCGGAAGCTCGGCTGGAAAGGGCTCGACTCGTTCTCTCTTTAGACCAACCGGCAGAACCCGTCATTGCCGATTTGGAAGCACTGACCAAAGATTACCCCAGCCGCAGCGATGCCCAACTGCTGTTGGGAGAAGCCTACACCCAGGCCGGAAAAACCGATCAGGCCATTGCGCTGTACGAAGCGCTGGCCAAACAACAGCCCCAAAATGCAGATATTCCGCTGGCATTGGGTAGCCATTACCAGCAAAAAAACCGGCTCCCCGATGCCGCCAAAGCTTACGAAACCGCCCTCAAGCTTCAGGCAGACAATGCCCTGGCCCACTACAACCTGGCAACGGTATACTACGCTCAAAACCAGTTTGCCAAGGCCGTCCAGCATTATGGCCGGGCACTGCAAATCAATGCCGCGCTGCCTCAGGCACACTATGGGCTGGCCCTGGCCCACGAACGCCAGCAACAGTGGATGGAAGCCTATCAGGCCTATCAACAATACATGATCCAGGAGCCCACAGGCCCCTACGCGCCACAGGTAACCGAACGACTGACCCTATTGCGCCAACGCCTCAATCTGCCCGCTAACGAACCCAACCAGGTAACGCAAGGGCCTACCCGCTCACCAGATTCCTCTACTGTTCCCAAAGCCACGTTGTTGCCCAAAAATTAGAAACCGTTCAACCTTGCACTGCGCCTGCGATAAAACAGACCCGAGGTTGAACGGTTCTTGTAAACCGGTGGCTCTCTCCTTCCCTAGGGGTGGGGACCTTCTAGGAACCCCGGTTTAAAGGTGATGTGGCTTTACGAGACACTCCTCCGCCTTCGAGGAGATGTTGAATGCGGCGTTCAATCGGCGCGAGGGCAATTCTTAACCGTTGTTCCACCGCTGGGCTGGCCACATCACGAAGAATTTGCTCAGCAGACCCGGTTAGTTCTACCACTTCCAGGCAACTGCTGTAGGTGGCCAACTTCTCTTCAGAAAGCCCCTCTTGGGAAAGAGGAGAACTGCTCGCTGATGAACGCGTCAGCCGTTGCGCTAAATACAGGGTGGATCCTTGGGGGCGGATCCACTGAAGGTCATAGCAAACAAGAGACAGTCGGGTTTCCGTACCCGAAGGTTTAAGCCAGCGTAGCGCACTGGGCTGACGAACGCCCATGAGGAACATGCCCGCTGACAGCGGCAAGTGGAAACACACCGGTTGTGATAACTGTGGGGGCCGGTGGCGGGATGGAAGCAATTGCAGGCGTTTGAGACAACCTGCCTGACGAGACAGTTTCAGTTGCTGAATCAAGGCCAAGGCCAACCGATTGGCCGGTGCGCAGCGGCTGGCATCGTCCAAATTAAAAATGGTGGTCTCGCACTGACTATCAGACTGTAACTGCACTGGCATCATGGCTAAAACATCTCCTCTCCCTGGTGTTTCCTCGCTCTATCGTTGTTGATTTTTGATTGACAACAAGTTCTCTCTCTATCTCCCAAGGGAATAAAAACCAAGTGACTTTCAAGTATGCGAACCTTGCTCAAAGCTGAGCTTCTACCCCAAAAAGCAGAAATTCAATTCAGTCCTTAATCCCACAAATCCAACTAAAAACAGTATTTTGGATTTTTTAAGACAGATTTAACAGCTATAAACCCATTCTAAAGAATATCGTCCAGCCTAACGCCATTCACGACTTGGGAGCAAACATCCATCCAGATGCGACTATTTGAGATTTAGCACGGTTGCAGCTACAATACAGTGCAATCAAAGCAGTGTAACCAAAATTCCAGTTTGGGTTGCCACCAGTTTGGGTTACCAAATGGGCCGCCGCCCACGGACTGGCCGGTTCGCGGGCCGCAACAAGCCCTGGATTACCAGACCTCGGTTTGCGAACCCTGGCTTAAAGCACACTCGAACGCGTCTACTAGTTCATTTGGCACTGCGGTTTTTTATTGTTGCGGTTATGACGGTTTCCCCAGGTACTCCATTGGACGAACATCTCTCTGCTGCTGCTCCCGATCGTTCACACAATCCACCCCCTCGCAACGAGGAAAGCGTGGCCCATCTGTCCAACACACCAGCGCCTGAGCCGTCAGCAGCGCTTCCTCAAGCTGCAATTGCCCCAGAAGCAACCGCCGCCTCTGGAGGAGATTTCTCCCAGTTGGTGGCTTCTGAATCCGTCTATGACGTGCAACTATTGGCAAGCAAAATAGCCCATAAGCGGCGCAGCAGCACCTCCACTCCCAACACCATCGCCGATGCCAGCGTACTGGACCGGGATTATCTTTGGGCCATTTTGGCGCTAAACCGGTGGTTTTCACCCACGGATGCATTACTCAAAACGCTTCAGATCACCCCCAAAACGCTGGCCAAGCAGCTAAAGCGTTTAAACCAAAACGCTCTGGAAAACGCAACGCCCACCGCGCCCAATAGCCCTAAGCAGGAAGAAACCCCATTGGCGTTGCCCGCCATGGAGTTAATGGCCCGGTGCCGACCTTGGTTACCCACGGCCAGTACGCCCGTGACGGTAGCCCACCTGTTGGCGGCCCTGTCCGTTTCCAAAGACCCTGTGGTTGCCCAGGCGTTATTACCCTATGGGCTAACCCCAACGCGAATTTTACAAGCGCAAGCCACGGTTAGCCAACGCGCCTTTCCGCGCATTGTGTTTTCCGCCCTGCGAGAGGGGCTGGAAATGGTGCTGATGGTACTGGTGTTTCTCATCGTCATTAAGGAAGGCCTGGGCGAATTTCGCGTCATTCCCTCTGAGTCCATGTTGCCGTTGCTTGAAGTGGGCGATCGGATTGCCATTGAAAAAGTCAGCCGCTGGTGGCGACCCTACCACCGGGGGGATGTGACCGTATTTTACCCGCCCAGTACCAAACTGCCGCAGGACCCCTGGAGCTTGTTTTTGCGGTGGACTGGCTTTTCCGGGCTGTTGTACGCCAAGGAAGACGGCATTGATGTGGCCTACATTAAACGCCTGATTGGCGAACCGGGCGATGAAGTCTGGATTCGGCCCGGCATTGGCGTGTACGTTAATGGCCAACTGCTGGATGAGCCCTACACACACGAGGTGGCTATTTCCTGTGTGGCGCTGTGTCAGCCGTTTCGGGTGCCTGCGGGGCACTACTTCTTCTTGGGCGATAACCGCAACAACAGCCGCGACGGACGCTACTGGGGGTTCGTGCCCAAGGAACGCCTGATTGGCAGAGCGATTTACCGAGTGTGGCCGTTAAATCGGCTGGGATCGCTCGCACTGCCGGAAAACCAGGCGGAAGGTTCGCAAAAGTCGCCACCCGCTTCGAACGAGTTTGCGCCACAGGCAAACAGTTTTTAACAGCTTATGTTCACGCAAGTTTTCACGCAAGGAGCGCCCGGTTTATGGCCCAACTACCCGCCGAAACCCCTTCGATGATAGTCGGCATTGATATTGGCGGCACCAAAATGAGCGCCGCCGGGGTATTCCTCCCCCATGCCCAAGCCACGGCTGAATTGCTCGCAGTGTGCCAGGTGGCCACGCCCGAATCAACCGAAGCATTTTTCGACGCCCTGGTGTCGTTGGTCACAAACGTTCGCCAACAGTTGAAAGACGCATCCAAACCGGAACCCACGGCCATTGGCATTGCCGTAGCAGGCATGGTGAATCCGCATCGCGGAGAAATTGTCGGCTCCACCGCAAACCTTCGGGCGGTTACCACGCACCCTTTTCCGATTGCCGCCACCTTGAGCGAGAGAGTGGGCCTGCCCACCCTGGCAGAAAACGATGCCAACGCCGCCGCCTACGGCGAATTTCGGGCAGGTGTCGCTATGGGCGCGCAGCACGTGTTAATGATCACCCTGGGAACGGGGGTAGGGGGCGGCTTGGTGGTGAACGGCCAACTCATTCACGGCGCAGGTTTCTCCACGGGAGAAGTGGGGCACATTACGCTGGGCCTGACCCCGGACCGACAATGCACCTGTGGCCGATGGAACTGTTGGGAAGCCTATGCTTCTGGCACCGGGCTGGCCCACAGCACCCGGCAAGCATTAAAACAGCAGCCCGAGACCGAAGGCGCAGTCGCGATTCATCAACACCAACCCATAGAAACCATTGGCACCCACGCCCTAATGGACGCCTTTGCCAACGGAAACCCACTGGCAAAAACCATTATTGCCGATTGGCATACCCATATTGCAGAAGGGCTGGGCAGCCTGATGAATGTACTGGATCCTGACATGGCCGTCATTGGCGGTGGATTGGCCAAATTTGTGGATATGCCGCTCCTGTTGGAGAAACTGGGCAAGCGCTGCATGGCCCCTGTGGCGCCCCACCGGGTGGTCAAGGCCCAGTTGGGCAATAAGGCTGGAATGGTCGGGGCGGCCTGCCTGGCACTCAACCGTTATACAGAAACCAACCCCTCTTTAACCGAGGCTTTGCGCGGATGAGCCCAAACCGCAACACGCTGAACACACCCTCCTTGCCCGGCCTCCGTTTACCCAACCGCGCGGAGCTCCAGGAGGAAGTGTCTCGATTACGGCTAAAGAAGCGATTTAGCCAAAATTTCCTGGTGGACGATCGGGTGCTGGATGCCATTGTGCAAGCCGCAGAGCCCGCCACCACCGATACCGTCCTGGAAGTGGGGGCCGGTGGTGGTTTTCTAACCCAGCGGCTACTGCCGGTTGTTGGCGCACTCACTGCCGTAGAACTAGAGTGGACGATGATCGACTACCTTCAAAAGAAGTTTTCTCCGCCCGAGCAGTACCCTCACCTCACCCTGGTGGAGGCCGATATCCTCAAATTCCCCATGGAAACCGCCATCGCTGCCGAGCAGTTTAAAGTGGTGGGCAACCTCCCCTACGCCATTACGTCTCCCATTTTATTCCGCCTGGTGGGCGAATTGAGCGCCGCCGATCACCCGCTTCGGCAGCGGCTAAGCCGGGTGGTGCTGATGGTGCAGCAGGAAGTGGCCGAGCGCATTGTGGCCACACCTGGACAAAAAGCCTACGGCCCGCTGGCCATCGCCAGCCAGTTTTGGTTTGAGGCGAAACTGGCCTTTCGGGTGCCAGCTTCCGCCTTTGTGCCACGACCCAAGGTGGTTTCCGCCGTAGTAACGCTAACACCCCGACAGGCGCCCAGAGTGGCTGTGCCAGATTTAAGCCTGCTGTCGCGTTTGGTGCGGGTGGCCTTTGCCCACAAGCGAAAAACGCTTTGGAATAACCTGCGACATGCCAACTGGCTGACCGATGACGAATGGCAAACCATACTCACCCTCACAGCCATTGACAGGAACCGTCGCCCTGGAGACCTTGCCATAGAAGAGTTTGGAGCCTTGTGTCATGCCATCCATTCTGGCACCGGCTAAACTCAACCTGTTTTTGTCGCTGCACGGCCTGCGCCCCGATGGCTACCATGCCATTGAAACAGTGGTGGCAGCCCTACGCTGGGGAGATACCCTGCACGGGGAGGCGTGGAACACTGGAAGCGACCTACAGTTTGAATGGACTGCCGCGCAGACCATGACCCCAAACCCCAACGACAATTTGGTGGTAAGGGCCTACCACACCTTTTGGCAGCATTTGCAACAGCCACCTCAGCTTGGCCTAACCGGCTTCAAGGTTCTATTGATCAAACACATTCCAACCCAAGCGGGGCTGGGGGGGGGCAGTAGCAATGCTGCGGCCATGTTGTCTCTAATGGCGGATCATTACCAATCTATCACGGGAACCGCCGTGGCTTTTCGGGTTTTACAAGCCATGGCCGAATCGCTCGGCTCGGACGTTCCGTTTTTCTTGCACTATCAGCGCCACGGGGTTCGGCTGGCGCTTTGCCAGGGACGCGGGGAACGGGTCACCCCGCTTGCTCAGCCCGCTGCTGGAACCATTGCGATGGGGCAACAACCGCTGGTGATTGTTAAGCCCAAATCGGTCGCGGTTTCCACGCCCGCTGCCTACCAACTGATCCGAGACGGAAACCGGTCCAGCTACCGGTCCAGCCAACCGCTACAACACGCATTGCAAAACGTTGGCTGCACTAAAGCGCTACAAACACTGTTCCATAACGATTTTGAGCCCGTGGTGTTACCAAGCCACCCAGCGTTGCAACAGGTGGCAAAAACCCTGGAAAGCATTGGCGTCCGTCGTCCGCTGCTTTGCGGCAGTGGCGCGGCCATGGCTGGCTGGCTTGACCCTTCCGACAACCTGAGCGCGCGTTCCCTTGAAACACATTTTCCTGCTGCCGGGTTTGATTGTACTGAAACCCAACTGGCGTTGGAATAAACCGGCAGGGACAAGACCAAAGAGAGGTTTTGGGGTAAAACGCCCTTTGAGATAGGGCTTTATTGGATATTTTTAACCTTTTCCAAAGGCGTCCGATAAATTAAATAACGAGGGTCATGAAATCCTGACCCTCTCTGCAAAAATGTTACAAAGTACCCCTCAACAGGCAATAAATATTCAGGAATTGTCTTCATTCATACCGAAACGGTCCTCAATACGCCCGCTCCAAAAATAAAACCCTCCACAGCCAAACTTTCTGAAACCAAGACCGTCTAAATGACTGTATCAAAAACCACGACCCCTCTCGTTACTACTGTTTATCTCCCAATCACACCCATCATCAACACGAAGCAATCGCTGGTATTGGGCTGAACGACCCGTTATCCGGCTTTCCCTCCGTTTGCATAACGCTTTTTATTCGCACTTAAGGTTCAAAAACGCCCACTCACCTGAAACACACAATACACCTGGCAACACCGCCACCGCAAACGCGTTCGTTTTTTTCTGGAAAAGCAAGACGAGCCCGGCCATTTTTTAGGCCCCAAAGGGCAGCGCCTCAACGACCAGCGCTTTTCTATTCCGCTCAAGGAGGATTAACCCATTATGATGTGCGCAGACCGCTCTGCCAGGCCTGACAGCGAGAACCCAGACGCATCCGCCCCGCAACCACCGCCACAAACCGCATCCGTCAGCCGTTCCCAAGACCGCTGGTCAAACACGTTTCGGTACGCGGAACGTTTGCCAGAGTGCATTATTCTGTCTGAAGAACAGCCCTCGGGCCCTTCGGTATTACAACTGGCACTGGCGTGTTTGGCCAATCCAGGGGTGATTTGGAGCTTTCACGACTGTTCGTTGGCTCAGCCGGTTTTTCAGGCGCTGGGTTGGAGCGAACATGCGTTCGGTTTGACAGAGATCAGCTCGGAATTGGACTTGTTGAGCCAGTGGCCCAAGCCGACGGTTTTTTATGTTTCGCTGGATCATCGGTTCCCCAGCCGCCTGGAAGCCCTTGGCACGCTATTGGTACCGATTGTTCGGCTGGCGACAACCTACCAGGTGCCCCTGGTTCTGGATCGCAGACAGCTTGCCCCGTGGGGAGCGCCCAGCCTGCAAGAACTGCTACGAAGCCACTCCGGCCTTCAGCAGCTTTACCAGGAACAACCCATTCCTTACCTGGAATGCTACCCCGTGCTGGGTGTCACCTCGGCGCCGGTACCCACGCATCCGGCTTGCCTGACGGAACAGGCAGTCCATTCCAAGGCGTTTGCCCTGCGCGGTAGTTTGCCGTGGTTGCGTCGTTTACCAGAACTACCCCAGGCCTGGTGTGTTAGCCTACTGACCAACCGACATCAACAAACGATGCTCTACAGCCGCCAGCCCAAGGAGGTTACGCTAGAGCAGGGCGATTACGCCTCTGCTATGGCCTGGGCTTTTAGCCCAGAGTAAGAAACTGGCCTTCAGTTCGGCCATGAGCGACCGACTTTCGGCCCAGAGTAAGAAACCGGCCTTCAGTTCGGCCATGAGCGACCAACGCTTGGCCGGAAACTTGGCCCGAAACCTTGGCTGGAAACTAAGGCCAAACGACGCCGCAGCATCAATTTGGCAGGGGCCGCACAAGAAGGTGCCTGTACCTAGGCCGTGTGGACATTTAATGTTTTCGCGACCTATAGAGATGCTCGAAGGCAATAAAAAAGGTCGTAGGCAAGCGCCATACGACCCATGGATTCACTCGTGAGCATTGAGGGGGGCAATTGGTAGGTCAGATGAAAAAGTGAAGGAAGAAAGAGAGAGAGCGAGAGAGAAGAAATCAAAAAGCTTTTACGCACACACATATAGGCTAAACGTGAACGGCGAGAAAAACGCCAGCAAAAGACGAGCAACCACCTAGCCCAGGGGCTTTGTGCAGTAGCCAAAAACAAACAGCCTGTCAACTTCCACAACAGTTGTTAGCAACACACCCGTGCCAAACAGCCATAACGAGATTCGTTTGCTTCTTATCGCCGTAGGGTAGAGGGTGGCGTGTCACTTCTGTTGTTTAAGGACGCACGCGCCCGCAACAGGTTCCCGACATTCCATCCATTTGCAGTAATTTTCTCGAAAAACGTTTTTACCGTGTCGTCACACACCCACAGATCTTTGTTGCACCGGGCACTGGTCAGTCGGTTGTGTCGGTGGTACTTTATTGTTTGCTTCTACGGAGTCTATTTGCCCTGGTGGCGGAATGGTAGACGCAAGCGACTTAAAATCGCTCGGTCGTAAGGCCGTGCCGGTTCAACTCCGGCTCAGGGCACCACTCCGTAGAAGTTTTTCACCCCACTTTCCACTCCAGACTCTGGTTTTGGATCCTCTACCCGCCACTCAGACGATTACTCACTCGCTTTGCCCCCAAATTGTAGGACGAACTCCCGATTATGAAAATTTTGATGGCTTCGTTGCATCAAGCCAATCCATTGCCTGTTGAAAGGCCCCCATTTGTGTCCGCACAGCCGTTTCAGCCACAAAACATTGCTGCCGATCTCGTGCGGTTTGAAGCCAAACCAGATTCTGGTCCAGCATTAACCGAAGACCAGCAACAATTACTGCTCCAGATTCGAAAAGAACAACAGCAACACGCTTTGTTTGGGCGGCTGTTTTTTCCAGAGCTGGAACGTTCCTGGTTATCTCGTTTTATGAGAGGAGAGCAAAGCGAAGCGAACCTTCAGGCATTGGTCGAAAAAAAATTGCTGCATCAACGCCGAGAGGCCAGCTATTACAGCGCAGGCCCCATTACCAAAACGGAAGGCTTTTGGGTTTGGGATACCAAGACCTCTCAGCAGCAATATCGTAGGCCAGACAACATTTATTACAGTTTAACGGGCGCTGGGCACCGTTATGCCAAGCAGTTACTCAATCAAAAAAACTCTGGCTAACCCCTTATCAAAGCAGGCAACGCACCTGTAAAAAAATATCTGCCCAACCGTAACACTCTTGTTTTTTATCCCAGAAAAGCAGAAGAGCAAAAGACGGATGGAATCCGTACGGTAGACCATTTTGCCCGTGGTACCAGCCGAACCGCCACTGGACGCAATGGCGAAAGCATTACAGTGGGTATTGTTAACCTACCCCAGCCCAAGAGCGGCCAGTGTACTAACATTGGCAATATGTTTAACGCCTGGACTGGCAACGATACCCGCCAGTACGAAATGGTGGAATGGGGGGCGGTGGTGCCCAACTTTACCCCTGATCAAATTCCTCAGATCCAGGCTCGGCTCTCAGAACTCAATGGCAATCGTCAGGCAGCCATTCAACGCTTGCAATCGGAGTTTAACGACTACCAGCAAGATGCTCAAAATTTGCCGGATGTCGGCGTTTTAGGCCAAAACCTGGCCCAAATGAATGCGCAGACGCTTAAGCAGCGGCTAGGCATGGGAGAAGCCCCGTTTACGGTTTACATGGTAAAGAAAGACGGTTCCATTGACTTCCAAAACCCGCTGTACGACCTGTATCCGAAAGACCCCAGCTTTATCGACCTCAGCCGGATGCCAGAGCTTGCCAGCTTTGCCGCCATTTTGGGCGAAAAGGATATTGAGCTGCTGGAAAACGCGTTTACAAACGACAGTCCGTTTATGAAAACGTTTAACCTACCGGGTACCGGCCCGTTTGATATTGACTCAGAGAACTGCTTCGATTCCGAAGGAGCCCAACAGCGATTTTTAACCACCTATGGCCGACCCACTGGCCAGCCCTTTACGGGCTACCAAAACCCGGATGTTACCCGGAGTCATTAAGCGTCTAACGGTTAATGCACGCTGGCTTATGTTATCGCCCAAACAGGTTGTAGGCAGACCGTTGCCCGGCCGGGGGCGCACTGCCTGACGGTGTGCTTCCAAAAATAGAGGGAATGCCTTCCTCTGCATCGCCAGCGGCAGACCAGGCCGTGGTTCCCCAGGCAGCGCGCGGTTCGTGCGTTGCTTTGGGCAATCCTCCCGTAGGCAGGGCAAATGATACCAGTTGGCTACCCACTTGGTTCACTTGCCCTTGCGTGGGCTGCGACAGCAACTGCTTTTGGTAAGAAACACTCACCGGTGGTTGCGGTCTGGTACTATCCATCGAGTATCCAGGCATAGGCCAAGCCCCTCCTGCAAACAACTTGCATGTTTTAAAGTTATCTCTACAAAATGCACCGCCCACCCACATGGAGCCTTTCGGTTTGCCATAGGGCCAGCGTTTTTAGGCAAGAACAGAACTTTCTAAGCGCGATTACGTCCTAAATGAAGCGGGATGATGGCTATCACCCCGGATTAGCCGGTAACATCCAAGGTCACGGTTGAACTCGTTCCGGTTCCAGTCCCGGTGCCTGTGGTTCCGCCCCCTGTGGCAGCACCGGTACTGAGATCCAACTGATGCTGGTAACGGCTGGCATAGGCAGGATTGCCCGCTGCACCAAACGTCCTTAAAAACCAGTCGGAGCCGCGTTCAGAGTCATCGAAGCCCAGACCGGGCATATTGTTGTTTTTATTGGAAACCCCAAAGTAACTGGGGGGTGGATACAGCCCACTGCTTCCACCATCGCCTTCTTCTTCCTCACCGCCACCACCGCCGGGAGGCGCGGAAGATTTAACGCCATAGGCGCCTACACTGGCCACTTCATAGCCTGGCATAATTGTTCGTGCTCCTGTGTCACTTCCCTATCCGGTCCACACGTTGTCACACGGTTCTATTCAGTTATTCATTGGCCCCCGCCAAAGTATGGGTTAGTCTACTATCCGTTTTGTGCTTGTCTTGTTTTCGTCATGTCAAAAGGTTGGTGATCCATGCGCATAAAACCCAATTAATGCCGTTTTGTGCGATCAGACAACTTTTGGGCCCAAAAAATGCGCGGCCCAGCGGTATTTTTAACCCCAACACCACCTGAAATGTAACAAAAAGTTTCAAAATTCAGACCCAATCGACACGAAACAGGCAGCCTGAAAGTCTTTTTGGTTTATTTCCAGTGAAGATCAATATTTGTATGCATCTCCCGTTTGTGTTATCACACTGTGGTGCAAGTGCGTTTTTTCCCCTGGTTTGTGGCACGCCCCTTGTTTGGGTAGCCGTCTCTCTCTCGTAAGGAATTGGTTGACGTGAAATCTCACCGTCCATCTGGTCACCCGCTGGATAAACTGCTGTATTACGGCTTTATGCAAAGCCAAAAGCGTGCGCCTATGGCGCAAACGCAACGCATTTTGTTTGGGCAAAATAACGCGTTTACCCTGCCAGGGGTTCCCACCCAACCTCCAGGCGATCACTTTCAGGGCTCTCAGCCACCCGCAAATACGGGCAACGCCCCGGTGGTCCAGCAGGCACAATCGTGGCTGCAACAAAATTTGGAAAGAACCGCGCAGCAGGGGCTCAATGCGTTTAACGGCCTGCAAAAACAGGGGCAGGGCATTGGCCAGCAACTTAAACAGTGGCAACAACAGCTTGCCAAGTGGTTTAACAACCGCCGCTAATTGGTAACGCTGGCCGGGTCTGGTATATCTTTTGCAGGAACGGCGCTTTGGCGTTGTGTTTTACCGTTGTAAGGTCACTTGCTCCTGGCCATCGGTTTCCTGCAGGCGCACATTCACCCGCTCCCCTGGGTGGGTAGGGATGTTTTTACCCACAAAATTGGGGCTTATGGGCAGCTCTCGGTGACCTCGGTCCAGCAACACCAGTAATTGCACCGATGATGGACGACCATAATCATTCAACGCGTCTAGCGCCGCGCGAATGGTCCGGCCGCGAAAAATGACATCATCCACCAACACCACGCGCTTGCCGGTAATATCGCCCGGCACATAGCTTTCTCCGGTAGGTTTAATGGTTTTTTCACGGTCATCGCGGTACAGGGTGGTGTCTAAAATCCCAACGGGCACATCTGTGCCTTCAAACTCACGAATGTAAGCGGCAATGCGACGGGCCAAGGGAGCCCCCCGGGTGAGTAAGCCCACCAAGATAACGTCTTTCACCCCCTGGTTGGCTTCCAACAGCTCATGCGTCAGCCGCTTGAGGGTTCGTTCAATATCTTCGGCAGAGAGCACCAACACCGAAGGCGTATCAGTATCGTTCGCCACCGATGGGTTGACAGAACTGGGAATCGGACCGGTAGACGGATGAGACGCCATCATGAAGGTTCAACGCTCCTAACAACACAGCGGCCTTACGCAGGCACTCCCGATACTCCTGAACGGCAACAGAGTCGGCCACAATGCCCGCCCCTGCATGAATGGTGGCATTATACCCAAAATCGGGGCAGGCGTCTTGCCGCCATGGAACGGGCGAGAGAAACAAACTGCGAATGACGATGTTAAAATCCAAGGCCCCGGTTTGTGGGCAAATATAGCCAATGGCACCCGTATACGGCCCACGGGGCACTGGTTCGAGTGACAACAAAGTTTCCATGCACCGTATTTTCGGGCAACCGGTAATGGTTCCTCCAGGAAACAGGGCTTGCAACACGTCCCAGGCGTCCACGCCCGCCCGCGCCTGGCCCACCACGTTACTCACCAAATGGGTTACGTGAGAATAGCGCTCCAGGGTAAGCAGTTCATCCACCCGAACACTACCCGGCAGGCACAGGCGGCCCAGATCGTTTCGCGCCAAATCCACCAGCATCAGATGTTCGGCCCGCTCCTTGCTATTGTTGAGCAGGGACAGACCCAGCCGTTCATCCTCGTCGGGCGTCTGGCCTCGGCCGCGCGTTCCGGCAATCGGGCGGGTGCTTAAACGGCCCTTGGCATCCATGGCCACCAGCCGTTCGGGCGAGTTACACACAATGGCGGAGCCTTGCCAGCATAACAGCGCAGAAAATGGTGATGGGTTGTGCTGACAAAGATAAGCATACGTTTGAATCGGACAGAGTGAGGCAACCGGCTGCCGAAAGCGAAGCGACAAATTGGCCTGATAGAGGTTACCCACACGTATGTGCTGCTGAATTTGTTCAACGGCGCGCTCAAAAGCCTCCGGCGTAAACGAAGCCTGACAGCCTTCGGCCAGTTCAGGCATGGCTTGCGACGAGACCGCCATAGGCGTGGTTGTTGGCGCAAGATGATTTTCTTCTGCCAAGGGCAGCCACGGACGACAAGCCTGCCACAGTTGTCGATAGGCCGTTCTTCTGGCCGCGTTGGGCGTAGCAACCCACAGTGTTTCCGGCGCATTGACATCGCACAGCAACCAGTCTTCAAACTGCCAAAACTGAAGCTCCGGGAATTCCGCGTCCTCCTGGGCAGACACGGCAGGTCCCAGGGCAGGTTCCAGCCAACGCGCAAACTCGTAGCCAACAAAGCCCACCCATCCTCCTGCAAGGGGAGCATCGTCCGGCCAGTGGTCTAATAGGCCCAATGGGTCCGATGACTGCCAATGATCCCTCGCAAGCGTCTGCTTTGGAGACCAAAGCACTCTGAGCAGTTTTTCCAAACGGACCGGGTCTTCCACGGACTGAAACTGGCCATACGCTTTTAACTGAGACTGTTTCAAGGAAATCTCGTCTGTTGGGCGCAGGCCAATCCACATCCAGCGGTGCCGCGGGTCCTGCGTTACATACGGATGACCCAAAACCGCAATCGCCTCCGTGGGGGAGGCACAAAAACGTTGGCGAAGCGCCTGTAAAAAAGCATTAAACCCAGTAGTCATGGCTCATAGTGTAACATCCATGCAAGCCTTACCCAAGGCGAAATAGGAGCAGCACGCACCAAAATTAAATAATAAATATATATTTTTATGTAAATAGTATTTCTGTTTGGCGCAATTACCGTTAAAACCTCGTTTTTATTGTAGTACAGGTTCCCTTCTGGAAGGGGGGCCTGATACACTTCACTCCGTTCTGCTAAAGCAAAAATGGACCGGCTTTCGACTGAACCGCGCCATCGTGCAGTGTAACCGTGGCCAAAAGACCCCTCCGCGCTTTATCCACCCCGGCTGCATTGTATGTTCTTTGCCTGTGTGTTCATTGTACAAAACGAAACTTGCCGCTGTCTGGCAGTGGCTGCTCCACCTTCAGGCCTCCATTCGCTTTGATAAACACTGCGTAGAGTGCGCATGACCTCATACCAGACCAGAGAGAGTCCTTGATTAATTGCATTGTTCAGGTTCTTAAGCGCATTTTTTGGACAAATCGACTTCTGGCTAACCCAATGCCAGCCGTTGCTCAACCTGATGACGAAACGTTGTTGCTGCAAACATTTTTTTATTCCATTTCGCCAAACGACACGCAAAAACAATTCAAGCCCTTCCGTTCAGACCCCTCCGTGCGGTATTCGTCCGCAGGCATTTGCCTTGGGCAAACATGCCTGCCCCCTTTCATACGAGAGAAAAATCAACCCATAGTGTGTGTGTGACCAGGGAGATGAACTGCTTCGATGAAAGAGACTGATGTGGCCATTGCTTTAGGACTGCTCGACGAGCCCGTGTGCAACCGCGTTCCGCTGGATGCGTATCTTCGAGCAGACATTTACGCGCTCAAATCCGCCTTTCAACAACTGTCTGCACAAAAATCCGCCCTCGGTAGCGTTAACCCGGACCTGTGGTGCGAACTCGTTCCTTGGCACAGCATGAACTGAGCCAGTCCAGCGGGTCGCATCCATGATAAGCCTATCCCCTTTTACTCTGAGGCATTATTTGCATTATTTGGCCGCTCCATTGCCTGGCAACGGGGCGGCAATGCTTCCAGCAGGCGCGGTAAACTCAGCGTACCCATTTCGTAGGCCAGGTGTAGCTGGCTTTTGTTCTGGGCCAACTGGGCCACTGCTCGGGCCGCCAGGGCTTGGCTTTCCATGACCTCAAACTCCAGCACATCCAGCGCACTGTTAAAGCCTGCCTCATAGCCAATTTCCACCTGACGCACCGCTTGCTGCGCCAAATCCAACTGGTCCTTAGCGAGTGCCAACATGTCTCCAGCCGTCGTGGCATCGCTGTAGGCTTGCTGCGCCGTAATGGCGATACCTTGGCGCCCGGCCGTTTCTCCCTGTTTGGCCTGGGCCAGCAAGGCTTCCATTAACTGAATTTGGTTCCGGTTAAAATCGTAAGCCGAAGCCTTGACCAAATTTTCCAAAGATTCCCGTCGGTTGGCCAGCTCCTTTAGCTCTGGCCGGTGCGCCAAAGCCGATTGCACCACCGCTGCTTCTGTTGGCAAAGGCTGAAACAGAACCATAGGCGGCATCAACAAGGGCTGAGCGCTCTTTCCCAACTCCACTGGCAGCAGGGTTTCATCGGCAGAAAGCAACAAGCCCATCGGTTGCGCCAGCGCAAAGGAAGCGCTACGGTAAAGCCGATCCGCCTTGAGATAGTCCTGATAGGCTTTAATAAGCTTACGCTGGGTGGCGTTCACATCAAAACTGGTGTCTTCACCGGCATCAAAACGGCTCTGGCTTACCTCCACCCGCCGAAGGCTTAAACGCAAGTTCCGAAACGCAGTGTACTTGGCCAAGCTGGCCTCCAGCAAGCCGTAGTACTGGTCCAGGCCTTTCAGCAACGTTTGGTAGCGCACTGTTTCCAGGTGCGCCTCGGCGGCTTCCACGTTGTTTTCGGCAGAGCCCTCCAGATAGGGAGAATTGAGGGTTTTAAACAGAAACAGAACACGCCGGTTCTTCACCCCTTGCTGACGCACCCGCGCCTCTTGTACTTTGGCCTCCTGAAGGCGAATTTCCGGGCTTTCTGCCAACAGGGTTTCCAACACCTCTTTCAGGTCAATCAGCCGGGTGGTCGTCGGCCTGCGGTTGGAAGCCACCACGCCGTGGGGCTGCCAGGGTTCTTCCCACTGAAGCGATTGCAGTTGACGGGTTAAGGCCTCCAGCGGGGCGGCAGGCGTCGTTGCCGTCGTCGTGACTGCTTCGGCAGATTCCGGCCTGGGCTGCTTTTCCTCAAGCATTTGTCCGGCAGGCACTGCGTCTTCTGCCCTCAACGGCAAATGCAAGGCAAACAGCCCAGGCAACACCCACAGCAACAGGCAAAAAAACCACGCCGCACAGAATAAACGGCGTTGCCTGAACTGCCGAACACTGAACCTGAAAACCACTGCGTTAAACATGCCGGAATGCCGCCTTTGTTCCAAAACGTATGCCCACTGAACTTAGGCCACCTGCTTTTTAAACCGCAAAATGCTGGCGCCCACCATCAACACACAGGAAAGTAAAATCATCAGGGTTTGCTGCCAAAGCTCTTCGGCCCCAATGCCCTTAATGACCACGCCCCGAATAATATCCAGATAGTACGTCAGTGGCAACGAATAGCTAATAAGCTTCACAAACCAGGGCATCGGTTCTAGCGGAAACACAAAGCCCGTAAGCAATAAGCTGGGTAATAACAGCCCCATTGTTAGCTGAATGGCCTGTACCTGCGTGGTGCAGGTGGTGGAAATGAGCAAACCCAAGCCGAGCGAGGTAAAAATAAAAATAACGGAAGCCAGCAGCAAAAACCAAAAACTACCCGTAATGGGAATGCTAAAAAACCAAACCATCACACCCAACGTCAGCAACATATCCAACAGACCAATCACGGCGTAAGGCAGTACCTTGCCCACCATCAGGTCCGTTACCCGAATGGGCGAGACCATCAACTGTTCCAATGTACCGCTTTCGCGCTCGCGCACAATGCTAAAGCTGGTAAACAGCACGGTCATCATATGCATAATAATGCCCAAAATACCCGGAATCAGGAAAAACGAGGTTTTTAAGTCCGGGTTGTTTACCACCTTGCTAGACAGTTGTATGGGCAAGGAACGCGCGGGCGACACTGCCGGAGAAGCCCCCAAAGAAGGCGAAAGCACTGAGGAGAGAGAGCCAGCCCCCTCTGGAGAGGACGTTACCGAGGACGAGGCGGCCAACTGAACCGGAGAACCCACAGGCCCCCCACCTTGAGTGAGATAGTTTTTACTGTGGTTGCTCACAATGGCGTGGGCCGCATCCAGAATAATTTTAGAAATATTGGCGTTGGTGCCATCAATTAAAATGTTCACCCGTGCGGGCTCTCGGCCCGAGAGCAGATTGCTGGAATATTCCGGCGGAATAACAATGCCCACCCGGTAACGACCCGCATGCACCAAACGCGCCAGCTCTTCTTCCGAACGCACGGCATACTGGCCACTGATGCTAAAAAACGTGCTGCTTTGAAAAGCTTTAATCAATTCCACAGAGGCGTTGCGCTTATCGTAATTGTAAACCAGCGTGGGCACGTAGCGCAGATCTTTTTGAATCGCCAGGCCGGTGACCAATAGCTGGATAATCGGCAGGGTAATAATAAAGGTCAGCAGGTATTTGTCGCGGAGCAGTTGAATGATCTCTTTACGAAAAATGGAAAAAATCCCAGACAGCGTCAAACCCATGCGGGCCAAAAGCGGGCCTAACAATGGTTTACACAAGGCTTCCAGCAGGCTCAAGGGTGGCGCCTCCCTTCTCCAGTGGCGGCCTCTTCGTCGGAGCCGCCATCAAAACCCGTCATCGAGGACAGAATTCGGCTCGGGTCCAGAAACAAACGGTGTTCGTGGCTATGTTGCCCCTGCTCCTGCTCTCGCTGAATGTTCTGCTTGGTCAACGCCACAAAGACATCTTCCAGGGAGGGTTCCACCAAGCGAACGCTCACCACTTGGGTGTCCATCTGGCGTAAATCGCGTTGCAACGCCTCTACGGAGATTTCATCGGCCATTACCACGTGTAACGCCTGACCAAAAATGGTCACATCTTCCACATACGGCAACTGCCGCACGCGGTTAAAGGTGCTCATCAGTGGGCGGCAAATCACTTCCACCCGGCTGGCGTTGCGGCCCACCACTTCGCGCAGTTGCTTTAACTCGTCTGGCCCGCCACTGACAATTAGCTTGGAGTTATAAATGTAGCCCACACTGCTACAGCGCTCGGCCTCATCCATATAATGCGTGGTAACAAACAGCGTAATGCCGGAACTGGCCAAAGAAAACAGCAAGTCCCACAACTGGCGGCGCGCCACCGGATCCATAGAGGCGGTCGGCTCATCGAGAAAGATAATTTCCGGCTCGTGGACCAATGCGCAGCACAGCGCCAAGCGTTGCTTCCAGCCACCCGAAAGCTGTCGGGCCAGGTAATTTCGGTAATGGCCAATGCCCACCTGCTCCACCACCTGCTGCTTGCGCATACTGCCGTACTTGCCGGTAATGCCGTAAATTTCGGCGTAAAAATTTAAATTTTCTCGCACGGTAAGATCTTCATAAAGGCTAAACTTTTGCGGCATATAGCCAATCCGAGCCCGAATTTGCTCGGAACGACTGGCCACATCCAAGCCCGCCACCTGCGCTTGGCCCGAAGAGGGCTTGAGCAGGCCACAGAGCATTTTAATCGTCGTGGATTTTCCCGAGCCATTGGGGCCCAAAAAGCCAAAAATTTCGCCCCGCGCAATGCGCAGATTGAGGTGATCCACGGCCATTTTTTCGCCAAACTGACGACATAAGTCTTGGGTCCAAATGGCCTCTCTGGCAGAAGGAGGGGCCGATGTTTCGGCAGAACCTGCACTCATTTTTGTTGTTCTCAGTCCATTTCTTCTTGAAACAAACGGCAAATCCTGCAAACACAACCAAAACTGTGCGCACGGCCCATTGCCCACTAAAACCGAACGGAAACCTTCATGCCTGGAAACAGCCGGTACACCCCCCGCGGGCTTGCCTTCTTGCCGGACTGATCCACACCAGATTGAGCCGTGCCAGACTGAGCCATGTTAGGCTGAGCCACCTGCGCTGACGCCTCCGCCGATTGCAGAATAGTAACCTTCACCCGGAAAGAAGCCTCCTCCGTCAGCGAGGCACCACCACTGCCCGAGGGAATAAATTCGCTCTTGGGGCTGATAAAGCTAACCTGCCCACGAAACGTTTCCCCCTGGTACACGGCAGCCGTGACCGCAACGGATTGACCCAAACGAATTTGCTTCAGGCGAGATTCCGGCACGTACACATCCGTCCAAATATGGCTGTAATCAATCACGGAAACCACCGGAACAGCCGCACCCACCAGCTCGCCCGGCGTTACATTCAGCACGCTCACCACGCCAGCAATCGGGGCTTCCACCACACTCTCTTCCAGCTTGGCCTTCAACGCCTCTAGGGCATTTTTAGCCTTGTTGGTGGTTGCCGATGCAATACTCACCTCGGCCGGTTTTGCCCCCTTTTTAAGCTTATCGTACTGCGCCTTGGCCACATTTAACTCGGAGCGCGCAATGCTTATTTCCTCTGCCGTGGCCCCCTTTTGTACCAGCGCCAAGTTGGCTTTGGCCACAGCCAGGGCGTTATCTGCCGATTCGTAACTGGCCTGAATGCTTTGCAGTTTTTGCAGCGAGATAATCCCACTTTCGTGCATACGGGTTGCGTTTACATAGTTCTCTTTTGCGTTTTGGTAGAGCAAACGGGCATCCTCTACCTTGACTCGGGCTTGAGTCAATTCCTCTGGCTTGGCCCCAAGCTGAAGCATTCGCAACCGTTCTTGTGCCTGCTGCACCCGCGCTTGGGCTTGACGGAGGTCTTCCTGCTCGGCCCCGTTTGTCAGCAACTGTTTTTGCGCGGCGGCCTGCTGCAAATTGGCCTCGGCCTCGGCAATTTTGGCGCGAATATCCGTGTCGTCAAATTCGACCAACGGCTGCCCCTGCCGCACGCGATCGCCTTCGTTCACCAGCACCTTCAGCACCCGACCACCAAACTGGCTGCCGTTGCGTATTTCTTTGGCCTGCACCAGGCCAGACAACGTGAGTGAATTTTCCTTGGGCCATAGCCAAACCACAGCCACCACCCCTGCCACGATGACCAGAAAAGCCACCAGTACGGGAAGCATCGATTTTTTTTGCGCTGCCTGAGAAGAAGAACTCATGCGGGGATCCGTCGTTGACCGTCACGGAGACGATTCCGTGAAAACTCGACCATCTTACCAGAAAAGCTGGCCACGATTCGAGTCTCTCTCTGCTAAGTTTGTTACACAGCTCGGCCTCAGCGGGTTTATTCGACCCCCAATTATGGGGTGTTGGGCTGTTTCCATTGCGCCAAATACCGGCCCACACTGGGCCACAACCAGCCAGGCCAGTGGCCCGCCAACCGATCGCCCCAGGGATCTTCGGGCTTAAGATTCAACTCGTAAAACGTTTGTTGCCGCACCAGCATCTGATTGGAAGTTTTCTTGATACACGCCTCGTAAAGCTGTTTAAACGGCCCACGCCAGGGCCGAAAACCATATTTCTCCTCGTACCAACGGGCGGCTCGCGGCTTACTGGTTTCCAGCAAAACATCGGTGGCGCCAAGGGTTTTTAAATCCGGAAAAATCCAGGCGTCCATTAAATGCGTACCCAAGCCCTGACCGTGATAACGCGTGTAGAGATTGGTTAAACGGTACGCCTTGGCATCCGTGTAGCCCTGACGACTAAGCGGCAACAGCATGCCGGTGCCAATCAGCTCATCCTGCTGATACACCACGTACACCCGCGCACGCGGGCTTTGAATGAGCCGGTCCAAGTAGGTGTTTAGCGCCACTTTGGCCGCCTGTGGCACGTCGTGCCCAAACTCTTGCGCTTCCACCTTCGTAATGAGGTCTACAATCTCAGGAATATCACTCACCTGCCCGTAGCCCACGGTTGCACCCGGCACCGGACAGGGCGGTCGAAGCAGAGACCACGAATCGGGCGCGGCTTGCGACTGCTGACCAAAATGGAGTGACGCCAACTGCCGTGAGCCAACACTGGCTAACACGGCTGGCAAGCGCGGTGACGCCAATGTGTGATTGGCACCGCCCTTTGGCGGTACGGAAAGCCTACTTGCCACGGGATTTGCAAAGATGATTGCCAACCGACAACAACGCCCCAACCATGGTCACCCGACACATCACGGCCAAAGCATCCTGTTTTTGGATAAACCCTATTTTTTAGATAAACCCTATTGTTGGATAGACCGTATTTTGGGTAGACCGTGCGTTAAATCGGTTAGTGTGAAGGAAAAATAACGACGCGTCAACCCACCACACGGCAAAACAGCCCACCTCGCCGTGGGCAACTGCGGGCTATAAGCCGTCAATGTGTTCCTGGTCTTTGAGGTATTGGCGCACCGTGTTCAGCGATGCCTGCACAATCCGCGTAATCCGTGAGCTGGAAAGGCCCACTATTGTGGCAATATCTTTCACTTGCATGTTGCGGTAAAAGCGGTACTCAACAATCGTGCGCTCTTTGGGCGGCAGGCTTTCAATGGCTTTTTTAATCGCTCGGCCCAACTCCACAATTTCCAACTGCTCGGCAGGCGTGGCGGAACCATCTTTAATAAACTCGTAGGGAGAGTCGCCATCCATCCCTTCAGAAATTCCCTCAATGGAGAGAATCGTCTCATACACGGCTTCGCGCACCTGCTCTGGAGAATGCTCAACTTCGGCCCCTTCGGCGGCGGCACCCTCGGCATTGGCAGCGGCAGGCGCATCGGTATCTTCGGCCTCGGTGGGCTTTTGCGCATGTTTGAGGGTGTACCACTTGTAGCGGGTTCGCAATTCGTTACGAATGGCCCAACGGGTGGCCGTGGCTAAATAAGACGTGTTTAATTTGGCCGCCTGTTCGGGTGTTTTATTTTTAAGCAGGGCCTGAATGGCAATGGCCCCAATGCTCACGAGTTCTTCGTAATCCACCATGTGGGATGGAATACGACGATACTCTACTTTTGCCACACGTTCAATGAGTGGCAAATATTTGGTAATATTGACCCGCTGAAGTGGCTTTCGAGGTGGTGGTATGGGCTTCACGTCAACTGCCTATCACCCGGACGACGATTCCTAAAAATCAGAACAGACAACCCGTCGACTCAAGATTTATCCCATCTCGCGCCAACATCCTTTAAGGATATACAACCTAACGGGTTTCTTTCAAGCATTCGGCGGTTTTTTTCCACTATTGAGGCCAGAGTGGTCGTTCATCTGAAGGAGCCGATCGGCCGTCTGGCGGCGGCAATTTACCTGGAGAAGCGGCTGGGCCTGCATTCCAAACCTCGGGCGTCTCTCTATTCGGCATTTCTTCATCGGAACGGGCCAGTGGTATCGCTTGGCCGCGCAACCGCCAGGCGAACATCAAAATTTCCGCCACGGCCTGGTACATGTCTGGAGGAATTTCCCGGTCCACATCCACCAGTTTGTAAAGCGTACGGGCTACCAGCGGGTTTTCCACAATGGGCACCCCGTGCTGACGGGCCACGGTTTTGATTTGCTCGGCAAACACCTCGGCACCCTTGGCCACCACAGCCGGAGCCTCCATTTCCTGCGTGTACTTTAAAGCCACCGCCACATGAATGGGATTGGTCGTTACCACATCGGCCTGGGGTACGGCTTCCAGCATGCGCTTTTGCAACAACTGCATCCGACGATGGCGCAGCATGTGCTTGACCATAGGATCGCCTTCCTGCTGTTTGTATTCGTCTTTCATTTCTTTGAAAGACATTTTTTGATCGCCAAGAAACTTAAACCGCTGGTAGCCGTAGTCGGCACCGGCAATAATCAAAAACGCCACCGCCGCCATGGTAATAAACTTGCTCAGCACCTTGCCCAACAGGCCAAACATGGCAAACACACTTTCCGACTCGCCTGACAGCATCAGTTGGGGCAAGAATTCGCTAAACACCATGTAGGCCACATAGCCCAAAATAGCAATCTTAATCAGGTTCTTTACAAGCTCGACCACGGTTCGCTTGGAAAAAATATTTTTAAAGCCGTTCACCGGATTCAGCTTGTCAAACTTGGGCATAATGGCCTTGGTCGCAATCAGTGGCCCCACCTGAATCACATCGCCTGCAGCAGCCACCAGAAAAGCCACCAGCATAAACGGGCCAATCAACATCAGCAGCGCGCGAATAACCAGCGTGGCCAGGTATTGCCAGCCAATTTTTTCGATCGTTTGGTTGGGAATCTGCTCAAAGGTCAGCACAAACAGCCGGGCCAGTTCGTTCCATATAAACGGGGCCAGCAAAAACAGCAGGGAAAACAGCGTGACCAGCATCAGAGCGGTGGATAAATCCTTACTCTTCACCACCTGGCCCTCTTCTCGGGCCCGCTTTAGCTTTTGCGCAGAGGCCTCAAACTGTTTATCCTCATCGCCCATGGGTTACTGCCGCACTGGCGCGCCACACGCCGCCTGACGGCATCAGCCTCCTGTCGCCTAAACCGTAAACAACCAAAAAACCCGTCCAACACGCATTGCCTTTAACAGCAACCGCACCTAACGGCTCTAGTGGGATTATAGTCAGTTCCAGCACAGCGCGCCACAAACAGCGCGCCAAACGGAGCTCGTCCAAAACAACCTTTGTGTTTCCACGGGTTTCGGCAAAAAAGCAACCTACAAAACCACCCGTATCTTGGATGGAAGCAAAGGAAGATGCTCGGGTAAAATGCGCTCGCCAGGCATCAAAATAGGAATACCCGGCGGGCAGTGCACCACCATTTGTTTGGCAATGCGCCCCAAACAGGCTTCTGGCGGTAGCGTCTCTCCCGGGGCTAAAAAGGCGTCTCTGGGCGTCAACACCTTCTCTGGCAAACAAAACGCGCAGGGCGCTTTGGCAAGAGAACGTTGGCCCCATTGCGGATTTTCCTGCAACCAGCGCGCATCCGCCTGCATCAAGCACTCGGCCAACACAGCCACATCGGCCTCGGTCGTCCCCATTCCAGATAGATACAAGACACCAAATGGCGTTACCTGCTCGAAAGAAATCCCTTGCGTCTGCTCCAGCCAAGGCCCCCAGTCCTCTCCCGCAATTGCCGGGTGGCGCAAATACAGGCGGGTAAAATCCCACAAGGGTGTCATCGTCGCGGGCGGCTCAAAACGTTTCAGCACCTTGAGTTGTGGCGCGAGACGCTCGTGTAAATTCCGCATCATCTGCACCCACTGCGCCACTCGGGCTTGCCCCACCTCAGACGCCAAGTGATGACAGGTCGCATCCAAACTCATCATTAACGGATAGGAAGGGCTCGTGGTTTGCAGCACGTTTAACGCCTGCTGAAAATCGTCCGCATCCAACCTAGAACCAAACGGCAAGTGGGCAATCGCCGTTTGCGTCAGGCTGCCCGCCGTCTTATGAAGAGATTGGACCACCACATCCACCCCCTGGGCCGATATGGCAGAATTGGGCAAATACCTGCTGAAGGGAAAAAGCGCCCCATGCGCCTCATCCACAACCAGGCGAATGTCTCTTTGCCGACAAATTTCGGCAATCGGCTGAATATCGGTTGCCAAGCCTTCATATGTTGGTGAAGTAAGCACTAACGCGGAAATATCAGCCTGTTTCGAGAGGGAATCCAACAATGCATCAGGGGTGACAGGCCCCCATAAAGCCCAATCCTCCATCCAGGAAGGATCAAGCCAAACCGGATCCGCCCCAGAAAGGATTAAAGCCGATACAACCGAGCGATGGACATTGCGCGTCAACAAGACGCGTTTTCCCTTTCCACCCAGACACAATAGCGAAGCCATCAAGCCGACCGTTGCGCCATTCACCAAAAAATAGCTGCTAGCTGCACCAAAAGTTTTTGCAGCAAACGCTTGAGCCTCTAAAATACAGCCCGTTGGCTCAGAAAGAACATCCAAGCCATCCAGTTCAGTTAGATCGCAGGCATACAAAAGATCTGAAGCCATAGCATCTTGGGGAAACAAAACACGCCCCGCATGACCTGGCATATGGAAGCGTCTCCAGCCGCGCTTTAGGTACGCGTTAACGGCAGAGACTAAAGGGCCATCACCGGAGAACAACGTCATCGTGATAGCCCTTTAAAGCAATATTAAGTAAAACAGTGTAAGACGAAGCGTAAGATCGTGTAAGAAACACGTACATCCCGTCTTCGTGGTCATCAACCGTTGCTAGTAGCGACGACCGCCACCACCGCGATCTCCACCGCCACGGTTAAAGGGGCGACCACCGCCGCCGCCTCGACGATCTCCACCGCCACCACCGGGGCCACGGTCATCCCGCTCAGGGCGTTCCGGGGCAGGAGGAAGATGGGCGGTTAAGGTTTCCAGCGGCGGAAAACCATTGATTTCGCGCTCTTCATCGGTAACACCCTTCATTGTGAGGTTAACCCGACCGCGATCGTCAATATCAACGATTTTCACCAAGACTTCATCGCCTACATTGAGAACGTCTTCCACGCTGTTTACGCGACGATTCACCAACTGAGAGATATGAACCAGACCATCGCGACCCGGCCCCAGTTCAACGAAAGCGCCAATTGGCAAAATACGAACCACTTTGCCCACGCTCAACATACCGGGCTCCAGTTTTTGCGTTAAACGCTGAACAATCGCCAGTGCTCGTTCGCCGCCATCGCCGCTCACAGAGGTAATGGTCACCGTTCCATCGTCTTCAATATCAATAGTAGCGCCCGTTTCTTCAATAATGGAGCGGATCATCTTGCCACCAGGGCCAATGACCGTACCAATCATATCGGTATCAATCTTCATTGTGAGGATTCGCGGCGCCCACTTCGACAGCTCTGTTCGGGGCTGCTGAATGGTAAGGGCCATTTTATCCAAAATGTGCAAACGTCCTAAGCGTGCCTGCTCCAGGGCAATTCGCATAATATCGATTGAAATGCCGCGGATTTTAATATCCATTTGCAACGCAGTCACACCGTCTCGGGTACCCGTTACTTTAAAATCCATATCTCCGAGAAAGTCTTCAATGCCTTGAATATCGGAAAGCACCACATACTGATCGTTTTCTTTGATCAGACCCATTGCAATGCCGCCCACTGGCTCCTGGATGGGAACACCCGCATCCATCAGGGCCAGAATAGCGCCACAAGTAGACGCCATGCTGGTAGAGCCATTGGACTCAAGCACATCCGAGTTCACTCTCAGAGTGTACGGGAACTTTTCCTTGGGCGGAAGCACCGGCGCAATGGCGCGCTCAGCCAAGGCACCATGGCCCACCTCGCGGCGTCCCGGCCCTCTCATCGGACGAACCTCTCCCGTACTGAAGCCAGGAAAAGCATAGTGGTGCATCCAACGCTTTTCTGTCGCCGGATCGACGCCATCGAGTTTCTGGGCATCTCCAGGTGCACCCAGAGTGCAAATGGAAAGAACTTGTGTACTGCCACGGGTAAATAGGCCCGAACCGTGCACACGGGGCAAGCGACCCACCTCGCAATGAATGGGGCGAATCTCCTCGGCCTTACGACCATCTGCTCGGACGCCTTCTTTTAAAATCATGGCGCGCATCGTCTTTTTCTCAAGCGCTTTAAAGGCATCCCCAACGCGATCCTTGCCATTGGACTCTAAAAACTGAACCACTTCATGGGATTCTTCCAAGAGCGCAATCGTGCTTTTAAGCTTTTCTTTTGCAGCATCCAGCAAGGCTTTTCGCGCATTTTTGTCAAAATTATGGTACGCCGTCTCAATTTCTTGGCCAATCAGCGAATCAACATAGGCTTGAAAGGAAGACGCATCGTAGGGCGGAACAAACTCTTTTTTCTCTACGCCACATTTTTGAACAAATTGACGCTGAAACTCAACCTGCTTACGAATTTCTTCGTGCGCATAGTCCAACGCCTCTAACAAGGTCTCTTCGGGAACGAACTTGGCACCGGCTTCCACCATCATAATGGAGTCTTCCGTACCGGCAACGACTAAATCCAACTCGCTGCGCTCTAATTCCTCGTAGGTTGGATTGATAATCAGCTCACCATCCAGTAATCCGACACGAACCGCACCAACAGGGCCCATAAATGGCGCACCGGCTAATTCCAGCGCCAGAGAAGCACCAAAAATACAGTATACGTCTGGAATAATGATGTTATCTACGCTTTGTGGAACGGCAACAATCTGCACGTCGTTCCGGTACCCTTCGGGAAAGAGGGGGCGAATGGGGCGATCAATCAAACGAGAGGACAACACGGCCTTGTCCGAGGGGCGGCCTTCGCGCTTGAGATAGCCACCTGGCAAACGGCCAACCGAGTACATTTTTTCCTCAAAGTCAACCAGCAGCGGAAAGAAATCGATTCCTTCACGCGGTTTTTCAGACACGGTGCCTGTCACCATAATCACGGTATCTTGAATTTGCAGCGTCACCGAACCCGAAGCAGAGCGGGCCACTCGACCCGTTTCCACCTTCACTTGATCAGGACCAATCTGAAACGTGTCGGATTGAAGTGTCGGGTAAAATGCATCACCCAAATAACCAGGCGCATGGGTTGAAACCGTGGCTTCTGTTGCCTCATCGGCCATTAACGCGGTTGTCTCCGAAGATTGTTCAAACACGGGCGCAATATTCCTTCTGCCTGCTTCATTTGTCCTGATTTTGTTCTTAAGTTAAATGTTAAAACTCGGCCCAACATAGGCATTGACGGCATTTTGCCTAAAGTCTAAGCAAAAGCAAACCTACAAACAGAAGCGTGTGACCCGACATCGTACAGAGAGCCAACGCTTACCGCTCTATTTGCGAATACCGAGATTCACAATCAGGTCTTTGTATTGCTCAGCCACCACTGTATTTTTGTAGTAGTTCAACAACCGGCGACGCTTTCCCACCAGCATGAGCAGACCCCGACGACAGGCGAAATCTTTTGGATTTTTCTTCAAGTGTTGCGTCAAGTCCAAGATTCTTCTCGAAAGAAGTGCAATCTGCACTTCGGAACTACCCGTGTTTTTGCTGCTTTTCCCGTGCTTGGCAATAATTTCTGCCTTACGTTCCTTGGTTAATGCCATAATAACTGTGCTTCCAACGATTTACTAAACAATTCTCAAAAAGCATGAAGCTTATAAGTCAGTAAAGGTATAGCACCCTCCCTTGGCAGATGCAAGTCGATAGCCCACGTGACTCATAATTGTTACAAGATAGTTACACGACAACTACAACCATTGCCATAACGCCACCGTGGCCAGATCTGGGCGAACTGCATCCATAATCATCCGGCGAGTTTGAGACAACTGCTTTTGCCAACGCGCGTACACGCGAAATGATTTTAAATCCGGCGGTTTTTGCACGTGACGCTGACGCAAATACTGCTGAATCAGTAGCAACGCCTGCTCCGGGGTAACGCCCAAAGGCTCCAATACCTGAGACTCAAACAGCTCTTGAATTTGGTACGGATCCCTGCGACTCGCAGGCACACGAAGCGCCTCTAAAAAGCCAGTCAACAGGCTTTCTTGCGCAGGCAACACGCCTTCTTCTTTTAAAGGATGAGCAAAAGAAATCACCTGGCAGCGAGACACCACCGTATCCAGAACATTCTCAGCCGTATCCGTCAAAAAAATAAACAGTGTGTTCGGATTGGGCTCTTCCAGCGTTTTGAGTAGCCGATTGACCGACTCTCTGGAGAAAACGCTTCGGCTCAACGGCAGCAGGTGAAGAGATTTCCCATCCTGACCCGGCGCCTGACGCCACTCAAACGGCGGCAAAACCGATACCGCCTCCTGCGGACCGCGCTCCTCGGAATCGGTAAAAATGACCACCCGCCTGGCTTCTGATCGGTGCGATAGCTGCGCCAGCAAATCCCGAATCTGATGGGTCGTAATGCGCGTACGCTTTTTTCCCGTATCCTCGGGCGACAACCAAGTCAGCCGAGAGACGGTCATCACGGCAGGATGCGCGTTATCTTGAATCCAGAGACAATTTCGACACTGACCACAGGCATCCGTTGGTTCAGGAGAAGCCTGGCAGTTGAGTATCTTGGCCAGATCCAGGGCAAACTGGTACATTTTGGAAAGATCTTGCCCCTGAAACAAATAGGCATGGCTGAGACAGCCTGCCTGAAGCCCTGCACGAAACAGCTGCCAGGGAATCGGTTGGGTTGTTTGATACGAATCAAGCAAAGTCATCGGAGGAAAAAACGCCCTCTTAGCGCTAACAACTCAGTAAAATTTCCAGCGCAGTGTCCCCTGGTATTTTTCCGGTTTTCATCTGCCAATCGTACCGAACCAGCATATCTTTAAGGTAACGCAGTCGCTCCAGAGGAACGCCTGCCAGTGCTTCCATCTCTATTTTGACGCGATAGGGATGTTTTTTCAAAACCTCGGCAATACGGGCCGACGGAACCCCTTGGGTCACCAGCCACTTCATATGAAAACGACTATCTACAAAGGTTTGTGCCGTGGCAAACACCCTTTGCGGATGATCCGCATGCAGAATCTCTGACAGCATGCCATAGAGTGGCCCACGGGCGGCGCCCGCCACCCAGGATTCCAGCAACTGAAACAGGTTATGATGACGCCCGGACAGGGTGTCCACATGGACGGGTTCAATCGGCTTGCCGCCCGTATACGCATCCAGCTTTTGAATTTCCGTGGCCAACACCTGCAAGTCCGTACCGTAAATATCCACCAGTTGACTGGCGGCGGCAGGCAATAGCGTAATCTTTAAGTATTTGGCCTCTTGCAACAGTAACTGTGCGGCCTCTTCCACCTTCCAGGGCTCTAGTTGTTTAAACTCCTGCACGGTTGTGCCAGAGAGGCCCGTTAACCATTTGGCAAAGCCCAGGCGCTTATCCAGCTTGGGCTGAACCACCAGCCAGTGGCGATCATCGGGCAATTCTTCCACCAAGGACTTTAAAAACTCTACCTGCTTTTCCTCGGCAGCCCCGGCTGGTTTTTCCGACAAAAGAGTCAGCCCCCAGCACTCCAGCAAACTGCTGTAACCAAAAGACAGAGATCGGGTTCCGAGTGCTTCCAACAAGGCGCTCAGGCTGGGGGTGCGCAGCACCCGGTGGCATAGCGAGACCATTTCCGGCGCAACCACCGATGCCCTCAGGCGCTCGGCAGCACGCCTGAGGCGGTACATATCTTCTCCGTGGTACAGTACTACAGGCATTAACGTGGGCGACTCAACACTTCCTCGCTTTTCTGCCTCCGGCCCCCCAATACACACCCCAAACAACAGGGTCGTCATCTGGACTGACGAGGGGGCACCTCAAGACACAATAGCCTTAAGACACAATAGAATGATCTCGCCCAATAGGCGATCTCTCAATATATTATGCCTCCAGGGGGGGAGGGAGGAACCTAAGCGAAACCAAACCGCTTTATTGTACGCCACCCCAAGCCCTTCGTCATTCATTGCTGAATGGTTGATGTGAGTTGATGTTATTAGCGCCAGTTTACTCAGGGGTTTTAGTGCCACCATGCACCCACCGCCACCCGTAGCAAACCAAAAGCCGCCTGCCCATTACACCCCGGGCCTGACCGTTGGCTTATTAACGGATTTTGGCACGCAGGACGGCTACGTAGGCACGATGAAAGCGGCATTGCTTTCCTGTCTGTCATTTAGCAATACGCTGCCGCTGCATTGGCTGGATATTGGCCACGAGGTTCCGCCGCACGACATTGCAGCCGGAAGCTGGCTGTTGAACAACGTGCTCGACTATCTTCCGCCGTTGACGGTTTGCGTGTGCGTGGTAGACCCCCACGTGGGACAACCCGAACAAAACAGCCTGTGCGTGGTTTGGCCCCAACGCCAATGCATTTTCCTGGCGCCCGATAACGGACTGCTCAGCCCCGTGCTTCAGCACGCAGCGTTTCAGCAGGATTGGAGCCTGCAACATCTGCCAGAAGAAGAGCCTCAAAACAACACACCGCACTGCATTCGCCTGACTCCCCCTCTCCGTATTGATGATGATGAATCCACCCACCGCACGACGTCTTTGACCCAACCCGCGTTAGCCGCACTGCCAAGCCACACCTTTTACGGTCGAGACCTCTACGCCCCTGTGGCAGCGCACTGGATTAACGCCCTCAACCAAAATCCTTCCCTGTGCCACTCCCCCAAACAACTCAAAGACTTCCTCCGCCAACTGGGCACGCCCCACCCCCAACCCAAGCAAACCGCCCGGCTGTTGGCCCAACAAACGGCCCAGGGCATTCAAGGGCATGGGCTCTACAGCGATCGATTTGGAAACCTGCTGACGAACATTCCCAACCACTGGATCGACGGTGATTTCAGGCCAATCCAACTACAAATAGGTACAACGCCCGGTGCTTGCTGGCCAGGATACAAAGCCGCCTCTTACTACCAGGCGCTCACACAGGTTCCAAACACAGTGGGTCCCGACCCACAGGCTAACCCGCCGTCGCCGCTCCTGTTGGTTGCGGGCAGTAACGGCTATTTAGAACTGGCGTTGTACCAGAGCAGCGCAACCCACTGGCTCCGGCAGGTGCTGAACCTCCCTCATTTACCGCGACCCCTCGCGTTGACGATTCGACAAGACGCCGCTCCTTAAAGTGGAGGAGCCCCGCGACTCAAACGCGTCATTACCAGATTAAGAACATGTAAATTTTGAATAAAGAGCCTGTTAAAAATGCGTAAGTATCTACCACCGGCATCCGGCCTTCTCGGGTACAGGCCGGAGCGGAAAAATGATTGGAAAAGCAGGCCTTTTTTTGATAAAAGATACGGAAGATGCCAAGCCAGAAAGATTTTTGGGGCGGTTTCCCGTGTTTTTCTCATCGCGCAAACGCTTGTAACTCCAGGTGGGGCTCGCCCCGTATGTTAAAAAATGACAGTCGTTCTCACGGGCATCCTTCCTCTTTAGGGCAGACCTCCCCTTGGTGTTTCGCAGGATGGCTTGCTATAAATAATGAGAACCTTAATTCCTTGAGGTCCGATTGCGTCACTCCTAACTCATTCATTTGTTTGTTTCGCATTCGACCCGTTACGCCGCTTTTAGCAACCTCCACCTTTAGCATCGATTTAAAGAAGCACTCTAAAACCAATGACTGCCGCCGAAGTTTTACCCATTCCCATGCCCACCAGCCTAGAGCGTCTGCTGTCTCGCGGTAAGCGTTCGGCTTCTGCCGCTACCGAATGGACACCTGAACCCGCCCGGCTCACGCTGGTACCGGCCGATCGCCACAATGCCCACGACCTGCCAACGACGCAGGCGCCGCTGATTGCCGCAGACTTGGCCGCCAGTTTTGGCTGGGAGGCCGTAACTCCCCTTCTGCTTCAGTTGGCAGCACACGCAGACCGGGAACAACTACAGGTGATTGAAAACCTGCTGGTACAAGCCGGACCCACTATTTTGCCCAACCTCTTGCAAGGTCTGTTAAGCGAAGCCACCGCTTCCGTCTCTCTGTGCGTGATGGTGCTCATTCGGATGGGCGATGTGGTGTTGCCGGACCTGGAAACCTTTTTCAAAGCACATCAGGCAACACACGCTTCTCTTCAATGGATCGTCTCGTTTTTACTAGACGAACTCGGTGGTGGTCAAACCGTGGTTGAGCTTACGGAAGCCACTCCGTTGACCAGTACCAGTGCGTTTAACGCCTCAGGCGCCACTCGGGTACTTTCTGCCGTATAACGCCCATTAAGTTTTACTGGCGAACACACACTTCACCGCCTCAATTATCTCCCCCCCTCTCTCTCGCGCGCGGAAGAGATGCCCTTTTGGGAAACTGTTTGTAATGGTATGGCAATGCGTCAACCAACCCCTTGGCTCGTTTTAAAAATTGGCACCTTTCCAACCAGTGCAACCCTTCCCAAGGAAGTTTCTGCCAATTTCGGGCTGGTTGAGTGGGTCTCCATTGAGTCGGTGGCGCAGCTTTCGCACGTACCGGAATCCGTACGAAGCAACCTCGTTGGGCTGGTTTGCACCATTCAGCACCGCATTACTGCCGAGGTTTTGGCACAACTCCCCAACCTCCGGGTTGTGGCCAGCTATGGCGCCGGTACGGATCATCTTGATCTGGAGGCGACACGGGCTCGCGGCATTGTGGTAACCAATACGCCAGGCATTTTGGGCAACGCCACGGCAGATTTAACCTGGGCCCTCATTTTAAGCGTCAGCCGCCGGGTCGTATACTCGGACCAATGTGTGCGCGCCGGTGCATTTAGTGGCTGGCAACCCACTTTGCACCTGGGCATGGAACTAGCCGGAAAAACCCTGGGCCTTATCGGTATGGGGGATATTGGCCAACGGGTAGCCAAACGAGCCTTTGGGTTTGACATGCCCGTCATGTATTACAACCGTCAACAGCTCAGTGCCTCCACCGAGCAGGCGCTCAACGCTCGGTATTGCTCGTTAACCAGCTTACTGGCCCAAAGCGATGTGGTGTCCATCCACACCCCGCTGACCGCAGAAACCCGCTATTTGCTAAACCGAGACCGCCTGCGGCAGATGAAGCCGGGTAGCATTTTAATTAACACCAGCCGAGGCCCGGTGGTGGAAGAAAACGCCCTGGTAGAAGCGCTCACCACCGGCCACCTGGCCGGTGCCGGACTGGACGTGTTTGAGGAAGAGCCCGCAATTCACCCTGGCCTACTGGGGCTGGACAACGTGGTATTGACCGCCCATATTGGCAGCGCCACCTACGAAACACGCCAACACATGGGGGATCGAACCCTAGAAAATCTGTTGGCCGCTCTGCAAGGCCAGACCCCACGCAACCAGGTCCCCTAAGGCTCATCATCCCGGATGCCTGTCATTTAATTGTCATACATCGTTACCGTGTTTTGATTACGCTGACAGGTGTCATGGTCAGTAATGCGTGCTTGAATCAGCCGCTCATACTGGCAATTACTCCGTTGGGAAAGGACTGCAAAATCAATGATGTTGACACTCCGGGCTAGTGCCGTTGCAAGCACGCAAGCCCACACCACCGCCTCTTCTCTCACCGCTCCTGCTGTTGATACAACACGCCAGAAAGCCCCCTTTGTTGGCGATACAGTCAGTTTCCGAGGCCAAGTGGATTTTGCTGAACCCACCCCAATGCCAGAAAATCCCACCCCCGGGCAACGCTTGTTCCAGGCCATTTTAGACCTCAATCTACCCGCAGCCCAACAAGCCGTTACAGACGGCGCCAGTGTGTTAAAACTGAAAGACCATGATGGCGACGAGACCCACGCCTTGGGAGAAGCCATTAATCGCTTGGAAATAGACACCGATCCCAAGGGTCGAAACACAAAAGCGATGATTCGGTTTGTTTTGGACACGGCCAAAGCCGAGGCAGAGAACCCCACCGTTTATAAACAATGGCTGAACGAAAAAGACGGCTACGGCGAGCCGCCATTGGTAGATGCGCTTATGGCCAACATGCCTTTGCCCGGTGTGCTGAAGCTGATTAAAGAAGGGGCCTCCCTCAAAGAAGCACGCTCGGTAACCGAGTTGGACGATGAAACGCCACCCCACACCGTTGAAAACAATGTATTTCAACTGCTAGCCCATATTGAAGATCGCCCCCTGGCAACACTGGTACTGGGCGTGGTCAACCGATTTCTACCCGCTTCGGAACGGGTAGATGTAAACGAAAAGATTCACTTTGGGGAAGAATCCGCACCCGAAACGCCCTTTTCTGCAGCTTGGGGTAACCGGGATCTGGCAACCATGGCCGCATTGCGCTTAATTGGAGCCAAACCCACTTTGGATACAGACCTGCTTGCCGTCTACAAAGAGATGGACACGCCACCGAACGTTGCGCTTTTTAATGATGGTAGTCTCCAAGGTTGGCTCCAAACCCAAGCAGCCCGAATCCTGACGGTGGGTGCAGACTTTAATGCGACATCGGGCAAAAATCCTTTTGCGGTGGCAGAGGAAAATGCCCCAAAGCCCACCACTACGCCAGAATAAACGGTGCGCACTCCGTGCCTCCATCCACCCCGTTCCCCTTACAGCCCACCATAAAATAGCCCCGTTTGCCGAGATAACAAACGGGGCTATTTTCAAGACACAAAGGCCTACGTGGTTAACACGCTCAGCACACTGTCTGCCAGTTCCAGGTTGGCATAAACGGCCTGCACATCGTCGTGGTTTTCCAGGGTTTCTAGCAGCTTTAAAAGCGGTTTGGCTTGCACAGGGTCGGCGATATGGACCGCATTTTGCGGAACGCGAGACGCTTCGGCAGAGACAATGTGAAGCCCCCGCTCCCCGAGCACGCGACAGACGGCATCCAACTGCTCTGGCGTCGTCAGGATCTCAAAATCGGTGTCATCTTCGGCCATCATATCCTCCGCACCGGCTTCCAGGGCCAATTCCAGAAGACTTTCCTCGTCCATCTCTTGCTTGCCAATGCGAATAACGCCCCGTTCTTGAAAAATCCAGGACACGCAACCATCTGTGCCCAAATTACCCTGATATTTGTTGAAATAACTCCGAATATCCCCCGCCGTTCGATGCCGATTCTCGGTTAGGGTTTCAATTAAAATAGCCACGCCGCCAGGCCCGTAGCCCTCGTACGTCACGGCTTCCTGGTTATCCGCCTCGCCCACTCCGGCGCCTTTATCAATGGCCCGCTGTATGTTGTCATTGGGCATGCCGTCGGCTTTGGCTTTGTCAATGGCGGTTCTCAAACGAAAATTGCCCGCCGGATCCGGGCCGCCCAGTCGCGTGGCCACCATAATATCTTTGGCCATTTTGGCAAAGTTGGCGCCACGCTTCGCATCTTTGACCGCTTTGGTGCGCTTAATTTGCGCCCATTTGGAATGTCCTGCCATTTGCAATGTGTCCATATTTACCGAAATACAACCCTTGAGGAAAGGCCGACGAACGTCTTCACTCAAGGCAATCTCAGGTGTATTTTACTGCGAGAACGCCCAAAAAAAGACCCGAATGTGCCCAATACGGCAAGCGAAAGAGATAGCGCCACCAGGAAGGCGACAGAGACAGACTTGGGGTGCTCGAGCTGAGTCAGCGTAGACTTGGCAGGTAGACTGGGCAGACAGGCTTGGACCGCAAACTTAGACCATAAACTTGGCGCGGAGGCTTGGCGCTTGAATACAAAAACGTTACAATTATTAAAAAAATAAACCGTCTGGCACTGCTCGCAGGCCAATGGCCTTTTCAACGGGCCTTCCAACAGCCTTTGCAGGAGACCCCAACACTCGTGATGAACCATAAATCCCAAAGCCTTTCCGTGGTCATGGTCACGCAAAACCATAGCCGCCTGCTGGATCGTGCGTTGGAGTCCGTTCGATGGGCCGACGAAATTATTGTAATCGATGGCGGTAGTACCGATGGCAGCCTGGCCATTGCCCGACGACACACCCAGCAAGTGTACTACCTCAATCATCCAAACCTGGCCGTGCTGCGTCGCTACGGGGTCTCGGTTGCCAAAGGCGACTGGATACTGTTTATTGAGCCACACGAGTGGGTAGAAGACATGCTATGTCATTGCATTGAAGGCATTTTAGTCAATAGCAAAGGCAATACCCAACTGTACGATGGCTTTCTCATTCCCATTCAAATGTACTATCAGCAACGGTGGTTGCAGTGGGGGGCAGAACGCCGCGCGGCAGAGCTACGACTGGTCAGACGCTCCAAGGTCAAGCTACCGGACCACAGTCCTTTTGCCAATCCATGGGTGCCAGGGCCGATGCTGGCACTAGAGC
The DNA here is from genome assembly GCA_033763415.1 of Candidatus Melainabacteria bacterium. Classification (GTDB taxonomy): domain Bacteria; phylum Cyanobacteriota; class Vampirovibrionia; order Vampirovibrionales; family JAJTHC01; genus JANRKP01. The sequence goes on along the minus strand of JANRKP010000022.1, from coordinate 204,497 downwards.
AAGCGCTACAATCGGAACCCTTTAGAAGCGTGGAAGAACTGTTTCGCCAAGTAAGCCAGCGGGCACAGTGGGCAGCCTACGCTTTGCTGGAAAATAAACGCCCTTCAAGCCTCAAGGCCAGTGTACCCAACCTGTTAATACAGCCCACCTGGGCTTTTTTAAAGTACTATGTGGGCCACCTCGGCCTGTTGGATGGTGCCGAAGGACTGACCATGGCCATGGCGCGCAGTTACTACCATTTTTTAATCTACAGCCGCTACCGCCAGCTTCTTACCAACAGCAAGCAATTGGGGTTGATTCGAGCCAGCTAGGCGTATTGCCGCCGTTTCCAATAAACTGCTAAAAGAATTTTAAAACAACGGTTGCATTATTCGATGGCGTGGCTATACTGTGTGGAAGACTGTGGCAAACGCGTCCCCCTGAAAAGAATGTATTGCCAAGACAATTCCTCTTTTTGGGAGCGCTGCGGTTTGTCAGTAGTTTCCTTTGGCATTCACGCCAAAGCGCCTTTTCGTTAGTATCCACGGCCCGCCCTGGGCCATTGGCAAGGGACCCCCACCCCATGAATCAGACCCTTCGTATTCAAGCCTTCCAAAAATCCTTGCAGCAGCGCAATGCGCTCAAGGTCATTGCAGGCATTAGCAATTTTGATGAAGCTTCCATTGTTCGGGTTGTTAACGCCGCCACCCGCGTTGCTGGCACCAGTGCGGTTGATGTAGCCGCATGCCCGGATGTGATTGCCGCCATTCGTCCTATGACGGATCGGTTGGTGTTTGCCTCCAGCATTCGCCCTGAAGCGTTGGAGCAGGCCATTCGTGCTGGCGCAGACGCCGTAGAACTGGGCAACTACGACGCCCTCTACGAAGAAGGTTTGTTTTTAACCCCAGATGATGTCCTTCGCATTACACGCGAGACGCTGCGCCGTTTGGATGCCATTGCCCAGGAAACCAACACGCCTCGCGCCTTCGTCTGTGTTACAGTCCCGGGACACCTTTCCGCCCACAGCCAAGAACGCTTGGCCCAAGCCCTTGAAACGCTCGGCGTGGATCTGCTTCAAACGGAAGGCGCTTCTCGCATGCTGGCTTCCGAGCCCCGCATTCAGGTATTACCGGCAGACCAAAAAGCAGCCGTTACGTTCAATAACACCCGGCTTCTGTCCGCTGCCGTTCATATTCCGGTCATGTCCGCCAGTGGCATTACTGTTCAAAATGTCATGGATGCGTTCCAGGCTGGTGCATCCGCCGTTGGGGTGGGTTCGAGCGTCAATAAGCTCTCCAGCACGGAAGACATGGTGCAGGTATTAGGAAATATGGTGGCCCAACTGCAAGAGCATCAAGCAATTGCGCCAGTACGTGTCACCAGTTTGGTTTCCTAAGTCTATTTTTTGAAGTCCAAAAATATTTTTAGCTGAAGCTGGGTGACGGCAACCCCCCAAAGGTAGCACGTGCCCAGCTTTCCATTGTTCTCATACTCCGTCCTTCTCCGTCTGTCCATTTTTCCCAAATGCAACTGTCGCGCCATCGCCTTCTGTCGTCCTGTCTCTTTAACGGTTGCCCAACACAAGAGCCACAAACGATTATGAGTACGTCCCCTCCGCATTACACGGCCGCTCATTCAGCCACCACAACGGCCGCTTCTCCGGGCCTCCCCTGGACTGCACCGGCAACAGCACCCGGTCCGCACCGGCAAGTTGCGTCCAAAGAATCGCTTGAGACCATGGCTCAGTTGGTAAAGCAGCAGTCAATACAGCACGTGGCCATTATTATGGATGGCAACCGACGTTGGGCCAAAATCCACGAACGGCCCGCCACAGCCGGACACGAGGCGGGCGTGGAAAGCCTCCAACGGGTGGTGCGTTACTGTAAAGACGTGGGCATTGGGATTTTAACGGTATACGCCTTTTCCACCGAAAACTGGTCTCGCACTGCCACGGAGGTGGGCTTTTTAATGAAGCTGTTTGCCCAGGCAGTTTCCGCCCAGTTGCCCGAATTAAACGCCCAAGGCGTGCGACTGCGCTTTATCGGGGATCTTCGAGCACTGCCACTCCCGCTGCAAGGGGTTTTGCGCCTGGCAGAACATACCACCGAGAAAAACGACCAACTGTTGCTGCAAGTGGCCACCAACTATGGCAGCCGGGCGGAGTTGGTGCAGGCGGCCCGGCAAATCGCCCAGGCCGTAAAAGCCGGACAACTACAACCCAACGAGATTGACGAAGACACCATTGATCAGTACCTGTACACGCAGCAGCAACCGGCCCCCGATCTACTGATTCGATCGGGTGGGGAGCAGCGATTGAGCAACTTTTTACTGTGGCAGTGCGCTTATACGGAACTGTACGTCACCCCCGTTTTGTGGCCAGACTTTGGTGCCGCCGAGCTGGAGCAGGCCTTGCTGACCTTTGCCGCCCGCCAACGACGTTACGGCACTTAGAGGCCCCCCTCCGGTAGGCCCCCGAGCTCAGGTACCTACGGTATCCATCCAGCCGGTACAGAGAAAAAAGCGCCCCCGTCCGTCTCCAGAGGAAGCCACCATGCTCCGTTTTGTATTGATTGTTGCGCTCTTTTTATCCGTGCCCGCCATTGTGTTCATCACCACAGAGCGAGACTACGACCCGAGAGAATGCCCCGTGGTGGGCAATACAAGCACACAACGCTATTACCGGCTGGGAGACCCTCACTATGGCGAGATGCTAAAAGCCAGCCCGGCAGGCGCCGCCCGACGCTGTTTTAACGAAGAGACCGAAGCGCAGGCGCAAGGGTTTCATCGCGCACAAAACCCCTCAGGCACAACACGCCAACAGTAGGCTCTGTTTTCTAATGACGAATTTCTAATAGCGAGCATTACAACAACTGTTGATTGTTGATCGGAAATTCCACCCGGCGACCCGAGGCCTCATCCTCGATGATGAAACGATAATCGTCGAGGTTGTTAATGTCCTTAAACTTAAAGTAGTAGGAGTTAATCACCTCATAGGGGCTGTTCAGGTTAAACTCACTGCGGTTGGCCTCGCGTTGCCGCACGGATTTGGCGGGTTGTAGCACGGTTTCTTTTCCACGGCCCACGCCTTCAATCCAACCGCGATAGGTTAAGCCAAAGCGGGGATCGTCTCCATAGAGCGCGACCGAAAACTTGACGTGCTTGGTGGTTTGCGGGTCTTTCAAAAAGCGAATTTCTCGCTTAAACAGTTTGTAAGCCGTTTTTAAATCCTCCTGGGTGGGCTTTCGGGGCAAGCCACTACCATAGGCCTTTGCCGCCAACTGCATAAAAGGCGTGTATACATTTAAAAACGCGCCATAACGGCCCTCTTTCCAGTTTTTATCCAGTAGGCTTTCAAAGCCTTGGCCACGCTTACTTAAGCCGTAGCGAATGGCCGTATCAATCTCTTTCTGGGGAACGGCTTTATCCATATAAACCAACGCCCGCGCAGGCGGCGCCACCTGCAACAGCAGCACTACAGCCCCCAAAAGGGCAGAGAACAGCGCCGCAGGGCACTGACGCCAGAGGGATAAAATCGTGCGCATGAACACAGCCTCCTTGTTGAGCGTTGACAACTGAATTAAAATTTGAACAGAATCCAAATTTAAAGTAGGGTCTATCTTAACCAGAACACACCACACTCGCCACCAGGGGCCCCGCTTCCGCAAGCGTGCTATCTTTGTGCCGTGCTATCTTTGTAAGGTGCGCCTGCCAACAGCGGCGCATAATTCTGTCCCTAAACCCTATAGACGAGGTCTTTTGTCCGTGGTTTCCCAAGTGTCTACAAACAATCCGGCCAACGCTCCGCGCACGCGCCGCGTGTTTCTGGTGGTGATTGATGCGCTCGGCGTTGGGGCCCTTCCCGATGCTCCGGCCTTTGGCGATAGTCTTTCGGTTAACACGCTGGGCAACATCGATCGTCATGCCCAACGGTTACACCTGCCCCATTTGGCCCAACTGGGCCTGGGCCATATTGTGCCCTTGGCGCAGGTGCCCGCCGTGGAACACCCCACCGGCGTCTACGGAAAACTGGCGGAAGTGTCTTTGGGCAAAGACACCACCACCGGGCACTGGGAAATGGCGGGCATTATCCTAGAGACTCCCTTTCCGGTTTTTCCAGAGGGTTTTCCCACCGGGTTGATTGAACAATTTGTGGCAGAAACTGGCTGCGGCGGCGTACTGGGCAACAAACCGGCATCCGGCACCGCTATTTTGGACGAACTGGGCGTCGCTCACCTGGAAACCGGATTTCCCATTGTGTATACCAGTGCCGACAGTGTTTTTCAGGTGGCGGCCCACGTGGACCGCGTGCCCCTGGAAACCCTCTATTCCTGGTGTGAAGTCGCTCGTCGGCTGCTGGAGGGTCCGCTCCAAGTGTCTCGGGTCATTGCAAGACCGTTTGAAGGGTCGCCCGGTGGTTTTCGGCGTCTTGGTGCCGCCCGACACGACTATGCCGTGCCCCCACCCACCCCCAACGTATTAACCACCATTGCCCAGCAGACCCAGGGCGTCGTGCTGGGTGTTGGTAAAATTGATGACATTTTTTGCGGGGTGGGCATTACGCACCACCTGCATACCCGCAGCAACGCACACGGCCTGGAAGTTCTCATTCAACTGGCAAAGGGCGAGCTTGCCCTTCCTTCGTTGGCCAAAGCGGGCTTTGAGCAACGCACGGGCGAGAAGCAACTCATTTTTATCAACCTGGTGGAAACCGATATGAATTTTGGCCACCGACGAGATGTCAATGGCTACGCGCACGCACTGGAAGCCATTGACACGGAACTGGCCGCACTGATAGACCACCTGACCCCTGAGGATTTATTGCTGATTACCGCCGATCATGGCTGCGACCCAACCGCACCCGGCTCGGATCATACGCGAGAGTACGTGCCTTTGTTAATGTTTAGCAAGGGACTCTCGGTAGCACACCCAGCCCAAAACCTCGGTATTCGGCAATCCTTTGCCGATGTGGGCCAAACGGCACTGGCCTGGCTGGGCATTCAACCGACAGCCTCTCTGCCCGGCAAGGCTGTTCTGCCTTTGGTGTAAGCGTTCGGGTTTCTCGCTGTACATCACCTCACCCGATATCATCGTCTTGTATCGCTTTATATCTCTCTATGTCACTCTATCTCACACGCTAGGCGGGCGGGCAGGGTCTGTTGTTTGAGAGCGCGCAATATTTTGGCGGCATTGAATGATGCGTCATTGAAAGTAAACCTGGTGGTTATATAATGGGGAGCGTTGTTTTTGACTGGCTTTCTGCCGAAAGTAGCGCTGTAGGTTCCGTTGATTACGCTGTTACACAGGTTTTATTCTGCTGGTGGGATAGTTCAGCCAGTTAAACGCCAAGCGGGCAACCGATTGGCCTCTCCGTTCGCGCTCGGTAGGCAACATGCCCATTTCCTTCCATTGGCTTCTACCACCCTGGCTCCTACTCAGAGCTGTGCAACCCCCATTGAAATAGCACAAACCAAGCTCTACACGCAGTTGCGGTTTGCCGCCCAAGGCACAAACGCAACGCCAGTAACCACACTAACCTTTAACACACGCTGCTACTGGAACCTGGCAGACATTGACGACGCCTGGCTGGCCAAAGCCAGCAAACCCGTAGATACCTTTAAAAGCGAGCAAGCACAACAGCAAGTGCTAAAAACCATCGTCCGTAGCCAGGCGGATTTTGTGGCGCTGCAAGAAATTGGCTGTGAAAAAACCGGCCTGGCCCTGCCGGAAAGGCTTCAACAAACGGCACAGGAAAGCGGTTGCCCCGCCGTTGCTTACAAAGCCCTTGTGCCCAGTGATGAACAACTGTGGGCCAGTGATCGCACCTTACGCAACGTGCTACTGTACAACCAAAATCGGTTTCGATTGCTGGAGAGTGGCACGGTTGGCCAATTTTGCAAGCCCAGCCCACAACAAACCTGCCCCAACGGATCCTCTCTGTTTGCCAACCCGTTGGTATGGGGGTTGTTTGCAGACAAAAGCGCGCAGCAACAACGGCCCTGGCTTATCTTAAGTGTGCATTTAAAGGCGCGTCATGCCAACCGAGGCCCGGATACCACCGAGTATCGAATTCGGGCCGATCAGTCTCGGGCCATCTCTGATTTTTTAACCCAATGGCTGGCAGAACATTTTCCGGCCACGAATGGCCCGCCGCCGCTGGATATTGTGATTTTGGGAGACTTCAACCAAAGCCGAGATAATCCGTACTTTCAACCATTGGTAGAGGCGATGACACCGCGATACAACCAACGGGCAATGCATCCGTGGTACGAAATAGGCCTTGTGAAAGAACCCGATGCCAGCAACCCGTTCTGCAACCATCGCCCTTCAGTCGATGGGATGGTGACCAATATTCCGCTGCGGCGGGTAGCCGTGTTCAAGGGGGCAGGAGAACTCACAAAGCCCACGGGGTCTGACCACATGGCGGTATGCGCCACGTTTTTACCAGAAAACAGCATCAACCCAGCAACAGACACCGCCCCCAACACCTTTGAGCCGGACCTCACGGCAGAATCGCAGCCCGAACAGGTCTCCGACCCCCTGGCACTGGCAGAAATGAAAGCACTACTGCCGGACCCGACCAAGGCACACAGCACACCCCCCGGCAAACACCGGCCTGCTAAACGCGCCTACCCCGTTGCAGAAGCCTTTCGCAAGGCGCTGAACGGAACAGAGCCGGGCACAACCCAGACAAACGAAACGGCATTAGATGAAACGGCTTAGCCTGGCCTGTATTGTAAGCGAGGGCACGTGCCATCGCAAACGCGGGCGAAAGCACCCTGCCAAGCATGCGCGCTAAACGGACCTGGAATATGAGACAATACTTGCAGCAGCCCGCCCTTGTTACTGTTGCCTGCGCCGCCAATAAAGGATTGCTTTCTCTATGACTGGGACCACCTCGTTGACCACCTCCATCCAGCCACCGCCTCCCCAAGAAGAACACAGGCTTCGTCGACAACAAAAAGCCACCGTGGTCACTCGTCATCACATTTTGCAGGCGCTTGCCAGCCTCAACCTGGAGGAAACCCCAGAAAAAGGCCAAGCCGCCAAACTCCTGGCCCCGCTGGTGGATCACAGCTACCTGCCTTCGGTTGCAACCATGCAAGCGCAATGGGCAGAACAGCCCCAAGCAGTGGCCCGGTTTTGCCACGAGGCCCTGTATTACCATTTTTTTGGCGTGTGTCTTCGTCCCGAATGGGTGGCGCCTGCCCGCCACTGGCTAAGCCAGCAACCCCAAGGCTCAACATTGCCGCTTAGCACGGTTATTGGTTTTCCGAACGGCCCTATGCCACAAACCACCGCCCTAAGCGATAGCGGCATAGGCACTACCCCGTTACCGGAAATCCAGGAGCAAATTCGGCAAGCCCTTGCCGATGGCGCCGATGAGTTAGACTGGGTCTTTCCCCTGCACGCCTGGAAACAACAGGACCGCTATTCGGTTGAAGAAGCCTTGCACGGCAGCTTGCAAAGCCTTCAGGGAGAAACCGCAAGCTTTAAAATAATTATCGAAACAACGCTGCTCCACGATGCCGAACTCCGAGAGATTGTCTCCTTCTTGGGAAAACAGTTAGAAACTCACGCCTCGATTGACCGCGTGTACCAAATTAAAACCTGCACCGGCATGGTCTCTGGTACGGAAAAACCCGGCGCCACCCCCGCCGATGTGCGCCAGATTCGAGACACGCTGGATGAGCAAGGCCTGAGCCACATTCAAATTAAGGCCAGTGGCGGCATTCATTCGCTAGAGCAGGCAGTGGCGCTGGTGTTGGCAGGCGCAGACCGCCTGGGCAGCAGTGGGGCCATGCAGTGGTTGGTTCCGTTTTTAGAACAACCCGCACACTAAACGAGCCCTACACCAGCTTAAAGCTACCCTGGCCCAAAAACGGTTGGGGTTCCCGCCCCTGAATGCTGGCCGCCGTAATTCCGGCCAACACTTGGCGCATGTCCCAAATAACCGCCGTGTTATACAGGTGGTAGCCGTGTTCGGGACAGGTGGAAATCATATCGAGATCCAAGAGCATATCTTCTCGCCAATCCACGCGGGCATCCACGTTTACCGCCACCACCTTGCCGGAGACCCGCTGCATATTCCGGGGACCTCCCGCCCCCAGACGCTCCGGGTTGCCCTTGGTTAGGTGGCTAACCCGCAGCGCTTTATCGTTGGGGTTGTAGTAAACCGTTACCCGACGGGCCAAGCGGTCCAGGTGCTTTAGCCGATCGTCCTGCTCCAACGCCTCGCTGTCCTCATCGGCGGCAACCAAAACCACTTCCTCAAACACACTGGGAATCGATTGCGGCGTCTTGACATCGTTGAGTAACTTTTGCAGCGCATGGGTCAGCACATAGTTGCCCATGCTGTGGCAAATTAAATGCAGCTTTTGGCCACACAGATCGCCGCGGCCCGTGGCGCGAAAACTCTGGCGGCTGTGTTCCATTACTTGCACCAGAAAATCGATCATAAACTGAGTGGCGCGACCCAGCGCCGGGCCAGACAATCGGGCATCCAGGCGATCGTTGGTGTAGTTTTTCTGGCTCTCCATCGCGCCCAAGCGGTCCGCAGGCCAGGAAAACAAAACCACATGGTAGCCTTTGGCGGCATTTTTACTGCCTTCCACGGGCAGCAAGGCTTTTTGAAGCTTACGCGCCCCCTCAACGGCATCGGCAAAGTTATTGCGAAAACCGTGCACATAAATAATCGTGTCGTGGTTCTCGTACTGCATGGCCTGCTTAATTTCTTGAAAGAGCGCTTCTTTTCGGGCCAGGGTGTCGTAAATGCACTCGGTCGTCAGGGCCTCTGGGGACATATCGTTTGGAATTTTGCCAAACACCAAATCCTCTGGACCGTCTTCGGAAAAACGCTCGCCGAAACGAAACCTGCCAGCCTGCCCCACGGAAACCCGCTGTCGGTTAGTTGCAAAATAGATGCTCATTTTGTTTAACTGTCCCTGCCTGCCCTGTTATCAATCGCCCATAATGCCTGATGAGACGGTATCATTCCTTTCCAACTATGTAACACAGACTATCGCCAAGGCACCAGAACAACAAGCAAGACCCGCTTGCTTTTTAATGAAATCATTAAACTTTAAAAACAGTAGCACAGAATCTCCATACATTGCTTTTATGCAATTACGAGTTTTTATTCTGTTTTCCTGTTCTCCCTTTGGGGAAGGATTTAACGTGGAGGTTATACAACAACAATGTGGCCGACCGTTCCCGCCAGTACTGTGAATAACGGCGTTCCGTTTCTCTACTCCGGCTTAACCCACACAGCCGACAACTTGCAATGGCTCTTGTGGAATTCTTCTGGGCAGGTATTGCCGCAAAACACGTTTCAGGGCATTTATTCTCCCCTGGTAACCGGCCAGTGGAACCCCTTTAGCGTATACACACAACCGTTTACGCCCATGGCCTGGAGCGGACTGCCCAGCTGGCAACCTGCTGGCTTTGGCGCCACCAACCCAATGCTTATGGCACAACAGCCCAATTTTGGAATACAGCCGCAAGGCTTCGGTTTCCAGCAACAACAGGGCTTTGGCATGCAAATGCCCGGAATGGTTCCAATGGGAACACCCGGCTTTATCGTTTAACCAAACGAAGCCGACTTTAACAGCAGTTGATAAACTTCCTGGCTGCTGCCACCGGGAAACTCGTAATAGCCTTGGCTTTGTAGTGGGTACTTTGCCGAAGTGCCCCCTGCCTCAATAAACTGTTTCACATCCTGAGACAGCACAATGGTATTGACCGGTGTAAAACGGCACAGGTGCGTGCACATGGCCAAGCCCGTTCGATTGGCCTCATCCACCCCCACCACATGAATACAAAGCCTGGCAACCGGTTGCGGGTCTGCGGGCCGAAGGGTGGCGTAATAGCTCAGCAGGGTTCTCATTGCATCCTGCGCATAACGAAATGCCGGGTCTAGCTCGCTAAACTCCAACACCAGCACGGTGGCCGTTGCCTCAATGGGACGGCCGTTTAAGTTGGAAAAATGCCCAAAAAATTGCTCGCCCAGGGCTTCATCCTGATCAAACGGAAAACTGATGTAGACAAACAGGCGGCGGTTGCTCACCAAACGCTCTCGCACCTGGGCTTCGGCGCGCTCACGCTGGCGCTGTCGGTAGGTTTCCTTCAGGTTTTGCTGCGCCATGTCCATCTGTTGCTCTGCCGCCTTTAGGTACTGAGACAATGCCGCCAGCAGAAAGAAAAGTACGGTCAGCACAATGGCCGTCACGCCCTGGGTCATCGGAATGTGGGTACCCTGGAACGTAATGGTGGGCATGGGGTGCAGTGCGTTAATAATCCAGTTAAGGGGTGCAAAAAGCACGGCCAAAAAACCCAGGCTTTTGACCCCAACGGCCTCCAGCAACCAATGCACCACCGCCACGGGGGATAACACCGCGCAGAGGGTTCCGAGAACATCGCAAACGCTGTAACAGTAACGAATAAACATCAATGCTTGCTTTCGAGCGAATCCTTTGTTTTTTTCTAAAAAATTACGAAAAAAATGGGCTAACACCCTATCTGGACTATAAAATGAGTATTTCCCCGTGGTGTGAAAACCGGCTAGAAATCCAAGAACACTTGCTTATTTTAACACTGGACACAATAATCCCGAGCAAAGCATCCTTACACAACAGCGCAAGCCTACAGCCACTAAACCGAACAGAGTAAGGGTCACTCCAAAATCCAACAGCCTGGAGGGCCCCCGACAGCCCTCTGCAAAAGCCTGTGAAAGTCGCTCGGACTTAAAAATATGTCGGCGGATCGGTCCGACAACTTCAATGAAAACCCCAGGTGGTGTAGACATTCCAATGTTTTCACGGAGCCGTTTCCGGGCGTGAGGAGCACAGCGACAGGCGCTTAGACACAATTAAACAACCAAGCCAGCGCTGCAACAACACCGAGAATACCCGTGAAGACGCTGAATATCGACACGGCCTAGCGCCATTCTTCACAAAGCCGTTGGCCTGGCCTAAACAAACGCTGGGCCAACCACAGGCTTAGCGCAACGGGTAAAAAGAACCCAAAGAAGAGTTTAAATCGCTCCAGCAGCACATAACGCTCCGGCTCTGTGGTACTGACCACCAAGCCTTCCGAGCGCACCGCCAGCAGCGTGCCCGGCGCCACGGAGCGCACCGACTTGGGCGGCACCTGCAACACGGAAGCCTTTTGAATGCCAATGGGCCAGCGACCGCCCACAAAGGTAATGCTATCTAGCCAGGGCTGGTGGGCGCGCACCTGGTTATAAATGGCCCAAGGCGCATCCTGCTGCCAGCGAATAACACCATCTTCCAGCTTTAAGGAGGGTTGATAGCTGGCCAATTCCTCCTGCTGCGGCTGCACGGCAACGGGTCCCTCCACCGTCAGACGGTCCAAGAGCACGGGCATTAACTGCCGGGCCAGCTCGCAGCAACGATCGCGCAAATCGCCGCCCGTATCTGTGGGTAAAACCGGCAGTGGCGCCTGCAACACAATGGGGCCCGCATCAATGGCGGGCACTAACTGATGAAAACTAACACCCGACTCCTGCATTCCTGCACGAATAGCGGCGCAGTAGGGATTTGCTCCCCGAAACGCGGGCAGTAACGAAGGATGACAGTTAATAATAGGAATGGCAATCGATGCTAAGACCTGGGGCTTTAAAATTTCTCCCCAAGAGCCCACCAAGATCAGGTTGGGCTGAAGACGTTGCAACTTTTGGAGAAACTGCGGGCTGTTGGCTCCCGAGCATCCTCGAATGCGGGGCAATCGTGCCGCACGAATGCAAATGTCAAACAGGTGATCTTCTGGGTCTTTGCGTTTGCGAATGAGCTTTTTTCGGGTCGCAACCCGTTCGGACCAGCGGAAAACACCTACCACCTGACATCGCGCATCGGCCATAAGGCCCTCCAACAGGGCGCGACCCAGTAAACCGTGGCCTAAAACAAGCACCCGTATTGGCGTCTGTTGCCCCATCAGTACTGGTGGAGACATGGGCACCGCCGTGGCGTCAGCCAGCGGATCAGGAGGCGGGAGCGCTGCTGGCATCGTAGAGATAGATGGAAAACGTAAGTGTTAACTCGACCAGCGCGGCAGGTCCTGGGGTAAAAGGTGGCTTTTCGCCATTTTTCTGGGCGGCGTCTTCGCCGGGCAAGGCCGTTGCAGCCCCACTAGCAGCGGCATCTTGTCCTGCGCCCGCCTGCGTTGCACCTGTCTGGGCTGTGCCCGCTGCCTGAGGGGTTCCCGTTGCAACTGAAGGCGCCCCGCCAGAAGCACTCTTGGCCTCAGGCGTGCCAGGCAAGGCTTTTGGAGGAAAGGCCATCCCAGAAGCCGTTGGAGCAAGCACCGGCGGCAGGGCCGTTGGCCTGGGGAGTTTTGTGGTTGCCCCTTCCGCAAGTGGGGTAAACTCCACCCGCCGCAGCACCACCAAATCCGGCAGATTGACCAGTTCGTTTAAAAAATCCAGCAATCCCGCATAGGTGCCCCGCAGCTTTAAGTTATAGTCGTTTTGCCACATGGGCAAAGTGGCGCCACCGGGCAGCATAATATCAGGGGCTAAGGTCGTTATCGCTTTATCCAACACATTCACGCTTTTGGGAGGTTGCGGCTCTATGGTCACAAATTCCAGGACATTGTGCGGGCCTGGCAAAGGCTGGCCCAAGCTCAACGGCTGCTTCCCCGAAGCCAGATCGATAATGTGTTTGCTGTGCGTGGCGGCGGCCACCGTTGGCGATTCTCCACTGGCCAACACCGGCGTGTCGGTTTGCAGGTTCTTGAGCTCATCGCTCAGTTGCGTAAACGTATTGCGCTCGTTTCGGCGCTCTTCCAACTGGTCTTCCTGTTGCCGCAACTGGTTATCGAGCTGGCCCAGTTTTTCAAGGCTCGGGCGAATCAGCATATCGTAGTCAATCATGTACAAAATACAGCCAATGCCGCCCACCAAAAGGAGCACCTTCGGGTTGGTAAACACACGCCGGGTAACGGCTTTTAGATTGATTTTAGCGGTCAAGGAAAGAGGCTCCTGCGGCAACAACTGGAAAAAGAGAACAGGATACACACGACATTAATGCGGCGGACCTCCTGGAGGACCCGCTTCGGCAGGAGGGGCGGCAGGGCTGCTGCCAGCGTTGGCACCACCCGCAGCCGGGTTTGTTGGAGCCACCTCCGCCTTTTTGGATTGGATAAGCCAAGCGTAGTACGTTTGCCCGGTGGGGCTGGTTTTCAGCTCCATGTTGGAAACGTCCAGATCTTTAATAAAGGATTGCTCCTGGACCTGGGTTCTAAACTGGTTAACCGGCTCAGGAGACAGCGCATTGCCTTCCAGATGAAGCCAGTTTTGGTTTCCTTCGGTCGGGTCATCCACGCTGACAATCAGTTTGTCGTACCACATAGTGGCGGGCAGTTGGGTGGCCAGGGTCACCAACAGATCGTTAAACTGCACGTTGCGGGCAAGCGCATTTTTCACAAACATACGCCGTGTAATTTCCGCGTTGTTGCCCACTGCAAACTGCTGCATCCCTTCGTTCAGGCGCTGCAAGCTGGCCTCTTTGGAAACGGCCAGCAGATTTAAAAAGCCCCAAATGGCAACCCCCAACAGCAGGCAGGCCACATTTACACCAATCAGGCCTTTCATCACCAAACTTTGCATTTGCTGCACGGCCAGTTTTTCTTCGCTTTCCACCGGCAGCAGATTCACGCAGGTAAACTCGGTCATTTCCTTAAAAAAGGTGCCGCCCAAGGCCTCCAAAGAACAAGAATAAATACCCGTATTGGGGTTGCGCGAACGCAACGTGTTGGCCGCCTGCTCAATCAGGGTGGTTTGATCGGAAAAGCCGAGGCGGTTGATCAAGACATCTGACGAGAGGCGCGAGGAGTTATTAATCACCACCAGCTTGGAAAGCACATCCAGACCGGTAAAACGCTCAAAATCCTGCTGAATTTCCGTCACGGTAGACATAATATCATCCGCCGTTACCGAAATCGGCGACTCGGAAAGCTTATCCACCCGAGAGCCTTCCACAATGGCGGCATAAAAAGTGCTATCGGTTACCATCAGGTAACACCAGCGGCTTCCCGTTTCCAGTTCGGACTGAATTAGCCCAGAGGCGCCCAAGCCTCGCAGCAGGCTAAAGTAGTTCATTTCAATGCCCACCAACGGAATGCCCGCCGACTGAAACACGTCTACAAACTTCTCTATTTCCGACTTCGGGTACGCGCTGTAAATCACGCTCATTTCGTTAATTTTGTACCAGTCTAGCTGCGGTTCGTTTTTCTTGAACAGGTAAAAACGTTCTGCCTCAGAAACCAGGGTAAGGGCCATCTCTTCGTGGTTAAACGCGGTGGGCAGTTCCAGCGTACGGGTAAACAAACTGGGCAACACCAACACGGCGGGTTGGTTCAGTGGCACACGATTTTCCTGGAACAGTTGCTTTAAGGTGCTCACAAACGCGTCGGGGTCTTCCAACTGACGACTGACCGGGTCAAAGCGAACACTGGCACTGGCGGCCACCTCCACAACCCCTTCCACCGGGTTTACCGTCACCAACTCAACGGTATCCAGCGAAGGAAACACGTGAACGCAAGCACAAATTTTTCGGCGATTTTGAGCGCCAGAAGTAGAAGCCTCACTGCCAGAAGACGTTTTACTTAACAACCGAAAATTCTCCCCGTCGTCCCTGAGCATTCTGCCAGACGGTTTGACACAGAAGCACACAATAATTTTGTACCACTATACCACAGCAAAGCCTTGGGCCATGCGGTTTTTTAGTCCTCCAAACAGAGGATTTCCACCCAAGCAACTTTCGCTTGTAGCATTTGCCATTCGCAAAAACTGATGCTTTTCTAAACCTCCAAAAGGTGGTTATAATAACAATTGTTAATTTTTTTGGAAGTTTGCTTCCCGCCGTTACCAGCGCCACGCCAACAGAAAGAGAGTCAGGGGTCTTGCGTCACAGTTCTGCACTGAAACGAATTGCCTACGAACCCGAACCACTGGAGCCCATCATCCAGCCGGTGGAATACTATGCTCAGCCCACCGTTCCTCTTTCTCCCAAGCGCCAAACCCAGCAACGCTCTCCGCGCCTTCGGGCTAAGCAAACTGTGCTAACCTGGCAACGCTGGCTAAACCGTCTGGTTTGGGCGCTGCTCGTCATTGGAACCATTCAGGCCGTTCGTGGCGTGGTAGATAGCGCCACAACCCTCATCACGCTTACCACACAGGAAGCCGCCCTAACCCAACTACACCAGGACGCCCTGGAGAAAAATCAAAGCCTAAAAACCAGCCTGCAACGCTCTCAAGATCCCGCTGGGCTAGAAGAGTTGGTGCGCAACCAACTAAGCATGGTCGGCCCCGACGAACTGTTGGTTCGGTTTTTTTAAGCGCTCCCGTTACGATGCCTTGTTGACACGCCTGCGGTTGTGCTATAAATTTCCTTACGCTTTCCCGCCGGGTTATTTTCCCCTCGCGTTAAGGCGTATTGCCCAGTCGTGACCCAGAATGGGGCGGTAGCTCAGTTGGTTAGAGTACCTGCCTGTCACGCAGGATGTCGCGGGTTCGAGCCCCGTCCGCCCCGCCACTTTAAACTGATTTTTACTTTAAACCAATTTTTAAAAGGCTTGCCCACTTACGGTAAGCCTTTTTTAGTTTTCTGGATCGACATCCCGAAAAGTGCTCCTTGGATAGTACTACTCTACAAACAGTTGATTTCATCTCAGTGAAATGTTTGCTACCCTTATTAATGACGGCGCATTACCATGAGGTAGTGCGCTTTCATCATTTTTTGGGGAAGAACAAGTTTTTTAACAGAGAAAACGGATTACTTTATCAAACCGCTTCGCTGTTTCCGAGCCAGGGATTGGCTTTGGCTGAATTGCAACAGAATAGCCAACGACCCCTATAGCAAGCCTCGATTCCGTACGAGGAGCTCTACCAAAATTTTTGATTAACGGGGCAATTTTCTGAAAGTACTCATATTGGGGATCGTTATACTTAAACACCCTAAAAACATTGTAGGCACACAAATCCGCTAACTGAATTAAATTATTGTATTGTGAGTCTACAAAAAGTGGATTCTCAATAATTCTTTGCCTTAAATCTTCGTCCCACTCACCATCGAAATCATTACAGTTACGAAGATTTTCGATATGCAACTTACTCTGTTTGGTTTCGTCACAAATCAATATTCCTGTTGCATCATTCCTTTTTAAAAAGAGAGCCACTTTGCTTAATAACATCTTGTAAGTATACAATTCCGGCTCATACGGATAGCGTTGTTGTTCTTGATTCGTCTTAACATCCAGTACCGCAGCCAGACAAATTTTTTGAAAAGCATTCTCCAAAATAACCTCATAGAGAGCATCTGTAAGCACTTTCAATTCGTCTGGAGTCAGCTTTTTTAAATATGCACGCTTATCTCTTTCGGCTTTAATACGAAGCCAGTTAGATTTAATTTCTAACTTCCAAGCATCTTTTTCAGGGAAAACTCTTTGTTTTGCTCTAATTACAGCCTGATGCGTATTAAACCAATGCTTATACAAAAAGCCGTATGCCACTAGCACATGAATTTCTTGATCAAAAGATTCATCGATATAAAACATGTAATGATTATCTTCTGCCATCTCAGCAAGCATCCCTATGCACTGTTATCGATTTGAAAAATATTTAAAAAATTTTGGTATCAGTATAATATGAAAACAGGCTTGCCATCGGGAACTTTTTGCCCGCAAAAACGACTACTGTACCTGTGTGAAGGATTCCCTGTTCAGGAGAGTGTTTGCCCATGCGCTTGCTTATGTCCCTGTTGCCTACGCCAACCCAAACGCAGATCGCGCCAACCCTAGATACTTTGTGCAGAACGGCCTCGCCACGCAAAGAGGGGGCACGCTTAAAGGGCTTGGGAGGGAGCGCTACCTGGTTAAGCCTTGCCGCCTTAAGTATTTCAATTGCCACGGCTGGCTGGGTCATCAGCGGGCTGGGGCAACCGCTGCAACTGATGGCCTATAACAGCCAAGGAGAACCGGTTCAGGAGCAAAGAGACGATATTCAACCCGCATTTAACCCGGCAGAGGGCGCTAAAAAAGGCGGCTTATTAGGCATGCGAGCCAACTTGGTGGCCGATGTTGCCGAACGCGTGGCGCCTTCCGTAGTCAATATTGACATTGAGCAGCAGGCGAAACTCCCCCCCGCCATTGGAGACCTTCCGGCGTTTCCCTTTAGGGGCGATGATATTTTCAGACGATTTTTTGGGTTTGATCCCGAAGGCGGATTTCCCGGCCAACCTCCCGCGAACGGGCGCCGGGTAGAAATATACGGTGGCCCCAAGGTGGCTGGCAATGGCTCTGGCATTGTTTTAGACAGCAACGGACACATTTTAACCAACAACCACGTCATTCAGTCGGCAACCACCATTTTTGTCACCTTAAACGATGGCCGTCGATTGCCCGCGCGCGTGGTGGGAAAAGACGCCTACACCGATTTAGCTATCCTTAAGGTAGAAGCAAACAACCTGAAACCGGCCCGATTTGGCAACAGCAATCAGCTCCGTCCAGGAGAATGGGTGCTGGCGGTGGGCAGCCCGCTTGGTTTTGACCACACCGTTACTTTGGGTATTGTCAGCGCATTGTCACGCCGAATTCCCAACCTCAACTCGAATGTAGATTTTATTCAGACCGATGCCGCCATTAATCCGGGCAATTCGGGCGGGCCGCTCGTCAACCTGGATGGCGAGGTGGTCGGCATTAACACGGCCGTATCGGGTCGTGGACAGAATATAGGCTTTGCCATTCCGGTTAATGTGGCCAGCGAAGTGGCCGACGCGCTCATTCATCACAAAGAGATTGCCCGCCCCTGGATTGGCATTGGTATGCTCAATCTCACGCCAGAAGTATCCAAGAGCCTGGGCGTTGCAGAAAGTACGCAAGGCGTGGTGGTTGCGCAAGTTATGCCGGGCAGCCCGTCCTTTCAGGCAGGGTTTCAGCCGGGAGATATTATTCAACGCATTGAAGGCACGGTAATTACCGACGCCAAGCAGGTGCAGGATGTCATTAAACAAAAGCCGATCAATGCCCCACTGCATTTTCAAATTTTGCGCAACGGCTCGCTCAAGGCACTGACCGTACAAACCCACCGGCTGCCAGAAGAGCCCCATGCACCGGTTCGTTAGCTTGCTTGGGCAACTGAACTAACGAATGGGGTCAAAAAATAAATTAATCCTCAAGCTCTTTTACATATTGCACGAGGAGGGCTTCTTTTTGCGTTTGGTATTGGTGTTGGCTTAGTTCTTGGTTGAGTTGAATGTTGTCTAAACTGTCACTCAATTGGGCGTCCGCTAGCTGGTCTAACAGTGTCAACTCCAAGGGAGAACCCATTCCCATTGCCACAAGCGCCCGCGCCTTCATACCCGCCAGTTGTGCCTGATCTCGCTGACATTTTATCTGGAACGTTTGTAGCGGGGCACCTGAAACCAAGTCCGCCAGGCCTTCTAAATAATAAGAAGTCATGCTTCTGTTTAAAGGAAATTCATCAAACAACTGTTGCTTGGAAACTGCCATTGTTTGCGCCAACAGTTTTTGCGCTGCCTCACTACTGGCGGCCAAAAAAGACTCGTGCGCCTCGAAAAATTGTGTTAGTTGCGCTTTTTGAAATGAATGACGCGGCTGGAAATCAGTCTCGTTAAAAATCAGAAAAAACGTTTTTTCCCACTGCTGCGCGTTACTGGCAAGCCAATCGGCATAACCCCGTAAATGCAGTTGACCGATTGCCTCGGTATTTTCAATCCATTGTTTTATTTTTACCACCGGCTCACGGCGATCGCTTTCAGCGGCCATACCAAAACGAGAAAATGTATCGGCGCGCAACCCGGATGTTGTCTCCAAAGATTGTGTCTGGAAAGGTTTCATTCGGGCTGACGGGGTTACAGTATTGGAGGCAAAAGAACATCCAGACAATCGCATGGCTAAACTCCGCATCATCAGTTTCAAGGAAGAGCCCTCATGGTAGGGCATCCACACGGGCTGTCAACCACGGTCATTATGATGTCTGGAAAAAGAGTTCGCTTCGTATCAACCAACAGCGCAGTCCGATACGTCGTTTTATGAATTTGGTTATATTGCTCACGGAGCCATTTTCCTGCGTTCGGCTTCGGCAATTAACGCCTCCATAGCCGCAGGAATATTCAACGATCCTTGCCCATCCGCCTCTGGGCCAAACTGGGTTAAATCGTGGCTGTATTGGGCTAAAAACTCACGACGCTGGGCTGGCGTAGCCTCTGGATACAATTGTGCGTGCAAGGTGAGCAGTGCCGTTACCCGGGGCGCGGCATAGGAGGTTCCTTCCACGACGGTCGCTTCGGGTGGATCCGACGGGTTGAGTCCAGGCTCGCTCACCACCAGCGCCCCTTCGGTGATTAAGGTCACCGCGCCAAGAGAGGAATAATTCGCCACGGCGTCATCTTCCGGGTTTAGCGTGCCGTTCGTATCGGCAGCGCCCACCATAATGGCCGTACTTCCGCCCCATAAATTTTGTTGGGCCCCCGCTGGCAGGCTTACGTTTGAATCCCGGTAAGGCATATTCGCATTGCCTGCGGCCATTACCACGGTAATGCCATTGGCTTCGGCCTGTTGCAGCGCCGCCTGCTGGCGGGCCAATGCTTGCTGAAACACGGGCTCTTGCTGAATGCGGGCAATAAAATCGTTCATTCGTTGATCGAGCACCTCAGGCGGCACGTCGGTTTCTCCACGATAAATTTCCTGGTTTAGTAACCAAAGCTGCGAAGCCGAACCAAAGCCCTCTGGATTTAGTGTTTTTAGGGATGCTAAATCTGGAGCGCTTGCATTTGGGGACATTCTAAATATAGCTAATTGGCGCGAAAGGGAATCTCGCATCGAACTTAATTCGGCCCCGAGCGAAATATTAATCACCTCGGGCCGTTGATCTTCAGGCAGGCGGCTGGCTTGCTCTAGTAACGTGGTAATATCTGTTAGCCCAGCAGTGCGCTGGCTTGCCAGTACCTGAGTCAATGAGGCAGAACCCTCCTCTAATGACTGGCTGGCCTCCACATCCATCGCATGGTAGTCTCTGGAGGCCAATAGCTGAACAGTGGGTTGATTGGCCGGTGTAAGCTGATGAAAAGCCGACACAACCTGATTGGCATGATCCACAATGCCAGGAAGATTTTCATCAATCACCCACACGGGCACCCCGGCGCCGGTTAGCCCCACCGCCTCGGCACGCGCCACCAAAGCAGAATAATTGGTAGCGGCCTGCGTGCGGGCAATATTTTGCTGCTGGGTTTCGGGCAAAATTTCTGGGGCCAGCGAGCTATGATAAGAATTGAAAATACTCTCCGTCACCGTTTGCTCGCCTTGTGGCGTTGTGTAGCGAAACGTCACCTCCCCCGTTGAGGGGTTTAGTTGGCCAATCGGCGTTTCTGGCTCCAGCGTTTGCGGATGGATGGTAAAAACCTGGTAATGCTTATCCATCATGGCAGGGCCAGCCCCCAAGCCGGGCAAACGAACCGCCCCACTCCACGGCGCGCCTTCTTCTATCCAGGCCGGTCTTGGCGTGGTTGGCTCATCGGCAATAAATTCGGAGACTTCTGTTTCGCCCGACACAACAGGATTGGTTACGGGCACAGTAACTGGCGGGTTTACATTTAAACCGCCACTTTGTAACAAATAACCAGGCATATATCTCTCTCTACCCTCGCTCTACAGTTAGCCAAGCAACGACACCCGCATCGTTCCAGCCAATGTAATCCTAGTAATCTCCGCTTTCCCTGAATCTCTTTACAACCGACATGTGCATAAAAACCGGGCCAAACTGTTCTGTGCATTGGCAGAGGCCAGTGTTGAAAATGAGGCGTTTAAAATGAAGCTTCAAGCCAACCCGAGCCAGGCAGTGTAGATATTCAATGTCTACACCACCTAGGATGCCTTTTTTTGAAACCGCTGCAAGAGGCGCTCCTGGAGCCAACTAACTTCTGGCAAACGCAAGATCCACACGGCCAGGGCATACACGCCCAAGCCACAAACACTGCTCGCCAGTAGCAGCACCCCATCGCGCAACCACGGGCTTGTTTCACCCAGAAGATGAAGCAAAGGCACTTCCATTGCATAAACGGCCAAATACATAGCCCCACCTGCCATCAGCAGCTTAAACAAGGTAACCAACAGTGATTTAAAGTGCAAGGTATGTGTATACCTGCGCGATAACACGGCCAGAAAAACCATATTGACGGCTGTGATCACCGTAATTGACAGCGTAATACCGCCCACGCCAAAGCCTGGGGTTTCCACCACCCACCACCAGTTGAGCAGGGCTTTTAAGCCAATGGCCACCAAGCCCACCAGCAGGGGCGTTCGGGTATCCTGAAACGCGTAAAAGACCCGCGTTAAAGAGTCTCTGGCAAAGTAGGGAACAATTTGAAACGCCTGGAACACAATGGCATCCGTCACCACACGGGTTGCCGCTGGGTTAAACGCCCCGTGCTGAAACGTCAGCCGGACAATCCGCTCAGTTTCCAGCAGTAAAATCACTAACATCGGAATACTAATCAGCCATAGGCCAGATACCCCTCGGCGGAAGTCTTCTCCCAGAGCGTGGTGATCGCCCGCCGCCGCATGACGGGTAAAACGCGGAAAAATAGGCACCAGCAGCGCCGTTTGCAATACACCGAGCGGAAACTGAATCAGCCGGTTGGACAGCACCACGGCAGACCAGGCGCCAACCGGCAACATGGCGGCAAAAAACATATCCACATACACCGTGGCCTGGCCAATGGTGGTGCCAACCGTTGCCGGAAAAAGCATTTCACCAATCCGGCGCAGTTCTGGCAGCTTCCAGGCAGAAAGTGACGGCCGCAATCCATAGCCCCGACGCAAGTAGTCCGGCAGTTGCACCAGCAGTTGCGCAA
The DNA here is from genome assembly GCA_033763415.1 of Candidatus Melainabacteria bacterium. Classification (GTDB taxonomy): domain Bacteria; phylum Cyanobacteriota; class Vampirovibrionia; order Vampirovibrionales; family JAJTHC01; genus JANRKP01. Next base: position 182,634 of record JANRKP010000022.1, on the reverse strand, counting down.
TCGCCCCGCCTAAAGTGGTCCAGGCCAGCAGCATGCCGGTGGAATCGCCGCCCCACAATAGCAAGCCTGCAATCATACACAAGCTTTGTGCAGCCGGAGACAATGACGGCCATAAAAACACCTGGTACACATTGAGCACGCCAAAGAAAATACCCATCAGTCCGCCAAGCAAAAACACCGGCGACATCACCCGTAGCATCTCCGCCGAACGCTCCAGGAGTTGAGGATCCGCCGTATTGCCTAAAATGAGCGCCATCAAGGGCTCTGCCATCAGGCCTAACAGCAAAGAGAGCAACGCAAACACCAGGCCGGTTAACGTCAACAATGTGGCCGCTATACGACGAGCCAGCACTTCGGCCTGTTCTCCAGCCGCCGGTTCGGCTGACTGACGCGTGGTTAACAAATGGGTCAGCACGGAAACCGTCGCCGTATGGAACGGCCCGCCAAGGCCACCCAGTAGAATTAAGGCAAACGATGGAATCTGGAACGCGGCAAAGTAGGCATCCGTTACCAAAGAAGCCCCGTAGGCGTTAAAGATCATCCAATCTCGAATTAGCCCCAACAGCTTGCTAAGCAGCGTTGCCACGGCAATAAGGCCCGCAGCCTGGAGAAAACCGCCTGACACGGCCGATTTTGAAGCAGAAGAGACATCGGCAGCCATTTCAAACGCCTTCCATCACCAAAAACCCAAGTGCTTACTGCTACAGTTCTACCGGCTTTGGCACAAAAATAAAAGCCCTGGGCCCGCAGCCTCTCGCGCAATCATCTGTTTCGGTCATCGGTTACTGGCAGCCCACAAGATAGCGCTTGGAGCTACACCAGGGCCGGGGTATGATAGGCGTATTGTGTTCTTTGTTGTTCTTTATTTCAACTGTTGTCTTCAAAAAAGGAATCCAACTGCCCATGACGGCCTCCACGGCTCCGACCCACATTCTGGAAAGCATTTATCAGCATTTGTCGCAATGGCCAGAGCTGCTCACGGGCCGGTTGGTAATTGCCTATTCCGGCGGCATGGATTCCACAGTACTGTTGCACGCGCTGGCCCACTTACGAGACAACCCGCCAAAACAGTCTCGCCTGGGCGGACTTTCTACACCAAAACACTCGTTTTCTCTGCTGGCGGCGTATTACCACCACGCTTGGCGCGGAACCCCCGCTCCAGAACTGCCCCGGCTGCAAAAAAACTGCCACAAGTTAAACGTGCCTTTTGTCATCATTCCGTGCGACCGCCAGCAACCCCAAACGGAAGCCGCCGCCAGAAAAGTACGCTACCAACAGCTCACCCAACTGGCCTTCGACCTTCAGGCGCAAGCCGTGCTGACGGCCCACCAGGCCGACGATCAGGCTGAGACCATTCTGTTTCGGATCTTTCGCGGAACCGGCATTGACGGGCTGGCAGGGATTTCCCCACGCCTGGTGCTCTCTGCTTCGGAAGGGGCGGCCGTCCCCATTGTTCGCCCCATGCTAAACGTCAACCGAGAGGCCATTAAGGCTTACATTAACGCCCACGAGCTTTACTATTTTGAGGATCCTTCCAACCAAAACACCCGATTCCACCGCAACGCCATTCGGCAAGAAATTCTTCCAGCCATTGAAAAGGTCTTTCCCAACGTACAGAAGGCGCTGCGGCAACTGGCCCACCTGAGCCAGGAAGATACCGATATTTTAAACACCAGCGTTGGGCAGGTGATGGAAAAGCTGCTTCCGAAAACAAACCCTACCGAAGAAACCAGTCTGGGTTTGGATTTAACGCCATTTAGCCAACTTGGCAAAGCGTACCAACGTCGTATTATTCGTCAGTTCCTTAAAAAGCACAACGCCGAAGCGGGTCTTCATCAGGTAGAGGCAACCATTCACTTTATCGTTCAAGAACACCATCACCACAAAGGCAACCCATTAAAGGCCATTGGCACCACTGCGTCTGGAAAAGCCCGTTATTTAACCATTCAACGGGGGCGCCTCCGTGTTTTACAGCCCAATGAGGCCATTCCCTTTGGTCCACCAGACTGGTCCAGCCCGCCAGAAACGTTACTCAACACGCCAGCAGAGCGCCCCATCTCCGATCAAGTCCCGGCTTCTTCGGCTGAGCATTCGGGCGATGTTGCCGTTTCGTCTCCACGGGCAGAAGCAGCAACCGACGAGCCCGAGGCGCCCGCTGGATTACACCCTGGCAACATGCCACCCACACCGGACATATTGCCCACCGCAGAAAATGGCTACGCCCTTCGGATTGCACTGCCTGGAGAGACCTACTACCCACCGGCTCGGGCCATTCTTCGGGCCATTCCCCTAACGGCGTCTCAACGAAAGCGGGTGGGCCTTATTTCTGCTGCCAACAGCCTGGAAGTTTACGTCAACCTGGAGGAAGTCCAGGATCTTCCGCTGACCTTACGCACCCGCCTGCCCGGGGACCGTATTCAGCCTTTGGGTATGCCTGCCATTATGCGGCTGAAGAAGTATTTGATTAATCGTCAATACCCCCGATTTTTGCGCGATAAGCTACCGTTGTTAACCTGCGGCCAAGATGTGCTGTGGGTGCCCGGCGTTGGCATCAGCGAATGGCTTCGGGTGGAAGACACCCCCACTCATTTGCTCCGGCTGGTTTACAGCGAAACCGATCTCCCTTGGATTGCGCCCACCCCTGTACCGATGGAAGATATGCAGGCCATTTACGGTTTGGATTTGCCTGAGGAACCAGAAGCGCGGCCCACCAAGCTGCTTATTCCTGGCTTTGGCGAAGACGAAGAAGAGAGCGAGGACAGCGAAAGCGCAAGCACGGCCAGCCCTGACACCGCAGAGGCAGAAAACGCCGCAGAGGAAGTGGACGAAGAAACAGCCCACCACTTGCCCAAACGCACGGCTTTTACCTACGGAGAGGATGGCCTGGAAGACTACACAGACGAAACGCTTGATAGCCCGGAAGAAGGCCCGGGAAACGACCCAGAGGCGGACGATTTAACCGCTGACAACAGCGAAGCGTCTGACGGCGGGCATTCTTCTCGTGCCGCTTCAGCGTTTGAATTAGAAGACGATGAAACCTCAGAGGACGAGACTTCCCGTGAACTGTACGACTAACCCCCCCAACGCCACCGTTGCATTGCCCGCCCATATTCCTGCCGAAACACGGGTGGAGTGTCTTTTTTCGGAAGAAACAATTGCCAGAGAGATTGACGCAATGGCCGCAGCCATCAACCATACTTATGCTGATTGTCGCCATCTCACCCTTATTGGGGTTTTAAACGGGTCGTTTATGTTTTTGTCGGATTTGGCCAAACGGCTGACCATTCCCTGCACGTTGGAGTTTATTCGGCTGGCTAGCTATGGCAACAACACCCAATCCTCCGGCACAGTCAAGCCCGTGAATTTAAGTCTGCCAGATTTGACCGACCAGGACGTGCTTGTGGTGGAAGACATTGTAGACACTGGACTGACCATGCAGTTTTTATTAGAGTATCTGCAAAATGTCCACCAAACGCGCTCCTTACGGCTCGCCGTACTGTTGGATAAGCCCGAGGCGCGGCGCGGCAAGCCACAAGAAGCAATTCGGCCAGACTTTACAGGCTTTACGGTTGGAAACGAGTTTTTGGTGGGTTACGGCCTGGATTACGCCGGTTACTTCCGCAATTTGCCCTTTATTGGTCGGCTGGTGTTGCCCCAAAGCAATTAAACCCACCACCCAAAGACGAAGACAGCCAGCCTGGAGCCCCCTTCAACGCCATCTGTAGGATAAAAAAGGAGTCGCCCCGCTACTATGCTACCCATTGGATTCCAGCCCAGGCTAAGCCCCTTGTCCAGCGTTCGATTTACGGAAAGCAACCATTCGGCTAAAACCTATATGGTCAGCCTTGAGGAAACTTCCGATGACACGACGCTCCAGCACCAATGGCAAGCCATTCAAGAACGTGCACAGCAACAAGAGCTCTCTTCTCCTTCCTTAAGCGCTTTGGCGGAGGCAAACATTTTGGAAAGCGTCGGGGTGGTCCTGGTTCAAGCTTCCGCCACATTGCTTGACTTTTTAAGACAGCAACCCGAGGTACTAAATGTAGAAGAAAGCCGCTCAGACATTGGCATTCCGAACACGCCACCCACAAAAACCAATCCAAGACCCCAGCTCCCGCCCAACTGGTTAGCCTAATTCCACCAGCCCAGAACGAAAGAAAAACTTTGGTTATGCAAAATCCCCTTGCGCGTCCATTTACAGCCGCACTGATCATTCCCACTGGGATTGGCGCACGCTATGGTGGCTTTGGCGGGGATGCAACCCCCTATCTCAACCTGCTTGCCGCCTGCTGCGACTGCCTGTTGACGCATCCCAACGTGGCCAACGCGGCAGGATTCCAGAAACTGCCCCCAAACGCGCTTTATGTGGAAGGTTACGGCCTGGATCAGTTCTTCAAGGGGCGGTGGGCGCTTCGGCCTGTGCGGCAAAACCGTGTGGGCGTGGTATTGGATGCTGGCATTGAACCGGGCATGCGCACCCTGCACGAGAATGTCATTGCCGCAGTTCGTAGCGTGTACGGGGTATGCCTGTTACCAACCATCGACACTGCTGAGCCCATTCAAATCCAATTCCAAATGGAAAGCTCCGGGGCCTCCGCTGGCATAGTAGAAAACCCGGACGTACTGCTCCAAGCCGCACAGGCTGCCCAGCAGGCGGGTGCTACGGCCATTGCCGTGGCCGTTGGCATGCGCGAACCAGAAGATTGGGCAAACGACTATGCCCAGGGCGAAGGCGTGGACCCGATTGGCGGACTAGAGGCGGTCATCTCCCACACACTGGTATCGTTATTGGAAGTGCCCTGTGCCCACGCGCCGGTATTTCCCTGGGAGCTCGCCGAGCCCGTGCGCGACAGGCAAGTAGACCTTCGCGCCGCGGCAGAGTACATTACCCCCAGCTTTTTACCTTGCGTGCTCACCGGTTTGCACCAGGCGCCACAATTCGTCACCCAGTCGAGCGATCTTCAGCCCACCGATATCTGCCTCGGCGACCTGGACGCGTTGGTGGTGCCCGGCAACGCACTGGGAGGCATACCCACCCTTGCCGCCCTGGAGCACCACATACCCGTCATTGCCGTAATGGAAAACACCACGGTACTGAACATGACGCCCTCCCACCTGCTGGGCGAACATGTTTCCCAGTGGATAGAAGCCAATCTGCTTTACCCTGTTCGCTCTTACCCAGAAGCCGCTGGCATGCTACTGGCCTTAAAAGCAGGCATTACGCTGCCCGAGAGCAAGGAGTGAGTAAGACTCACCAAATGATTATTAATGACGACGGCCCGGCAGCGTGAACGGCGTCTCTCGTCGCTGAGGGGCAACCGCAGGCACAGCTGGCGAGACAGGGAGTGTCTTGCCTTGATCTTCCTGCTCCAACAGCTCTGGTAACGTGGTAACGCCCTGCGCTTGTAACAAAGCTGCCAGTTTTCGGCGCAATTCTTCGTGTTCATCTTCGACGATCGGGGTTTTATTCTCATCTTCCACCGCCTGAATGCGCATCAAGTAGGCATCTGCCTTACAATATTGCAGTGCATGAGGCGTGTTGGCTGGCAGCACCAAGGGATGACGATCATCCACCACGAAAGATTGCTCCCCAACAGACACAGAAACACGGGCCGCCGCTCCCGCAGACGATTGCAAGTTTTTGGGCATAAGGGCATACAGCGTTACGTGACGCGGATCGGCAGCAATCTCTTGCCGGTTGCCGTAACGTTGCCCGGCCTGTGAGAGATCCAGTGTTTGAAGCGTCTCAAACGGCAATTCTTCCAGGTATTCTTTATTCACATGCTCTACAAAGCCATCCACAACCGGCTTATTCTGGCCCGCGTAGGGCAGCATGCGAATATCCTCGTGCGGATTTGCGTTCGGCAAAGCAGTGGCGGGAGCAGGAACGGCTTCTTGCGGGGCGTTTTCATCCGCAGGAGCTAAAGAAAACTTCTCTAAAAGTTCTTGGATGGCAGTCTCCAGCCCAGCCCATCGGATAATGCTCTCAAACTGCTGCGTTAACGTTTGAGGCCTGTCTCGATGGCGACCATATACCAACGCCATCACCGTATTGGGATTTCCCTCTGGCACATCCAGAGAATGAAGAACCGTTTGTTTTATACCCACTGGCAGGCCGTAAAGCTTGGGCACATCCTCTTCTCTGCGATCAAAGTAGACTTTAAGCCGGTTCGGGTCTGCGGAAGAGAGTACCGAGGGAACCGGGTTCAGGCTAAAAAACAAGGCATGCTGGCCATCCAGCGCATGGCGCTCAGGAAAGCGCTGAAAACCTTGCTCTGGGGCAGAAACTAACGACAGCTCGCCAAACAGACGACGTACCTGGCCCAACAGCGCCGGGTTACTGGCATTAAGGTGCCCTTCCTGCGTGGAGAGGAAATGAAATACCGTGACCTTACCCGGGGAAACGCCCGATTGATCGTACGAGGCCAACGACTCTGGAAACGGCGTAAACTGTAACGCAATGGGTTGCTCAATACGGCCAAAGCGCGCCGTCGTGGGGCAAGAAACCGAAGACAGATTCAAACAGTCCAATGCCGAAGCCGCCACAGACGACACGGGCATCTCGTTGGCATTTACGGACGGTTGCACTAGCTCGTAAACCCCTTGCCCGAAAGTCCCTTGTTGCGGTGTGTTGAAAGGGGTCAACCGCATTAAATTCATAACCAGCCACCTCAAATGTGATGGAAACCGACGCCAGTAGGCAGGCGACTCATAAACAGGCAAGCCGCTAAGCAGCAGAAAAAAGCTGCCTACAAAAGCTGCAAACGTTGCCAACACATTATTTCCAAAACAAACGGCTGACGCAACTTTTTACGTCAGCCGTAGTAAAATCAATCCCTTCGTGCCAAAAGCACACCCGGTTAGCTTGCAGAAAAAAGCCCATCCAGGCGGGTCAAAATGTCTTCGTCATCCACCTCGGGGTTGGCGGTGTTTAAGGCCAACGCATCGCTGTAGGCCGTGGCGGCCTCTCGGGTTTTCCCCAAAGATTCCAGTGAGCGCGCCAAGTTGAAGCAGGCCATTGTGTAGTCGGACTTACGGCTCAGGGCTTTTTCAAACAATTCCAGCGCCAACGCCGGGTCGTCTCGGTCATCCAGGTAAATAACGCCCAGGTTATTGTAGGCAATTACGTTATCTACATCCAAAGCAATCGCTTTTTCGTAGGCCAATTGCGCCTCTTGCCCTCGATCCATTTGCCACAACAGGTAACCATAGTAATTCCAGGCGTCGGCATTTTGTGGCTGCAATTGTAAAATTTGGCGATAGATGGCCAGGGCCGCATCCAGGTTTCCCTGCTCCGTGTACAGGTCCACCAGGGTCGTCATACATTCCAGATTGGCCGAATCAAGCTGCAAGGCAAGCTGAAACAACGCCACGGCAGATGTAATATCCTGACGAACTTTATAGTGAATGGTGGCCAAAGTCCGGGCCACGGTGGCCGTCCACTTGGGGTCATCTCCGTAGTTAACCGCCGTTTGGTACTCCTGAATCGCGCCGTCGTAGTCTTCCAGCTTAAACAGAACGTAAGCCATATTGCTGTGCACATAGGGATTGGTCGGGTAACGATTGGTGGCTTCCTTAAAGTAATAGAGCGCACGAATATATTCCCGTTGATCCGCATACAACTGCGCAAGCTGATAGGTGGACTCAAAGTCAGAATCATCGGCAGACACGGCGGCTTCCAAGCACTGCGAAGCCCGAAGCGTATCCTTAGAGGCTAGATAGGCTTTGCCTAGCTTTTTGTGGAGTTCATTGGCCAGCGAGCTTTTACACTGAGTCGGATGCCTTTGGCACAACAAGAGCGCCTGTTGAAAGGACACAATCGCCATAGACGTCTCGCCCGTCACAAGATAGGCATCTCCCAAAAGGTGAAACAAATGCGCATCGGTAGGGCGATACCCCGCCGCCCAAGAAAACCAACGAATGGCCAGCGATTTACAGCCAACATTCAGCAGCGTTTTGCCCACCATCGGCACGGAACAGCTAAAGCTACCGGCCAACAAAGTGGACCACAGCAACCGCCGAGCAAAGGCATCGCCTGGCAGAAGAAAAACGCCCCAGGCCAGGTGCATCGCCCCTAACATCCGGTGGATTAACCCATTCCAGCCCGAAAGCAGCACGGGTGAGGAGTCGCTAGGCTGCGGCGCCTTGGTTTGCATTAAAGAAACACCATAAGCCATTTGAAAGCGCGCCTTAAAGGGCGCCAACTGTATCGCTCGGCCCAACGCCTCATGAGAAGCCATTTCATAGCCTGCGCGGCGGAGAAAAAAGCCCAGGTACAGCTGTGCCTCTGCGTGTCGGGGGTCAAATTCCAAGGCCATTCGGCAGTACCGAACGGCTAAGTCCACTTCAATATCGCCTTTTTCCCATAAAGCTGCTGCCAAGCGCACGTAGCCATCGGCCAAATCCGGCTGAAGCGATAACGCATGGCGGTAGTGAGCAATGGCCTGATCCAGGTCCGGCACTGCGGCGTGGTGTTGGTAACTATCGTAGAGTCGGTTTCCTAAATCCAAATAGTGGGCCGCATTACTGGCCGAGGCAGAACAAGACACCAACGCCTGAGAGTCTCCTGGCGACGATGTTTGAACATTCTCTAGCGAAAGCAACTGAAATGCGGGCAACTCCTGCGGATTTTCCTCCGAAGCAAACTGGTGCGAATACGGATCTGGCTGAGTCATTGCAAGGCCCTTTCCGCCAAAGTGGAACCGCTACGCAGGGGAGACCGCGCAGAGAAATCGTAACTAGACCGCTATCGGGATCGACAGCATCGTTATCTGTTGTTGGGGTTTCGGCGAAAGTCGTCCAGGCTTGATACATCCTACAGAGTGAAATCCACCATGCGCTGGATTTCTACCCATGCGGGCCACGATCGAAAGCGCCCAAAAGCAGCACAAAAAAGCCAGGGGGGTGGCTCAAGCGCTCTAAAAGGTATCGTATCCCTTGCCGCGATACTTCTTGATATCCTTTTCGCTAAAACCCGGGGGCACCGGCTGGCGAGACGGCGGCGTTTCTTTCTCTTGAGCAGAGGTTTTTTCTTGTATGCGCTTGATTCTCTCTTTGCGTTCAGCCTCCAAGGCCGATTTATCTGCCCAGCCCTTGGTATAATAGCGGTTCGGTCGGTTAACATACATCCAAGCAAGCGCTATTACAATAAGCCCCATCAGTACAAACAACAGCCAGGGCTTTTTACGGCTTGGCGTAAGCTTTTTTTTGTTTGTCGCTGGCACGAACCAGAATTCCTCGCGCTCTTCAAAATTTCTATCAAATTATTCTATAAACAAGTTTAAAGAATGGCCATAGGATTGGATTGCATTTCTGTCTTTATTATAATGGCAGCTCGCAAGCGGACAAAAGAATTCCGTGGCGTGACAACAAGTAAGCCGCGTAAGAATGGCCTTGTGCAGGGGTCACGCGCTATCTCGTCAACCGAAAGCCCCTTTTTTAAAACTAAAGGAACATGGTCCTATGTTTGAAGTTCAGGTAGAGCGCACTTTTAGCGCCGCACACCACCTACTAAACTATAATGGCAAGTGCGAACGCCCACACGGGCACAACTGGGTGGTACGGGCCTGGGCTCGCGGAGATCGGTTGGATGAAGCCAACATGTTTATTGACTACGGGATTATGAAACGAGAACTCGACAACATTTTGGCGCAACTAGACCATACCGATTTGAATGAAAATCCACTGATTGGCCAGGGCATTAGCCCCAGTAGCGAATTTTTAGCACGGCTCATCTACCAGCATATGAAAGCAGCCATCCCGGAAGTTTACAAGGTATGCATCTTTGAAACGCCCATTCAGTGCGCCTATTACTACGAAACCGAGTAAGACTCTTCAAAATTTCTGCTAATGCACCTCCCTTGGCACGCTAGGAGGCCTGTTGAAGCCACGTATTTTTTGAAAGCTGTGTGGCGTGAGACCAAAAGCGCTCCAATTGGTAATAGGCCCGCTCCTGGCTGTGCATTACGTGCACAATTACATCGCCACAATCAACCAAAAACCAGCGCCCGGATTGATCACGCTCTTGGCCCAGTATGGTAATGCCCGCTGCTTTTAAGGCTTCCGTTACGGAATCGAAAATCGCCCTGAGTTGCGGGGCACTATCACCTGAACAAACCACAAAATAGTCCGCCAAACAGGAAACGTGGCCAATTTCTAAAATTTGGGTATCGCCCGCCTGTTTTGCTTCCGCCACATTTGCGGCCAAAGTTGCCACTTCCAGGGGGCTTGGCAGTAAAGACGATGGTTGGCTGACTGTCAAATTCGGTTCTCCTCTGTTGTGTTGGTAATCCGTTTGAACATTTCCGTTTAAGCACGAGGCCGCATCAACATTCAATGTTGGCCCGCCCCAGGGGTTAACTTCGGCTTTGCAAGATTTGTGACGCTACGGGTCTCTTTCAGTCTTATCACAAAATCATTCCGAGCTTCCGCTGTTCTAGGATGAATGATTTGCTGTTTTTCAATTAAAAACTGAAGCGTTGAATCCAACAAAAACAGCATGGCTTGATCCACACTGGCAGGATTGCGAAACTCCAACAAGCGATTCACCTTTTGTACGAATAGGGGGTTTCGCGTATTCCCTTCCAGCTTATCGGCCAGATACACAATTTTTTCTACAAATCGCATACCGGCTCTAGCCGTTGTATGGTAGCGAATTGCATCTAAAATCACCGGATCTTCAATGCCAAACTGCTGCTGCACCAAATGCGCACCCACAAACGGATGAAGCGTCTGCGGCGTTAAGCGGTCCCAGTCTGAAAGGGGCAATTGATACTCTACCGCATGCTGTAACAACAACATCGGAGACCATAACTTGGCGCAATCGTGCAACAGACTTGCAATACCAATCTGCTCTCGGGCGACAGGCTCACAAGCAAATTGCTCTGCCAGCTCCAATGCTTTTTCATAAGCCCCAAGTGAATGCAAAAGCCTCTGCTTATTAGAAGCAAGCTGCACTTCTAACCATTGTGCAGCCATGTCAATAGTAAACTCACCGTAGTCTTGGGTGGGTATGATCGCTCTAAACCATCCTTTCTAAAGTCTCTGCTTGTAGTATAACCGAAGTACGGAAAAAGTTCATCCCTGCTCATGTGCTTCCGCCGGGGATTTTTAAATCTCATCGTCCAATAGAAGTAGACAGATCCGTGTTGGCCAGACTGAATACATCCATCACACGTTGTACCTGAATACAGACGCCTGTGGCTGCCTCAATTTCAAAACGAACGGCATTTACCTGGACCGTTTGGCACTCGCTCACTTCCAAACGGGTTGGAGAATGTGAGCGCATTTTATTAAGAGACGACGTGGGATCCATTCCAATCACACTATCGTAGCCGCCGTTAAAGCCTACATCCGTAATATAGCCCATTCGATGATTCAAAATTCGCTCATCGGCAGTTTGCACGTGGGTATGCGTACCAACCATTGCACTCACACCCAGTGTCGCAGCATAACGAGCCATACAAATTTTTTCGGCAGTCGTTTCCGCATGTAAATCGACAAACACAATAGGCGTTTCATTTAACAGCTGCGGCACCCATTCATCCAAATATTCCCAAGGAGAATTGTAGTTCCCCATAAAAACTTGCCCAATCAAATTTAAAACCGCAATCTTGAATCCGGCAATATCGTATACCTTCGCACCACAGCCTGGTGTGCCTGTAAAAAAATTAGCAGGCCGTAACAAATAAGGAGCAGATTCAATAAACTGATGCGTTTCTTTACGATCCAGACTATGATTGCCACCCGTCATAATATGGATGCCCATGCGATTGAGCTCATAGTAATGCTTTTCTGTTAGGCCAAACCCGTGAGAAGCATTTTCAACGTTCGCAATAACAATATCTACTGGCTCAGGCAACCGACTGCTTAAGTAGGTTTCTACGGCCTTTCTGCCTACACGGCCTACAATATCGCCAAAAAACAATAACTGGAGCATTTTCTTGTCTGTTAAGGGAGTCATCACTTATTGTATCTTTCAACTACTGTCCTTACCAAAGCCTTAACAGACAAAGTAGACTGCACAAGCATGATTAGAAACCGGGAATAGAACGGGAATGGAAAAGGAGCACTATTATCCAATAGCCTTTTAATTTTTAACAAAAAGAAACAATAATAACAATATTAAACAGGCAGTGCCGTGTCTTCCATTTCAATCTCTGGAGAGGATGGCGTCTCTTGACGCTCTTTCGAGGAGCGCATCAAAGCGATTTTAGCCCGAACCTCTGTATCAATTGCCTGTAATAATGCTGGATTATCTTTCAGATAATCGCGTGATTTCTCTCGCCCTTGCCCTAGGCGTTCATCTTGGTAACTGTACCAAGTTCCGGCCTTCTTAACAATAGCCAAATCTGCCGCAACATCCAACACGCAACCTTCTGTAGAAATTCCTTCACCAAAGAGAATGTCAAACTCCGAAACACGAAACGGCGGTGCCACCTTGTTTTTTACAACGCGGACTTTCACGCGGTTACCGTACTCTTCACTGTCTTTTTTCAGGGTTTCTACGCGACGAATATCAAGACGAACGCTTGCATAAAACTTGAGAGCGTTGCCACCTGTCGTCGTTTCTGGATTACCATACATAACGCCAATTTTTTGGCGAAGCTGATTAATGAAAACAACCGTAGTACGCGTTTTCCCTACAATTGCCGTAAGTTTTCGAAGCGCTTGACTCATAAGGCGAGCCTGAAGGCCGACGTGTGCGTCTCCCATTTCACCCTCTATTTCAGCCTTGGGAACCAAGGCCGCCACCGAATCAATCACAACAACATCTACAGCACCCGAGCGGACTAACTGTTCTGTAATTTCTAAAGCCTGTTCGCCAGTATCTGGCTGACTGACTAACAATTCATCGATATTAACACCCAAACGCTGGGCGTACTCAGGATCCAGAGCGTGCTCTGCATCTACAAAAGCAGCAATTCCACCCGTTTTCTGAGCCTGAGCAACCACGCTGAGAGTCAAAGTGGTTTTACCACTCGATTCCGGCCCGTAGATTTCAACAATACGACCACGGGGCAGCCCACCCACTCCCAAAGCGAGATCTAATGAGAGAGCACCCGTTGGAATCGCATCCAGGCTAATGCCCGTTCGATCGCCAAGCTTCATAATGGCGCCTTTTCCGAAGTCTCTCTCTATTTTTTCAAGCGTGTAGCGAAGCGCTCGGCGTCGCTCAGCGAGTAATGCATCATCTTCAGTCAACGCCAAAGCTTCTTTTTCTTGTTGCTTCGCCATTACAGTACCTTTCTACATCAACGCCCTACCGAACTCGGGCACTATCAACGCATCAGAATCCGCCAACATTTACATTAACAACATTGTAGCGGGAGGCCAAAAAAAATCAAACAAATTTTCGAAAGGCTTGAAACATTTAGATACCAAAAGGGGGGGGACGGCGCACCTGTATAAGATATTCACTTAAAAGTGGCTATAAACCAGACCAATCAATTATTTTCTGAAGAATATCCTCCCTTTTTGAAGCAGTATTGGAGGATTTCCCCTCATTTGGCTGAGCATTATTCTCCTTATCAGGAAAAACACCTTCTTCATGATTTTTATTCATAAATGGCTCAGTTATGTTTTTCCACCAACCTTCCATTTGTCTAACCAATACAGGCTTTTCGGTTGGACTAAGATACGCTAAATCAACACTAGAATAATCTTGCGGCTGCACAATTTCTCCTTCTGTGAGCGAGAAAGGCTGAACCGCCGACCCACCAAGGGAAGAAAGCATTGAACGACGCCAAATAATTGCAGGCAAGCCTCCTCCACTAATAGCTGACATTGGCGCATTATCATCATTCCCGAGCCAAACACCTAACGTACGATTTGACGTAAAACCTACAAACCAAGCGTCTCGATGATCATCACTTGTGCCAGTTTTTCCAGCGGCCTGCCAAGGCAACAAAGCATGTTTTCCTGTGCCATAGAGCAAAACACCACTCAACATACGAACCATTGTATCTCGAATCGCTGGAGAAATAACCCTAACGCTTTTTTCCTGATGCTGATACAACACATTGCCTTTAGAATCGGTAATCGCCTCAATTGCATAAGGTGGATAATAATAACCACCGTTTTGAAAAACTTGATAAGCAGCTGTTATTTCCGACAAAGACAAGCTAGCAGAACCTAAAGCTAAAGAAAGGCTAGGCTCAATTTGTGAGCGAATATTACACTGGCGTAACAATTTAATAACAGAATCCGGCGTCACATCGCGCATCAACTTAACCGCAATAATATTATTGGAATACGCCAAAGCCTGTGCCAGATTCAAATAGCCTTTATGAGAGGCATCGTAATTCTTGGGCTGCCAAACGCCCTTACTCGTATTGAATTGCACTGGCTCATCATAATAAACCGTTTTAGGTGACATTCCTTTCTCCAAGGCCACTGTATACACAAATGGCTTGATCAGAGAGCCCACATTGCGCTTCGACAAAGAAACCCGATCAAATTGGCTAACACTATAGCCCCGCCCTCCAATATAAGCCAGCATGCGCCCGTTACCATCCAGCATTAACAAAGCCACCTGAGGACGCCCGCCACTGGAGGAAAAAGCCTGTCGAATCGAGCGCTCCGACGCCCGCTGAGAAACAGGATCCAAAGTAGTATAAATTCGGAAATTAGAAGCCCAGAAATCATCCTCTTGAATGTTGAGAAAAGAAAGCGCCTCACTCAAAACCATACGATTGAAATAAGGGTGCTTATCCGCTCTAGAAAGCAACTTACCAGAGGGATTTAACCAAACAGGAGCGTTCTCAAAACGATCAAGCTGAGCCTCTGTAATCAAACTTGCCTCTAAAAGCTTGTGCAAAACCTGAGAGCGACGCTCTTTTGCTAAAGACAAATTAACATAGGGGTTGTAGCGCGTAGGCGCCTGAGGAAGGCCCACCAATAAAGCGATCTCAGACAACGTAAGATTTTGGGGTTCTTTACCAAAAAAAACTTCACTGGCCGCCCCAACACCATAAGCCCCCTCCCCAAAATAAACATAATTCAAATAAAGCTCAAGTAGCTGGCTTTTAGTGAGCTCTCTTTCCAATTTAAAAGCAAGTAATGTTTCTTTTAATTTTCTTTCTAACGTTTTATCGTTCGAAAGGAAAATATTTTTCGCCAATTGCTGCGTCAAAGAACTCCCTCCCTGACGAAGCTCCCCCGAAAGCAAATTCACCCACAGCGCGCGAAAAATGCCCACCAAATCAACACCGTGGTGATCAAAAAAGCGCCTGTCTTCCGTAGCCACCATTGCACTTACTAAAAACTCTGGCATTTCCGAAAGCGGCAAAGGTTTATAATGATAATTTTGGTGCGTACGGATAACAGAGCCATCTTTAGCAAAAATACGAGAGCTTGCCGTTGGCTCAATTCCAGCACGAATGCGATCCTGCACATCTGGCAAAGCTGCATTCAAATAAAACAAATATCCTCCGATGCCTATCAGAAAAAGAAGAATCGATAGCAAAATTATTTTTTTGATAGTTAAAAACAGGCAGCCCATTTATAACAACGCCTAGCAAAAAAGAACTTTTACAGAGCCAAATTGCGATCATAATAGCAAAAAGTCGCTTTGCAATGGCAAATATTTAAAAATGTAACGCAAAGTACACCACAATAACGCTAGCTTCACACAAAACAAAGCAGTGTATTGCGGAAATACGCGTAAAAAAGCTATAATCACCAAACATAACTTCGCACAGAAAGCCTAGACATGATTACTGCGCTCAACATCGAAAATATTGCTGTTTTTGAAAAGCAAATCATTGAATTTAAACCTGGAATCACAGTGATTACAGGAGAGGCAGGCGCTGGGAAAAGCTTGTTAACAGACGCCATTCATTGGGCATTTGGTAGTTCTGTTCATTCCAAAAATATTTTACGGACCGGCGCCAAGAGCGGAAAAGTTGAAGTAACAATTGATGTAACACCAGAGCAAAAGCAAACACGCTTACTCTCTATATTAAAAGAAAATGGAATAGAAATAGATACAGAAAATGAAAGTCTTGTTTTTTCGAGAGAATTTACGGAAACGAGCAGTCGCTGCAGAGTCAATGGCACCTTGGTTTCTAAAAGTTTTTTAGAAACGATCAAGCCTAATATCCTAGAAATTCAAAGCCAGCATGCATCGATATCACTATTACAACCAGGGCTCCAAATGAGTGTTTTAGATGCTTTGGGCGGAGATGTTCTTATAAATTTAAAAAAAGAGGCTTCAAAAATATATCAACAGTGGAAGCAGATTAAAGAACTCAGCGTCAGTCAAGCGTCATTATACTCAGAACAGCTTCGTCAGAAAGCCTTTATAGAATTTCAACTGCAAGAGCTACAAGCTGGTAATCTGAAAAATAGCGCTGAAGACGTAGAATGTAGAAATCTTCTTACAAAATTGACACATCAAGAAACACTCAAGGAAACCACTAAAAAAATTCTGGAAGTCCTCGATAATCAATCAGAGTGGGGAAGGGCTGAAGTAATTCCTGGTATTATACAGCAACTTTATAAAGTTCAAAAAGAGTTGCAAAATATCTTACGAATCGACAATAAACTAACTCCCTACGTAGAGAAAATTGACAGTTTGCTGATAGAAACGAAAGATGTTTTTGAAGAAATATATCATTATCATTCCGACTTAAATACAGAACCAGAGACATTGAAAATTTTGATTGAACGACTCGATGAATTGGAAAGAATTAAAAAAAAGTACGGTCCCAGCATTGAAGAAGCAATCAATAGACAGAAAACATTACAAACCGAGCTAGAAGATTTATCTGGTAAAATTATGGAGCCAGAATTATTAAAAACACAACTAAATGACCTTGAGATGAAAACCCTTTCTATCTTTAAGCACTTGAGTCTTGAGAGAAATAAATTAAAAGAACTGATGGAGTTACGGGTCACACAAGCACTACAGCAAATGGCACTTCCATCTGCACAATTTAGAGTGCAGATGACGGAAACATCCAATTGGTCGACTCAAGGATACGATCAGATTGAATTTCTATTTTCAGCAAATCCAGGGGAATCCCTACGGCCACTGAATAAAGTGGCCAGCGGCGGAGAACTTTCTCGGGTATTACTTGCCCTCACCTCTTTAACAGCCAGTGCTTCTGAAAAGCGAAGTTACCTTTTTGATGAAATTGATACAGGTACTAGCGGACCGTCTGCACAAGCGGTTGCACAGGAATTAATGCGGCTTGCCCAAGAAGGTCAGCAAGTCTTTGTTATTACACATCAGCCGATCATTGCAGCTATTGGGGATCAACATTTACACGTCAAAAAATTAATCAAAACAGAACAAAATCATACACGCACTTATTCTAAAGTAGAGCCATTAGAACAGCGAGAACAAAGACTTAGCATTCTTAGCGTGTTGGCCAGTGGTGTTGAGCAAGAGGATAAAACAACAGAGTCCTTTGCAAATCAACTGCTGGTTCGATCCGAGGAAATAAAATCACAACAAGCAGTTTAATCTTTAGTTAAGACGCTGAAGGATTTAAAGCGACAATTAACTGACTCATTAATTGATTTGCCATAACCACATCTCCCTGACTCAATAAAGTTTGAACGCTCGTTAAATATGCTGTCATTAGTTGATCATTGACACCAGAAGAAATAGCCCCTGAAGGCATTTTCGCCTGTTGCGAAATATTGCTGGCAGACACATTTTGAGGCTGAAAAAGTCCACTGGTACCAGGTGCAGCGGTTGCAGAACCTACTGTTGACGATGATTGGAGCTGATCCAGGTATTGACTAATTTGTCCTCCTACTGCATCTGCCTGCATAATTTCCCGCCGAGAAGCCTGTTCACCCCAAGAACCTACTGGGGCAGAAGGAATTGCACGCGGGCTAGAGGATTGCACACTGTACGTACTCATGATGAGAGTGTTCCTTCTATTTATAGAAAATTACTTGAACATAAAAAGAAAAAGCTCAGGATAGCCCGAGCTATTAGCAAATGGGATAGACACGGAAGAAAATATTATTTTAAGCAGTTGCCATATCAGCAGGCACAAACACTCTAAATGAAGTGCCATAACGAGATTGAGTCATAATAGAGCCTTGATAATCACTGGCAGCCTGCCCATTTCCCAAAGCCACCTCAATGTGTCCATGCTCATGACCATTGCCTTTGTCCCATACAATAATTGCACCTCTTGGTGCCTTAGTGGGGCAACTAACCTGAATTTCTTTCATTTTTGAATTATTCGCCAACTGATCCGCTGCCATATAAGCAGAGCGGCCATGCACGTTAACTCCAATTTTATCAAGCGCATTGGCAACACCGCGGTAACAATAGCCTGTACTTTTAGTACCCCCCATTGAGGAAGCGATTTGAGTGGCCGCATTGGCTAATACATCACCAGTTTGGGATGTTTGACCCGAAGCTTGTGAGGCAGGAGCTGAATTTAACTGAAATGGATTAGTGGATGAGGATGCTAAACCAGAAGCAGATGCGTTCGATTGAGCACCTGGCTGAGGTTGCTGATTCAACAAGGCAGAACCACCGCCACTCGACATCAGCCCCATCACTGCACCCATCAAGGACATAACCATTGGTGCAATAGCTGAATTGCCCTGAGTCATCATAAACGCCATTAGCGCCATCATCAGTGCACCAATTGCCATACGAACCATTGGGTCGTTAAATCCAGCTGAAGAAGCACCTCCCGTTAGCGGCCCTGAGGAAGGCATTGACGTAGCAGGAGATGGCGAAGAATTCGTCAAGGGCGAAGTCCCAGCTGACGCATTGAGCATATCTAGCTGACGAGACACATCGGCAGCCACCCCATCGGCCTCACCAATTGCACTCTGAAGCATCAATTCTCCGCTAGATTGAGTAGGAGAAGCACTTCCAGAAAATGGAGCGGCTTGCCAAGAGGCATTAGATGCATTTAATTGGAATGGAGAAACGCTTCTCGACTCCATTCCATTCGAAAACAATGGATATGGGTACGAAGAAGCAGAACCCGGCATTCCCGGGCTATTAAAAGCCACTGGTAATGTTGTCATCGGTTCTCGCCTGTCCCCAACAGTTAAGCGTAAACAACCCCAATTCAAGTAAATTTATTTAATTCGTCGCAAAATTAAACTCATAAATCTATCCGCATTTGCATAAAAACTAATTTTCAAAAACATTAAACAGTAAAACAATCAATTTAATAATGAATTAACAACAAAATAAATTAAATCAAAAAGTCAACTCAGAAGCATTCAATCCCATACGCGAAGCCCCAAAAAGTGGGCTGGAAGAATTCGCAGTAGCCACCGAAGACGCTACTGGAGACAAGAAATTATTCTGAGCAAAAGGCCCGGGCCCCAGCCCTAACATTTCCAGCCCATAGACAGGAGCGGGTAAAGCTGGAGGTTGACCCAATAAAACACTGGGAAGATAAGAACTTCCAGCTGCTGGAACACTACTTGCCGTTGTAACTGCCGGATTAAATAGCGCATTGATAGCGGGTCCAGCAGGGCCAATAGTCGGATTACTGACATCAAAAGCTTGTAGCGTAGAAGGCTGGCTCAATAAGCCCGGGGGTAGCTGGCCTTGATACGCAAATCCAAAAATTAAATCCTCTAACGGATTGGTGTAATCTAACGCATGATTGACTGCCGGGGAAGTCGATAGTTGCCAGACATGTGTACCGTCAAAACGAGGTCCCCAGCCAAATGAATTTTTTGGCTGCCAATAGTCGTTGTACGTACTCGCCGCATAGTCATTGTAAGACCCATAAATTGAACCTGGGCCAATTGACGTACCCGAAACGACAGACACGATATTCCCTCACAGCAATGATGCACAAAGGTAAATCAAAAAATAAAAAGACAATAACATAAAACCGATTGAATCTTTTTTTTGAACAATCCAACAAATTATTTAATAGACAATTAATGATTTCAAAACCCACTCAAGACAAAAAGGTCGACTGCAAAAACAGCCGACCTAACACGTGTTAACGAGCGCTTAGAAAATAGCCGCTCGCATCGAAAATAAAGCGCGTAAAATAAAGCTAAGACTAGTCTTACCTTAATGAGATATAAACGGCATTAAATCAGGGCACCAAAATCAACCTGTGGCGCCATACCTGCCGCCCGGTTATCCATACCCTGAACAATTCCGCCAATAATCGTCATTAAATCATCCGTACCCGCTAAATTCCCCGCCGCATAGGTATACCCATCCAAGCGCTGCACTACCGGGTTGGAAGCCGTCTGCCCATACACCTGCATCAGTGCAAGCTCTGGAAACGGATTAAACGTTTGAAATTCAGGCCGCATTGCCATAGTGGTGTTTGCCCCCTCAACACAATCGTCGCAAATCATTGAAGCTGTCATCAATTTGAATGATCATCTATCAGAATAGTCGCATTGGTTATCATGTGCATAAAAACCAGCGCACACAAATTGTTGCCTGTCATTTTAGGGCAGCTTAATTTGATCTTTAAAAAATTTCTCTCATCCGTGAAGCATTTAAGCCCGGTTCCAACTATCTCCCTGGAGGGCTTCGGCGGCCGTCATCGGACCTTGAGGCACACCTAAAGCATACATCTCATTGACAATACTTAGCGCATCGCCATAAATGTCCCTGAAACTGCCTTCATCTGCATTCTGAGAGGCACCCGTTTCCAGAACCATATCTCCAGGCTGCACCAGCACATTTTGTCCACTTACCCGGTGCCAGTCAGAGGCCTGGGTACCACTATCCCCATAAGAGTAAGTGGCCCAACTTGGTTCGCCGATGATCGTTCCACCCATTTGGTTTTGTCTGGAATTTAGCACTGGCTGGGTGAATGGATACTGACTCCAATTCTGCCCACCAGACCAATAACGGTCTATATTACCCCAAGTCATACGGTTATTACTCTCCTATTCTCTCTCTATATAAATATAATTTTAGTAACTCAAATTTAGCTTTCTTTAAGCAGTGATCAAGCCTTGCATGGTGGAAATAATCTCAGCTTCCGTAGCCATACAAGACATTAACTCCACCTTGGTCTGGCACAGACGGTAATCAAACATAGAACCAAACGGGTCCACATCCCGCATGTTTACCGGTGGCACTGCGCCAATTAGCGGTCCGGAAGGCGGCGGACCTCCGCCAAGAGGACCCCCATTAATGAACCAGGCCGTATTGCCGTAGTACTGACGGTTTTGATCCCGCATACTTTGTTCTAACACATCGTAAGTTAAGCCACCCGAGAACATGTCATCGCCACTCCAGCCCCAACGATTATTTTGGTTGGTTGCTGGCATGGTGCCAAACCAGTTAGCCATAGTAATGCCGCCGTGTGGTGCGCCCGTAGTACGGTTATTCCACGGCGAAAAACGAAAAGCATTCGGATCTGGCCAGATGCCAGGCATAAACTTATTCTCCCCGATGATGTAAACCTAAAAAATATCCCACTCCCCACAATTACATGGGCATAAAAACGAAAAAAGCATACTTGTTGCCACACATGCTGCAAACAAATATGCTTTATTTATTAAAATAAGTTTAAGAATTTAGATTACACGCATCATCCCGTCCGATTCCAGCTATCTCCTGCCAGAGCTTCGGCAGCCGTCATCGGGCCTTGAGGCACGCCTAAGGCATACATTTCATTGACAATGCTCAGCGAATCACCATAAATATCTCTAAAGCTTCCTTCATCTGCGTTGTTGGAAGCGCCTGTTTCCAGCACCATATCGCCGGGCTGTACCAAAACATTTTGCCCACTAACCCGGTGCCAGTCCGATGCTTGGGTCCCGTTATCGCCATAAGAGTATGCAGCCCAAGAGGGCTCGCCAATAATGGTACCGCCCATTTGGTTTTGCCGGGAATTTAATACCGGCTGCGTGTAAGGATACTGGGTCCAATTTTGGCCCCCAGCCCAATAGGATGTTACACTTGTTCTTGGCCAAGCCATAATGTCACTCTCTTTCTTTAGGCAGTTTCTCCGAAACAACCCAACTGCTCAAACGCTCACTCGGTTCAATGGATGGCTTTATAACTGCACGGTCGGGCCACAGGTCCTCCTATGCCTCAATTAACCCCTGCATGGTCGAGATAATCTCTGCCTCGGTGGCCATGTTAGACATCAGCTCTACCTTGGTTTGGGACAACCGATAGTCAAACAACGAGCCAAACGGATCTACATCGCGCATGTTCACGGGGGGTTGGCCCACCGCATTTGGATTGAGTGGTCCCCCGTTAACGTACCAGGTAATGTTGCCGGTGTATTGGGCATTCTGGTCTCGCATGCTTTGCTCCAGAATGTCGTAATACAAGCCGCCATTCATGGGACCATCTGGCGTCCAGCCAAAACGATTGTTTTGGTTGGTTGCCGGCATGGTGCCCCACCATTGCGGAACCTGAATACCGCCCTGGTATAAATGATTGACACGGGCATTCCAAGGTGAGTACGGAAACGTACCCGGCCCCGGCCACAAGCCTGCCATAGCGTTAATGCTCCCTCTAATTGTTTGCGTTGATAGTGCACCACTCAATGGCTGCCTTCAAGCACATGGTGGTGTCAATATCCCTAAACACATTCTCTGGTTAGCCTGCTGGCACCAGTAAGCACCGATTGTCAGCAAACCCAAAACGGACTGCCACACAATGCAGCTTCTAGAAATAAGCCCCCTACATTAAAGTCATCAAAAGGTGATTTAGAATTCCACGCTCCAATTATATAAAAACTTTCTAAAGAGTTTTGCTGCGAACGAAACAAACATGATGAAAAATTTCGTTACATTCCTCCAAACGCAGGAGCTTCCTGTGCATTCATCCCTCGCTTCCGATAACACCAAAATAGTGTAAACCGCCTCAAACAAATGGCCTGCCGTTGTTCTACAACTACGGCCAGGATGCCTGCGATGAATCAAGAGAAAGGATCGGTATGCCTCTGCAACGCCCCTTGCGGAAACGCCTCCGCGCATTCAGTTCTCAGCGCAGCAGGGGTTACGGATTGTCTTCCAGCACCCTGTTGTGTGTTGGCTTTATTTTAAGCCTGTGGGCAGTCGCACAAGTTTTTCAGCAGTGGGATCTCAGCAGCTCTCAGTACAGCCGGGCGGAATGGATCCAGAACTTCGACGTGTCGAAACAGAATTTTTCAGGCATTGTCTCAGAATGGGGGCAAAGCCAAACCCTGCATGCCCTTAATGGCTATGCAGAACACAGCAGTCCGTTAGGCGACCACTTGCCAGAAGCCCCTGTGCCCCAGAGCAATGGCTTTTGGGATTCGGGCGTGCGTGAGCCGGAAGAGAGCGCTCCGGCAATGATGGCCGTTGTGCCCCTGAAGCCCGATAAGAGAGCCTTATTGTTGGATGCGGAACTGAATGGCGTTACCAACGGCACGTTTATTGTGGATACTGGGGCCACCTACACCTCAATTAGTACAGAGATGGCGGAAAGCCTCGGGATTGATTGGCGCAATCAGCAAACGGTCACCATTACCACAGCCAATGGGCGTATTCAGGTGCCTAAAATCACGCTGGAGCGAATTCGCATTCAGGGAGTGGAAGCCCGCGACGTGGAGGCCACCGTGATTGACATGCGGGAAGGGTCGCCTTTTTCGGGATTGCTGGGGCTGAGCTTCATTAACCAATTTCAGCTTACCATCGATCCACGGCAAGGCCGGTTGATTTTAAAACGCCTGCTCGACGAAAGCAGTGGAAGCCGCTAATATGATAAATGCTCAACGCAGTCAGGATTTCACTCAAGCGTTATTGTTAAGGTAATCGCTGCTTTTTTGTCTCCCCCCTCATCCTGGAATGAAACACCTGTTGGGCTGCGCGTTGTTGCACGCAATGCACACTGGTTTTATCAAATGTTGGCGTTTCATGTTGCTATTTACCAAATTTCTAAAGGTCACTTCGTGTTTTATTCGTTCGCAGGCATCGCAATCGTGCGTTTTCAAAATACAAAATAGCGGTATCACTGACTACAGAGACTTACTTTAGTCAGGTTTTGTGACGCCTCAGTGTTCAGATTTCGTTCAGATTTCGTTCAGGTTTCCACCCAATACCCCCCCACCTATGCTGTTAACCGGAGGTCCGCGCTCATGACAGAGCATTTTTTAAACGATGAACCCTTACCCGATTGGACCGTCTCGCCTGCATCGCCACTTGATCAATTGCCCACCTATGTTTTTGCCACACTGGATGCGATGAAAGCCCGTGTGAGAGAACGCGGCGTTGATTTGATCGATCTGGGCATGGGCAGCCCGGATATGCCGATTCCAAGCCCCATTGTCGAAGCGATGGTGGCAGGCGTTCGGAACCCTGAAAACCACCGCTATCCGAATTTTTCTGGGAAACAGCGCTACCGGGAAGCCATTGCCAATTGGTTCTCAAGAAGGTTCAACGTCGCTTTGGACGTCAACCGAGAGATTCAACCCGTGATTGGAACAAAATCCGGCTTGGCCAACCTTTCTTTTGCTTATAGCGAACCGGGTAGCATCACTTTGGTGCCGAGTTTACACTACCCCGTTCACGCTCGGGCCTCTCTGTTGGTGGGTGGTCAAGTCTACTTGGTGGATGCGCCAAAAGCACAAGGCTATCTTCCTGATTTAGACAGCATTCCCAAGGCGGTATTGGAAAAAGCACGGCTCCTGTTTACCAATTACCCAAACAATCCCAGTACGGCCACCGCCGATCTCGCCTTTTTTGACAAGCTGGTTCATTACTGCCGCAAGCACAACCTGGTGGCGGTTAGCGATTTGGCTTACAGCGAAATTGGCTTCGATGGCTATCGGTCTCCCAGTATTTTTGAAGTGCCAGGGGCCAAGGATGTGGCCGTGGAATTTCACTCGTTTTCAAAAACCTTTAATATGGCAGGCTGCCGCATGGGCTTTGCCGTAGGCAATGCGCAAGTGATTGCCACGTTGCACAAAATGAAAACCAACGTGGACTACGGCACCGTACCGGCTTTTCAGGACGCCTGCTCCGTGGCGCTGGACAACGCCGAATCACTGGTGCCGCCGATTGTCGCTGCCTACCAGGCACGTCGGGATGTTTTGGTAAAAGGCTTTCAGTCGCTGGGTTGGCCGGTTGTTTCGCCCAAGGCAACTTTTTATCTGTGGCTGCCGGTACCCAACGGGTTTGACGCAGACGCATGGTGCCGGTACCTTATAGAGGAAGCCGGTGTGGTGGTTACCCCCGGCAGCGCCTTTGGAGACGCTGGCAAGCAACATTTCCGAGTATCGCTGGTCTCTCCCGTGGAAACCCTGCAAGCCGCCATTGCGCGTCTTCAACAGCAAGGAATCCGGTATGAAGCCAACCAATATGAGCCCGCCCACCTATAACCCAAGCGCTAAAATCCACGGAGCTTCGGCTGCGACGACTCCGTCGTTTGAAGGGCAAACCTTCCTCGTCACAGGGGGGGCTGGCTTCATTGGCTCACACACGGTGCGCGCCCTCCTGCAGCAGGGGGCTTCCGTCGTCGCGCTGGATAATTTTGACCCCTTCTACGACCCGGCCATTAAGCACCAGAACCTGGCACCCTTTGCCCAACATCCGCGCTTTGAACTCTGGCAGCAAGACCTTCAAAATGTGGCCGCGTTGGAGCAGCTCTTTCAGGCACACGGACGGGCCTTTCAATCGGGTGGGATTATTCACCTGGCCGCACTGGCTGGCGTTCGTCCCTCCCTGGCAAACCCGGCCGCCTACCTGGAAACCAACGTACAGGCAACACTCGCTCTGCTAGAATGCGCTAAATCTTACGAAGTGGCCCGCATTGTCTTCGCTTCCTCCAGTTCCGTATACGGAGACTGCCCGGACCAGGCCCCCTTTGACGAAAATCTCCCAATCCAACGGCCCATTTCCCCGTACGCTGCCACCAAGGTAATGGCCGAAAGCCTTCTCCATACGTACCACCACCTGTATGGCCTACAAGTAGCCATTCTTCGGTTTTTCACAGTGTACGGTCCTGGCCAAAGGCCGGACTTGGCCATTCATAAATTTACGCGCCTGATCGATGAAGGCAGGGCCATTCCCGTGTACGGGGCCGGTCATACCGAGCGAGACTACACCTATATTGATGATGTTATTCAGGGGGTGTTGGCCGCACTGCGATACACCGAGGAGCCATTCGACATTTTTAACCTGGGCGAGAACCAGACTGTCGCGCTCCGCCAGCTCATTCACCTAATTGAAAACGCCCTGGGAAAAACCGCCTTGCTGGACTATCAACCTGCCCAGCCGGGCGACGTGCGTGTTACCTGCGCCAATATTGAAAAAGCACAACGCCTGTTGGGTTACCGCCCTACGACCAAAATTGCGGAAGGCATTCCTAAATTTGTCGCCTGGTACCAACAGATGAAGGAAAAAACAAACGGTATCCACTCACTTGGTGCGGAACCCGATACGTTGAGTGCAGTCAATTTAAAATAGCGCTCTGTTTTCATTCATCTGGCTCGATGAAACCGCTTTGTCCTAACCCGGGCTTCAGGGTTTGCAGCCGCCATTCCTGTAAAATTTCTTTTTTTCTCTACTAAGGATACCTCTCCCCCTATGAATAACCACTACAATTTTGGATTCCCCTCTCAGCAACCTAACGTTTACTTTGGCGCCCATGGCCGTCGGAGCAAACAGGACAATTTTCGCAATAAGCAGCAGCGGGTTGTTGGCGTAACCACCCCACCCGACGTGCAAATCACGCCTGAGGGTAAAGTGAAAAACCCGGTCAATGTCGATGCCCTGCTCAATCTGCTTCGCAGAAAAAAACCTCGTTAGAAGCTAACCCACGGGAACCCCTCTCTCTATGAAAGTGTGCGTTATTGGAACTGGATACGTTGGCCTGGTGACCGGCACCTGCTTGGCCGAAATGGGCAACGAAGTCATTTGCGTAGACAACAACGCGGAAAAAATCCGTCTTTTGCAAGAAGGCGCCGTGCCTATTTATGAACCCGGCCTGGAAGAGCTCATTCGGACCAACACCCAGGATGGCCGCCTGCGCTTTACCACCAATTTGGGCATGGCGGTTCGGCAATCTCTTATTTGCATTATTGCCGTGGGCACCCCGGAAGGCAAGGCCGGTAGCGCTGATCTCTCTGCCGTGTTTGCCGTTGCGCAAGAAATTGCCACTTATATGGACGACTACAAGGTTATTGTTACCAAAAGCACCGTGCCGGTTGGTACGGCCAAACAGCTCAAGGCGCTCATTGCCCAACACACCCCACACGAGTTTTCGGTAGTATCCAACCCAGAGTTTTTAAAGCAGGGCGCAGCGGTTGATGACTTCCTGAAGCCTGATCGGGTGGTCATTGGCACCGACAACCCCCGCGCTTCAGACATTATGAGCGAGCTATACAGTCCCTTTTTGCGCACAGGCAACCCCATTTTAATTATGGATATTCCTTCGGCGGAGATGACCAAGTACGTGGCCAACGCCTTTCTGGCCACCAAAATCTCGTTCATCAACGAAATGAGCAATTTATGCGAGCAAGTTGGCGCCGATATTGACCAGGTGCGTAACGGCATTGCCACCGACAACCGAATCGGGAACCAGTTTCTGTTTCCAGGCTTGGGCTACGGCGGCTCCTGCTTCCCCAAGGATGTCAAGGCGCTAATCCGCACCGCACGCGATGTTAACTGCCATAGCACGCTGCTGGAAGCGGTCGATCGCATTAACCAGGAGCAACGCAACACGTTTATCCAGAAAATTCTTGCTCATTATCAAGGATCGGTGGAAGGAAAAATCTTTGGCGTTTGGGGCCTGGCCTTTAAGCCCAAAACCGATGACATGCGAGACGCCCCCAGCATTACCATTATTGAGGCGTTGCAGGCGGCAGGCGCACAGGTTCAGGCATTCGATCCCAAGGCCATTGAAACGGCAAAGCGCTTGTTTGGCAGTAAGGTTACCTACAGCAAAACGCGCTACGAAGCCCTGGATAACGCGGATGCCCTGCTCCTGCTAACCGAATGGCCCGAGTTCCGTCGGCCCGACTTTGAGACGATGAAATCTCGGATGCGAGGCCGCACCATTTTTGACGGACGAAACCAATACGATCCCCAGCGGATGCAAGAGCGTGGATTCCACTACGTTTGTATGGGACGCAACACCGAAAGCCCCCAAGGCAAAGGAATGCCCGCAACCGTTCTTGTCAACCAATAAAGTCCGCCACTAGCGACGACTCGTTGCTGGAACCACCTTCAGTGGGGCCTCTGGCGCGTGAGTGGCTAAAAACTGTTCAATCTCCGCCTGGTACGAAAAGTGGGGGCTTTGTGGAGCCACCAGTACAGCTTGCCGAATGTGCTGCCAAGGCTCTTGTTTGGCCACCAAAGACACCAGCAGCGTTTGCAGGGGTGTCATTGTGGGGTTAAACGCAGCGCTTTCAAGCACATTGCCAGTCACAATACGTCCATCGACCATTTGCACAGCCAACCCAGCCCAAGCATTTTGGGTTAATGGGGTGTAGGAAGCGCGAGCCGCCACTAGTGCAGCCTGTGTTAGCGGCTCATCGGCCAAAGTACCTGAAGAAGCTGCCAACTGCACCGGCAGTGGGGGGCTGTTAAATAAATGGGTATCGGCATCGGCCAGGGTAAACGGGTTGGGCAACAGCGTTTGCAAATCCGTTTGTTGCCAGTGCCCGGTTTGGCTATTTTTGTAAAAAATAGGCAGGCTCGGGTTTCCGGTCTCCAGCAAAAATTGTCGGCAATGCCCGCAGGGTTCCGCCGTAACCACCAACGCCTTTAGCCCGGTCTCGTGGTGCTCGCGGGCCAGCGCCACTGCAAATTGCTCGCCGTGAACCGTTGACGCATACGTGCCACCTTCTAGCTCAATGTTAGTGGCCAAATACGCAGTACCACTGTTACCCAGGGCCACAGCGCCCACTTTGTAGCCAGAAACGGGCGAGATCGAAGCACTTGCCGCCTGCTGGAGCATGGCTTCATAGGCCTGCATGTTGTCTGGCCGAAGCGCGGGCGGGTTGACAATCACCAAAGAAGGGGGCAACGGCAACATAGCGGGAGACTCCCCACGAAATAGCAACAACGAATCCGAGGCGGGATGCCTTGGGAAGGCAGAAAGTGGGCGTAAAGGCGCGGAAAGAAGCGAAGCGTCAGGCGGCGGGCGGGTGGGCAGTGGGGGTTGCGCGTTGGCCGAGCGAAACGCTAGGTGGTCCACCCACGGCTGAGAGGTTGCTTGAACGTACATGTTTTCTCTCCGGCTCCAGAGTTCTCCACTGGCTTAGAGAGAGTGTACGCAAACGGGAGTGAAAAATGCGTGACAAGCCGGATGGTGTGATAAGCCGGGGCGTGCGCCATCCAAAGCCAACCGCCCTTTAAACCGACTTCAAAACATCCACCACGTACTGGTAATCATCCTGGCTCATACGGTTGTGTAACGGAATGGCCAAACTGTGGGCATCACAGTCCCGCGCCCCAGGAAAGTCATTGGGGCTCAACCCGTAACGCTCGGCATAATACCCCAGCATATGCACGGCATGCGTGCCTGGCCGCGTACTGATACCCGCCTGTTGCAAGCGCTCCATTAAATCGTTGCGCGGCATCGGGGCCGTTGCCGGATCGACCCAGCAAACGTAGGCCTGCCAACCATGCTCGTAGCCCTCTGGGGTGGTTGGGGTTCTTAGCCAGGAAATTTCTGCCAAGGCTTGTTGATAAAACGCAGCCGCCTGATGGCGCTCCTGGAGCATTTTGGGCAGCTTTGCCAGTTGCACAGAGCCCATCGCGCCCTGCATATCCGTCATACGGTAGTTAAAGCCCAAGAGGTTAAAGGCAGGAAGCAAGTAGGGTTTGGGCCCTGCATGGCGCTCCTCTTCAGAGACACTGGCCCCGTGATTCCGCAGCTGACGCATGGTCTCGGCCAAGGCATCGTCGTTAGTGGTCACCATGCCGCCTTCGCCGGTGGTCACCATTTTCCGCGGATGGAGCGAAAACACTGCGGCATCGCCCAGGGCGCCCGCCATCACCCCGTTTAAGCTGGCGCCAATGGCACAGGCCGCATCGCCCAGAATTTTGACATGGGCGGGCAATAGCGCCTTCAACGCAGTCATATCGGCGCACAGGCCAAACAAATGCACCGGAATAATCGCTCGGGTTCGCTCGCTCAGCAATGGGGCGACTTGGGCAACATCCAGGTTAAAGGTTACCGGATCCACATCCACAAACACGGGCGTAGCACCGCAGTAAAGCACCACGTTGGCAGTGGCCACCCAGGTAAAGGCCGGAACAATCACTTCATCTCCAGGGCCAACCCCCATGGCGGCTAAGGCCAGGTGCAAACCCGTAGTGCAAGATGTTGTGGCAATGGCGTGACGCACGCCGTGTTGCTTGGCAAACGCTGCTTCAAACGCGGCTACTTGTGGGCCTTGGGTCAGCCAGCCGGTCTCATAGCAGCTTCGGGTGGCCTCCCATTCCTCCAGGCCAGTATCCGGCAACGAAATACCAATTTTACGAACCGGCACTGAAGGCTGGGTCATCAACTCAGGCATGAACCAACCCTCCTTCACGGCGGCCTTCACGACGCGCGGCAACGGCCTCAATATCAGCCCGCCGCCAATCGATCAAGCGCTGCAAGCCGTCTTGAAGATCAATCTGCCACTCGAAGCCCAAATCCGTCTTTGCGGCCTTGGGACAACCTATACGGTGCGTTACAAAGGTAAGGCCCGCGGGCTCGTACTGAATAGGCAAACTGGAAGCGGTTAAATCCAGCAACATTTCAGACAACTCTTGTATGGAAGTGCCAATGCCCCGGCCCACGTTGTAGCATTTACCGGAAACATCCGCCTGCATAGCCGCCAGGTTGGCCCGCGCCACGTCTTCCACAGCCACAAAGTCGTAGCATTGGGAACCATCGCCATACACGACGGGGGACAAGCCCTGGTCAATGCGGTCGAGGATTTTGTGCATCACGGCAATGTAGGCACCTTGGTAATCCTGGCGGGGACCATACACATTCATGTAGCGGAGGCCTACCCAATTCAGCCCGTAGCGAACACCAAGCGACTGAAAGAAATGCTCACCCGCAATTTTGGTAGCGCCGTAAAAAGTTTGATTGTTGTAGGGGTGATCTTCCGCCATTGGGGTTTGCAGCGCGTTGCCATACACAGAGGCGCTGGAAGAATAGACCACCTTTTTTACCCCAGTGGCAATAGCCGCCTGAATGACATTGTAGGTGCCTTCCACATTCACCTTGTAGGCCGTATCCGGGTATTCGTGGCACTGGAGCAGCCACACCGCCGCCAGATGAAACACCCCGTCCATACCCGCCATCGCTTTTTTCAAGGTATCTGGGTGAAGAATATCGCCGCCGTCTGCAAAAACGCTGCAACGGGAATCTTTCAGCGCGTTGGCCAAATTATCCATCCGCCCACGAGAAAAATTATCGTACACCACCACCTGGGCAGCACCCGCCGCCAGGAGTTGATCCACCACGTGAGAACCGATGAACCCGGCCCCACCCACCACCAAAAACCGTTGGCCTTCAATGCGCATGGCTGTAGGGGTTCCTTACCTTTGCAAACAATACCGCAGCGTTTAATTTAAAAAATAGCCAGTCCATTGGCTAAGATTTTTTGTTATTGTAGCAAAAAAGTCCCCACCGCATTCGCAAAAGCCCTTGGGCAAGCACTTCCTCTCCACAGGAACCCTCTCGCCACGGGAACCCACCGGGCGACTGAAACGTCCTATACAATGCTGGTTATACGTCCGTCAGGAGACATTTACCCCCACATGAACCGGTCGTCCCGCATAAATCTCTCGCTAACAGGGCTTTTTGGAACACTTGCCAGCCAAAAGCAGTTATTGCTGGCACTTTGCATTGTAGGCAGTTTTAGCCTGTGGATACCCCTGCCCGTTGGGGCGGCCAATAACCAGGCCTGGCAAGTGCTTAAGCCCGTTGGTTCTTCCTCGCGGCAAGCAACAACCCCAGCCTGGCCCAGCCCCCATACGGGCTACGCCCAGGTACACCAGGCCCCGCAAAGCCACACGGCTATTTTACAAAGGCTTATACAAAGTAACCAACTGCCCAAAGATTTGGTGCAAAGCATTACGCTGGAAGACAGCCCTGAATTGAACGCTTATACCAACGGACAAAAAATTGTGATTACCACCAAATTGTGGCAGCAACTCCACACCAGCGATCAGCGGGCTTTTATTGTCGGCCACGAGCTCAGCCATATTGTGCTGAGCCACCTGGAGAAAACCCAACGACGACGCGTGGGCTTAGCCCTGCTGGACCGTTTTGTGCTGCAACGCTACGCGCCAGAAGGCGGACTGGGCTATACGGCGGGCAATATTGGCCTGGGGCTGATTGATAAAAAATTCTCTCGTAACCTGGAATACCAGGCGGATGACTTGGGCATGCAACTGATGACCAAAGCAGGCTACCATCCCAAGGGGGCGCTGGAAGCCTTCCAGGTGTTGGAAAATGGCAGAAGAAACGGAAGCCCGCCAGAATTTTTGCTCACGCATCCGCTCTCGCGCTCTCGGGTGGAAGCGTTGGCCAACAAGTACAAATTGCGCTAATTACACGCCACCTTCCGGCTCACTGTCCACCGTGTACGCCTCTGCGGTGTCATCCCAGGCAATGCTCAGCGTATTTGCCCGACAGCAAACCTGGCAGTCTTCCACATAACGCTGTAAGCCGCCCCCAGTAGGATCGACAAAAATGCTGTTGGGTTCAAAACAAAAGCTGCAATAAAAAACGGCATCCATCGTGCCACTAGCATACTTCGGCCGCCGTTACCGGAGCAAGTCGTTGCTGATGCGGATCTGCATATCCGACAAATGCGCCTTCAAGAACTCGTGCTCTGGCTTTTGCTCGGCGGCCAACTGTTCCACTTCGTCTAAAAAGCGCTGCCGAAGTTTATGCACAAACTGGCGCGATTCCTTGTTGCCATAGGCCACACACACGTTTACCACGGTAGACACTTCCTTTTTACTGGGGTCTCGCTGAAATTCGGTACAGGCGCGAAAATATTCCAGTGTCGAGACGCTCAGCTCCAGCATGCGATGCCCCAGGCGCTCCTTGTTATCCTCCGATAGCACCGCCAAATAGGTCACCGCCTTGTGTAAGTGCCGGTTTTGATCTTCCTGCCGGGCCCGCTGTTTGGACTTATGCAGCGCCAAAATCTTTTCTCGCCCCAGGCTGCGGACGCTTTCCATCACCTCGTGGGCATAAAACTCCTCTTCGGCCACCGAGCAAACCCCTTCGGAAATAATACTGTTGTATTCATCCGGTAGCTGAATTAAGTAACCGAGAGAAGTCTTTACCGGGCGATACCGGTTTTCGTCGTACCATCTGCGACTCATGGATTCCTACCGCTTGTGTGTGTGTTTGAGAATACCTGGTTGATTCGTTTGCAGGGGAGACAACGAAAACAGCCCTCTGGAACTTTCATCGGGAGGCTGCGTGTAGCGTGTGTATTTGGTAGCGTGTGGGTTTGTAAGATCGTCTTTTTATGATCTACGTCATTCGTGCTAAAAACTACACTCAAAAACCGATTATTTATAAAGTATTGTAACTTCAATTCAGAAATAACTCAAACTAAAATTTAAATCAAAATAAAAAAACGAAGCGCCACTTCCTTAATGGCCTCGGGTGGCAATGCCTTTTAACGTTACAATAGCAACAGCGCCCATGGCCGTGTAGACGTTCAATGTTTACGCAGCCTAGCCATTAGCAAGCTTAACGGAAGGTTAACAACACCCCATGCCCCCCACTGCAACACCCAGCGCATTTTACTGGGAAGTAATGACTTTACCGCTGGAATTTGCGTTTACCATTGCCTACGGTTCCCAAGCCGTCAGCCGCACGGTTCGGGTCGCGTTAAGCGCTTGCCCGAATATCCAACCAAATACGCCTCCGGCCAACAACCTCATTACCGGCTGGGGAGAAGCCGTCCCCTCGTTGTTTTACGGGGCAGAAACGGCAGAAAGCGTCTGCGAATTTTACCAACAACTGCAAGCGGATGGCTTTTGGCAACAGCACAACCTCTGGAACCGCCAAGCCATTGAATGCGCCCTATCTGCCTACCCAGGCCATTTGGCGGCAAAAGCGGGTATTTCCATTGCCCTGTACGACTGGGCAGGCAAGGCGCTCAACCTCCCTCTTTACGCACTGCTGGGCTTAGACCCAAAAAACACACCAAAGACCTGCTACACCATTGGCATCTCCAGCCTGGCGGAGGTCGAGCACAAAACCCAACTGGCGCTTACACGTGGCTACGATATTCTAAAAGTAAAGCTGGGTGGGGAAAACGACCGTGAGAGCTTGGCCTTAATTCGCAGGCTAGCGCCGGGCATCACCCTACGCGCCGATGCCAATGCCGGTTGGCCCGCCCCAATTGCCCTGGAGCGCTGCAAGATGCTGGCCGATTTTGGGGTTGAGTTTGTGGAAGAACCCCTGACCCTCGACAGCCCACCGGCGGCCTACGAAACACTGAAGGCCACCAGCCCGGTTCTGCTAATGGCCGATGAAAGCTGCCACCAACTGACCGATATTCCCCGTTGTGCCGAATGGTTCCACGCGGTTAACCTCAAACACACCAAAACCGGCAGTCTGACTCAAATTATCCAGATGATTCACGCGGCCAAAGCCCACCAGCTCAAGGTTATGCTGGGTGGCTTTGCGGAAAGCTCCATTTCTGTAACAGCCATGGCGCACCTCAGTCCATTGGTGGATTACGCCGATTTAGACGCCTGCCTGCTCCTGGCACACGACCCCTACCAGGGGGTTTGCTTTGAGGGCAGCCAGATACTTCTGCCCAGCGCGCCAGGCTTGGGGGTTACAACGCGGCCAAAAGACGCTTAGCAATGGGTTTTCTGGCCGTTGATTCCCCTGACGCTTAAAACCCTTTATACTGTAGAGGAACGCAATTTTGTTCGGTTAGGAAGTTTAAAATCGCCAGGTTGAGCCCCTGACGATTGGCTTCTGTAGTATTAAAATCGTTCGAGGGGTCATTCATCGCCATGCGACTGGATCATATTGCCTATCGGGTAAAAAATCGGGATGCGGCCGTGCAGTTTTTTACAGACATGTTCGGCTACGTTATTCAATGCGAGTTTGAAATCACGTTAGAAGATGGCTCCAAGGCTATGTGCATGGCGCTAGAGCCCCCGGAAAAACACCCTCACGGCCAAGCGCTGGAAGGGCTTCCGTTCATCAGTCACGTGTCGCCTGGGCTGGATTACCATATGGCCCCAGAAATTTTTGTTTCCGAAGGGCCACCCGGCAGCCTAATTGACCGTTGGGTCAACGAATGGGGACGCGGCGTGGGAGCTGTTCACCATTTGGCATACGAAGTAGGCGACGTGAAAGCCACAATGGACCAATGGCAAGCCAAAGGCATTTTGTTTACCACGCCAGAGCCCTTGCATTGCGACGACCTGGTGCAGGTGTTTACGCAACCTCACCCCATTACGGGGATTATCTACGAGTTTATTGAGCGAAAAGGCCAGCACGGCTTTTGCAAGGATAACGTGGCCAAGCTGATGGCCAGCACGGCGCACCTGGTGAGTTGATCAAACCCGGACAAGGAACTCATCTAAGCCGAGCATAAATCATCCAACCATCAGCCCCCATTTAACTGAAATGGGGGCTGATGCAGTTCAGATGCTTTTGGTTTTACGGGCATTTAAAGCTGAAGCATACCTTCCAAGGAGTCTCTAGCCTCACTCAAGGTTTGGGTTAAGGTGGCCACGGCCAGTTGCTTTTTCTTTTCGGGTTCTGGCTGGGGCAGCCAATCGTCAGAAGCCAACTGGTTCCCTTCCACCCGGTATTGGTCGGCATCGTACGTTTTGGGCGCCACCATTCGGTGGTATAGCTGAAAACTATCCTGCACCAAGCCCGCAATCGTTTCTGGTTCTAGCAGATCCAAGCGCTTGCCTTCCACCTTGACAGAGGGAAAGCGGCCCTCGGCAGTTGCCAGTTGTTCCTGGGTAACAAAAAAGGTGCCCAGCTTACTCGTGGGCGAACCCAACGGATCCACGGGCTCATAGGCGGCCTGATCTGGCTTAAACAAAAAGCGCCATACGGGCTGCAACAGGTTTTGAACCAACAGTTCCGGGCGGGCAAAGAAGTGCTCTTCTCTGCGGTTGAGGGCCAACTGATCGGGTGCATCCACTTCAATGGCAATGGCAGGGTTTCCATGTTGGGGATCGTCCAACTGGGTCTCAAACCGGTCCCCACGAGCCGATACCGTGCCCTGGATGTGGTAATCGTTGCTCAGGTGGCGGTTTAAAGGCAGCGGATAAGACACCCGCGCGGTTGCCGTGTTCCCTTCTTGCTGGAGGGAGTGCTCCAACAGTTTGCCGAACCGAAGTGTTGTCATCAATAACCTCACAATCCCAATATGGATGTAGCCAAAAGCCACAACCGAGCTAGTTTTTATTGATTGGTAAACCTACCTGGCGCAATGCACCGAATGAATGCCCGATTACACCGAATGAACGAAAGATGATATTGTATACATTCAAAAAAAATTGTCAACCCATTGTCAAGCCACCGTTTTCCGCTGGGCTGGCAGAGGCAAACTTCTGCACTTGGCGCGTGTTATTTTAGCGAAAGTATAAACGCAAAAACTTTCGCTTGCCCACTTGCAGCACTACGGACTGACCCTCTGCGCCATTTAGCACCGCCTCGGGGTCGGTCACTTTGTTCTGGCCGTCCAACTTCACGCCGCCCCCCTGAATAAGGCGCCTGGCTTCCGTTTTGCTGGGAGCCAGCTCGTAATCGGCCATAACATCAATTAACTTATGCGGCATATTGGCGTTCAGTGTGGTTTCTGGAATCTCTTGCGGAATTTCTTTATTCCGAAACTGCTGTACAAACTGGGTTTCCGCCTCAGTGGCCGCCTCTTGGCTGTGGTATT
Source organism: Candidatus Melainabacteria bacterium (assembly GCA_033763415.1). Lineage (GTDB taxonomy): Bacteria > Cyanobacteriota > Vampirovibrionia > Vampirovibrionales > JAJTHC01 > JANRKP01. The sequence continues at coordinate 145,822 of JANRKP010000022.1, read as the reverse complement.
GGCCCACCATCCACTTGGCCAACATTGCCTTTAAATCTCGTGGGTTAATTCCCCCTTGCGCGGCCGGAAGCTGCATTGCCCGCTGATGTTGCGCCACTTGCTCCGCCGTAACTGGTGTCAGCAAAGCCTCGTAACGAATAATCATCGCGTCTGGAATGGACATCAGCTTGCCGTACATCTCCGACGGCGAATCGGTCAGGTTAATGCAGTGCTCCGGGTAAGACTTGGACATTTTGGTTTTGCCGTCCGTGCCTTCCAGCAGTGGCATTAGCAACACCATTTGCGGCTCCATTGGCTGCGGATCAGAAGCCGTGGCGTAGGCCTGCTGAAGCTCTCGGCCCATGAGGTTATTAAAGCGCTGATCCGTGCCGCCCAGCTCAATATCGGCACGCACCATCACAGAATCGTAGCCTTGCATCAGTGGATAAAAGATTTCGTGCAGGGCAATCGGGCGATTTTCCGCATAGCGTTTCTGAAAGTCGTCTCGCACCATAATTTGCGCCACGGTCACTTTGGCCGCCAGCCGTAAAAAGTCGTTCAGCGTCATCGGGCTGAGCCACTGGCTGTTGCGCACAATTTCCGCCTTGCGCACATCCAGCACCTTGGCCGCCTGATCGAGATACGTTTGGGCGTTGGCCAGCACCTCTTCCTCAGTCAGTGGCGGTCGGGTAACGTTACGGCCCGACGGATCACCAATCATGGCCGTTGCATCGCCAATAATCAGCACGGCCTGATGGCCCAGATCCTGAAACATTCGCAGCTTGCGCAACACCACTGTATGGCCCAGGTGTAAATCCGGCCGGGTGGGATCCAAACCCAGCTTAACCCTGAGCGGTTGCTGTTTTTCGGCGGCCTGCTGCAAGCGGCGGGCCAATGCCTCTACTCCACCAGGCAATAACTCGCCACCCATGCAAAGGGCTTTTGCCTGCTCCAGAAACACGGTCTCAATCGCAATTACTTCGGCAGCAGCGGCAGTCGCAGCAACGTCGCTCATTGGCATTTAATCCTTACACAGGCATTGGCACGGGCAGAAAAACGAAGACAAGCAGAAAAACGAAGACAAAAAGTGCGTCAAGTCACACGGCGGCAGGGGGGGGGCGGCACTGTTTGCTTGAAAAAAGCTGATCGAGAAAAAAGCTATGGCTCAGCCGCCATTATACGCTGCGCATAGCAAGCTGGCCAATGGGTAAAACAAGCCGTGCATTCTTGAAAGCCGCCTCTCCGAGATCAAGGCGCTTGTTGAATATCTTCCGCCAGCAGGTAAAGCCCCTCACAGCACAGCGCATCATCGGTTCGGCTTACCACAGACCAGCGAAGCAGACGATAACACTGGGGCAGACGCTGCATGAGCTGAGCCTCAATGCGTCGAATCCAACCGCCAGACGTGTGGGCCGGAGGATCCCACACTGGCTTCCACTCAGGCCCGCCAAAAGACCACTGGCCCGGCAACGTGATACAAAACGGCCGTATGGCAAGCCCCCTATTGCTCAGGCGAAGGGTTGCCATCGTGGTATTTTCCCTGGGCAACTCATCTTCTCGCGCGCGAGTGGGCACATCCATTGCAAATACCCAAATCCCTACTCTACCGTTACGCTTTTTGCCAGGTTTCTGGGCTGATCCACGTCCTTACCGAGATATTCTGCCATATAATAGGCCACTAACTGCAATGGCACGGTCGTTAGTAGCGGAGAGAGAAGCTCTTCAACCGCAGGAATAATGACCACATCCTCAAACACCTGCCGAATCTCTTCCGACAGGGATTCTGGCGGCGCGTTACTGGCAATAATCCCAATAACACGGGCCTCACGCGCTTTGGCCTCCTGGCAGTTTGAGAGCATTTTGTCAAACACCGGCCCTGGCACCAATACGGAAACCACCGGAATCGACTCATCCAACATGGCAATCGGGCCGTGCTTCAGCTCGCTGCCCGAATAGCCTTCGGCGTGAATGTAGCTAATTTCTTTCAGCTTTAGCGCCCCTTCCAGCGCCACCGGGTAATTCACCCCCCTGGCAATAAACAGCACATCGCGCGCATGGCCGTACTTTTTGGCCAACGCCTGAATTGGCTCCGTATCACTCAGTAGGGCTTCTAGAGCAATGGGCAAACGCACCAAGCCGGATTTCAGCTCCGTTAAGGCTTCAGGGGAAAGGGTCTGGCGACGTTCCGCCAGGAACAGCCCCAGCAGATACAGCACCACCACTTGGGCTAAAAAGCTTTTGGTGGCACACACGCTCACCTCAACCCCGGCTCGGACGGATAGCACCGCATCCGTTTCTCGCGCCATCGTAGAGTCTTCTCGGTTGGTTAAAACCAGCGTGGCAGCCCCTTGCAACTGGGCCAAACGAATGGCTTCCAACGTATCGGCGGTTTCGCCCGATTGAGAAATAGCCACCACCAGGGTGTCGGCATCCAGCACCGGCTTACGGTAACGAAATTCTCCGGCAGCCTCCACCTGTACTGGAATTCGCGCCACTTCTTCAATAAAGTACTTGCCCACCAAGCCCGCGTTATACGAAGTGCCGCAACCAATAATCAGCAAACGCTTGGCCGTCAGCAGGCGCTCCATTACCGAATCTGACTCATCAAACAGTTGCACGGGATGATCCGCACTGAGCAACCGACCCGACAGCGAATTGCGGAGTACGTCGGGCTGTTCGTAAATTTCTTTAAGCATAAAGTGCTTAAAGCCTTTTTTGTCAATCAACAGGGGACCGCTTTGCAGCACATCCACACGCGGCTCCAGCAACACGCCATCCAACGTCATAAGCCGAATGCCCTGGGGGGAAATTTCGGCAATTTCGCGGTCTTTCAGGTACACCACCCGATCAACCACCGAGGAGACGGCCACAGAATCGCTGGCCACCATATACTCCTGATCGCCCACACCAATGACCAGCGGCGCGTGGTTGCGCACCACGTAAAGCCGATCGGGAAACTTGCGGTTGGCAATGGTTAGCGCATACGCCCCTCGCAACTGAGAGAAGGCCCGACGAATGGTTTCCAGAAAATCAATCTCTGGGGCCGCACCCAACGCCTGAGCCATGGCCGATTCCAACAGGTGCGCCACACACTCAGTATCGGTTTGAGACTGAAACACGTAGCCTTGGGCGGTCAGTTGCTGACGTATTTCTCCGTAGTTTTCAATAATTCCGTTATGCACCAGGGCAATATCGCCCTGCGCCCCAAGGTGCGGATGGGCGTTTAAATCGGTAGGCGCACCGTGCGTGGCCCACCGAATATGACCAATGCCCACATGAAGCTGATGGCCGTTGGGCTCAAACACGTTGGGCGGCAAAATAGCCTCTAAATTGCTGAGTTTGCCGGACTTTTTGTACACCGCAAAGGCTTGCTGATCGTTTTGCAAAAAGGCAATTCCGGCCGAATCGTACCCGCGGTACTCCAGGTAGCGAAGTCCATCGATTAGTACGGGAACCACGGTTCGCTTGCCCAAGTATCCAACAATGCCACACATCGGCGGGGTCCATCCTTTCCAAAGTTGCATTGACCAAAGCTACGCAGGCCACGGTTGCGCGGGGAATAATGCTGTTTATCATCCAGAAAAAACAAAGCCCTTGCAAGCCAGGGGGAGGGGCGGGCCAATAAACAAAAACACCCTGGTCCACCGAAAAAAACCAGGTGGCACCAGGGTATTTACTTTGGGTTAAAGGCCCGTTGCGTGCAAACTAGCAAAAGACAAGGCTGCCTTCATTCAGTACGCCAAAACCACGGGCCTAAAAGCCATTTAGAACATAAAAAAGTGACGCACCGTCTCTTCGTTGTCCGTGAGTACGTAGAGCGTATCGCCTTCCATCAGGAACAGGGAATCCAGTCGTAAAATGGGCCGTCCTTGGCGCACCACACAAATAATGCGGGTGTTTTTAGGCATGGCCAACGAGTCTATCAGACGGCCTCGCACGGAAGAGACCGGAGAGACCTTGACCTCCAACAGGCAAAACCCTCGGTTCTTCAGCTCAAATAGGCTGGATAAGTCTCTGGGCGATAGATAAGAAGACGTCGTAACCATTCCTGGTACCCCTCATTGACAAATAACACCGCACAAAACAACGCAAACGGACTGGACGCTACCGCACGCAACAACACACGGGAATGCTTCCAAACAAAGCATTCGAAAACACCCACTCCAAAAAAGAACAGAAAATGAACTGAAAACTTGAACAATTTGGTCCCGAATAGCACACACGTAACAGAAACACGGGCGAGTTAAAAGCGTTGTAACTACCACACTAAGCCTTGTATGGCGCACCCTGCCTGAAAAAAATTATTGTAAATTTTTATAAATTTACACACGCGCTCCGTGCGTATTCGTGATGATAGCTTGTTCTAAGTTTGTCTCTTGTTTCAGGTTTGTCACTAGTGTGCCAAACTCCGTCGTGAGTGTCCACTCATCAGCCGGAGGATTTTTGAGGCGCGCGCTTGTGTGCAAACGTCTGCGCGTGGTTTGATACCAAGGTTGTTGCAAAACGGCCTGGGTCCGTCTTTTGCAAATACTGTACCCCAACACAAACAGCAAAGAGCGCCAAAGAATGACCTTTCCCAGCTCACTTCCCCAAGAGCAAACCGCTTTTCAGCAGGCACCACTGCCCTTTAACAGCTACAACCATATGCTGCAAAGACGGTTTGGTTGTCGTGTGTACAAAATTAGCCTGGATGGCGGCTTTACCTGCCCCAATATTGACGGCCAAAAAGGCCACGGCGGCTGCACCTTTTGCGATGAAACCGGTTCTTCCTCTCGTACACGGGACCGACGGGCCACCCTCCACGAACAAATGCTTAAAAACATTGCCAAACGCCAGCAGCGATTCGGAGCGCAGAAATTTATTGCCTATTTTCAATCTCACACCAACACGTACGATACCCCCGATCGCCTGAAGAAACGATACGATGAAGCCATTCAAGCCCACCCCGATGTGGTTGGGTTAGCGGTTTCCACCAGGCCCGATTGTGTGGACGAGGAAAAATTAAGCCTCTTGGCCAGCTATCGCTCACAGCTTCCGCTAGTGTGTGTTGAGTACGGCCTGCAAACCATCCATAACCACACGCTAGCGGCTATCAACCGCTGCGAAACCTACGAGGATTTTGAACACGCGCTAAAACTCACCCAAGCCGTGGGGTTAGAACACTGCGTTCACGTAATCTTAGGCTTGCCAGGCGAAAGCTGGCAGGAGCAAATGTCCACCGCCGAACGCCTGGCGCAATTGCGGGTAGATGGGGTTAAGATTCATCTGCTGGTGGCAATGGAGAAAACCCCCATTGCCCAGGCCTACGAACAGGGCCAGTGGCAACCGCTGGCTTTTCAAGAGTACGTGGCCCTGGTGTGCGACTTTTTAGAACGCCTTCACCCCGAATGTGTCATTCATCGTGTGGCGGGCAACGGCCACCCAAAGCACGTGGTGGCTCCGCGCTGGCTGCAGCAGCAACGAGATGACGTCATTCAGGCAATTATTCGAGAATTTGCCAACCGCGGCACCCGGCAAGGATCCCGTTTTGCCGGAGCCACACTTAGCTAGGGTTGTGTTGACATTCACTGTGTTCGCGGAGCAGTTTCTAGGCGCGAGGAGCGCAGCGACAGGAGTTTAGACAGCACTAAATGAATGAGCGAGCACCACAACAACACCGAAAATGCCCGTGAAGACGCTGAATGTCAACACAACCTAGGCCCCCTCCGGCGGAACAATACTGGGTGCAAATAGGCGTTGGGTATTGGCAAGCTCCGTTTCCAGATAATCGCCATCTGCATTTTGTTCCTGAAGGCGCTGCTGCGCCTGACAAAACTGCCCCACAGACAGACTCTCAATGGATGAAAGCGCATTGTCCGCTTGAGCAGACGCGTCTTTTGCAAACGATTCCAAACGCTGCCCACTGAACATCGGCCCGTCAAACGGGGCACGGACCTCCTGATCAGGCGCAGCCCCCTGAAGCAGCCTGGCTGGAGGCCACGGCCACTGGCTCGGACGCGTCACGTCCGAAGCAAAATGTGTATACACCCCTAAACTCCCCTCTCTCTCTGTGTGTGCTCATTGTCAACGGCGCCATTCAACCAGTGGTCTGCTGGGCTTGCGCAGCGGGCATTTAGGCCGAATGGCCGCCGGGTCATCATTGCCAGACAAAATCACAAGCGGTAACCACCCATGAACTGACCACCCATTCGCTGGGCGCAATGACCTGCCAACACAAACTCAAACAAACGGTTGCTGAACAAAAAACCGTTGATGTAACTGGTGCTATCGTGAGAATGTCTTCCCTACTAGTTAGGTATAAACCACAAAACAGGCGGGAGTTGCGGCCCTTTAGAAAAGGTTAATAAAGTGGCCAACCGCAACCTGAACCCACCCACCCCCCATGCACGATTTGGACACCCCAATGTTTCGACAAACAACAGATTGGCGCAGTGATTGGCGTACCGGTTGGCGCAACGGTTGGCGCAACGGTTGGCGCAACGGTTGGCGTTTGGAATGGTTGCTTAGCGGCCTATGCCTTGCTGCTTCCTCGCCCGCCATTGGGTTTTGGCCGTTCGCGTGGGGGGGCCTGGCGCTGGCGCTGGTTCAAAGTCATCGCCAGGGCGGCGTCATCCAAAATTTTCTCGGGGGCTGCCTCCTGGGCCTCACCTACCACGCGGTGTGCCTATGGTGGTTCTGGTCGCTGCATCCGCTCACCTGGTTGGGGTTTAGCCACTGGCAAAGTCTTTTCGTTGCTGGCCTGGCCTGGGCCATTGCCTGTAGCTATGGCGGCATTTTATGGGGCTGCGTCTTCGCCGCCCAAGCCCTTGTTCAAGCCAGCGTTCAAGCGCTTATGCAAAGGCGGCTCAAAACAACACCACCGGGCAACATCGGTCCGCTGATACACCTTCTTGCCTTTCCACTGCTTTGGGGCGCGATGGAATGGAGTTATGGCCTTCCCGCCATTGGTGTACCCTGGGCCCGGCTGGTATACAGCCAACACGCGTTGGACTGGGCCAGGGCGTGTACGGGTACCCTGGGCCTGGAAGGCTTTTCGTTACTGTTGGTGGCAGCCAACACACTGCTGGCCGTGGGTTGGCTTTATTTTTCCGCCAGACCTTCGGCTCCCGCTAGCGGAATCGGGCGTTTTCGTCAAAAAATAGGCGTTAACCCAATCACTTGCGGCCTACTCGCTTGTACCCTCCTTGCCATTGCCTTTCAAGAAACTGTTGGAACAACCGACAGGCAAGGCGATCCAAGGCCTGTGAGCACGAACCCAAACCCATCAACGACACGGCGCCACCAGCGAGAAACTCCCTGGGGATGGCCGGGGGCCGTGGCAATTCTCCAGGGAAATTTAACGATTGAAACCATCCGCAATCACCTGGCGGCAACTGCCGCCGCACAACGGGCCTACCTCCACGTGCTCGCCTCCGAGCCATGGCCGCTGGGAACGTTGGTGGTACTGCCGGAAGAAGGCGCCATTCCAGAAGTTTTACACGACCAGCACTTGCTGCAAAGCGTTACCGTTCAACGCTTACAGGCCCTTGCCAACAAAAAGCGCCTCTACCTTCTGGTAGGGGGTAGCAGCCGACCGGGCTATCGCCAGCCCCTGTACAACGTACTGCTACTCATTGCCCCGCACCAGGCGCCACAACGCTATCGCAAGCGTCGGCTGGTACCCTTTGGAGAAACGCTTCCGTTCATCGACCAAAGCCCGTGGGCCACCGCCCTGTTGGAACAAAACGGCATTCACCTGGGCTCTTCCTATGCGCACGGGCCCCAACCGCCAGACCCCCTTTGGCTACAGAAGCCCCACCCGGAAGAAAGCGCTTCGGGTTCTGCGCAAGCAAATCTCGTTCGCTTAGGCGCACTCATTTGCTTTGAACTGGCCTACCCGGAACTGGCAGAAACCTACCGGGAGACTGGCCCTGCAAAAACCATCCTCATTAACAGCAGCAATTTGGGTTGGTTCCATGGCAATGTGCAAATGGAAAAACAATTTTTGGCGATTGGCCAAATGCGGGCAGCCAGTCTGCGACAGCCGCTGCTTATTTCGGCAAATACCGGCATTTCTGCGGTTATTGATGCCCAAGGCCGTATATGGGCCCACTTGCCCAACAACACGGCAGGCACCATTCTGTGTGAAAACGGGCAATGCCACACAAAATCCGTTGCGCCAGCCCACCAAGCCTTTTAACCGTTTCACTGCCGAGGGCGTGTCCATGCCCTTGGGAGTTCCACTCCTTGCAGGATGTGCCGCCATCCACCCCATCACGTACAATAAATAGTAATGTGCTAACGCATTGTACTGTCCTAAGAAACGATTTTTTCACCACACTGTACAAACGACAGTACTGGTAGGCGATTGGGAATTATTGAGCAAGACGGAGCCAACAAACGATATGCTGGAGGGACTGCGGCAAGATCGCCTTAAAGACAGGCTGATTGTCCTCTCCTGGAGTAGCCCCGAGCAGGTGCATACTGCACTGAGAGAGCTTGAAGCCTGCTTTCTCCACGCCCTGCTGAGTAAACTGGCACTGTTTACCAACACCCAATACCGAGATTTCGCTACCGGCAGCAATCGAATCAGCCTGGCCGGAGACGTTTTCTCTCTGCCCGATATGCTGGCGCGGCTGGCCGAAATTGCCGAAAGCCACGAGTCACGCTATATTCTTTGCGGATTTTTGCGTCCCAGCCTTCAAGACCCTGACAGTGGCATTGGCACCCTGGTTATCAACACCCTGCATGTTGATTTAAAACTCTACGATGCGCACGAAGACCGCTTTACCCTGCAAGCCGTTTACGACTTAGACACCTTTGAATACGGCTGCAACACCCTGATGGCGCTCGTGCCCACCCTGGAAGAAATGAACCGCATGATCAACTGGGGCGCCTTTTTGCTGGTTAACGCCATTTATCCCAAACAGGCCGGTACGCTGATGTCTGCATTGGCCAACCACCGCGCCACCAACGATTACCAGGCGTTGGTGCAGTTGGTGCAGGCCGAACAGATGACGGATTCCACCACGGATAGAATTGAAGCCCTAGAAGGCGTGCTGCAACTGGACGAACAGATGGAAGTGGCCTACTACCACCTGGGACGGCTGTACAAAAGCACCCGCCAGTACGAAAAAAGCCTGGCCAGCTATGCCCAGGCGTTGGCAGTCAGTACGGCATCGGATACGGTTAAGTCTTTGTACGCAACCGAAGCCGGTATTGTTTGCGCCCTGCTCAACGCGCGCGAACAAGCCATACAGTGGTGGCGACAATCCATTGCACTCAATCCCCAATACCTCAACCCCTACCTCAACATTGGCCACCTGTACGAGGAGGATGGCGATTACGAACAGGCGGAAAATTTCTTTCGCAAAGCACAAATGCTGGCCCCTGGGGATTCTCGCATTTATTACAATTTGGCCAGAATTCACTCCAAACAAGAAGCCTGGCACAAGGCCCTGGCCCAATACCAACTTCAGCTTATTGCCAACCGCAACGACCCCTGGTGCCACAGCAACATTGCCACCTGTTACCTGCAAATGGGCGACAACGAAAACGCGCTCCGCCACCTGGAACGCACCTCCAACCTAGACCCGGAAGGCGAAGCCGGAGAATACGCCCGGCTGATTATGCTGGGACTAGCGGCCGAGTAGAAGAAGCAGGCATCCTTTAGCGATCCTGTAGCGATCCTTTAGCGCCAGCCCGTTAGCCCGCGGCATAGCCCATTGCTTCGAGCATCTCCGCCAGCAACGGCAAGGACAAGCCCACCACGTTATAATAACAGCCTTCAATGCGCTCTATTAACAAGCTACCCTGGCCCTGAATGGCGTAGCTTCCGGCCTTATCCATCGGTTCGCCCGTAGCCACATAGCGCTCAATTTGCCTGTCCGTTAAACAGCGCATCCACACCCGGGTCTCTCGGCTGTTACACCGGCAAGGGGCTTGGCCATAGGCAAGGGCCACCGCGCTCCACACGCTATGCCGACGGCCCTGCAAGCCGCGCAACATGGCACAAGCATCCGCCTCATCCACCGGCTTGCCCAACCCCTGTCCCTCCAGCACCACCATCGTATCGGCAGCCAGTACCAGGGCCTGCTGGCTTTGCTGCGGGTATTGGCGCTGAACCGCCTGAGCCTTTGCTTTGGCAAGGCATTCCACCTGCGCCTGGGGCGTCGTGGCATGGGGGTTTTGGCTTAGCAGCAAGGCCTCATCTAAATCGGCAGGAAGCACCTCAAACGAAAGCCCCAAGGCCGTCAATAATTCCCGCCGACGAGGAGAAGCCGAGGCCAACACCAGGGGCGGCAAGGTCCATTGATAAAACGTGGCGGGCGGCTGCATCATTCCACCCCTGCCGATGGGGGCCAGTGCAAATAGCGCGTTCCCAGCAATAGTTCCGGCAAAAAGTGCTGCAACTGCTCCGGCGCACGGTGCGTGTAATGATAACCCACCCCATGGCCGTATTGTTTGGCCCCGGCATAGTGGCCATCTCGCAAATGCATGGGCACGGGGTAGGCTTTTCCATTTTGCTGAACATCGGCCAAAGCGGCATCCAGGGCCACATAGGCGTGGTTGGATTTTGCCGCCCGAGCGACATAGGCCGTTGCCATCGCCAAGGGAATACGGCCTTCCGGCATCCCGAGACGCTCCACCGCCTCCGCCGCCGCGGTGGCAACCACCAACGCCTGGGGGTCGGCCAGCCCCACGTCTTCTGCCGCAGTCACCATCAGGCGCCGGGCAATAAAACGCGGATCTTCACCACCAGCAATCATTTTTGCCAGCCAATACAGGGCCGCATCCGCATCGCTACCGCGCATACTTTTTTGATACGCCGAAGCATGGTCGTAATGGGCGTCGCCATCTCGATCGTAGTTCAAACGGTTTTGCTGGGCCAAGCGCTCCAATAGCTCCAGGCGAATCAACCGCCCGACCGGTTTGCCTTGCGCATCCGTTGCAGATGAATCCATTGCTTGCGGTGTGTAGGGTTCTGCACAACGATAGGCGGCATCCAACAAGGTTAACACGCTGCGGCCATCTCCATTGGCGTAATCGGCCAAGAAGTCACAAGCCTCTCGGGTAAGCGTTAAATTTCCCCAGTGATCAATGGCCCGCTGAATAAGCCTAAATATGGCCGACCGATCCAACGGCTGAAGCCGCACCAGCAGCAACCGCGACAGCAAGGCAGGCGCCACCTGAAACGAAGGGTTTTCCGTGGTCGCGGCAATCAGGGTAATGGTTCCCTGCTCCACATAGGGCAGCAGGGCGTCTTGCTGGGTTTTACTGTAGCGATGAATTTCATCAATAAACAGCATCGTGGGCTGTTGGTAAAGCTTCAGGCGCTCTTGCGCCTGGGCAATCACCTCACGAAGTTCCTTGACCCCCGAACTGACTGCACTGAGCGGCTGAAACGACGCATTGGAATACCGGGCCACCAGCCGGGCCAGTGTGGTTTTTCCCACGCCGGGCGGCCCCCAAAACAACAGCGAGGTCAGCGATCCATTTTCCAGCAGGTTGCGCAACGGGCTGCCCACGCCCAGAACGGTCTCTTGCCCTACTACGTCATCCAACGTGGTAGGACGCAGCACTTCTGCCAACGGAAGGGAATGCTTGTCCACGGGGGTTTGATCAAACAGAGAGGCTTGCGTCATTGAATCCTCATGCGTTTTAGCTGGCTGGCTGCAAGCAACCTAAAGCCACCTGATTGTAACCCAGGGAGCGCGTCGCCTCCAGCGGGTTGATTGAATGATACACCTGAACACAACGCAGCCCATGCACAACGCAGCCCACGAATAGCCCGACTTCCCTGTGGTCTATCTGCACGTTACAATGCTTTAATACACAGAGTACCCATCGGTCGCGTCAGAGATTTTCCTTCGTATTTTTGGGTGGCATAAAACGGTTATGCTGTGTGCACATTAGGGATAGAGGGCCGAAACGGCAGTGGTTGAATACTTTCCGCAGGAAATTGAAGCAGCTTTACAACCCGTGATGGTTTGCCGGGCAGAAGCAAACCGCATTGAACTACAGCTTGCCCAAGCCGTCCGCTGGATTCCGGGGGATTGCATTCTGCTCCATGGCCCCAGCCTGGTTGTGGCGGAAATTATCAGTATTCAGGCCAGCAGCCAAGCCCCGGGCGGCGCACACGGACAACCGCGTGAATCATCCTTTGCCAACACGGAGCCCTCTGCCGACGTGCGTTGCACCGTGATGGCCAACGTGCAGGCAGGCCGCTGTGCACTGGGTCGTTATCAGGCCCAGCACGTTAGCCATAGCTTGCTGGCCCAACAGCTCCCAAACCTTTTACAAGCCCTGGCGCCAAGCCCTAACAACCCCGTCCAAGGCCAGGCGCTGTCGCTACCAGGCAACGTCTCCGTATACCCTAGCGCCTGGCAGTCGTTTATTCACATTAGCGCCCAACCGGTTCAACAGACCGCGTTTTTTTTAATCTCGCTGCTGGCTCAACTCCGGCAAGCACTGTCCAGCAACGCCAGTATCAGTACAAGCGCAAGCACAAAAGAAAGTGCAACGACCACTTCCCCGGAAGCCTCTCTGGATACCGAATCTCCCACCTCCGTGCCACCAAGAGCCATTATTTTAGACGGCCTGGGACTGGTTCACCCACAGGCGACCGTCGATCTCCTGGATCCTTTAGAGCCCTTGCGGTTCGTTCGCCTGGGTAGCGACACCGGCTTGAGCCTTCGTGAATATGGCCTGCAACGCCTCTTGGATGGCTTGCTTAGCCAACTGCCCGCCTCGTTACACGAAGAGGCCTGTGTGCTCCTGGGTGGTGTTCTCTCGCAAAGTATGCACCCGGAAACCTGGCTAAGCCCAACCCAACTGCTGGATGTGTTGGAACCCGAGCTTGACGACGACATGCCTGCAAAGCCCCTTGTGGCGGATCTGCTGACACACCTGGAGCACAGCGGCCTGTTTGCGGCCAAGCCCCGCAAGTCCCTATCCGTTGCTCGCATGCTGCCCAAGGCAGGTCACATCACCTGGGTAGACGCCACCGCCCTGGGAGACCCCTGGCGCCAATGGGCTACGGAATACATCGTTAGCCAGCTATACAAACTGAAACCAAGCGAACAGGCGCCTTGCATACTGGTTTGCATCCTGCCGGAAAAGGGCCTGAAGACACCCGAGCAAACCCTTCGCCCACTCTATGAGGCGGGTTTTCTCCTGATTACCGTTAGCCCAACCCCAGGTTTTGCGGAAGGTTTTACACCGGACAACCAGGTGCATCTGCAAGCCGCATCGCAGGCGGGCAGGCCCTACAGCCACTATAACATTCGTTGGCAAGGCACCTGGACACATCAGTTGCCGCTTGCCTGGCAAGCATCCGCCACGCACACCGCCTCTGCACCCCGTCAGGATGCGCCCCCCAGCGTGCCAGTAGTGCCCTTACAGGAGGAAGCTCCTGTTGAAGCACCCACCACCGATTACCCCACCGTGGAACTGAGTGAAATGTTGCCGGTTGCCACTACGGCGTTCGGTCCGCCACCCACCATTCCACCAGAGGCCCCTGATTTTGCCCAACCCCAAGCACAAACCCAACCCAGTGCGCATACAGAGGCCAGCCCCGTAACAGACCCCTTCCAACCAGACCCATTGGAGCCCGGTTTGCCGCCAGCAGATGCCACACCGCAAACCGATCTGGAAGCCTTGGAGGATTTAGGCATATACGTTCCCTTTGCCTTTGAAGATCTGTCAATGGAAGACGAGCCAACGCCCGCCCCAAAAACATCGCCACCCGCGTCTTCAGCAAGCAGTTTTCAGCCTGCAGAATCACAGGCGGCAACGACCACTTCGGGCAGTGAGGTGACGCCCTCTTACGACACCACAGGCCCCCATACCCATGAACCCGATCCGAGCGGTCTGTCCTCCTGGGATCCAGACCCGGCCCTATGGGAGCCAGAACCCACCCCCAGCCCAGAAGAAGCCTTTGGCCCAACAGAGGCAGAGCCACGCTGGGATTTATTTGCCTTTGAAGCACAGGACAATTTGCCGGAAGCCGACTGGCTGCCAGAACTTCCGCCATTACACGCCCTTCAGCCGCCAAACACCTTTATGCCAGAAAGCGCAGAAGTCGCTTCTGGAGAGGGAATAGAAGCGGCTGAGGAGAGACTGACTGACGAGAGACGGGCCAACACCCCGCCACCCGGCCAACAACAAGACCTGTTGGATGGATTAGAGGCCCTGTACCCGGAAGGCTACTTTAACCCAAACCAGCCGCTGGATCCGTCGCTGACGGTGCCGGAACCTGCACGACCCAGCGAGGAAAGCCAGGCCATCGACAGTATGATTAACCAGGTACTACTGGGCGGGCACGTGGCCCCCCCAGAACATGCCCAGCCCGGACAAGCACAAGCCGCGCCCGGCCAACCTACCGCAGCCCACCACCCCACGGCCCAGGAAACCACCTTTAAGGCGGGCGACCGCGTGAGCCACCCCACCTACGGCCAGGGCGTCGTGCAAAAGGTAATGCCCATGGAAGACCGCACGGTGTTAACCGTCCAGTTTCAGCAGGTTGGCAAGCGCCTTTTAGACCCGACGCTTTCTCAGTTGCAGCCACTGCCCTAGGAAGGGTAGCTATGTTTTTTTAAAAGCGGGCCACGGCAGGCCCGTTTAGGTTGCCCCAAAATGGCCTTCCATCAGTTGGTTCAGTAGCGCTTCAAACCCCGCGGAAGCCCCCTCCGGGTTCCCGGGTTCAGCCTCCAGGCTATGGCGTTTGAGCGCGGCCAACCATTGTTTGGCACGGGCTTCTTGCCCCATAGTAAGGTAATTGAGCGCCAATAAACCGGCAACCAGGCAAGCGCTTGCAGGGGCGGGCAACTTTTCGGCAACGGAAAACGCATCCTGGTAGAGACGGTTGGCCAGCCGCAAATCCCCCACATAACGCGCCTCGTGGCCTTTGGCCAGCAGTTGACTGTAGCGGTGCCGATCGTCAATCAGTTCGCTACCCAGCAACGGATCGTTCCAGTCCAGGGCCTGGGCATTGACCATGCGGCGGGACGGATGGAGACGGGGAATCATTGTCGGCATACAGTCAACCTCAACAGCCATTGAAACGGGTTATCCTTATTGGTGCTGTACCCCACTGCCGTTGGGTTTAAGCAAAACCGTCGCCAAAGCGTTTACCATCCGTTACGGGCCAAGCAGCGCGTTACAATCCGTGTGATTGTGGACAGGTTATGTTTGTCGCACAATGGGGGCGTTTTCGGCAGGCTTTGCTGTGTTTGTAATGCCCCTGGCCGGTTTTGTATCCATCCTTTCGCTAGGAGATTTTTTTCACTATGAGCGCCTCGTCGAAGCCTGGCTCCCCCACCACAGACACACCCTCCTCCTCCAGCGGCGGCGATGATCAGAAGCAATATAAAAATTCACTCAACCTGCCCCAAACCACTTTTCCCATGAAGGCCGGGGCCGCCACACGGGAACCGGAACTTCAGGCGTTTTGGGAATCTGCGCGGGTGTACGAGCGTACGCTGGAAAATCGCAACAAGCAGCACGCTTTTGTGCTCCACGACGGGCCACCCTACCTCAGTTCGGACAAAATTCATATTGGCACCGCCTTAAACAAAATTTTGAAGGACATTGTAACGCGTTACAAGGCAACCCGAGGCTACTACAGCCCGTTTGTGCCAGGCTACGACGGCCATGGCCTGCCCATTGAAGGGGCCGTGGAGCGGAGCATTGAAGGGGGCAGAAAGTCCATTAGCGCATACGAGTTGCGCCAACGCTGCCGCGCCTTTGCTCTGGGAAATCTCCATGGGCAGGAAACCAACTTTAAACGCCTGGGCGTATGGGGAAACTGGTCCCAGCCCTACCTGACGATTGATGGCGCATTCGAGGCCGAACAGATCCGTTTGTTTACCAAAATGTACGAGAAAGGCCACGTGTACAAGGGGCTTAAGCCGGTCTACTGGTGCCCTGTTTCAGAATCTGCACTGGCGGAGGCAGAAATTGAGTACGCCGACCACGAAAGCGATAGCATTTACGTTAAGTTTGCCTACAATCGCTTTGCCCCTTTGGGCCTGGTGGCGGCAGCCCCTTCTCCAGCGCGACAGCAGGAAATAGATCGCCTGCTGCAAGGAAGCAACCTGGTTATATGGACCACCACCCCCTGGACACTGCCTTCCAACGTGGCGCTGGCTGTTCATCCGCAATTTATGTATGCGCTTATTCGCACTCAAAGTGGCGAAGCCCTGCTGGTGGCCAGAGATTTACTGGAAACGTTTGTAAAAGCGGTGGACTTAGGCCCCTACCAACTGTTGGCGGAAATTAAAGGCCAGGAGTTGGAAGGCATTCAGACCCAACATCCTTTTTTGGAGCGTGAAAGCCAGGTACTGCTGGGCGACCACGTAACGGCCGAAGCGGGCACAGGCATTGTACACACAGCCCCCGGCCATGGCCCGGAAGATTACGCGCTGGTAACACAGTACAACCGACAAATGGCCGATCCACTGCCCATTCTCTCCCCGGTAGATGGGCGCGGCCATTTTACCGCCGAAGTGCCCGATTGGATAGCCGGACTGTTTTACAAGAAGGCCAATGCGATTATTTTAGAACAGCTCCAGGGTAGAAATCGCCTGCTGCACGCAAGTAAATTTGTACACAGCTACCCACACAGCTGGCGAAGCCATGCTCCCGTTATTTACAGGGCCACGGAGCAGTGGTTTGTGGCCATGGACGGCATTCGGCAACCTGCGTTGGACGCAATTAAGAACGTCCACTGGGTGCCTGCCCGTGGAGAAGTACGGCTGGCCAACATGGTGGAAGGCCGCACGGACTGGTGCATTAGCCGACAACGGGTGTGGGGAGTTCCCATTCCAGCATTTTACTGCCAGGACTGTGGCAGCGTTCATATTTCCCAGGCAAGCACCGAACGTATTGCCACGCTGTTTGAGGCTGAAAGCTCTGACGCCTGGGAAAAGTACAGCGCCGAAGATATTTTAGACGGAACGCTTTCCTGTCAAACCTGTGGTTCTAAACGGTTCCGTAAAGAGCAGGACGTAATGGACGTTTGGTTTGACAGCGGCGTGAGCCATACCACCGTGGTAAAGGCCCGTACGGAAGAATTGGGCGGCTTACCTGCGGATCTGTACCTGGAAGGCTCTGATCAGCATCGGGGCTGGTTTCAATCTTCGTTGCTCACCAGCGTTATGCTGAGCGGAACGGCCCCTTACAAGGCGGTGTTAACGCACGGCTTTGTGCTGGATGAAAAAGGCCGCAAGATGAGCAAAAGCCTGGGCAACGTGGTGGATCCCAACAGCGTAACCAGCCAGTTGGGTGCCGACGTACTCCGGCTATGGGTGGCCAGCGTGGACTACACCAGCGATGTGCGCATTGGCAAAACCATGCTGGACCAACTGGCGGAAGTGTACAAAAAAATACGCAATACGGCGCGCTTTTTACTGGGTAACCTGTCGAATTTTAACCCCGAGACGGATCGCGTGCCGTACGAGTCATTGTCATTGCTGGATCGGTACATACTCCACAGCCTGCAACAGGTCGTTGCCGCCATTACGGAATCGTTTGACGCTTATGAATTCCACCGGTTTTACCAGGTACTGCAAAATTTTTGCGTGGTGGAACTATCGGCCCTGTATTTCGATGTGGTTAAAGACACGCTTTATTGCAACGCGGTTAACGATCCTGTCCGACGCGGTATTCAGACCGTTTTGCACGAGGTGTTACACACGTTAAACCGCCTCATTGTGCCGGTAATGCCCCACCTGGCCGAAGATATCTGGCAGCACACCCCTGAAACGCTTCGCATTCCGTTTGCGCTGAAGACGGGTAGCACCGAATTGCATGTGCCTGACAGTATTTTGCTAGCCCCGTGGCCTGAGGTAAAACCCGCCTACCAGAGCGAGCAAACCGCAAGCCAAATGGCCAATATGCTCAAACTAAAAGAAGCCGTCAATATGGCGCTGGAAGAGGCCCGCTCCATGGGACGAATTCGCAGTTCCTTGGAGGTGTGCGTTGCCATACAAGCCCTTTCTGCCGAGGTAGAAACCCTAAACGCGATCGATTTGGCGTTTCTGTTTATTAGCTCTCAGGCCACGGTTTACCCCTCGCTAGAAGGTGGCAACAAGCCGGAAGGCGCTTTCGCCCAGGCAGACGTGGGCAATCAATACCGGGTTTACGTACTTCCGGCACACGGCACCCGGTGCGAGCGCTGCTGGAAACACCAGCCTGAAGTGGGTGAATATCTGGATCATCCAACCCTTTGCGCGCGTTGCCATACGGCGGTTTCCAGCTAGCA
This sequence comes from Candidatus Melainabacteria bacterium, assembly GCA_033763415.1. GTDB lineage: Bacteria > Cyanobacteriota > Vampirovibrionia > Vampirovibrionales > JAJTHC01 > JANRKP01. Next base: position 127,599 of record JANRKP010000022.1, on the reverse strand, counting down.
CTGACGGACATTCGCCGCTTTGAGCTACCCATCCACACCATAAGCACGCTCAAAAGGCTGTGCGGCAGGGCATCTGTTGTGGATGCTCAAGTTGGCTATTGCATTTCAAACAGTCCATCCCCTACGATGAAGCATACGATGAAGCAAAAGGGTCGCGTCGGTGGGGGATACATCAAAGTATGAAACACAATCCGATCATTCATGGGTCTGTTGGTCTAACGGTCCTCATTCCTCTCTTGCTGGGTGTGGTTGCATTCACCGGCTGCGATGACACACTACCGGGCGCCCGAAATAACGCGGATCGACCGGTATCTGTTGTAGAAAACCGTTTTGATGATTCCACTTTGCAGGACGCCTGGCGACAGCCAGAAGAGGGTTTTCCCTCCAAGGACGAGGCGCGGGCCGTAGCCCAATGGATCGAAAGAAATAAGCTCAACAGCTTCGGCGACCCAGAAAATACCGTGTACGCAGGGGGCAGCCCGTTGTTTTTAGAAGCAGGCCCAACGCCACTGAGCCGCTACCAGTACCTCATTCAGCAACATCCAGGCCGTCCATGGAAAAAAAGCACCCATTAATCCAAAGCGTTAGCCCCTACAGGCAAAACAGGCAATCCACCGTTTTGTCACAGAGAATAAAGATCCAAGACCGGAAGGAAGTTTCATTTTTTGACAACAGGGAAATGGAACCAAAAGGAGGGGACCCACGTCCTTGGAGCTAACTTCTAAGCAAAGGCTTTGTATTTAAAAAAAAGAGGCACCAGCATTCCTCCATCAAACCCCTATCGATCGATGGTCTTATCCACTGAGAACCAGGCTTCCCAAGTTTTTTGTAGTGTCTGTTTTTTTTTAAATGTTATTGATTGTATTTCAATGTGTTCAACAATAAGGAGTTTCTACCCTATGACAACCATTCACAGCATGAAGTGGTTACCTTCCGTTCTGGTGGCTGTGGCCATGGCCGCCGTCGGTTTCAGCGGTCCTGCGCTGGCCGCCGATCCTGCCACCTCTGGTCAAGCTGGCGTTGGCATTAACGCCAACGTAAACGCAAAAACAAACACCAGCGGCGCCTTCCAAATGTCGGAAGTGTCTGCCAAGGGCCAGCAAGTGGCCGAAGAGCACAAAGACGGTGACCATAAGTGCGGCAAGCAGCACTGTGGTAAAAAGGACGACAAACAACACTGTGGCAAAGATAAATCTGGTGAACACCACTGTGGCAAAGGCGAAGAAAAGTCCGGCGACCACAAATGTGGTGAAGGCACTTGCGGCGCTCACGAGTAATCGTGCTACGCAGATGAGAGGGCTAGGGTTCTAGCCGCCGCTCTCTGCGACACTGTGTCACACTCATTCAACAACAACTCATTCAACAACGCTGGGGCGATTGCTGGCCTAACCACAGGCGCTGCAATCGCTCCGGCTTTTCCCCTACCTAATAAGCTTCTGCCACGCTGTATCGCACACACCCATGCCAACCACCACCGCACGCTCCTCAATTCATACCCCTGCCTCTCAAGGCAGCTCTGGCTTGCTTGGGTTTCAGGGCTGTCCCGTTCTGGGTGTCGGCCTAGGGCTGCGTCGAGAGCTTTTAAAGCCCACTCTGGCAGCAACAGACCTCATCCACTGGCTGGAGGTCATTCCAGAAAACTATATGGGCCGAGAGGGCCTTGCACAAACCCACCTGCAACAAGCCCAGGAGCGCTTTCCGTTGATTTCTCACGGGGTTAACCTCTCCATTGCTGGCCCAGATCCACTGGATGAAGTTTACCTAAACGATTTACAGGCTTTGTTTGAGCGGATTCATCCGCCCTGGTTTAGCGACCACCTGTGCATGACTCGCATGAACGGACGCTACATCAACGATTTGATTCCCGTACCTCGCACCAAAGCCACTGTTCGTTACATTGCAGACCGTATTCGCCAGGTTCAGGACCGGTTTCAAAGGCCGTTTTTGGTGGAAAACATCTCTTACTACCTGGAATACGACCAAAACACCCTACCGGATGCCGATTTTTTAGCCGCTGTAAGCGAAGCCGCCGACTGTGGCATTTTGCTGGACGTAAACAACATTGTGGTAAACGCCCACAACCACGGCTGGAACGCGCACCAATACCTGGATTCGTTACCACTTGGGCGAGTGGTGCAGTTACACGTGGCGGGTCATCAGGCCAACTCGTCCATTTGGGTGGATACCCACGGAGAGGCGGTTTGCCAGGCCGTTTGGGCGCTTGTGGAAGAGGTGCTCCAGCGTTGCCAGCCCTGTGGCATTTTGCTGGAAAGGGATAGCAATTTTCCAGAGTTTGAAGCGTTGCAGGCGGAACTGACACAACTACAAGCTGTTTGGCGGCAATATGTGCACAACCCAGCCCCAACCACCGCCACAGAAACCACCCTGGAGGCATCTGAGGCATGAGTCTGTCACCAGACCATACAACATCCGCGCCTGAGGAACTAACCGTGATTGCCGACGCACTGGATCGACTGTTTATGCAGCCCGACAGCAGCCATTGGCTCGCATCGCCAGCCAACTGGAGCGTTCAGCAAAAACAACCACGCCAGGCGCCTTTGGCCACCATTCCCTGGGAGCCCTTACAGTTATACCAGTCCTTGCTCCAGGCCACCCACCAAGACACACTGGGGCGACTATACCCCTATTGCAAACAACTACTCGCCCCTCACTGGAAGACACTGGCCGAAGCGCATCGTCGGGCCTATCCCTGCGATCACTACGCGCTATACCAGGCCGTACGAGAGTTTCCCACGTTTTTGGAATCTCACGATTCCACCCGGTTGCTGTTGCAAACCCACCCGTATTTGCCGGATTTAGCCCGGTTCGAGTGGTTGGAAGTTGCCGTGGAACAGACGAGCAGCCCCCAAAAGCAAACAACGCATTGCCTGCTGCAAACCGCCCTGCCTGAAGAAACCGAAGATTGGGCAACGCTTTATCCGCTTTGGAACGAAACTCTGGTGCTACAAGTCTTACATTACCGGATAGAGCAGTTGATCCGGGCTTTAGAACAAGGAATGAACGAGCCTGCCAGCTTAGCAGAAGCGGCCTACTGTGAAGAGCCCCTATGGCTTGCTGTATACCGAGACCCAAACAGCCACCGTGCACGATTTTTAATGCTCAACACGCAGACAGCCCAGTTAATTCAGTTGGGCCAGTGTGGTTTCTCGCTGCAAAGTGGCTTTCAATGCTTGTGGCAATCCTTGCAGGAAGCCAACAACGCGCCGCCCACCCTCAGCTCGGTGCAGCAAGACGGGCTGGTATGGCTAAGGCAGTGCCTTCAAAATGGCTTACTGAGCGGTGTTTTTCAGCAATGACGCAAAAAAGCCTATGCCTTTATCTTCAAACCGTCATCGGCCCACGCTAGGGTATGTCATCAGGGTCTGTGTGTCATCAATTCGTGTTTTTGGGTGTACTTCCTTGTGTCGCATGTTTATTGTTCTGTGTATTGATTAACGTGTATGTGGAAAGTGAGTGAGCCTTTTATGCAAAAAGCAATTTCAGCCCGACTAATTGGCCTGTGTTTTATGGCGTTACTGGCCGCCAGTACGCTTGCCTGGTGCGTTTCTGCCCAAGCAGAGGCCGCCAAAAAGCAGTTCGTAATTAACGACCCCAGCAAGCGCGACGTCATTGCTTTTGAGTCCGACGCACCGCTAGAGCTGATTCAGGGGCAAACCAACGCGGCACGCGGCCTAATTTCCTTTGATGAGAACTTTCAGTTTGACGCCAAACACCCGTTTAAAATCGCGTTCGAGGTGGATTTGGCCAGCATCGACACCGGCATTCCTTTGCGCAACGAGCATATGCGCGACAATTTTTTAGAAACCGGCAAATTTCCCAAAGCGCGCTTTGTGGCCACCAGCATTAATATGAAGCAAAAACCCCCGTTTAAGCTGGGCCAAACTGTTGATGTAACCGCAACTGGCAACTTTACGCTGCACGGTAAAACCGTCCGCAAAACGGTGCCGCTCAAAGTGACCTACTTTCCCGAGTCGGCGGCCAGCAAAAACCGGTTCAAGGCCGGAAACATTGTGCGGGTAAAGGGCAAGTTCCCCGTTCGGCTGGAAGACCACGGCATTAAGCGCCCGGAAGTCATCTTTCAAAAACTGGCCGAAACCGTCTACGTTTCCGTTGACCTGACCGGCACGGACAACCCAAAGGCAGCCGGTGTGGCCATCCCCACCCTACCGTAGCAGCCTTGTATACTAGCAATATTCTCAATTACCACCGATGGAGGTTCTTCTGTCGGTGGTAATTTTTTTCGACAAACAAAACTTTGTTAAGCAGGGCCCTTGCAAAAATTATCAAATACCGATAATATGATAATATCGGTATTGAAAGTTCTGTTTATGATCCAATCATTCGGCCACAAACTTACTGAAAAAGTTTATAACGGAGACAACAACAAACAGGTACAAAAACACCTTCCCACAGAGCTGCATCCAAAAGCGCAGCGTCTTATGTTTCAATTGGATGCCATGAACGATTTAAGTGATATCAGACAATACCCTAGTGCCAAGCTGGAAAAGCTACAAGGTGACCTTCAAGAGTACTACAGCATCAGAATCAACGATCAATGGCGATTAATATTTGAGTGGGACGGCAAGCACGTGAATAACCTAGAAATTAAAGATTATCATTAAAGGATATTGATATTATGAGACAGCCTGCCAATCGACCTCAAAATCATCCGGGAGAAATTTTAAGAGATTACCTGGAAGGCTATCACATTACGCAAGCTGCTCTCGCTAAGCACATTGGCGTAACCCCCGCGCACATTAATGAGATTGTTCAGGGTAAGCGGGGCATTACCCCGAAGGTGGCCATTGCCTTGGCTGGTGCCTTGGGAACTACGCCTATTTTTTGGCTTAACATGCAAAGTGCCTTTGATATTTACAAGGTCTCTCAAAATAAAGCACAAAATGCTACCGAAATAGCGCCCATAATTCCCCAAGAAGCGCTGATTTCTGCGTAGTAGTGTGGCAGCTAACGGTATCATTCAAATAAAAAAGTCTCTGAAATAAAACATATCAGAGACTTTTTAGTGATAAATGGCTCCCCAGGTAAGACTCGAACTTACAACCCTGCGGTTAACAGCCGCATGCTCTGCCATTGAGCTACTGGGGAATACAACAATGATTTACGACGATCTCTCTGCCCACGAACGTGAATTCAAAATCGCTGACTGAGTATAACCAACACCACCAGCGCTTGTAAAGATCTCTGTTGACAAACTCCAGTAAACGCAGGGGAAGCCACCCTGAAACACAGTGGATGGGTAGAGCGTCTTCCTATTGCAAGTAATTCTCAATAAGGGTATACTCCTCTCGTTCGTTGAGAATCGTCATTCATTGAGTTCGTATATGGCAGTGTGCAAAACAGCCGTTGTTACCCAAGTTGGGTGGCTCGCTGGGGGCAAACTGCCTTTTTTTCTGTTGGAGAAGCACGGCGTTTTAGTTAGGATACTTTAGCGTACTGGCTACATCCTCAACAGGGTGTCTCCATGGAAGCCACACGCACGGTTGATAAAGCGTTGTTGTTAAACGGTATTTTTTCTAGGAGCACCGTATTGCTATGGCACCGGCATTTAACTTCTCATTGCCCGCAGGCACGCCCCAGGCAGAAGTAGGCGTTTTTGGCGGCTCTGGTTTTTATCACCTAATGGAAGATGCCGAAACCGTTGCCGTAGAAACCCCTTACGGCCCCCCCAGCGACCACATTACGATTGGCAGCATTGGCGGCAAACGGGTGGCATTTTTGCCCCGCCATGGCAGAAACCACGTGCTACCGCCCCACAAAATTAACTACCGGGCCAACGTGTGGGCCTTTAAAAGCCTGGGCATTCGTTGGGTCATTTCCCCGTGTGCGGCAGGCAGCCTGCAAAAACACATTGAACCAGGACACTTTGTGGTGTGCGACCAATATGTGGACCGCACCAGCGGACGGGCCGATACATTTTTTGACGGGCCTGTTACCACCCACGTGAGCGCCGCCGATCCGTTTTGCCCCACCTTGCGCGAACTGGCCATTCAGTCTGCAAAGGACTGCGGCATTACCGTGCACAGCACCGGCACGGTGGTTGTCATTCAGGGGCCTCGCTTTAGTACTCGTTCTGAATCGCGGTGGTTTAAGGACCAGGGCTGGGAAGTGATTAACATGACCCAATACCCGGAAGTGCACCTGGTAAAAGAGCTGGAGATGAGTGTGGTCAATATTTCACTCATTACGGACTACGACACCGGGGTGGAGGGCATTCCACCCGTTAGCCACGAATCGGTTGTGGAAGTGTTTACGGAAAACAATGAAAAGTTACGCCGCTTGCTCTTCACCCTGATTGAAAAAATTCCAGCCAACCAACCCGCCCCGTTTGAGCAAGCCTTGGCCGGTGCACGCATGTAGCCTCCGCGGTACGCGCGCGCTCAATAAAGCGCGATCAACGACCACTGCAAGCAATAGCAAATAAGGAGGCTCTGGCCCCAATGGATCGTATTCTGTTTTTTTGCCTCACGTTGGTAGAGCTGTACAAATGGGTGCTGATTGCCAGAATTTTGCTCTCCTGGATTCCAAGCATTTCTTGGTACGAGCAGCCGTGGCAAACGCTGGATCAACTCACTGAACCCGTAATGGGGCCGTTTCGCAGGCTGATTCCACCTTTAGGCGGTTTGGATTTATCGCCCGTACTCCTCTTTTTACTGATTAATCTCATTCAGGGTGCACTTCGCGGCGCCATGGGGGGAAGTCCTGCATTTGTGGGAGCCTTTTAACTTTGTTTATTCAGTTACGCGTTATTTAGCCGATAATAGCAATACGTCTCCAAGCATTGGGGACCATTTTGCAACATCCCGGGTTTAGGCATGTTGCAACGAGGTTAAAAAAACCCAGAGCGAGCCATTGCTGATATGAGGAGAACGTTCGGGGATCTAAACGTAAAGGTCGGGGTTGCTTGCCTATTGTTGCTCCTGCCCATTGGGTGGTTCATCCACGCGGTGTGCATTCCACACGGAACCGACTGGAAACCCATGCCTGGAATTAACGCGTCCATGCTGATTTTAGCCTACCTGGAAGCTGGCTTTTTTACGCTGGTTAACACCCTGTATGGTATGTTTATTGATAGAACCAGCCTGAGCGAAACTTTTAAAAGCACGGGCAGTCGTCTCACCCTGGCCGGTGCCATTCTCTACCCCTTTTGCAGCCTGCTGGAAGGTTTTTATATGCCAATGGATACCATTGGCTACATTGGGGCAGCAATGCTGATGGTAGGGATCGCGCTGCTGGCTTACGGGCTTATTCGGCAAGCCTAGTGGCCACACTCGTGGGTGTTACGCCCGTGGCTAGGGGGTCGTACCAGTGCTTGCTTCGGCTACAAACCCGGCGGAAGTCGCTTGTAACGCCTCAATAATTTTCAGGTTCGCCTTGGGAAAGGCAAACTGACGCAGATTTGACACTTCCACCCACTGCCAGGCATCGGCAGCACGAGGGGTGGGCGTGCCAGAAAGGTGCTGGCAATGAAACGCGTGCAGGGTGATTTTAAAATGCGTGTAGGCGTGTTTAACCACCACTATTTTTTGGCCCAAATGCACCTGAATATCGAGTTCTTCGGCAATTTCCCGCAAAACCGTCTGCTCAATGGATTCGTCGGGCTCCTGCTTTCCGCCAGGAAACTCCCACAAACCGCCCAGCAATCCTTCTGGTGGTCGGCGCTGAATGAGCACCTGATTTTGCGCGTTCCAAATAACCCCAGCGCCAATGGTTTTGTGCGGAACAGGAGGGGCTTTGGTCGCTTTAACCGGCCGCTCCGCCTGAGTGCCTCGGGCCGCCGAATCACAACAATGACGCACCGGGCACAGCAAGCAACTGGGGTTCACCGGCGTGCACAGGGTAGCTCCCAGTTCCATAATGGCCTGGTTGTAGGCATAGACATCCGTGGCGCTTGCAAGCAGCTTTTCAGAAAGCACCCAAAGTTGCTTGACCGATGCGGCCGCGGCAACGTCTTCCTCGATATCAAACAGGCGGGCCAACACCCGTTTCACATTGCCGTCTAAAATGGGGTGCCGCTGACGAAACGCAAAGGTGAGAATGGCCCCTGCCGTACTGCGACCAATACCAGGAAGACTCTCGACCGCCTCAAACGTTTGCGGAAACGCACCGCCGTAAAGGCTAACAATCTGTTGGGCGGCCCGGTGCAAGTTGCGGCAGCGGGCGTAGTAGCCCAGGCCCTCCCAGCGCTTTAAAACTTGCTCAATCGGGGCAGCGGCCAAAGCTTCTACGGTGGGGAAGGCCTCTAAAAACCGCTGATAGTAAGGCAGCACCGTGGCCACCTGTGTTTGCTGGAGCATAATTTCTGAAAGCCAAATGTGGTAAGGCGCATCCGTTTCTCGCCATGGCAAGCGACGATGATCGTGCTGGTACCAGGCCTCCAACGCAGAGGCAAACGAAGGCTTTACAGCAGCGGGTATGGTTTCTGAAACCGAAGGAGACATTGGCAAAAGAGACCCTGAGCCAGTTTTATAAAGCCTGTGGTTTGACGACAAGCGTTTCCACCGGTGTATTGGCCGCATTGGCCGGAACAGAAGCAGCGCGCCAGGATTGCTGACGACGAATTTGCTCCCACTGCCAGGCGGTGCGAATGGTCGATTCCAGATCGGGGAATTGGGCCTGCCACCCGAGGCGGCGACGAATTTTTTTAGCGCTGGCCACCAAGGCCGCCGGATCGCCTGAACGGCGTGGGGTGCGAATGACCGGCACCGGAAGCCCCGTCACTTTTTCGCAAGTGGCAATCACTTCCAGTACGGAGTAGCCCACCTCGCTGCCAATGTTAAACACGTCGGACTCGCCACCGGCCTCTAGGTAATCCAGCGCCAGGCGATGGGCCCGGGCAATGTCTTCCACATGCACGTAGTCTCGTATGCACGTTCCGTCTGGGGTCTCATAATCGCTGCCGTACACAGAGACCGACGGGCGATCTCCGGCAATGGTTTGCAAAATAATGGGAATGAGATGCGTTTCCGGCTCGTGACACTCGCCGATTCTGCCCTGTGGATCGGCCCCGGCGGCGTTAAAGTAGCGCAACGATACATAGCGCAAAGGATTGAGGGCAGAGCGGGTCAAATCCAACAGCATTTGCTCCACCACGCGCTTGGTAAAGCCATACGGATTGACCGGATTTTGTGAATGGGATTCATCGATAGGCAACTGGTGCGGCGCGCCATAAATCGCGCAACTGGAAGAAACAATCAGGTTGCGAACCCCGGCTTGACGCATAGCGCTAAGCAGGCAGTGCGTGCCAATGACGTTGATATCGTAGTAAAAAGACGGATTTTTGACCGATTCTTCCACATAGCAGGCCGCAGCCAGATGCATGACGGTACTCACCTGGTACTGCTGCAAAACAGCGGTCAGCGTGGCCTCATCTCGAACATCGCCCTGTTCCACATACAGCACGGGTGCCTTGGCAGATGCCGTCCCTGAAGCGATTTCCAAGAGTCGTTGCACGGTATCCAGGTGCCCTGTGGAAAAATTGTCGTACACAACAACCGGCCCATGACCAAACGCCAGTAGCTGCTGTACGCAATGGCTACCAATGTAACCGGCTCCACCTGTTACTAAAATTGCCAAACGGGTCCAAGCTCCACAAGAAAAATTTGCGACGACTTTTTGTGCGGCATTTTGCTGGGTTCATTATAATGGCAGAAGGCAGGCAAACACCACTGGAATTTGGAGTCAGCAAGGCGACTGAACCAGGTTCTGCCGCTATAAAAAGCCAAGGCCCCCAATTGAAACAAAATGTAAAGTAACAAAGTGCCGTAATTTTCGGGCAGACGCACCGCCACCTCATATTTTTCGGAACTCTTAGAAATATACGGCTCATATCTTTTTTAAAAAACGGCTGTTACAAGCCACAGCGGCCAAAAAGAACCGGATTGTTTAATAAACAATATTGAATTAACATAAAAGTATCGAGAAGCGCCCAGCCATTCCACTGAAAAAAATAAGCTGGCGAACACAACACAAGCACTGCAACAGAGAGAGAGATTTACGGATAGCCCACGTGCCCCTCTGGCGGCAAAACCTGGTTGAGAGTTTAACATTTTTTCAAGGCACTGTTCGGCACATCGGTCGGCAGGTAGTAATTTTTGGCAAGGCTGCGCCTGTCCAAAAAAGCGATCGTCCCTTTAACAAGGGGACAATCCGGCCTTTAGTTTTTTTCTCGCCCTCTCCTTACTGATGATGAGGATCCTGCACGAATAAAGACCTCATCATTTTTTTTGCCTAAAATTCTCCAGGCAGTGTCAACACATTCAGCGCCTTTACGGGCATTTTCGGTGTTGTTGCGGTGCTTGCTCAGTCGTTGAGTTCTGCCTGAACGACTGCCGCTACACGACCTAAGCCCAGGTTCGTTCAACCCAGATTGCTTTAACCCAGGTTAGTTCAAGCCTGGGCTTTTCGCAATTTGAATGGAACCGTCCAGCAGTGGCTTTAATACATTTTGGTGTCCCAAACGTAACGAAGCCGCCAACACTGCAAAAAAGCGGTTTACCTGGCCCACTTCTTCAAAAATTTCGTCGTTGGTGGGCTGCTCGTCGTAGCCAGAAATACAACCGGCCGGTAATGGCAGCGCCAACTCCACCGCCAACGCGGCGGAAGACTGTAAATGCAGACACCACTGCAACATTTGACTGTTGGATTGAGATTGATACATACCCGTTTATGCCCCTCACGTCGCTAGCACCAAGCTGATTGAAGCAACTGCTTTAAAAAATGCCCCCTAAGCCAAATAGCCTTTTATTTCTATTTTTCATTTCCTATGTGCATAAACACCAACCCTCCTGCAATAATGAACAAATTATTAACAAATGCTGCGCGTTTGGTTCACCTCCCTTGGTTTACCGTGTAAACAGCAGCAACCCGCATTGCTAGGATTGACCTAAAAATGTCCAACTCCTTTGGATTAACAACCTGGCTGTGGCTGATGTTGGCCGGGGCCTGTGGGGCCACCGCCCGGTATGGGCTGAGCCGTTGGGTACACAGCCTTTCTTTTGGAAAAATAGGCCTGTTGGCGCTGGAAAACGGCCCTGTTAGCACGCTACTTGTTAACCTGGTGGGCTGTTTTTTGTTTGGCATACTGGCCAGCCTGCTAAGCGGCAGGTTCCCTAACCAGGAAGGCTTGAAAGTGGCCTTGCTGGTGGGCTTTATAGGCGCCTTTACCACTTTTTCCACCTACATTCAGGACGGTTGGCTGCTGAGCCGAAGCCATCAATGGTTCGGCCTGGGACTGTATTTACTGCTGAGTAATATGACGGGTTTCCTCCTGCTATGGTTGGGCCACCAACTGGGCAAGCTCCTGGCCCAACACTGGCCTTTTCCTTAAGTCAATTCCTTAAGCCAAGCCCTGCCTACAAAGTGGTTTTATGGGCCACCGCCTGTTAAGGAGGCATTTTGCCCCGGAATTTGCCCTTGGGCCAACATGCCTGTAGAAAGCAGGTAGCGATAGGTTTGCTGGTTTACATCCACACTGCGGCCATTGGACATTTCCAAACGGTATTGGCCACCACTACTACCGGCAATAACCCGAATACCGGCAGAAGCCCCTTCCTGCTGAATGGTTAACATTTCGGTCAGCTCCATCAAGTCGCTAAAAGCCATGTAGCCCGCCTCCGCAATGCGAATAACCGAAGCCATCGCCTGGGGATCGCCGGAAGAAATTCGGCTCAGCGCCTGGGCCAATTGGTCTTTTTCCGCCGGAGACAAGCTTTCAATATGGGCAAGCTGGCTTCGAATAGCCCCTCTGTCTCGCTCGCCCGATTCCCATAGAGAATGGCCCGAGACGTCGCCATCACGCGAGCCCGCACCCCCCGTCCTACCGTGACCAAAACTGCCCGCACGCGGTGAGGAAAAAATCCGGCCGCCTGCCTCATAGGGCGAGCGGTTGGGGTCCTGGTTGACATCGCTGGCCGAAAATGGCCGAAGCACCAAAGTGCCTGCGTACCATTCCTCGTTGGAATCGCTAAGGCCCAACTGTTGACGACGACGCTGCCAATCGCGAATATCGGCAGGAGTGAGCGGCCCACTATTTCGGTCTCGGTTAAAAATATCCTGATCGTCCGGGTTTACGCTGCTATAACTGGTGTTATACGTTGACAAACTGCTCCCAGCTCCGTAGCGATGATTCCGCCCGCCGGTCCGGTCTGCGGTGGAGATGCCATAGCCTGCCATGGTGTCCAATCCCCCGTTTCTTACCCTTCACACCCACAAAAATGGCGCACCGGCTTTGGCTTTGTCGTTCCAGGCAAAAAATAAACGGCCAGAACCACGCTCCCAACACGTCCAGGCGCTCGCCTGTTGGCCAGGCAAGCCACCCATCACACGTAAGCGCAAATAGGATCATTCACCGTTTATTTACACAACAAAGCCTTCACAAAGAGAGAACAAACACCGCCGGGTAAAGCTTTTGTCTACCCAGGGCAGGTTGCACTCGCCGTGGCCTTCAATCAAACATTCACTCTGCAAAACAACACATCACGCTTTCTTCAACGACTGCAAGCAATGGCTGCTTCAGCCCAATCCAACACACACTGCTAAATCCCTCGCTAAAAACTCTCTGTTACAACCCATTACTCTATCCGTAACAGCATAAAAACAGCAGGCCCAGGTTTTGTGTTATTCAAAAAATAAAAGCTCGGCAACGCGCCACAGAGATGACAAGACGATGCCTCAAAGCGCAAAGCGCTTGTATGGATGGAAGGGCTTGGGTAAGATGAGGACACGCAGACAACGCTTTAGTAAAATTGCTTTGTTTGGCCCACTGTTGAACCAATGCCGCCACAAAAGCCTGCTTTTTGTCACGAAGGAGACACGACCGGATGCCCAAAACCTCAGACTTGGCCCGCAAAGTCATTCTGTCTTCGGAGTTAAAGCGCTATGTAGACTTAAACACCGACTTTGGCCAAACGTCCGATCTGAGCCACTTTGAGGATGCAGAACACAGCTTGCTGGCCTACGTGAGTTCGGTCAACATTCCGTGCTGTGTTCACGATGGAACCCCTTCTCAGATTTTACGGGCCATTGAGCAGGCAAAACTGTTCAACTGCGCCATTGGTGCACACATTGGCTACCCAGACCCTGGAAGCCGTGGCTACGAAAAGGTGGAAATGCCCGCCGATGAGCTTCGCGGATGGCTGATGGTGCAAATTGGAGCGTTTCGTGGCCTGCTACAGCCCTACAGGCTGGATATCGAACACATTCGTCCACACGGCGCCCTGTACCGGGCTTTTGTAGACGACGAGGATACGGCTCGGTTTGTGGCCGCCACGCTGTACCAAATTAACCCCTGGTTCATTTTGGTCGGGCCCGCAGGCCCCCTTCTGGAGCAGATTGAACGAGAGGTTGGCATTCGCACGGCAGGAGAAATTTACCTGGGCAAGCGTTACAACGCCGATGGCACCCTTTTGCTGGACCGCTTTCACGAAGATCTTCCGGCCCAAGGGGTGTTGGATCAGGCCCGGCAGCTTATTCGAGACGCCTCGTTAACCAGCCATACGGGAGAAACCATCAAGGTTCGGTTCCAAACACTGCACATTAGCCCCAAGCTGGCAGGCGGTGTTGCCCTTGCGGAAAAGCTTTGCCAAGTTCTGGGGCAGCCCGTACCACTTTCCGTTGCGGCGGTGGGCGAGAGCGGTTGGGTATAGTGCAGTGACGACAACAGCCAACGAGCCAACACCCAAGCCTTTGCCTGAAAACACACGGACAACGCAGGCGTTTGAGACGGTTGTTGTGATTGGATCACAGGCCAGCGGAGGCAGCACGGCTGTGGGCTGTTTTGCCGCATACGGCTTTGTGCCAATACAGCCGGTTTCATTTCGGCAACTGCAACGCATTTTAAGCCAACAGCCGCTCCCGCCCGACACCTCACCCACGGTCATTCGTCCCGTTGTTTTCCCAGGCGATCAAGACCTGTTGGCATCCCTACCCACTTGGCTAGAGGCCGCAAAAGCGCAGCGACCCGGATTAAAGGTGCTTTGGCTAGAGGCCAAACCTGCTATCCTATGCGGACGAATGCTTGAAGCCCAACGACGCCACCTGTTGGAATCAGAAATTGCCGGGCTGGCAGAGGCCATTCGCCAAGAGCAGGCGCTATTAGCCCCTTTTCGATCGGTAAAAGACTACGCCATTGAAACCTCTGGGCTCACCCCAACCGAAATGCAGGCCAAAGTGGCCCGCATTTTAGGCATCGCCCTGGATCGGCAAGAACCCCTCCAGATCTACGTTACCTCCTTTGGTTTTAAGCGTGGCTTACCGGCCGATGCCGATTTGGTAGCCGATGTTCGCTTTTTGACCAACCCGTTTTACGAAGAGTCACTGCGTCCGTTTACGGGCAAAGACGCCCCGATTGCCGAGTACCTCAACCAATTTTCAGAAACGCAGGCCTTTTTAAGTCAGTGGCAAAGCCTGCTTCAACTGCTCATTCCGGCCTACTTTCGGGAAGGGAAAACCCGCTTGACGGTTGCTTTTGGCTGCACTGGCGGTCAGCATCGCTCCGTCTATATGGCAGAATCCATTGCCGGTTTTCTGCGGCACTATGCCACAGCGCAACAAGGCAGCTTAGTTCCCATTAATGTTTGCGTAGTGCACCGAGAGGCGCAGCACTGGCCTGCAAACAGCCCAGCCCCCGCCACAAGCCTCCGGCAGCCTGCGGCTTCTTGCTCTGCTGCAAATGCCGCTGGAAATGTCTCTAGTCAAGAGGTTCGGCCATGAAGTGGATGAAAATGAGTCGGCAAGCAGTATGGCTGCTACCCGGCATTGCCATTAAGCGCTGGTTGGGCCTGTTGACGCTTGGAGGGTTTTCCATTGTTCTTGGCGTTGCGTTGTTGCTTAACTTGCAGCCCGTTACCGCAACCATTGAGCTTCTCAAAGCCCTTGCACAGTGGTTTCCATCCAACATTAGCGGGCCTTTGCTTATTGGTGCTGGGGCACTTAGCTTAATAATTGGGGTTAAGCGCCTCTATGCAACCTTGTTAACGGCTTCAGACCGTGGCAGGAGCGTCTCAGACATTTTAGAAACCCTTTACCGCCGGAATAAACTGGACCACGGCCCTAAAATACTAGCCATTGGCGGAGGCACCGGACTTTCCACCCTGTTAAGAGGCCTTAAGCATTACACCAACAACATTACAGCCGTTGTTACCGTAGGCGATGACGGGGGCAGCTCCGGGCGGCTTCGGCAGGAGCAGGGCATTATTCCGCCTGGAGATATTCGCAACTGCATTGCCGCATTGGCCGACGAGGAAAAACTCATTACCGAACTGTTTCAATATCGCTTCCGTAGCGGCTCTGGCCTGGAAGGACACAGCTTTGGCAACCTATTTTTAACGGCCATGTGCCGAATTACGGGCGATATGATGACCGCCATCAAAGAATCTTCCAAGGTGCTCAACATTCGGGGCCGGGTATTGCCCTCTTCCTTGGATAACATCCAGCTGGTGGCCGATATGGAAGATGGCTCCGAAGTGCGCGGAGAGTCTAACATCCCGGAAGCTCGTGGCAAAATTGTTCGCCTTCGCTGCGAACCGGAACATCCTAAACCGCTCGACGGTGTGGTGGAAGCCATTGAAGAGGCCGAACTCATTGTACTTGGCCCTGGCAGTCTCTATACCAGCGTGGTGCCCAACCTGCTGATTACGGAAATTACGGCAGCCATTGCCCGAAGCCAAGCCCCTAAAATCTATATTGCCAATATGATGACCCAGCCTGGAGAAACCGATGGGCTAAGCGTCAGCCAGCACCTGGAAGCCATTTTGGCCCACTGCGATTTTCAACCCGTGTTGGATTGCGTGTTCGTTAACCAAGGCTTGCCCGAAGAGCTGCTGGCAAAATATCTGAAGGCCAATTGCACGCCGGTCCACCTGGATCTCGAAGCGTGTCATCATCTGGGCATTACGGTTGTTCAGCGCTCCTTGGTGGATACCAACGACACCAACACCATTCGACATCATCCTAAAAAGTTGGCCCGCGCCGTTATTATGTGGTTTAAGCGGCAGCGCAAAATGCCTTTAGACAAAGCAACTCAACGGATACAAACGACCAAAGCCTTGCGTGTTAATGCAAATGCCCCGGCGGCAACACTGAGCAACGCCGATGGCAATGACGCAACGGCAACCGTTTCTTAGCCTAGCACCTTTCCTGCAATGACGATTGCTGTGGTTTTGCTACAATGGGAAAAGATTCGGTTTATTCTCCCCCTCTCTCTCTCAGCATTCTTTTATGGAGCTGGATTGTTTTATGTCTAAACACAACGCGGTGGCACCTCTCCCAAACACAGACGGACACCACACGCCAAAAGTCACCACGATTCATCATCTTCAGCAGTACAAAACCCAGGGCCGCCGGTTGGTTTGTTTAACGGCTTACGATTACACCACGGCACAACTGTTAGACAGTGCCGGGGTGGACTTGCTCCTGGTAGGCGATTCTCTGGCCATGACCGTGCTTGGGCACGAGAATACGCTGTCGGTCACGGTGGAAGAGATGTTGCATCACGTCAAAGCCGTCAGCAGAGGGACTCGTCACGCATTGGTTGTGGCGGATATGCCGTTTATGAGCTACCACGGCAGTGAAGACCAAGCCGTCATCAACGCAGGGCGCTTTATACAAGAAGGCCGGGCCCACGCCGTTAAACTGGAAGGAGCCAGCCCACGCATCCAACACCTGATAGAGCGGCTCGTCGTGACTGGCATTCCCGTTTTAGGCCACCTAGGACTAACCCCACAGGCAATCCATACGGTGGGTGGTTTTAAGCTACAGGCAAAAACCACCGCCAACGCCGAGCAACTCATGCAGGACGCGCTGGCCCTGGAGGCCGCAGGCGCCTTTGCGCTGGTGTTGGAAATGGTTCCAACGGAAGTGGCGGCTTGGATTAGTACCACACTGAAGATTCCTACCATTGGCATTGGCGCGGGCCCAGGTTGCGACGGACAGATTTTGGTAGTGGATGATTTTTTAGGCAGATTTCAGGAGTTTCAACCGCGCTTCGTCCGGCGATACGCCGCCATGGCCGAACTGACGAAAGCTGCCGTAACCCAGTACCGAGAGGACATCCAGGAGCAACACTTTCCAAACCCAACCACAGAAGCCTTTGCCCTTTCCCCTGAAGTGGCAGATGCGCTGGGCTTGTTGCCCTACCAATCCGCGCCAGCTTCTAGTGGTTGAGGTTGCCTGCCAATGACGCCTGATACAACGATCCGCACGATGATACCCACTGCAGAGACGCTTGAGGCGGTTCGCACCCACGTTGCACAGTGGAAGGAAGCTGGAAAATCGATCGCCTTGGTGCCCACAATGGGGGCGCTACACGAAGGACACGCAGCCCTGATTCGGCAGGCAAAAAAGAGCGCCGACCGCGTGGTGGTAAGCATTTTTGTAAACCCCATTCAGTTTGGCCCGCAGGAAGATTACCAGCGCTATCCGCGGCCGTTTGCACAAGATGTTGACTACTGCACTGCACTGGGGGCGGACTGCATATTTGCGCCCCCCACCGACGTGCTTTACCCTGACGGTAACCAGCCAGAGCAACTCAGCCGAGTGCTTCCACCAGAACGCCTGACGGCCCGGTGGTGTGGTGCCAGTCGGCCAGGGCACTTTGTTGGCGTTGCCACGGTGGTGCTTAAGCTGCTGAACATTGTACAACCCCACGTGGCCCTGTTTGGCGAAAAAGACGCACAGCAACTCGCCGTCATTCGGCAAATGGTTAGCGATTTTAACCTACCGGTTCGCATTGAGGAAGTGCCCACCGTGCGCCAGCCCAACGGATTGGCGCTGAGTTCGCGCAACCAGTACCTGAATACGCCGGAGCTGCAACGACTCGCCCTGTGGGTTCCCCAGCTAATAGAAGCCACCCGCGATCAGCTCTCCCGAACGGCTTCCATCCACGAAGCGCTGGAGAACGCAAAAGCATCCGTACTCAACACCCACCAAGACCCCCAACAGCTCTTTCAGTTAGAATATTTGGCCGTGGTGGAAGACACCCACTGGGAACCTTTGGAAACGTTACGTCTCCCGGCCCGCATTATTGTAGCAGCCCGGGTAGGCACCACCCGGTTAATTGATAACCAACGGCTCTTGGCAAGCCCCCCTTGAAGCAAGGCAGGGCGTTTTAAAAAAGGCGAATGTCATCAAATCCCCCTCACTTCGTTTTATTGCATAAAAGACTGATGAACGCGTTAAGAGAGAAGGACGAAAAAACGAAGGAGAGAGAGACAATGGCTGGTTTAGATTGCGGCAATGTCGGTCGCTTGTCTGCCCATATTCAGCAAAACGGTGCCATTTGGGCAGGGCAAGGCAATACCGAATACCTGGCAGAGCAAAGAGATAACATCCTGGATCTCACCCGCATTAACAACAATGGAACACCCTTAAACTTGGATGACGATACTGAAAGTTACTACTTGATCGACACCGCATCCTGCCGGGTAGTGGGTACTGGTAACGCAGGCAGCAACCCCGATGCAGAAGCCAATAGCTTGCTAAACACCATTTTGGGTCTGGTTGATTGAATAACAGGCTGGGTTGATTAAATACCCAGTTGGGCTTTAGCCCCCTGGAACATAGCTGCAAGCAACGCCTGATTGGAAGCTGGCTCAATGCCACCTGCCGTTAGGTGCTGCTGAAGACGCTCTTGCCAGTAGGGATAGATGTCCTTGGTGGTTAAACCCAAAATATCACCAATGGCAGAAAGCTGAGACCAGTCCAGCGGCATGGGCAGCGCTCCGCGCCACATATCCACCACTTCCAGCCGACGATTTCTTGGAAAGCGCTTGAGCAAAGCCACGTTGCTAAGCGCAATTTCCTGCTGCCGCTTTCGGAAAAACTCAATGCCCAAATCCACAATGCGAGGGTCTTCCGCGCGACGATACTCTGGGAACGTATCCGGCGAAGTGCCCATGACCACCGCAATGCGCTCTAGGGTTGTGGTTCGGGTGGAAAATGGAACGGATTGATCAATCAAACTATACACGTACGAAAGGGTCACACCGATCATTTCGGCAAAGTCTTTTTTATGAAGGTTGGCTTCTTCCAGAAACTGCACCAGGCGCTCGCTACTGCTACAGGTTTCTACCACTCCAGTACTCAACGACGACATAGTGAACAACATCCTCCCCTACAGAGAAATCGGCAATTGGCTTATAAACTGTGCCCACAGCGTGTTGCCACGTGTGCAAAGCGGTGAGCAATCGCAGGTATTGTTTGCAAGCCAGTCCCTCACAATGTGGCTAATCCATCCTACTTGCTGCATATCATACTACGAAGACCCTCGATGGATAGAGACATGGTGAGACGATCTCTCTATAAATATTTATTCAAACATTTTGATTGTATGAAATTTTGACTAAAAAAGCAAAAAATCAAGTCGGAATTTGCCCCAGACAGAGGATTTTTAGAAAAATAAGAATGTCAGTTTGAACCTGTAACCGAAAAGCAGGCCGCGCCCGAGTATGAACAAATGTAAAATCCGTTGAATGAATGAGGGCTGTTTTTCGGTGATATAGGCTACACTGGGAAAAGGTTGGTACTAAAACACAAGCAGTCCCTCGCTATTGGGAGAACTTTATGACCCAAACCAAGATTACACTGGCCGAACTCCAGCAAAATATCGCGCATCTGTCAGACGTGTCTGATGAAGGCTACGTGCTGAGTTGGGGCCATTCGTCCGGGGTCCCGTTTGAGTTGGTTTGCAAGAGCGATAACACGGATCAGATGGCTCGGTTAGACGTATTGGTCAGCCATGCCTACGAGCAGGCCAAAGATCACTTCGCAAACTGAGCAAAAGTTGCTGTCGCTAAACGATTAACGCGTTTTAAACGAGCGTGATGGTAGGCTGGCGTTTTTTTGTATTACTCGCAGCGGCACACGAGGCCACACGGCTTGTCAATGAAAGCCGTTCTTTGGCATTTTTGCGCGTGCACGCATTCTAAAAGGGAGAAAGATCGGCCTCTGTCAGCGAGCACAGCGCATCGACAACCGCCGGATCCCACTTCGTGCCACGCTCTTCCTCTATCAGTTGCACGGCTCTGGCATGATCGAGCACGTGTTCGCGATAGGGGCGCTGTTGCGTCATGGCGTGATAGGCGTTGGCCACCGCCAAAATACGAGAGCCCAAGGGAATGTTTCGCCCGCTTAGTCCTTCGGGATGGCCAGAACCATTCCAGCGTTCGTTTTGGTAGTGCACATAGGGGGCCACTTCTGCAAGCACATGAATTTGCATAATGAGGTTCACCCCCACGTTGGGGTGCTGTTGCAAGGTATCCAGCTCTTGCGGACTGAGGGCCTCGCGTTTGCTCATCACATGTTGGGGAATGTGAAACTTGCCAACCGCCCCCAGCAGACCCGCGTAGTAGATGAGATCCACGGACTTTTCGTTCAACGCCATGGCTTCGGCCAAGGTTTTGGCAATGTGCGCCACGTGCTTAGAATGCCCCCGAGTGTAGTGCAGGCGGGCATCGACGGCGTGGGCCAGCGCTTCAATAAATCCTTGCTGATGAATGGCGAGATCCGCAATGCTTTCGGTAATATGGGCACGCAAGTTCAGCAGTTCTGCAGCGGGCAAGTGCGGCTGCGTAATTTTTAGCTGGGCTTCGGCCACCAGTTGCTGAAGCCGACTGGCCGTGACGAACACCTCGGCAGCCGTTTCCGCCAACGTGACCAATTCTTGAGAAAAAACCGTTTTTTCGTAGGCTTCAAACACCAAGAGGCCCAGCCGCTTGCCGCCCTCCTTAAGGGGGGTTGCCAGCAAAGAAACCACCTGCTGTTGCTGAAGGCGGGCATCGGGCTTCCAGCCACGCAGGGTGGTTACGTCATTCACCACCAGGCTATCGGTTCCATTGGCCGTTTGCGCCAGAATGTTCTGCTCGGGCTCCATCACACCAGAGAGTCGAAAGCCCACATTCCAGCGATTAGGCCCCGGCAGCTCCAACGAGGTGCCCGTTAAGCTCAAGTAGGCCTCGTTTTCCTTGTGCGCTTTCTCCAATAAGTGGCAGGCATCCACCTGAAACATATCTCGCAAGGTTACGGCCAGAGAGTCAAAAATAACAAAGCCCTCGTTGGCATTAAAGCCCAACAGGCCCAGCGTCTTATCCAAAGAGTAAATCTGAACGAGTTCTTCCAGTTGCAGTTTAATTCGGTCCGGCTCTTCGCTAAGGCGCTCGCTAATGCGATCGAGCAGTTGGTCGGAAATAAAGCTTTCCGCCATAAAGTCGCCAATGTTTAAGGCATAAATGGCCTCCAACGGATCGGCGTGACTGTCGTACTCGTCGGCGTGGGCCGTGGCAGGGCGTTGCTGCTCCACGGTAAGCGTCCTCCAGATTGAAGCATCGGATACTTTGAAAATTTCAACAAAACAAAAGCGTGAATACGGTGTCGGCGTACTGCAGTGGGGCAGTACCCTCTGGCGAGTCAACTATGCTGTGGGCACCGAAAGGCCCCGAAGGCCTCGCTCTACATTCAACGAATCATACAAAATGAATGGAGACAAAACCGAACCGCCAGCACGACGGACAACCTCCGTGCAATCGTTGTGGTTGCATAGTCCACCTATCGACCGACGCCGACAAGCCTTTAACCCTTGCTTTACTCTAGCCAATTTCCAGCCTGCTCACAAGGCCAATGCCACCGCTTTACTATCGGTGGTGGAGAGCTTGCCCCCCGGCCCGTTACTGACACCGCGCCAGGGGGCAAAAAAAGAAAAAACCTGGCGCATAGCCAGGTTATCGAGTATTCGTTTCCCCCATTAGATCGATTTAAAAAGGTTACATTGCGGCGCAGCAAAGCACCTCAACGGTAATCCATACACAGCGTAACCCTTTAAAGCCTAACGCCTTTTGAGGCCGTGATACACAACAGCCATCTACAAATACATCCACAAAGCAGAATTCAACAATTGAGGTGATTCCAACAGTGCTTCGCAGAGGATTGGCGCTTCTACGTGTATAAACGCAACCGAACGGGTTGCTTGTGTTAGTGATGTAACGATTTGTTCAGAGAGATTCGCATTCGGTTCCTCATTGCCTTCAGTATAATAAAAGGAGTCAAAGCAACCGCACACAGTTCACACTGGCGTTTCGTCACCCGCGTCTCGGCAACCTGGATACCCTTGGCTCTTGAACACAGCAATTTCTCCTGAAAACCCCGACGCTGCATCCCATTCGGATTCGGATTTGGATTGCACAGCCTTTGTCCTGGTGGCCGATCAGCTCCAAAAGCAATTTCAGCCGTCAGGCCAACCGGCGTTCATGGCCCTAAACGGGGTTTCGTTTAGCGTACCCAAAGGCTGTGTATTTTGCATTTTAGGCCCCAATGGCGCCGGAAAAACAACCCTGATTCGGATCTTAACCACCATTACCCGGGCTTCCGGCGGTCGTGCACGGGTACTTGGGCTGGATTTAGAAAAGCAATCCGTTGCCATTCGGCAACAGTTGGGGGTTTTGTTCCAAGAGAACCACTACAACCGTTACCTAAGCCTGTGGCAAAACCTAGAGTTACACGCACAGCTACACGGCCTTTCCCCCAAGCAATACAAACCCCGGGCCGAAGCCCTGTTGCAAGCGGTTGGCCTTTACCCCAGACGACACGACCCCATCGATCAGCTTTCCGGTGGTATGCAACGCAAATTTGCGCTGGTTCGGGCGCTGTTACATAGCCCGTCTCTGTTGTTTTTAGATGAACCCACCACCGGCCTGGATCCACAAGCCCGGCGAGAGGTATGGCAAACCATCGAAACCTTGCGGCAGCAAAACACCACCATTATTTTAACCACTCACTACCTGGAGGAAGCCGACCGGCTAAGCGATCGCATTTTGATGCTCAAAAACGGCAGCGTGGTGGCCGAAGGAACACCCACACAGCTCAAGCAGGCCATTTCCAAACAAAACAGCTACCGCATTTTGCTGCGCACGCCACTGGCAACCCACTACAGCCAGTTGTTTGCCGAACGTCTGGCCCCGCAAAGCGATCATCGCTTCCAGGTAATGGATGACTACACATTACACCTGCACGGCCCCGCGCCGGGCACTTTTTGGGATTTGGTAAGCCAGGTGGCCAGCCAGGATTTACGCCATGCCGGGCTGGATGAAGCCGACCTGGAAGCAGTATTTATGGCCATGGCCGGGCAACAGGACGCCGCTTCCTTTGACAAGGCGGCAACCTTTAACGCCCTATCCTCCGTTGTAAAAAATGCCTCCGTTGTCGACAACGGTTCGGCCCGGAACAACCATTTGCCAGAAGCAGAGAGATAGCCCACCCCCCTATGAACTTGTTATCCCATCCGACATTATCCGCCACCCTGCCAAAGTTGCATCGCTTGCACGGGCTGTGGCCCATTGCACTCAAAACGCTTCGGCAAGAAAGTAACGGCTGGCCGCTGGAATTGCTCGCCACCATTGCCTCACCCGTCACGTTTTTTTTGGCCTTTGGCCTGGGCCTTACCGGGTACATGCACCAGGTGGAAGGGCATCCTTATATTGTGTTTTTACTTCCGGGGCTGGTGGCCAACACCGTGGTCATGCAGGCTTACAACGTCGGGGCCTGGAGCTTGTGGCTGGATCGGTGGCACCAGGGCATGACGGATGAATACCGCATTAAGCCCGTTAGCACCACGGCCATTATTATGGGGCAAATTGTGGGCGGCTGCTTGGTGGCCCTGGTCAAAGGCGTTATTGTGGCGCTGGTATTGCTATGCCTGGTGCCCACCCATCTTTCTGTGGAAGCGATGGTGCTTTTTGCGGTTTATCTGCTTCCGGCTACCGTTGCGCTTAACGCCCTGGGGGCCATGGCAGGTACGGCCTTTCGTAAACCAGACCACATTGCCCAAAGCCTCACCATCGTTATTACCCCACTGCTGTACCTGGGCGGACTGTTTTTTCCCATGAGTAGTTACCCGGAGCACATTCGCCCCTGGGTTAACTGGCTACCCACCACTATGCTATTTGAAGGCAGCCGACAAAGCCTGTTAGAAGGGCATTTTCCGTGGCTGAGTTTTAGCATTTTATGCCTTTGGGCTCTGTTATGCCTGCTGGTTGCCGTGCGCACGTACAACCGGCTACTGTCTGAGTAGGCAGCTAGCCCGTTTTATTAACGCGCGGCTAAACAAACAACCCGCTAACAGCTACCCGTGCTGCATTGCTCAATTTGGGCAGAATCCAGATAGGTTTGTGTGGCCGTCCCCAAAATATCGTACACATACACCGGGGGGCTGGGCGGGGCTGGCGTGTTGGTGGAAGCCGGTTGTTGTTGCGTTTTGTCTAGTGTTTGTTTAAGCTCCCGCGCGTTTGTCACAATGCGATCAACCAGCATTCGGATTAACGCCTGTTCTCCAACACTCAGCGATCGATAGCCAGGATCCGGCGCCATCAGAATATCGGCATAGGTCGCCTCAAACTGCATAACGCCTTCGGCCAAATCGTGTGTGTGGCTCCAGTTGGGATCGGTTGTCTGTACCCCGTGCAACGAAACGAGTGCCTCCTCCTTCGTGGCCACGGCATAGCCTTTGGAAGCCAATACCTGAAGCTTTTGGCTCAAGGGAGACAAGCTACCTCCCTGTGCGGCATACACTTGGCCCAACTGAGACAGCAACTGGCTGTAGGCCAGGGTCACATCCACCGTGCCATAGCCCGCCCCCGTTTCCACTACCGTAGGTGGATGCAGCGTACCGCCGCCAGGTAGGGTAATTGTGGTTTGCCCGCCGGTGGTTTGCAGTAACAACCTACCCGAAGCTGCAATGGGACGAATGGGAGCCGGTGCGGGCACCGCAGCAACTGGCCCGGGAGCAATCGCCACAGCAGGCGTAGCAGATACTGACGCGGGAACATTTGGACCCACAGACGGGACAGACGAAGGCAACTGCGCTGGCCCCCCTGGCGCAGAACCCGTAGACGGAGCCGCAGCAGGGGCCGAGCCAAACGTGACCGAACTGGCAAGCATCGAGTAAGCTTGCTGACCAAACTGCGAAAGCGAAGCAATACCCACCAGGCACAGTAGCGCTATGAGTACGCTATATTCCCCCAGGCTTTGGCCTTTCGCATGCCTTTGAGGCGCATTTACTGCATCCAGCCTACTATTGCATCGCATTGCACGTTATCTCCCAGTGAGAGTCGGGGCATTTCTCTTAATAAAGACGGGCGATTACACCACCTGAGCAACATACTGCACCAAAGCCGCTAGCCTAAAAGGCCACAAAAAATAGCCAACTGGTTAGAGTTTCGACCGACTGAACGGTTCACTGAAACAAGCGCTCTCATTTCTTTACATTCCATGCTTCCCACAGGTTGGCCCCATTGGCAGCGCAGAATTGGCGACAAGGCGTGCACACTGTTTGGCGAACGCTTTTCCGGTAAAATAATCATCTTCGCTTGAATCAAGTATTATTAACGGCAACGCCGCACTATTTGCCTGGATCTATTTAGCCTGGATGGAGAGGACCGCACACAATGCCTGTGTTTAACGCATTTTCTCAATGGCAGCCGCTGTTGCCAAGTTCTCTAAAAAGCAGTCGGCCCTCCTGGTGGAAAAAGCCACTGCTGGCCGTCACGCTCATTGGCCTGGTGGCGCAAAATCCTGTTTGCACCCCGCAGGCGCTATGGGCAAACGCTCAAACTGCTCCAGCGACAGCGCCCTCTCAAATTAACAGGCCGCCTCAGGGTTCTGGTCCTATTCAAGTGGTCACACTCGCAAATGGGCATCAAATTTTTATCCACGAAAACCACAGCCAACCCATCGTCACCATCGATACCTGGGTGGCCACAGGCTCCATTCATGAAACCCCAGAGAACAACGGAGTCTCTCATTTTTTAGAGCACCTGCTTTTTAAAGGCACCCGCACACGCCCGGCAGGCGCCCTGGAACGCTTTTTAGACGCCCGTGGCGCATCGTTTAACGCCGCCACCAGCCAGGATTTCACCCATTATCATATTACAATTGCCAGCCCGTTTTTTAACGAAGCACTGGACTACCATGCCGATATGCTCCAACGGGCGAGCATTCCAGCAGATGAATTAGACCGTGAACGTTTGGTGGTGCAGGAAGAAATAAACCGCGCCCAGGATACCCCACAACGGCAGCTCTTTCGCGAACTCAGCACCCGGTTATACGGGCCACAAGGCTACGGGCTAGATACACTTGGCCCAAAGGAAACCATTGCCAGTATTTCCAGGGAGGCCATTTTAAACTACTACCACTACTGGTACCAACCGCAGCATTTTAAAACTGTCATCAGTGGCCATGTTACCGCACCGGAAGCAGTTCAGGCGGTTCGCAAGGCGTTCTCCAGCTTCCCGGAATCAACCGGCACCTATCAGCCGCCAACGGGCACACAAGCGCCAAAGTACCCTCAGGCCCAGCAGGTCAAGGTCCTCAGCAGCCCAAAGGTGTCTCAGGCATACGCCATTTTGGCCTTTCCCGCCCCGGGCATGAACCGCAAACATGACACCTACCCGCTTGATGTGGCAATGCATGCCTTTGGCGGTGGGCAAAGCAGCCGACTGTACCAACGTTTGCGAGAAAAAGAGGGTGTGGTCACCGATATTCAGGCCGGTAACCTGACACAAGCCCAGGGTGGTATGCTTTACGTTTTGTTTCAAACTCAGCCAGATCAACTTCAAAGTGCGCTCAACAGTGTGCTGGAAGAACTGCAAACCCTCCAGCGCGATGGCTTGCGCCTGGATGAGATAAAAAAGACCAAAACGCAATTCGTCAAAGAGTACATTTTTCAGCACGAAACCACCGCCGATGTTGCCGAAGGCATTGGCCACAGCGTAACCATTGGCCAGTTGGAAGACTACACCGATTACCCACAGCGGGTTCAGGCGGTTAACGCATCGGCCATTCAGCAGGCGTTGGCGCAGTACGGCAACCCCCAGCAAGCGGTCCTGGTAGTACTCCTGCCGGAGAAAGCCACGGAAAAACCCGTCTTTAAACAAAAGAATGGTCTTTCCACAACACACAGACCCGCTTTTATTTCCGCCAGCACGCTGGAAGCTCAGCTCAAGGAGCGTTTAAGTCATCTTCTTATAAAACCAGAGGACGCCATCGCCAGACAGCAAACACCTCGTCGGCCAAGCGCACCTACCAGCCTGCCCACTGCCGAAAGGCGGGTTCTTTCCAACGGGCTGACGCTGCTGAGCCGACCCTTGCCCCAAAGCAACACGGTGGCCATTACGGTGTTTGCCCGCGGCGGGCATTTGGTGGAAGCCCAACCGGGGGTGGCCGATCTCACCGCCCGGTTAATGTCCACTGAAACGCGTAATCGTAACGCCCAACAGCTTGCGCAAGTGCTGGAATCTAAAGGGATGAAGCTGTCCGTCTCGGCGGATGCGGATGTGGTGCAAATTACCGCAGGGGCCGTTACGGAAGACCTCGGAGAACTGTTGCTCATTCTCAAGGACGTGCTTCAGTCCCCCCGGTTTGACAAGGCCCGCCTAGAGAAAGAAAAAGCCCTCCTGGCCCAAGAGCTCCAGGCCCATCGAGACAATCCCTCCGCCCTGGTGTTTGAAAACCTGATGCTCAAGCTCTACCACGGGCATCCCTACAGCCACGTGGGCCAGCACCTGGAAAATCACCTCGGCGGCATTACCACCGATATGCTGGAAAGTTATTATCAACAGTGGTTTGAGCCCAAAAACCTGGTCGTCACCGCCGTGGGCAATGTGGATGCAGCGGATTTGGCCAGCAGCCTGGAAAGCTTCTGGCAACCGAAAGTAGACACGCCGACTGAAAGGGGTTCTGCAGGCACCAACAGCACGAACACGGGTCATTCGTCTGAAACATTGGCCAGTTTAAAGTCTACGGCGCCGTGGCCCGCCCCCACAGCGCTAAAAGAACCTGAAATTAGCCTGATGGAAAAGCCCCAGCAGGCGGCCACCTGGATTGCCAGAGGATGGTTGGCCCCCAAGCTAAACGAGACGGGCTACTTTCCCCTAAAGGTACTAAACAGCCTACTGGGTGGCGGTATGAGCAGTCGTTTATTTGTAAATTTAAGAGAGAAACAAGGCCTGGCCTACGCCGTGGGCAGTTTGTACCCCAGCCGAATGGATAACAGCCATTTTGTGCTCTACATTGGCAGCGATCCGAAAAATCAGGCCGCCATTTTAAAGGGCTTTGATCAAGAAATAGCCCGAATTTTAGCCGATGACATCACGGAAGAAGAGCTAAACCGGGCAAAAGATAACGTGGTGGGCACCTTCGCGCTGGCACACGAAACGCCAGCCAATCAGGCGTTTTATTTGGGTTTTTACGAGGCATTGGGGGCCGGTTACCAGCTAGACAGCCAGTATGCAGAGCGGGTTCAGGCCGTAACGCGGGCGGAAGTGATTTCTGCCGCACAGCTGCTATACGGCCAGCCGTCTGTCACTGCCATTGTGGCCCCGCCTGCCCCGGCTGCGTCTTTAGGCAAGGATCAGCCCAAATGAGCGCTTCTGCTGGTGGGCAAACACCGTTGGTTCAAACGCCTCTGTTTCAGGTCACGGTGCCAGCCAGCACCGCCAACCTAGGGCCCGGCTTCGATACGTTGGGCGCGGCACTGACCCTATACAACCGCTTTTATGTATCTATCGCCCAGCAGGATAGCCTGAGCAGCCACCCAAACAGTCTCTATCCTTTACCAGCAGAGGTCTCGCAGCACCCGGAGCAAAACCCCTGGTTTTCGGCCATGGATGCCTGGTATCGACAACAGGGAAAGAGGCGGCCCGCTCTAGCCGTGACCATAGAGTGCCACATTCCGCTTGCGAGAGGCTTGGGCAGTAGCGCTTCCGTTGTGGCGGGCGCCCTGTTGGCAGCCAACCACCTGGAGGGCTCCCCGAATACGCTGAACGAACTATTACCTTTGGCCATTGCGCAAGAGGGACACCCCGACAACGTTGCCGCAGCCCTATTGGGTGGTGCCTGCCTGTGCGATGGGAATACCGTATACCCACTCCCCTGGCCGAATGATTGGCACTTGCTTGCCGTCATTCCTTCGCACGTAAAGGTTTCCACAGAAGAAGCCAGACGAGCCCTACCCACCGAATACCCCAGAGACACCGCCGTCTTCAACCTGAGAAAAACCGGACTGTTGGTACACGCACTACACAGCCAAGATAAAAAGGCGCTGAGCAACAGTCTGATGGATCTCATCCACCAGCCGGTGCGTGCCCAGCGCATTGAGGGTTTTTCAGATATGCAAGCTTTAGCCATTGCCAATGGGGGCTTTGGGGCCGTCGTTAGCGGCAGTGGTCCCACAACCATGGTTATCTATCCGGCGGAAGCCAACACCGCCATTCAACAGGCTTTTCAGCACTATTGCGAGAAGAGAGGGCAAAGCAGCCTACAGCTTTTGCCGGTCCAAATATCCACCCAGGGCGGGCATATAGAACATTTATCCTCACCTGCATAACCCACAACGGGTGGTGCTTATGCAAAGGTTTTAAAACTTTGGCTAATATTTTTGGCAATCACTTTACGAACGGCTTCCATTTCGGTTTGAATGGCCTCTCGCTGGGTGTCTACCCGGTTTAATTGCAGTTCCAAAGCCTTGTCAAACGCCTGAATCGACGAGACTTTGGCCTGAATTTGCTTAACTTCGGGTGACTCCGGCGATAGGTTTGCCGTAATCTGGAACAGTGCGCCCATAATGTTTGCCAATTGTAGGCGCGCTTGGTTAATAAATTGGCCCGTCAACTCCAGATCTGCCTTGCGGGCAGTCAACATCATCCACCGAGCCTGACTCGCTGAAAAACCCATGATTGAACACCAACCTCCAACCCCTTGCCACGCAAGGGACTCCAACACCTCATCATCTAAATTCTCAGTCTCTGTGAGATTTCCCAACTCTTGCGTCGTGTTATTCCTTGAAACCTTGCACCGTTAGCAACTATCTCTCTATGCATTAATAAAAACAAAATTAAAAGGCGGATTGATCCGATTTAAACGACCTTGGCAGGCTGAGTCATCCCGCATGACCATTTTTATATCTTAAAGATATTATTAAAATATTATTTAGAATGAAAATTGTGCCATTCTTGTTAAAAAAACGTTCCAAAACTTGTTAACATTTTGTAATACAATAAGACCTCCTGGGCAAAGAATGTCCGCATCAAGATCCAAAAACACGGAGCAATAGACGATATGACGGCAAGTGTTGCCATTATTGGCGGGGGCCTGGCAGGCTCTGAAGCGGCATTACAACTGGCAAAGGCTGGCATTTCGGTGGATCTGTACGAAATGAAACCGGCTCAGCGCTCACCGGCCCATCACAACCCAAATCTGGCAGAAATTGTCTGCAGTAACAGCTTTGGCTCTCATCAAAGCCTAACTGCCAGCAGCTTACTGAAGGCAGAGCTTCTCGCGCTAGATTGCCAACTGCTGCAACTGGCACAGAGCGTTTCGGTTCCGGCAGGGCAGGCACTGGCTGTTGATCGCGATGCATTTTCTCAGTTGGTTAACGATAAAATCCAGCAGACGTCCGGCATTCAGCATATCGTACAAGAGGTCAGCACCCTCCCAGAGGGTTACAAAGCCTACCTCATTGCCACTGGCCCAATGACCAGCGCTGGCCTGAGCCAGACGCTCAGCGCGCTGGTAAACCGACAACAGCTCTACTTTTTTGATGCCGCGGCACCCATTGTTTTGCGCGATAGCATTGACTTCTCGATAGCCTTTTATCAGAACCGCTACGAAATGGAAAAGAAAAAAGCTGACGAAAGCGATGCCATCACGGCCCCGACTGGCGATCGGTATATCAACTGCCCTCTCAACAAGGAAGAATATACAACATTACGGCAGTTCATTTTAGATGCCGAAAAAATCCCGTTAAAATCGTTTGAAACAGCGGGCGAAAACGGTGAAAAGGCACAGTTCTTTGAGAGTTGTCTGCCCGTGGAAGTTCTTGCCGACCGGGGCGAAGATACCCTGCGCTACGGCCCGCTCAAGCCCGTTGGGCTCTACAATCCTCACCGCAACGGAGAACGGCCGTACGCCGTGGTGCAACTTCGCCAGGATAATCTCGAAGGCACTTTGTTCAACATGGTGGGCTTTCAAACCAATCTGCGTTGGGGGGCCCAAAAGCAGATGATTCAGCTCATTCCGGGGCTTCAGCAGGCCGAAGTGGTTCGCTATGGTGTGATGCACCGAAACACCTACCTGCACAGCCCCGAAGTCTTACAACCATCTCTACAGTTAAAAGAGCATCCGCATATCTTTATTGCCGGGCAGCTAACCGGCACAGAAGGCTATACGGAATCGATTGCAACCGGTCTGCTGGCTGCCAAAAACGTCGAACGTTACCTAAACGGGGCGTCCGTGCTGGTACTCCCTGCAGAAACAATGCTCGGCGCGTTAACCCACTACATTACTCGGCCGGAAGCCATCGGTAAAAATTTTCAGCCAATCAACAGCAACTGGGGCATTTTGCCCGCACCCAGTGAACGAATTAAGGATAAAAAACTAAGACACCAAGCACTTTATAACCGAGCATTGGCAGAACTAGAAAAAATCACACAATCTAACCAAACCCTGGGCGTATCTTAGGGTATCTCTGGTCATCGTCTCGTAGACTTATTTATGCTTGGCAGTTGTTGTTGCCACCACCATCGAGGAGGAAGGGGATGGATTTTGAATTGGCAAAGCACCTACCTGACGGCCCGGAAACGTTAACGCCTTGGAAGACTCCGTGAAGAGCTGAATGGCCGGGTCCGCGAAAAAGCCTAACAACAACGTACCTGCACACGTAACGGCCAGCGCCAGACGATTGGGCAACAACTGATAATCTGTCATGTAGCGCGGCTCTGAGTCGATAAGCAGTACCTTGTCTGAAGGCTCGGCAATGACCATTAAGCGAATAATATTGAGATAGTAGTAAAGAGAAATCGTACTGGCGGCCAGAGCAATAATGATTAGCCACAAATGCTCTGTAGTGGCCATAATAACCGATTGAAAAAGGAAAAACTTAGCAAAAAAGCCCGCCGTTATGGGAATACCTGCCAAAGAGAGCAAGAAGATTGAAAAAACAAAGGTCAGGATCGGGCGCTTCTTGACCAAACCTGCAAAGTCGCTAACCTTGTCTGAGCCCGTTAAGTGGTAAAAATAACCGACCGAGGCAAAGGCACCTAAATTCATCAGCAAGTAAGTCGCCAGGTAATACACTAAACTCCCGACGGATTCTGGCGTTAAGACCAACAATCCAAGCAAAATATAGCCTGCGTGCGCAATGGTGCTGTATGCAAGTAGGCGTTTAACATTATTTTGGAAAATTGCAACCGTGTTGCCTAAAAGCATCGACAGGATAGAAACTGCAGCCAATAGACTGACCCAGGCTTCTGGACCAACAATGACCATTAAAATCCTTAATGCAAAAGCAAAACCCGCCAATTTAGAAAGTACTGACAAAAAGGCTGTCACGGGATACGGAGCACCTTCATATACATCTGGTGTCCATAGATGAAAGGGCGCAACCGAAAGTTTAAATGCAATCCCGGCGAAAATCATGATCGACATGACCGGATACAAAATATTTAATGAACCCGCACTAATAAATGCCGGAGACTGACGAATAGCAACCATAATTTCATCAAGTCGAGTAAAACCGCCACTTGCGCCATATAACAGCGAAAAACCAAACAATAATACAGCCGTGCTCGCAGTACCGTAGACTAAATACTTAAATGCCGCCTCTGCTGAGCGGGCATCGCTTCTCAAAAAGCCCACCAGTATGTATGAGGCAATGCCCAACGTCTCAAAGGCAACAAAACCCAGTACAAGGTCATTCGCACCAGACAATAACATGCCACCCAACAGGGCGGTCAACAAAATAATATAAAATTCACCTGGCACATAGTGACATTGACGCTGAACAAAGGGCCGCGCAATGAGCAACACCATCAGCATCCCAAAAGAAAGCATTAAGCGCATCGAAAGAGAAAACAGATCCGCCTGAAACGCTGCGAACAATACAGGCTTTAAGAGCCATTGCGATGATTGCGTAACGGCAGGAGCATATAGCCAAAAAGCATGCATTAGCAAACAAACAAATGTAGCCAAGACACCCACTAGTGCAAGCCACCATGTATCCTGACGATCAGACTCTTTGGCGCTCAGTGAGCAAATTAATCCTACTAGTATTGTTGTCACCAATATTAATTCTGGCGCCAGCAATGAAAGGTTTTGATCTACTATGAACTTAAAAAATTCTTGCATTGTAAAAAACCTTTATTACCGATTACCAAGGGGTTGGTTTGCATTTGGAAGCAAATACACCAAACGTGCATTTTTAAACAGCATCTGGGTATTTTGTGAGACATCATCAGAAACAGACATTTTAGAGTACGCATCAACCAAACGCTTCACATCGGGCTGATAATAACCATTTAAAATTTGAGGACAAAAGCCAAATAATAAAACCAAAGCCGCAAACGAAGTCATGACAACAAGTTCGCTTTTTTCAATATCCGGCAATGCTTGCCAGTGTTGCGGAAGGGGCCCAAAGAAAGCACGTTTAAGCATGAGCAAAATGTATGCTGCCCCAATAATAATACCGAGAGCAGACAGCGCCGTTATAGTTTGCATAGACCAAGGCAGCTGACCGATGACGCCAAAAGAGATAGAGTCAAACGCTTCTGAAATGTACGCCCCGTAGAACACAAGCGATTCGCCTGCAAAACTTATTAACAGCGGCAAACCAAGGCTCGCCATAGACATTAGGAGCGTGAAATAAAAGATCGTGGGCATTTGGGTTGCAAAACCACCATATTCCGAAAGAAGCCTTGTGTGGGTTCTTCGATACACCATGCCAACACACATAAACAGGGCTGCACTGACGATTCCGTGGCTGACGATGACAAAAATTGCGCCTGAAAATCCTAGCGCATTTAATGCAGCCAAGCCCAGCAGTACAAACCCCATGTGACTGACACTACTGTATGCAATCAGCTTTTTAAGGTCTTCTTGCACCAAGGCAATTCCTGCCGTGTATACAATATTTACAAACGCCGCAATTGCAACATAAGGAACTAAAGCATGCGCTGGCTGCGGCAAAAACTCAAAACAAAATCGAATTAAGCCGTATGCGCCCATTTTAAGTAGAATTCCAGCCAGTAACATACTAATCGGCGTTGGGGCTTCCACATTGGCATCCGGGAGCCAGGTATGAAATGGCACCATTGGCAGCTTGATGCCAAAAGCAAGAAAAAAGGCAATAAAAATTAGAACCTGGGCCCCAAACGGGACCAAGCCTGTATTGATTGTATGAGCCACGCTATCGAAGAGAAACAGAGAATCTGGACTTAGCCCGCTAAAGCTGGAATACCAAACCAATGCCAAGATGGCGGCTATAAGAAAAATAGAACCAAACAATGTATACAAAACAAACTTAATTGCAGCATAGGAGCGACGAGGACCGCCCCAGATGGCAATTAAAAAATACATCGGAATCAGTTCCAATTCCCAAAAGAGCAAAAACAAAAACATGTCTCTTGCAAGGAAAACACCCATGACGGCCGAGATTAACAGGAACAACATCGAATAATATAATTTCAACCGATGCTTAATGTTGGAATAACTGGAAATAACTGCCATCAACAAAAGGAACGAGGTCAACGAACATAAAAGCAGAGATAAGTTATCTGCACCCACGGCATAATGAATTCCCAAAGAGGGGAACCACGGAAGTTGAAATACTGTATCGTATGAACCTGGAATAAACAGTAAAAATAAGTTAAATAAAAACAAAATCGCCGCAAACACAGTGGCCAGGGCATGAACTTGACGCAACCTCGCAGGATCTTCTTCTGCGTTGAATAAAAAAGCAAACGCTCCTGAGAAAATAAGAGGAAGAAGAATCAAAAAATTCAAGGCTGAAGAAGACATGTAACAGTAACCTTACTGCAATTTATACAAAAAGAACAAAGTCGAAACAAACAGAGCAAAGAACAGTACCGCTATATAAAGCTGAATTTGACCCGTTTGGAGATAGCGCGCAACAGAGCCTGTAAACATTACAGATTGACCTGTAAAAGATACAAGCCCGTCGATACCTTTACGATCAAAAAGCGCAGTGGCCGTTGCAACACTCCAATACACTTTTGCTGCAATGAAACTGTAAAGCTCATCAAAATAAAATTTCTTCAATGATAACTTATGAAATGGAGCCAACAATTTTCTGAAAAGTTCTGCCGATAGCAAATTCCAAGGACCATAAATAAGGGCAGCAAGCAACAAACCAGTCAATCCAATTATCTGTGAACGGTTTCCTATATCAGAGAACAAGCTGACCGTGTGCTGATGATGCTGTTCCATCCATACAGGAGTTAAATAGCTCGCAAAGGAAGGAAGTTCCTCTGATAGGCCAGATAAAGCAACTCCAACAAAGAGTGAAGGTACTGCTAAAATCGCCAGCGGCCAAGACATCACGGGAGTCTCTGAATGAACATGTGCATCACCACGATATTGCCCCATAAATGTCATAAAGAAAGTGCGGAACATATAAAAAGCTGTTAAACCTGCAGCAAAGGTCATTAAATAGAACACCACAGGAGCAAAGTCATAACGAGAGGCGTATGTTTCCAAACCAAGCAAAATTTCGTCCTTGGACCAAAAGCCGCTCGTCCAGAATAGCCCTGAAATTGCAACAGTTCCAATTAAATATGTCCAGGCGGTAACCGGTAATTTGGTGAAAAGACCACCCATCTTTCGCATGTCTTGTTCGCCATCGCAAGCATGGATGACGCTCCCAGAGCACAGAAATAGCATCGCTTTAAAGAAAGCGTGAGTAAAAAGGTGGAATAAAGCAGCAGAAAAAGCACCGACGCCCATTGCTGTCATCATAAAACCAAGCTGAGACATCGTCGAATAAGCTAAAGCTTTTTTAATATCCGTTTGTGTTATTGCAATAAAGGCCCCAATGAGTGCAGTAAGAACGCCTATGCAAGTAACCACAATTAAAGCAACTTCTGATGCCTGAAATAGCGGATATACCCTACCCACCAAATAGATACCAGCAGCAACCATCGTCGCCGCATGAATCAAGGCACTAATTGGGGTAGGGCCTTCCATTGCATCCGGTAACCACGTGTGTAGGGGAACCTGAGCACTTTTCGCAACGGGCCCCATCAATACTAAAATGGCAACCAGAGCAGTTAGCTCAGGACCAGCGCTTTCTAGCAAAGCGACAGAAGATTGCGAAATTGCCTGAAAAGATAACAAAGCTTGATTTGAATGATCAAGAAGGTAACTTTG
Organism: Candidatus Melainabacteria bacterium; assembly: GCA_033763415.1. Taxonomy (GTDB): domain Bacteria; phylum Cyanobacteriota; class Vampirovibrionia; order Vampirovibrionales; family JAJTHC01; genus JANRKP01. The sequence continues at coordinate 91,359 of JANRKP010000022.1, read as the reverse complement.
CCACCAAGAAAGCGTAAAAAACAGAAAAGAGAGAAGGCCAAGCAATAAACCAAAATCACCAATACGGTTCATCAAGAATGCTTTTAATGCTGCCGCTGCTGCCGAGGGCTTGAAAAACCAAAAGCCTATTAATAAATAGCTACTAACACCAACTAGTTCCCAAAAAATGTAAGTTTGAAACAAATTAGAGCTCAAGACTAAGCCAAGCATTGAAAAATTAAATAATGACAAAAAGCTGTAGAACTTAGCGTAGCCTGCGTCATCATGCATGTAGCCATGTGTGTATATCTGGATAAGTAGACTCACGAAAGTAACGACAAATAGCATCATGACGGACATCGGATCAAGCAGATAGCCAAAAGAAAACGTTATGTCTGCCACCTGAAGCCAAGGAATATTTTTTTCAATGACTGTAATTTCGGTAGGGCTTTGAGCGAGTAACCAAAAAAGAGACGCAAGCGCATGAAAAAGACCCAATAAAGTCGCACTTAAAGTAAAAAATAAGCTCCAGGACTTAGGAAAATAGCATGAAACGGCTTTTTCTGATACCTCATTCATCTCAGTTGTCACGGAGGCGGATGACCGAAGAGACGGAAAATAAGAAAAAACTGCTCTACCGAGAACAATCCCTAAAAAGGAGATCAAAGGGTATATTGGGACAAGCCAAATAAAACTTAAAAGCCAATTCATTTTAGACAGTCAAAGCCTCAATCACCATTTCAATAAGCGGAACTTTTCAACATCGACAGTACGGTAGAGCCTAAATAATGCAACAACAATCGCAAGGCCAATAGCAGCTTCTGCGGCAGATATCGTTAATATAAAAACCGAAAAAACTTGGCCTGCCAAAACATCTAAGTTGAGATAATTATTAAACGCTACAAAGTTAATATTAACTGAGGTCAACATTAACTCAGAAGAAATGAGCAGCTTAATAGCGTTCCTACTAAAAAGAACCCCTGCAAGCCCAACAGAAAACAAAAGCGTCGCCAGCATTAAATTCTGAATTAAAGCCACATCTGTCATCATTAGTTACATACCTCAACAGGTAGTTCTTTATTAATATCTTGCGAGTGCTGAAACATAACATCATTTCTTGTGGACTGATGAAAGGACGCTTCAGAATCAAAAACATCGAGTCTCTTTTTAGAAAGAACAATAGCTCCTACCATTGCAATTAAGAGCAAAACAGATGCCAGCTCAAACGCAAGAATATATTGAGAAAAAATAAGCTTACCAATCAACATGGCCGTCCCCTGCTGCGCTAGAGAAGAAACCACCTGAGATGAAGGGGTCACAAGCACAAATGAAAGGGGTGTATGCAATAGCATATAGGTCAAAAGGGTTACCGAAAAAAGAATTACTGAAACAAAAACAAATGACTCTCTTTTGGTTCGGGTAAGCACGTCCAGAGGCTTAATACCAGTAAACATAACCCCAAACAGAAGCACGATCGCCAACCCAACTGCGTAAACAATTGCCTGAGCAATTGCCAAAAAATCTGCATTGTTTAACGCAAATATTGCAGCAACTGACAAAAAGGAAAGAATTAAGAATAACACGCTGTAGACAATGCTTTTGTTAAGAACCACTGCAGCCGATGAAATAACCGCTACAGCAGCAAAAAACCAAAAAAATAATGTATCAATAGAAACTTGATTAAAAAAGTTCATTTTACCATCCAGCCATTTTAATCAACGTGCGCCTCAAGCCCGTGGTCTCTTCGCCACTGGTCTGACTCAACCGCATTTAAAGTTAAATCTTTTTTATCCAAAACGAGAGCTTCTCGAGAATAATCAGCCAATTCAAAATCGGGAAGCATCTTAATGCAATCTACAGGACAAACTTCCGTACAGTTGCCACAAAAAATGCAACGCCCCATATCAATAGTAAACTGATCTATAACAGGCTTCTTGTTATCATCACGGTGCATTTCAATCTGAATTAAATCATTACAGGGACAAACTCTCGCGCAGGCCTTACAACCAATGCAAAGATCGGTATTATCTGATTTGCTGAGTAAAGCAAGGCGGCCATGAAAGCGATCCGTCAAAGGAGGCAAAACTTCAGGGTATTCAAGCGTTACAGGAGGCTTAAAATAATGGCCTAAAACCGTAGACATGCCTTGGGCAATTGCACTTAAGCCTTCAAAAACCGCGTTATTTTCCGACTTTGTCATGATATCTTTACCAATCTTGCCGATAGTTTACCTGTAAAAATGCGACTCATCAAGACAGAGAATCCACCAACCCCCAACAAAAGTGTACCTGCCCACAATACAAAGTAAAGGAGCGACATGTTATGCGTCAACCAAAGTTTCTCAATAGCAACAAGAAAAATATTGATCAACGAGAGAGGAATCAGAAATTTCCAGCTAAACCCCATTAATTGGTCCGGCTTCAAACGGGGTAGAGTTGCACGCAGCCACATTGCCAAGAAAATAAACAGGTATGTTTTAGACAGCAGCCAAATAACCATTTCCAGCTGGGCGACCAATTGACCTAATCCAGACAGGGATTGATTTAACGACTCAACAATGCCAAGCTTCTCAACCAATAAGCCCCCAATTGGAGAATAGTAGCCCCCAAAGAAAAAGATGACTGTCAGTGCACTCATTGCAAAGAGCGCAGCGTATTCTGCCAAAAAGAACATCGCAAACTTCATGCCAGAATATTCAGTGTTGTATCCACTAACCAACTCACTCTCTGCTTCAGGCAAGTCAAAAGGGATACGATTTACTTCTGCGATAGAAGAAATTAGAAAAATTAGAAAGCTGATGGGCGTAATTGACAACCAAAACCAGTTCAATAGCCCAAGACCCTGATTTTGCTTTTCAACAATCACATGCAAGTTGGCAGAGCCTGCAAAAACAACAACAGCCAAAACAGACATTACCAGAGGGATTTCATAACTAATAGCCTGAGCGGCGCTTCGCATGCCACCTAACAAAGAATACTTGTTGTTGCTGGCCAAACCAGCTAACACAATACCAATTACCGAGATCGACGAAATTGCAAAAATGGCAAGCGCGGCCAAAGGAAGCTGCAAAGCAACCCAATCTCGGGTTAAAGGAATAAACGCGTACAGAACAAACGCAGGCAAAAAGAAAATCACCGGCGCCAGGGTAAAAAGCCATTTATCCTGATCCGGCGTCATAATGTCTTCTTTAAAGAGAAGCTTCACGCCATCGGCTACTGTTTGCAGCAAGCCCCAAGGCCCAACCCTGTTTGGTCCTTTTCGTTGCGTCATCCAGGCAAGGACTTTTCGCTCCATCAAGACCATAAACACAACGGCAACTTGACCTATCAACGCAATGAGGGTAAACAAAACCACGCCCCACACAAGCAGTTGAATGGAAGCGGGAACTTGCTGCCATAAGGCCAAAACAGTTTCTACAGGGAAGCTCATAAGTCTGTTGCTTTCAGCCGATGTAAACATTACAAACTACCGATCCACTTCAGGAAGAATAACATCCAGGCTTCCAAAAATGGCCATTAAATCTGGATATAAATGCCCCTTCATTAGCGTGGGCAGGACAGATAAATTTGAGAAGGAAGCGCCCCGCCATTTAATGCGGTACGCTTTCGGTGTGCCGTCACTCATAATATAACAGCCCAACATACCCCGAGGAGACTCCACATAAGTCATTGCTTCGCCCACAGGAGGCTTAAAAACCATCAGGTTAACCTTTTGACCCATTGTATTCCATTCCGAATCCCAGGCCTTGGAGGGCTCGCGAGCTTCTGCTTTAGCCGCATCGATTTCTTTCTGAATTGCAATCAGCTCCGCCGTGTCTCCGCCTGGAATTTGGCGACAACACTGCTCAATAATTCTGAGCGATTCTCTCATTTCGGCAAAACGCACTTTATAGCGATCGAATGTATCGCCATGTTCTGCAACTGGAACGTCAAATTCGACTGCATCATAACAACAATATGGATTGGTTTTCCTCAAATCTTGCGCCACTCCGGCGGCACGAAGACTTGGCCCAGTCACCCCATATTCCAGACAGAGATCTTTGTCCAAAATGCCTTGACCGATCGTGCGATCTAGGAAAATTGGGTTTTTATTGACAATGGCCTCATATTCCGCCAAGCGATCCGGGAAACGACGCACAAAATCCAGCACTTCATCCAGCCAGCCTGGCGGTAAATCTTTTGTAACCCCACCAAAACGGAAGTAGTTGTACATCATTCGCGCACCGGTTAAGTCCTCAAAAAGCTTCAGGATTTCTTCCCGATCCCGAAACGCATAGAACAGTGGGCTGGTCGCCCCCAGGTCGAGCAAGAACGTGCCAAACCAGAGCAGATGCGAGCTAATGCGATTGAGTTCCATTGCAATCATGCGAATGTATTGAACACGACGAGGCACCTTCAGGCCAGCAATCGCTTCCATACTAGACACATACACATAATGATCAAAAAACGAAGATAGATACTCAACACGATCAATTGTGGGCTGGTACTGAAAATAAGAGCGCGATTCGCCCATTTTTTCCTTACTGCGATGCAAATAACCAATGACGGGCTGCATCTCTTTAACAACCTCGCCATCCAGCGTGGTAATCAATCTAAGCACGCCGTGGGTACTGGGATGCTGAGGGCCAATATTGACCACCATATCATCGGTGTCAAAATCACGCTCAGTGGTCACGCCAAGAACCGGAAGGGGCTGAGGTTCAATCGATACATTCATTAGCGCCTGTTCCATACCAATCGCGGATCATTCTCTTCGTAATCCTTACGGAGCGGATGACCCACCCAGTCCGTAGGCATTAAAATTCGCTCTAACTGCGGATGGCCGACGTAGGTAATTCCCATCAAATCGTAGGACTCCCGTTCGTGCCAGTTAGCCGCAGGCCAAACAGGGCAAACGCTGTGCACCTGATCTTGCTCATCTGCCTGAATTTTTAAAACCAAATAGTGCTTAAATTGCGTAGAGTACAAATGAATGACCGAGTCGCGATGTGTCTTCAAATCAATGCCAGAGACAGACAACAGCAAGTCAAACAAACATCCAACATCGTCGCGCAAAAATTCTGCCGCCGAGAGCAGTTCCTCGTTCGCAACACGAACCTGCTCAACCCCGTTGGCGTCATTAGGCAGGTAAGTCGGCCGAAAACCCGCACCCATCAACAGGGTCGCTAAAGGACCATAAGATGGCTCAGACTCGGGAGATTTTGTTTCCGCAGACTCAGCCGCGGTTTCTAATGGGGATTTTTCGCTCATGGCGGTATTTAATATTTCCTCGAAGCAAGGGCAACTGACCAGAAGCATGCAAGGCATCCACATCGTACGCCTCTTTTTGCACACCCCAGCGAATAAACTCAAATTCCTCGTTGGGCAGCAACACTTCACCAGGACCCAACTTAACACGAGAACGGTTTCTCAAAGCACGGTGACGACGATCACGGATGGACTCGGTGCGGATTTTTTTCTGGAGCTGAATCAACGCATCCAACAAGGCCTCTGGCCGAGGAGGGCAACCCGGTACATACACATCGACAGGAATAAGACGATCCACGCCGCGCACTACCGAATAAGAGTCGTTTTCATACATCCCGCCCGTGACCGTGCAAGCACCCATCGCAATAACGTACTTGGGCTCTGGCATTTGCTCGTACAAACGAACCAACGCAGGAGCCATTTTGTGGGTCACGGTACCGGCCGTGATGATCAAATCCGACTGACGAGGCGTGGCCCGAAACACCTCGGAGCCAAAGCGGGAAATGTCATAATTAGAGGCGCTGGAAGACATCATCTCAATGCCGCAGCAGGAAGTGGCAAAGGTTAAGGGCCACACGGAGTTAGAGCGCGCCCAGTTATAAACCAAATCCAGAGAGGTTAGCAGAATACCGCTACTCTCCAACATATCCTGAATGGCGTCTAAAATTACATTCATGCAAAAACCGCCCTGCTACCTAAGAAACTGACCCCTATCCTAAACGAGTCCAGAGGTAGACGCAACCGTTTACAAAAAACAACGCCGCCTACTGCCACCGAAGCGCCCCTTTTTTCCAGGCATACACCAAGCCTAACGCCAAGATGACCACAAACACAAACATCTCGGCCAGCGCGAAAAACCCCATCTCTTCTAAAACCATGGCCCACGGAAACAGGAAAATGGTTTCAATATCAAAGAGAATAAACAGCAGCGCGTAGAGATAGAACTTAATGTCAAAGCGAACATTCGCATCGCCAAACGTGGCCATTCCAGACTCGTAGGTGGTGTACTTCAGATCGGTTTTTTGCTTGATTTGCACCAGCTGCGCCACCAACAAAAGGCTCAGCCCAAAAGCGCCCGATAGCATCATCAGGAGAAACAGGAGGGAAAAACCACTTGTATACATTGGAACCATGCAAAGAACGCCTCAAACTGCCGATTTAAACCGCGTATACGCCTTAGCCGACGCTAATTTGTACACAAATTTTCATCTCATTCTTGTTCTTCACTCAGAGCGTTGCTGAGCAAGCATCATTTTTTGGGCAATTTCTATTAAAAAAGAAAGATCTCTCAGGGTCAAACTGATTTTTTGTCAAATTGATTTTTAGACACTGCTGCGACACAATGATGGCAACCCAGCCGATTGCCGCAAGTCCCGGTGCAACAAGCCCGATACGCCTCCTTCCTGTCGATGTCTAGCGAGGGTTATTTGTGATCATCCTGAGCCGTTTTCTCTTAGCCAGACGTTTTGACTGGCCTCGCCGCAAAGTAGTGCCCAAAGTACTGCCAAGCATACTGTTGGGGCTGGTGACTCTGGCAATTAGCGCCCACACGTTTGCCTGGGCGCAGAGAACACCGGCAACCACCTTACAGGAAGCCTCCTACGGTCAGATGGACGGCTCCACGGAAGGCACTTCAACGGATGTTGCGCTAGAAAAAGCCAAAAACTACCTGCGTGACGGAGATCGCATTCGGGCACAAGCGATTTATGAGGCCATTTTGCAGGCACACCCCGAAACAATGACCGCCTACCTCGCCCTGGTTCGTATGCAGATACGCGAGTTGAATTTTGCCACTGCACGGCAACAGCTCGAAGCGGGCCTTTCCCGTTACCCAAGTTCTGCTGAAATACCGGCCGAGCTTGGCCATTTGTTTCATACCTGGACGGAATCCCCTTGGATTCCTGCCCCGGAAGATTACCGAGAACGCGCGTTTGAGTATTTGCGGCAGGCGCAAATTATGCAGCCTAACCATCCGCTGGCCTTAACCTACCTTGCCAGTTGGCATCTCGCCAAAATGGATGTTGTCCTGGCTGAACGCGCCCTGAGCCAGGCATTGCAACAGTCTCCCAACTATATTCCCGCCCTGCAGGAGCAGGTACGCTTTTACATTGGCACCCAAAATCTGGATCGCGCGCGACTCACCTGCCTGCGGCTGCTTGATTTGGATGAACGCGACATGATGACCCACTTTTTGCTTGCCCAACTCCTGGCCAGCGCCGATCAGCCTGCCGAAGCCGTTGCCTCGGCCAAACAATCGGAGCAGTTAGACTTTGGCCGCTTTCCTGAGCGAGACCATTTTTTAGCCAAACAGCTAGAAAAACTAGGCGAGCTGCAAGCATCTTTGCGTTACTACGAGGGATTAAGGGTGTACAAGCCCAATGATGAGGCCCTGCTGCTTAAAATAGCCAGCCTATACGAGGCTACCGGCCAAGCCGAGCAAGGACTGGCCCTGTTTAGAGAGGTAGCGCAAGCCAACCCGACCTACCTGGCAAAGTTGGCGCAGGAGGCAAGAACTGCCGCCAGAGAAGGTCGTTATTCGGCAGCCATTGCCCAGTGGCGACGACTAGCCCTCATTGAGCCGGACTTGTGGGCCGAAGCGCTTCATGGAATCACCAACAACCACTATGCACTGTGGCGAAACACGCAACTCGATATTCCCGCGTTAAACCAGGACTTGCAGTGGGCCAATCAGCAGCTATCCGAACAAGGCGAGGTAGACCCTCTGGTGGCGTTAGACCTGATTAAGCTAGAAATAGCTAGGCAAAATGGCCTTACCAATGGGATTCGTCAGGAGCTCCTTCCCCTGAGCAAGCACAACGAAGATTTTATTGCCGGAGAGGCCGCCTTTTTAATGGAAGACTACGCCAGTGCGCGCGAACGACTGGAGTATGCCGATGGCCCTTCTGCCGCTGTGTATTTAAAGCAAGGCGATCGGCTGCTGTTGGAAGGCGCACTGTTTTCTGCAGAAGTCATGTACCGACGCGGCCTGACGCTCACCCCGCTGGCTTCGCTTAAAGCGGGGCTTAAACAGGCGGAAGTACAACGCGCCATGGCCGAACGGTTGGTAACAGAGGCCGATGGTCAGTTTGACGCCAAAAAGTATGCCGTTGCCGTTGAAAAATACCGCCAGGCCATTCATCTGCATCCTCAGTGGGATATGCCCTACATTCGCCTGGGCGACACCTACGAGCGCATGAAGCAAAACGCCAACGCCTACGCCACTTACCGAAAAGCCGTTCAGCTCCAGCCAGGGCTGATGGACGCTGTGCGGTTTGCCAAGCGCTACGAAAAGCTGGCAAAGGAGTACGGCAGCGCCCCGGTTAACCCGTCTCCCAATACAGCCCCGGCAGAGGCTGATGATGCCGCCTCTCCCCAGCGGTGATGCCGTTGTTGCACTGACAGACTACCCACGGCAGACACTCACTACAGACATCCACGGCAGACACCTACTCGTTTGCGCCGCTTTCATGACATGATGCGTGACAGAATGATCGCGCAAAGCGACCTGCTTTTGTTACAATTTGAAACATTTGCCCCTTTAAACGCTTTTTTCTGGAATCGTCTGGTGTTATTGAACATTGAACAAAGACGTGCGTTGCCAACAACGCAATAACACACCACGCGACGACACTCTCCAAATTAGCCGTTCAGTTGACCGTTACGGACCCACCTCCCCCCAAGGAGCCCCACTGTGCCGATGACTCTTTCTTCCGCTCAGGCACTACCCGCCGAATCGCCCAGGCCTGCAACACACAGGCCTGCAACGAATGTGTCCGCAACGCCTGCAATGGCTCAACACGCCGTTCAAACTGGCGGCGCCTCTTTGGTGCCACCAGTTGGGGGACTGTCCGTCGAGAGTGCTTATCCGTTGGATGAACTCCGCTTTTCAGCCAACCCCAAGCAACCATCCGCCAAACAGCCTTCCACGCTAGAGAGTTACTACGCCGAGGTCAAATCAGACATTCGCGCCGCACGCGGAAAGCAAAACTGGGCACTGGGGCTCATCGGCGCCATTGGCATTCCGGCTATTTTTATCTGGCCGCTGGCTCTCGGACTCGTCGTGCCTGCCGTGCTGCTCGGCTTGGCCTACCATCAGTGGAGCCAGATTTCTGCCGACAAAGTAGCCGCCTACGATTTGAGCAAGGACCGAGTGGCGGAAACCATTGCCGGAAAAAACCACCCCGAACTAAAAAGCCAGGTGGAAGCCGACATTACCCAACAGCTAAAAACCATACGCGCCACCAGTTCAGAACCCACCCTAAACCCACAGCAGCGCATGGCCGTGCTTAGCTTAAAACACAAGTGGACGACCCTACGGTTGGCATTTTGGGCCCTGCCCGAAGACCAGCTCATTGCGCCCAACCACCTGAAAACGCTGCTCTTTCCCGTAGAACAATTTTCAAGCAAAAACACAACCGCGTTTGCTCAGGAACTGCAAAACACGGCCGAGGCCGCAGGCGGAAAAAATTCGTCGCTAAACCGGGTGCAGGCCTACCAGCTTGCCACCGGCTGGATGAACCAATGGCTTGAGCAAACCCTGGCCCCACCCGAACCAGCAGCCAACCCTAACCAACCCCACGGATCTGTCTGACAGAGGGCCTTAAAGTCTCTTGGGGGGTCTCTTGGTCAGTTTGCATCATCAGACAGAATCAGGCCAGCGTCTCCACTGCCCTTGCCTTCCACGGGAACAACCGGCAAGGAATCGCCTATTTTCGCAGGCGACGTCCCAGCATTCGGTAACGCAGCAGGCTTGTTAAGCAAAAGCTGTGGACTGGCGGGCTGAATCAACGTTTCTTCCCGACGAAGCTGGGGCCTGGGGTCCGTCTTCTGTTCAATGCTCTTGCTGTAGACAATCACATCAATCCGCCGGTTTTTGGAGCGACCCGTTGCGGTGGCGTTGCTGCCCACCGGCCTGGTATCGGCAAAACCCGCCGCCGTAAGGTAGGAAGGTACAAACTGATGCCGTGCAATAAAGTGGCGAACTACGCGAGCGGCTCTCGCAGTGGACAGCTCCCAGTTAGAGGGGTACACCGCCGTATAAATCGGCAGGTTATCCGTATGGCCTTCCACTTGGATGACGTTGGTGCCGGAAAACTTCTTGAGACGCTCGGAAACACCGTCTAAAAAACGTAGGGCCGTTGGCCGAAGCGCCGCACTGCCAGACTCAAACAGCAAACGGCTATCAAAACTCACCCGAATGCCCCGCTCCTGAATGGCCACCTCCACCCCTCGCAGGGGCACCCCATCCGCCTCGGGGTTTGTGGCCGCATCCGTTGTGGCGGGGCGCTGTTGTTGTGCCAGCCATTGCTGGTTCTCCTGCGCCAACTGTTGGCTGAGCGCTTGCATGTCCTTTTTAATGTCTTTGATGGTTTGCTGCACCTTGAGGCTCTCCCCCTCGGTGTAGGTCAGGCTGGGATATTCCAACAAGCCTTCCCCCTGGCCCACCTCTCTGGAAATAGGGTTCGGGTTATCCTGCGGCGGCGATTTGCCCTGCAAAATAGACTGAACACCGCTAATGAGGCTTTGCTGCTTAAACGACTGGCTAATGGCCTCAGAGACATCTTTCATTTTAGCCAAATCGGCACTGGTAATTGCATACAGTGCCGTAAAGGTCGCAAAAAGCAGGGTAATAAAGTCGGCATAGGAAACCAACCAGCGTTCCAGGTTCTCGTGCTCAGGATGTTTCGCCTTTTTACCCATACCATCCGCCGTTTCGAAAACACGCCCCGTTTCCGCCTTCCACCTTGCGCCCAGGGCCAGGAGCGCACCACACAGGCTTACGAAACAGGGTCGCGGAAAAAATTCGTTCCATAGTCTGCATACAGATCGTCTGCCTGAAGATCGCCTGCCTCAAGACGGTAAACAAAGCCCCCTCCCGTGGCAAAGGCCTACGCCTCGCCACCGCCACCGGAAGCCTCTGCCGATTCCGAAGCGCCGTCTTTGTGGAACACGCGAAGTTTCTCTTTAATAAAGTTGGGGCTTTCTCCTGCCTGAATGGCCAGAATGCCTTCAATCATCATTTCTCGCAACAGAATAGAGCTTTTGCCCTTAAATTTAACTTTGGTGCCCAACGGAATAAAAATGAGGTTGGCAAAGCCCACCCCATACACCGTGGCCACAAAGGCCACCGCAATGCCCGAACCCAACTTGGAGGGGTCGTTGAGGTTTTCCATAACGTGAATAAGACCCAGCACCGCCCCCAAGATACCCACGGTTGGCGTAAAACCGCCTGCTGTTTCCCACACCTTGCCGCAGGTGGTAATTTCCTCTTCAAACAGGTGTAGTTCTGTTTCTAGCAGTTCGCGCAACAGGTGCGGATCCGTGCCATCGGTCATAAGCTCCATCCCTTTGCGCATAAACGGGTCGTCGATATTACGAATATCGGACTGTAGGGCCAAAATACCCTCTTTTCGAGCCTTTAACGCAAGGTTCACAATCATTTCAATGGTTTCGCCGGGGTTTTCTTTACTACCGGCAAACACGCCTGCCAAACTGGCCATGGCTTTCTTTAAATCTTTGCCCGGAAAGCTGAGCATAACGGCGCCCGCCGTACCGCCCATTACAATAATGAAGGCAGTCGGCTGAATAATCGCCATGAGGCTGCCGCCTTCCAGGATTTGTCCGCCCACAACGGCGGCAATGCCCAGAATAATTCCGATAATTGAGGTTAAGTCCACAGTATTCCATCCGTTTTGTGCAACTGCCAAGGCTTTGGTCTGCACGCGGCCTGAAAAAAGCGCCTCACCGCACGAGCACCATACCAAAACCCTTGTTTTATTATAATAATGCCAGAGAACTTCCTCTAGCGCTTAAGCTGGCTAATACAATAACTGGTTGAGGACGGGCCGAAAAATTCCCCCAAGTCCCCGAGTCTGGCATCCATCGCACAAACCACACGGCGGCGGAATGACGGGAGTCGTCAGCAACGCCTCGGTGGCGTCCAGGTTTTCCACACTGGGCTGAGCCGGAAACTGTAAAGCATACTGCTGCTGATCGAGCGCCAAGCGCAACGTTTGATAACGACACTGGTCCTTTAATAGCCACGACCTCACCTGATTAAAGGCTTCCAACGCCTGTCGGCTGGCTGGCGTTGGCGGCTGAACGCTACCGAGCAAACGACGCGTGCGAAAAAAGTCTTCCCGCGTATGCAGCACATGGAGTTCCGCAGGAGAAGCCTGACCCTGCTGAGCCCGAAACGCTTGAGAGACGAGTTCTTCCAAACTGTTTGGCAGGCTCCAGTAAACCATGTGCCAGTTGATTTCTGCCGGAAATTGAAAAAAGTACCCCCAATAACCCACGACCACGGCAATGGCGGTGGGCTCTTGCGCAAACTGAGCGAGATTCGCCTTCCTTTCAGCCTCTTCCACCCCTGAATGGAACAACAGTATAGGATGACGCTGCCACTGTGTGAGCGTATCCATCAACCACTGGGCCTCCGCCTGAGACCGCGCCTGCAACAGCCAGCGCTGCGGTGCCTCTACCGCACGAATTGCCTGAGACCGATCCCTTCGAGGAAACAGCAGTCGTTGCAACGCCCGCAACTTCCCCTGCCGCGTAAAGCGCCGGTGCACGGTTACCATCGGTCTTACCGTATCTGGCACCAGTTCGAACAGCGTTTGCAACTCTCGTAAGGCAAACGCCTGCTGCATTAAGCGCCGGTGCGCCGCCCCAAGATAACGACCCAGCAACACCAAGGGCGGTCGGTGTTGCATCAGGTTTAGCGCGTTGGGCACACTGGCATACCGAAACGATCCGGCACGATCGGGCAGTAAAAACTGGGCCTCTTCCACCACCAGGGCAGCCACTGGAGCATGCACCAATAGCTGTAAAAACGGCACGGAACGAAACACCTCTGGCGTTACATACAGCAGCTGCGGCTGCCCCCGAGTGACCCGCTGATGAATATCGCGAACCTGATGCGGCATTTGGCGGCCATCCAACGCAACCACGGAAGGAAAACACAGTCCCATTCGCGTTAACCGGCCCAGGTGTAAATCAATAGCCAGCCTATCGGGGCACAGCACCACCGTAACCCCTTCCAACAAACTGCTGGCAAGCCGGTACACCTCTCCGTAATCAAAAGCAATCGGAAAACTGCCCACAACATCCCAGCCCGCGCGAACTGCCTGAAGCATCCGCTGGGGATGGGTTTGCGCTATGGCTTGTTGATGGAAAAAATTAACCATCACCGGCGAACTGTCCACCTCAGGGTAGGCCTCCATTGCAGGAAAAATCAATAACAACCGGGATGATCATCCCCAAATAAACCACCCTTACGGCAAAAAATCTGTAACGACCCGTTGCGGTGGAGGATTGCTAACACTACAATGCCACTTATGATGATGACAAAAAAGTTTTGCGGTAGCCTCACCGTTCCAGGCGATAAATCGATTAGCCATCGCTCCCTAATTTTTTCGGCCATGACGCAAGGCCGTAGCAGAATTCGGGGTCTGTTACAAAGCGAAGATGTAAAAGCCACGTGGCGATGCATGGAGGCGTTGGGCGCCATTGTGCAGCAGTCCCCTGGCGGCAGAGAGACGATTGTTCACGGCGGGCTCCCTTTTCAGGAACCCTTTGATGTGCTAGACGCGGCTAATTCTGGCACGACCATTCGATTAATGGTGGGCTTGCTCACGGGGCAACGCCTCCACGGCGTAATTACTGGCGATAACAGCTTAAAACGCCGACCCATGGGTCGGGTGATTGAGCCCATGCGACTGATGGGTGGCCAAGTGTACGGTCGTCAAAACGATCGTTACGCCCCGTTAACCATTCTTCCGGCAGAAAAACCACTCCAGGCCATTCAGTACCGTTTGCCCGTGGCCTCTGCCCAGGTCAAGTCTGCTATTTTGTTAGCCAGCCTGTTTTGTAACGGCACCACCACCATTACGGAACCCGCCCGAAGCCGGGATCACACAGAGCGAATGCTTTCCGCATTGGGTATTCCTGTAGAAAGCGACCCGGTTAAACGCTTGGTCAGCTTGCGTGGTAGCGATGAATACTCGTTAGACGCCATTGATTGGCAGGTGCCAGGGGACTTCTCTTCGGCAGCTTTCCCGATGGTGGCGGCGCTCCTGACTCCGGGCTCTTGCATTCGCATTAAAAACGTGGGGCTCAACCCGCTGCGCACCGGGCTTATGGAAGCGCTCAAACTCGTTGGAGCCCGAATTCGTGTTGAAAACAACCGTACTGAAGGCGGCGAACCCATTGGCGATTTGGTGGTAGAAGCCACGGAACTGACCGGCAGCCTGACCATTACGCCGGATGCCGTGCCTTCTCTCATTGATGAAATTCCGGTATTGGCCGTTGCGGCCGTCTTTATGGATGGCACCCTGATTGTGAATGGCGCCGAAGATCTGCGCAAAAAGGAATCCGACCGCATTGAGGCCATGGCCACCGCGCTTCGTGCGTTGGGTATTACCATTGAGACCAAACCCGATGGGTTTGTGCTGGAAGGCAACCCGGATCGTCGTTTAACCAGCCCGGCTGCCCCACTGGATAGTTGTCACGATCATCGAATTGCTATGGCGCTTTCCGTCCTTAACCGCGTGAACACGGCCCGACATAAGCTTTCAGATACAGACGATCAACGCTGGCCCATTCTGCACCAGGATTGCGTCAATATTTCTTACCCGGAATTTTACGACCAAATGGATCAGCTCTGGACGGATACGGCTATTCGGGTATAGCCGGCGGGCAATTTTACCTTTTTTGCTACTCCTTCAGGCTACCCGCCATCAGGCCATCCATCAGGTAGCGCTGCCCAATGGCAAAAACCAGCATCACCGGCACAACGGAAACCGTGGAAGCCGCCATCAGCAAGGGCCAATCGGTTGTATCGCGAAAACTTTCTTTCAAGGAGGCGATACCCACCGGCAGGGTGCGTAATGTTTCGCTGTGGGTCACCACCAGCGGCCACAAAAAGCTATTCCAACTACCAATAAACACAAAAATAGCCAATGTGGCCAATGGCGGCAGTGACAACGGCAAGGCCACCCGCCAAAAAATTTGCCACGGATTGCAACCATCCAACCGGGCCGCCTCCTCCAGCTCGTGCGGCAGGCCGTTAAACCATTGCCGAAATAAAAACACCCCAAACGCGCCAAACAGCCCCGGAACAACCAAGGCCCAGTAGGTGTTCACCCAGTGGAGCGTTTTCATCAGGAAGAACAGCGGCACAATATTCACCTGTGGCGGCACCATAAGCGTCAGCAAACACAGCATTTGCACCACCGCCTGCCCAGAGAACCTAAGCCTGGAAAGCGCGTAGGCGGCCATGGCGCACAGCAAAACGTGCACCAGCGTTGTTAATACAGAAACCAGCACGCTGTTGAGCAAATAACGCGCCAGGGGAATTTGGGCAAACAACCGGCCGTAGTTCTCCCAGTGCAAGGGCCAGGGCAGCAATACAGGACGCGACTGCTGTAAAATCGTGACCGGATCCGCCAAAGAGGTGGCCAACATCGTCCAAAAGGGCAACAGCATTAGCAGCGCCCCCAACACCAACAAGCCCCCAACGGTCCATTGAACCATCGAGCCACGCTGCGGGTTTCGGGTTTGTTGATCGGTGGTCTGGTGGTGGTGTTTTTTCATCCTGGCGCATCACTTTCATACAACACCCAGCGCTTGCGCAACCGCCACTGAAGCAGTGTGAGCAGCAGGACCATTACAAACAGCAAGTAGGCCAGGGCAGAGGCTTCGCCTACACGGTAAAACTGAAAGGCGTTTTTGTAGAGCCAGTACACCAACACCGCCGTCGATTGCTCCGGCCCGCCCTGCGTTAACAGGTATACCGCATCGAAGCTTTGAATGGCGTGAATGAGGGTAATCATCAGCACAAAAAACAACGTGGGGGTCAGCAGCGGCAACGTTACGCGCCAAAAAGTCTGCCAGGCCGAGCTGCCATCCAGTTCCGCCGCCTCGTACAACTGGGGTGGAATGGCCTGCATGCCCGCTAGAAACAGCACCATGTTGTAGCCGATGGTTTTCCACACCTCTAGCGCCACCACGGAGGCCAGCGCCGTTTTGGTATCGTACAGCCAGGCCACCGGCTGATGCAGCACACCGAGCGTCTTTAGCAGCACGTTCAACAGACCCGCCTGCGGATCGTACAACCAGCCCCAGACCAGGGCCACGCTAATCATAGGCGTAACAAAAGGCAAAAAGTAAACCGCCCGCAAACCCAATTTACCGTAGCGAATGCGGTTGAGCAGGGCCGCCAGCAGCAGGCCAAGCACAATTTCCAGCCCGGTAACCGATAGAACAAAAACAGCCGTGGTTTTCAACACCGCCCAAAAGTTAGGATCCCTTAGCAGGCGCTCATAGTTGGCCACGCCCACCCAGTGGGGAGACCCCAGCAAATTCCAGTAGGAAAAACTCAGCCCAAACGACATCAGCGTGGGAATGTAGGTAAACAGCATCAGCCCTGCAAGGCAGGGTAGCACTAACAACCAGCCCCAACGGGCCTCTTGCCGCTGATACGGCGGCGTGTGCTTTGACAACACTAGTTTAGGAGTGTTATTGCGTCTACTCATCGGCTTGACCCTCATTCAGCAAGGCATTGATGGTAGGCGTTAGCTGGCCAATGGCCTCTGCCACCGTTTGCTTTCCATCCCAAACGGGCTCCAAGGCCAAGCCCAACGTCTCGGAAACCTCATTCCAGCGCGGGGGGGTCTGAGACGGAACGCCGGTGGTAATGACCTGTAAAAAAGCCCGACTATTTGCGGGCGGCTGCCGAGGATCTAAGAACGCCGCTTGTTCTGCTACATCTTGGCGTGCTGGCACAATAAGGCCACTTTCGGCAAACTGGGCCACCGCCTGCCGACTGGTTAGGTGCGCAATCAACTTCCAGGCGGCTTCTGGATGGGGCGTTTTAGCGGCCATTGCATAGCCAGAAGCATCCACCCCCACACGAGACACCCCCGCAGGACCCGTTGGCAAGGGAACCACATCCCAGTTAAATAACGCCTGCTCCCGAAATACCGGCACACTCCACCGACCACTCACCAACATGGCCAGCCGTTGTTGTACAAAAAGCTGGCTCATCGTCGCGCTTCCGCTTTCCACCTGGCGCGGGGCCACATGGTAACGGTTACGCAAATCACTGTAAAATTGCAGGCCCGCCAGCGCCTTGGGCTGGGCCAGGGTTAACTGTGTTCGCGATGCATTGAACAAATCCCCGCCCGCGCTCCACACAAACGGCAGCCAAAACAAGGGCGGTTGCCGGTAAAAGGAAACACCAAACCGGGAAGGCGTTTCCTTTAGGTGGGTTAACGCTTGCGCGGCAGAGAGAAAAGCCGTCCAGGTCCATCGTCCCTGACGCCACAACTGCTGAGGATCGGGCACGCCCTCACGCGCAAACCAGTCTTTGTTGTAAAACAACACCAGGTTGGAGACATCTCTCGGCAGCGCCCCCAGCAACTGATGACCCGATTTTGTCTTCCAGTGAAACGCCGCCAGCGCTTGCGGGTAAAACACCGATTGTTGCAGCACTGCGTTGCCCCGTTGTGGAGTTTGCAAGCGCGCCAAATACGGGGATAGATCGGCAAACACACCGTGCGCCGCATAAACGGGAAACGATAAACTGTTGGTCAGCATCACATCCGGGGTCATATCGGCGGCAATGAGCAGGTGAATTTTTTGGTAATAGTTCTCGGGGATATGCAACAGTTCCACGGCGATGCTTGGATTTTGCGCCTCAAAGTCATTCAGCAGATTCCGCAGCACACGGGTTTCTTCTGCATTGCCCCAGGTGGCCAACTGCAAGCTCACACGCGGAGACACCAGGCGCCCCCCTGAAGATTGCCCGGACAGTTGCTTTTGCTGATAGAATGCACAGCCCGCACCGGCCAACCACACACCCAGCAGTAGGCCCGCCAAACACAACCACACGCCGCATTTGGGCAAGCCAACTTGGCACCGTGCAAAAACAGCCCACAGGCCCCACCGACCGTAGCCACTCACTAGCCACTTGGGCCATTTGGCGAATTGATTCCTCATGACGATCAATTTTATCAGCCGCGATGGTTTTCATCAGCTAGTAGAAATATTCAGTGCTATTGCCAACGCAATACTCGCCTGGAACAACACGCCCAAGATAAAAGCTAATGAGGAGTTCGCATCGTCACCATGCCACTCGCCCTCGATATAACCCACCATTTGGAAACGCTTCGCGAGCGACTTCAGCCAGAACGGCTCCAAGCGTTGTTATTATGGCTTGCCGCCAACACGCAAGAGCCTTTGGATGAGGCAATGGCCTCCGTATGGCACCAGATTGACGAGACCCCCAATCTGCCCCAATCCATGGCCGATGTGGAAGAATGCTACCGGCTGCTAACCCACTTGGCGCTGGAAGACATGGTTACCGCCACACTCGTCAGCGAGTTTGGACTACAAACCCTCCATCAACCCCGCTTTCAACAACTGGCCCAGCAAGTCATCAGCCGCCTGAGTCATCATCCAAAGCGCTATGGCTAAGCCTCGCCCCCAGCTCGGGAACTTCTACCCCCCCCAAGAAACAAATAACGTAAACAAATAACGCGCAATAAATAGCACACCAATGCCAGGCTTCGCGTTAACCTCTACTCAAACCGGTTGTTTTTCGCTATGGTTAGTAACGGGTAAACCACATTCAATCATGCCGCAGCTTGCACAATAGCCATCCCAGGCTTCCATCCAATTGCGTGGTTTACTGCACTCAAATCGATTGCTTACTTGTGGAACCACCTATGCCGGAGATGCCCCTGTGACCGTCTGTCTTCCCCCTACGTCTTCTGCGCCTGCCTCCTCCTCTGCTGGGAGCTCTCTGCTGGAACAACGGCAACAGCTGATTGAGACGATTAAAATGCTGAAAACAGAACGCAATGCCGTTATTTTGGCCCACCTCTACGAACGCCTGGAAGTGCAGGACATGGCCGACTACCAGGGCGATTCTTTGGGCTTAAGCCAACAGGCCGCCGCCACGGAGGCGGAGACCATTGTGTTTTGCGGCGTCCACTTTATGGCGGAAACCGCCAAGCTGCTCTCTCCCCATAAAACCGTGTACCTGGCCAATCCGCACGCGGGTTGCCCCATGGCGGATATGATTACCGTGGAACAGCTCCGCACCTTTAAAGCCCAGTACCCGGGCGTGCCGGTGGTTGCCTATGTGAATACCACGGCCGCCGTTAAGGCGGAATCCGATATTTGTTGCACGAGTGCCAACGCGGTGGATGTGGTGCGTCACCTTAACGTGGAACGGGTGCTGTTTGTACCCGACAAGCACCTGGGAGCCTACGTGCAAAGCCAACTGCCAGACGTGGAGGTAATTTGCTGGGACGGTTTTTGCCCCACCCACTTACGCATTGACGAGGCCGACCTGACGCAGCTTCGTAAAACCTATCCAGAGGCCCTGGTGTTGGTTCACCCGGAATGTGATGAGCCCGTAAAGGCCGTCGCCGATTTTATTGGCAGCACCACCGCCATTTTACAGGCCGCCAAACACAGTGCGGCCCAGCAATTTATTGTGTGCACCGAAGATGGCGTGGCGCAAAGATTGGCCGCCGATTACCCGCACCGCCAATTTTTTACCCCCTCTCGGGCGCAGGCCATTTGCCCCAATATGAAAATGACCCGGCTGAACAATGTGTACAAGGCCCTGCTTGGGCACGTGCCTGAAGTGACCATTGAACCAGCCGTGGCCAGCGCAGCCAGACAAACGCTGGACCGCATGCTGACCGTCCCCATTACCCGCACAAACGTCAACGCGGGCTCGGCGGCCTGCCGCTGCAAATCAACGCCCGCTTAACCCGCTAAAGCCAGCTTGAGCCGATTGTTCTGTGTCTACTCTGCCACTGTCTTCACACCCACCACTGGCTTGCCTGCTAGCGAAGCAAAACGGCCTGCCACTGATCATGGCCATACTCAACGTTACGCCGGACTCGTTCTCCGATGGTGGAAAGCTCTCCAACACCACCGCGCTATTGATTGCCGCAGAAAAAGCTGTGAATGCCGGTGCCAACATTTTAGACGTAGGAGGAGAGTCTACCCGGCCTGGCGCAAGCCAGGTACCCACCGAGGAAGAGATAGAACGGGTAACGCCTGCCATTGAGGCGATCCGGCATCAGTTCCCCACCGTGCCCATTAGCATTGATACCCGCAAAGCCGCCGTGGCCAGCGCAGCCATTGCCGCCGGAGCCACGATGGTCAATGACGTTTCTGGCCTTCGGTACGATTCCGCCATGCTTGGCGTGATTGCCACACACCCTGTGGATCTGCTGTTGATGCACAGCGCGGGAACCCCGCAGACGATGCAACAGAACCCACACTACCCTGAAGGGGTGGTGCCCCATGTTTGCCATTTTTTACAGCAGGCCGCCACGCAAGTCCTACAGGCAGGCGTATCCGCCGAACGCATCTGGATTGATCCCGGGTTTGGGTTTGGAAAAACCATTGACCATAACCTAGAGCTACTCGCCGCCCTGCCAAAGCTGGCGCAACTGGGTTTTCCGCTGGCAGTTGGGCTTTCTCGCAAGTCCTTCCTCACCCTGGGGCAAGCAGAAACCATTCCGCCCACGCATCGAGAGCCCCTCACGGCGGCGGCTCACGCCATTGCCATCCAGGCGGGTGTGGGGCTGCTACGGCTGCACGATGTCGCCACTCAGGCGCCAGTACTCCGTTGGCTACAAGCCTACCAACAGCAGGCAACCGGCACGCAACCAAAACCGTAACCCAGCCAAGAACCCAAAAAGCAACTTAGGTTTTGGCCACCCACTGCTCTTTGATTAACGGAAAGCCAAGTGCTTCCCGCTGGGCCACGTAGGTTTTGGCCACCTGCTCGGCCAAACGCCGAATTCGCAAAATATAGTTGGTGCGCTCGTCGCGACTCACCGCCCCACGGGCATCGAGCAGGTTAAAGGTATGGGAGCACTTGAGCACGTGGTCAAAGGCGGGTAGCACCAGGTCTCGCTCCAGGCAACTGAGTACCTCTTCGCGGTAGAGTTCAAACCGCTGGCTTAGCCGCTCGGCATCCGCCACCTCAAAGTTGTAAGTGGATTGCTCCACCTCGTTTTGACGATAAATATCGCCATAAGTTAACTGCTGGTTCCACTGCAACTGATAGACGCTTTCCACCTGCTGAAGGTACATGGCGATGCGCTCGCAGCCATAGGTAATTTCTACAGCCACCGGACGAACTTCCAAACCACCGGCCTGCTGAAAGTAGGTAAACTGGGTAATTTCCATTCCATCCAGCCAAACTTCCCAGCCCACGCCCCAGGCCCCTAAGGTGGGAGACTCCCAGTTGTCTTCCACAAAGCGAATGTCGTGCTGTGCGGGATCGATGCCCAGGAGCTGAAGACTTTCCAGGTAACGCTGCTGAATATCATCGGGCGATGGCTTCATAATGACCTGGTACTGAAAGTAATGTTGCAACCGGTTTGGATTTTCGGCATAGCGTCCATCGGTCGGTCGACGGCACGGGTCCACGTTGGCCATATTCCAGGGCTCTGGCCCCAGCACCCGTAAAAACGTCGCCGGGTTCATGGTGCTGGCGCCCTTTTCAATATCGTAGGGGTACTGCACCACACAACCCTGTTTGGCCCAGTAATCATTGAGGGTTGCAACGAGTTCTTGAAACGTCAGTGCCATAGCAGCGGTTGTCCTTATATTGGCAGTTGTTTACAAAAAATGGTCGGGCCACACATTAACAGGCCGCAACGCCACGCGCGTTAACGGTTCTCATCTTAAGCCACGCAAAGCGTTTACGCTACTCAACTGCAAGCCCAAGCAACGCAAAATGACCAACCCGCCTTAGGAAATTTTGCTAGACGAAGAGCGAGCCGATGAACGCCCCCCAAGGCCCAAATAGACCAGCAGAAACAAAATACTGGCCAGTGCAATCAGCAACCGGGGCAAGAGCCCTATGGCCTGGTTCAGGGAAATCATTCCCTCAATACACCCGGCCACTATCAACAGCGGAATGCAGCCCGTGATCAACGTCATCGCATCCGGCACAGCCCGACGGGCGGCATCCCACCGATGACGATCACCAGGAAACAGCAGGCTAAAGCCAATTTTCATACCCGCTGCACCGGCAAAAAAAATACAGGACAGTTCAATGACCCCGTGCGGCAAAATAAACGCCAGCAAACGATGCCCAATGCCATACTCCATTGCCAACTGCAAAGGCCCACCCAACGCCTGAAGACCGTTATAAAACAGTAACAGGAGGGTGCCCAGCGCAAAAAATACGCCAAATGCAAACGCCATAATAGCCACTTTAATGTTGTTGGTTAGTAAAAACGCCGACTGATGTGGCGCGCCGCTTTCGCCATCCATCCACAGTTTGCCTTCGGCCAACTGATCAATGACCTGTTGCGGCATAAAGTAGGCGGCCGTTTCCGGGTCCTGGTGGACCGTCCACATTGCCAGAAAAACACCGGCAAACAGAATGCAAGCCGCAAGCAGAATCAGCCCCAGGTTGCGCCGCACACAGCGCGGAAACGTAACCCACACATGCGTTAGTATATCGGCGAGCCGGGCGGGTGGCCGGGTATACAGCCGCGTGTGCAACCGGTACAGAAGCTGGCCCAGGTAGGGAGCCAAATGGCTTAAACCCGGGTAGGAACGCGACCGAACAGTATCGGAGAGGTGATAGGGGTAGCTGCGCAACAGCCAACGCAGGTCTTTCTCGGGCAATCGGTCCAGGCGCTTCTGTTTTAAAAGGGCTTCCAGTTTTTGCCAGTAGGCAAAGCGCTTGGCAAACCACACGCGTTCGTTCACTATGGATCGTCCACCTTTTTACCCGTCAGCAGCGTTTTGTTCAGGCGCGTAAAACACAGGCGTCCTGGCCTTAGCGCCGGGGAGGGATGTCAGCGGGAGTCGGGCTGACATCAGCCGCAGAACGTCGCCGCAGAATGTCATCGTGCGTCAAACGAACGTTAGCCACACAACATTGCCTGAACAGAGGACGCCCTGACCCATTACTGCCTGTTAGAATACCATAATAGCCACTTGCTGTAAGTCCGCCATAAGATTGGTATCCCTCCCCTATGACTGTTCGCCCTGCCAGAACCCTAGCCACCCAAAACCCTTTAGTGATTGCAGGCATGGACGCAACCCCCATTACGGTGGAGCGGGCTGGCATCGGCTACCGGCTGACGGCCTATTTTCTGGATCTCATCATCATTGGGCTGCTTGTTGGCCTAACCGGCCTGGCGTGCAGAAAAGTGGCTGACAACTACCCCGAGGTGGGAAGCACGGTCTATATTCTTATTTCCAGCATGCCTTTTGTAATATACCCGTGGCTGCTGGAGTGGCTTTGGAACGGGCAGACGCTGGGCAAACGGGTGGTATCCATTCGTGTAGTGAGAGACAACGGCCAGCCCATTGGCTTTTGGGAAGCCGCTGGCCGGAACCTGATGCGCATACTGGACGTGATGTTTTTTGGGGTGGGCCTATTGGCCATGATGGCCAGCCCAAGCGAAAAACGGCTGGGAGACCTTTTATCTGGCACGCAGGTGGTATATGAGGGGCCCTTGGACCCAATGCCCGCTTCAATGGCAAAAGCGCTGGAGCCGCACACAAACGCATTGCCCCAACAGTCGCCACGCCGTTCTCAACCGCAAGAGCCCCCCAGCCAGAACACTTCTCTGTGGCAATGGCTGGGCCGCTTTGGCAAAAAACAAAGCACCTCCAACAAACCTGCCACTGCGCCAGACACCCCCGAAGCCCTGGCCCGGCAACAGTGGATTGAAAGCACCATTGGGCGGTTGCCACTCAAGGATTATTACCTGTTGTCTCTTTTCCTGGCTCGCCGAAAGCGCCTCTCTCGCAAAGCCCGCCAGCGCTTGGCACAGGCGTTGGCGCAACGCATTGCGCAACAACTCCTAATGCCCGACGAACTCAGCCATGCTGTTGAGGCAGAACCCTTGATTGAACACTGCTACCGAACCTACCGCGAGCATCTGGACAAGAACCAGTCGCGTTACATCGCGCAATAATTTAACACCGCAACGGCTTCTCCACCGTTTATGGACTGTCTGTCATTCCTCAGGCAGCGGTCTCGTCGTCACCTCTTGTTATTGTTGCCCAAGGCATAAACGCTGGAGACTCTCTATTACCGCGATGATCTCAACGCAGCCCGGCCCGCTTCAACCCAATATTCAACCCAATAGCAGTTCGTTTGCGAACTATCGCACGGCGCACCCCACCCCAGGGAATCAACCGCCGGTATCCAGCCTTGCCTTGGATTCCGTTGACTTTGCCACCACCCGGACCGCGGCGGCGTTGGGCCCAAAGTCCCGTTTTGACCACTTCCGTTTTGGTAAAGAAACACTGCCAGAGAACCCCACAAGCGCTTCCGCATACAAGCCTGTTCGCTCCTCTCACGTGGCAACCGACGCCGAACGCATTGAACCGTTGGGCGAAACCGGCAATGAACTGTTTAAACAGGCCAACCACATTGCCCAACAACTGGAGAGAAGCCGCCTAACCACTGCCGATTTAATGCTGGCGCTGTTGGAATCCAGCACAAGGGAGTTGGCCGTATTAAAGCAACAGCCAAACGCCCCCACCCCTTATTTGGATGCGTTACTTTTCAACAAGCCGCCACAACCACCCGCACACCGGCAGCTTTCGCCCGAGGGGCAGCTTTTACTCCAGCAGGAGCTGACGGCGGCAAGCAGTAAAATTTTAGCCAACACACAGCACCAGTACACCAAGCCACCCAAAGCCCCCCGCGGTTTCTTCGGGCAAATTGGTCACGCCATCGGAACCGTGCTCAACGTGAGTTTCGGTCTCATTACCTGGCCCGTTCGCGCATTGGTTAACGTGTTTCGGCAGCAGCCCACGCCGCTCATTCCGGGCCAAAAGGCAGAAACCAAAGAGCGCCCGCTGGATATGGAGTTGCGCAAGTTTTTAGACCGCACCCAACCTCACAGCCTGCCCAGCCTGTTTGAGCAACTGATGAAAGACAACGCCCAAGAACCCGACATTTTAGCCGCCCAAACCCTGCTACTGTGGACGCAAACCAAGGTACGGCAAACTTTAGCCACGGGCGACAGCAGCCATTTGCGCATGATTAGCCAATCTGTAGGGTTTTTACCGCACCACAACGGACCGCTCACCCGAGAGATGCTCAGCCAGTTTCAGGAGCGGATTGACTACCTGTACGAGCACGACTACATTGCCGCCTCTCAGTACAAGGAATATCAAAACGACCTCAGTAGCCTGGAGCTATCCACCGAACAGCGAGGACTGGCCGCCGCCCTCAATGCCAGAGAGAGCACCGATGTGCAGAAAAAGCTGTTTACGGTTTGCAACCTCTTGCCCTGGGACCGCGAAGCCCAATTTGCCCAACTGCCCACGGCCCAAGAGCTTCGGCAAGAGCTGGATTCGGAGATTGTGGGCCTCAGCCGGGTGAAAGATGCGTTTGTTAATAGCGTGCTGGGCGAGTTGACGATTAATCAGGCCCGAATGAACGCCAATTTGCCCAAAATTCAGGGCAAGCCACTCATTATTTGCCTCAATGGAGCCCCCGGCATTGGCAAAACCGCCTTTGCCAAATCGTTGGCCAAGGCCCTGCACCGACCCTTTGAACTCATCCCAATGTCTCAGCAGGTGGATGCCTTTGGCCTGACAGGCCATCCACCGCCGTATGTGTCGCCCAAGCCGGGAGCCATTGCGTCTGCGCTCATTCGGGCAGGCGTTAACAACCCCGTACTGTGCTTTGATGAACTGGAGAAAGCCAGCAGTTCCGAGCGTAACGGCGATCCGTTGCAAGTGATGCTGGAAGTGCTCGACCGTGAACGCAACGGCGAGTTCGAGGACAAAGTGCTCTCTAAAATTGATTTGAGCAACGCCATTATTATTTGCACCACCAACGACATTGATCGCCTAAAGGGATCCAAGTACGAAGCCCTGCTCAGTCGGCTCAGCCGCATTGATCTGCCCGATTTGACCAACGAGGAAAAGCTCGCCATTGCCGAACAGGCCCTCATTCCACGGGCGCGGGAAGAGTTTGGCCTGGGCAAAGCGGAAGTCAACCACATTATTCGAGACACCAACGCCAAGCAAGGCACCCGCTACCCCGTGTTCAACGAAGCCACCGACGACCCCTACCAGGAGCCTTTCCACATACAGCGGCCGGTTTTGCAGGAAATCATTCGGTTTTTGAACGAAAAAGGCGGCGTGCGACAGCTTAATATGGTGATTAACGCCATGGCCAACGACGTGGGCCGACAACTGTTTAGCCCCAACGGGCTGAACGAGAACCACGATTTTCGCAGCCTGCAAGAGGTACTGCAACGCATCCCGATGTTAGAGAGCATTCGCCAGGAAGAAAACGCCGGTAAGATTGGGTTCATTCGCTAGGGAAACCAGTAACCAGCCTGATGTTTTATTGAAAAACAGAGACAAACCATCCGCAATGGTTTTAGGTTAAGCCGAACAACGCTACAATAGTGTGGAGGTTTTGCCATTTAAGTTACTGGCGTATAGAGAGAACTGATTGTATGGTGCCGGACCACCCGACTGCTCCTTCATCGCATGCCGCCACGCAAGGCGGTGCCCAAGGTGCAGCCAAACCGCTGGTAGAGCTTCGTGAGGTTAGTAAACAGTTTCCTGTGCGGCAGGGGCTGTTACAGCGCACCGTGGGCCAGGTGCAGGCCGTTAACCGTGTTAGCCTTTCCATTTACCCGGGAGAAACCGTGGGGCTGGTGGGCGAATCCGGCTGCGGAAAATCCACGCTGGGGCGCTGCATTTTACAACTCATCCGCCCCAACCACGGGCAAGTGCTGCTAGAGGGGCAAGATCTGACCAAAATGAATAACCGGGCCCTTCGCCCACTGAGAAAAAAAATGCAGTTGGTGTTTCAAAACCCTTACTCCAGCCTGGACCCCCGCATGAGCATTGGCGACACCCTGGCCGAACCGCTCCAGATCCATCGGGTGGCCAAGGGTCCTGCGCTTCGGCAGAGAATTGATCAGCTCCTAGATCGCGTTGGATTACCCAAAGAGGCCGTCAATCGCTATCCGCACGAATTTTCTGGCGGCCAGCGGCAACGCGTGGGCATTGCCCGAGCACTGGCGCTGAATCCTGAGTTTATTGTGGCAGATGAACCGGTTAGCGCGCTGGATGTTTCGATTCAGGCCCAAATTCTCAACCTGCTGCAAGATCTGCAACAGGAATTCAAGCTCACCTACCTGTTTATTGCCCATAACCTCAGCGTGGTGGAATACATCAGCAACCGGGTGGTCGTTATGTACCTGGGCCAAATTGTGGAAATCGCCCCAGTGGAACGCCTCTATCAACAGCCACTACACCCCTACACCATGGCGCTCGTCAGCGCCATTCCTCTGGCGGATCCCGTGGCAGGCAGAGCGCGCTCTCAAAAGCTATTGCTGGAAGGCGACCCGCCCAACCCGGCCAACCCGCCCAGTGGCTGCTGCTTCCATACCCGTTGCCCCTACGTGGTTGATGCCTGCCGCACAGAAACCCCCGAGCCCACGGAGTATGCACCTGGGCACGTGGTGGCTTGCAGCCGCATTGCCGAGATTCATTCCTCGCCAGGAGGGGGGGCACCCCTTCCTGCGCCAACAGACCCCTTTCCTCCCACACAATAACGGGGCCAGGGGTAAAGTTTTTGCTTCGGTAGACCGAAAAATAAACTGTGTCAGCGATCAGTCAGCCTGGGTTGACCTTGCTATTTTTTAGATACGCCATCACCACGCTTAGCACAAAACCTTAAGCACTAAAGGAGATGCTGCATTGAAACGGGAATTTTGGGAAGAGGCGGAGCCCACAAAAAACACCCATCCACGCCGACGAGTGCCCCCAAACAAACACGCAGAACCCGCAGACAACCCAGAAGACGCCTGGTACAGCCTACTGCCGGATGAAGCTGGCGAAAACGGCGAGGCAAAATCCAGCCCATTATTAGATGAAGCATACGAAGCACTGTCTCGGCTGTATAATAAAAGCCACCGACGCGGAAAAACACCCAAAGCGCACCGAAAAGAAGAATCCTGGCGCTAAACGCCGCTTGCTGCTGTAACGGGTGGTTAATCGCGGTTGCATTCGCACGTTTTCGATTGCATTGGTTGCAGAGGATACACCCCCATCAGCACGCTATACGGCCGCTTAGACGGACTAAAACCCAGAGATCTCGCCCGACTGGAAAAGCTTTACCGACGCAAGCTTCCGTTGGGTTGCCTGTGCAGCACAACCCTGGCCGAAGAGCTTTGCGAGCTTAGCCAGCAGATTGGTCGGCCTGTTTCCGTACAAATGGATGAAAAAGGCCGGGTGATGGCCGTGGCCGTGGCAGGCTTAGACGCACTACACCAAGTGCGAAATCTGTCCTTGCCAAGCCCCGAAGCAACACCCACCCCAGGGGCGGTGCCCAAAAGCGCAGACCATTATTGGATTGGCACCCAAACCGGATGGAACGCCACGTTAACCGGGGCCTGTGTTACCCTGATGCAGTTTGGCTTTCCGGTGTTGGTATCTCTGGTAGCGGGGGTGGAAGAAGGCTTTAGCCAAAAACGAGGCGAGCACACCCAGTACTGCGATGGGGCTTTTGTATTGACCCCTGCCGCCGCGCAAACGCATCAGCAACGCAACAGCCAAACTTCTGAAGCCATGCTGGCTCGTCAACTGGAAGCAGAAAACCGAAATGAGCTGATGGAAGAAGGGCGAAACCAAATTCAGTTTGGGTGGCGGCCTCGGCCCGGTCAGCAAAAGCCAAAAACCTTGCTGTTAGGGGTGCACCCCAGCGGAAAGCAAGCCCTGGCAGAGGCCAAAGAAACCCTGGCGGAACTGATTCAACTGGTCACGGCCATGGATTGCACCCCGGTGGAGCCCCCCGTCTTTCAGGCGCGCCCTAAGCCAGACCCCAAATATTACCTAGGGCGCGGCAAAGCCGAAGAAGTGGCACTGTGGATACAACAACACGGCATTGCCCAAGTGGTTTGCGATGATGAACTCACCCCGAATCAGCAGCGCAACCTCGAAGGCTTACTGCGCGTTCTGGTCTTGGACCGCACCGAGGTCATCCTGCATATTTTTGCCCAACGCGCCCAAAGCCACGAAGGACGACTTCAGGTCGAGTTGGCGCAGCTCCAGTACCAATTGCCCCGGCTGGCTGGCCGTGGCAGCACAATGAGTCAACAGGTCGGCACAGCCGCTTCGGCAGGCGGAAAGGCCGCCGCGCGCGGTCCTGGCGAAACCCAACTGGAGCAAGACCGTCGAGCCCTGCGCCGAAGGCTGGATCAGCTAGAGGTGGCCGTGACCCAGGTTAGCCAAAACCGAACCATCCAACGGCGCCAAAGGGAAGAAAGCGCCCTACCGGTGATTGCGCTGGTAGGCTACACCAACGCCGGTAAATCCACGCTGATGCAAAAGCTCTCTGGGGCCAACGTTCTAGTGGAAGACCAACTGTTTGCCACGCTGGATACCACGGCTCGGCGGGTATGGCTCAACGCGGAACAGGCCTTCATTTTGACCGATACCGTGGGGTTTATTCAAAAACTGCCCACGGGCCTGGTCAAGGCGTTTCGGGCCACGCTGGAAGAAACCGCCCGGGCGGATTTGATTCTACACGTCTGGGATGTCAGCCATCCGCAACGGCGGCGACACCTGCAAACGGTGGAAGATACCCTGGCAAAGCTCGATGCGTTAAGCGTGCCCCGTTGGACCCTGTGCAACAAGGTTGACCAATGCCCAGACTGGCAGGAGGAACTAGCAGAACAACAGGCAAACCTGTCTCTGGTAGAACCATTCAGCCTGTCTGCCCTAACCGGCAAGGGACTACCCGAACTGAAAGAGCGCCTGGAAAGCTTTGTTAGCCAACTGAGCCCGAACAGCAACCACAACGCCTCACCAAGCATTCATCCAGCGGCAGAGGTGGCCTTGGATTAATTGCCGGGAAACGTTGGCGGGAATTGCCAGTTTTTTTTCCTGTTATAAAATGCCATAGGAACAGTTTGACAAATCCGCCCGGTCATTCACCCCTGGTCATGGATCCAGGTTCGCCTAAACAGCATTGTAGCAACACGGTGGATGCGCCCTTAACCGCGCCAGGACTGTTTCTAACATCATTCCAGGAAGAAAGCAGGTGGTTCTCATGCAAAAACGACGGGTGATGGTCATGACGGGCGGCGGTGACTGCCCTGGACTCAATGCAGTCATCCGGGCCATCGTGAAGCGCATGAAGTTTGAAAAAGACTGGGAAGTGTTGGGCAGCATTGAGGCCTTTAACGGCATTATGCGCGACCCGATGGAAGTGGTGCTTTTAGACGGCGAGGCGGTTTCGGGCATTCACATTCGGGGTGGCACTATTTTAAAAACCACCAACAAGGGTGGACCCTTTGAATGGCCCGTGAAAGACGCCATGGGCAACTGGACCACCGTGGATCGCTCCGATGAGTTGATGACCCGCCTGGACAAGCTGGGCGTGGAAGCCGTTATTAGCATCGGGGGCGAGGGCTCGATGTCCATTGCCGCCGACTTGATGAAAAAGGGCCTTAAAGTCATCGGCGTGCCCAAAACCATCGATAACGACCTTTCTGCCACCGATGTTACGTTTGGTTTCCAAACAGCCGTGGAGATTGCCACCGACGCGGTGGACAAGCTGGTGACCACCGCCGCCAGCCATAACCGACTGATGATTTTAGAAGTCATGGGCCGACACGCAGGCTGGATTGCCCTGAGCGCGGCCATTGCAGGCGGGGCCGACGTGGCGCTGATTCCTGAAATTCCGTATCATCTGGATCAGGTGGCCGAAAAAATTCGCGAGCGGATGACTGGCCCTGGGTTTGCCATTGTTGTTATTGCCGAAGGCGCCAAGCCGGTAGATGGAACCATTGTGGCGCAAAAAAGCGACCAGGTTGGCTACCAAAACGTGGTTTATGGCGGGGTGGGCCACGCCCTCATGGCCCAGCTAAAAGAGTCCGTGGAAGGGCTGGATGGCCGGGTAATGATTTTGGGCCACCTGCAACGTGGCGGCACGCCCTGCGCCTACGATCGCATTTTGGCCACCCAGTTTGGCGCAAAATCGGTAGAGTTGCTGCTCGAAGGACGCTTTGGCGAAATGGTTGCCTACCGCAAGCCCAACGTCATTTCCGTCCCCATTGAAGAGGCCATTACCGAATATAACTTTGTTAAGGTGGATAGCGACCTGGTGCGCACCGCGCGCGGTGTGGATATGTGCCTGGGCGACCGTGCCTTTGGCGACCTGAGAAGCCGCCAAGCCGCTGCCAGTAGCGCAAAAAGCACCCGTTAAACCGGCTAAAGCCTGAGCGGCCTAAAAATCATCCCTTAAAGGACCGACGACTTCATCGGTCCTTTAATATTAGCCCTTAATATAACAATGGGCGCAACAGCCTGCGAAGCAAACGAACACCCATGAACAACAGCCAGCAGGTTGCCACATCGTAAAATAGGGGCGTGGCACTCAGCAGGCCAAGCCAATGCAGCCACGCATCCAGAGAGAAGCCACTGGGCTGGGCCAATAGCACCCCCCCCAATAGCAAGGCGGCCATCCCATGGGTTAGCAGCACACAAAGCAGCGCCAGACCCATTGCCACAAAGGGCCACAACAGCCAATGCCTACCAGCACGCAATGCCACCCCGTACTGAGCGCCCGTCCACCAGGCGCCTGCCATCATGGCGGCATAGTAGGCCACACCCGGCCGCTGAAGATAATCCCAGCCACCACCCTGACCCAACACCGGCAGGCCCAGCAACCCAGCCAGCATATACACGGCAACAACAACCGTGGCATACAGGGGTCCTAAAAGCGCGCCCAATGCCAATGCCACTGGCAACTGCAAGCTGTAGGGCACTACCGGATGAAACGTCACTGCCGGAGGATGCAGCGGGCTCACGTCTAACCACGGGGCGCCACCCTGCGTTTGTATGGCCTGAAACACGTTGGGCACTGGCACGGAGACAAACGCCAACGCCGCCAACAGAACACCTGCAAAGACACCCAACAACAGCCGGGTACTGTGCGCACGGGGTGGTAGGGTGTATTTTTGCCACTGCGTATCGAGTGAAGGGCGGCTTTTTTTAATAAGACGAATGCCAGACGAATGCTGACGAAACGGCAACCTAAAGCGCACTGCGTGCGCCGCTTCGCCTGAGTGAGTGGCAGCCGCGGGTGTGGGGGCTTCGTCAGCAACACCCGAAGGAGTAGCCTTGGCACCCAACGGCGGCTGAGCGCTGCCCTTGTTTTTGTTTTCGCTTTGGGGCGTGGCTTGCGACGACTTTGGGCGAGTGGCACGGGTTGGGTTTTGATACTGAAGCGCCGTATGATCTCCAGGCTTGCCTTTGGCAGACGTTTGCTTGCCCGAACCACTGGCGGCGGTAGGAAACAAAATGTCTTGCTCCAGCGGTTGGGTTGGGCCCGCCAGCGGATCGGCTGCACCTGTTGTTGAAGTGGAGGATGCAGAGGCCAAAGAAGATGACTGATTTTTAGAAACATGGCTGCCTAAACCACTTTGGGTTGCAGCGCGAGCAGACATGTTGGGCAAAGAGGGCTTGGAGGCCCCAGCGGATGCATCGGCTGGGGGCTTGCCCGCCTGCGCCAAAACAGAAGCAGACTCCGAGTCCGGCACAGATTCGGAAACGGGCTCAGAAACAGGCGAGCTATCTGCCTCTACAGGCAGTGGCGGCGGGTAATTCGGGGGCAACGACGACGACGACAACCAAGCATCTCCTTCTGACTTTCTAGCCTCTTATCAACCGGCCTTCTGCACTTGTCAACTTCTGCACCTGGGGCACGCCTGCCTATCTCCGTGGCCTCCGTGGCGGCTTGACCATTCTCCGTGCTGGAGCTTGCGCATTTCCTTGGAAAAGAGCACACACACTCTCTCTTTCCGGCAATGCTAAAGGCCAAAGCCCGGGGGCAAGGTCCCCAAACGTTCTTCCAAGCGTTTTTTGTTCCACTGAAAACGACGGCGGTACTCGCTGCTACGAATATCGCTCGTGGTCATAATCAGGGCGTCTTCATCCGTATCCTGGTAATATTTGGGGCGCACCCCCAGGGTTTGGAATCCGTATTTATAGTACAAGTTTTGCGCGTTAAAGTTGGTGGCCCGCACCTCCAGGGTCACCCATCGGGCAGAATGTCCCATGGCCCTTTCCACCACGTGGGCCGTCAGCAATTCGCCAAGCGCCTTGCCCCGCAACACCGGGCTAACGGCTACCGTGGTCCAGTGCACTTCATCCAGCACCACCCAGTAGCCACAGTAACCCACCACCAGCGGTAGCGCGTCTGCGGGTAAAGCAGGGTCAGCAGGGTCGTTTTGTGCAACAGCTTGTGCAGCAGTTTTTGCAGCAGGGGGCGGCACCCACTGGTTGCTTAACAACACATAGTAGCGCCCGGTTTGATTGTGCATCTCGTTAAAAAAGGAATCTTCCGACCAGTGATGCGGGCCGAAAGACACCGACTCAATGGCCATAACGCCCGCAATATCCGTTGTCCGCATACGGCGTAACTGAAGCTGATCGGTCTTTAACACAAAATCGGTCGGAGAACTCACCACATCCGCGGGCACCAA
Source organism: Candidatus Melainabacteria bacterium (assembly GCA_033763415.1). GTDB lineage: Bacteria > Cyanobacteriota > Vampirovibrionia > Vampirovibrionales > JAJTHC01 > JANRKP01. The sequence goes on along the minus strand of JANRKP010000022.1, from coordinate 57,596 downwards.
GTATCCGGCTCCTGCTATTCCATTAACACACAACAACAATGCGTACAGTCGTCGTCGCGGGGCAAAACACACCAGACGCATTCTTAAAAAACTGCTGGTGTCATTGTAACGGGTTCGCCAAAGACTCACCACTGCCAACCGACCTGTGTGTTAAGTTTCTGTGCTAAGTTATTGAACAAAATAGACAAACCGGCCACCATTGCGAAAGCCCTCCTACACCCCCTGCCTGGGGTCCTGGGTGTAAATAGCCGCAGAAAATGGTCGGAGCATAAAATTGGCAGGAGATCGGGTGAGCGATTGAACTTTCATGAGCTAACACCGCCTTTACATAGCATTGTTCCGCACCGGGTGGCCGAGTTGCGCTGGTGCGACAATAGCCGAAGCACGCTACTGGTTAGCGCCAATCGCTTGCTAAAGTTTCAGTTCCCGCCAGAGAGAAACCTCCTGGCCGTCAAGCAAGCCGTTTATCAGGGACTGGATTCGCCCAAACCCCCCTTGCGCTGGATGGACGAATGGCCCATTCCTTACCTGGAATTTGCCCATCAGGCCCTATGGTTGCACGGGCTTGGCCAAGCCCACATTACCCCGGAAGATACCTGGCTCCACATGCTATGGCTTCAGGAGGATATGGCGCAGTACCAGGAGAAGCCCTGGCTGGATGCCAGTATTCGCCAAATGGCCGAACACGGACAAGGCCTTGCGCTACACCAGGGCGCATTTTCTGAAGACAGCCTGATGCACACGATTGCAGAAGAGCCCAAGACCCTGGATTGGTATCACGCCCTGGAAGCCTTGCCCTTTATTGAAAGGTTTTTGGCAGCCCGGGCATTGGGCACGGTACTGCCGTGGGCCGGGCTGTTGCAATCTCTAAGCCCGGAAGAGCGCAGCAATTACCCTCGCCTCGATCGTTTTTATCAAATCTATGACCATTTAAAACACCAGCCCCATTGGCTCGCCTGGCAAACAGCCCCACTGCCAGAAGGCCGCCCGCTTGCCGCTGCGTGGCCATTTTGCCAGCAATGGCTCCTGTCTGGCGGTTCCCTTGCGTTTAATACGGCTCGCGCCATCAGGCCGGTGCAACGGGTGGTCCTGGTGGAAGGCGCCACAGAGGCCTGCCTGATTCCGGCCTTTGCCAACTGTCTGGGTCAGCCGCTACCGGCGCACGGTATTCATTTGGTGGAAGCAGGCGGTAAAAACCAGATGCAGGCCCTGTACCAACTGCATCGGCAACAGCTTGCCGCCAGCATTGTAGTGCTGTTGGACCACGATGCCCGCGATATTGCAGAGGACTTGCAACGCATCCGCAGGCCACAGGACCGCATTATTGTTCTGGCCGGTGGCGAATTTGAGGACCTGTACGACGAGAACCTGATTTTGGGGGCGCTTCAGTTTCATGCCCCAATGGAGCCCCCTTTGTCCTCCGAGAGCTTGACACACTGCTTGCACCAGGCGCTTGGACCAAACGATTGTCTGCCGCAGCCTCGTGTAGGACAGTTGGCCCTGCTGTGGAGAGCCCTGAACCTGGGCACGTTTGACAAAACGCAATTTGCCCAATCGATGGCTGGCTGGCTAACCGAACAGACGGCCCAGGGCAAGCAGCCGGTTACGTTACCCAAAAACATTCAGGCGTTGCTTGGCCAGCTGATGGATTTTGGAGCAAAGCAGGACAGCCCCTCCAGTGAGTAGCCAAAACACAGACAGCCACTGGTTCTTTTGGAACAATGACCGGTTTATCCCCTTTGCACAACAACCCACCCCGACAGAGGCATTCCCTAGCCCGTCGAACCCATTCCCTGCGGCCTTGTTGTATGGTTACAGCGTATTTACTACCTTTTGCTTCTGCGCCCAAAGACCCTTGCAAGCACACTGGCTAAATGAACACCTGCTACGGCTTGCCCAAAACGCCCGCCAGCTTGATATGACACTACCCACCGATTTGGAAACCCTCCAGCACGATTTATTGCAAGGGCTTTACCCCACCCTGTGCAAGCCGTCACAGGCCAATGCAAGCACGGCCTGGCGTGTGCGGCTCACCCTTTTTCCACAGGTCAGTCAGTGGTCACAACTCATTAAAGCGCCATCGCTTCCTGGGTCACTTTGGCTCCTGGCCAGCCCGCTGGCCCCGTTTGCAAAGCCCACCATTCATTGGCCAGCCCACCTGGCACTTTTTACAGCCTGTTACAGCAAGCCCCTGCCCACGCTAAAGCACGGCAGCCTGTGCGAAGCCCTTTTGCTGGAACGGCAGCGCTACCAAAATCAGCAAAAAACCACAGGCCTGCCCCCTGCCGATACGAGTCACCCCGGTCAGCTTCAGCAAGAAACCGTGTGGCTACAACCCGACGGCATGGTAACCGAAACGACGACGGGTAACATTTTTGCCTACATTAACGGGGCATGGCAAACCCCGCTGCGCAGCGTTAGCTTAGCCGGTGTTGCGCAAACGGCCATAATGGCCTGTGGACAACAGCAGTTACCCACACCCATCCAGCACCAGGCGTTTTGCCTGCAACAGCTACAGCAGGCCGAAGGGGTTTTTGTCAGCAACAGCGTTCAACTCATTCGGCCCGTGGGGCAAATAAATCATCAAGCCATTCCGTGGTCTTCTATCGCACGGAAGCAAACCCAAATGCTGGCCGAGCATCTTTGGCAAGCGTTTTACAGCCCCTAGACAGAAAGCGTGTCCAGCCCGTCGTATTCATCGGCCTGTTGTTCAAAGTACATATCGCAAAGGCTGTTAATGCTTTGGCTCAGAAAACGGGTTCGATCTGCCAAGAAGCGCACCTGAACATTCACCTCTGGCATGGGGCTATCCTCGCTACTGAGGCAAATATCCTGCGTGTGGTTAAAAATGGCTTTACCCCTGGGGGCAATGCCTTGTTGCTGCTTTAAGCTGGGGCTGGTTACCACCAAGGTTTTATAGGGCTGCTCGCGTTGTTGCTCGCGCATAATGCGGCTTTGCTCTTCTTCGCTAAAAATGCCGCACACCGGCTCTGGAAAAATATCATCCAGCCCGGATTGAACCACACGATGACGCTGCGGGTCCGGCCGCTCCACCCGTGTTGGCTGCTCAAGCACAGGGGCGTGTGGCACGCTTTGGGCGGAAGCAACACTTTTACGACTATCGTCCAATGGAGGCAAGCCGGGGGCAGTCGCTTCGTTATCGTCGAACACATCCACGTTGTTTATTGCCGCAACAGCGTCTGTGGGTGGTTGCCAAACGGCATCTTGGGGTAAATGCTCCCACGGATCGCTGCCGGTTGGGGTCGTTGCCAGAGACCACTGACCCAGTTGCTCCACCTGCTGGCGCCATTGCTGAAAGAAGGACTGAACTCGCTGCGACCAACCCGCCGGACGACTGGTGGCCAGGGGGCTTTGTTTGGATTTTCCTACGAGGGCTGCCAGTGGTTGAATGGGCTGAATGGATAAACGGTTGGGCTTGATCGGCTCCTGGCTGCCAACGCAAGACGGTTGGCAAAACAAGCTTTCTGCCACTGGCGCAGCCGAATCCAACCGCTCAGGCCATGCTTCACCTAAATCCTCTAAAGAAATGGGGGGCCTCAGGGGTTGTGTGGTTGGTGTTGGCGCCACAGGGGTTTGGCCCGCTGCCTGCACCTGCGACGAAACCTGCGACGAACCCAATTTTTGCCGAACAGCAGGAACACGGCTTGGCAGCGGCTTGCGCACTGCCGCCCCGGGAAACACCCCGGTAAAAGCCCCAGGGGCCAGCGGCAAGGAACCAATCGGTTTCTGCACACAGTCAGTCGTTGAGGTGGTCGTCAAGCCAGTAGCCGCGTCAGCAGCAGACAGCGCTTTCGCTTGGTTTTCCTGAAAATGCTTTAGCTCTTCGCCCACCAGTACGGCTAAATGGTTTAAGCTCTGCTCAAAGTAGCGCATGGCCACAGCCGAATCGCCGCCCGAGACAGCCATGGGCGCTTGGTTGGCAACAGAAGCCAGAAGGGGGCCGGATTGAATCGCCTGACGGTGGCTCATAAACAGATTAACACTCCTGAGTGAACGGGCCTGTGGGCTTTAAAACCTGGTCATTTGTTTGTGAAGCCAGGAAGTAAGCCTGTGTAAACGCTGCAACTTAAACAAAAAGACGACGATGTATAGCGGCAAAACAGCCAGAGGGACCCGGCCCCACTTTTTTAAAAGCAGACAAGAAAGCCGTAAGACCGTGTGAAGATGGCATTAAACCGTATGGTAGGCCATTTACAGGGCTTGAGCATCCACCGTATGGTGTAGGCATTGCGCCCAACAGGTCCCTGTATTTTTTGCTTGTGCTTTTTTGCTTGTGCATTTTTAAATGGGTAGCACTACTGAATCATCGGCAGGTTCCCGAAAAACTTTGAGGCACGCCCTCGGAACCGACACTGAGCCAACACAGGCCCGATAGCACGCAAAGGAAAACGGCACAACCGTGCCGCCTTACTTTCATCGTACGCAACCTTCTTCAATAAGCAACGCGGCACAACAGGCCTTGATCGCCCAGCCCTGTTTCAAGCCGGTCAGTTGTTCTCAATCACTTACCTCGCTCGACTGCTCGCTCAACTGCTCGGTTGCACGGCCATTGGCCAGGCCCGCACCGTTAGCGATTGATGGCGGCCTGCAACGGAATGACCTCCGTGGGCACGCTGCCATCTGGCTGTTCAGGGCCCGCTGGCATTTCCACGCCGATGTTGGGCAAGCTGCCCGGCACGGAAGACTGCACAACCAGGTCGGCCGGATGCGGATCCCAACCGGGCTGGTTGATATCTCGAAATACCACACGCCCTTGCGCGACATCTATCTCCACCCGGTACTCCGATGCGTCCAGCAGCGGAGAGACCTTCAGCGCACCACCGCGATTCCCCATGGGCAGATGAACCACATCGTTAGGCTGCACAAGCAACGCTGGCGTTTCCAAGTCCGGGGCCTCCGCCCGGACGGACAGAATGGAAATATGCTCCTGCACCTCAGGCAGGCTGGCAGCAACCGGCTGGCTGTAGAGATCCGCCATGCTGTAATATCTAAAATCAAGCGTCTGGCCCTGTTCATCCTGGTAGAGAGAGTCTTCACCAGACAGGTAGATAGCGCCTTCGGTTTCACGGTCCTGGAGCACCAGCGAACTGTTGGGCGGTGCGTTCAATACCCGGTAGCGATCAATTCCACCGTGAAAGACGAGCACATCGTCCGCCTCGTTGTACATTTCATGGGCGCCTTGAATACTGCCTGGCAGAAACTCAAACCGTTCCGCCTGGTTGGGGGTCCCTTGAATACTTTGCGGCGGTGGGCTGGAAGGACTAAACACAGTGGTTTTACCGGGAATACTCGACATCTTTTATTTTACACCTCGCTCTTCTCTACCGATGGGGTTCTCTCGCTCCCTTGGTGTGCATCGTTCACGTTCTATTCCGGCATAAAACCGCAACGCCTTCTGTAAAGTGCCCAATGTAAAGGTTGCCGAATGTAAAAGTACCCAAGCGACAAAGTGCCTAAATGTTCATTCGCTTATCGTGCAAAGCGGGTTATTTGACAGTTGGGTTCGTTGGGCCATGGGTGGGCTTGGGTGGCCTGCGCCATTTGTTTCAGGTCTTCAAACAGCCATTGTATGGGCTTGTATCGGCCCGCTTGCGGATGCTGGGCGTCTGGCTGTTTCAGGCTGCCTGTGGGCCAGCGGTAATGGCCTAAATCAACATGATCGAGGCCTTTAAACAACCGTACGTAACACAGGTTGGCCCTATGCGCAAAATGGGCCAAAGCGTCAGGCGGCTCGGTATAAGGCAAGGAACGAGATGGCAAAAAAAGCGCACTGCTCAGCGGAATTACACCATCGTTATACCGAAACGGGTGCGGCGCGGTCTGCGGCGTTACGGACAATCGCGCCAGTTGCGGGCTGGCGTGCTCCATTGCGCCATGAACGTTGGTAAGGTACAGGGGCAATACCCAACTGGGCAGCTTTAACACCAAGCCCACCAACCGCTTGTGCGGCTTAACAGGGCTGGCCACCGGTAGATAGCTGGCATACACCACGGTTTTGGATTTGAGCAAGGCCAACGCCTTTGGATTATCCGGGGGGGGTAGCAGTGGGCCATACGCTTTGGTGGTCAGGTGCTGCCACTGTTCGGGTTGAGAGGCATCCACGTTTTGCCAGCGCATGGCGCGCACGAGGTTGCTTTTATCCGCCATATAAAACCGATACAGCCCCCAATCCCACAGGCGACGAACGGGCGAGGGATGCTTCACCCCAGACTGATACCAGGACGGATCAAAAATAGGCGAACCCGCATACGGCACGGCCAAACCAAACACGCTATGCACCCGCTCCAGCAGGCCCTCATTGGCAGGATCCAGCAAGGTGTGCTGGGCAATAACACCCCCCAGGCTGTAGCTAACGAGTACAACGGGTCGGTTGTCTGGCAAACTATCCAGCAAGCGCTGCAACGCCACCTGAAAATCCCTCTTTAAATCGGGTAATTCCGCCCAGGAGTCGTACAAAAACAGGTACCAGCCATACCTCTGCTGAATTTCCGTATTTTTCCGCGCTTGTTGGTGTAGTTTTTTCCACCACGGGTTCCGTTGGTTTTCCTGCACACGGCCCGGCAGAATGATTACCGGGATGCGATCGCCCAACCCATGTTTATCGAGCGCGTAAATCTGGTTACGAGAATCGTGCCGGTGGTTGCGCAGTACCGGAGAAGTGGTTGCCGTTGGCTGCTTGTACTGCAACGCCACCGCCGCAGACGTTTGCGCCCGTGCGACCGGCGTACCCACACACCCAAGCAACAGGCCCGCTACCACCGGCAGGCAAGCCAAGGAGCGTAGGAGGCCGCGATCGCCTCTCGTAAAATGACACAACAAGGGTTCCATAGGGCGGCATTGTAACATTGGCAAAGGCATCCTCCCAGAAACGGCCACTTTGACCACCGCCAGCCCGAAACACTTTTTTGCTAAAATCACAGAATACTTTTTTAAACGAAACCCACCCGATCGACCCGCCAGTCAAGCAACGGAGACCACAACCACGTGCAAGCTGACCCCCACCCTCCTCTCACAGCAACCCCCGCGCCGCGCCACAACACACCTGGCGATTGGAAAACGCCCAAGCAGTCTGTTTTAGAAGCCATTGGCCAAACCCCAATGGTTCAACTACAACGACTATTTGCCGAGTTTACAGGCGTTACCGTTTTGGCCAAGCTGGAGTACCTAAACCCCAACGGTTCTATGAAAGACCGCATTGGCCTGCGCATGATTGAACAGGCCGAGCAGGCCGGGCTGATTAAACCGGGCGACACCTTGGTAGAGCCCACCAGCGGCAACACGGGCCTTGGGCTGGCCATGGCCGCCGCCGTAAAAGGCTACCGGTTGATTATTACCATGCCAATGAAAATGAGCGAGGAAAAGCGTCGGTTACTGGCCGCCTTTGGGGCGGAAGTGATTTTAACCCCGACCGAACTGGCGCACGATCACCCAGATAACTACATTGAACTGGCCAAACGGCTGGCCCGAGAGCAGCCCAACACGCATTTGCTCAACCAGTACGTTAACCCCAACAACCCCACGGCCCACTACGAAGGCACTGGGGCAGAAATTTGGGAACAAACCCAAGGCCGCCTGGATTATTTTGTCAGCGGCATGGGCACCGGTGGTACCATTAGCGGGGTCAGCCGCGCACTCAAAGAGAAAAACCCGGCCATTACTATCGTTGGCGTGGACCCTGAAGGTTCCATTTACACCGGGCACGCCGCCCACCCCTACCAGGTGGAAGGCATTGGCTACGACTTTTTTCCTGAGGTGTTTGATACCCAGCGCGTGGATGCGATGGTTCGCGTGAACGATGCGCAATCGTTTTTGGAAGGCCGCCGAATGGCCCGAGAAGAAGGCATTTTAGCCGGAGGTTCCAGCGGCAGTGTGGTGGCCGGGGCACGTCAATTTTTAGCCAGCCTGCCCCAAAACGCGCGTGAGGGAAAAACCGTAGTGCTACTCATCCACGATTCGGGAAGAAATTATCTTTCCAAAATGTACAACGACGCCTGGATGCGCGAGCAAGGGTTTTTACCCGAAGCCGAAGCTTAAACAGCCACACGCCACTGCGGGCAGGCCACAGGCGCTATGGTAGAATGAGTGTTGCTGTGTTGTGTTGCCTGTTGTTAAACACCGGTCCTTGTTTCATTGCTGGCCCTTCTGCAACCGCAGGATTTTCCCGTTCAGCTAGAGAGGAAAAAGCCCTATTATGTGTGTCAAGCGGGTTATTCTCATTACAAGCGTTCTAATGGCCATGGCCGCCGTGGGATTTCCCCTCTGGAACCTGAAAGAAGCCACCGAGCATCCGCCAGCCCCCATAGAGGCTAAGCGGCTAACGGGTAAAACGGAGTCGTTTAAAACGGTCGCCAAGCTGTTTCAAACCAGCTGTGCCGACTGTCACTCGGCAATGGTTCGCCTGCCGTTTTATGCGCAACTCCCGGTTGCGGGCAGCATTATTCAGCAGGATATGGCCGCTGGACTGGCCGCCTGGGATATGGATAACACCCTGCTTACCCCCGGCCAGGCCCCCGATGCGGTCACACTCTCTAAAATAGAGCACCAGATAACCACCGGCGAAATGCCGCCCCTGCGCTACGTAGCCCTACATTGGAACGCCGCCCTCTCTGAAGCGGACCAGCAAGCCATTGTGGCCTGGATTGCCCAGGAGCGCAAACAGCACCACCGATCCCCGGCAGTGGCCAAAGGGTTTGAAACGGAACCGCTTCAACCCATCGATCCGGCGCTGGCCAAAGCCCCCTGGAAAGCCGGACCCCTGGCAGCGGAAAAAATCCAGCTTGGCTTTGCGCTGTACCACGATAAGCGACTTTCGGGCGATGGAACGGTTTCTTGCGCCTCTTGCCATGGGCTTACCACAGGGGGTACGGACCGGCAGGTGGTTTCCACGGGTATTCGTGGCCAAAAGGGTGGCGTAAACGCCCCAACCGTGTTTAACAGCCGGTTTAACCTCCGGCAATTTTGGGATGGCCGCGCCGCCGACCTAAAGGAACAAGCCGCTGGTCCCGTCACCAACCCGGTTGAAATGGGTGGCGACTGGAAAACTATTCTGGCAAACCTTAACGCAGATGCAGCCTACAAACAGCAGTTTCAAACGGCTTATCAGGGGTTGGCCACCCAGGCACACGTTACCGACGCCATTGCCCGGTTTGAAGAAACGTTGGTAACCCCCAACAGCGCGTTTGACCAGTACCTAATGGGAGAACCCCAAGCGCTGAGCAATAGCGCCAAACGTGGCTACCGGCTGTTTAAGACCAACGGCTGCGCCACCTGCCATACCGGTGTTGCCATTGGCGGGCAATCCTTTGAAAAACTGGGCGTTAAACAGGACTATTTTGCCCTTCGTCATCGCGCCCCAAGCGAGGCCGACAGGGGCCGGTTTAACGCCACTAAAAATGAGGCGGATCGTTATCGGTTTAAGGTTCCTACCCTACGGAACGTGGCGCTCACCGCGCCCTACTTCCACGATGGCTCGGCGGCCACTCTGGAAGAAGCGGTGCGGGTGATGGCGCAGGTGCAGTTAGGCAAAAAGCTGTCTCAAAGCGATGTGGAGGCTATTGTCGCCTTTTTAGAAAGCCTCACGGGGACTTATCAGGGGCAACCCCTGGCACAGTATACGCAATTAACAACACCGCCGCGTCTTTAAGAAAAAGGTACCGGTATTTAGTAATACTTTAATCAGTAATACTTCAGCGTTTGCTTTACCCCTGGCCAGAAAGGCGCCCGTATGACCTCGTTTTCTTCGTCTGCCCTTCGGTTTTCTGCAATCGATTATTACTTTAAGCAGCTTATTCCAGGGGAGCACAGCAGTACGACTGAAGCTGAAACCGTTCGATTGTGGACCTCCAAGCAACCCACGGTATACCAACGACCGGTAGAAGGCAGCAATGACACCGTCACCTTTAGCTTTGTGGATGGGCCACTCAACCAAAGCCAAGAAACACTGCTGATGCAAGAAGGCTACGAAAAGCGCACCGTGGAAGACGACAGCCAACTCTTGGCCGATCAACTAGCCTTGGTAACCCGTTTGGCCCAGCCCAACGCCGACCATCAACAACCAGAACAACACCTGGACCGGCTGGTTTAAGAAGGCCTTCCGCCGTTGGGGCAACTGCGCTACTGTTGCGCCACGCGAATGAGCAGCACCATTAGCTTATTGGTATGGTTTACCATCAGGTCGGTCATCCACGGGCCAATAAAGGCCAGTGTGGCCAATGCAGCCAAAATTTTAGGCACAAAGGTCAGGGTTTGCTCCTGAATTTGCGTAATGGCCTGGCCAATGGAAATGAGAACCCCCACAACCATCGTTACCACCAACACCGGGGCCGAGAGCAACAGCATGACCCACAGGGTTTCGTTGAGTAAATCGATAAACAGTCGCTCCGTCATCAGAACCTCTCAATCAAGGCCCTCGTGCCATCCGAGACACGGCACGACGAGACATTCTGGCGTTGTATGCCACCACACTGCATTAGCCAAACCCCAGTACGAGCGCTTCACAAATTAAATGCCAGCCATCCACCAGTACAAACAGAATGATCTTAAAGGGCATTGAAATGGTAACGGGCGGCAGAAAAAGCATCCCCATCGAGACCAGAATACTGGAGACAACCACATCGATAATTAAAAAGGGCAGAAAAATAATAAACCCCAACTGAAACGCCGTTTTCAGTTCGCTAATTACAAAGGCGGGCAACAACACGTGCGTGGGCACGTCATCTGTATTTTTAGGCTTTTGCAACTTGGCCAGCTTTACAAACAGTGCAATATCTTTTTCGTTGGTTTGCTTAAACATAAACAGCCGCACCGGCTTCATTGCCCGCTCCAACGCGAGGGGCTGGGGAAGTTTTCCGGCCAAATAGGGCTGCAAGGCCTGCTCGTTCATTTGCCCAAAGGTGGGCGACATAACAAAGAACGTAAGAATGAGCGCCAAGCCAATTACCACCTGGTTGGGCGGGGCCTGCGGCGTACCAATAGCCTGCCTTACCAACGAAAGTACAATCACAATCCGGGTAAAGGCGGTGGTCATTACCAAAATAGCGGGCGCCAGGGTGAGTACGGTTAGCAACACTAAAATTTGCAGGCCCTTGCTCACATCTTGCGGGGCGGTGGAAGCACTCACGTTAATATCCACACTGGGCAAGCCCACGGCAGCCTGCTGCGCATAAACAGGCAAATTGAGCCCAGGCAAAAGCCATAACAGCAGGCCCGCCAGTAGCAGGCACACACACCAACAGAAGGACTTGCTCAAAATACCCATTTCCTCAATCAAAAAATGAGGCCCAGGAAACAAAAACCCGAGGCTGCCGCCAATGGCAGCCAAAAACAGGTCTCCTACGCCGTGTCTCTACACTCCACCCGATTATGGATTTTTTTAACCCCGTTGAATATCGGCCAAACAACTGAACTCTCCCGCTGTCGGCAATTTGTCATTTGGATGGGTTTATGAACAGCAGGATCCTGTAGCCCTCCCCCACCGTTCGGGAATTCGGAGACCTGAGGGTACGGGTTGTTTTTTAAAACCAGTTCATCAATGGGAGTAACCACCGCCTTTATGCGACATACGGCACATTACCAGACGACCATTCCCCGATTTAGCGCACAACTGCGCCGGGCGCAATGGAACGATGTTCATGAAGCCACAGAACAACTCAGCAAGCAGCCAATAGCTAACCTGCCCTTTTACGTTTTTGAGCATATGCGGCCCGTAAACACCCATTGCCTGCAATATGAGGCCCAAAATCGCTGGGCTGCACTTGTAGAACAGCTGGACATTCCAAAACAGATTGAAACCGCACAAGCAGGCTGGCGACAAGGCGTCACCAAGGCCATCCAAAGCTTTGTAACCAACCCTAAAGCAACCCAGCTTAACCGCCATGCCTTTGTGATTGAGAAAACCAACACCAAGCCCATTCGCGATTTTTTGCTGGCCCTCAAACGCTGGCACGTGGGTAAACCCACCCAGCAGATTTTTGGCGGGCGTTTTGTTATTGAGCGCGAACTGGCCAGCTACCCCCTGGGCGAAACCGATATTCTGAGCATTCGCACCATTCGGTGTAAACGCTAGGCGGCCCAGCAACATTAGTAGCCCCGGAAGCAATTTCCAGCCAAAAAGCTTTGCTGTGAATATTGCGTGAACATTGATTGACAGTTCCCCCAGTTTTGGGATGCAAGAAGTGGGCCATTTCGTCGATACTGGTACAATATCGTTGCGGTTGGTTTTTTCAATAGAGATAATGAATCCCTAAAGCCCTTGCTTCACCCAACCCAAAGAGGACCCATCGTCTCTGGGGTGGCGTCTTTGCTTCAGCCGATAGAGAGGAGTCTGCTGCTGGTGTCGTTTCAATCTCTACGCATGTTGTGCTTAAAGCCACGCACTGGCGCGATTGCACTTCGCTTTAGCTTGTTTACACTGGTCCTGTTGGGCTTTAGTGGCTTAAGCGCGTGGGCCACCCCACCCGCACCGGAGTTTCAGCCCGATACCGCAATGGGTTACGTGGCCCAGGCCCCACTGCCTACCGCAGCGGCCACAACCACAACAACCCCTACGCCTGCCCAGTGGCACGGCACGCTGGCGCTGGATATTCAGCAGGCGATGAGCCAGTTTATGCTGGCCTACAACCGCAATTTAAGTTGGGAACAGGCCAATTTAATGTCCAATGCCATTATCGAATTCAGCCGCCAGCACGACGTGGACTTTCGGCTGGTATTGGCCGTTATTGCCGTAGAGTCTTCCTTTCGCTATGACGCCATTTCCTCTTCGGGCGCGATTGGCCTGGGCCAGCTTAAACCAGACACCGCTCGCTGGCTGGGTGTGAGCAATCCGTTTGATCCGGTTGATAACATTGCCGGAATGAGCCGCTATCTCTCCTACCTCTTGCGGCAGTTTCCTGGCAGCCTGGATAAAGCCGTCGGCTCCTACTACCAGGGCCAGGGCTCGGTTGCACGAGACGGCTTAAAAGACGATTCGCTGCGCTATCTGCACAAGGTCAACCATGTGCTCCGTCAGTTTCGCCTGTACCGAAACACCCTGGCCAATTCCAACAGCGGTGGCTCTTTTCGGCAACCGTAAAGTTTTATAAATGGTTTCTGCCGGTTGCAATTGGTTTTACGGTTGATGGCGCAACTTTTTAAATTGAGTGGTATTACTCTACTGCAACCCCAATGACGGTACCCCGTGACCGGTTGGCCACTAAACCGTGGTAGGCAACCCTGTGCCCAGGGGTTACCCGTTTACGAATGATTGCTTGTTGCCTGTTGAAAAAAAGCGCCGTTCCCCCCACATAGGTATTGTGTTTGTTATGGCATTTGCCGGTTTATACAGTGCAATTAACCCAATGGCGTTATCCACCGTTGCGGATATCAGCCTGACGCGGGCACTGCCTTCCGTTATGGGCAAAGGCTATTTAACCTACGCCCAAACCCGTGCCAACAACGATCCTGAAGTGCGCGACGATATTGTTCTGCGCTGGTTGGTGCAATCGGTCGTCGGAACGCTGTTCATTCAAAGATTCGTGGGCTTCTATCCCATTTGGGTGATGTTGGCCGCCTCCCACAACGCGGGCAAGGCAGACACGCCCAAAGAAGCACTGCAAAGCTTTCTGCAAACCACCACCACCATGGGCGCCGGAGGCTATTTGGGAGTGTGGGCGGGTCGGTTTTGGGCATCGCGCTCTCGGGCCAAGGAAAACAGCGCCCTTCGGCAAGAGTTAACCCGAGCCACCGATGGCAGTTACGGCACCATTCATACCATTTGCGATCGCATTGCTCAAAAAACCAACCTGGCCCCAGAAAAAAGGCAGGCTTTGCTAGAAAGCTTAAAAGCACTGGACGACAAATTATTAGACGGCGCCAACATGGAGTCTCGGGCGCTGGTGCGAAAAACCCAGGGGCTTCGATCTTTGCTCTACCAGCACTTTAAGCACGAACCGCCTGCCGATGTACTAAAGACCTACGATCTCATCGATCAGGTAATTGCCCACCAGCCGGGCAAAGTGCCCTTTTACAACCGACCGACCGTGGCTAATATTCTCAACACAGTCCGTGAGCTGCAACAGGGCTTCTTCTCTCACGGAAACTCGCCGTTACCGGCCGAAGCCAACCATGCCGCGCATCAGGTGCTCAACGACATTCAGCGCACGCTGAGCCGGACCGATTACCGCGAGTGGTTCTATCCGGCCAATGTGCTCAAACACCTGGATGAGATTGACGAGCTCAAGGGCCGTGTTTTTGAGCATTTGGCCGATTTGGATCCGCAGAAAATTTTGACCGAAGTCGTGGAAGATCTCCCCAAAGAGCAGGCCCTCAAATGGCGGAACTTTGCCGAAACCCTGCTCAACTCTCAGCGGTTGGAAGTACGCCTGACCCGGTTTACCACCCCGTTTATGCTGTACCTGATGATGACCACCCTGGTGGCCTGGCCCATTGGCATTGTACTCAACCGGGCGCTCAATCAGTGGTTTCCGCAGCTAAACGGACTGAATAACCTGCAAATGGTCGATCCGCTTAAGCAGCAAAGTAACCGAGGAAAAGACGCAGCCCAAAGTTGGAACCTCAACGCGGCGTTCCCCCCTGGCAGCGATCCGCTGCCCAGCAACCAGTATGGGTTTGAGTTCCTTAGCACCATTGGTTAAGCCGCGGCATCCGTTTTTGCTCTGGTTTCTTTTTGCATAAAGCCTTCCCATATGCTACCGTAGTAAAAGAAAGTTCCCTGTTCTTCGGTAGGATTGGGTTTTTATGCACATGTTGCCCCCTGTTTATGCCAGTAAGCCTCGCTTTGGCGCGTTCAATTTTATTCCGTACCCGTCGGAGGCCAAGTATCCACGAACCGGTTTTGTGGTGGAGTGGTTTAACGGCGCCCCGGAAGGCGCGACCCAAAAACAAAAGCGGCAAATGGACTGGATGGTCCAGCTCAACGGCAAGGAGATTGCACAAGAGGTGGCCCCGGCCATTTATATGCCGGAAACTGCGGATAAGCTTATCCAAACAGAAGCCTACCGAAACGAAAAACTGCACAATAAACTCCAGCAACCCCTCTGGCGAATTTACGATAACCTCAAACTTCGGCTCGGTAAGCCCACAGATCCCCCCAACTCACAAACCAGCGCCTTGCTTTGGAACGCCATTTTACTAACCCATTTACACCAAAAGGTGGCAAATACTTTAATGTGGCTGTACCGCAGCGGGGTGCCAACACCCGAACGCTTGGCAAAGCTGGCGAGTAGCCCACACATTCGGCTTAAACTACTGCCAGATTCAACCCCAGCCAAAATACGGGTTTTGTTTTGGGAAGGGCCACCCTACCTCAGCAAACGCAAGTGGGAGCGGATGATTCGACGAATCCAAAAGAGAGAGTCCAATACAACTCAGCCATTTTAGATTCGACCCTGATTTTCTCCAAACAAGCTGGCTGGATTGGGACATTGCCCCATACTTCTGTGAATAAGTGTAGGTTTATAGGGTATAATGGAAGGGTTAACCTGCTGCGACAAAGTTTACTTTTTAAACAGTAGCCTTTGCACAGTGGTTTTTTGACGCAACTCTTGTTAGGGTGTGTTTAAACGTTGTTTGTTTGGTCATTAGAGGTCGATTGTATTCACTGCAACGAATGCAACCAAAGGCCATAATCGAGTGACAATCTGGTCGAGTGTTTCTCGTATTCATGTGTCTGTCGATAATAAACATAGCCTCGTGCCCCAAAAACGTTGGTGTGAGCCTTTGTACAGTCAATCAGCTCAAATTGCTCAAGGTTTGGCAGTGATTAAATATTCATTCTTTGCCAGTCGCCTTTCTGGAGAGTGTTATGGACTCCGGTGACGCTTCTGGTGGCAGTAGCAGCCTGCTTTTAGGCGCAGGCAACGGTGCTTCGGTCGTTCCAGGACCCTCTTCTGGAAATGGCTATCTGTATCACCATGCCCTGCGTGCCGTCATTGCCGCCATGGCCCTCAATTTTATGGTTGCCGGGCTTAAATTGGCCGTGGCCATGTTTATTACGCGCAGCACCTCTCTGTTTAGTGAAGGGCTGCACTCGGCCGCCGATGGCCTAAACAGCCTTTGTTTGCTGTTTGGCATTATGCAAGGCAAACGCTCCCCGGACAGAACCCATCCGTTTGGCTACGGTTTGGAAACCAACCTGTGGGCCCTATTAGCCAGCTTTGTGCTGTTCGTCAGTGCGGGCTATTCCATATGGATTGGCTGGGAACGGATTATGAACCCCACCCACTTTGGAGAAGATATTTTTTGGGCCGTGGCCATTTTGGCCGTCAGTGCCGGGCTGGAAGTGATTGCCATTCTCACCGCATCGCGCGCGGTGTTGGAAGAAGTGGGGATTAAGGCCGAAGGCTGGGCGGTCATTCCTCAGGCGTTTGCCAATGTTCATAAGGTGGTTGGGCCCACCACCCGGTTTGTGTTTTACGAAGACACCTTGGCACTGATTGGTGCACTGATTGCCCTGTTTGCCATTGGCTTTAGCCAATTAGCCCACGGCGCTGGCTGGCTATCGCCAGACCAAGCCCATTGGCCTGATGCGATTGGCTCCATTTTGATTGGCTTTTTACTGCTGGGGTTGGCCATTAGCCTGTTTCGCTACAACCGGCTGTTTTTAACCGGCTCAGCGGCTTCGGCCCAAACGGAAACCACCATTCGCAGCCTGGTAGAGAGCATTCACGAGGTGTCAGAGATTCACGACCTAAAAACCATCGATCAAGGCCTGGGGGGCCTCTTTGTTCATATGTCCGTGGAAGTCGATCCGGAAACCCAGGTAAAAGACGTGGATGACGTGACCGACCGGATTAAAGAACGACTGCAAGAGCGAATGCCCAACGTAAAACAGGTGTTTATAGAGGTGTTGGCCGATGAAACCGAAGAAGAGTGGGGCGAACGATTTAACCAACTGATCGAACACGGCCAGGAGCAAGGCGTTCTCAAGCCCAGAGAGGTGATTATTCTGCGCAACGTCTACGACTTTACCGAGTCCGTGGTCAGTGACATTATGATCCCACGACCCGACACCACGCTGGTGGAAAAAGACACCCCACTAAGCGAAGTGGCCGACCTGATTATTGAAACCTGCTATTCGCGCATTCCGGTGTACGAAAAGCGCGTAGATCAGGTGGTGGGCGTGGTGCATGCCCGCGATGTGTTTGACCGCATTCGGAAAGGGGACATGGAGACCCCGCTCGCCGACGTGTTGCGAGAACTGGACCTGTACCCGGAAAACAAACCCGTCAGTGATCTATTGGAAGATTTTAAGCGCAAGAAAATACAAATGGCTGCCGTTATTGACGAGCACGGCGGCTTTGCCGGACTGGTGACCATTGAAGACTTGCTGGAAGAAATTGTTGGCGACATTTGGGACGAGCACGACGAGGAAGATATCCTCTTGCAGCTAGAGGCCCCCAATCAGTTACTGGTCAATGGCAAAATCGATATTGAAGACCTCAACGATCGCTTTGACCTCAACATACCTGATGATGAGTTTAAGACCCTGGGCGGCTTTGTCTTTGGCCTGCTGGGACGAGAGCCCGAACTGAACGACAGCGCTATGTTCGAAGATTTAACCCTCAGCGTGGTGGAAACCGACGGCCCGCGAATTGCCCAGGTGCGCATTGTTTCGCCCGTGCCCTTTGGCCAGCGGGTGACGGAAGACTTGAGCCGTCCGTCTGAGCCGTTATCGCCCGTCAATGGCAACCCTGCGGCTTCCCACGGAGACAATGGCGGCGGTACGGAACCACCCGGTAAGGACTGAAACCGCAAGGGCTTGCTCCATCCTGCCAGATAGGTTCTCAAGGGCGATGGGTTTTTAAGCAGGCTGCAATAGCTGCAAACGGGCCAAAATGGCTTCCGCAAAGGCCGTCGCGGCTTCTGGGCCATTGGCCGTCACTCGGTTGTCATCCACCGTTACGGGCTCTCCCGTGTAAATAGCGCCCGCGTGCTTTAGCGCCTCCAACGATTCCGGCATTTCCCACACGGTGGCTTGTTTACCCTGGAGCAGCCCGGCTTTTGCCAAAACCGCCGAGGACAAACAGATGGCCGCCAACACCTGGCCTTGCGCAGCCGCAGCCTGTAGCAATTGGTGTAGCGGTTCGTTCTCCCATAAATGTTCCACTGAGCCCATACCGCCCACCACTACGGTGGCGCAGTAATTTGCAGGCGATACCTGGCTTAGCGTGGTTTGAATCGTCTCTTTGGCGCCGAGCATACCGGTCGCCTCGCCCACGCGCGTGCTTACGGTATCCACTGCAAAGCCTGCGGCTTCAAAGGCGTGCCGAGGCACCAATAATTCTTCATCTCTAAATTGCTCTGGGGCAATTACCATTAAAATACGACGCAATTCCGTCATTTTGCTTGTTCACTCCATGTTACACACACGCCAAACGCACAGGCAAAATCCTACCATCCGGCACACAAGCCCGCCAAGCCATCTCAGAAGCTAGTCTATTCTACGGATGTGGAAGAACTGGCCTTACCCCTTATAATAGGGGCAGTTTGGTTTATCATGGTCAGCGCCTTACCTGCTTTAGTTTAGGTAACCTGCGCTGCACAGCATGGTAGCGCTGAGTTGTTTGTGTGAAAGGCCGCACCCCGCTATGAGGTTAACCCCCATCTTGCGCATTGCCGATCGTTGGAAAACAAACCGGCTTCCTCAGTCGTGGTCACGCTCGGTTGTTGGGTTGGCGCTACTGGTTGTTGGGCTGTTGAGTTGGGCCAGCACCGCCCCCCTGTGGGCCGATAGCCACACCATTCAACTGAAAGATTTAAAAGTAGAAGATTCCATCTACCTGCCCACTGTTCGGGCACAGCGAGAGTTAATTTTCACGAAGCCCGCCACCTGGCAGGTCTCTGGTGCAACGGTGGAAGCCACCTTTCAGCACTCCTTGGAGTTATTGCCCGCCAAATCCTGGTTGCAGGTAATTGTCAACGACAAAGTGCTGAAACACGTGGCCCTGGGACCCAACAACGCAGAAGGAACCACGCTGCAAGTGGCCGTGCCTCCTGCTTTGCTCAAGGACTTTAACCGCTTAGTTTTTCGGGTAGAGCAACACTACACCGACAAATGCGAAGATCCATTGGATCCTTCCCTGTGGACGCAAATTTTACCACAATCTAAAGTGACCTTTAATTACAACCGGGTATTGCCCACGCTCAACCTGGCACAATTCCCCTACCCGCTGGTGGATGTTCTCTCCTACGCGCCGTCTCGGGTACGCTACTTTATTGGTAAAGACGCCAGCCCGCAAGAACTGCTCTCCATGGCGTACCTCAACACCCACATGGCCCAAATGGCAGACGATAAACCATTTCAAACCAGTTTTGGCTACCTGGGCAGCAGCCAATGGGGCAGTGGCAAAGAGCACCTGGTGTTTGTTGGAACCGGCACCGCGCTCAGAAAAGACCTTGCCGCCATTGGCCTGAGTGGTGGCGCGGGTGGTTACAATTTGCAAGGGGATCGCTGGACCCGTGCCGGGCAAAATATAGAAGACAGCAGTGGCGTGGTCATACTGACCCGACACCCCAAGCAAAGTAACCTGGCCGTGCTCATCGTCTCGGGCAATTCGGCAGAGGCCGTGCAAAGCGCCGCCCAATACATTACCAACCAGCCCAAAGATGACGCGCTAACCGGCACCGCCGTAGAAACGGGCCCCCGCTGGCGTCCGGTGGGCATACGCAGCAACAGCCAGCCAAAGTTTATTGAGGCCGAAAACCGAACCTTGACCCAACTGGGTTATGGGACCATTGGGGTGGAAAAAATAAACGCCCCGCCCATTACCTACGATATTCCACTGGTTACGGATCTCTCAGACCCGGCCACCGACCTGGAAATGGATGTGGTCTACAGCTACAGCCCGGATCTCAATCCGCTGTTTTCCTCCCTGGAACTCCGGCTGAACGATCGCGCGATTGCCAACATTCCGCTATTGAACAAGGCCGAAGGCGAAAAGCGGGCCAAGGCCACGGTACTCATTCCAAAAGACTTATTGACCACGCACAACAAGCTGGTGGCGCAATTCCATATGCTGCCGGAAAAATACGGCTGGTGCGTGGACAATTACGATGATAAATCCTGGGGTAAAATCCACGATGACAGCCTGTTTCGCATCAAGGGCGGCGTTCAATCTCGCTTGCCGGACTTGAACCTGATGAGCCAAGGTCGTGGTTACCCGCTCGTTCGTAGCGTGAACCTGGAGAACTTGCACGTGGTGGTGCCCGAAGGCGCCAAAGAACCCGGCCTGGTTCGTCTATTACTGGGCGTTACAAGCCGCTTAGGCCGCCTTACGGATGCAGACACCGACTTGCGGTTTACTTTGGGCCAAACCGTCACGGATGTTCCCGGCGGAAAAGATATTGTTATTCTCACCAAAAATGCCCTTCCCGATCCGTGGAAAGCCAACTTTAGCCTTCGCTGGCCAGAGGCGGCTGGTTTGCCGGGGCTTAAGCTGTTTCACCGCGCAGGGGGACAAGAACCCCTGTTCAGAGATCCGGCTGCCCAAACCGGACCCGTTTTAGAACAGGTTTGGCAAGGCGATCGCCAGCACGTGACGACATTACTTGCCAGCACCACGGATGCCGGGCTACTGACACTTTCTCGATTTTTTGAGGATGACACGCTGTTTGAGAGCCTGGAAAAAGGGCCGCTTAAGCAAATGAGCCTAAAGGGTCTGCCCATTAACACTGCCAACGAACCCGTCTTTTACCAAGAAAAAGCAACCGCTGGCAGTGGAAGCGGCACCGGCAACGGCTGGTTTTCCTGGATGCCCAACATTTCCTGGACCACACTGCTAATCGGTGGTTTGGTATTGCTAGGACTGCTCATCATACTTCCGTTAGTGATTCGAGGCGTAGTGAGGATGCTGCGAAAATGAAAAACCGCGCGTTGGTTCTGTTAACGTTAGCCGCCTGGCTGCTCACTGCGGCCTTGCCCTTGCTGCCCGCCGTTGTCGCACTCCCTGGCGCTTCTGTTATGGCGCAATCTGCCCTGCCCCCTGCTGTTGCGGCAAAGCCCGCCAGCCAGCCTGGCAATGTGCTGAGCATTCCAATGAAGCAACTCGGCGATCCAGAGGGTTACACCCTTAAAACCGTGAAAACCGAACGTCGGTACTTCTTTACCAAGCCCGAGCAGTGGAAAGCCCTGCCCGGTTCGGCCATTAAGGTCACCTTTCAGCATTCGCCCACGCTGCTACCAGAGCGCTCCAGCCTGAACGTGTCGGTTAACAACCGAATTTTAAAAACCATCTCGCTGGAAAAAGCCAATGCCACGGCCAATACGGTCACGATTCCCATACCGCCCGAAATTTTGAAAGATCGCAACAGTGTGGCCTTTCAGGTGGACCAGCACTACACCTACAAGTGCGAAGACCCTTTCAGTACGGAACTGTGGACCACGCTTCTGCCCGAAACGGCGGTACAGGTAAAGTATGCCCCGCAACCTGCCGTGTTGGATTTGGCACGTTTTCCCTATCCGTTTTTTGACGAACTGGGCTACGGACAAACCCAACTGGGCTATGTGGCCGGTCCCAACCTGTCGGATGCCTCTTTAACAGCATTAGCCCGTGTGGCTGCCGGGATTGGCCGAGACATTGCCTGGCGCCCTGCCACGGCCAAATTTGTGGATGAAGGCAGTGTTCGTAGCACGCCACAAAACCTGGTGCTCGTAGGCACGCCAGAAGAAAACCGAGCCATTGCAGACTTGGGAAGCGCGCTTCCGGTCCCGCTTTCGGGCAACCAGTTCACCGACCCGGAAACCCGTGCCGCACTGGACCCTAAAGACGGTGTGGTTCAACTGGTACAGCACCCCAGTGTGCCTTCTAAAACCATTTTGGTCATTTCCGGCAACAGCCCAGAAGGGGTGCAAAATGCGGCCAGTTTACTGGTACAACACCCCACCAGTAAGTTAATGACCGGCGCCTACAGCATTGTGAAAAAATACGAGGCCGGTCCGCAACACCCCTACCGGGCCTGGGATGGCTTTGTCCAGAAATCGGGCGCTTCCTTTAACGATATTGGCCTAAAAACCATGACCACGCGTGGCTTTACGGCCCTGCCCATTTTCTACGATCTGAAAATTATGCCCGACGTGTACAA
This sequence comes from Candidatus Melainabacteria bacterium, assembly GCA_033763415.1. Classification (GTDB taxonomy): domain Bacteria; phylum Cyanobacteriota; class Vampirovibrionia; order Vampirovibrionales; family JAJTHC01; genus JANRKP01. The sequence goes on along the minus strand of JANRKP010000022.1, from coordinate 35,498 downwards.
AACCCCCCAGAGTAAAGCGAAACTACATACCGTTTACAGCTACGCCTCCCAGCTCGATGGAAAACAATCCAAGCTGGAAGTGCGGCTCAACGGTAAAACCCTCAAAAGCATTACGCTGGGCAACCGCGATGGCGAAAATCTGGCCAGTTTCGATCTGGAAATTCCGGTTGAAGACCTGTACACCTACAACCAATTGGAGTACCAGTTCTTTCTCTACCCGGACAAATTTGACCTGTGTAACTTTGTAACGGACGTTCACATTTGGGGCACCGTGCACAGTTCCAGCACGTTGGAATTTCCCGGAGAAATCCGCACGCCGCTACCGGATGTGGGCCTGTTAAACGATGCGGCCTTTCCGTTTACCGCCCATCCAGATCTCTCCCAAACCCAGGTGGTGCTTCCTAAAACCCCAACGGAAGTAGACTTGGAAGTGTTGCTACAAACCATGACCCGCTTTGGACGCGCCGTCTCGTCTAAATCCGGCATGCTGCCCAGCGTTATTCGCGAAGGTGGCGCCGTGGAAAACGACAAACACCTGGTACTCATTGGCTCGCCACAGCGCAACGCGTTGTTCGATAAAATGAACGGGCGCTTCAAGCTGGTGTTGGCCAACAAAACCGCAGATGTAACCAACGACTACCCCAAATTGGTAAGCGTGCGCCACAGCGCCAACCAGGGCATTGTGGAAGAGTTACTATCGCCCTTTAACAACAACCGGGTTGCCTTGCTCATGCTGGGCGAAACCGATACGGCCCTGCAATCCATTGCCGACTTAATGGCCGATGACAGCCGGTTTAACGCCATTGAGCCAGGCAATTTAATGGTTGTCAGTGACCAGGACGCCCCGCAGAGCGTGCAGGCACTCAAGCAGGGAGACGCCAAGTTCATTTACAAGCGCGACCTGCAAGAGGGCTTTGATATGCCCTGGTGGGGCTGGACCATTCTGGGCTTTTTGGCGCTGATTGGCCTGTTTTCCATCCTGGGCTTCTTCTTCAGAAGATAAGCGTCTCAATTAGACACCTGTCTAGGTCTTAATAATTTCCACAATGGCCTGCCTTAACTCCATTTTGGCGGGTCGTTGTTTTTTGTTAGACAAAAAAATAACCCGTGCTTTGGGGGCACGGGCATACTTTTGGGAATTGTGTCTTGAGGTTTCATGGAGTGGTGTATAACTGTAAACTTGCTTTAGCCAACGGGGAAACAGAGGGTGTATGAGGAGAAAAGAGGGGTGTTGATTAAAAACCAAAGAGTGATGCCGTGGGCACAAAAACCGGAGAAGGATTCACCATTGGCCCGATAAACGGCGGAAAGGAAAAACCGCTGCTACCACCCGCTAGCTGGGAAGGGCCTGCGGCAGACCCGGCCATCATTGGCAGCAAGCTGGGCATTGTGGCGGAACCAGACCCCAGCATCGGGCCCATCATCCAGGGCAGCGTTTGCTGATCCATCACACTGATGTCGGCCGGGTTGTTATCAATAGAGGCCGCCTGCCACAGTGTCATTTCCGACAGGGGCGCATTGCCCAGCGATTGAGAGATCCCTTGCAGTTGCTGACCAATGGCCACTGCATAGGTTAAGGTTTGGGCCATCGGCGTCAGAGACGTGGGACCATAGCCGACGGTTTGCAGATAACGGTCGTAGGCGCCCACCGTATCGCGCTGGAGGGTGAGCACCGCCAAGCCGTTTTGCAGCTCGTGGGGCTGAACCACACCGTTTTGATCAAAATCCATTTGATAGAGCACCGTCACTGCCGATTCGGTTTCCAGGCCCATTGGCGTATTGGGCAGTGGGCAGGACGCTATTGGTGTATTACCTTGACAGCCCAACGTGGCACAAGCACCACCCGCAGTTTGGTTTAGCATTGGTTGAGCGAGTGTTTGCATTATTAAGTTATTGAGCATCGTCATCGTATCCGGCACAGTGAATCCACTGGGTGCCGCGCAGCCATTTGCAACGCTTCCCATACCTCTTGCTCCCGATGTTGTCGCTTTTACCGTATCCTTGATTGCATCGTTTTATTTTATATTTTAATAAAGATTTAAACATTGCTAAAATTGCATGGTTGATCACAATTGTTTACCAAACACAAAACAGCCGGTCTCTGCTTGAGAAACCGGCTGTATTTGGTTAAAAAGTACAGAAAAATATTAGAACAGAGCGAGCCGTGGTTGTAAAAACCCGAACCCCGGTAGCCGTTTAAAACAGTGGAAAAAAGCTGGCACCCGCACCACCGGCCACATTAACCGGAGCGCCGCCAATAAAGGTGCCCGCAGGCATGCCGCCACCCACACTGTTGTTTATAAAACCCTGGTTCGGTTGGGTTAAGCCACCCCCAAACTGGGGCGGAAACTGCACACTAACGGGCAAGTTACCCACGCTGGCCATTGTGTTGTTGCCGCAACCACAGCCCGTGTTGCATTGGCCCATTCCGCCGCCACCATTCCAGGGGTTTGGCTGGCCAATGTTGCCATTCCAGTTGCCTGTACCAGGGCTGGGCGGGTAAATGTCGTCATAGCTCAGGGTGTCGTAAATACCGTCGCGCTCAGCAATGAGTGTAATGCCTTCCGGGCTAATGCTATAGGGCGATCCGTACGCATTGGCAAACACGCTAAAGTGCCGCTGCAACAAGTTGGTTGCATCCACATACGGCTGTATGGTTTGCTCAATGCCCAACTGTTGCACCCACGGAGTAAACATCTGGAGCAGTTGCGCCTGGCTGGTGATTTCGCCGTAGCTGAGCCGACCATCGTTATTGCCATAGTACGGATGGGTATCCGCAAACTGAGCTGTGTTTAAAATAAACCCGGTTTGGACCGGCTGAAAATACGCCACCGGACCCGGTTGCGAAACAAACTGCTGTTGCATATGCCAATACTTCCCTCTTTCCCTCTTGGTAGTCACGTAGAATGAAGGCCGCTGTTCGGCCTGCTTTTTTACTCTCCCCACCGAGACACTCGATCAAGCCTCGGCAATCATTATATTTTTATAAACAATCTTTTGGCGCTCAAATTGCTATCGATCAGATATCGCCGTTACACTCTGTTACAGCCCGAGCAGGATCGATCGCAAGACAGCCTCCCCGGTGGCGGCTATGGCAGAGGCGTTGCCAGACGTGGGCCAAGCAGCAACCGGCGTTCTAACGCACATCAAAGTAGTAGGCATCCGGGTGATGAACAATAATGGCAGAGGTAGATTGCTCAGGCTCCAGCAGGAAGGATTCCGTTAAAGTAATGCCAATGCGTTCTGGCTGGAGCAGGCTAAAGAGCGGCACTTGATCTTCCAGATTGGGACACGCGGGGTAGCCAAAGCTGTAGCGGCAGCCGCGGTATTCGCCGGAACCCTGCATCATTTTTAAAATATCCGGTTCATCCTCCCCGGCAATGTCTAACTCCAGGCGCACCTGCTTGTGCATCCACTCTGCCAGCGCTTCGGCCATTTCCACCCCATAACCGTGCATATACAGGTATTCCGTATAACGGTCTTGCGCAAACAGGTCACGCTCGTACTCACTCATAGCAGGGCCCACCGTCACAATGTGCAAGGGCAGTACATCCACCAAACCGGAGTCTTTTGGCGCAAAATAATCCGCCAAACACAACTGCTTGGCCCCACCACGCGGAAACGTAAACCGCAGCCGCTCTGTAACCAGATCCTCTTCCAGCAGAATTAAATCATTCCCCTGAGCGTAACAGGGAAAATAGCCGTAAATGACCTGTGGCTTGAGCAGTTGGAGCGCTTCGGCACGCTGTTTGACGTCTTCCAAAATGGGGGCAACCGTTTCGGCCAAAAAGGCATCGTGTTCCGAGCGGGTTTTATTGCCCCGGCGAAACTGCCAATGGCCCGTGTACAGCACCGGTGTATTGAGGTAAGGGTACAGCTCGGTCACGGGCACATCCAGCAGGCGAGTGCCCCAAAACGGTGGTTTGGGCAACTCTGCCAAACAAGGAACATGAGCCGATCGCACCGTCTGGGTAAGCACCGGTGAAGAGGCTTCCATAACGGAAACCGCCGATACAGGCTGCGCTGGCTGTTGTAGTTGCTCAGATGCATTCACGTTCTTAGCAGAGGCCAGCTCTAGGTTGCTAGGGGCTGTAACGCCAAGCGCGCCGGCTGGTTGCACCGGTCCGTTTGGATTGCGCAACACCCGACCCTCCGCCTTGGCCTTTACCACGCTATCCATGAGGTGAAGGCTGGCAAAGGCATCCTGCACATAGGTTACCTGGCCGCTGTACACGCGCTGGCAGTCCTCTTCCACAAACCGACGCGTGAGGGCCGCCCCGCCGAGCATAACCGGGGTTTGGTAGCCGCGTTCTTCCATTAAAATGAGATTTTCTCGCATAATGGCCGTGGATTTTACCAAAAGGCCACTCATGGCAATGGCATCGGCCTGGTGGGCGTCCGTGGCCTTTAAAATATCATCAATTGGCACTTTAATGCCCAAATTAACAACCTTGTAGCCATTATTGCTCACAATAATATCCACCAGGTTTTTACCAATATCGTGAACATCGCCCTTGACCGTCGCAATGACCATGGTGCCCTTAGGCCCCGTCGCCTCGCCCACTTTATCCATATGGGGCTCCAGGTAGGCCACGGCTGTTTTCATCACCTCGGCAGATTGCAGCACAAAGGGCAGTTGCATATCGCCACGGCCAAACAACTCGCCCACCGTCTTCATGCCATCGAGCAAAATCTCGTTAATAATGGCCAACGGGCTATGCACGGCCAAGGCCAGAGCCAAGTCCGCCTCCAGGCCGGATTTTTCTCCGTTAATCAGGCGGTATTTCAAGCGCTCTTCCAGCACTTCCGGCAACGTATTTTGGCCGCCCGCCACCTTGGCCCCTTCGTGAGTTTCGTAATAGGCAATCAATCGCATCAGAGGGTCACTTTCTATCGGCTGTGAAGGCGCTGCCTCCGCAGAGGAAACCGGCTGCCATTCATTGTAAATCAAGGCTCGACAAAGCGCTTTCTCTGCCTCATCAATACGGTTAAGTGGCAAAATATGGGCACTGTTAATAATGGCCATATCCAGCCCGGCCAACACGGCCTCGTGTAAAAATACGCTGTTCAGTACCGGCCTTAATGCCTGTTTGAGGCCAAAGCTAATGTTACTCACCCCCAGAACAGTGCCCACCTGAGGAAACGCCTGCTTAATGGCGCGAATGGCTTCAATCGTTTCAATGCCTGCGGTTCTGAATTCTTCATCGCCACTGCCCAAGGTAAAGGTCAGGGTATCGAATACCAGATCAGCGGGATTCATACCGTGCTGGTGCACCACTAAATCGTAAATGCGGCGAGCAACGGAAAGCTTACGCTCCACCGTCTTTGCCATGCCTTGCTCGTCAATGGTTAAGGCAACCACCGCCGCCCCGTACTGCTTACACAAGGCCACCACTTGGTTCAGTTTGTCTTCTCCATCTTCCAGGTTAATGGAGTTTACAATGGCCCGGCCTGCAATTTGCTGAAGCGCGGCCTCAATCACGGGCACTTCGGTGGAATCAATCATCAGCGGAACATCCACCTGCTGGTTAAGCCGCCGAACGGTTTCCACCATATCTTTCACTTCATCTCGACCCACGTAGGCCGTGCAAACATCCAGCAAATGCGCGCCTTGCCGCACCTGCGAGCGGGCAATTTCCACCAGTCCATCGTAGTCATCGGCGGCCAACAGATCGCGAAATTTTTTACTCCCATTGGCGTTGGTTCGCTCGCCCACCAGTACCGGGGCTGGATCCACCCGCAGTGGCACACTGGCGTACAAGCTAGAAAGCATCGGGGTATCGTGCACGGAGCGGCGCCCAGGAGTAACGCGCTCGGTCACTGCGGTTAGGGCGCGAATATGTTCTGGCGTGGTACCGCAACAGCCGCCAATAATGGTAACGCCCAAATCCCCCACAAAGTGGGTGAGGTGCTGCGCCAGCTCTGGCGGTGTTAAGTGATAGTGGGCGTGTCCTCCCACGTTTTCTGGAATACCGGCATTGGGCTGGCAGGAAACCAAACACGGGCTATGCTGGGCCAAATGCCTTATATGTTCTGACATCTCCCGAGGACCCGTGGCGCAATTCATCCCAATCACGTCCACATCAAACGGGCTAAGCGCCGTCACCACTGTGGCAATATCGGAGCCCACCAACATCGTGCCCGTGGCTTCAATGGTGACCTGCACCATCACAGGAAGGTTCAGGCCCGCTTTTTGTTTCACCCTTTGCGCCGCCGCCAAAGCCGCCTTGGCCTGAAGCAGATCCTGGGTGGTTTCAATCAGCAGCACATCCACGCCGCCATCCACCAGGCCCTGCATTTGCACTTCGTAAGCAGCTCTTAAATCGGCGTAGGCAATGTGGCCCAACGTGGGCAGTTTGGTGGTAGGCCCCACGGAACCCGCCACAAAGCGGGGTTTGTGCTTGCTGTAAGCATTGGCCACTTCCTTGGCCAACACGGCTGCGCGACGGTTCAGGTCGTACGTTTGCTCGGCAATATCGTATTCGGCCAACACCACCCCCGTAGAACCAAAGCTGTTGGTCTCTACAATATCGCTACCCGCCTCAAAGTAAGCCGCATGAATCGCCTGAATAACATCCGGTCGGGTTTTTACCAGGTATTCGTTACAGCCATCCAGTCCATGGAAGTCATCCGGGGTGAGTGGGTAGTTTTGAATGCAGGTGCCCATCGCTCCGTCAAACAGCAAGGCTCGCTCTTGAAACGGTTTAAAAAACTCAGACACAGAACGAATCAAGCCAGACTGAGACATAAGCAACGCTCTCCTGAAGCGGCACGGTGGAGCACAGTCCACGAGCACAGCCCCTTACGCTTCTACAACATAGGCCTCTATGCGCCCCCACATGCAGGCGGGGAAGTTTTTCATTATAGCGGATTCGCCGACGTCACTCGCTACCCAGTTGGCGCATTACCACCGCATTGGCAAACAAGCTTTTAAACAAAACACCGGTTGACAAAACAGCAAAATTTGTCAAACTTGACAAGTAAACCCCTTTATTTGACAAATAAAGGGCATATTATTTGTCAAATAACAGAAAATTATTGTCAATTCAGTACTGAATCCAAGCAAATGGAGAGAGAGACACCTTGGCTCGAACCAACAAAGACGCAGAACTATGGCAAAGCACGCTCAAACTGTTGCAACAGGGCGAACGGAACCTAACCTATACGCTTAGCCAGGAAAGTGGGCTAAGCCGTCAGCAGATTAACAACTACCTAAAGCGCTGGATAGAAGAAGGCCGACTAGAACGCCAAGGAACGTCACGAAAACCTCGTTATATCCTCAAAGAGATACAAGAATCGTATGAGATTGACCTTACTCTCTATCGAGATGAAAGCAGCATCTTTAGCATAACGGTAAAGGACTCACTCAAAGCACTTCCTGCAAACATATACAACATTCTTCAGTTTGCCTTTACAGAAATGGTCAATAACGTCATTGATCACTCTGGTGGAACTCTCCTTCGGATTGGGCTCACGATAACCGCAACCAGGATACAACTGTACATTGCAGATAATGGCGAAGGCATTTTTCATCGCATCCAGCGACTGCTGGGTCTCAGCAGCCCACAACAGGCCATTCTAAAGCTCAGTCCGGGCAAATTTACCACAGACCCCACTCGGCATACGGGGCAAGGCATTTTTTATACCAGCCGCATGTGCGATCTCTTCTTTATCTGCTCACGCAGCCTAATTTTCACCCACCATAACAGCAATTCAAACGATCGACTGAGCGAAACCAATATAAAGCAGGAACAAGGCACGATTGTTTGGATGGAATTAAGCCGAAGTAGCACGCTTACGTCTAAAGAAATTTTTGATCGCTATGCTGACGAAAAAGATTACAGTTTTAGTAAAACAGAGTTCTCCATGCGATTAGCATTACAGGAAGGAGAACTCATTTCTCGCTCTCAGGCAAGACAAATTGGCGCACAGCTCGTCGGCTTTCGGCAAGCAATTTTAAATTTTAAAAACGTAGACTGGATTGGGCAAGCTTTTGCAGATGAGTTATTTCGGGTCTTTCAGAATGAGCACCCAAGCCTAAGGCTCATTCCATTATTTACCAACGAGAGCGTTAGCCAAATGATTGAGCGCGCCATCTTAGACAGCACCCCCAAAGATCCTTTGGCTTGAGAAGCTATACAAACCCAATTGTCCTTAGAGGCTGCAAGCATTTAAGGTTGCTGGCTTTGCACTCGTTGCCTGCACAATCGTTAGGTAACTGGCCGGATCCAAACTGGCACCACCAATCAGCGCGCCATCAATTTCAGGCTGCGCCAGCAGTTCCGCACTGTTGTCTGGCTTAACGCTACCGCCGTACAAAATACGAACCTGCGCCGCCAAGGACTCATCGTAGAGGCTTGCCAATTGCTGACGAATGACACCACACACGCGGTTGGCCTCATCGGCATCGCACACTTTACCCGTACCAATAGCCCAAACGGGCTCATAGGCAATCACTAACGAAAGTGCCTGCTCGGGCGATAAACCTTGGGTGGCTTTTTGGGTTTGTTCGGCCACCAGGGCATCGGTTCCGCCCGCCTCTCGCTGAGCCAATGTTTCGCCCACACACAGGATAGGCTGCATCTCGTGTGCGTAAGCAGCCAACAGCTTGGCGTTTACCGTCGCATCGGTTTCGTTATAGTACTGCCGCCGCTCGCTATGGCCAATCAACACCCAGGAAACCCCAACATCTTCAAGCATCCGCGGGGAAATTTCACCCGTAAGCGCGCCTTCTACCCGACTTTCCATATTTTGCGCCCCAATGGCTACGGAAAGCGGCGCCTTCAACTCAGAAGCCTTTTTATGAAGCGCCTCTAGCAGTGTGAACGGCACAAACAACGCCAATTCAGGTAAAAATTCTGCCGCTGGCCACTGACCCGACACCGCTGCGGAAGCCAATGCCTCTAAAAAATGGAGACCTTCCTCGCGGGTTTTGTACATCTTCCAGTTACCCGCAATCAGCGGACGGCGGTGACGTGTGGCAGTGGGGGCTTGTGTCATAGAGAGTGATTCCTGTGCTATGCTGATAAATCCTGAAAAATTCTGTACTGCGTGGACCCTACTGGTTGCGTAACCCACTTGGTTGATCATCATAAAACAAGCAGGCCGTTGTCGCACGTTAATTTAAACGGTAAACTGTCGGTTCAAACGCTTGGTTTTAAAGCCCATTTCCAAAAGCGAACGTCCCCGTCCCGTCACTGTCCCAAAGGAGCACCCACGCCATATGAGTTCGTCGTCCAGTGCCCGACACTCTGCCTCGCCCAACACACCACGCGCTGAGGCGGTTCGTCAGGCCATTGCGCAACACTTATTGCAGCAGGCTCAAACCACATCGCTGGAAGATTTTAGCCACAGGCTGGCCGATTTTTTAATGCGGCAGGCCAATGGAGACTACACCTTTGGTAGCATTGTTAAGCAGGAATTTGGCATTAGCCCCAATCTGTTGGACCATCCCGATCCGGCTTAAACGGCTGACAGCCGCCCATCCTTAAATTTATGTCGTCAATTTATATGGTCCAGTCATGGTAGCGTGCTTCCACGTGGATGGGCCGTGGGGCATCCGGGTTAAAGGGCGTTTTTCCAACCCAATGCAGCCACGTTGCAAACGGCCCCAGTAACCGCTGCAAAAGCCGTTGTTGATCTCTTTTCGGCTGCCCCCCTCCAGGAAGTGCTTGTGGGAGGCGGCGATGCCGACGAAGCCCTGGTTGCGGTTCGTTCGTCAGTGCGATAGCCGCATTGGCTTTTGGCTGGTTGTCTGTAGGGAAATGCTGTTCAAGTCGAGTGCCTTCCCGGGCCAGGGTCAGCGTATCTTCCCCAAAGCGGTATGTTTTTTGGGGGGGTTCCGTCTGCGGGGTTCCCCGAAACGGGGTTTGTTGGCCGCCGTATGGATTGTAGACAAACGGCACGGTTGTTAGCGTGTTCATGGGGGGTATCCTCCGTTGCGCGACACAAGCAAGGGTGTTTACTGGCGTGGCATTGGAAGCATAAGTTTCTTGCGAACAAGGTTTAACTTGAGGACAAGGCTTTTCGCTTCAAGAAACAATAGGCAGGACCTGTACTCTAAAAACAGGATCTAAAATACAAGCTTTTGAATACTGGCTTTGGAACACTGTTAGTGTAGTAAAAAGGCCCCACAGTTAGTATGAGACGCGACAACCTGACAAAAGTTCTCTCCTGCGCAAACGCAACCACAGCATAGTGCCCATTTGCGTTTACAAAAAACAAATAGCGGGCCAAAACCCGCTACTGAAAAAAATCTTGGAGGCGGCACCCAGATTCGAACTGGGGGATAAGAGTTTTGCAGACTCCTGCCTTACCACTTGGCTATGCCGCCAAATCCACTTAAAGTATCGCTAAGCGTACGAAGAATGTCGTTTAAAATCAAGGGGCGCGGTCACAAACCTCCAGGGGCGGCGCCACGAAGCTAAGGAGCCCGTTCTATCATGTTTAGGCGCCAGCCACGGCAAACACCGCCTCCTCAGGTGCTGGTCATTGGAGATGAGGTGGAAAGTGTCATCACGGCAGTATCGGCGGCCCGTTGCGGGGCGCGTGTATGCCTGCTAAAACCTTTTGCACAGGGCTGGATCGGCGGACTGTCTACCCGAGGCGGGCTTAGCTACATGGATATTACCTGGGATCTGGTGCCCCCCCTATTTGCCGAATTTTTAAAGCGCGCGCAAGTAAAGCGTGTGGCCCTAGAACCCCGTCGCGCCGATCGGGTGCTGCGGCAAATGCTTCGACAGGCCGGGGTTCGGGTGGAAACCGGCATTGTGCAACACGCGCACTGCAACGAATCAGGCCGCCTGAATGGCCTGACCCTGACAGACGGCCGCACCCTTCAAGCCCAAATTTACCTGGATACCACCCCGGATGGCGATATAGCCCGACTGGCTGGCGTGCCTTACATCCGAGGACTTGGCGGACTGTTTGGCAAAAACAATGATCTACTGGGCATTTCCCCGGTATTTCGTATCACCGGGGTGGATCCTTGGGCGCTGGCCGCTTTTGAAACCAGACTACGGCAGCACCCGGATTGCGCCACGCTGCTTCGGGAGGCGATGCCACATCATCCCACCGACTGGATCGACAGCTACGTGACCAGAAATCCTATCTGCCCGAGGCGAGAAGATTATCTTGACATCTTAAATCCAGCACTGGGTGTGTTCTATCACCTTTGTCGACACCAAAACGCAAGCAGCTACAGTGCGGCACCCGTGTGGATTGATGGCGGCAACATCTCCCGGCTAAGCGATCGCGCTTTGGGCTTTAACGGCATGGTCAGTCGGGCAAAAGACTGGAACCATGCGCTGGCCCTGTCTCACGGTGCAGAGATTCCGCCCCAGCTACGGGAAGAAATGACCCTGTTTGAAGAATTTCTGAAAACCGAGGGAGCCTTCCCAAAAGCCCGCGTGATACCGCCCCAAGCCATTTACGTTCGGCAAACACTCAACCTTCAGGCCAGGCTCAACCAAAGTGGCGCAAATCTCCTAAGTGGCGGGGTGGATGAAGCCGATGCGATTGGCACGTTTAGCTACTGGTTTGATTTTAGGGGCATTAACCTGTTTGAAAAAGCCCCCGACGATTACCCGCTGCCCAAGCCCGTCTTTAATGTTGGGCTCCACTGCGCTTTTCCTAAAAACCCGGCGCTGGATAATTTGGCATTCGTTAGTCGATCGGGGGGGTATTCGCCCGTTGCCCAAGGGGCCTGCCGCATTGTGCAGCACCAGGCGCTACTAGGCGAGGCCATTGGCATCGCATCGGCCCTGGCTTGCTTAGAAGACAGCCCGCTACAGAATATTCCAGCTGCTCGCATAAGAAGCATTCTACAGCAGCGAAGCAAAACCCCGCTCAGCCCACCTTCTGGTAAAGCCACCTGGACGACCGAACGCATCCAGCAAAGCAAACTGCTTCAGCAGGATATTGCCATTATTGAGGCACTACAATCTTTAACAGAAGGGGTTCTGGAAAATGCCTCGTGCTAGAATGAAGCGGCCCTGAAATTGCCAGCAAGCTGCCAACATCGGCAATTTTAACGGGGCTTTGGTGTTGTTAACGCTAACGGGTTGTTTCTGCAATGAAACTGAAAATAAACCGCTTGTTAACACCTCACGCCTGTCCCCACCTGTTTTGTGAGCCACGGAGCGCTAGATCGACCCCATGACAACCACCACCACCGCCGCCGATGTTAAAGACAACACCATTGCGTTTCCAACGCGCCAACGGCCCAAAAGCCTCATGCTCAAACGCTCCGTAGTGGTTAAAACGCTGGTAACCGACAGCTTTAAACAACAGGCCAACCGAGAGCTTTCCAAAGAGCTGCAAACCATCGACAGCCAGCTAGAGCAGTTGGAGGCCCAGTACCAACACACGCTGCGCCAACTGGAAGGCATGGCGCAAAACGGCCAACACGTGGCTCCCCAACTCCAGCAGCTTAACCAGGAAGCCCAGCAGCGCAGAACGCAACTATCCACGTTAAAGATGGAAGTTTCCAGCCAATTGGCCAACCTAGACAAAGTACCCAACGGTACCTACATTGTTACCGGCAACCTGGAAAATTACGTGGAATTGGGCGTGGGCGACAACATCTACGACCGCATTCGCAATGCCGAAATTCGCGTCACGGATGGCGTTGTTACCGACATTATTGATTAAGTTTGGAACCGCACAAAAACCCCATAAAGCGATAAGACACCCCGCCTATGCCAACCCCCACGTTACCGCCCAACGATATTGCTTCTGCGTTACCCGCCGTTTCGGATGCGGATCGGCTGATTCGGGTGGGCCATATTGTGGGCGTTCACGGCATACGCGGTGAGGTTCGCATTAAGGCCGATGATCCAGAAGCCCCGTGGGCAGACCACCTGGATGGTGTGTTTGCCGTACACCCCAAGCAGCCGCAAAACCGGGTTTACATGCGAATAGTGACTTGCCGACGTCCTGGAAAGAATCGCCTGATTTTGTCGCTGGACGCCCTGTTTGACCGAACCACCGCAGAGAAATGGGTTGGCAGCGAACTGCTTGCCCTGGAGCAACAGTTACCCGCCCCACCAGAAAATACCTGGCGCATTGGCGATTTAGTCGATCTGCCTGCCGCCACTGCCGCTGGTGGGCGTATTGGCGTGGTGTCTGCGGTCTATGAATCTGGCGGGCAGGACTACCTTGAAATTCAACTGGACTGTAACCAAGAAACGTTACTCATTCCCTTTTTAGAGCACTTTGTGCCTGACGTTCGGGCAGATGGACTGCTGCTGGCCAACCTGGACGATTTTCTGGAAGAGGCCATGGCCGGTACGCCAACAGCCGACCCCAGTGCACCCTAGCGGCACGAGTTTTTTTCCATGACAAACCCGCTTGCTTCTGATGTTCTCCGCCTGCCCAGGCTACATTGCTACATCCTCAGCCTGTTTCCAGAGGTCATTCACAGCTATACGCAGGCCAGTATTATCGGACGCGCCCAAAAGCAAGGCATTCTCAAAGTTGACGTGATTAACCCGCGCGACTTTGCCACGGATGCCCATCATCGGGTGGATGACACCCCCTACGGGGGCGGGGCCGGTATGGTGCTGATGGCGCCCCCCATTCTATCGGCACTCGATAGCATTGATCTCGGCCCAAACCAGGCGACCCCCGGCGAAAAAACAAGCCTGTTAATGACTTCTCCAGCAGGACGGGTGTTTAACCACGATTGGGCAAAAACCTTAGCCCAGTGTGACCGGCTGGTTCTACTGTGCGGACACTACGAAGGCTTTGACGAGCGAATACTGCACAAACGGCCCGATATTGAGCTCCTATCCCTTGGAGATTTTGTAATGACCGGCGGCGAATTGGCGGCCTTGGCCGTGGTGGACGCCGTGGCCAGGTTAATCCCAGGTGTGGTTCAGAAGTTTGATTCCGTCACGGCAGATTCCTTCTACACCGGAATTTTAGACCATCCTCATTACACACGACCCGCACAGCTAGATGGCGACGCCGTGCCCGACGTGTTATTATCCGGCCACCACGGCGCAATCGCCCAGTGGCGGCGACAACAAGCCTTGCTAAAAACAGCCCTGCACCGCCCGGATTTACTGGAACAAGCCCGCCACAACAACACCGTAACAGAAGCAGAATACCTTTGGGCACGGCAACAGGCTCGCCTCAGCAACACCGAGACAGAAGCAGAATGCCAGAACCCACGCTAGGGCAAACGGAACGCGACACGACTTAGTGTCGCAAACATTCTAGAGCCAATGCTCCAGGCCCAAGACCAACTGACCCGCAGGCTCCTGCATCAACCGACGGCAGGCCAGCGCCACGCCCGGCATGAAACACTGTCTGTCAAAGCTGTCGTGCCGAAGCGTGAACAGCTCGCCAGAAGCACCAAACAACACTTCCTGGTGCGCCACCAGCCCGGGCAGCCGAACACTGTGAATCCTCAGCCCGGCAGGGCCTTGTGCCCCTCTGGCCCCGGCAATACTTTCGGTATCCGCTACATTGGTTACCGCAAACCCGTCTGCGCTGGCTTCGGCCATCAGGCTGGCCGTTCTTAAAGCAGTGCCACTGGGTGCGTCCAGCTTTTTATTGTGGTGTAATTCAACAATTTCGGCGTGCGTAAAGTACTGCGATGCCTTTTGCGCAAACTGCATGAGCAACACAGCCCCAATGGCAAAGTTTGGAATGACCGCACCCGCCAAACCTTGCTGGGCAAGGGCCTGTTGCAGCGTCACCAGATCCTCGGTGGTTAAGCCGGTGGTTCCAATCACGGGGCGTACCCCGTGCGCCACCAGGCACAGCGCATTGGCCTTTACGGATTCGGGCCGGGTAAACTCCACGCAGACATCGGCTTGCACACGGGCCAGTAACGCGTTCAGGTCTGTTTCAATGGGCACTTGGGCAGGTGTGGGCAAGCCAATGGCCAAAGCCGCGTCTTCGCCCACATGGTGACGATCGCACACACCCACCAGGTCCATGTCTGGGGCTTGAAGCACCGTTTTTACAACCTCTCGGCCCATTTTACCGGTGCCACCCACCACCACCACACGATGCGTTTGTGCCGCCATGGACTACCACCCTTTCTTCTAAGCTGTTTTGGCTTGAACGTTGTTTGGCCTCTGAGGCGTTTTTGCTGGTCTGGTTTTTGCTGACCCTGGCCTGTCTGCAATGGAGGCGAACGGCTGGGGCTGCCAAACACCACAATGCCTGCGGCTACTATTAAAGCGCAAAAGCTTTTTCAACACACACGCCTGGAAAAAAGCCTTTACCAAGCGCTTAACTGACCGTCAAACGTCCACTGAAAGCGGTGGAAACCGTTTAGCGGATAAAGTTGACGAGCAGGATGATTAACCCAGAGTTGAAACGGCGCACTTTGCGGCTGATACAAGCTGAGCAAACAAGACGTTGGCCGATTAGGCCGGTCCAACACACGGAGACACGCGTTTTTAAACGGTAAGGTTAATTGCCAAAGCGACAGGTGCTGCGGTTTAGGTTCTGTGAAAGGAGAAACGAAACGCGGAACCTCTAGCACAATGCGCTGTTCGGGCCATGTGCCCCAAAACAACTTTTGCCCCGGCCCCAGCAGACGAAACGACTGACCCAAAGATGGCGCTGAAGAAGAAGAAGAAGAAGACGACGACTGGATGACCCAAGCCGTTTGCCACACCAGTTTTTGGCTCAGCCAATGCAAGCCATCCAAGCGCTCTGGGGCAGCCCAGGATCCCGGTGTTAGCACCAGCATATCCAAACGCCGAATCCCCAGATGGCGCAAATAATCGGTCAACGTGCGCGCCTCCCAATAGCGGAGATCCGCCGGAACCAGCACGCTATGGCTGTGGCTGCCAGGTAGACGGACCATTAACGCCGCCCGGTACTCGGAAAGGGGCAACACCTCCAGCGTAACGGCAACCGAACGTTGCTGAAGCAACGCGCCAAGCCACAGCAGGGCCACGGCGGTTAAGCCCAATAGCCATTGCCGAATGGTGCGCGACTTCAATGAACGGCAATCCGCTACAGGCTCGGCCTGTGCAGGGAGCACCGATGGCTTTAACGCCCAGAAGAGACCCAGCCACAGCAAAGCCAGATAGATCAGCACCAACCAGCCCGGGCTTGGCGAAGGCAACCACCACAAGGCACCCGACCAATGACTGCCCAGTTGGGCCAACCAAAGCAACCCTTGCACCAGCGGCAACGCCAGCAGAGAAATCGCACTGCCTAGCGCCGGAAAAACCGTTGCGGCAACACCCGCCACAAAGCCCAACGGCGTCAATACCGCCACCAACGGCACGGCCAATAAGTTCATCAAAACCGCATGCAACGGAAGCTGATTGAAATAATACAACGATAGCGGCAGCACCCAGACTTGGGCCACCAACGGAACCGCCACCGCCGCCGCGCCAGATTGCGTTATCCAAGGCCCCCAGGCGCGCTGAAGTGTGGGCACCATAGTGACAATACCAAACGTGGTTAGCACCGAATACTGAAAGCCCAAACTGGTGATGGCCTCTGGCTGAAGCAGGACAATGAGCCCAACCGCCCAACACAGCAAAGACAATGGTGATAGGTGACGATCCCATAGCTTGAGGCCCAGGGCAAGCACCACCATACTGGCCGCACGAACAATGGAAGGCGGACAGCCGGTTAACAGCGCATAAAATACCGTTAAGGCCATTGCCAACAGCAACGCCAGGACACGCGGCACCCGAAGCCAGGCCAAGGCCGCCAGGGCAGCCGCCACCAGTATACCCACATTCATGCCAGAAGCGGCCAACAGATGAACCAAGCCGGTATCGATAAACTGCTGTCGCAAAGAGCGCTCCAGTGGAATGGCGTGCTCTCCCAGCACCAATCCGCCCAAAATTTCCGCCTGCGGCGAGCCCAACGACAAACGAAAGGCCGACACAATTTTTTGACGCAATCGCGAAATGGCACGCATCAAACCGAATCTGACATCCGGCTCCGGCTTTTTGAGTATCTCGGGCGGCTGTTTGGCCTCTAGTACCGCCGCCACGTGGTGCGGCCGCATATAACGCGCTTCGTCAAAGCCGCCTGGCAGCAGCGCCGTTCGAGTTAACCGTAACACCCCCTGTACTCGCACCAGGCTCCCCAAGGGCAGGGCATTCGGATTGGGAAGGCCCGAGCGTCTGAGCAGGCTATTTTTCAGTTGCACCTGAATCTTGGCCGCAATAGGCTGACGATCCACACGCTGGACAGCCAACAAAAACCGCTGACTGGCCCCCGAAGCACGTCCCTGCGTCATTTCATCCAGCAACACCCCTTCAATAACCGCCTGAGCGCGAGGACCAAAACGGGTCATGGCATCCCGCTCGGGATGAAAAGCAAACCACTGAAAGCAGCCCAAGCCCAACCCCAGCGCCAACAACCAAAAAGCGGCACGCACCGTCCAGCGGGCTTTTACCCGAGACAATGCAACAACCAACAACAATAACCAAAGCAGGCCAAGGACGGTCGCCGTTAACGGGTTCTGTAGCAGCGCCCAACAAGCCTGCCCCGCCGGAACACTGCCCCAAAGTTGACCGAGAATAAAACTAAGCCAAAGCGGGTTTAAAAAGCCTTCATAAGCAGAAAGCCAGGGACGCTGAACCGCTGCTTTGACAGAAAACACAACCATATCGACCTTTTCTCTGGAGCAGGCTCAACATACCAAGCTAGCAAAATGCAAGAGCAAAATACAAGAGAGCGTCCCGCATCGACCCTATTAAACCTTAGGCCGTATTGTGGCGCATAGCGGCCAATGGAAACAATCTTGCCACAGTGGGACATAAGGCTAAAACAAACACCCCACTTCTGCTGAAAGAAAAGTGGGGTGTAAGCTATGGATTCAGCCTGGTGTTTTTGGCAAGCGGAAGGCTATTTTGCACCCACACCGCTACTTTCGTCACTCGGGCGAAACTCGGCGTCAATAATGTCTTCGTCCACCGCGTTGCTCTCTGGTGAAGCGCCGTGGTGATGACCATTGGTGGCATCACTGGACGACCCAGCCGACTCGTACGCTTGGGTGGAAATTGCAAACGCCACCTGTTGCAGTTCTTCGGCCAGGGTCTTAATCCGATCAGCTTCACCGGCCTTGATTGCCTCGCGCAAATCGTCCACCAATTTACGGGCTTTTTCGCGATCCTCTTCCGAGATCTTGTCGCCCAATTCCGTCAACTGGCGCTCTACGCTATAACAGAGGTTATCTGCGTTGTTTTTGACCTCGGCAGCCTCTTTGCGCTGTTTGTCCTCATCAGCAAAGCGCTCGGCATCTTCCACCATGCGGTTAATTTCGGCATCCGATAAGTTGGTGCTGGCCGTAATGGTAATTTTTTGCTGCTTTTTCGTGGCCTGATCCACCGCCGTTACGTTTAAAATGCCGTTGGCGTCAATATCAAAGGTCACTTCGATTTTCGGAATTCCACGCGGCGCGGGCGGAATACCTTCCAGGCGGAAGTGGCCCAACGACTTGTTATCTTTGGCCATAGGACGCTCGCCTTGCAGAACGTGCACATCCACACTGGTTTGGTTGTCATCCGCCGTGGAGAAAGTTTCGCTGCGACGCACGGGAATGGTGGTATTGCGCTCAATCAGCTTGGTGAGAACGCCGCCAAGGGTTTCAATTCCCAGGCTCAACGGCGTTACATCCAGCAGAACGATGTCCTTGACTTCGCCAGCCAAAACACCTGCCTGAATGGCCGCACCCACGGCAACCACCTCATCCGGGTTGACGCCTTTGTGGGGATCTTTCCCGCCGGTCAGCTCGCGCACCAGATCCTGAATGGCTGGAATGCGGGTAGAACCGCCCACCAGAACCACTTCGTCAATATCGGAAGGGGATAGCTTGGAGTCCTTCAGCGCCTGTTGCACCGGCACCCGGCAACGCTCCACCAAATCACGGGTCAAATCGTTAAACTTCGCCCGAGATAAAGTCAGCTCCAGGTGTTTGGGCCCGTTTTGATCCGCCGTAATAAACGGCAAGCTGATGTTGGCTTCCATTAAACTGGAAAGCTCGCACTTGGCTTTTTCTGCGGCTTCTTTCAAGCGTTGCAGGGCTTGCTTATCGTTTCGCAAATCCAGGCCTTCCTGCTTGCGAAACTCTTCCACCATCCAGTCCATCACTTTTTCATCAAAGTCATCGCCGCCCAGTCGGGTATCTCCATGGGTGGCTTTCACCTCGAACACGCCATCGCCCACTTCGAGAACCGACACATCAAACGTGCCGCCCCCCAGGTCGAAGACCAAAATGGTTTCATCGCTCTTTTTATCCAAGCCGTAGGCCAGGGCAGCCGCAGTGGGCTCGTTGATGATGCGCAGCACTTCCAGACCCGCAATTTTGCCTGCGTCTTTGGTGGCCTGGCGCTGGCTGTCGTTAAAGTAAGCCGGTACCGTAATCACGGCCTTTGTCACTTTTTCGCCCAGGTAATTGGAGGCGTCATCCACCAGTTTGCGCAAAATCATGGCCGAAATTTCTTGCGGCGTATAATCTTTGCCATGGATGGCCCAGGTGTGATCCGTGCCCATCGACCGTTTGTTGGAAGCAATGGTCAAATCCGGGTTGAGCACAGCCTGCCGCTTTGCCAACTGCCCCACCAGACGTTCGCCATTTTTAGCGAATGCCACCACGGATGGGGTCGTCCGGCTCCCTTCGGCGTTGGCAATGACAATCGGCTGGCCACCTTCCATGACCGCAACCACCGAGTTGGTTGTTCCAAGGTCAATTCCAACGACTTTTGCCATAGTTCATCATTCCTTTTGCTTCAAGCGTTGCAATACAACAAATAAGAAAAGTACGTTCCACGCGGGTTCAATCAAAGTAAAATGCGTGATCTTGCAGAAAAAAACTGCGTTCTGACAGCCTGTTGGCACTCAACAGAAACAACGTGGCGCAAGCAGATTACCTGAGCGGTCGTGAATACAGGGCAAAACACAGATAACCTGAACGTTGTAGCGCCTAAAGCAGACGCGTGAAATATCTCCACGTGGGGCATCCTACCACTACTTTAGATGAAAATAAACGATGCCCAGTGCTCCTTTAGAAACATTTAAGATTCCAAAAACATCGAGCAAGACGCCCTAAAACCATTGCCTTTAGCGGATTCCAGCCCACTTCGCCCGCAGCACCCTATGCACACAAACTGACCAAAGCACGGTTTTATCCATGTGGATAGCAATTGCTGTACCACAAAGGGATTTCAGGTTCGTTGCTATGATTCATTGCTGTTTGCTTCTTGCATAAAGAGCGATCAAGGAGAGATTAAGAAATCACAATATTGCCAAGGGCTTTAAAGCAGGCCTTTTGCGCGGTTTTTGGGAAGCAATCCTACACGCGTGCACCATTTAACAATAATCATTGGATTGTTACCTTCCCAAAAACCGCCACGGTCCTGGCTTTAACCTAATTCTGGCTGTGCCAAGCGCGCAAAAGCCAGAAGACGGCTCGCAGTCACTGGCGGCAAGAAAGGGAGAGAGTGTTTTAATGTCCACACCAATTAGTTCACCGTTTCAGGGCGATCCCGCCGGAGGCTTGCGGTTTAATCTGTCGCCGACCATTCATATGGGCAACAATGCCGATACGTTGGATTTACTGCAAAATGGTACGCCTGGACTTGTGCCATTTCCTGATATGGACCACACCTTCAAAGCGCTTCAGGCACCGGCCACGTGGGATGCGTTCAGCCTGTCGCCTACAAGCATTTTTACCAACGACTCCGTGGTGGGAACCAACTCCACCTTTCAGGTTGCCCCATCACTAGCTCCAGAGAGCATTCCGGTTGAGCCACAAACACCAGAAGCCTTTGAAGTGCCTGCTAATCATATTGCCTACAGTACTCAGGGGGACAACCGGCCCGAGTTTATGATTAACCGGCAAGACCCCACTTTGCTGGAAATCGCTACGGCAAGGCTGCAATCGGGAACGCGTTATATGTGCGTTTCTAATGTGGCAATGAACTTGGAAACATTAGGTGTTCCTCACTGGGCACCAACGGGAGCCGACCCCAACAACACACGGGGCGCACTTGTACAGGCACTGAACGGTGGTTTTTGGACCTCTCTGCCCGTGGGGCAAGAGACAACCATTAACAGTTCTGCGTTTGGTTCCGCCACAGGATACATTATGACACCCGCCCAGTACCAGGAACTGCGCCGTAACGATCAAATCCCTTCCGGCGCGTTATTAATTAGCACCCGTGGCCAAAACGGGCTGTTGAACAGCAACATATTACCTGGGGCAGACAACGCCTCATCGGGCAGAGATGTGGCCATTATTCGCGACCGGGGCAACGCAACCTACGGCTGGCGAGGTGGTGTTGCACAAGAAGATTTACCCTACGGAGACAGTACCACGCAAATTGTGGTGCTTGTTCCTAGAAGCTCTTTGCAAACGGTACCGCCCGCAGAAACCACCGTGGTGGCCGAAGAGCCGATCGAGCCAACGTTAGACGAAGACGAAATTTCCACCACCGTCATTCCGGGTGAGCCGGAACCGCCTGGTGGCGCTAACCCAAACACCGGCGTGCCTGCCTCAAGCTCCGGCACACTCGCCCACTAAGGCAAGGGGGCTGAGAGTGCAACCAGGGGCAAAGTCCGTTCATTTTTGGTGTTTTTAGCCGGGCGGCCATGCCAATGCGCGTCCAGCCAGTATGTGTACGTGCCAATGAAACACGGTTTGCCCGGCCTCGGCTCCCGTGTTGACCACCAGGCGGTAATCCGTCAGGCCTAAATGCTGGGTTACCTGCTGCACGCCACACCAGACAGCCTGCATTAAGCCAGGATCCTCCACCTGGGCAAAGGAGGCCACATGCACATTGGGCACCACCAGCACGTGGGTGGGGGCCTGCGGCTGAATATCTCGAAACGCGGTCACGACCTCGTTTTTAAACACAATTTCTGCCGGAATATCGCCTGCAACAATTTTACAAAACAAGCAGCCTGGATCCTGCATCACCGCATGTCCGCCATCCCAAATACACAGATACGCTGATTTTTACCCAGCACTTGCCGTCTTCCTTAGGCAAGGAGGGGCGTGTGTTTAGTCTATTTTTTGAAACATGTAACCAATGCCACGGGCCGTTAAAATGAGCTCTGGGTTGCTAATGTCATTTTCCAGCTTGGCCCGCAGGCGGCTAATGTGCACATCCACCACGCGTGTATCAATTCGGTGATCCGGTGGGTAGGACCAGACGTGTTGCAGTATTTCTCCCCGAGAGTAGGGTTTGCCCGAGTTACTGACCAAGAGTTCCAGCAGGCTAAATTCCATACCCGTCAACCGAATGCGTTCCGTTTTTTTGAACACCTGCCGTTTGCTGGTATCAATTTTAATGCTGCCAATGGTAATCACGTTGGTGGACTCTTTTACCGCCGCAGGAACGGGGGCCACCGCCGTTTTGGTCGTTCGGCGCAAAATGGACTTGACCCGGGCTTCCAACTCCTTGGGGCTGAACGGTTTAACCACGTAGTCGTCTGCGCCCAACTCCAGGCCATTGATCCGCTCAGAGACATCGCCCAGCGCCGTGAGAATAATAATCGGCGTGTCGCTTCCTTTGCGAATTTCTTTGGTCACACCATAGCCATCCATCCGAGGCATCATGATGTCCAGAATGACGATATCGGGTAAAAACTTGTGGAACAGATCCAACGCTTCCTCACCGTCAGAAGCCGTCGTGGTATCGTAACCCAGCATTTTAAAGCGGGTTTCCAAAATCCGCCGAATACTGGCCTCATCATCCACAATCAGGACCTTTTCCTTGCGTGCGGCAGCGGGTTGCACCGCGTCTTTTTGTTCCATTTCTGAAGCCTTGGAAATCAATGGGGCCACCTTAATCCAAACTACTGCCAACGATGATGATGCAACAACAGAGACTGGTTGCTATGCCGTGTTTAACCATCACTGAATCACATTCTCTTCCGGTTCCCGAAAAAAACCTACCGCTACCGGTTGGTCACTCGGAAGGTTCAACGGTATTATCGTAGCAAAAATATAATTTTGTTTACATTATACCCGGCTCAAACCCCAGAAGCATCCCATGTGAGCAACAATCCTGTGAACATTGGAGAAAATGGCCCGCTGCCTGATTGTCCTACGGAGATTAATCGGAAAGTTCATACTGAATGGGTGCAATTTCAAACTCGGCAGGCGGCAGTGGCAATCGTTGCACACTGGGAACACTCAGGCGGCTGGCTTCCAAGCGATACGTGGCCAGCATGACTTCGAGCCCCTTACCGCTGGCGCGCTCCAAACGTTGCTCGATGGTGCCAAACAAGCGGTCGCCTTCCACAGTAACCGTGGGTTTTTCAAACAGGCGCTCTCGTTTAGATTCCAGCAACCGATAGAATGTAGCCGTATTACCAGAAACCGCCTGAACATTCACCGTAGCGCTGGCCCCGTTTTCCGGGTTGCTCAAAATCACGTCGTCTCCCTGCTGCTCCAACTGCCAAATGTTGTGGATGAGCGGTGGCAAGCGATCAGGCTGGTTACTACTGACCAATTGGGAGGTCACGCTCCACTGGCCGTACATGGCCTTGGGCAAATAGCGCGCCACCGTGGCAGATAACGTAAACGTTTGCCTGGCGACTTCAGAAGCCTTTCCATTGGGCTGTTTGGCAGAGGATGGCAACGTCACCGAATTCCCTGAAGGGGTTGCAGCAGGCAAGGACGAACGCGTGGATGGCTGCGACCAGGACTCCAACAGTGGTTCATCCTGGGCAAAAGCCGGTGCAAGCAAAACAACCAAAGCGCTCACAAACGCAAATAGTTGTAACCAACGCCAGGCGGGCTGTAACCCATTTACAAGCCAAGTAGGGCGGCTCACCGGGTTAAACGCCGGGTTGATAGGCCAAAATAACAAACTGGGCATACGAAGCCACCTCATCTGAAGCAACTGCCTGCACATCCACCGCATGCACCTGCGCTTTGGGCGGCCCCTGATGACACCAGGCAATCAAGGCATCCAGTGGCCCCGCCAAGCCCTGAACGATCGCCTCCACCCGCCCATCGGGCAAATTTCTGCACCAGCCGGTAATATTTAACTGCTGGGCCGCCTCTGCCATAGTGGCGCGGTAAAAAACCCCTTGCACCCGGCCAGAAATTAGCAGGCGAATCGTACGCAGTTCGGCAGCGGGAGCGGTTGCCAATGGCAGGATGGCATTTTCTGGCCCGTGTGGTTCTGGATGGTTTTGCATCGCCACAGAATCCTTTTACGTACAGATTGACCTTGTTAAAAGCGCCTGAAAGAACCCAGCCCGGCGTTCGCCCAGTTAATGCCCATTGTGCCATAAAACCGCATATTTTTTAGCAGAACCTGACAGGGCTCGTGCAGGTTAACAAATCCATTTGACAAATCCACACAAACACCGACAATCAGCAGTATGCAACCCATTTGCCTTTACCCGCACAACCACCATTACGCCCTAACGCCATTGCCGCGTTTACGGGTGGCCGGGCTGCTGCTTGCGCTACTACTGTTTGGGCAACTACTGTTTGGCCAACCAATCGTCTACGGAGAACAAGGCCCCAGTAGCAGTGGCGGACGACCCACCTTAAATGGCAGTGTTGCAAAGCACGGCGCCGCCGCCCTACAGCCCGCACCAGGCACGCTGGAACCCTGGCAGGCAACCCCACCACGGGAGCCGGGCATTATTGGTTTAGATTTATCCATTCGCACGGGCGGAGCGGCCGCTTTTCCGGTCATTGTTGGTATTTTTCCCAACACCCCGGCCGCAAACACCCCGCTAAAACCGCAGGATGAATTGCTGTCAGTCAATGGGGTTTCGCTTTTGGGGCTCAGCCGTAACGCCGTGGATGCGGCCATTCCCGACACGCCAGGACAACGGATTGTTTTTAGGGCTGCACGCTGGGTCAACGGCCAGCGCGTTACGCTGCCTCCCGTCCAGCTTTGCCCGGTGCCTCGCAGCAAAGCACCTATTTTTATTCAGCAATCGTTCTAAAAAAGCCCTCCGCCCCAAAAAAGCAGGAACGGAAGGCTTTTCAGTTCTTTGGCGAACCAAGCCCAGCGCAGGGCAAGGCTGTGTGGCATTGACCACCGATTACAAAGCGATATGAACAGGCGCTTTAGTCTTTGAAAAAGCCATACAGGCTTCGCGAAAAAGGTAAACGCTTTAGAGGGCGGCAGCCAATTCGCGCTGCTTGCCGGTGCCCACTAAAATTTCACTTTTTTTTTCCGCAATGCGTTGTTTGGCCAGCCGAACCGCCGTATGCCAAGTAGGTGCATTGGCCACACGGGCCGCCTCAAATACCTGACGCGTGGTTTCGTAAACGCCTTCGGTCTTGCGGGTGGCTTCTTCCAGGCTGCGGTTTTCAATTTCGTAGGTAATTAAAATAATCCCGCCGGAATTCACCACAAAGTCGGGCGCAAACAGAATGTTGCGCTCCATCAGCGCCGCATCCAGCGACGGGGAGGCCAAGGGGTTGTTGGCGCCACCGGCCACAATTTTAGCCGTCATTTGCCGAACCACCGCCTCGGTAATGACACCACCCACCGCGTTGGGCGACACAATATCGACCGGTTGGGTCAAAATCGTCTCGGAAGAAGCAATTTCCACCTGTGGATAGCGCGCTTGCATGTAGGCAATGGCCTGCTGGTTGGTATCGGAGGCCACCACGCGACAGCCCGCCTTGAGCAGATATTCGGTGAGGTAAAAACCCACCTTGCCAATGCCTTGCACCGCCACGGAAAGCCCATCGAGATCGTCACGGCCCAAACGTTCCGCCACAGCGGCCCGAATACCCATGTAAACGCCCAGAGCCGTTAGGGTTGCCGAGTCGCCCAAGCCGCCATCCTGCTGGGCCAAGCCGCCCACATAGGGTGTGTGCTGCTTAATAATGCGCAAATCATCTGTTGTAGAACCAATATCGCCCGCACCGTAGTAGCTTCCGCCCATTAAGTGAATGCGCTTTGCCAAGGCAGCGACCATTTCCGGGGTTTTATTCTCAGGATGATCGATCATCAGCACGGTTTTTCCACCGCCGTAATGCAGCCCAGCCATACTGGCCTTATACGTCATGGCTTCAGACAGTTGCAACACGTCGCGCAGAGCGGCCTCCTCGGAGGCGTAGGCCTTCATTCGGCAACCACCCAACGCGGGACCCAACACCGTGTTATGAATACCAATAAAGCCGCGCAGGCCCGTTTCCGGGTCGGACAGAAACAGAACCGCCTCATGCTCGCGTTCACGAATGAGATCAAAGTAGGGCGTATGGGTCATTGAGTGGAATCCTTCTTGAATTGAGCAAACCAAACAGACGCTTTGGCAGGAGCCAGAAAAGCCATGGCCTGCCATGTGCGAGCAACCGGCAAAGGTACTTAAAACAACACCAGAAACAACACCGGACCTACAACCAGTACGAACACAATGGCGAGGCAACGTACAGATCCGTTAAGGACAAAACCAAGGTCAAATTGCTGGTGTCATTATCAACCCTGAACAGTGGGTCGTCAACGATAGTGTGCAAGGCACCATTAGGCACCTCCTGTCGGGATTTAAGTCGGTTGAGCGTGGCTCGCAATTCGTTGAGGTGCGCCACGTCGTTTTTCATTGCCTGGTAACGCTGCCGACAACTCGCGCCCCAGTCTTCAAACGCACAGCCGGGCGCCATAACAACAAACGGCGTATCGGGGTAATCGCGGCAGAATTGGGGACGATCTTCATACACGCCACAGCGGTTGTCTGCCTGAAGGTACCGACAGTGGTAAAAAACCACGTCCAGCTCCGGGTTTGGAAATTTATCCGACTTGGCAGCCGCCTTCAGTGTTCGCTCCACCAGGCCCGGCACCACCGCTTGCGCCGCCTCGTGGGACGGATACGCCTCCATGAGCGAAAAAAATCCGCGCGCAAACTCATCGCCCTGGGCCGCTCGTTGCAATAGTTCGTGGTAGGGCACGCTGGGCGAAGCCCCTTTGCAGCAATCTCCCTGGCTACAACACTGGGGCTTGGGAAGGTCAAAAACCGTCTCAAAGAGGTTCGGCACGCAAACAAGCACCTCTTGGCAAACAACTGCCCCGCAACGCGCTACGGAACGCCCTGCGGCATTGATACATTCTGTGCCTATTGTAACGGGTCCCGTGTGAACAACGCCCTCCATCAACCAATGGAAGCGGGTGAAGCGTTTGCAAAAATCAACGCAGCAAAATCAACGCAAGAAGGTCGTTAAACCACTATCCAAAACTGAAGCAGGCCCCCAAAACTTTGCTGAAGGCCTGTCATCATACACATTAATGGCGCGGATGGGGGCCTTTCAGCCTACATCCAATGGCAAGGAGTTGTAATTATCCAAAGCCGCCTCGTTTAAATTTTCCAACAGCTCAAAGCGCTGTGTCTCCAACTGGCGAATGCGATCCACCAGGGCATTCTCGGCCTCACGGGCCAGGCATTCCACGTGCAACGCATCGGTGGTTTGGGCCAGCTCCAGGGTAATATTGGCCAAATCGTCCAGTAAACGCCACTTTTCAGGCGGGTACTTCATGCGCAGTTGCAACATACGGAGCGTCATTTTCTGACGCCGCAGCGCATCGGTGCGTTTTTGAGTGGCTGTTTCCTGGGCAGCGGAACGTTGTTCAAATTTCTGTGTCATCGCTCAATCCCTCGCAGAATTTATGGACGTTCTCTCTACGCACACGTGCGCACTCTCGCTCAATGTGTTAAACAATGTTCGTCTTTGCCAGTAGCCGGATAGTATCTACTCTCTGGCACTGGCTTTTGGCTGAACGCTTGTCTGTCTCAATCTCTTAATATGGTTATAAACAGGGAAGGGGTTGGTCACTACGGAGCCGGTATTTTACTTAACATTTATTTACCACGCTGAACCCACGGTTGCTTCATTTATTGTTGCCATGAAGCAAAAAACAATGGACCACGGACACCTTAGAACCTATTTATGTAAAACCCAAAACACAACAAAAATTGCCGACACCCAGACATTTTATCGCAAGGTGGGCTCTGTTATAGACCAGGTTGCATACCAGGCAATAATATCATTATAGTATATAAAAACAATATTAAGGCTTTTTTTAAAAAAATTTGCCCAAAACCCTCTCACTCACTCAAAAAATACTCTAAATGACGCTTATGGCAAATGCAGTATAATAACAATGGATGATGTCGATTGGCTGGTGTCGTTGTCATGATACACAACGAACGCGGCAACCACCCTGAACGCACCCGCACCGCGAGATAGAGCGAGAACCCCCGATCACCCGCGCAGCTTTTATATATTTCGTATATAAATGAAAGCCGCTCTGGGTCCGCATTAAAGGTTTTTCTGCTGCTGCCGAAGCACTGCTTATCTGTTACAAACACCATTAAAACCCTGAGGGAGAGGTTCGAATGGACAATTTCAACCCCGGAGCAAACAGCAACAAGCCCGTTTTTTCTAATCCAGGCAGCACCCAGGTTGGACGCACCAGTGGCACGTCGCAATCCAGTTCGGGCGCGGGCAATGCCAACGCACCCAGCAACCCATCTTCGCCCGTTTCGCCGCAAACCCCGCAACTAAGCCCCCGGCAAGTGGCGGAGTTTTTAATGCAAAACGTACACCACAACCCGGCCGTGCTTACCATGGCTGCCCGGTTTTCGCGAGGGTTGCCTTTTTCCGAGAAGAAAATTGAAAAGCTGACCAAGCAAATCAACTCCGTACTGGAAGAAGACGGATTGCTTCAGTTCTTACCCAACGATGATTCTCGACAAGAGGTGATCGATCGCACGATTGACAACCTTTTGCGTCGCAGTGGCGAACAGTTGGAGCCGGAAATTAACCCGGAGCTGATGGACGCCACCACGGGCGGGAGCGAAGGCTAAACCCATTACCGTGTTGTTTTTGGGGAGTGTGTCGTATAGACCCACACACGGCTTCGTTCCTCCGCCCACAATCTCCCTCTGCGTCGGCGGGTGAAGCCCACAAGTCCTACAACGCTTTGCCAAGTGAGTTTTTTATTTACAATAAAGCCGGAGGCTGAAACAGTCTCCGGCTTTATTACAGGGTGAACCACGATATGCTGCATCGGTAACCGATACACCCAACCGTGGGTGGGGAAGCTTACAAAAAAGGTGGTTGAAAAATCGGGGACCCTAACGCGTATACGCTTTTTGGTTGGCCAAAGACCGGCTAAAAAGCGGACTAGCGGGACAAGTGACCCAGACGATAGACTTCTGAAGACAGAATGTAGTCCTTAAATACCCGAGGGCTGGTATTAACACCGGCTTGGGCAAACTGCACACTGGGCGATAGTAAGCTTAGACGCTCTTGCAACAAAGCCCGCTCGTCAATGGTCACGTAAATAGCAGAAGGCTGATTCATTGTTTGCATGATAAAAAAACCGTCATCTAAATTTGCAAACAAACAATAACCTAAAGCGCCCGTGATGAAAAATGAAGGCTGTGTGCGGGGTAGAGGACTAATCTTCAGTGTATGAAGTTGTACCACAAAAGTAAAATGATGACCAGATTTATTTACGATGTAACAGGCAGCTCCGGTTGCAGCGGCCCCAAACCCAAATGGCCCAGAATCTGCTGGCCCACCTGAGTCGCAATCGTTTCCAGGGGCTGGCAATCGACCTGAAACCACTGAATGGCCGAATGACGCCGAAACCAGGTTCGCTGACGCCGCGCATACTGATGAATGTTAAGCCGCACCTGGGCTAACGCATCATCAAAACCCCGTTGACCCTGCACATAAGCCATCCACTCCGGGTAACCGTGGGCCACCTTTAACGCATGGGCCTCTGGGCCATAGCGCTCAAGCAACGCCTCGACCTCTTGCAGCCAGCCCGCCCTCAGCATGGCGTCAACCCGGTCATTGATCCGTTGGCGCAGCCATTCGGCATTTGCAACGGTTAAGCCCACCCACACAATGCGCCACTGCGGATTGGGCTGAAAAAGCGGTACTTGAGGAACTGGCTGGCCGGTTTGCTCAATAATTTCCAGGGCGCGTACAATCCGCACCTGATCGTTTGGATGTAACTGCCCGGCCCGAACCGGATCCAGTTGCTTTAAGCGCTCGTGCAAGGCCACCGAACCTTCGGCAAGAGCCTCGGCTAGCAGACGGCGACGAAGCTCTTTATCGGGGGCGACAGGCGCCATACCGCCCACTTCCAGCAAGGCTCGCACATAAAAGCCGGTGCCCCCCACCACCAGTGGCAAGGTATTGTGGTTCATCAGCGTCAGCAGTTGCTGCTGCGCTGCATCGCGGTAGCGCGCCACACTGTATGCCTCCGTGGGTTCGGCCACATCCAACAGGTAGTGGGGCAGCGCCGAACGCTCCATCTGGCTGGGCTTCGCGGTTCCCCATTCCAGATGACGGTAAACCTGCTGAGAATCTGCCGAAATAACCGCCATGGAAGAAAGCCACGGCTTTAAATACTGCGCCAAGGCCAAGGCCAACGCGGTTTTTCCTGTAGCAGTAGAGCCCACAATAGCCACTACTAAAGGCTTTTCGCTAACAGCATCCATCCACACCACGCCTGGTCTTAGCACTCCTAAGCGTCTATTTTAGGATCCACCGAGGTGGTATGCGCGTTTAGCACCGCCGGTGGCTCTTCCAGCTCTGGCGCTCCGGTTTTGCGCACCACGTACAAAAACTGCACCACCACCCAGTAAATACCCAGCAACAGACCCATCATTTGCAGGATCATGACCAGAATGAAATTAAAGCTGGCCACCGCCGTCAGCTGGCGCAACAGCACCATGGTAAGCAAGTACGCCACACCCAGGCCAATAACCCCCAAAGGGTCCTTTAAACACTGCTGAACACTGCGCCCGTACGCCGCCAACACACCCAGGCGACGCACCATGACAAAAACCGGCCAGAACATCGTAAGCCAGCTAAGCAGGCCGTAAAACACCAGTCCGGCCATTACCATCGACAAAAAAGAGGCCAACTGATCCAACTGAGGGTCCGGCAAGGCCTTTAAAGACGACAGAAAGCCCGACATCAAACGATTTAAATGCTCCTGGCTTTCCAACACCTGGGCATCTACCTGCTGAAGCATCTGCACCCATTGCAGGAGCACCGGCGGATAGCCCACCCACTGTTCCACCGACAGATGGATCGCCAACAGCACGGCCAAAATCATCAGCCCGTGGAGCAGCGCGCCCAACAACATGGGCACAAAAAACTGCGCCACCCCCGGAAAGAAATCGGAAAAAAGACGAAAGCCGCCCGGCAACAGCAAACTGGGCAAATCATCCAAATCAGGAACATCTATCGAAGCCACCGAACGACGACGACGCAGCTCCGCCTGAATGACCATACGATAAACCATATGCAGCCATCCCGCCTGAAATGCCGCATACAGCAAAAACAAAAGCAACCCCATCAGCAGCCAACGCGCTTCCAGCGCCGGTAGGCCCAACGGTTGCATAAGCACCGACAGCAACAACATTAAAAACAAAATGGGGTACACCAACACAAGGTGTTGCCCTAGCAGGCCAAGCGCCTGAGCCATCAGTTGGAGCAGGTGTTTCATGGTTTTTAGCCTACCACGGTTGAATCGTGCAGACAAAGGATCAAGTGGCGGAACAACCTGGCTTAATATACCCATAGACGCAAAGACACAGAATGCATCAAACGCGCGGGGGTATCGCGTTAAAACACGTGTTAATACGCGCCTGAAACGCGGGGGTGATAGGGGCATTGCACACCCAATGCCACCCGGGTGCCCTAAACCAAAATACCCAAGCCGGTCAATCGAATACGGTATAAATCAGAAAATTCCTGTTTGTGTGTATACAAATGGGTGTGCTCACAAAAATATCGGCTCACGGCCTGTTTCAGCCGGTTACTGCAAGTCCAAAACCCAACCCAAACGGTTCGCTTAGCGTCCCGTACCAACACTAAAACACCAGCCATCGCCAACAGAGAGAGAGAACAGAGAGAGAGGGGCACGCGGTGTACTACACCGATTTTAAGCGCTCGGAAGCACCCTGGACACGATCCAAACGATTCCGCCTCGTGCTGGCGTTACTGTGCTTTGTGTTGGCATCTGTCAGCGTCTTTAATCTGATGGGTGCACAGCCTGCCCGCAGGGTTGTTTCCGCAAGCAGCTTACTGCTGATTGCAACACCTCCCCATGGTGCCAACACACACCTGCGAAACGCCGTTCCCGCCTATGGCTGGGAAGCTCACTTTAAAAACCTTCAGACGCAGCAAAAAATCCGGCGGGCGCTACACCAGCAGACAACAGAAGCAGAAGCAGCCGGTTTTGTGCAGGTGAGCACCTTGCCGCTGGCGGAACAAAACGGCTACCGGCTCCATATACTGGCCACCGCGTTCGATGCCGACACAGCCAAGGCCCTGTGCCACCAAGCCATTCAGGAGGTAAAGGCCACTCTGGCCCAGCACACATCAACAATCGCTAGCCATGAGCCAAACGAACACCCGAAGGCCGCAAGCACCCCCAAACAAACCGCCACGCAAAACCAGCCCGGTCAAAAACCTGACAGCCAACACAGTAGTAACTCCCCCAGCAGCCAGACAGACCGTCCAACAGGCGTGTCAACCGCGTCTCGACCTCAACCTCACCCATCCACAACAAAGAGGGGTTTTGCTCACCCCGGCCCGGGCCCGTTACACACAGCAGCACCAAAAGGTGAAGCGACCAAAGGTGAAGCGCCAAAAAACAACGTTGCCTTACTACAGGTACAACTGCAAGCCCTACTGACCCAACAGCAGGCCGTTAACAGCCAAATTGCACAAATGGAAAAGTTTACCGGCGCTTCGGCCCACAGTTGGCCTGCCCTGGCAAAAATCTCTCGCACGCTGGCCGCCCAAAGCCTCCTAACACAGTTAACCCACCAGGAAGCCTACATTCAGCAACTGGAAACACGCTACACGGAAGCCCACCCCACGCTCCTATCCGCCAAGGCGCTACGCACGGAATTGCACCATCAATTGAAGGGCTACCTGCCCCAAGCGTTGCAGGGCTGGGTCACCCACCCCCACACACTTCAGCAGTGGAGCCAACCGGGCACGATTCAGCCGTTACTTCTGCTATTGGCGCAGCGTCACAGCCTACAGCAACAGGTTCAGGCGCTGGGGCAGCAAATCAACCGCTCAAAAACCCCGGTCGCCCTTTCGTTCGCCGCGACAGTCGGCGCGACAGATGGCGTTTTTGCCATGAGCGCCCTCGCGGAACCCTCCGGCAGTACAGAGCACACGCCCCCCCCGGCCAAACCAAACAGCCCGGCAACACCACCCTCCCTCTGGGTAATTCAACCACCCACCCCCGTCGCTTCCGGCCAAAACCATAGCCAGCAATTTAACCAAACATTCGGACAGACACCAGGACAGACATTCGAGCAGGCCCTCGGGCTCAGTGTGCTTTGTGGATTGCTGGCCGCCGGTCTGGGATGGATTGTCGGCACACCCTTCCTAGGTTCCAATGGCATTGGCGCCAATGGTTTTTCTGGGAGCACCCACCGCCCACCGCAGCAACCCACCGAATGCCCCCGAAGGTTGGGCCAACTGCCCGCCATGGAACAGGGCGAAAACCTATACGAACACTGCTACCAACTGGCAGAAACACTCGGCCTGTTGTGCAAGCGCCAACACATTGGCACCTTGGTATTGCTGGACTGCCGAACGCAAACCCTACAGGACTACGACACCACTTGGCAAAACCCTGGGGAGATGACAAGCACGTTTAGCCAGGAAGGGAGTTTATACGCCACCCTGCTGGCCCAATGCCTGGCCAGTGTGGGCTCTGTGGACGGAGCCGTGCTGCTGGTAACCCAACACACGCCGGAACAGACCCATCCACACGCCGGCCAGCAACAGGCACTGTTTTCCATCTTGCAAAACGATCAGCGCCTGGAACACGTGTGGGCAGAAGGCGAGGCCACCCTGTATCGGTTTCAGTCTCAGAACAATTTTTGGCTGCTCCAAACAAACGATCCGCCCGATTGGACCTGGATTGCCCAGGCCGTACAGCACGTTGGGCCCGCGTTGGTCGTCGTTCATCAGTACGACCGGCCCACGGATTCTCCCGTTTTAGCCCAACAGCAGGCGGATGCGCTCCTGACCATGGTGGACTCCACCTGGCTGGAATCCAAACGAATGCTAGAACTTGAAACAGCACACCACCATCAGCACATTCACTGGCTAGGAAGCATTCTGCAAGGGGCCAGCCAACACAAGGGAGATTTTGTTTCCGTATGAAGGCACACCTCACGCCATTTACCTTTCGCTGGGTTCTCGTTGGCCTTGCGTTTAGTTTGCTTTACAGCGCCAACGGGCCCAACAGCTATGGGGAACAGGCCGAAGAAAAACCCATGAACCCAATGTCGTTCTCCGCTAAAGGGGGGGCAGGCGTTTCCGTCGATGTGATGACCCACGACACCTGGACCGATTGGTGGCAGGCCCAACAGCCGCCCAATCCTTCCCAAGCCAAGGAGACCCCCACCCAAGAGCCGGGGTTTCATCCAGCCAGCCTGTCTGTTACCCATACCAGCAGCCCACCAGAAAGCCAAACGCCTGAGCCCATCAGCACCGTACTACAGGCAGGGGATCGGCTCAGCCTGATGGTGTGGCAAGAACCCGAACTGTCCAGCAACAGCCTCCGGGTACAGGCCAACGGCAGCATTGACCTACCACTCATTGGTCCGGTTGCTGTGGCGGGACAAAGCGTTGCCCAAGCCCAACAGGCCATTGCCCAGGCATTCAAGCAATATTTAAAGCACCCGCTGGTGCACCTACAACTAGAGGCCCGCCCCTGGGAAGGCCATGCCGTGTTTGGGGCCGTTTATCGACCCGGGCAGCAACAACCCACCGATTGCCACACCCCCCACGATGCGGAAGCCCGACGAGCCGACACGACGGTTCCCGGGTGCCGAACTTCCAGCGTACTGGCCCAAGCCGGTGGCGTGTTACCCCAGGCAGACCTGGCGCACATAACCAGCTTTAACGTCCAAACCAAGCAAAGCCGAACGATTAACCTGCTACACTGGCTGGCCAACGGGGCCAGCGAGGCAGACCTACCCCTCGGCCCCGGAGACGCCCTTTACGTGCCTCGGTTGCCAGACAACACCCTGCCCAACGCGGAGCACCTAAAACTGCTGGCCCACAGCCGAATTGGCCCACAGCGTTACCCCATCCGGGTGATTGGGGCCGTTCCGCAACCGGATGTATACCTGTTGCCCGCCGACCAATTAACCCTGCAAAGCGTGCTGGCCAAAGCAGGTTGGCAACCCCCTGCCCTTATCCAAGCAGGCGCTGGCCGCCAGGCCAAACACCACCACCCCAAAAAGCCCGGCAGCACATTCTCGGGCATTACGCTGATACGCTCGCTTAACAACAGCCCGCCAGCGCCTTTGCCTGCCAGCGCCTGGCTACAAGATTTACCCCTACAGCCCTACGACACGCTCGTCGTAGAAACGATTAACGGCTTAAAAAAACCCAGGCGCTAAACGCCCTTCATCTCATGGGTTCAACACGCAGCAGCTTGGTCAATTAAAAATGGGCCCAGAGGGATTCGAACCCCCAGCCAAGGCGTTATGAGCGCCCTGCTCTAACCGTTGAGCTA
>JANRKP010000021.1:0-13499 GCA_033763415.1 Candidatus Melainabacteria bacterium | reverse complement strand
TGGGAAACCCCCGCACGAGGGACGCCGTCCCCCGTGAACCCCCGGAAAGCGAGGCGACTAACTAACGCGCCTGCTTCACGGACGCCTATGGCGTCCTGAGTCGCAGCGGCGCTGTTTTTGTTAGGGGGGATTATGTGAAAGTGTGTGGGATGGGTTATAAGAAAGCCAGCGAGCCGACTTTGCCACGCAGTGGCGGTGGAGGCGACGCGTTAACCGGAACCTTCTATCACCCTACGCCCCCACCAACAGAAACCCGCATCCACATTGCCGGAAGTCTGAAACCACGCGCTGTGGGTTCAGCGGGGGATACCCAAGGGGAGGCCTCCCCTTGGGGAGAAAGAAAAACAGATCACCCAGAATTCTAACAGTACCCCCCAGCCCCTGCAGGGAAAAAACCTTCTATCAACCCACGCCCTCACCAACCAAAGCATTTATCCACATTGCCGGAAGTCTGAAACCACGCGCCCATCAACCATGAGAAAGGGTTTCAGCGGGGGATACCCAAGGGGAGGCCTCCCCTTGGGGGAAGAAAAGAAAAACAGATCACCCAAAATCCAGGCATGGAAAGACAACCAAATACTACCATTTTTCTTTGATGCGGGTCGCCAACATCGGATGACGGGTTACCAGGTCGTGCAGAAAAAACAAGCCTTCTCGGCGAAGAATGGGCGCATTGGGACGAAGCCCCCCACCACGAATCAGATTTTCCGCACGCAAGCCAAAGGTGTTAAGCAACACCCGGTGCTCGTAGGCAATGGCTACGTAGGGCTGGGCTCGGGGATCAATCCGATGGAAATCCCGAAATCGGGCAATATTGTCCACCGGCTCTTCTTCTGGGGGGGATAGATCACGATAGTCCCCGGCGCGAAGATCATCGGCAAAGCGGTGTTGTCGGCTCAGGTGGGCGTAGAGCACACACAGTTCCTGGCGGGAAATTTGCTTGTCGGGCTCAAACAAATAGCCGTGGGGCGCTTTGCGGCCGGTCATTAAATTAAATTGGCCCACAGTTTCAATGTAGCCATATTCGGCACGATCCATGCCGACGTCTCGAAAATAGGGAATGGGCCGACGACGCGGCGGCAAATGCAAAGCCCTGGCCAGCCACACGGCCAGTTGCGCACGAGTGAGAGGTTTATCGAGAGCCAGTTGGGCATCGGGTCCTTCGGGCTGAAGAACCCCATCGTGAAGAAACTGAATAATGATTTGATGAAGCCGTTGCCCGCGCGGGGTGACGGTATCCAGATCGACCAGATCCACGTAGCGGGGACCTAAGGTTTGCAGGCCCAGGCGTTCGCGACGAATTTTTTCCAATAGTGGGGAGGTTCCCATCCGGGCAAAGAAGGGAATGTTGGGCGGATCCGCAATTTTTTGATAAGGATCAGCGGCGGCGTCCTCCTGAAAGGGCAAGTTGGCGCAGCCCGTAACGGAAAAAAGCGACAGAACAAGCAGGCCCAAGGCGCTAAAGCGGCAGAGGTAGTGATGGCAAAATGGGCTGCTAGTGCGCAAAAACAAGCGTGTGGGTATCCAGTATTTCTACAACGAGTTTCTGCAACGGGTTTGTACAGAGTTTTGCACTTTTTTTATGCTACTGATATTCTACCGTTGGTTCGTCTTTCCGCAGAGGCGACTTGAGTGAGGTTCCTTCGGCAAACGGAGTATGGTGGCAATGGGCTGTTAGAATGCGCTTAAACTCGCCGTCCGCCCCATCACTGCTGACCACCCAAAACCGATTATCGCCAAACCGATTGCAAAACACGGTTGCCGAAAAAGTTCCAGGATTGAGTCTGTGCATTTGTTAAAAGACGAGAAGATTGCCTAATTCACTGCGTTGCCAGCGCCAGAAGCGGCCTGGGTTAAGTGGTGTACGTTGGTTCATTTCCTTGTGCCAGTTGCTGTTAGTGAGGATTTTGGTCCCCATGCCCCCATCCCCCACCCGAGAGATTTTGGTGCTCATAAAGCAGGTGCCGGATCAGAACGCCAAAGCCGGTGTTAATCCTGATGGAACCATTGACCGGGCCCGGGCAAAGCGAATGCTGAACCCGTTTGACCGTTACGCCTTGCAGGCGGCGCTGCACATTAAAAAAACCTACGGTGGGCGTGTCACCGCCATTACCATGGGGCCGCCCCCTGCAGAGGAAATTTTGCTCGAAGCCATTGCCCATGGCGTGGACGCAGGCGTGCTTCTGTCGGATCGTCGTTTGGCCGCCTCTGATACCCTGGCTACCTCCTACGCGCTGACCCGCGTGATTGAACACCTGGGTGCGTTTGATTTTATTTTCTGTGGCCTGCAAACCACCGATGGCGATACCGCCCAGGTGGGCCCGGAAATTGCAGAGCGGCTCAACATTCCGCATGTGAGCTACTGCGAGGATTTTCGGCTGGAGCAGACCGAGGCGGAAACGGCACTGGTGGCCAAACGAATTATCGAGGCCGGGTATCAGTGGATTAAAATGAAGCCCCCGGCGCTGATTACGGTGGCCAACTCCTACCCGGCGCTGGAGTATCAATCGATTCGCGGGGCGCGTCAGGTGCAACAGCTTCAGCGAGACGCGGCGGCAAAGGCAAACTATATTCGGGTGGTCAATCTGGACGATGTTCAGGCCGATCCGCAACAGTGTGGCCTGATTGGTTCGCCCACCATTGTGGGCCGCACCTGGAAAATTGCGGAAATGGGCGGTAGCTGCCAAATGCAGCAGGGCGCCCCGGTGGAACAAATGGTACAGCACGTGTTTCAACAGGCAAATATTCGGGAGCTGGTACGCGCATGAGTGAGCAAAAACAACCTTCTTCGTCCTCTTCCGAGGCGTCGTGGTCAGAGGAAGCAGAAACCACGGGCAGTGCTTCCGTGGAGGTGGATATCAAGGCCATTCCGCACGGGCACGTGCTGGTGCTGGCCGAACAAATTTTAGGCGATCTCCAACCTGTCACCCTGGAGCTGTTGGGCATTGGCCGTGAGCTGGCCGACAAGCTGGGAACAACCCTATCGGCCATGGTGCTAGGCCACGAGCTGGGCGAAATGCCTAAAACCCTAATCGCCTACGGGGCCGATGTGGTCTATGTGGCCGATCATCCAGACCTGAAGTACTATGCCAACCTGCCCTACAAGCGTGTCATTTGCGATTGGATGCAACGGTTTGAGATGCCGCCCCATATTGTGTTGGCGGGCTCCACCACCACCGGGCGCGATTTGGCGCCCCGCGTGGCGGCCTACTTTTTAACCGGCCTGACCGCCGATACCATTGAAATGGATATTGGCCCCTACGAGCACAGCACGGGGAACGATCCCAGTAAAATGGGACTGTTTCCAGACTGTTTGTACGCCGTTCGGCCCAGCTTTGGAGAAAGCCTGAAGGCGCGGATTTTAGGCCCCTGGAAAAACCCGCAGATGGCCACCGCACGCCCTGGTGTGATGACTCCGCTTACGCCGGACTGGAACCGGCCGATGAATATTGAACACATCCCGGTCCATTTACAGCCAGAAGACTACCGCGTGCAGGTCCTGGAAGTGTTTCGCGAGGTGGAAAAAGGCGTTAGCCTGACGGATGCCGAAGTGATTGTGGCCGGTGGCTATGGCTTGGGCAATGCCGAGGGTTTTGGCCTGCTGCAGAACTTGGCGGACTGTTTTCAAAACGCCGTGGTGGGCGCCTCTCGCAAGGCGGTGGATTCGGGCTGGATTCCCTATAAACACCAGGTGGGGCAAACCGGTAAAACGGTTCGGCCCAAGCTGTACATTGCCTGCGGTATTTCGGGCGCCATTCAGCACCGGGTGGGTATGAGCAAATCCGACACGATTATTGCCATTAACAAGGACCCGGACGCCCCCATCTTCAAGTTTGCCCACCACGGCATTGTGGGCGATGTGTACCAGGTACTGCCGGAGATGATCCGCCAGTTGAAAGATCGTAACGCCAGCGCGGCGCTGAACGCGGCCCCGTCTGTGCGGTCGTCGTCTGAGGAGGGCATGGCCCATGTCTGAAGAAACGAAACCAACCGCTTTGACCATCTCCCCCCCCCCGTCCACTGAGAAAGAGCCCATTCGCTACGATGTAGTGCTGGTGGGCGGTAGCACCTCAAACTTTGCATTGGCGCACCGTCTGTTGGATCTGGCTGCAAAAAGCGGCGTCTCTTTTTCCATGGCCATTTTGGAGAAAAGCCGCGAATTTGGCGGGCACATCTGTAGCGGCGCGGTGGTGCACCCCCGAATGGTAAAAACGCTGTTTCCAGACTACGAAAGCCAGGGATTTCCGGTTGAAGGCGTTTGCCAAAGCAGCCATTTTTCTGTAATGGGTACAGAAAGCCTCTGGCATGTGCCGGACGCGCTACTGCCTGATGGGCTTAAAAAGCACGGCTACCTGATTCTCAGCCTCAGCCATGTGATCTATTGGATGGCCACCAAGCTGAAGGAAAAGGCGGCTCAACTGCCCCACGTTACCCTGGATTTATTTCCCGGCTTTGCGGCACACGAGGTCGTTATGGAAGAAAGCCCCGAGGGAAAGCCCCGCGTGGTTGGCGTGCAGGTGGTAGAGCAACAGGGGCGCGAGCCGCTGGATGAGGTTGTGTACGGCAGCGTGGTGTGCTTTGGCGATAAAGGCTTTGTGGCCCGCCAGGTGATTGATGCCTTCGATCTGCGACCTAACACGGAGCAGATTTGGTCCGTGGGCGTAAAAGAAGTCTGGCAGCTCCCGGAAGACCGTGATTTTAGCAACCAGGTGTGGCACACCATGGGCTATCCGCTTACAGATGGCACCTTTGGCGGCGGCTTTGTCTACGGTATGAAGAACCACAAGCTGACCATTGGTCTCATTATGTCCTTGGATACGCCCAACCCGAACCTGAATCCGCAGCAACGCCTCCAGGACTACAAGAAGCACCCGTGGCTGCAAAAAATGATCGCGGGCGGAAAGTTGCTCAAATATGGCGCGGCCCTGCTGCCTGAAGGTGGTTTTTACAGCCTGCCCAACCAGTTTGCAGTCGATGGCGCCATGCTGTTGGGCGATTCGCTGGGAGTGCTGGAAGTGAGCCAGCTAAACGGGGTTTCCAACGCGATGGAAACCGGCATGCTGGCCGCCGATGTCATTCACGAACGGTTACTGCTTGGAGAGCCATTCACGCAAAAAACGCTCAGCCGCTACAAGCTCCAGGTGATGAACTCGCCAGTGGGCAAGGGCTTGCTGCAAGGGCGCTACTTTCGTCGTGCCTGGCAGGAGAACCCTCGGTTATTGACCCAGTATCTGCCCAAGGTAATGGATGGCGTTGATCGTGGTAATCCTCTGGCGGGCATTCTGGGGGCCGGTTTTAGCGGAAATCCCATTCAGGCCTCGGCCGATGCGGTGCGTTTAAAGCTGTTGATGGATGCGGATTTAGACATTGGGCCCATTGCCTACGCCCCCGATCATGTGCACATTGACCCGGACTACCGGCCCAATGGCAGTGCGCGTTCCATTGAAAACGGCTTTGATCGAGAAACCCTCTACAGCCGAGAAGATGCCGTGTTTTACGCCAGTACCCGTTACCACGAGCATAATGCCCATATAGACGAATTTAACGCCGATGTCTGCGGTCAGTGCATTACCAAGTACGACGCTTTGGACAGGGCCACCCCGTGCGTTTCTGACTGCACGGCAGAGGTACACCGCGTGGATCTGCTCGAAGGTTTGCGCCGTCACGGAATGTCGTTGGAAAACTGCATTCAGTGCCGAACGTGTGAAATTGTCTGCCCGGAGGAAAATCTTCGGGTTCGCCCCACGGAACAGGGTTCTGGCCCGGACTTTATGGGGCTCTAAACGGAGAGCATAATAAAGCGCAAATGCGCTTCAAAAACCACCTGCGTGTCACTTCTGGCAGGTGGTTTTTAGTTGATAAAAAACACCCCAAAAAAGAAAAACCTGTAACCGAGCGGTTACAGGGGGGACATAGGCTGTCGAATAAGTCTGGATCGCTTAGTCGAGAGCGGTGCAAACGTCACGCTAAAATCTGTTGTGGCGGATGACGAAACCGATTGTTCGTCAATCGAGGCAATGCGTGTGGCGCTCTCTCCTTGTACTGCGGTAATGCCGTTAAAACGTGGTTCCAGCAGCTTGTGCCTGAAAACCGTATGCGTTTTATCCGGTCTGAAAAAATTTGGGATAAGAACAACAGGGATGTTGTGTGGGTGGGAGTGGCCTAATGCGCTTAGATTTTGGAGGAAACCAAAATCCTTCTATTTGAATTAATAAACAATTTTAATTCTCTGAAATTGCCAATTTATTTCTAAAAAGCGATGACTTGTTACATTTAGACATATGGAGGCTATTTTAATAGCAGTGCAATTTAGCAACACACAAAATATGAATATTTAAATTGCAAAATGCCGGATAGAATTTATCCGGCACAGCACAAATTTATTGTCCCACCCTTAGATGATGGTTCCCCTACTTTTCCCCAGGAATGCGATAGAGATAAATCAAGTCTTGCGGTAGAGTATGGAGCAGCCCGCTTGGGTCTGCGCTCATCTCTTACATTATAATAAACAAAATGATTTCATTAAAATTGCTTTTAGATATCACTCTGAAATACATTTTGTTACAAATTGGCCATTTTGGCGGTAACCCAACGGACCATTCATCGGGCCCTGCAAAGGAAAAACCACCAGATGCAGACAAGGCAAACTGGTGGTACAAGGTGTGTCCAGTGGAGATGAACTTTAAAAAACCAACCTAAAGGAAGCCACAAACCAGGTGTTGCGGCGTAAAGTTAAGGACAAAGGCCCACTGGCGACAGATCACACAGGGAGAGGGTTTGTAACGTTCCCTGTTGCGCCTGTTGCAATTGGGCGGTGGGCACGGGCATTTCTGCAGGCAGCGCATCGTCGTTATCGCGCGGCACTGTTGGCGATATTTCTGAGGACGATAGTTCTGAAGGCGCATCGGTTGTCATTTGCTTGGCAAACACGCAGAGGCCTCCATTTAAAACGGTTAAACTCGGGTTTCCTTGGCGGCACAAACGCTGCTGACGTTCCCGCGCGCGTTGTTCCAGTAAACACTTGTAGGTGACGGACAAATAGGCCGCCTCTTCCGGCGACAGGCGATACTGCGCTTCCTCGTATATTTGAGTGGCCTGGCGATGTTTACGTAACCGCAACAGCAACGACAACGTCTGATCATAAAGTGTGAACAGCAAATAATCGTGCGGACGGTGCAGATAGACAAGGGCTTGTTGGCAGCAGTGCAAGGCATCGCGAAGTTTGCCTAAGGCATCCAACACGCTGGCTTTGGAAACGTAGGCTTCCACACAATGCGCATCGGCCTTCAATGCCTCGTTAAGGACGTCCAGGGCCTCAATATCACGATTCAGACAGAACAAAATATCTCCCTTAAGCACCAGGGCACGAGTATCCTGAGCGTCAATCTCAAGGGTTCGATCCACCATGGCCAGGGCAGTGTCGTAATCTCCCTGATAGATAAACAGATCTCCGGCAACCTTCAAATAGCGTTCTGCTGAAAAATTGAGCACCTTTTTAAAGTTCCACAGCTTGAACTGGCTGGCCATCGTTTGCCCCCCATCTCGTCTGTACGGTTCGGTGCAGGAATTTAAACTCTCTTGGAACACCCTTATCCTAACAGATGAACGCCGTGCGCTGGGGTGGCCAATAAAACCAGGCACCGGCAAAGGCAAGCACCAGCAGGCAACTTTGCTCTACAAGCGCTGGAATGATGATACAGATGCCTCTTCAAAGGGATGACTCTACAAAATCGAGAGTGCTGTTTTTGTTGACCATATTTTACAATCTGTTACAATCTGAAACCCGCAGACAATCATTCGTGAAAACAACGCCTCAATGCTTCAGAGAGCAGCTTCTACCTCTGCTTCTAGGAGTGTTTAGGGGTTGTGACGCCCTGTTGGCGAATCTGGTGGTGGCGGATCTGTTGGCGGTGAATCTGGTGCAGGAGGTTTTTCTGCTGGGGGTTCCGTTGCAGCAGCCCACGGAAAACGCGGCTTGAACCATCGCTCCGGGTTCAGGCCCGGGGTCAGGCCTTCCAGAAAAAAGCCGCGCGCAAAACTACCGGCACACCACATGGGCACCATAAGCGGGGCCAGCAGCGGGGCAATATGGATCAGCGGAAACGGAATGAGTGTAAGTGTCCCAATCAGGATGACACTGGGCAAAAAGTCCTCCTGCACCGCCCGCCAGCCGGACTGCCACGC
This sequence comes from Candidatus Melainabacteria bacterium, assembly GCA_033763415.1. Classification (GTDB taxonomy): domain Bacteria; phylum Cyanobacteriota; class Vampirovibrionia; order Vampirovibrionales; family JAJTHC01; genus JANRKP01. The sequence continues at coordinate 5,315 of JANRKP010000021.1, read as the reverse complement.
ATGGCCCAGATCCCAGTGAAAGATCCTGGCCGATGGCGACGAAGCTTGCTGAGCCTGCGGCGTGTCGGACTTTTCGGCAGCTTCTGATTTTTTCGGGGCGGCCGTGGCTGAAAATCGAACCTGGTCTGCGCCAATGTAGGGCAAGCCGGAAGCCTGCGCTTGCGCCTGTGGCCATGCGTTTGCCAAAGGCCCCTGAACCGGATTGGTTGGCAGCAACACCGGCGCTGGCTTTTGGAAAGAACTGGCCCCAAATTGGGTGGATAACGGCGTAGACAACAACGTCACGGGCAAGGTAATATCCCTGGGTTCTTTTTAAGGATGGACGGTTTAAGGATAAACAGGTTAAGGATGGACGGCCAGACGCGTCCTCGTACGAATGAACCGTTGTTTGGTATAAAATAGCTCAAACTCTGTTTGTGCGCGATGTGCTTGTGCGCGTGTGTTTTTTTGTGTTTGTGTGTGCGAAAAGACCTTTCCATCCACTCGTCCACACTGGTTCACAATGGTCCACCGAGGCAAACCGTACAAGGTAAACCGCAAAGACAAAATCGGCTACTATCCACCCTAGGAGGCTTCGGGCAACAATGTCCTCTCCCCATCACCCACCCCCGTCTCTCGACGATTTCCGCTCAATGGCCGCACAAAAGCTGTGGGTGGCTCTGGATGTGCCTGGAGCGGAGGCCGCGCTTGCCTTAACTGAGCAACTCCTGCCGGTGGGCGTCACCGGCTTTAAGGTGGGCATGTCTCTGTTTAATCAGGCGGGTCTGCCAGTAATCGAGGCCATTACAGCCCGCGGGGGGCGTGTTTTTCTCGATCTCAAGCTGCACGATATTCCCAGTACCGTGGCCCGAACCGTGGGCGTATTGGTGGCTGCCGGGGTTTCTTTTCTCAACGTGCACGCCCAGGGCGGGCGCGCCATGATGGCGGCGGCTGCCGAGCGTGCCGAAACGGTGGCCCAGCAGCAAGGACTCCCCAGCCCAACCCTCATTGCCGTGACGGTGCTCACCAGCCTGTCTGCCCAGGCGTTGGCCGAAACCCAGATGCAACCGAGCGGTGCTGCCGTTAACGTGCAGGAGTATACGCTCCATCTGGCCAAGTTGGCTTTTTCCAGTGGGCTTCAAGGCGTGGTCTGCTCCCCGCAGGAAGTGGCCGAAATTCATACGGCCTGTGGCGGATCGTTTTTGTGTGTTACGCCAGGTATCCGTCCCAGCCCACCCCAGGAAGGAGCAGGGGGCGACGATCAACACCGTACCCTGTCCGTCACGGAGGCTTTGAACCAAGGGGCCAATCAGCTTGTGGTTGGGCGACCGATCTATCAGGCCAGCAATCCGGCTCAGGCAGCGGCGGAGATTCTCAACGAAATCGCGTTCTGGCAACAAGGCGCCGCCACCAGCCAGGGGTCAGATGCTTTATCTGCCCAGGGGGCTGTTTCCGCCTGTATAAAAGGCCACACTGCCTGATGGAACCCTTAACACCGGAGGAAACGCAACCGGCATTGGCTTCCGCGGCTCACACGGGCAAGCAGCCCGTTGTTGCCAACCAAAGCCTGCTTCAGGTGGTTTATCCAGAAGAGGGTCATCATACCGCCGAGCCGAGCACCTTTATAATGGGTAATGTCCTGCCTGGAGGCCGCCTCCGGATTAACGACACCCCTGTGGCCACAACCGCTGAAGGTTTTTTTGCATACCGGCTTCCGCTTGTGGCCGGGTTGAACACGGTGACCCTGCTTGCCGAGACGACTCTGCCCCAGGGGCGAGATACGCTCTCGGCCCAGACAAGACAAACACACGTGCTGCACTTGTACCGAGATACCTGGCGTTTGCCGGAAGGGCAACACTGGGATGCAACGCGCAGCCTGCCCAACCAGGACCTCAGCCTGCTGCTGGGTTCATCCTTTTACGTGCAGGTGGTTGCCCAACCCGGCCTCTCGCTCGAAGTGCTCATTCCAGGTCTGTTGGATGAGGCCATTCCCCTCACGCCGCTGCAAGAAAAGCCTGAACATGCCACTAATCCATCGAACACGGCTCCGGCATCCACCTTTTGGGATGAACGCTTGGGCGTGTTTGCGGCGCTCCATCACACCCGACCCCCCATTCCGGCGGCCTACGTGTATCAAGCCCGTATTCAGCTACCCGCCACGCTGCCACAGACGCCAATGCACACTTCTCGCTACACCGATATAGCGCTGGCCGATTTACCGCTGATCGTTCAGCAACGCTCCCAAAACGCCAGCGAGCCCGCAACCAGGCTGGGCGCGTTATTAGGCCGTCTTTCCGTGTGGAAGGGCCCACGCGGCGCAACCGTGGCGGGAGCACCTGAGACGGCCGCCATTGTTCGCGCGGATATGGGTCCTGCTGGCGACCTCAGCGGGGCTCGCCTGACACCGCTTTTTGCAGGAACCCCGCTTACTGTGCTGGGCGCGCAAAACGGGTGGGTTCAAATTCAGTACCCCCGCAGCGGCCTGGCCTGGATCAACCGACAAGACGTCGCCTTGCATTCCCAGCCTCCAGCCGCCATTCCGTTACGCCTGGTGCACGTGCAGGAGGCCCAATCCACCCCGACCGACGTTCTTCCACCCAACGCCACCGCGCTTCATCTGCCACTCGTCTCGCCGCGGCCGGTCCACGTTGTGGCCGAACCCAACCAGGTGCAGCTTTGGCTTTCCGGCTGTAGCCACCACTGCGACTTTATTCATTACCACCCGCACGCCAGCGGGATTCGCTGGGTGGAGGTGGCTGCCGTCGGCCCGGATTCTGTTCAGCTAACCATTCCGCTTCTGCGCCCCCTGGCTGGCTGGCAGTGGCATTATCAGCCAACGCCCGCCGAAGCGACGGGTACTACTGGCACCACCGGTGTGTTAACCCTGCGCACCTGGCCGTTGAACTGGCAAGACTGCCGCGTTTTAATCGATCCGGGCCACGGTGGCGAAGAACGCGGCGGTGTTGGCCTCAATGGCATACCGGAAAAGACGTTAAACCTCAACGTGGCCAAACAGCTCGCCGAGGCCTTACAACGGCAGGGCCTGCGGCAGGTTCGCCTGACCCGAACCACAGATACGACCCTGAGCCTGTTAGCGCGCACTCAACAGGCCGAGCGCTGGCCCGCCGATGTGGTTCTTAGCCTGCATCACAACGCGCTGCCCGATGGACGCGACCCGTGGGAGGCCCGCGGGTTTAGCACCTACTATTACCATCTGTTCTCACAACCGCTTGCCCAGGCCCTTCAGCAAGGCGTGGCGGCGCAGTTTCCGCAGTGGCCCCACTACGGAATGTTGTTTGACAGCCTGCACTTAACCCGCCTGAGCAGTAGCGCCAGCGTTTTGCTGGAGCTGGGCTTTATGACCCACCCGGAAGAATACGCCCAGCTCATTCAACCAGCCACACAGCAGGCGTTGGTCAATGGCCTGGTTCATGGGCTCACCCAATTTTTAAAGCAGGTGTGCGGCCATTGAGTACACAAAATGCCAGACACAAAACGTTAGTGCAGTGGCCACGAAAATGAAATATGTCTTAAATGTAACAAAGTACTTTTCAAATCAATCAATAACGTTTAACATAATACTTTGGTTGGGAATTGAACAAATACTGACACGTACCACTACAAAGCCCTACGGCTTTTAAGGGTCTACTGCCTCGTTCATTTTTTAGCACTCTCTACAAGTGGTCTTTCTTTAATTTGTGTTTCTTAGAGTGTCTTGTGTTCGTTCGTCCTTGTTGTTCTTGTTTGCTCCATCCATTTGTCACGCTCTGTATTCAATGGGTCTGTTTGTATACTCGTTCGTGCAAAACAACCGTCCTCTGTCCTCGCGGCAGATCGTGTTACGTCTTCTGTGGAGTGGAATACGCTTACCCTTGAATATTCGTTTGTGAACCGTGCTCTGTTCGCTGGTAATGAGATGCCATTCTGAACTTTTTGTCGTGTATAGCGTCCGAATCAATAGGTTGTTCTTTTACTAACTGCTGTGTCTTTTTTTTCTGTGAAAGCTGGCAAACCACCGCGTTTTTTATAAAACGTCGCTTTGTGTTTGCGTTGTTTCGTTTTTTTTAGCAAGTGAACTTTTAGAGAAAGCCGTCATGGTGTGTTGATGACGTTTTGGGAGTTTTTCAGTATTTCGCTACCAGTGCCAATGGGCTGCGTTCGGGTGATTCACTGAAACTCTACTCAGGCTGAAACAGCAACTTGTCAACAAACCGTGACGGCCGAGCTGGGCCAGCAACGTGCTTTTGTGCAAGGTGTACAGCGGCGGCCCACCGTACCGAGAAGCTGAAGCTTGGCAACGTTTTTACAGATCGCTTGCCTGCCCAAACCAGTGCCGTATTAGTTACCGATGATAACCAGAAGGAGGCGTTGCAGATGGTGATCTCCAACGCAAAATTAGCCCAGTATTACGATAAGCCCGGCGTTAAAAACCGCGGATTTCTTCGCACTGAAGAATGGCCCGACGAGCGCCTTACTATTCCCACCTATCGGGAGTTGCAGTTTTTAAGCCTCACAACGGATGCGCGAAAAATCGCCCCGAAAGAGCCTACTTCCTAGACAACCAAGCAGCTTGCTTCTTCTCGCCAGCGTTTTCCTCACACGAAGCGCTGGCGTGTTTATAGGTGTTGCCAGGGTTTTCTGGGTGATCTGTTTTTCTTTCCCCCAAGGGGAGGCCTCCCCTTGGGTATCCCCCGCTGAAACCACTGCGCGTGGTTTCAGGCTTCCGGCAATATGGGTACGTGCTTCTGTTGGTGAGGGTGTGGGTTGATGGAAGGTTTTTTCCCTGCGGGGGCTGGGGGGGGACTGTTAGAATTCTGGGTGATCTGTTGTTCTTTTCTCCCCAAGGGGGGGCCTCCCCTTGGGTATCCCCCGCTGAAACCACTGCGCGTGGTTTCAGGCTTCCGGCAATGTGAATGCGGGTTTCTGTTGGTGGGGCGTGGGTTGATGGAAAGTCTCCGTTGACGCGTCGCCTCCACCGCCACTACGTGGCAAAGTCGGCTCGCTGGCTACATTTTCATTTTTTTATGCTAAAGCTTGGTATCCGCGCCGTTGGGATTAAAGTCGGCTCAGTGGCTTTTTTATAACTTACACATCCCCCTAATAAAATCAGCGCCGCTGCTTCACGGACGCCATAGGCGGCCGTGAAGCAGGCGCGTTAGATAGTCGCCTCGCTTTCCGGGGGTTCACGGGGGACGGTGTCCCTCGTGCGGGGGATACCCAAGGGGAGGCCTCCCCTTGGGAGAAGAATAGAAAGAAAGGGGAGAAAGAACTACAGGCCGCTGGCAGGATCCACTTGCATGGCCACTCCGGCCAATTCGGTATCCAAAAAACTGACT
>JANRKP010000020.1:0-7936 GCA_033763415.1 Candidatus Melainabacteria bacterium | reverse complement strand
ACATTGCCGGAAGTCTGAAACCACGCGCAGTGGTTTCAGCGGGGGATACCCAAGGGGAAGCCTCCCCTTGGGGAGAAAAGAAAAACAGATCACCCAGAATTCTAACAGTCCCCCCCCAGCCCCCGCAGGGCCCCCCCCTTTTTAGGAAGGCATATCATCCTGCACCAGGGCCGCCTGCACAAAGGCGCGAGCCAAGGGATCCGTTGTTTTCAGCAGCTCTTGAGGGGTTCCTGTCCAGTGCACTCGGCCTTCGTGTAGCAGGCAAACTCGGTTGGCGGTTCGGTAGATGGTAGAAAACGTGTGCGTGACCACCACGCTGGCCACGTTTAGTTCGTCTCGCAGTTTAACAATATAGTCTTCCAAGACGTTAGACGCCACTGGGTCCAGGCCGGAAGTGGGCTCATCGTAGAGAATGATTTTCGGCTCACTCATAATGGCGCGGGCAAAGCTGACGCGCTTTTGCATGCCGCCGGAAAGCTCGTTGGGGTACTGGTCTTCAATGGATTCATCCAGGCCGACCATGCGCAGTTTTTCGCGAACTTTTCGTCGCATTTGCCGAAGCGAAGGCACCACGTGTTTTTCCCCTGGAGGCAACTGATCCGGGCTTTCCAGCAGAGAGAAGGCCACGTTTTCAAAAACGGTGAGGGAATCAAATAGCGCCGAATACTGAAAGACCAGTGTAAAGTTGGGGTCTCCCAAAATCACTTCACCGTCGTTGGGCTTTTCTAAACCGGCAATCACTTTAAGCAGGGTGCTTTTGCCGCAACCGCTGGTGCCAATAATGGCAACCACCTCACCTGACTGAACGGTTAAATCAATCTGGTGTAACACGGCGTGATCGCCGTAGGACTTACTGACCCCACACACCTGAATAAGGGTTGACGTGTTGGCAGACGATGGCGATAAGGTACTGGCAGACATTGCAAATCGAATCCCTGTGCTTGATTTTTTGAAGCGAAATTTTGATTTGAAGCGAAAAAAGAGAAGAAAAAAGAGAGAAAAGAAATAGTGTGTTTGGAAAGAGTGGATACCCTGTTCTAGTATAGCGGAATGCTGGAAGGAACCGGATACGGGAGCGGGCCGCAGACACCCGGTAAGCCCTTAAACCAGATGCGCTTTGGGCGGATTGTTACGCCAACGCCCGCCAGCGGCGGATTTTAGCCAGAACCGTATATCAGATAGGTGAGCACGTAATCCAACGCGGCCATTGCCACAAAGGACCAAACGACCGCCTGCGTGGTGGATTCTCCAACCTCTCGGGCGCCGCCGCGGGTTTCCAGGCCAATGGTGGTGGTGATGAGCGAGAGTGCAAAGCCGAAGGACGCGGACTTTAACAGGGCACAGAACACGTCTCGAAAGTCGGTTTGGGTGCGCACGGATTCCAGGTACAGGTCGGCTGGAAGCTCGGCAATAAATCCGCTTACCCACATGCCGCCAACAATGCCCGCTGTACAGGTAATCACCACCATGCAGGGCAGGGCCAGCGTGGTGGCAACCACCCTGGGAAGCACCAGGTAGCGTAACGGGTCCACCCGGAGCATGCGCAAGGCATCCACCTGGTTGCTAATGGTCATAGAGCCCAGCTCGGCAGCAAAGGCGGAACCTGCCAGCGCAATGACGGAAAAGCCCGTCATAATGGGGGCCAGCTCCCGAACCAAAGCCATGGCGACCAAGGCGCCCACAAAGTTCCCTGCCCCTTGCCGGGTCATTTCCGCGGCGGTTTGCAGGGCCAGCACCATGCCGGTAAAGGTGGTTAAAATCAGGGCAATGCCCAGGGTATCCCAACAAACGACAGCCGCCTGCCGAAGCGTTTGCCCGGGATGAATACGCCCCCGGACAAAAAAGCCGAGCATCGCCTGACAGTTCCTGACCACACAGCCCATCAGGTAGGCCGCCTCAACGGCGGTTTCAACCAGCGTGCTCCAGGCGTTTCGCGTCAGCGGAAACCAGTACGCACGATGCGGCGTCAAGGCGTCTTTGGGGGCGGGGGGGGATGTGTCATTCACGTTAATAACGGACTCCTACGGGGGCACCATCAACCCAGCGTGAATAATAAAATCCGGGGCAAAACCCCAGAGAGAGAGAGGGTGGTGGGGTTAGCCCCACCCCAGCAGCCATACACTGCGGCTGAGTAGTAACAGCAAAAAAAACAGCAGGCTAATCCGGGCGTTGAGCGTAAAAAACGCCGCATTAACCCGAGAGAGATCGTGAGGCTGTACCCAACGGTGTTCCAACACCAGGGTGATCGCCATTAGGAGGGTGCCTAGCCAGTAGCCCCACAGGGTCGGTTGCCAGGCTTGATGATACCAGATACCGAACACCACCAGGCACAGAACCGACAGCCCATGAAAAACCCGACTCAGCCATAGCGCCTGGGCAATGCCCAGTTGGGCCGGGAGGCTGTGCAGGCCTTCGCGCTGATCGAACGCAGTGTCCTGGCAGGCGTATATAATATCAAAGCCTGCCACCCAAAATAACACCGCCAGACCAAACACAACGGGAAGCCCACCGGAAAAACTTCCGGTAACGGCCAGCCAACCCGCCACGGCGGCAGAACCCAGGGCCAGCCCCAACACCAGATGGCACAGGCTGGTAAAGCGCTTGGTCCAGGAATAAAATGAGAGAATGGCCACGGCCAAGGGCAGTAGTTGTAAACACAGCGGAGGCAGTTGGGTGGTGGCTCCCACCAGCAGTGCCAAAGAAACCAGCGCCAAGCGCCATCCTTCGGCCCGTTTAATGCGACCTGCCGGAATGGCCCGGTTTTGGGTCCGGGGATTTTTGGCGTCAATATCAGCATCCAACAGGCGGTTTAAGGCCATGGCGTAGGTGCGCCCACCCACCATGGCCAGCAGTACCCACCCCACCACCCAGGCCGAAGGCCAGCGATCTGGCGGAGTGGCCAAAAGTAGGGCAGACAGTGCAAAGGGCAGCGCGAACACGGTGTGCTCAAACTGAACCAGTTCGGCGTACTCTTTTATTTTCAGCGCGAGTGGACGAAGCGAAAAACAGGCAGTCATGGTGTTTGTATTGTATCGTGATGCGATTGGGGAATCCAGGCCGTGCTGTGAGGTTCGGTTTGTTTTCGGTAAGATACGGTCGTGAACCCGTTACGTAGCGAACCGGTTCTGTAGAAAAGCCGTCGGTGGCGTGCAGCACGGCGACATTCTATGAAACCTGTGTGGTACGCCTGTGGTACGGAAGCGCACGTCATTCGTTAGTCTACAGTGTTGAATTAGGAGCTTGGGTTATGAATCACGCAGCAGTTCCCACCATTGCGCAAATGCCAGCCGATTTTTGGGCCGGAAAACGGGTGTTTGTTCGGGCAGATTTAAACGTGCCACAAAACGAAGCGGGCCATATTACAGACGACACCCGAATTGTGGAAACCCTGCCGACCGTGCGTTACCTGTTGCAGCGCGGCGCCAGCGTAATACTGGCCAGCCATTTGGGCCGTCCGAAGGGCGCCGTGGTGGAATCGATGCGAATGGCGCCCGTGGCCAAGCGGTTACAACAGCACTTGCCCGAGGTCACCCTTTACGCGGCCACGGAAGTGTGTTCGCCCACCGTACATTTGCAAGCCACCCAGCTTAAACCAGGCGATGTACTGCTGCTGGAAAACCTGCGCTTTGAACCCGGAGAAGAGGCCAACGACCCGGCGCTTGCCAAAAATCTTGCCCAACTGTGTGATGTGTACGTAAACGATGCCTTTGGGGCGGCCCATCGCGCCCACGCCTCCACGGCGGGCATGGCGCATCAGGTGACGCATCGGTTTGCCGGGCTGTTAATGGCAAAGGAAATTGAGATGCTCTCTGCCGTGTTAAACCAGCCCAAACGGCCCGTGACGGCTATTATTGGCGGGAGCAAAGTGTCCAGCAAATTGTCGGTACTTAGCCATTTGTTGCCCAAGGTAGACTGCCTGGTGATTGGCGGGGGCATGCTGTTTACATTCCTTCTGGCGCAGGGCCAATCCGTCGGCCAATCCCTGGTGGAGGCGGACTTGGCGCCCGAGGCGAGCCGGTTGCTCAACGCGGCACAACAGGCGGGGGTTCGTGTGCTGTTGGCCGAAGATGTACGGGTGGCCGACCGGTTTGCCGAAGACGCCCAAACGCAGGTGGTTTCCACGGAAAGTATTCCAGATGGCTGGATGGGGCTGGATATTGGACCCAAAAGTATTGCAGCCATCCAGGCGCAGCTAAGCGCCTCGGCAACCGTTTTATGGAATGGCCCGGTGGGCGTGTTTGAAATGGACGCCTTTGCCACGGGAACACGCGCAGTAGCCCAGTCGCTAGCGGATCTCACCGAGTCTCGCGGTGCATCGTTTCAGTCCATTTTGGGCGGGGGCGATACCGTAGCCGCCCTGGAGCGGTTTGCGATAGCCCCGCAGCGTTTTACCCACGTAAGCACAGGGGGTGGGGCCAGCCTGGAGTTTTTGGAAGGGCGAACCTTGCCAGGCATTGCCGCGCTAATGCCCACGACGGTTACTGCCTCATTGGTGTAGCCGTAGTTTACGCAAAATGGCCCGCAGAGAGGCCGTTTGTGAGTTGTGGGCTGTTTAATAATTTCTATTTTTATAAAAACAAGTTAAGATTTTTTAAACAATTGGATGCCATCCCAGAATCCGGGAACTTCTTGTCCTGACAACACCATCACCCCAACCGCCGCGAGGATGGCCCGTGTTTTTAAACTTACGCAAGGATCCCCCCTAGGCCAAAAGTCGGATCGAGTGCTAGAATGGTCAAACTACGAAAGCAATAAATCTCCATACACCTGTAACATTCTGTTACATCACCTCACCCCCTGGCACAAGTCGATAGTCACTCCGCCTTTATGCAAATGATTAAATCTTTCTAAAGGTTGTGTGCGAGACGCGCTGTTGAGACAACAAAATAGCCAGTGTCTTAAAACGATAGGATTGCCTAGGGAGGTGGCTGTTATGTAACGGTTATGATTTCTCTCGGGAGGACTTTAGTTTATCTATGGCAACCAACACGAGCAGCAAAAAAACAACGGCTTCCAAATCCTTTGACGAGCTGGTTGAGGAACTGAAAAATAGCCCATCGGAAAAAGTACGTTATAACGCCGCCCGCGTGCTTGGGGAACTGGGTGACGCCACGGCGGTCGATCCGCTGATTGATGCGCTTAAAAACGATAAAAATGGTTCTGTTCGACTTTACGCCGCCCGTGCGTTGGGCGAGTTGGGTGATATTTCCGCGACCGTACCACTGATTGAATCGCTCCGTGAAGACCGAAACGTGGATGTGCGCGTTCGCGCAGCCCGCGCTTTGGGTCGTTTGGGTGGCGAGGAAGTGGTGCTGCCTCTGGTGGAAGCGCTCAGCGATTCCAATAGCCAGGTGTGCATGACAGCTGCCGATGCCCTGATTGAGATTGGCAACATTGCGGTCAAACCGTTGGTGGAAAGCCTCTCTCACGATAAGGTGAACGTGCGCTGCGACGCCACCCGCGCCTTGGGCGAACTGGGCGATGCCGGGGCCGTGGATCCATTGATTGGCATGCTGACCGATGAATGGGTAAATGTCCGCATTTACGCCGTGCAATCTCTGGGTAAAATTGGCGACCGTAAAGCCGTTGAGCCTCTGATCGGTGTGCTACAAAACGCCAGTGAAAACGATCTGGTGCGTGCTGGCGCCGCCGCCGCTTTGGGAATGCTGAAGGACCACCGGGCCCTGCTGCCGTTACGCGAGCTGATTATGGGCGCCGAAGAGCTGGGCGAAATTGAAGACACCGCGCTGAAAGCCTACAAAATGATTATGGCGCACAACTGGAAAAAAATGCCTGGTGCCCAACTAAACAAAAAGCCCGCAATGAGCCAGGTGGCAAAATAGTCGCTTTTTGAAAGCACCTATTGAGCCCAACCGTTCTTGATAAATGTGATTGATAAAAAAGACCCTACCCCATATTGAAGCGGGTAGGGTCTTTTCATATTCAGAGCACAGCAAGGGTGCTGAGAGACGCCTTAAATGAGCCGATCCAGCAAGAGGCTGATTAAAAACAGATAGGTCGTGTAGGTCAGTAGATCCATAAAGGTGGTAATAAACGGCCCTCCCACCCCGGCGGGATCCTGCTTAAAATAGCGCTGAATGACGTAAGGCAGCAAAACGCCCAACAGGCCAGACATACACAGGTTGAGCACAATACTAACCGACAGGAGCGCACTCAGTTCCCAGTGGCGGTACAACGTGAGAGAGGTAAGACCCACGATGACTGAAAAAATACTGCCGATGGTCAGGGCGATTTTTAGTTCTCGGCCAATTTTTTCCCGAATATTATCGACCCTCACCAGGTTCAGGGCCAGGCCACGGACTGTAATCGTATCGCTTTGGGTGCCCATATTGCCAGACAGCCCACACAGCAGCGGCATGAACGAAAAGGCAATAACGGCCCCCGCCACCGTTTCCTGAAACGAAGCAATAATCATCGCGCTGGCAAACTGGCCAAACATCGTAATGGACAGCCAGGGCATTCGGGCCTTAACCGCATTGAACACGGGCCCAGTCAGCAGGTTTTTCTCATCAATGTCATCCAACCGAATCCCAGAGGCCTGATACAGGTCTTCTGACGTTTCTTCATCAATGACATCCAGCACATCATCCAGCGTAATAATGCCGCGCAGCACGTTATCGGCATCCACCACCGGCATGGCCAGCAAGTTATAGTACTTGCGGAACAAATTGGCGACAAACTCCTGGTCAAACGACACCAAAATCGATTTAATGTCGTAAGTGGCAATCCGTTGCAGGGGCACGCTATCCTCGTGATGAATAAGCTTTCGCAGGCTGAGCACGCCCACCAGCCGCTCATTGACATCGGTTAAGTACACGTAATAAATAAAATCCTTTTCACTAGCACGGCGCACTGCTGCCAGCGCCTCGCCCACCGTGGCTTCCACGGACAGGCGAACATAGTCCGTGGACATAATGCCCGCCGCCGATTCCGGGGCTTCCATCAGCAAGTTGTGGATTGTGCGCGTATCGCTATCCAAGGGCATTTCGCCCATAATGCGGCGCCGATCGTGCGGGCTGATCTTTTGCAAAATATCGACGGCTTCATCCGCCCCCATCAGGCGCAGAACCAACCCCGCTTTGTCTGGGGATAGTGACAGCAAACAGGCCAACTGACGTTCATCATCCAGACTAATAAGCACCTGGGCCGATTTTGCCGGAGTCAGCGCCCGAAAGCACTGAACGGTTTCTTCCACCGTCAGGCTGTGTTCCATCACCTCGCTAAGATCGGCAAAGTTCAGTCGGGCCAGCATTCTGCGCAGCGCAAACCGGTTGTGTTGCAGCAATAATTGGCGAACTTTGTGGCTTATTTTTTGGCTGGCAGCAGAGCTTGGCATTGCTGTTTCCTGAGGTTTCTGACTTTTGTTCCATTGTAGATGAAATGTTGATTTTTTCTTCTCTTCTCTTCTCTCCTTCCTTCCTTTTCCCCCAAGGGGAGGCATCCCCTTGGGAAACCCCCGCACGAGGGACGCCGTCCCCGGTGAACCCCCGGAAAGCGAGGCGACTAACTAACGCGCCTGCTTCACGGACGCCTTTGGCGTCCTGAGTCGCAGCGGCGCTGATTTTGTTAGGGAGATGTGCAAGTTATAAAAAAATTCAGTTTTTTGGATACCGAATTGGCCGGAGTGGCCATGCAAGTGGATCCTGCTAGCGGCCTGTAGTTCTTTCTTTCCCCCAAGGGGAGGCCTCCCCTTGGGTATCCCCCGCACAGGGGACGCCGTCCCCCGTGAACCCCTGGAAAGCGAGGCGACAACCTAACGCGCCTGCTTCACGGCCGCCTTATGGCGTCCTGAGACGCAGCGGCGCTGATTTTGTTAAGGGGATGTGCAAGTTATAAAAAAATTCAGTTTTTTGGATACCGAATTGGCCGGAGTGGCCATGCAAGTGGATCCTGCCAGCGGCCTGTAGTTCTTTCT
>JANRKP010000019.1:0-71952 GCA_033763415.1 Candidatus Melainabacteria bacterium | reverse complement strand
TGGAGAGGGCCTTCAGGTTTGCAATCGTTTCGGTGGATGCCGTGGGTTGGGCTTCCAGGGTTTTAATCACGGCATCCAACTGGGCCAGATACAGGTTGGTGGCCCCACTGGCGGCGGCCGTTTCTATGGCGGCGGAAAAATCCTTCAGGCTGCCGTTGCTGGTTGCATTTAATGCGTGTAACAACGAGTCGGGCAATGCGTTTGGAGAGGGGCTGGTGGTTGCTGGTGCCGTTGTTGTGTCAGGGTTTTGGTCAGTGGTTGGTGTGTTGCTTGGTTGTGGTTGGCCAGCTGCACTATTTACTGCGCTATTTGCGGGGTTGTTTACGTTTGCCAGGCTGCTGGCTGTTGGGGCTCCTTGGAACCGAACCCCGCCTTGCAACATACCTTCTAACTGGCTGCCCAAAACAGAGAGAACCCCAACGCACAGCAGGGCCACGCAGCCCAAAATCACGGCATATTCGCCCACCCCTTGGCCAACATGATGGCTCCGGCTGTTTGAAGTCTGCCTTCTAAGGCTATGCTTGGGGCCTATAAACTGGGTGACAGCCATGCAAGGTTACTTCCTATGGGTTCTGGCAACGCGAACTGAATACAGTTTGTTTTCGGTGAAAAGGGTTCATTTCTGAATGTTCAAGGACGCTTTTTGACGACAGAAGGTCAACATTTGTAAAAAACTCTACAATTTGTTGCTTCCACAAACGCCATCATCGATTAGAATGGAGACTATCAAGTTTCCATTCCTTCTCTTTCTTACCCGAACAAACTTTGCGGCTGACGAGCCGCTTTTTTTTGGCCTATGGGCGCGCGCTAGCGTGGCTAGAGCAAACCTTGGCTGTAGGCAATAGCGGTTAGTTGAGAACGGTTGTTGGCCGCCAGTTTCTTCATCAGGTTGGCAACGTGGGTATCGATGGTTTTAACGGAAACGATCAGGGCTTTGGCAATATCGCGGTTGGTTTCGCCGCGTGCAACGTAAACCAGTACCTCCAGCTCGCGGGGGGTCAGTTTTTCCGCGCTGCCAGCAAAACTTGGTTTGCCGTGGAGCACTTCTGCCAATGGGGGTAAATCTTCCGACAAAACGGGAGACGCATCGGCAGAGGCGTTGTATACCTGATGAATTGCCCGGCAGAGTGCTTGCCCGCTAATGGTTTTAGACAGGTAGCCGTTGGCCTTAAGCGCCACGGATTGCCGAACGTAGGCCAGATCGTTAAAGGCGCTAAACATCAGTATTTTTAACTGGGGGAGTTGGCCGCGCAGTTTGCCCAGGAGGCTGAGACCACTTTCCTCTGGCAGGTTCACATCTAGCAGCAGTACGTCTGCCTCTGTGGCCTGTAGACGATCGAGGAGCTGTTGGCCGTTGTCGGCTTCTCCCACGACCACAATGCCTGGATCGGAGAGCAGCATTCCGGCCGTACCCTGGCGAACCACCGCGTGATCATCCACCAAAAACACACGAATAACAGGTGTTGCTTTGGCTTTGGCGGTGCTTAGAGACTGGGTTGCTTGTGTATGGTCAGCCATGGCCAGCGGCCCCTTGGTTGTGGTTGAATAACGGGAATGAGAATGCGAAACAGGCTACCGTTGTGGGAAAGACCTGTTTCTATTTTAAACGTGCCGCCCATTTTTGCGACTCGTTCTCGAATGCCCGTGAGACCCAAACCGGGCTTAACCGCCTCGGGCGTAAAACCAGTGCCATTATCCTGCACGTATAGCCGAAGCAACGGGCTTTCCTGAGGATCGAACAGAAGGGTGATTTTCACCTGTGAGGCACAGGCGTGCTGACGGATGTTGTTGACCAGTTCCTGAATGACACGAAACAGGGGCAGTTCGTAAGGTTTGGGTAATTGTCCCAAATTGGCGCTTTCCAGGTGGAGCGATATGTCGCAGCGGGCGTCTTGGGCCAACTCTTCGGCCAATAGTTCTATGGCTCCGGCCAAACCCAAATCCTCCAGCACTTGCGGCTTTAAGTTGCGGCAAATCCGCCGAATATTGCCCACGAGCTGATCAATGGCCTGCGGGCTGTAGTTTCGCTTTAGGCTAACCAATTCCTGAATGACCCCGTCGTGCAGTTCCTGGGCAATGCGCTGGCGTTCCTCCTCCTGAACCGAAATCAGTTTTTCCCGCGATTCGCCCAACTGATGAAACAATCGGCTAAGATCCCGGGCGGTAACACCGGTCAGCACCAGGCCCAAAAACACCAGGCTGGCTGTGGTTAATACCGTGACGGATTGCGAATACTGTTGCAGGGCTTTTAGTTTCAGGCTGGCTTGGTCCAGACGGCTGTTAATCGTGTCGGCCCGGCGCAGTAGGGCGCGGAGTCGCTGGGCGTCCAGTGGGCTGGTGGAGAGAATTAAAAATTCGGCCTTCAGGTTTGGGTCGGTTTCCGTTTGAGAGAGTAGCCTGAATTCGCTCTGTAACGCGCGCCAATCCGCCAGTGCCGTATTGGGTGTTTGAGACAGTTTTTTCTCTACGGAAACGAGCTTCCAGCGCAAGTTGTTGAGAATCAGCGCGCGTCCTAAACTGTGCCGAACCTCGTTTAAAGATTTTTCCCAGGTGGAGGAGACCTGAAAAGACGTGCCGCCAATCAGGCAGGTTAGCAACAACATCACAAACAGGGGCAGTAAAATGGCGCTTCTTTGAAGACGGGTGGACTGCGGGGGCAAGGACCAAAACGAAGAGAAGGGGTACTGCCGCATACGGGGGCGTCATCCTGTTTACAGCCTGTCGTTGGCACGGGACGGGGCGGAAACCTGAGTGGTGACTGGACCTTGTTTGTGACCCAAGTGTAAACCACACCGCTGCCAAATCAGTCCTAGCCCCTAACAGCCGCAGAGTCGCTTGCACAAACGCTTCTGCAAGCTGGTAGGGTTGCATCGGACCGAATGGATACGAAAATGGATACGACGACAGAAATCAAAGATCAAAAATGAACGGTTCAAAAATGAGCGGCTACAGACTGGCACAGAATGTGCCAGTCTGTAGGGTAGTGTTTACTGGGTAATGGTGGGCGTAATGGCGCCGTTGGCCCAGGTGTAGGTGGCGGCGGTCAATTTATCGAACGCGTTAGTACAGTTAATGCTGTTGGCCGCAATGGTACAGCTTCCATCGCCCAGGCGCTGGGTGCTAATGGTAAAAAACTGGTTTCCATTGGGGTTGTTGGATAGGTTGGCGTTCTGGTTGGTCACAAAGTCGGTAAAGCCATCCGGCGTGCGAGACATTCTGGCCGTGTACATGGCCGCGCCACTGACCAACTGAGAGGTAAAGTCCTGGGCAACAGCCTGTTGGGCCGAAGATCCCATATCCGTAAAGCGAGGAATGGCCACAGCAGCCAAAATGGCCACAATGGCAATAACAATAGCAAGTTCAATTAAGGTAAAACCTTTGGCGGCGGCTTTCAACATCATTGGGCGTGTCCTCCTGTTTGTATCCGGCACAGTACGGCCTGTTCGTACGGCAAATATGCCGGATTCCCCTTAGGCCTTTGTATTATTCAAACTCAATTTACAACCTAACCCGTAACGCATCTAATTTAAAAAAACAAAATGCTCTCTTTATTATACGGGTTCCTATTTGTTTCGGGCTAAAACCAACCGGCTCGATCGGTAAAATTACTGAACTTTCAGGATAGAACCCTCACTCATTGGGGTGATCTGCAGACGGGTCTCAGAGGGCTGTCGGTAGGATGGTTCTTAAACGGCTTACAAAATTGTCTAAAAAATAAAATTATATATTGATTCAACTATGTGACAAAACCTGAGAAAGTTGTAAACAAATGACGCAAACATGTAGTCAGGGCATGTTTTTTATGGAATTTTTATCACTTACACAATCAATGGAGTGATGAACTGGATTATTTTTTGCGACGTGTTTTTTCGTGGCGTAAACACACTGTTTTTTGGCGAGTAGGAGATCAATAAGCGATGCAGCGGTTGGCTTTTGGCATTACAAATGTTGGCAATACAAGCGCTTTGGTAGCGTCTTCGGCAGCTAAGCAGCCGTTGCCACTGGCTCAGTGGTCTGTTCCTCAGGACGCATTCGTTGGACAGGCTTCCTCGGCAGCACTTCGCTTTGAGGGAATGGTAGAAAAGCAACGGCGCGTCATTACAAACCCTATGGGTGGTTTGGGCGATCGTTATGTATTTAACCCGCTTACAGGGCTTCAGTTGGGCGATTCGTTGAGCCCGCTACTACTTCAGTTTTTGAGCTTGCAGCTTAACGATAAGCGTGTCAAAGGGGATAAAAGTCATTTGTTGTTGCTGGCAGATGACTTTGCGCCGGGGAGTTATTCCCATTCGGAGGCTGCTATTGCTGACGGTTTAAAATTGGTTCCTCGCCCGGTCGATGTATTAATTAATGAAGTGGCTGGGACTCTGGCCGTCAGGGTGCTTCAATCTGCTACGGGTCTTCGTTTGGGGCAAACAAATGCCAGGTTTGAGTTGGGGCCACTTCAAAATGTTGATGTGGGCCCAACGCCAGACGCGAACAACCGGGCACGATTTAATAACGAACATAACATGGCGCTCATTACTCTGATTGCCGAACGCGCGGGTGTTAAAGATGATGGAACGCTGTCGGCGTATCAGAAAGTACTTAAAGACTTTACGAGTGGTAAGCATCTTACCAGCCTTGGCGCTTTAGGCTATGGCGAAAAAGGTTTGTTGGATGCAATATTGGTTAGCGCATCCGTTAAAGGTAAGCCACAAGAATTGGTCTTACGTCGCGAGGATTTGGATCGTTACAATCAACGACACGGCTTGATTGAGTCTCGGCAAAAAGATAAATTTTACAGCAATCCCGAGAACATTAATAAAGTGGTGAGTTGGGCGGTAAAACAAGGTGGCCTGCCCACTTTGTCTGAGTTCTCACCGGATTCCCTTTCCAGTGAGCCATTGGATTTGTTTGCTTCGGTGCTTCAAAAGTACGGAGACGAAAAAAAGCAACTCCAGGAGGAGTTCGCGCAACTGCAAAAAGATATTCAACAGCACTTTACCTCTTCTCCTCTCCTGAGAGATGTTTTAGGGGATTATGCCGAGCAGGCTCCTGAGTTAGAGGATTCGGCGGATAGTCAAACGCCACTCTCAGCCCAAGCAAATACTTCCAGTGCAGATCCCAACCAGGCTGCGTTAGACCCATCTGTTGGCTCTGAGGCGGATGTGGCGGGAATATCCCAAGAAAATCCTTTGGCGGGCATGTTGCTGCCAGAAGAAGGGGTCAGCGATATGGATAGGCTTCAGATGCAAGGCATGCAGATGAAGCTGCAAGAAATACAGCGTAGAGAGCAAGAACTGTTGGAAAGGCACCGTCAATACACCATTGTGCACCACCCCAACACATGGCAATTTAAAGGGCTGATGCCCGCATTGAAGATCGATCACGAGCTGACGGGCCTTCCAAAAACAGGTATGTTTCCAATGCTTGGTATGCCTATGATGAACTCAATGATGCCTCATTTGGGAGATAAACCGCTGCACATGTCTTTGGAAGAAGTGGTCTCTTTAAAAGGACCTCGGGAACCTTTTTCCATTGAGCTAATCAATATCCCGGACGATAAAGGTACTTTTTTGAATCGTGATACGGTCGTGTTGCCAGGGGCTTTTACGCTGAATACAGGCAATCAAATGGCGGCCGCCCTTGCTAATTTGGGTCAGAAAAAAGAGCTTCTCAAAGGGGTTATTGAGCAGAAGCAGTTTAATTTGTCACACGTTCCAAACACGTTGTTGTTAGTTAACAGTCCTGGTGGTGCTGTTGACGGTTTGATGGATATGAAAAATGCGATTCAGAACCATCCAGTGCCGATTGATATTTTGGTGACAGGAGTGGCGGCGAGTTGTGGTGGAATACTGACACAACTGGCAACCGGAAACCGCTTTATGACGCCCAGCTCGTCATTGTTGCTACACACGGTGCGAAGTGGTGGATCGTCTGGTAACGCCGCTGAAAGAAACGCAACCCTGACGGGCAAAAATATTATTCAGTCTCAGTTAACGTCAATTATTGCCAAGCGTGCAGGCGTTTCCGAAAAGCAGGCGTTGGATACACAGGCCCATGACTTCTGGACAAACTGGGCAGAGTCTTTGGTGTATGGAAAACATGGTTTGATTGATGCGGTTTTGACGGATTCATCCACTGTGTTACTTAGAGAAGATGTCCTAGACTATCTATCTGAACTAAAAGGTTCTCCAGCCGCTGCCAATAAATACATTAAGCAACACTTTACAGACAGAAGTATGGGCAGGTGCTCCAACGATCCAGAGAATTATCCCGATTTTGAAGCCGACCCTCTATCTCATCCGGCAAAGCTGCTGAGGCTGTTAAAAGAACGTGGAGCAGAGCATGCCTTAAGCGATATTCCACAATTTAAGGAATCCGTGGGTTTACCCCGTCAACCCATGCACTTGTATTACACGGCAAATCCATCGGCGTTTGATCTGGCGGATTTGGCTGCCTCTGCGAAGGAATATGCCCACTATCTCAAGTCTCCTGAAGCGCTTGAAAAGAGGCTAAAAGCCGGTACGAACCCGTTTGCAATTTGATCTCTGCAAGTTTACACAACCCATTTTTGATCCTCTTTATGGTCTAACTGGACTCAACCAAACCTGCGGTTTTGTCGATAGGCTTAGCGAGGATACGGCTTGTTGTCGTTGAGACGTTGTTTCAAGATAGAGTGGTATATGGCTTGGGTCTTGCCCCCGATGCAGGCCCGTGTTTGCTTGAGCTGAGGTGTCGCTGTCGTGTTTTTTATCAGTGATTTTAAGCAGTTGATTACCGTACTCATGCTGATGGAAGAGCCCCGGGTTTACCTGTTTTCCAATTTTTTATCCAAGGAAGAGGCCTCTTGGATGGTGTCGCTCTCGGAAGAGAAGCTGAACCCGAGCACGGTGGTGGACAAAGAAACCGGTGACTATGTGGAGCATCCGCACCGAACGAGCAGTGGTACGTATTTTCGTCGGGCTGAGAATGACTTGGTGACCAATATTGAGGCTCGAATTGAGCAAATTACGCAAATTCCGGCAGAAAATGGCGAAGGTATCCAGATTTTGAAATATGGCATTGGTGGAGAGTATCGCCCGCACTTCGATTATTTTCCCCCGGAATTGCCCGGGTCTCAAAAAACGTTGGAGCGGCACGGGCAACGGATCGCCACGCTTATTATGTTTTTAAACACGGTGCAAGATGGTGGCGAGACTATTTTTCCGACACTGAAGCTAAAATTCAAGCCAGTGGTGGGCAATGCTCTGCTGTTTTACAATTTAACGCCCGATGGCGCGGTGGATCCACGAACGCTGCACGGAGGGGCGCCGGTGCTTCAGGGTGAAAAGTGGATTGCTACTAAATGGTTGCGCACCCAAGTGTACGATTAAATTCTGACTGGCGCGCGTTGAAAGCCCCTTAGTGGGCGGAAAATACACTTAAATATTGCAAACCACCCGACTGCGGAACAACCGGGTGGTTTTGTTGCATCAATGTGGGATAGATGCGGTGAATTAAATTTAAAATAATGCTCGTCTGCTAGGCGGCAAATCCGCTAAAGCCACCGGTGGCGTTACCGGTTAAATTAAACGGCGCCGTAATATTCCAGTTGTTCATGCTGCCGTACATCCAGGTGGGGTTGTTGGGGGTAACGCCCAAAAATCCGTTGTTAAACACCAGTGGCGTACTCAGGTGATGCATCATCAGGCTGCCATCGGTGGAACGACCCCAATGCTGACCGCCTTGCAGCCAATTGATACCGCTTGACAGGTTGCCCGCCGTGTTGTTTGCGCTGCCTGGAAAAAAGCTGCCGTTGTTGCCAGGTAGCGATAAATTGCCGCTGCCTGCGCTGGTGGTGCCTGTGCCTAAGCCCAAATTGCCAACCCCTAAAGCGCTCAACAGTTGTTGAAGCGGATCCGTGCTGGGGTTGCCCTGGTGGCCAGTACCGAGAGAGTGTCCCGAAAATGGCTGGTTGAACAACGGTTGGCCAAAGTGATTACCGCCCAGGCCGTTCAATCCGCCCCCGCCGAGGCCGCCCAGTAAAAGGAGCGGTAGTAAATTGGCCAGTAGGTTGGGATCGATGCCCGTGTTGTTGCCCGTTGTACCTGGTGTCGTGATCGGATTGTCGGTATCCGGAGTGGTGTCATCCACGACCGGGGTGGGTTCTTCCGTTACCGGTGTTTCCGGTGCCACCACCGCGTTGGGGTCTTCCGGCCGAGCGACCGCAATGGGGGCATCGGTCTGGGTCATATTATCCACCAAGGCGGCCCAGTGGTCGTTGCCTGCAATTTGTTGTTGTTCGCCCAGTTGAATGGTGGCCACATCCGTGGTGGTTTGTACCTTGCTGATGTTTTCGTAGCGAACGACGGTATTCGTGTCGGTGTGTTTGTATTCGGTGTCGCTCACTTTTTCCCAGCCGTCGCCAAGCAGCACCAAATCGTTGTAGCCTTCGCCCCCATTGAGGTTGATGGTTGCGCCTCGGCTTTGGTTCGGGTCAATGTAGGCCACATCGTTTCCAGCGCCCAGTGTGGCGGTTGTCGTGGTATTTCTGCCCGTGGTTTGAATGAGTAAACTGTCATCGCCTGCGCCGGTATCCGTGGTGGCGGTGGCGTTAAACTGCCCGGCTAACCGAAGCACAACGGTGTCGTTGCCGTCGCCGGTTTGGCTGTTGGCTCGTCCCAATACGTCTTGAACGACGGTATCGTTGCCAATGCCCGTGTTGGCCGATAGATCCAGTCCACGTTGCTTAATACGGTCATCGCCTGCGCCCGTGTCGGCGGTGGCCACGTTCTGGCTGTCTTGAATCAAGCGATCGTTGCCAGAGCCGGTAATTAAATCCAGTATGCGGCCGTACTGTCCGGCCTGGTTATGGCCATCGCCCAGTCGCGCCATGGCCAGGTGGCTGGTGAGCTGAAGGGTAACATCATCGCCACTGCCAGCTTTAATGCTGGATGTGGTTGCCCAATGCTGAACTTGCTGTGCCGTGTCTCCGGCAGGATTCCAGAGCAGATTCACCCCGCGCTGTTCAATCACGCCATCTGCGGATGCGTCTGGATTGTAGGAAAACACATACCCGAATCTGCCTTCGACGGAACCCATCGACGACCCTCCTCCTTGATACTCTCTTAATAATTATAAAAACAAAATTAAGGGGCGGATTGCGTCAATGCAGTTGCGTGTAACAAGATGTAATCCCATTTTAGTCAGTGCGCAGCAAAAACATCCCTCAACCGGGGTTTTTGGCGCAGCTTTCTGCCGAAAGGGTTGTTTAGGCGTGTTCTGGCTTACGTTTATGAATGATGAGCCCGTTGCCTTCCGGGTCTTCCACCAGGGCCATAAAACATACCCGGGTTTCAAACGGTTCTACAATAAAGCGGGCGGGGTACTGACGAAGTGCCGCGATGGTCTGCTCAAAGTCTTCCACCTCAAAAGCGATACTGGGCCCTTGTGTACTGGGTGTGCCACCGCCCATGTTGCTAATGACAAAGGTGGCATTGCCTAGTTCGTATTCGATAAACGCTTCCGTGTCATCGCCCACGGTATGGCTGGGCGTTAGGCCAAACAGCGTTTCATAAAAATGTCGGGCCCGGGGAACTTGAACAATCGGGTAGCAGACGAAGGCGGCTTCTAAAACGCGTACCGGTTTGTGGGTGTCAGACATGGTGGATTGGCTCATACGGAAACCCCCTGTTGGCATAATCTTTTTTGGCAGTAACAACTGGCGATGGTTGATTTTTTTACCCACGCGCATCATAGCCCAAAGTATGCTCCCGTGGCCAGAGTGCGCTCTCTTGGCCAGGGTGGACGATTTTATCCGGCTGCTTCCGTGGAGTGTAACTATCACTGGCTGGCGTTTCAGGCGTTCGCATCATAAAATCGCCGTAGAACACAACCAAATTGACTGCCTGTGTTGTTGTAACGGAAAGGAATGCGTTGGGTGTTTGTGTCTCCTGTGACGAATCATCGTGCTTTCCAGGTGAACCTGTATGCGCCGGTGCCGCCCTTGCGTCCGCCCGTTCACTGGAATAGCAGCCCGCAAACCAAGCACGTCCCGCCTTCTCCTACAGAGATGTCTCCGTTTACCTATACCCTGCTACAGCGCGCCATGGCTGCACTGCAGCGAGACACGTTTCAGTTGGGTCAATCCGCAACAGGCAGTATTCAGGCGTCACCCTCCGCCCAGGAGGCGCAGTTGCCCAACGCCTACGCGCTTCGTCCGGCCAGTGGTTTGGCCACCCACTTTAGCGAAATGGATTTAAAACACGTGGCCATGAGCGAAAAAACCCGGCAGATGTTTCGCCAATTTTTTAGTTTGTTTCATCTTGAGCGCCAAGTGAGTAGCCAAGTGTTGCTGGAAACCCTAACACAGATGGACGCCCACGGTCCGCTGACCTACGAGCGCTTGGAAGCCCTGAATTTGGAAGAATTGGCCGAGGCGCAGCAACGAGTGCTAACAGCCCTTAAGGCCGATAAGGCCCTGTTTATGGCGCTGGCCAGTTTGGATGGCGAGGCGGGCCAGTTGAGCATTCAGGATGTGTGGTTGGCCGGTGCCGATCAAGGCTCAGTCACACTGTCTGCCCAGGTGCTTGAAGGTTTGAAAGAGGCGTTGCAGCGTCCAGAGCCCGATGATCCTGCCGCCATGCCGTTTGAGGACTTGGCCCGCTGGTTGCTTCGCCAGGCAGGCCCACGGGGGGCGGGTCTCTCCTACCAAGGGCTAAAAGGTATTAACCAACAGGCTTTAGTTGCCCTGTCTGAGGCGGATCGCGCGTGGGTTGAAACACTTCGCTCTGAGTCGGAAAAGGGTCGCTTGGCGCAGATTAGTCCGCTTGATCACG
This sequence comes from Candidatus Melainabacteria bacterium, assembly GCA_033763415.1. GTDB lineage: Bacteria > Cyanobacteriota > Vampirovibrionia > Vampirovibrionales > JAJTHC01 > JANRKP01. The sequence goes on along the minus strand of JANRKP010000019.1, from coordinate 61,150 downwards.
ACGAGTTGACGCTGGCCGCCCTGAGAACGTACTGGGTAATTTCTCATCTGGCCGCAGACTTGCCCGCCGCAATGGCGCTGACGGTTCTGCCGCCGCAGCCCCAGGGTGTGTCCGGGGTTTCTGCCCTGGGCCAAGGGAAAGACGCGCAACTCATGAACGGTGATGGGCGCTCGACGGCCACGGTAGCTGCCGAGGTGGTGCCGCTTAGCCAGGCAGACTTAAAGACGCTGGGTGAGATATTTAAACGCACGGGGCCGGTGCCAATCGATGCGTTGACCCACGCCAGCCGTTTGAACCTGCAAACGCCAGAAGAAGTGCGCGTGATGAAAGCCATCCAGCAGCCGGAGATTTTGCACGCCCTTGCCGATAATGATGGGCATCCCGATACGTTGAGCCTGAAAGATGTCCAGTTGCAACTCAAGTACCACGTGTTGCTCAAAGTGAGCGCCACCGCCATAAGCGCCCGCGTGTTGCCCCGCCGTTTTGTGTGGTCTGGCTAGGCAGTGTTGGCATTCAGCGTCTTCGGGGGCTTTTGGTGTTGTGGCGGTGCTCGTTCAGTCATTCTTGTGGTGCGTTTGGGGCTGTTTTTAAGTGTACAAGCCCTTCATTTTTTTAAAATATTGCCCATATTATTAGGATGAAACAACAAGGTTTTACTCTGGCCGAACTATTAATTGCCCTGGCTATTTTAGGCGTGATTGCCACGTTTACCGTTCCCAAGGTCTTGCAATCGAGCACTGCACACGGCTTTAACGCTAAGGCCAAAGAAACAGCCAGTGCCATTAGTGCGTTGCTACTTTCAAAAAAGAATACTGGGGTCATTAATGGAAATAGTTCATTGGCTTTGGTGATGGATGAGTTTCAGTACGTCCGTAAGGTTACGGATGGTGCCACTCAAATCGATCACGTTAATTCGTTGGGCTCTTTGACCTGTGATGCGTCTTGTCCGTGTTATTTTTTGCACAATGGTGCTGCGTTGTGGATGTGTGATTCTCAAAACTTTGCCGGTACTGGCGCCAACAACGCATTTTTCTATATTCTAGATCCTGATGGCCGCTATGGCGGAAGTACTTCCGGGGTGAGCAAGAGCGTTTGTTTTGTTCAGTATTATCAGGGGCGCCTGACCACAATGGGAGAGTTAGAAGGCTCCATGAATAATAATTGGGGCACTTACTGGCAGCAACCCACTCAAACCCCGGAGTGGTTTAGCTGGAATTAGTGGTTTAATTCCAGCTAAACCACTCTGGATCGGGGTAACCGCCGCCATCCCATAATGCAGAATTGGTGGTTCCTGGTAAAAGGTGTTCATTAGAAGTGACGCGTCCGTTAAAGTAAATCCATATGGTGGCAGATCGATCCCCGCCATACTGTCCATCGGGGTCTACCACCAAAAAAATGGCGTGTAACGAGGAAGTGCCCCCAAAGGAAGGCAAAGACCCAACAACGCCCGGAGAAATGATGGCCCCGTTGTGCAGCCGGTAACAAACGCGTGTTGCAGAACAGGTGGTAGAGGTTGCGGGCACATCGTCATCATCAATGGTGGTGCTGGTATCTACTTTGGCGTAGTTAATGTAGGGTAATAAATTCGCAAAGCTGGTGCTGGCGGTTGGCGTTGTGTTTTGGGAATATGCCTGGTACGCGCCCGCCAGGGTGGCGGCGACCTCTTTGCAAATAGCGTTTTTAGCTTGATTTTGACTACCATTGAGCACTTTTGGAATGGTAAAGGTTGCAATCACGCCTAAAATAGCCAGGGCAATGAGCAATTCGGCCAGGGTAAAACCTTGAGCGCTCAACTTGGAGTGAGGTGATGTGTTAGACATGGATTTAATATCGGAGCCACGCCCTATTTCCTGATGCGTGTTGATTGTGGATGTTTACTGAGGTTGGCTAACGGCGCCAAGGGCGGGCTGTTTGGTATTAAAGTCCGCGTTGTTTGCTGTATAGGTTTCGTTGGTTGGGGGGGTGTTGTCGTAGGCGAGCTTAGTTAGGTTGCCCTTGGCGTCTTTTACCAACTGGCCCCGCGCATCGGTTACAAACAGTTTTTTATTGGTAAACCGATCGCAGACCGCGGTGAACGCGTCTACGGTCATTTCCAGCGGCTCTAAAATGTCGGCCAGCGGCTTGCCCAAATAGGTCCAGGGAAATTTCCCGTCGTGCCGCCGTACTAAATCCATGCCTTCGGCCCGGGTCAGTCTGCCACGGCGAATATGCAGGCAAGCAATGTCTGTGGCGCGGCCAAAGCCAAACTTCAAAAACTTAAAATAGTCGTGGATGCCTGTTTGATGGTTGTCCAGGTTTTCGTAGCCCACAATGGAGCCTTCCACCGGGGTGGGGTAGCTGGTAAACCCATACGCCTGAGAGAGCAAGGCGTTGCCATAGCCATCCCAGGGCAGGTAATAGCCTAAAAACAAACCGGTGACGCCCACGCGTTGTAGCGCTTCGTTACTGGGGTAATGAAACGGGATCAGGTGCCTGGCCTCCAGGCCTTCCATGCCCACCAGGTCAGAAACCCGAAGCCCTAACAGGCCGCCAAACTCTTCCAGCCAACGGCGGTCTAGCGTGTTATTCTCCGTGGCGGCAGCGGGGCCGCCATACTCGTTTTGAGAGTTCTCTCCCCAAATAATGAGTGGAACGTTAAACTGCACGGCCATTCGCACCGGAATGGTAAAAATGGCCACGTGTTCTGGCCAGGAAATATCCCCGACCATTGTGAGGCCAATTTTGTTGAGTTTCCGTCGCACCTGTCGGTTGGAGGTAAACTCTACGTAGTCCACGCCGAGGTTTTGAATATTTTCAATGTTCTTGCGCCCAATTTCAGATAGATCGCAGGTGGTGGCGGTAACGCACAGCGGGTTTAAGCCAAGCTGAAGCACGCGGAGCACCTGGGCGGTACTGTCCTTACCCCCACTGACGGGAATAATGCAATCCCACTGGCTGCCGTTTTTGCAGCGATACCGATCCAGGATTTGCTCCAGCTCCTGGCGGCGACTGTCCCAGTCCACCGCTTTTCGTTGCTCATAGTTTCGGCAGGCGTTGCAAACGCCCTGTTCGTCAAAATGGAGGTCCGGCTTGGTGTTGGGCATAACGCAACGAGTACAATAAAATAGACTGTTCCGACTCATCAACGGCTGCCCCCCGCGCTTGTGGAAACATCTGCCCGGTTGTGGTTAGAAAGCATGCCCTTGCCTGAAAACACCGAACTGGGTAACCCGGCAGCTGCACCGTGGGCGGCAGAGGTACTTTGCCCGTGCATTTGTTGTAGCTCCGCCACGGTTAAAAAGTGGGGGTTACTGCCAGATTCGTACTCAAATTCATCCGTGACCCGTTGACCGGTTTCGCCCAGCGCGTTGCTGCCATACTGTGCGTTGTTGTACATGGCAATGGTGGGCTGAATCACAAAATGGTCGTGGAATTCCAGGGTGTGGTGGGCGCTATCTTTGGGGCACAGGGCTTCGTGCAGTTTCTCTCCAGGGCGAATGCCTACAATTTTGTGCGGTTTGCCGGGGGCCATGGCTTCGGCCAAATCCACCATGCGAATGGAGGGAATTTTGGGCACAAACGTCTCGCCACCCTGCATTCGCTCAAAGCTCTTGAGGACAAACTGGACGCCTTCGGGCAGGGTAATCCAAAACCGCGTCATCCGAGGGTCGGTAATGGGCAGTTCAGGCGCGCCTTCGGCAATGAGCTTTTCAAAAAATGGCACCACCGAACCGCGCGAGCCTACCACGTTGCCGTAGCGCACGACGGCGAACTTGGTGGCGTAGCCGCCCGCCCAGTTATTGGCCGCCGTAAACAGTTTGTCAGAAACCAATTTGGTGGCCCCGTACAGGTTAATGGGGCTGGCGGCCTTGTCGGTGGAAAGGGCAATGACTTTTTCCACGCCATTTTCCAGCGCGGCTTTAATCACGTTTTCCGCCCCCATGACGTTGGTTTTGACACATTCCATCGGGTTATATTCTGCCGCGGGCACCTGCTTCATCGCAGCGGCGTGAATGACGTAATCCACCCCCTGCATGGCCTGGGTCAGCCGGGCCTCATCGCGAACATCGCCAATAAAAAACCGCAGCACATCGAGGTGTTCGCGGAATTCGGTTTGCATTTCAAACTGCTTCAGCTCATCCCTGGAGAAAATAATCACTTTTCTGGGCTGAAACTGCGTCAGCAGCGTCCGAATGGCCTGTCGCCCGAACGAGCCGGTGCCTCCAGTGACAAAAATCACGCGATTGTCAAACATACTGAATATACCCCGGTTATGCTTGTCTGTAGCTCTCTCTGTCTGTCTCTCTCAAATGTTTTTTGCGATGGATTCTGCTGCTCGATTAAAGGCTCACGAACAATGTCTTTAGTTCAAACATTCAGCCAGAGCGCTTTGCCAAACACGCATAGCCATCCTCGCGCAGTACCCACGAATACATATCATATAGCGCCCATTTATTGGGCGTCACGGTTCTTCTCTCTCTGCTTCTCTTTTTCCAGCGAAACAACAGTGTTTCAACCCATCAAAACCCTGACACGGTCAGTTGCTTTGCAAGTCGAAATCAATCACACTTTATCAAACACATTTTTGGCAGAAACCTGCTCTAACACTATCGTGCTCGATTCAGCCGAGAAATGCTTCCACCCATCAATCTAGTTCCAATGGCCAGTTTTAAAAAAACCGGCTAAACACAAGCAACAACCAGGCTCACGCGCTTTAGCAGGGGCGTTTTTTCTCATTGGGAATGGTATGGAACGCCTGCAATCTGTGTGGGAAGTAGGCGGCGCGTCTTAGCAATGGGGTTCGTCAACGGCAAGGGTGGGCTGTTGTTGTGAGGAAGAGGCGGCGACGGAAGATGACGAAACAACGCTTGCGCCCGAAGCATAAGGTGTTGCGTTGGCTTGAGCCGTATGGCTGTGAAGCAGGCCTTCTCCAGGGTTTTCAGACGGCGACACATTCGCGGGCGGTGTAACACCCAGGCTTCCGCCACTGGCAATGGGGGTCATCAACTCTCGGCTGCGGACCACCGGGATATTGGCCACTAGCGCAATGGTGTTGGTTTCCGGGTCGTTTTCCAAATTGAGTTCAATGGCATCCCGGTCAATGCTCACGTACTTGGAAATGACGCCTACCAGGTCATCACGCATCTGCTCCAGGGTGGCGGGCGACAGTTGGGCGCGATCGTGCATAAGCACTAACTTAAGCCGGTTATAAGCCGCATTTTTAGAGCTTTTGCCGTCTTCTTCCGCTTTCAGGGCGGCGGTATTGCCACGTAAATCGGCAGGCAGGCGACTGCCTGTGGCTGACTTTTCTTGACGATCGTGAGCAGGGTCGAATAAGACTTCGTACAGCTTTTTTAGCAAACTCATGAGGCGAATCCTCTCTTAATCAGTGGGATGGTGTGGCTTCTTGGACCCGGTTCATCTGGAGAGTCCACGTGCGAATGCGGATACAAGGGTGCTCTTAAGCATGAGACCCGGTGCGGGAGCGGCTAAAGAACTCCTTTAACCTGTCCACCCAAGACACTGGCGCGTCGAGGTCAAGAAAAGGCACATCCTCACCGGCAACACGTCTTGCAATATTACGGTATGCCTGGCCTGCCAACGATTGCTCGCTGTTGACGACCGGTTCGCCGCGGTTGGTACTGACAATAATCTCCTTGTCTTCTGGAATAATACCCAGTAGCTTTACGGAGAGAATTTCCAGAACATCGTCCACGTCCATCATGTCGTTGTTTTTAATTAAATTAGGCCGAACGCGGTTGAGAATCAGCTTATAGTGGGTAATGCCTTCTTTGGCCTCCAGCAGGCCAATCACCCGATCGGCATCTCGTACAGAAGACATCTCCGGCGTTGCCACCACCACGGCCTCTGTGGCGCAAGAAATCGCGTTTTGGAAGCCCTGCTCAATGCCTGCCGGACAATCCAGCAAAATATAGTCGGCTTCTTGGCGCAATTGGGTACAAATTTGCATCATCTGCTCTTCATTCAGGGCGGATTTATCGCGGGTTTGAGCGGCAGGCAACAGGCTGAGATTGGGCAGACGCTTGTCTCGCACCAGGGCCTGGGCCAGTTTGCAGCGCTCCTCCACCACATCTACAATGTTGTAGACGATGCGATTTTCCAGACCCATCAAAATGTCCAGGTTGCGGAGCCCAATATCGGTATCCACCAACACAACGCGATGCCCTAGCCGTGCCAGACCCGTACCAATGTTAGCCGTTGTGGTGGTTTTTCCAACGCCGCCCTTGCCAGAGGTGACAACGATAACCCGGCCTTCTTTGTTTCCCATGCGTGTTGTTTCCTTTGTGTTGGCTATCACAGTTCCATAAACTTTTAGCGTACCAATGGTTTCATCATCAAAGGAAGCGTTTTACCCACTACAGGCAACGCATTCCTCTGGGTTATCAATCGAGCAGGCAATCTCATCACGGCGCTGCTCCTTTAAGCTTTCTTTATCCACTGTAAACTTAATGGCCTCAGCCGCTGCGTTAGAGCGAAGGTAATACATACCAGTCTTAAGCCCCTTTCGCCAGGCGTAAAAGTGCATTGATGTTAGTTTTGCAAAGTTTGGCGTTGCCATATGAATGTTCAAACTCTGACTTTGGCAGATAAAAGCACCCCGATCGGCAGCCATATCCACAATGGTTCGCTGCTTAATCTCCCAAACGGTTTTATACAGTTGCTTTAAGTTATCCGGTATTTCGTCAATGTGCTGAATGGAACCGTTGGCTGCCACCACCTTGTTTCGCAAACGGTCGTTCCACAGGTTGAGCCGGATCAAATCCCGAACCAGATGTTTATTGATGACCGTAAACTCGCCAGACAGCACGCGCCGCGTGTAGATATTAGAAGTATAGGGCTCAAAACATTCGTTATTGCCCAAAATTTGAGAAGTTGAGGCCGTCGGCATGGGGGCTAACAACAGGCTATTGCGAAGCCCATGGGTGGCTATTTTTTGTTTTAAAGTGGCCCAATCCCAACGCATGCCCGGGGTTACCTGCCACAAGTCGTACTGAAGCTGACCCTGGCTGGCTGGAGAGCCCACATACGTTTCATACGAGCCTTCTTTTTCAGCCAACTCGCAAGAGGCTTCCAACGCCCCATGGTAGAGGGTTTCGAAAATTTCACGGTTTAATGCTCTGGCCTCGGCGCTCTCAAACGGGTGACCCATTAAAATAAACGCGTCGGCTAAGCCTTGTACGCCAATGCCAATGGGTCGGTGCCGGAAATTAGAGCGCTGCGCCTCTTCCAGCGGGTAGTGATTAATGTCGATAATGCGATTCAGGTTGCGCGTGACCACTTTTGCCACGGCGTGCAGGCGCTCAAAATCAAACCGGGCGGCCTGCGTATTGTGGGCCGGGCTAACAAAGCGGTTTAACGCAATGGACGCCAAATTACACACCGCCACCTCATCGGCGGAAGTATATTCCACAATCTCCGTGCACAAGTTGCTCGACTTGATGGTGCCTAGGTTTTGCTGATTGCTTTTTCGGTTGCACGCATCCTTGTAGAGGATATACGGCGTGCCGGTCTCGATTTGCGATTCCAGAATGGCAAACCACAGTTCTTGCGCCTTAATGGTGCGACGCGCCTTGCCATCCTGCTCATACTGGGTGTAGAGCGTCTCAAAGGCCTCGCCCCAGCAGTCAGAAAGTCCTGGTGCTTCGTTGGGACAAAACAGCGACCAGTCGCCATCTTCTTCCACACGCTGCATAAACAAATCCGGCACCCACATGGCGGTAAAAAGGTCCCTGGTACGGAGTTCCTCTTTTCCGTGGTTTTTGCGCAGTTCTAAAAATTCAAACACATCGGCATGCCAGGGTTCGAGATAAACGGCAAACGCCCCTTTGCGTTTGTTCCCCCCCTGGTCCACGTAGCGGGCTGTATCGTTAAACACCCGAAGCATTGGCACAATGCCATTAGATGTACCATTGGTGCCAATAATATAGCTGTTTTTGGCGCGAATATTGTGAATATGAAGCCCGATGCCACCAGCTGCCTTTGAAATCAGGGCTGTTTGCTTCAATGTATCGTAAATCCCTGCAATGCTATCCTCTTTCATGGCAAGTAAAAAGCAGGAAGATAGCTGGGGGTTGGGCGTACCCGCGTTAAACAGCGTTGGTGAGGCGTGGGTAAACCATTTTTGCGACATCAGTTCGTAGGTTTCAATGGCCGCAGGTAAATTACCCGTATGAATGCCCACTGCCACGCGCATAAGCATATGCTGAGGGCGTTCCACGACTTTGCCGTATAGCTTGAGCAGGTAGGAGCGCTCCAGCGTCTTGAACCCAAAGTAGTCAAAGTCGTAATCGCGCTCATAGTCAATGGCGTTGTCTAATTCCGCAGCGTGTGCTTTCACGAATTCGTAAACCGACGTTGCGACAAGCGGTGCGGGCTTGTTGGTTCTGGGTTCAACGTAATGATAAAGGTCGCTCAGTGTCTCTGAAAACGAGCCTTTGGTCACCTTGTGCAGATTTGAAATAGAAATTCGAGCCGCCAGCAAGGCGTAATCGGGATGGTACGTTGCCATGGAGGCTGCCGTTTCTGCCGCCAGCACGTCCAGCTGCTCCGTGGTCACCCCGTCGTAAATGCCCTCAATGACCCGCTTGGCCACATCAATGGGCTCCACATAGCGCATATCCAAGCCAGAGCATAAGTGGGTGATGCGCCGAAGTACTTTGTCAAAGCTGACATCTTCTTTGTGGCCATCTCTTTTTACAACCTGCATGGTCATAGGGTTTGCCTGCCTTCTGCCTGAATTTTAATTGCCACATAGCGCGGGTGGAGCGAAACAACCCTCAACAGCAAGCTCTGTTGCCATTAGGGAATTAAGGACTTGAAAAACTGCCAGCGAATATTTAAGTCAGGTGAAAAAATGCCTCTAACAAACAACCATTCCAACAATGTAGGACTCTGTTTTGAAACGTACTACCTGCACTTCCCGCATTGCCCCGTGCGAAAAAATCCCAAAATGAGGCTAAGCCCTAAACGCGGTTTGGTTGCTTTAATATGGTTAGCTTGCTTGTATTGGCGGTTTGCCAAACACATTTCAGAAGCTCTCTGGCATTGAGCATACCTTAAACGGTCTTGCCGCAGTGAATTCGTAAATAAAGTTAAAGCAGGGTCCCTGCTCTACTAGCCGTGTTTGGCTTTGGGAGTAGTTTTTGTTGTTTTCAGAGCCCAGTTTTGCTTTGCAGCGCTTTATTTTATATAAAAAAGCAAAATTTGATAATATCCGTCAAATATCCACGTTCTTTGGAGGCTTGTCTCTGCTGCAACGGATGACTTTGGGCTGGTTTACCCTCGTCTTAAGGCTTTAACCGTCTGTATTTTTGATGAGAGAAGCTGCGCAGATGAAGGGGTTAATGCGTGGCTGCGCCTGGAAGCCTGTAATTTGCTACGGGGGTAGATTTTGGAAGGATGAGATTTCTGTCCTTGGGCTTGCGCAAAAAAGAAAAATTTCTTTACAATTAGGAGGTTTCTAGTCTATAGTCGCATAGTACTTTGTTTAAGCTGCATTTAAGCGACCGCTGAAGGCGTTTTTTGGAAAGTCTTCTGCGGTTTATCCGTGTTTATCAACTCGTGAGGAGTGGCACTGTGAAAAAGACCTTAACACTCGCCCTTTTGGCGTTAACCTTGGTGCTTCAGGCTGGTGTGGCCAGCTTTGCTGATGAAGAATCTTCGACGCAGCAAGAGCTGGGACCTTTAACCACCGAGCATCCGATGACCTGGCACACCATCAGCCTGCCGTTTCGTGCAGTGACTGGTTCCTTTGGTTTGGTGGGCGGCGCCGTGGCTGGTAGCGCCCAAGGCATTGCCGAAACCGAAGAGCAAATCTATGACAACACCTTTGCGCGTGTTTCCGAAAATCCGCTGCTGTTCCCCGTAGGACTTGTGGGCGCTGTGGCCGGTATTCCTTTCGGCATTCTCAAAGGCGCTCCGCCAGAAGCTGCTCGCATGGGCCTCAAAGGCTATAGCTGGTGGGATCGCTACTAGACTCTCCTGGCGCTTACCCTTGTGGGTAGGCAGTAGGCGGGCTTGTTCAGCCAATGCTCTAAAAGCTTACAGGGCACTGTTAACCTTGGGTTAGCGGTGCCTGTTGCTTTTGTGTAAAAATGGCACTGTTTTGCAAGGTTGCGCGTTTTTGCCCGTAGCAACGGTTTGTTCCTGTTTGCCCGTCGTGCGTTTCGCTGCGAATGACCTCGAATGACTTTGAATCAATGATAAAGGGTTTTCTGCTCCTATGCGTACCTGGACAACGCCTTTGATGATTGGCTCTGTTGCGGTGGATAGCCGCGTGATGCTGGCTCCAATGGCCGGTGTCACCGATGTGGTGTTTCGAGCACTGGTGCGCCGCTGGGCGCCGCAATCGCTCATTTGTACGGAAATGATTAGCTCGAACGGCTTGGTGTATTCCAAACGGTGGGATGCGCCCATTTTGGACCGCTCGGGCGAGGACCGCCCGATTGCCTATCAACTGGCGGCGCATCGGCCACAAGTGTTGTTAGAGGCAGCACAACGCATTATTGAGCTGCATCAGCCAGAAACGATCGATCTCAACATGGGGTGCCCGGTTAAGAAAATTACGGGTAATTTTGAAGGCTGTGCCCTGATGAAAGAGCCCGACACGGCCAGGCATCTGATTGAAACGTTGGTCAAGGCGATTGATCGGCCCGTGACGGTTAAGTTTCGCCTTGGCTGGGATTGTCAATCGATGAACTATCTGGAATTTGGCAAAATGTGCCAGGATGCTGGCGCGCAAATGGTTTGCCTGCACGCAAGAACCCGATCCCAGGGCTACCAACCCGGCTGTAAATGGGAGGCTTACGGAGAGCTGAAGCAGGCGTTGAGTATTCCGGTCATTGCCAATGGCGATATTTCAACCCTGGAAGACGCGCGTACCGTTATGGAAACCTACGGTGTGGATGGCGTGATGATCGGTCGGGGTTGTTTGGGCGAGCCCTGGATGATTGGGGCAATTGATCATTACCTGAAGACGGGAGAACGCCAACCCATGCCGGATGTGGCGCAGCGGCTGGCCATTGCCTACGAGCACTGCCAGCACTATGCGGCATACAAGGGCGAGGCCGTGGCCATGCGCGAGATGCGCAAAAGCCTGCCCTGGTACGTAAAGGGCTTTGTGGGGGCAAGCCAATACCGTAGCCAACTGACCAAGGTGAGTACGTTGGCGGAGGTGGCTGGCCTGTTTGAAGAAATTGTGGCTCAGTCTGCGCCGCTTATGCCAATGGCTGTCTAAGGGTCATCTTTTTTGCCGAGAGGCTTTGCGTTATTTTGCAATACGCGCGCGCCTGATATCGCGGGGTAATATCACGGGGGGGGGCGGAAAGGGCGTGAAGCATGCTGGCTTGTCTGTAAAGCCAGCCAGGTTTTTTGCGGCAATATTGTAAAAATTCTACAATGTATTGTAATAAATGAGCCTGAAATCTCATCCGTTCGTATAATGGGGAATGGGTGCTAAAAGAGGTATTCTGGCTGGGTATTCCGCTAACAAGGTTGTGCGTTTAGTGGATGGCAACGGTTTTAGAGCTGTTTTTTTAAGATCCGCCATTCCCATCCCCGTACAAAATAGGTTTTATCCATGGCAATGCTCTTTTCAGTTCAACAGGTCGGCGAATTACCAGGCCCATCGGTCGGTTTTGTGGGTGGTTCTTGGGCTGGGTCGGCTTCTGTACCTGCACGCCAGGGTGTAACGGCTCCCGTGGTTTCCAACCTCAATGTGGTGCAGGATGTGCGGGTGTGGCCCCGGGTTTACCAGCTAAACCGGTATTTGCAGCAGGCCAAAAATGTGGCCATTAGCTCTATTTTGCCGGTGTTGGTGGAAGGGGAAGATGGATCGAGTTTGCCCGCATTACGTATTCGTTTGGAAGGGCCTTCCGTGGAGTTGTGCCGACTCACGCAGTTGTTGGATGATGCCGACCTGAAGGTTGGATAACCAACCAATCCGGGTATACTCTAAACGGGTCCTGTCTGTTGCCATAGTACGCTTGCTGTGTACTAAGTGCTTGCTTTTTACGATCGCTTGTTTTGTACGATCGTTTTTAGGGTGCCCCCCCCCGAATAGGAGCTGACGGCTTGAGTTCTGAAAAAACGCCCTTGCCCGCAGAGGTCGTGTCTGCTTCGCTTCCGGCGGATTCTTGCGAGTTGGCCCGGTGCATTCGTCGCGAGGGGCAGCATTCCAGTGCGGCTTGGGTTTCTCACAGTACGGCGCCCGGTATTGGCCCCGATGTGCGCGCGTTGTTACAGCTTCCGGTTTCCATCATTGCAGAACCCATTCCGCCGCTAGAAGCACGGCCATCTTACAAACAGTTACTGATGGCGCTCTCTCGGTGGGGGGTGGCGGTCGTCGTGGCGATGCATCCCAGCGGTCAGCGGGTGGTTCTCCTTTCCCCTGGCGATCTACTGGGTTTTTCCCTGGAGCCCGACGACGAGGCTGATTGGGAGTCGTTTCTGGATGCGTGCCTCCAGCAGCGCTCTGGCGATACTCTTTCAATGACGATGGCGCAAACGGTCGGTGACGCCGTGGCGTTGTTTGCCCGTCCGTTGGTTGAGCGCACGGCGGTGAACGCCATTCCGTTGTTAAGCCAAACCGGCGAGTATACGGGGCAGTGCGCCACCCTTGCAGAGTGGTTTCGGTTGCAAAGCCACGGGCTGCGCCCACCGCGCATAGGGGGAATGGCTACGCCCCTGGGGGTGTATCTCACTACCGGGCGCTATATGGCCGGAGCCGGTGTTCCCGGCTTGCTCCTGACGGGGCTTTCCTTTGCTGCGCTGATGAAATTGGGTGAATATGGCTTTATGGTGCTGGCGGCGGGCCTCGCCACTGCCCTTCCAGTCGCCTGGCTGCCAGCCTACTATGGGGCCATCCAGCACAGTGTCTACACCGTAGTGCTCCAGCTTGTCTTTTTGCTGGGCTTATTGGCCGTGGTGGTTCGCTTTAGCCCCATTGCGGGCTGGCATGCCGCCGAACATATGACGATCCATGCCATTGAAAAAGGTCATCCGTTAACTGTGGCCGCGGTTTCTCGTCAGCCCAGAGAGCACGGGCGCTGTGGCACCAACCTGATGGTGCTGTTGCTGGGCGCGCAAACGGGCTGGCTGGTGATCGAATCCATTCGTGGAGCTATGCCCTCTCCGGCGTTATTTGCGCTGCTGTTGGGCTGGCTTTTGTTGTTAACTTCTGTTTGGCGACGCGTTGGGAGCTGGGTGCAGCGCTACATTACCACCAAGCCTCCCAGCCCTGCCCAGTTGGAAAGCGGAATACGGGCCGGAGACTCCCTTCTTAAGCGGTTTCAGCAAGTGCCCCACACCGAACCCACTTGGTGGATGCGTCTCTGGGGGTCGGGTTTGCCGGTGGTGTTGGGTAGCTACCTCTTGTTTAACTGGTTGCTTACCCAGTTGGAAGGCTACTTATGGCGTTGGCTTGCCTGATGGAACGGATGCCCGGCGCGAAGCGTCTACTTTGAAAGATGGCCAGGTAGTAATATTTCCACTTTGCTATACAATAGCCCGTAAGCCCTGGAAACGCCTTGGCAGTACTGTTACTCTCTCTCTCTATTCTACCTATTCCACGTTATAGCGCCCGTAGCCAATGGAGTGCCTTGCCCCATGCCGCTGTTCACCATGCTGGCCTTACTCAGTTTGCTGATTATTGCACATGAACTGGGTCATTTTGCGGTTGCCCGTTGGTGCGGGGTTCGGGTGGAGCGTTTTGGCTTGGGTTTGCCCATTGGACCCACGCTATGGTCCAAAAAAGTGGGAGATACCGAGTACTGCTTGCATCCGCTGTTATTGGGGGGCTATGTGTCCTTTCCCGATGACAGCGAGGACAGTGACGTGCCGTTGGATTCTCCACAGCGGTTTGAAAACCAACCGGTGTGGAACCGGATTGCCATTGCCCTGGCAGGGATTGCCGTGAATGCGGTTTTGGCCCTGGCCCTTATGACGGCGATTCTGTTGGCGTGGGGCATTCCCAGCCAGCCAGTGCGTATTCAAAGCACCTTGCCCACGGTGCAAATGCAAACCATTGCGCACAATAAACTTGCTGGCGCCGAGCAAGCCATGCTGTTGAACCTGGGCTACAGCGTGAGGCTGACACAGCCCAATGTATTGCTGAGCGGATTGGAAACCCCCGCGCGGCAAATGGTGACCATGGCTCGTTTTTGGGTGAATACACCTGGTAGTGCTTTGGTACTGACCCTGCCCGCGGCTGCACCCACCCCGACGGGAGACTCCAAAGCCCAGCCGACGTTGCAAGACTCTTTACAACAAGCCTGGCTGGTGCAGGCACCGGCGGGCGAGGCGGGCTTATTGCCTGGCGATGAGATTATTGCCGTTAACCACGAACCGTTGGAAGGTTATTTTGATCAGCGCTGGGAGCAGTTAACCGCACAGGTGAAGCGGCACCGCGAATCGGTTTTACCGGTGACAGTGCGTCGCTTAAATGGCCAGGTGGTAACCGTGGATTTAAAAACCACGTCGGATGGTTTAATTGGCATTCGTCGCAGCCTGAGCAAAGAAACCCGCGTACCGACGCGAAACCCGTTGCTGGCCATGCGCGAAACCTGCCATTTTATGACAAGTATCGTCTCTCAGAACTTTCAGGCAATGGGGTTAATGTTGACGGGGCAAGTGGATCCGAAATATTTGGCGGGCCCCATTAAAATTGTGGATACGGGCGCCAAGCTGATTGAAATTAGTGGCATTGAAGTGGGCTTGCGCCTGACGGCGATGATTAGCATGATTTTGGCCGTGATGAACCTGCTGCCCATTCCGCCCTTGGATGGGGGCCTGCTGATGTTTTTGCTCATTGAGGCGATCAAGGGACAGCCGGTTTCCAAGCGCTGGCAAGAACGGGTGACGCAGGTGGGGTTTGTGGGACTGGCCGCACTGATGGTATTTGTTATTTTTAACGACATTTACAACACGTTCATTCAGCCCGTGTTCTAAAAAAACCGATGAAACGCCTGCTTAGGCGGTTAACAGCATCCGGTCGTAGAACTCTGCCAGGTTACGGTTCATGGCGTGGGTTTCTGCGGCTACGCTGCCAGCGGGTCGGGTGTCTGGGTTAAGCGTACTGCCAGATTGTTGCCGCAGTGCTTCGGCCAGGGCTCTCTGTTGTGCATTTGCCCCGTACGGACTGTCGTCGCTGTAATAATCGCCATAGCCACTGCCAGAACGTTGGCTGTTGTCCTGGTAGCTTTCAAACCGAAACGTGTTTTGGCTGCTACTGCTTTGGTTGGGGTTGCTGGTGACGTTTGAAAAAAAGTCACTCATGGCCGTCTCTCTCTTTCTCTGATGGTTAGGGGAAATCAACGCTTGACGATTCTTTCGCGTGGGGCTGGCTTTTGAACAAAGGGCTCTTAAACAAAGGACTCTTAGATTAAAGGGCTCTTTTGCCAGTTGAACTTGTCTTGCAAAAGACGGCATTCCTCCCAGAATGAAGGCGTCGGGAGAAACGGACAATGGGCAAGCAAGCGATTCTGGCGGATGTGTGGTTTGTGGGCGGAAGGTGCTGACAGTGTTGCACGACAAAGCCACAAATTTACACGTAAACCAGGCTAGTACTCACGCGGTTAGTGGGAGGAACTCTCTATCTCTCTTATGGGTTAGGCTCTTGCTGTTATTAAGCATTGGGCAATACTTTACAACAGTATAAAAACTTTCTTAACGCGTTTGATGTTAGTGAACTGTTGGGCGTGTGACCCAAACTTAATAAAGAGATACATTTTGAGGCGCGTTGCCGGGGCGAAGCAGCGTGTGTAGGTAACGTAATGTAAAAGATATATCCAAAAGAGAGCTTTTGTTTATTTGGGTTGCTATGATTGTATATATATTCTTATGTTTAAATTCCCCATGTTAACCCCCTTGTGACCCATTTGGAGTATGCCTCTTATGTCTGGGATCATGAACGTAGGCTTCTCGAATAACGCGCTCATTGGCTCGTTGCTGGGTGCTGCCAATAACGTGACCCTGGACACCCAGTTGAGCGTTATTCAGCCAGCCAGTTTTCAAACGGGCACGCCCGTTCGTAGTGGCATTGGGGGCACGCTGGACTTTATCAGCTCCTCATTCGGTCGCGCATTGGATCCGTTTGGGGTTCGTCGTTCAATGGGCTTGGGTGTTGGCTTGGTGCCCACTCAGACAGAATTATTAACCGGTAGTTTTGGTGCAGGTTTTGGTTCGCCCGGTGTTGGCGGCTTTGGTGGAATTGGCACCGGTGGCTTTGGCGGAATCGGCGGTGGCTTTGGCGGAATCAGCGGTGGCTTTGGCGGAATCGGCGGTGGCTTTGGTGGAATTGGCACCGGTGGCTTTGGTGGAATCGGCGGCGGCTTTGGTGGAATCGGCGGCGGCTTTGGCGGAATCGGCGGCGGCTTTGGTGGAATCGGCACCGGCGGCTTTGGCGGAATCGGCGGTGGCTTTGGTGGAATTGGCACCGGCGGCTTTGGACAAGGATTTCCACAGGTAGATCCTGCGCTTCAGCAGTTGCAGTCTTCTTCTGGCGTGATGATGGCTGTGGTTATGGCTACGATGGCAGCCATTATGGCTATTTTTCAAGGCATGTTCCAGCAGGGTGGCTTCCCTGCCCAGCCTGCACAAACGTTTGGCTTACAGACGCCCACGGCTTTCCCTTCTGCTAATCCGTTTGGTATCGGGGTTGCGGGTAACGCAGGCAACGCGGGTAACGCAGGCAATGCGGGTAACGCAGGCAATGCGGGCAACGCAGGCAATGCGGGCAACGCAGGCGATGCCGGTGACGCAGGTGATGCGGGCAATGCCGGTAATGCGGGTAATGCGGGTAACGCGGGCAATGCCGGTAACGCGGGTAATGCAGGCGATGCGGGTGACGCAGGTGATGCGGGTGACGCAGGTGATGCGGGCAATGCCGGTAATGCAGGTAATGCGGGTAACGCGGGCAATGCCGGTAACGCGGGTAATGCAGGCGATGCGGGTGACGCAGGTGATGCGGGTGATGAAGAAGGCGATTGCTAGCACAAGCGTGTTCTAACGAGACCCTTTGCTTTGGGTGGCTGTGCGGGATGACTGTGCGGCAGGCCCATAGGCCTTTGCGCTTTGTTGCTAGCCGGTGTAGACTGAATCGCTTTTATGCGTTGGCGTGTCTCTGCATACAGAGAGCATTTCATCCAGGACGCCCGTGGCGGGGTTGGCGCCTAAAATGCTAATTTTGCGCTGGCTGTAATCCACGGTATCGCCTGTCAGGGTGGTGACTTTGCCGCCCGCTTCTTCCACAATCAGTGCCCCGGCTGCCACATCCCACGGGCCCAGGCGAAGTTCCCAAAAGCCATCCAGTCTGCCGCAGGCCACGTAGCAAAGATCGAGCGCAGCCGATCCCGCCCGACGAACACCGTGACAGCGGCTCATAAAGGCCAGAAAAAACGGAATGTTATCTTCCGGACGAATGCGATGATCGTAGGGAAAGCCGGTGGCCAGCAAACATTGACTCAGAGAGGCGGTGGCAGAAATCTGGATGGGTCGCCCGTTGAGCCAGGCCCCTTGGCCACGAATGGCGCTAAAGCATTCATCTCGGGTGACGTCATACACCACACCCACTTCGGGGCTTCCGTTACGAACATAAGCAATGGACACTGCAAAAAACGGAAACCCGTGGGTAAAGTTGGTGGTCCCGTCCAAGGGATCCACCACCCAGGTGTTGGAGAGATCGACGGGCGTGCCGTCGACGTAGGTTTCTTCGGTTAACAACAGGTGCTCTGGAAAGGCCTGGCTCAAGTGGTTGCGGATGGCCTCATCGCAGGCGCGATCGACCTCCGTGACGAGATCCACCGGGGTGGATTTGGTGCTGTAGTCAATGGGTTTTCCGTATGCTTGGCTTTGAATGGATCCGGCCAGACGGCAGGCGGCTTCTGCTTCTGACAGTAATTTGGCGTACGGATGCAGGTTGGAAGAGGTCTCCGACGAATGAGAGAATGCGTTCATCACAACGAGGAATGTCCTATGCTACTGGCGTCTGTCATGGCTCTAGCATACCATTGAATCGGAGTCGAGCGTTTTCGGTGTTCAGTTGTTCTGTTCTGCACGATGGAGCGTGTACGCTTGTGGCCAATGCTGCCAATTTACGAGACCGAATTCATACGGAGGCCAACCGTCTGGGTTTTCAGAAGGTGGGCATTATTCCCGCGCCAACGCTTCGGCAGGAACTAGCGCAGTTGCAATCCTGGCTGGATCGGGGCTTCCAGGCCAACATGCAGTGGATGGAACAATACCTGGACAAGCGCTTAAACCCTGCCGGGCTGATGGAAGAAACCCAGACGGTGGTGTGCGTGGCCATGAACTATTTTAGCCCCCTGCCGGAGAACCCGCAGCCGGATGCCGTTAAAATTGCCCGCTATGCCCTCGGCAGAGACTACCACAAGGTGCTCAAAAAACGCCTTAAAAAGCTGCTAAAAACGCTTCAGGCCGAATTTCCTGGGTTACAGGGCCGTGCGCTTACGGATAGTGCCCCCATTATGGAAAAAGCGCTGGCCATTCGGGCGGGCCTTGGCTGGATGGGTAAAAATGGCAACCTGCTGACGAAGGACTACGGTTCCTGGTTGTTTTTAGGAGAACTGTTGCTCAACGTGCCAGTGGAGGCGGAGCCGGTACGGCCTTCGCCCGATTATTGCGGCACCTGTAACCGTTGTATTGTGGCGTGTCCCACGCAGGCCATTGTGTCGCCCACGGTGGTGGATGCCAACCGTTGCATTGCCTATTGGACCATTGAGCACAAAGGGCCGGACATTCCGACGGAAATAGCCAGCCAAATGGCGGGTTGGGTGTTTGGTTGCGATATTTGCCAGGAAGTTTGCCCGTGGAACGAACGGTTTGCACAACCCACGCAGGAAGCGGACTTTTTGCCTCGCGCTTGGAACCAAACCCCCACGGCCAGCGAGCTGATGGCCCTGGATGAGGAAGCCTTTCACCAGCGCTATGTGGGTAGCTCCCTTCAGCGAGCCAGACGGTCCGGCTTGCAGCGTAACGTGGCCGCCTGGCTGCGCCACAGTAGCCAGCCCCCCACCACGACGCCCCCTAAGCTAATGAGCTGAGAAGCGCTGAGATCCACGGAGGGGAGCCATACCAGCCGGTCTCCTCGTAGATACTCCAGCCCAAAACGAACCAGCCCGTAGCACACCAAAAACCAGCCCGCGCTCCAGCCCGGTGGCCGAGGCTCGCCCTGGGTGGAGGGTTTCTCTAGCCGAAGTAGCAGAAACATCACACCCAGCATCAATACCGATTCGTACAGCGGGGAGGGATGCACGCCGTGAGGATGGGTGCTGTGGTCTGCCGGGTAATAGATGGCCCACGGTAGTGTGCAGGGCGCTCCATAGCAGCACCCGGCCATCAAACAGCCCACTCGGCCAATCGCCATGCCCAGCGCCGCAGGCGGGCTTAGTCGGTCTAAAAATTGCAGCAAGGGCAAGCCCCGCCAATGGCTGTAGCCCCATAACGCCAAAATGGCCCCCAGTACGCCGCCGTACCATACTAGCCCGCCTTGGCTCAGTAAGGTGCCCAGTGGATCGTTCCAAAGCAAATTCGGGAAGAACACCACATACATCAGCCGGGCGCCGACCATGGCTGCTATAATAATCCACACAGCCGCCTCGGCGTACAGGTCTGGATCTTCTCCTCGCTGGCGGGCCCGATGAAACGTCCAGCCAAAGCCCACCGCAAACGCCAACGCCACCAGCGCGCCAAAAGTATGAATCTCAATGCCAAAGAACCGGAATAAAACAGGGTACACGTAGCAGGCAGGCTCCCAAAGGATAGATGAACCACACAGAGATGACGATGCGAAGATGACAACCCGCGTGGAACAATCGGTGACCACCCACAGCATACGAGAAAGCACAACCCCGTTCCACTGCCAGATGTGTGGCGAATGCTGCAGCAGTTGGAACATTCATATTGAAAGGGCCAAGGGCGACTACTTGTTGCAACAGCCCTGGGTGTTGGCCCGCATGAAAGAAACCGGCAAAAGCCTTACCTGGTACCAACGCAACAGCTACCTGTTACCGCAAACCGATCAACAAACCTGCATTTTTTTGGCCGAAGACAAGCGCTGCCTGATTGAAGCCCACGAGGGCCGAGACATGAAGCCCTTGGAGTGCCAGCGTTATCCCTTTGCGGCGGCCCCGCTGCCCAATGGCCAGATTGGATTCGATGCCTCGGCCTCTTGCCGCACGATTGCCAACCACTTATTGCTGACCTTTACCGAAATTGTGCCTTCCGCATCGGAGGCGAAAGAGGCGGGACAAAGCTGGTTGGCCGACTTTAACGTGGATGAGTTTCCACAGCGGATTAAGCCCAAGCCGTGGTGTTTGCTGCCAGCGCAACAGTGGCAGTGGGCCGACTATGAACAGTTTCGGCAACAGGTGCACACCTATGGCGCGACAGAACATCTCTCTGCCGAAGCGCTATTGTACGGCGCCTGGCGTTTGGTGGAGGCGTCGTCCCATCGGTGGACGGGGACTGTGGTGGCGGCTTCGTTTCTGCTGCCCGCCGTCTCGCCGGTCATTCGTCCGTGGGCGCGTGCGTGGGTTTTGCGGTGGTTTTTACGCAAACCGTACCGAAGCCACAGTGGGTGGGAGTTATTGCGAGGCCAGACCTACCACGATCCCAAAATTTTTGGTCCGGCCAATCCGCTTGATTTAGCGGCGGTTGCGCAGATGGGTTTTTCAGACGAGCCCACGGTTGGCCGACTGCGACAGGCGTTTATGTACAGTGTGCTGAACCGAAAAATC
This sequence comes from Candidatus Melainabacteria bacterium, assembly GCA_033763415.1. Taxonomy (GTDB): domain Bacteria; phylum Cyanobacteriota; class Vampirovibrionia; order Vampirovibrionales; family JAJTHC01; genus JANRKP01. The sequence continues at coordinate 40,397 of JANRKP010000019.1, read as the reverse complement.
CCGCTGGCGTTCGGGCATTCCATGCTGGATTGGTTGAGTGTGGCAACGGTGGCCCTGATTTTGGTGGATTGGTATGCACAGGCTTTGGCTTGGCAGCAGGGGGCCCCGTTGGCTGAAAAAATGCATATGCAAGGGGCCATTCGCCTGGTGGAGCGGTACTATGTGGGTCATCAGCCAGCGTTTTTGGTTCGGTTTCGTCGTAACTGGCTGTTGGGTAGCTTGGTTCGGTTTTTGTTTGCGCCGCCAACGTCTCCTGTCTAACGCCAGATAAAAATCCGCTGGCCGATGGAGTCCTTAACGCGAGTTGCAGGCCTATAATAAATTTTGCGGTCATTGAGAGACAGAGCCGATTTAGTAGAGGCGTTCGGCACGCAGGCTGGCAAAGCCTTGCGGGAGTACGTGGCGTTTACCCATGCGATTGTTGAAACGTTGGTTACCGGTTTTACCGGGCAATGCTTTTTGTAGACGGAAGGTTTCGTTTTTGCCCGCTTTGTTGGCGGCAGGCGCGTTGTGCTACAGCGCCATTTTACCGGGCTGGCTGCCATCGGTGGATGCCAAAAGCCTGTTTTCCAAACCGGAACAAACCCCTGCCGCCAAACCGGCGGATAAACACTACCAAAGCCAAGGCGATGCGGATACGCCACACGAACCGGTTGCCCGCAGAGACCAACCGGAGGCAAAGGCTGCCACTGAGAAACAGCTCTCTCCCCAGGTGCATCCGCCTGCTGTCAGGACCTCCAGTATGACGATGGTGGATTTGCAAGACGCCCCCGGCGTGGCCCAGACGAACGCCATTGCTTCCAAAGCATCATTGCAAAGTAAGCAGACCGGCCAAACCCAGGATGTACGGGTATTGCCGCCCAGTTTGACCAAAACGCTGCCCAAGCAACTGCAATCAATGCCCATTTTGGGTGGCGATGTGGCCGCCTTAAAAGCCAGTGGGCTGATGCAGCCTGTGCAAGCGATGGTAAAATCTTCGCAAGCCTCTTCTGTAACCACTGCGCCTGTAACCACTGCGCCTGTAAGCACTGCGCCCGCTGCTGGGCAAACCCATTCCGCCAACGCAACCCCACGGCCAGAAGCTACCCCTGCCCAGCCAACCGGGAGTCCTTCCGGGATGATTGATATTCCGCAGTACTTTGGCTATAGCGCGTCGTATGCACCGGCAGGCTATGCCAGCTATGTGCTTCAGCCCCACAGTGCTTCTGTTGCCGGTATGCGGCCAGCCGCGCCAATGGCGCCCGAGTTTCAGCCGCACGGCGCTCCGGGTGGAAAATCCCTGCCGTTTTACGAGCTGGAAACACTTCGCCAGGAAACACAAGGACATTACGCCGCCGAACCTGCCTACCCGGGCTACTATCCGGCCGTGGCTACGGATTTGACAGGCTTCCCGATGACGAATGGTTTCCAGCCAGCGCCCTATTACGGCAACATGCCCATTGAGCAACCACGCGCTATGGCGCCATTGCCGCGCTATGCAGGTGGAGCGCCCCCCATTTCTTTTTCTGTCGCCACGACCGGCGAGGTCAAAACGGCGCTCAGCGCTTCAAATGCTTCGCAAACGAACCCTGAAGCGAAGCTGTTGGCGCCAGTTCAGCAGGCACTGGCCCATTTTCAGGCAAATCAACCTCAGCAAGCGTTGGCTGCTATGAAGCAAGCCGTTGCACTCGCACCGGATAATCCTTTGGTATGGGCGGCCATGGCGGAACTGTGCCTTAGCCTCAACCAACCGCAAGCCTCCGTGGAGGCCTACGCCAAGGCCTACCAGTTGCAACCCAAAGACTATGCAACCACCTATGCGCAAGCGCTGTTACAGTGGCCGGACGCCTCTGTTCGCCTTCAGCGCCTGGGTGGGCTGGCGTTAGCTCACCCCAAGGAGGCCACCATCCAGGCGTTGGTGGGTACGGAAGCATTGGCCCAAGCACAGCCCCAGCAAGCACTGACGTATTTGCAACAGGCCGTTGAATTGGACTCCACGTTGACCTCGGCCTGGTACAATTTGGGATTGGCTTACGAGCAATTGGGTCGCTATGCCCAGGCCCAGGCCGCCTACACGCAGGTATTGACGCTCGAATCTACGGCGGATGACGCACGGGTGGCGCTGGCGCGTATTCAATCCAACGTGGCGCAGGCCGTTCCTTCTGTCGTAAAGCCTTAGGAGGCTGGCCGGAGCCCAAAAGAAGATGATACCTCCGCATGCCAATACAGAGGAAGAAACGCGGCGAGCCCCCATTGTGGAGATGCGGCAGGTTGTAAAGCATTATGGCCACACGCGGGTGTTAAATGGCGTGGATTTACAGGTCAACCTGGGTCAGGTGGTCGTGCTCATTGGCCCTTCCGGTTGCGGAAAAAGCACCCTGTTGCGCTGCATGAATGGCCTGGACCGGGTGGATGGCGGCTTTATAAAAATAAATGGACAAGACTTAAATAGCGCAGCGCTCAATCTATCGGCCTTTCGGGCGCAGGTGGGAACGGTTTTTCAGCAATTTAACCTGTTTCCGCACATGACGGTGCTGGACAATGTGACCCTGGCCCCTGTGCGTGTATTGGGGCAAGCCAAAGCGCAGGCCGTGCAAACGGCAAAGGAGCTTTTACAGCAGGTGGGTTTGGGCGATCGGCTGAATGCGTACCCGGAGCAACTTTCTGGCGGGCAACAGCAACGGGTGGCCATTGTGCGCAGTCTGGCAATGAATCCGCCGCTGATGTTGCTGGATGAACCCACCAGCGCGCTGGACCCGGTGATGACCAAAGAGGTGCTCAGCGTCATTCGTTCGGTGGCGGCCCGGGGCGTGACCCTGGTGGTTGTTACCCACGAGTGGCAATTTGCAGAATCCGTGGCCGATACCGTGGTGCTGATGATGGATGGCCAGGTGGTGGAGCAAGGGCCTCCGGCCCAGGTGCTACAGAACCCCACGCAACCCAAGGCCAGAGAATTTCTCGAATGTTTGCACCTGTAGTCTCGGTGCCTGTAGTACCTGTGGTTCAGGTATTTAAGGTGCGTGGCAGATATTTGCAGCCAAACAACCCCAAAAATGACCGGGGAGACGCTGAATGTCCACACGACCCAGTGGGGTCATTGGCTGGGGAGTTGTTCAATCAAGCGTTCTAAGGCGTAGCGTGTGTGGGCGTAGCTAAGGCCCCCTTGTAAAAACAGGGTGTAAGGCGGTCTCAGTGGCGCATCGGCGGAAAGCTCAATGCTGGAGCCATCAATGAACGTACCGCCCGCCATAATTACTGCGTCGGCGTAGCCAGGAATTTCTGCTGGCACCGGGGTGAGAAATGAGTTGACCGGGCTGACGGACTGCAACACCCGGCAAAAAGTTTGCAGCGCTTCGGCAGAGCCTAGCCCCAGGGTTTGTATAATATCGCCACGAGGACTATTCCAGGCAGGGAGTGCGGTATAACCCAACGCCTGAAAAACCCAGGCCGCCAGCGTCATCCCTTTCAGCGCTTCTTTAACGACGCCGGGCGCCAGAAATAAGCCTTGCAGAACGGTTCGGGTGAGGTTAAACGTGTATCCGCCCTCGCTGCCAATGCCGGGGCAGGTGAGTATTTCGGCAGCTCGGGCCACACAATCGGCCCGGCCAGCCAGGTAGCCGCCGGTGGGCACAATACCGCCCCCCGGGTTTTTAATCAACGATCCGGCCATGAGGTCCGCCCCCACGGCGGTGGGCTCGTTGGGTTCTATAAATTCGCCATAGCAGTTGTCCACCAGTACCCAAGCTGCAGGATTAATCGCTTTCACCCGCTCGATAATGGCGGCCAGCTCGGCAATGGTTAACGTTTTACGCAGGCTGTAACCCCGAGAGCGCTGCAAGTAAACCACCCTGGCCTGTTCAATGCTCTTCACCTCGTCGGGGCTGAAGACCAAACGCACATAGCCTTCCTGTGAAGGGATGGAAGCGTCTTCCAGCAGGGAGTGTTCCACATAATGAACCCCGTGGGCCGTCAGGCTGTGTGGGTAACTGTCGCGCAGGCCAAAGACGGATTCCATGGTGTCGTAGGGCTTTCCGGTTAGTACGGTCAGCGTATCGCCAGGGTGTAACAGCCCACGAAGCGCCACGGCGAGCGCATGCGTACCCGATACCAGTTGGAGCCGAACCAGGGCGGCTTCCGCTTGCAGTGCCTCTGCAAACACCCGGTCTGTTACCTCGCGGCCCAAATCATCGTGGCCATAGCCGCTTACGGAGTAAAAGTGCTCTTCTCCAACCCGGTGATGGCGAAACGCCTCCATAACGCGGTTAAACGTATGGTATTGAACGGCTTCTAATTCGGGCCAAACGTTGGCTTGTAGGACGTTTTCGGCCTGAGTAATAAGGGTTTGTGCGGTGGATGCGGTGGTGCTGGCTTGCATGGAGGAGGTGTGGAGTTTCTATATTTCTAGTGGTTTATCAGTGCAGTATCCCACAAACGAGGCAGTCAAAACACATCCGCCCACGCCAAGGGTTGTTGGCATGGGCGGATGGTTGTTTGAAAAGACAGTTTGAGAAAAACCGGTCTCTTCGCGTTCCCCTCTCAGGCGTAAATCTCAAGTTTAGGAAAAAGTGCTTGCCGTGTGTGTTGCGTGGCGTGCGTTCTCTTAAAAAACTCTTTGGCTGGTCGTTTATTTAACACTTACCAGTGTAGGAATAACGCCAAGCTCTCGTTGTAGCACTTTGGCTTTGTCATAGGCCAATAGCCGACGCTTTTCTGCTCCCCGAACCACAAATTGAAACGCATAAGAGGTATTTTTAGCGGGTTGCCGGCTGGGTGTGTCTTTCATATTCGGCGATATCCCCTCGTCTTAACCTACGTAAGTAACCTATCGGCTGCATGTGCGCAACCTTTAGGCCGCTTTGTCGGCAAGCGTCCGCAACTCCTCCAGGGGGAGGATCGCGTTTCCCCGTCTGCCTTTCGGGAGGACTTTCGCAACGATTCGACAAATCCGCTTGGAATCTCTCTGGATTTGCCCTAAGATGCCAAGAACCTTGTTTGACCCGAGTCAAATGTGTTTATCAGTCACAACGGAACTGCTTTCGCCACTTCTTAGCGAAAAAAGGGCTCCTACCCGAGTTTATGGGGATAGTTGGTTATTTTTTGTGACGCATCTGCCTTGTGCATACCTTTGAGAACAGATGATTCCCTGGTTAAGACAGTATGCTCGATGGATTGCCGCCCTGGTATTACTGGGGATGTTGTTATGGACATTTTGGTCAGCCGGAGCGCTTTTTGAATGATGCTGCGCTTGTTTGAGTTGCTTGCCCCAAAGTGTTGCCCGCTCTCTGCGGTTGGGTTGGCTCAGGCCCGTCGTTTTTTTTGCCGAATACTCTATCCGCTTGCGTGTGTGGCGTTGCTAACGGTCTTTTTACACTGGGGGCTTGGGCAGTCATGTTCTCCCCTGTCGGGTTTGTCTGCCTACGGAGAGTCAAAACGCTCGCAAAGCGCCACTTTGCGAGAGCTTCAGTCTCAAAAGCGTCGCTTGGAAACGGAACGGGCCAGGATTCGCCGAAAAAAGCAGGAGCAACTCCAGAAGGTTCGGATGATGGACACCACCATTTATCGCAACCAGCAAAAGCTTTCCGAGGCCCGGATGAAGCTGGAGTACACCAGCTATACCTTAAAGGACACGCAACGGGGCCTGTCCTTGCTGGAGAGGGAAATGGATCGTTTGGTTGGCGAAACCACCCGTATGCAGCGAGATACGGCGTCGCGTCTTCGGCACATATATATGGGGGAACGTTTGCGCCTGATTCAAATGCTGTTGGACGCCGATAACCTGGCTTCGCTGCTGGACCGGATTTATTACAAGCAAAAAATGGTGGCGCAGGATAAGAAGCTTCTGGCCCGGCTGCAAAGCAAAAATCGTTTGCTAACCGAAAAGAAAAACGAGCTGCATCAGCAACAAATGAAGCTGGAGCGAACGATTGAGGCGATTGATGATTATCAAAGCCAAATTACGCAGCGGATTCAGGTTGATCGTCAGCTTCGAGACAAATACAAGCGTGATGCCGACTACTACGTGAGGGCAGAACGCGAGTTGCTGCGAGAGTCTTCGGATATTACAGCAGAAATTCGTCGCATGACCCGTCGCGCCTCGCCCAACGTGAGTGGCAGCACAGGGATGTTTAGTTGGCCACTGAACGGCCGAATTACGTCGAATTTTGGCTATCGGACCCATCCCATTCATCGTCGTCGGCTCATGCATACCGGTTTGGATATTTCTGCGCCACGCGGTACGCCGATTCGCGCCGCCGATGGGGGCCAGGTGATATATGCTGGCTGGCGTGGTGGGTATGGCCGGGTTGTCATTATCAATCACGGTAATAAACGGGGCCGAAATATGACCACTCTATACGGACATATGAATGGTTTTGCTGTTGGATCGGGTCAGAATGTCTCTAAAGGTCAGGTTGTTGGCTATGTTGGATCTACAGGTTACGCAACAGGCCCACACCTTCACTTTGAAGTGCGTGTGGATGGCCGCCCCACCAACCCACTGAGCCATTTATAGATGATTTTTTTCACAGCGGCTTCCGCTTTTTAGGGTTTTCTGGCGACCTGTTTGTAACAAAATGTAACTAAAATGTCCCCGTTTTATCCTCGAATCCCTGCCCTGTTCCGCAGCACGCATGGGTTCACCTTATAATAGAACCCTACTACGTTACGGAATGCATTCTTTGCCGTTACACGTAAAAGCTTTGTCCGTCAACGTTTTTCTGGAATTAGCGCTCGGAGTTCGCTTTTTTCAGAGGTTATTTGAACTCCACGAACAGGTTTCTCCCAATGTTACAGCAGTTTCAACCCTCTTTTGTTGGCTTCACTCCAGATGTTGACGCTGTACGGGGCAAGGCTGTTTTGAAATATTCCACAACCAGTCGCTGTTTAGCGCTTTTGGCACTGTCGTTCGTATTGGCAAATACGCTCCTGAATGCCAGCCCTGCTTCGGCTGAGGGTTTAATGCCGACGGGGACCAGCTATTCCGCCGAATCGGTCTATCCGGTGCCTCATCGTGAGCGATACGAGTCTCTAAAGCCGGAAAAATCCTCCGAAAAAGACCCTGCGGTTGGCTATGAGGTGGTTGAGCAGAAGTCGTTTAGGCAGCCTGAAAAGCCCTCTGCCGCTGTGGTAGAGGAAGAGCCTTCCGGGGTCTACAAATCGGTGGATCAAATGGCCGTCCCCACCGAGGGCTCCAAGTTAGAACAGCCAGCGAATGCCACAAGCCCGACTGCAGGGGTAGGTTCGCCGCTGAAGGCACGCGCGGTTGTGGTAGATATTGATAGTGAAACCCTGGAATACGACAAGGACAAAGACGTTTACGTGGCAACGGGCTTGGTGCACGTAGTAATTTCCGAACAAAACTCGGAACTGAAAGCCGATAAGATCATCTACGACCAGGATAAACAAATTTTAATTGCCGAAGGCCACGTAGTGATTATTAAAGATGGCCAGCCAACCGAGGGAAGCTACGCCCGTATTGATTTAACGCGGCAGTCTGCTTTAATTAGCGACTCCGTTACAACCGTTCAGTCGGTTAGGGTGAAGGCTAAAAAAGCCTTTGTAGACCAGGATTTTGTCGAATTTCAAAACGGTAAACTCATTCTGGATAACGCTCTGCTGCCGCGAAAGTCGGATGGCTCGCTGATGGCCTCTTTGGCGTTTACCGATGTGCCTCAATCTGCCGAATCGATGGATAGAGGGTTTAAGCGAGAGCTGCTCAGTTCTGAAATTCTGGATTTGTCTGACGGAAAAGGCGCCAGTGGACGGCCTGTTAAAACGAGCCTTCTGGAAAAAGGTTTGACCAGCGAAAATTCCCCCTTTAACATCCGCGTAAAAGACATTACTGTCCAGCGAGACGAGAATGGGTATGACGATATCCTGATGAAATGGCCGTCACTCTATTGGAAGAACCTTAAACTAGCCACCATTCCTTCCGTAGAGCTAGGGCACGATAAAAGTAGTGGACAGGCCTACTACTTGGGTCCCGATCTTGGCTTTAACAAGAACCTGGGTGGCTTTTACGCTGGGCCTGGCTGGGATTTTCGTCTGGGCAAGGGAATGGTTCGGTTTTCGCCAATTATGACATACGGGGGCGGAGTTCGCCGAAGTGATGGCGGTAGAAACTTTGAACGGTTGGATTCCGGCGTGGGGGGCGGTGCTTTGCTGCACTACCGTTCAGATAAAACAATGCTGGATGTGGGCTATAGCACCCGAAACCTTCTGCCGGTGGCCTATGGCGAGCGCAAACTGTTTGGCGAGCATACCAAGCTCCAGGTGGCGGCCAACGAAAACTATATCAATGGCTTCATGGGCCAGGAGAGGCCTGCTTACATTGCCCAAGTGGTCGATGATCGCGAGCTGGCTACTGTCAAGGGCTTTACGCTTTCTTCCCATGCCGCACTGGGTTGGGCCCGAGATGATTTTTACCCAACGAATGACGCCCAGTTCTTTGTAACAGCGCCCAGTAACGACCCTCAGTGGGCAGGCCGTGCGCAAATGCAGCTTCAGTTGTACCGGCCCGATCTCGTTAGCCTCTGGGGCGAGACGCTTCAATTTGGCTTGCTGGGCCAAACATCGCTATCCGGCTACACTACGGGCGATTTTTACGGCGTGTTTCGGGGTGGTCCTACGGTCAATGTCAATCTGGGTAATCGCTTCAAGTCATCGATTGCCTACTTGATTGGAGAAACGGCTGGTTCGACGCCTTTTGTGTTTGACTCCTACTATTTTGGGCGTCAAAACCTGACGTTAAACAACGCACTGCGCGTGCACAAGTATTTGACAGTGGGCACTCTGAATTCTTTCAGCCTGGAGCAGGATAACGCCCGCAGTGACCGGGTGGTGGGCAACATGTTTTATGCCATGGTGGGGCCCCGCGATGTAAAATTTAACATTGCCTACGACTTTATTCGAAAACGCTCCTACTTTGGGATAAACTTCTTTCCAGGCTCAGGAGAAACGCCCGTGGCCTACGATCGCATGCGTATTTACCAACCCCAGAGCTATGGTACGCCGGGCTTAAAGTCAAACCCCTAACGGTTTTGTGGTTTCTTCTCCAATAGGCCTTGTGTGCCTGCTAAGTCGTTTTATTGAACGAATGTGAGATTTTTCCAATGTCTCTTCGTGATTGGTTTGCTCAAAAAAGAAAAAAGCCGCCGCAAGATGTCGCCTCCTGCGTGGATGCCGCCCTGCCGGAAGATGTGTGGACACAGTGCTATAGCTGTCAGGCGCATCTTTTGAACCGGGATTTGGATGCGAACCTGCGCGTATGCCCAGAGTGCCAGTACCACTTTCGTGTTGGCGCCCGTGAGCGCGTTGCGCAGTTGCTCTCGGATTTCGTTGAGGTTGATGCCGAGCTTGCGCCGGTGGATCCGCTCGCTTTTGAAGATACCCAGCCTTATTTGCAGCGCCAGAAGGAAGCTTCCGATAAGTCTGGCCTGCTGGATGCAATTATAACTGGCGTTGGAAAGCTACAGGACCAAGCCCTTGCCCTGGGTGTGATGGATTTTTCCTATATGGGCGGCAGTATGGGCAGTGTGGTCGGTGAGAAAATTACCCGCCTGGCTGAACTGGCGCTGGCGCATCGTTTGCCGTTGGTCATTATTTCCGCTTCGGGCGGCGCTCGGATGCAGGAAGGCACGTTCTCTCTGATGCAAATGGTTAAAACTGGTGCGGTGCTGGCCCGCTTGCACGAGGCGGGGCTGCTGTATGTGTCAGTGTTAACGGAACCTACTTTTGGCGGTGTTACGGCCAGCTATGGAACCCTTGGTGATGTGATTATTGCGGAAAGTGCTGCCCGAATTGGCTTTGCCGGTCGTCGGGTGATTGAACAGACGATTCGGCAGAAATTACCCGGAGATTTTCAAACGGCAAGCTACGCGGAACGCTACGGACAGGTTGATGTGGTGCTCTCTCGGTCTGAATTGGCGCCGTATTTGGCAACATTGATTCGTGTGCACCAGTGCAGTAGCGAGCTGACGCCAGTTGGCCTGGAAAAATTCTTTCCAGAGGGACCGGCTGCCCATTGTCAGAAAGAGGAGGCGCCCGTGTGCTAATGGTCATGGAGCCCAACGCAAGTCAGGCTGATGAGTCAGCATCCAATGTTTCGCCCCGCCGCCCGGATGAAAAATCGCCATCGGACCTCTCATCCCCGGTCGGTGCGCATCCCCCTTCGACTGCGCCCAGTAAAAAAATGCCCGCCCGAGAATCGATGTTTGTGCTGGAGTTTGAAAAGCCGTTGCAATTGCTAGAGCAAAAAATTGAAGAGCTTCAATCGCTGGCCCACAGCAGTGGTGTGGATTTTGATGCAGAAGTCTTTCGTTTGCGCCAGCAGGCCGAAGAGGTGAAGGCGCGCCTGTATGAGGGCCTGACGGCAGCGCAAAAGCTTCAGGTGGCGCGTCATCCTCAGCGTCCCAATTTTTTGGAGTTGGTTCAGGCCTTATCTCCCAACTTGTGGCTGGAACTGCGTGGAGACCGCGCTGGCTGTGATGATCGCGCTATTTTGGGCGGTATTGCCGAACTCAATGGCCGTCCGGTGTTGGTGGTAGGCACCCAAAAAGGCCGAGGAATGAAGGAAAACCTGAGCCATAACTTTGGTATGGCCAACCCAGAGGGCTATCGTAAGGCACTACGGCTGTTTCAGCATGCCGAAAAGTTTAAAATGCCCGTGATTACCATTATTGACACCCCAGGGGCGTATCCGGGTATGCATGGCGAGGAGCACGCCATTGGCCATGCCATTGCCACCAACATTCGGGAAATGGCCCGTTTGCGCGTGCCGATCTTGTCCTTGGTGACGGGAGAGGCCAGTTCCGGGGGGGCATTGGGCATTGGCGTGGCAGATCGTATTTACATGCTGCAACATGCGCTCTATACCGTAATTTCGCCCGAAGGATGCGCTTCGATTTTGTGGCGTAGCGCCACGGAGGCGGCTCGCGCTGCCGATGCGTTGAAGATTACCGCGCAGGATTTACTGGGTTTTGGCATTGTCGATGCGGTGATAGAAGAGCCCTTGGGCGGTGCGCACCAGGACCCGGCGTTGTTGGCCGAGCGCGTGGCTTTGCAGTTAACCGAAGGCTTGTGCAGCTTGCGTGAGCAAAGCGTCGAGCAGCTATTGGAGCGGCGTTACCAAAAATACCGCTGTATTGGGGCTTTTGAAGAGCGTGCCTTGGCTACAAGCACTGCCAGATAGAAAACAGAGAGGGGACGCTGAGCGGATGTCGGTATGTTATCGTCCAGGGCAGGAGCGGGGCCATACGCAGTGGAATTGGCTCGATAGCTGGCATACGTTTTCCTTTGGCGATTACCACGATCCGGCGCACCATCATTTTGGCGTGCTTCGCGTCATTAACGAGGACTGGATAGCCCCTTCCCAAGGCTTTGAGACCCACGGCCACCGCGATATGGAAATTATTACCCTGGTGTTGGAAGGCGCATTGGCCCATAAAGACAGCCTGGGCAATGGTTCGACGATTCAGCCGGGCGATGTGCAGCGAATGTCTGCCGGTACGGGCATTTTGCACAGCGAATATAACCCCTCTCCCGCGGAACCGGTCCACTTGTTGCAGGTGTGGATCTATCCCGACCAGAAGGGGTTGGTGCCCTCTTACGAGCAGCGTTCTTTTACGGAGCCTCCGCAAGGGGCTGGCTGGCAATTGCTGGTGTCACCCGATGCTCGCGAGGACTCTGTTTTAATTCATCAGGATGTGCTCTTGTCTCGGGCTTGTCTTGCTGCAGACGCGCCGTTAACTTACACGCTACCGCCGCATCGTAGCGCCTGGCTCCAGGTGACGGACGGTGTGCTGTTGCTGGAAGAAACAACGCTTCAGGCCGGTGATGGACTGGGCCTGCTGGCAGCCGATGAGCCGCGTGTTTTGGTTTTACAGGCCCAGGCGCCCGGTGCCATGCTGTTTTTGTTTGAACTGCCACCATCCCAGTAGTGTGCGCCGCCGCCTGAGCGCAATGGGATGTAACAAGCCATTGCGATGAGAACGGGTTTATGAAAAATGCTGCTTTTATGGCATGAATAATAAGCCTTTTCACTTTATTGCCTGGACACGCCCCTACTGACTCCAAGGAGATACATCTTGTTGAACATTCCTTCGCTGTGCGCTACGGAAGCCCTTCGTTTTGCTAAAACGTCCCCCCGCCAGCAAAGTGACCTTCAGACGCCGGTTGTACCCGAGGATAGTTTTGTTCGGACCTTTGGTCGTGGCAAGGTGCTTCTGCCTGTGGAAAGCTCTCCGCAAGATCTTTCCTATGAGGCCACAATGGCCCTGTTGGCTAAAAGAATTGGTCAGAAACGCTTCGATGACATTCTGGCTGGAACGGCCGCAGTGCCTAGCCCCGTTCGCCACGAAACAGACGGCTCCTGGTTGCACCGTCAGTGGATTAAGGAATTGAACCCACGAGTGACCGGTGGCAGTTGGTTTAACGCCCTGAAAGAAGTGCTCTCCAGCACAGAGACAACGCTGCTACTGAAGCCGCCCTACAATGAGGGCAACAACTGTTACGGGGCGATTAACTACGATTTAAGCCACGAATATCTCGATCCGGTCTTGGCGGAGCATTCCCAGCTAAAGACGCCGGAAGCGCAACTCAAGTTTTTTACAGATGTTTGCCACGCGATGGGCAAAACGGTGCTGTTGGATGTAACGCCCCACATGGATGCGTTTGCGGAACTGTTTTTTGCCAAGCCCGATTTGACCGACTGGGTGTGGCTGGATGAAGCCAGACAAACCGAGCGTTCCGGCCCGTTAAAACAACCCGAATTGGCACAAAGCCAGGCGCGTCAGCTCATTCGTCAGTTTTTGCGCACCCATGGCGACGCCAATGGCCAGCCAGTGCCGCCCGATACGTTGGAGCGGTTTTTTGATGACGATATGCCAGTGGAACAACGTATTGCCGTTCTATTCGGCACGGAGCCCCGAAAGTATCCCCAGGGGCAACAAACCCCGGAAGCGACCCAACGCACAGAGCAACTCTTGGCGCGTCGTATCGCGTTGATGAATGCCTTTGTGGAGGCGGGCGTGCTGCCAGTACCTGTTGGAGACGCCAAGCCGTTTTGGCCGCCGCGCTTTAGCGGCTTTAAAACCAGCCCGGAAGGCGTTGCCTATGCCGAATTTCAGATGGGGGATTACCCGCCGGGAGAGAAAATTTTTGGCGATCTCGCCCCTTTCCGTTGGTTCCGTCAACAAGAGAGTCATCCTGAGCAATACGAGCCCAACCGACCCGTTTGGGACTACTTTGCCACCCATCTGGCAGGGGTGGTTCAGCAGTATGGCTTCGATGGCATTCGCGGTGATGTAATGTGGCACCAGCCTTCCCACGGGTTTGATACCAAAGGACCGCTATTGCACAACCCGGATTTGGGTGCGCCCAATATTATTTGGCGCTACGTCAAACAGGTCATTCGCGAACGGAACGATATGCCCTATTTTGCCACCTATGGGGAGATTTTTGGCGATCCTTCCACCAGCTACATCCATCCATACATCCATGCGAACCATTGCGCGGTCGATAGCATCTCTTCCGACCTGCATGTGACGTCGATGGACGATCCGGACTTTTTCCAAAAGTTCAAGTCGCGCAATATGACCGACTACGATCAGTACCAGGACAACCTGACGCGCTCTTTGGGCATGCGGCCCGCCAACGTGGTGGCCATCAGCGATATTGATCATCCGGGCGATAACTGGCGTTTAACCAATCCGCTGGAAATTTTACAGCGTTGGTTCTTGGGCCTGCACACCAACAACCAGCCGATGGTGACGACCGTGGGCCTGAATAAGCGAGACGCCCACCCGGACCCTGAGACCGGATTCTCTCACTTTTACCATCGGGCTATGCCCAAGCCATACCAGGCGGGGAGCAATGCGCTTCTCTACAATCAGGTGCAGCGCCTAGAACGTGTTTCTACCGAGTTAAAGCCTATTCTGGACCACTCCGAGCATTTTTGGCTTACAGTCAATCAGCACCAGGTGGGTGCCTGGATGTACCGCAATCGGACGACCCACAAGCCCGAGCTGCTTTACCTCACCAACACCAACCTGAAACAACCTGCCGCCCACATTGAGCTGGAAAACCCATATCAGGCTCAGGGGCAGGCCAGTCAATCTTTTGAGCTGCTGCCGCTGTTGCAGTCGGAAGGGCACAGCCAAGCCCTGCTTGAGCAACAGCCCGATGGACGCCTGCGCCTGGGAGACATGGCCCCGGGCGAATACCGCATTTACCGCATCCGCCAGAAGTTGGTGAAGTCTCACCCTCACTCTGAGTAAATCTGAGTAAGTGTTCCACAAACAGCGTTTGCTTGGCTTACTTTATAAAAACCTTCCAAAAAATAAAGCTACCGTGGTTGCCGGTAGCATGACTTGGGGAGGAGGTTGGGGAAGTGAGCTCCTGGATTGGAGCCCAAGCTTGTATAAACGCGAATGACCCACGCCGCGCAGCGTTCTTCCGTAGAAAGGTGGCGCGACAAAAACGATTGGTTAAACCGGGGTCAATTCAGAGACGAACGAACGGGAAAATTAAATCCTTGTTATATATTCTATACTACACCATGCTTTCAAATGTTTCAATATAGTATATATGTAATTTAGATACAAAATTTTACGCAAAGGGTTGCGCTTGGGTAGTTGGTTGGGCTGCCTTGCCGCTTATCGCGCTTCAATGCCACAAATACTGCGGTAAGGGCAAAAACGGTCTGGGCAGCGGGCAGGCAATGGGTAATCTTCGGCAGAAAGCATCTCGGTAATGGTTTGTTGCAAAAGGGCTTGGGTGCTTGCATGCTGTTTGGCGCTGTAGGGCAGCGTAATGGCACGCACCTGCTCGCGAACTTCCACGTAAACAAACTGAAACTGCTCTGGCGCCAGCGTTTCTTCCAGTCCTAACACGGTACGAGCTTCGTAAATGGCATACCAGTACACCAGGGTTTGCCAGGCATTGGCGGCATCCTTGGGCACCGCAGTACCGGTCTTCCAATCGATAATGGCAATATGGCCACTGGGCATCTGGGCAATGCGGTCCACCCGACCGACCAGCCAGACCGGTTGCGGCAACGGGGTGGAAAGCGGCACTGTAAAGCCCCATTCGTTGGCAATAATGGGTAGCTGCACCCAGTGGCTGCTGGCAATCACTTGCCAGCTTTGTCGAATATCGGCTTGGGTGCCCGTGAGTAAATGTTGGCAGTCGAGTCCGCGCGCTTGGTAGTCGAGCAGTTTGTGTACGGCCTGGCCCAGGCGAAAGTTACTCGGATCTGACGGCCAGCGAAGCTTTTTAACGCTCTCGTAGTAGAATTTTTTTTTGCAGCGGCTCCAGTTCTTTAGTTGGTTTACCGAAATTTGCGCAGCCACTTCCCGGCCAAGCCCGTCGTCGGGGCGGTCGTAATGGAGGGCTTCTGCCTGTGCTGTGTGCGTCGCAATCATGGAGGGTGAACCGGTTGCAGTTAGGGGGAGCTATGTTAGGTTGGTTGAATGGCGTGTATGCGGAAGTGTTGTAAGCCTATTATGGCTAAAAAAGTGCACGAGTCCTACAAAGTTCTAAGGCCCTTAGGGATTAATGTCACTGATAAGGCACTGTGGCACTTTGGAGGGCACTATGGCCGCTACATTGCTTCAATGGATGTGTGGCACACGCGGTCTCGGCCTTCCAGCTTGGCCCGGTACAGTTCGTCGTCGGCCAGTTTTACAAAATCGTCAAACTTTTGCAGCTTCAGGGCTTCCGGGGCAGCAAAATCCACGGCGCACACCCCTAAACTGATGGTGCATTTAAGGTCAGGCACCTCCTCAAAGCGAAGCAGAGGCACGTTATCTCGAATGGTGTTGGCCACCGTGATCGCTTCCTGCAGGTTTTTGGCAGGCATAATCACGCTAAACTCTTCGCCCCCAAATCGGCAGGCATAACAGCGTGCCGGGGTGGAGTTTTTGGCAACAGCGGCCACTTTTTTGAGGACGGCGTCGCCCACCAGGTGGCCGTAGGTATCGTTAATTTTTTTAAAATGGTCAATGTCCATCATAATCAGGGCCACTTTGGCCTGCTGGTCTCGGGCGGATTCGAACTCGCCTTTGACGTTTTCGATAAAAAACCGCTTGTTGTACAGCGAGGTCAATTCATCCGTCACCACGGAGTCTTTCAACTGGCTGGCTTCGTAGGAGAGGTTACGATACTCCACGTTTAGCTTCATCAGGGCTTCTGCTCGCTGACGAAGGGCTTCTTGGTACAGTTGCTGCTTTTCTTTGGTGTAGGCAAATTCAATCATCACGTTCCACAGCAGGTTCCTAACGGTTTCATAGCCCTTGTCCATCAAGGGGCTTAAAATACCCATAATCAGCATGGCAATGGGTACGGCCCAATCCACATAGCCGGGCATTAAAATGTAGGAAGCCTTGCCCGTCCACTGGCTAAAGGCGCCAATGTTTTTGGCCAACGGCAACCATTGATCCGCCAACAGGCTGGCCTTCATGTACGGAAAGTAATCGGCTGGTATGCCTGGAATGGCCTGGCACACCAAGGTGAATGGGTAGGTAATGTAAGCCGAAAGCCAATAAACGCCATCAATGGCGCTTCGGGCGCTGTTGTATAAAGGAAACACGTCTTGTGCGGGGATAGGAATCTGCGACTGGGCGGGATCCCAAATCAGCAGAAAAAACCGGCTGGTCAGCAGCAGGTAAAGCAGTGTATAGAGCGTATTTTTGATTTTGTTGTACACGATTGGTTGAGATTCCCCTGAAGCCGGGCGCTGAGTGTTGCAATGGTGTGGGTGACGACGTGTTTAAATTTCGTTTTCTCCTGCCAATGCCGAGGATGGATCGGGCGTGCTGATCATAAGGAAACCTTCTTCGGCGGCTGGATCGTTTGCCGTGGTTACGTTTGGGTAATAATACTCCCAGGATTTTACCGATTCGCACTGACCGCAGGTGGCGTACTGGTTAATGAAGCCCAAATCGGCCATAAATTCTTTGCCCGGAATCCGAATAATGACATCGTGGCTTTCGTTGCAGTGTAGGGTTACCTGCTCTTGATACTTCGGATGAATCATCAGCCGAAAATCGCAGGAGCCACACTGTTTACAACGAAACACGGGAATGGAAAAATCCTCCTCTGCACACGAATGGGGGGTGTTTGCGCGCGCGCGGGTTGCCAAAAAAACAGAAGAAGTGCCGAAAGGATAGCCGAGCCCTGTTTTGGTGGTGTTTTAGCGCGAAATCTGCCCCACAGTCCATGTTGGCGAACACATCCATGCCTTTTTCCGGGCGCTTGTTTGCCGCATACTGTGTTTTACAAACAGTCCTGCCGTCAACCGGATTCGGATGGCTTGCCTATTATCATACCGGTTGATTGTTCTTTTGGGCAGCCGTTTATTTAGTTTTTCATTACAATGACGGAGCACGGTTTTACAAGGTATGATGCCCTCTCAACGGCTGGTCATTTTGGGGTCTACAGGCTCTGTCGGTTCGCAGGCGCTGGAAGTGATTGCCCAGTATCCGCAGTATTTTCAGGTGGAGGCCTTGGCGGCGGGTCGTAATTTGGAACGGTTGGCCGCGCAAGTGCAACAATTTTGCCCCAAGCGGGTGGCCATTGAACGTGAGGAGGACTGGCCCCGTTTAAAAGCCCTGTTGCCTGTGGGTTTTCCGCTGGAGCATTGCCTGGCGGGCCCGGAGGCGTTGTCTGATTTGGCCAGTTTACCTTCGGTGGATACGGTATTGGTCGGCCTGGTGGGCCTGGTAGGCTTGTTGCCTACGCTGGCCGCGTTGCGGTCGGGTAAGCGGGTGCTAACGGGCAATAAGGAAACCTTTGTGGCGGCTGGGCATTTGGTGGCGCCCTATCGCTCGCAAATACTGCCATTAGACAGCGAACATTCGGCTATTTTTCAGTGCCTGAAAGGCGAAGCTATTGAAAGTGTCCATAAAATATACCTCACGGCCTCCGGGGGGCCTTTTCGTCAAACGGCCATGGAGGATCTCCAACGAGTTTGCCCAGAGCAGGCGTTAAAACACCCCAACTGGGTTATGGGTCCTAAAGTCACCATAGATTCGGCCACGCTGATGAACAAGGGCTTGGAAGTGATTGAGGCGCACTGGCTGTTTGGGGTTCCTTACGATCAAATTGAGGTGGTGGTTCATCCGCAGAGCATGGTCCACAGTGCCGTGGCGTTTAAAGATGGCAGTTTAATGGCCCAACTGGGCACGGCGGATATGCGTGTTCCCATCCAGGTGGCTCTGGCGCATCCGCACCGGTTGGAAGGCGCTTACCTGGGGCAGCCACTATCGTTGACGGAACGGGCGCAGTGGACTTTTGAGCCCCCGGACTGGGACCGCTTTCCTTGCTTGGCGTTGGCCTACCAGGCTGGCCGGGCCGGAGGACTTGCGCCCACCGTGTTAAATGCCGCCGATGAAGTGTTGGTGTCGGCGTTTCTTGAAGGACACATTGGGTTTTTAGAGATTCCGCGGCAAATTGAGCACCTGTTGCAAGTGGCCGAAGCCACCTGGGGATGGAAGCCAGAGCCCGAATTGGCGGACATTTTAGCGGTAGATGACTGGACCCGGCAGCGCTTGGCGCGCGAGTTTCAAGGCTCGTTTTCATCCTAGGGCGGTTCTTTAGCTGAGGGCGGGCCCTGAAATGTAACGGTTTGTTTCGGTTTTGACTGGCTTGGTTTAGCCTTCTACTGGGGTGGGAATAACTCAATTAGACTCTATTTCTTGTTTCTTTGGTTTATTTTCGTTTGCGACCCAGATAACCGATGTAACCAGGTAACCCATGTAACCAGGTCATTGAGGTCAACACGGTTGTTCCACATGGGCGTTATTGCTTCAAGGCGCTGATATTTGTTTCTGCTCAGGGAAAAGATTGTTCACGATGCACTTGCGGTTTGTATAGATAAAGAAAGCCCATCTTTCTCTGGATAGGGCCAGTCCATGCAGTTCCATACCCTAGTCCGTTTGGCTTGTCCGTCATAGGCAGGTACATTTTTGCAGGCATTGCCAACCTCTTAGCATCCTTGCGTTTGCTTAGGGCTGTAGCCCTTGCCTGCTTGACGACCTACTGGGTCGATCGGTTGTACTGGCCAAAGGGGGCGATGGGTTGCACCACTTTTTTTGGCTGTTACGGTATTTGCAGCAATTGTTGTGTGGCAACGTTTGTTGTTATCGACTTTTTTCGGTTGAAACAACTGGGTTACCTGTTGCTGGCCACGCTGAATGCGTCATTGAGCAAACAGGTGAGTCAGCCCAAAGGAGCCTCAACGCTTTTTTTGACTTCCTGATTTCGCGTTCTCGTGTGATTGCTTCGAGAGAGGGATAGGCTTTGCGGTGGCGCAACTATCCCTTTTATTTTTTTCAAGAAGAATGAACCGCCTGATCGGGGCTGAGTTCGGCTTCTTCCGTTTCGGCGAGTGTATCCAGCGCGTCAATCCACTGCAAATACTGGTTGGCCAAAGTATCGGCCTGCGCTTCCATCATCACGTCGTGGAACAGGTTGCCTTCTTCCACGCACTGATGATGCGGATGATTTGGCAAGCTTTGAAAGGCTTGCCGCATGGCGTGTGGGTCGCAAATGCTATCTAAACCCGGAATCACCATCCACACGGGCAATGGCAGTTTAGCGGTGGCGGTTTGGGCCTGCTTGGCCAAGCCTTGGATGCTCCACAGATAACCGGTGGGTACTTGTAAACGCCAGTTTAGGTCAAACTGGCTATCTTTGAGGATTTTAGGGTTTTGCGTGAGTTGCGCCAGCCCATAGGGAAGCTGAATGGGGCGTTTGCCCAACGTGCTAATAATGCCCCAGGCGCAGCGGAGCTGAAAAGCCAGGCTGAATGTTTTGGCGTGTGGTTGGTAGGCAGGGGCAAACAGGGCAATGGAGCTAAAACGCTGGGGAAAGGCGCCCACCACCAGGGTAGATAACAGCGCCCCCAGGCTAATGCCGCTAATGTGAAAAGAGGCTTCCGGGTGTTGTTCCAGCAGGTAACGAACCGTGGTAATTACCGACTGTTGCTGATGACGTACGCCGCCATTCTCCAGGGGGACGGATCTGTCATCGTTTAAGCCAAAGCCTTGCAGATCCAGGCCATAAACCACATCAAACCCGGGTAACAACCGCAGTAAAAAGCCCAAGGCCCATTTTACGGAGCCCCCCAGGCCTGCAATATAAATTAACACCCGACGAGGGGACTCGGCGGCCAGGTTTGCTTGCTTGGCGTGTAGCTTTCCGTAGCGAAGGCCGGTATGTGGACAGGTTTCAACGGTCAGTGGCATGGGGAATGGGGGCCTCTCTTTGGCTGCTTCCTATGGTAAAAAATTTTAACAGCTTTTTAAGGCGTGTCTGCAATGGAATGCTTGGAAAAAGCATGGTCTTGAATGGGCGCATCGGGAGTGGTGGTGATGGTTTCGGTTGCGGAAAAAGGTTCGGACACGGCGGTGCCTGCCAGGGTAAAAATGCCAATGGAAGACTCCCTTCCCCGAACGCAGACCTCGCCCAATGGTTGCAGGCCTTGCCGACTTTCGCTACTGGTGAGGTAGGCCACCGTGTATTCGCTAATGACCAGTGGAAGGTTGAGCCGTTTGTTGTGCTCTTGCAGGCGAACCGCCAAATTCACCGTGTCGCCCACGGCGGTGTATTCCAACTTGTGCGTGGGGCCCAAAAACCCGACAAAGGCCTGGCCACTGTTGAGTGAAATGCCCACCTCGAACGAGAGCCGTTGTTCTAGCTGCCAACGCCGACTGAGTGCCGAGAGGGTATGCAGGACTTCTTGGGCTGCGGCCAGGGCTTGGTCTGCGTGGTTAACGGAGGGAAGCGGCGCGCCAAAAATCAGCAGTACGCCATCGCCCATATATTTATCCACCGTCCCTCGGTGGACAAATACGGCGCTTTCCACTGCCGTGTAGAACGCGTTGAGCAGTTCCGTCAGTTCGGTTGGCGGAAGGTTTTCTGCCAGAGCTGTAAAGTTGCGAATATCCACAAACATGGAGCTAATTTCCAGCCGCTGCCCGCCCGGCATTAACACTTCTCCCATACGCTGAATTTCTCGAAAGACGGAGGGAGAGACGAGCTGCGATACGGTTCTCTCTAGCTGATGAACCATTTGGTCTCGACCGCGGGCCCACCACAGCGTGCCTGCCAGCAGGCCCACAATCATAAACAGTTCCGGGGTCACCACATCCAGCAGTTGATGTTGCTGGATGAGCTGGTGTAGCACAATCCAAAAGTACAGCACCATCAGGCTGGCCGTGTACAGCATGGTTCTGCCATAGCTTTCCACCCGAACCCGAAGCAAAAATACGCCGACAAACCCCACAAGCACAATCAGCCCGCGTAACCATTCGGGTGCGCGCGCCAACAGGGTGCCGTTTAGCATGTTTTCTATGGCCGTTGCCTGAATGTCCAGCCCCATATGGCGGTAACTCATCGGGGTGGGGTGGTGGTCCTGGTACAGGTTTTCCACGGCGCCCAGCAGCACAATGCGTCCGGCCAGTTTGGTTTGCAAAGCAAGTGCTTCGGGCGTTGTGCCCAACAACTGCCACAGTGGAATGATGGGATGACTGCTCTGGCTACTTAAGTGTTGTGTACGGGCTGGCGGGTTGTTTTGGCCGGTTAGCGGCGCATACCACCGAAGAATAAACTGGCCTTGCTCATTCAGTGGGAGTTGTCGGCCAGCATTCGGGCGATTTTCTGGAAACAGGTGCAGTTTTGCCCCGTGCAGGCTGGTGCCGTCCTCCTGCCGAATCATCCAACTGGTGCTGGCGCTGGTGTTGGCAGAGTCTGGCTGTGGCCCCTGCGAAGTGCTGCCCCGTCCGTGGGTTCGGTTGGCGTACTCCAGTACGGTGGCCAGTGCAAAGGATGGAAAAACTCCGGCCAGTCTCGGGTCGGCGTACACCCAGTAGGGCCGCAGGCTCCGTACCACCCCATCCGTATTGGAGGGTTCCAGATTGGTAATTCCAAAATTCAGTCGGTAGTAGCCCGGGTTGGTTCGGGGGTTAAAGGGCTGACGGCTACCCACGGCCATGCCCACCAGCAGGTTGGGGTTTTGTTGCATTGCCTGGGTTAGCCAGGTGTGGCTGTGGTGTTGTTCCTGGCTGGTAAAGTAGCTATCTAGGGCCAATACGGCGGGCTGGTGTTGCTGTACGGCTTGCAAAAGCTGGAGGTAGACCTCGGGTGTCCACGGAGGACTGCCGTAGCGCTCGCTCAAGTACTGCATGGAGTCCTCATCCATCAGCACCAGGGCCACCGGACTGTCTGCGGCCACCGGTGGGGCGGTCCACCGCAACAGGCGATCCTGCAAAACGGGTTCTAGTAGCTGGCTGACCGTCCAAAGGCCAATGAGGCCAAACACAATCATGGCCAACGGAACCAGTTGGTTGTACAAAAAATCGACCAACCGCCTAGGGGCTAAGGATTCTCGAAACGTCCAGGCCATAGTGTTTGTTTGCCTGTCTGGCTTAGGGAGTATCGACATTCAACGCCATCACGGGCATTTTCGGTGTTGTTGTGGTGCTCGCTCAGTCATTTAGTTCCATTCTAAACTCCTGTCGCTGCGCTCCTCACGCCTAGAAACTGCTTTGTGATGATATTGAATGTTGAGGCTCTCTCGCTCACCATACACAACCGCAACCCTGTAGTTCAAACCTTTTTATTGTACCCTCAGTGCACGGTCCTGGAGTATCCGGCATTGGGTGGGCTTATGTTGAGTATCGGTTTTGTGTTGGCATTTCCCCTGTACAAATGCGGGGTTTTCCAGCGACAATAACGCTACCGACGTTAACGAGTGTAGATGAACAGAAGGGTATACGGGATGATGGCACACGTGCAGCAAGCCGACAAAACCGCACAGTTTATTGAACTGGAAGAGCGCTACGGCGCCCACAATTACCACCCGTTGGATATTGTGATTGAACGGGCCCAAGGGGTATGGGTTTACGATGTAGAGGGCAAGCGCTACCTGGATTGCCTAAGCGCCTACTCGGCGGTAAACCAGGGCCATTGCCACCCTAAAATTTTGAAAGTGCTCAAAGAGCAGGCAGAGCGCGTTACGTTGACCTCGCGCGCCTTTCGTAACGACCAGTTGCCCTTGTTTTGCCAGGAGCTGGCGGCGTTATCTGGCATGGATCGCATTTTACCGATGAACTCCGGGGCGGAAGCCGTTGAAACCGCCATTAAGGCTTGCCGAAAATGGGGTTATGAGGTAAAGGGCATTGCTGAAAATCAGGCGGAAGTGATCTGGGCCACCAACAACTTCCACGGCAGAACCACCGGCATTATTGGTTTCTCTACAGAGGCTTCCTACAAAAAAGGCTTTGGTCCGTTTATGCCGGGCCACCCCGTGGTGGAATATGGGGATATTGACGCGCTGAAAGCAGCCATTACCCCCAATACCGCCGCGTTTATCGTTGAGCCCATTCAGGGCGAGGCGGGCATTATCATTCCGCCAGCGGGTTACTTGCAGGCCGTACAAGCGCTATGCCGCGAGCATAATGTGCTGTTTGTGGTGGACGAAATCCAGACCGGCCTGGGCCGGACCGGAAAACTCTTCTGCTTCCAGCACGAAAACGTTTCGCCCGATGGCATTATTATTGGCAAGGCGCTGTCAGGCGGCTTCTATCCGGTTTCTGCGTTTTTAGCAACAGAAGCCGTGATGAACGTGTTTACGCCCGGCAACCACGGCAGTACTTTTGGCGGCAATCCGTTGGCTTGCGCCATTGCCCGTACCGCCTTACAGGTGCTGCAAGAAGAAAACCTGGTGGAACGCTCTGCCACTTTGGGCGAAGCGTTTATCCAACGCCTGAAAACCATTCAGTCGTCTCATATTAAGGAAGTGCGAGGCCGTGGCTTACTGATTGGTATTGAGTTGCACACGAAAGCGCGTCCTTTTTGCGAAGCCTTGAAGGCCGAAGGCGTTTTGTGTAAAGAAACCCACGATAACGTGCTGCGCTTTGCCCCGCCGTTGGTCATTCAGCAAGAAGAGCTAGACTGGGCGTTTGAGCGCTTGCAGCGGGTATTATCTGCACAGCAATAGGCTGTCAGCCATTTGGCAGAGAAGCTCGATAAAGTCAAAAGCCGCCAGGTCCTGGCGGCTTTTGACTGAATGCATGGGCTTTCCGTTGTTGGAAACTTATGCAAAGCGGGGCTGTGTGGGTTGTTGGGTAGGAGGATTTTGTTGAGGGGTTACAGGTGTGGGTGGGTTGTAGTTGGGATCTGGAACTGGATTGTCTACCGGAGGCTGGGTTGGTTGTGGATCTGTTTTTGAAAAACGTAAGGAATAGGACGAGTATGCGCCAATATTCATAATGACTTTTGCCTTTTTTGTTAGAGGGGATAGTGGAATGAAGTAGGGGAGTATCATATTCAACTAAAGGTATCCAGTTTAACGATTGATAGCGTGAAGCCAATTTGTATACAAATTGATACGCAATACCGGCGTGTTTTTTTCATTGTAAAAAATGCAAACAGGCGACACCCAGGGAGTTCGCAACCCGAGTATCGCCTGTCTGTTCAGACGGAATCCAGCCTAGTAAGGACACCGCCCGAGAGGGTCTGGACAGCGAGGTGTTTTGTAAATAGATATTGAAGAATGGGGGGGCTGTGGACGGATTGCGTTGTACGTCACTCTGTTCAATAAAGCCAGGGGAGGGATACTGCACCCTTACTACCCTTAGCCAGCGGCCAGCTTGGCAACGGTTGAACAGAATAAAGCGTTCTATCAGCCCGTGAATCTATCTACTACCACACCGACGCCTAAATGGTTGAGTTCTATCGCAAGCGGAAAACAAGATTGTTTATATATAAATAATATATAAAATTGGAGCCGATGGGAAGAGGTTTATGAACTTTGTAAACCTATGGCGCCAGCGAAAGACGCCAGAGAAGTGCCTGGCAACGCACCCCTATGGCCAGAAAAATTGGGCGTAGTGCAACAGCCAGTGCAACCCCAAAACGCAACCCCAAAAAATACACCAAACCAACCCAGCGCTTGCACAGGATGAAAGCATTGTTTGGGTGGCTATAAATACGGAAGAGACAGGATTCGAACCTGCAACCCCTCACGGGGCGACCGCTTTCAAGGCGGCTTCCTCACCACCCGGACCTCTTCCTTATCAAAAAAAACAGTGGCGTACTGTATGCCAAGGGGTGTGCGGCCATTATACCTGCTTCGGTCTCTGTGGCAATACCAATCCTTGGATAGAGGATTCAAGCACCCAACAGACTAGCATCTGTGCTTAGTCTGTTGGGTATTAGGAGTGTAGGAGCACTGACGCTGAATACAGACGGACTTAGGAACGGTTTCGTTCAAGATCTAAAACGGTTCCGTTTGCGGCCTGGGTAGAAAATCCCGTTGCAGGGACTGGCGCGCGTAAGTGCGATTACTCTCCTAAATACTGCATCATAATGGCTCGCATGGCTTCGTCGCTGGTATCCAACGGCTTGCCTTTACCCGGCGAAACGGTTGTTTTAGCCCTAGCGTTTTGAGCTGTAAAGCGTTCCGTGGTTTTGCCAGCCGTTGTTCTTGGGGTGGGTTTGGAAATGGACGAAACCTCTCTTTTCAGATGGGTGGTGTTACCAGCCGCGCCTGTTGGGTAGCTGCCAGGGCGTTTAAGCGGTGGAATCTGCGGCATGGTCTCTGGGGCCACGTTGTTGCGGTCTGGGTTCATGACGCTTACGGGCTGAAGTTCTGGTAACAGCGGAGTGAGTGTGTAGCCTTTGCGGCTCAGTGTGGCCGTGTTTGGCGTCGCCATATCGGAAGGTTTTAACCCTTGGCGCAAAATTTGTCCCGGTTGGCTGTCAAAGCTCACGGCACTGTGTCCGGCGCTGGAGGTTTGCGTCATGGTGTTAACGGGGTCATCATTAATCACGTGCGGGGTGAGCACGATGACCAGTTCGGTTTTGTTTTTGGTTCGGGTGGAAGAGCGACCCAGCGCGCCAATAATGGGCAGTTGAGACAAGCCTGGAATTTGTCCCAGCACGTCTGAATCCGTGTCTTGAACGAAACCGCCCAGGACCATGCTTTGTCCGTCTTGCATCATCACTTCTTGGGCCAAAATCTCGCGCTTTTTAAGCAGTGTTACCGTGTTGGCGGCGTCTCGCACCACTTGGCTGACCGATGAAACCGTGGGCCGGACCCGAAGTGTAATGGTGCCGTTGGGGGCAATTTTAGGAACCAGGTTCAGCACAATACCGGCTTCGCCAATATTGGCCTGCGTGCCCACGTTGGCCCCGCCCAAACCGGTCACGGTTCGGGTTTCCGACTTGATGATTTCATCCACAATGCGAATAATTGCTTCTGAATCGTGCGTGGCCACAATGGTGGGGTGGGCCAGCACTTTGGCCTGTTCGTTACGAATAAGTGCGTTGAGCTGAAGTGAAAAATCGGTGGTACTCACCAACGGGCGTGTGGAAAAGCGAAACAGTGATGTCAGCGGGTTGACGTTGGCGGCGGTTTCCATGCCGTTAATGGCCTGGCTAAAAGCCCGGTTGGCGCCAATGGCCTGCTGCGAGGCGTTGTTGAAGTTAAAGCCCACTTTCTCCTGGTTGCCCGTAATGTTGGTGCCCAGGTCTTTTCGTTTGGTGTTGCTAATTTCAATCAGGGCTGCCTCAATCACAACCTGGGGCAGTCTTCGGTCAAACGTCGGAATCATGGACTCGGCCATGGCAATCTGCTCGGCGGTGCCTAGCAGGGTAATGGCATTGAGTCGAGTATCGGGAATAATGATGGGGCCGGTGGGGTTAATCTGGGCGATGTCTTCCGTTTTTTCAAATTGCCGCAGTTTAATGTCACTGGTTACCTGGGCGGCGCTGGTTCCGCTGGCCCCGCCACCGCTGCCGCCGCCAGCGCCTTGCGTGGTGCTGCCTTCGCCTTCTTCAATACTTTCGGAACGAACCCGCAAGGTGCTTGGCATACTGCCCACGCCTTGCATCATGCCGCCAGCCGCTCCGCCTACCCCGGCCCCGCCGCCAGCGCCACCTGCTGCGCCGCCACCCCCGCCGCCGCCTTGGGCGACAATCAGGGCGGGCATCATGCCATCGTTAAATACACTGCTGGAAAGTAACGTGGCCACATCCAGCGCGTTTCCGTGGCTTAAGCGCCAGGTTTTCATCTGCCGGGCCTGATCCAAAGCTTGCAGGTGTTCGCCCACCACTTGAAGATCCGACGGGCTACCCACGGCCACCAGGCTGTTGGTGTGCGGATCGGCCATAATGGGTTTGGGTTCTACATCCTGGTACAAAATTTTGTTGAGCGTATCGGCCAGCAGTTTGGCATTGGCGTGCTTGAGCGGAAAGACCTTGGTGTTGGAGCG
Source organism: Candidatus Melainabacteria bacterium (assembly GCA_033763415.1). GTDB lineage: Bacteria > Cyanobacteriota > Vampirovibrionia > Vampirovibrionales > JAJTHC01 > JANRKP01. The sequence continues at coordinate 13,143 of JANRKP010000019.1, read as the reverse complement.
ATGGAACGCTTTGGCTTTGGGCGAGTCGGCATCGGCCACCATGAGGGTATTGCCATCAAACTGGTAGGCCAGCTTGCCATAGGACTTTACACTTTCCAGGGCGTCCTTTAGGGTTACGCCGTGTAAATCCACACTCAGGTTGCCTTCTACGGATTCATCCACCGCCACGTTAAAGCCCCCCACTTTGGCCAGGGCTTGCAGCACGTTATCCAGCGGCACGTTGCGGAAAGACAGGTGTACCAGCCGGTTGCTGTGAGGAATGATGACTGCTTTTTGGGTGGCTTGCGGGCTAACGGTTAACGAGATATCGCCCCGGATGAATTCTCGGTGCTGTGCCCAGGCGCTAGCCGGAATGCTGGCCAGTTGTGTCAGGCCAATGCAGGCTGCCAACAGTCCGCAACCAAATTGTTGGTAGCTGCTTGGCCGTTTAAAGGGCGCAAGGGCCAACTGGGAGATAAAATGCAAGGCGGGCATGGCGGTCTGTCCTTTCGTCCAGAAATGGGTCCTGATTGCGTGGGCCATCATTCGTTAGGGGCTCTCCAACGGATTGCGGGTATGGGTGTCGCTGCTGCTCTCCAGGCTTCCGCCACTACCCAGAACAGAAACGGGCGTGACCTGTGTGGCGTTGAGAATATGGGGCGTAATAATCACCACCAATTCGCTACGGCGCTTACTGTTGGAGGAAGAGCGAAGCAGTGCACCCACAATGGGGGCATCGCCCAAAAGGGGTAGCTTGTCGGCCCGCACGGTGGCGGTTTCCTGTATCAGGCCGCCCAGCACTAGGGTTTGCCCGTCCTTAATGCGCACTTGTTGGGCCATCAAATCCCGTTTCTTCAGCAAAGTAACGGTATTACCGGCGGAATCCGCCGTGACCTGCCCAATGGTGGAAATAGAGGGACGAACGCGCATGTTAATGGTGCCGTCATCGCCAATTTTAGGCAGAATATCCAGCACGATTCCGGCCTCGCCCACTTCCGTTTGTACCTGCGCCACACCGGTGGTGCCATCGGTGGTTACGGTTACTCTGCGAATAATTTCATCCACAATACTGATGATGGTCTCGGAGTCGTGTGTGGCAATAATGGTGGGGTTGGCCAGGATTTTGGCCCGGTTCTTGGTCATGAGCGCCCGAATTTGAAACAGAAAGTCTTCATCTCGTGTGAGCGGTCGGCTGGTGTAGCTAATGCCGGACCGCGACAAGTTGTTGGGGTCGTTGGCGCTAACGGTGGGTAGGCCCACGGTGCCAGTGCCCGCCGGTTGGTAAACGGTGCCGCCCAGGCCGGGTAGTGGCAGTACGCTGGAAATTCCCTGGTTGTTAAAGCCCAGGTTCAGTTTGCCATCGCCAATGCCCAGTTGGCCGCCCAGTTCTTTTAGGCCATCATCCGTAATTTCCACCAACGAGGCCTCAATCGCCACCTGGGGAAGTTTGGCGTCCAGCACGGGAATCAGTCGTTCGGCCTGGGCAATTTGCTCGGCAGTGCCCAGGATGGTAACCGCGTTAATCCGTGTATCGGGAATGACCAGGGGGCCATCGGGTGACACGCTGACCACATCCGTCTTTTTAACAACAGCCCGCAATTTTACCTCTTCCGACAGGGGGCCGGAGTTGGACGCAGAGTTGCCACTGGAACTGTCGTTGGCGCCAAAGGCGTTAATGCCTTCGCCTTCGGTTAATTCTTCTCGGTTTACCCGTACTGGGGAAGGAATGGCCATATTTTGACCTGGAGTACCGCCTCCGGCAGCTGCGCCACCAGCCCCTGCTCCTCCGCCAGCACCACCGGCTCCGCCCGCTCCGCCGCCCATGGCCATTACCAACGGGTTCACGCCATCGTTAAAAATACTGCTGGAAATAATACCGGCAACATCCAGGGCGTTGGCATGGCTGAGGTAAAACGTTTTGCTTTCGCGCTGGCGATCCATCCGGCTGACGGCGTCTTCCACCAGTTCAATATCGCGTCGGCTGCCTACCACAATCAGGCTGTTTGTGCGCAAGTCGGCACGAATGCGCTGTTTGGGGTCGTCTTGTCCGCCCGCCCCGCCACCGCCACTACCAATGGCTCCGGCCCCGGCGCTGTTACTGCCGCCGCCGCTCATTAAATCTTCGGGAAAAAGCGACCGGTTTAAGAGGGTGGCCACCCGTTTGGCGTTGGCGTATTTTAGGCTGATAACCTTGGAAAGTTCTCGGCGAAGCCCTTTCTCTCTGGCGGATTCTCGGCTCATGGCAATAAATATGTTGCCGCTTTTAGGAATAATCTCTAAATCGGCTGAGGCGGCAATGGCTTGCACGGCCTCATTAACCGTAATATTTTGCAGCGCCAGGGTAATGGTTCCTTGTACAGAACTGTCTAAAATGAGGTTAAAGCCGTACTGCATGGCTAAATCTCTCAATACCTGCCGCACGCTCTCTTTGGAAACATCCAGGCTGGTCATTCGGTTGCCATTGGGCAGGTTCACCGTCGCCACAGTGGAGGTGGGTTGTTCGTAACCCACGGAGGAAGGGTTTACGACCGAAAAATCGTTGGCATAGCCTTGCGAACCGCATAATGCAAAACTGCCAAACGCGAAACTAACAGCCAATAGGCTGCTAAAGAGTCGCTTGCTGGAGAGAAAAGGCTGTAGTAGCCAAGGCGATAAACGGCCTCGGCTGTCTCGCATCCATGGATGCTGACAGAGAAAATGCTTCTGCCAGGGCTGTTTGCAAGGGGTTGTTGTAAGCCGTTCCATGGGTGCCGGGTCCTCTCTTCTCTCTCTCTCTCTCTGCTTTTCTGGTTCGTTGCTGTGTCAAGTCCAAGCTTTTTTTCTAAGACCGCTTACTCTGCCAGTTCGGAAAGGATCTGCTTTTCGCCACTCCGGTTGCGGCTGGTTGCGGCATTTTTACCACCCGCAGGCGCTCCGGAAGCACTACCGCTACCACCGCTTGATGCATCCTCTGGTGCGCTGCTGGTGTTACTGGTCGGTTCGTCTTCCATCAGCGGTTCCAGCGGCAGGGTCCGGGGGCTGCCTTCCACCTTCAGGTGCAGGGTTTGGCCGTAAATACCGGTAATAACAATCTTTTTACCTTCCACGTAGAAGGACTCGCCCACCTTTTTAACCTGGGTGGTGCTGCCAACGGCTGGATCTTCCACCTGGAGAATGGCCACTCGCGGAGTGGTGCGGTCCCCGTGGATTTGCCCGGTAAACCGGACGGAATCCAGCACATCGCGCTCGCGTTCCACCATCGGATCGTTGTAGCTGTGCAGTTCGGGCCGCAGGGGGTCATCTCTAAATCCGTAATCGGCGGGTGGTTTTTCCGCCGTAACGGCCAATACGGCGGCGCTGTCCGTTTTATCGGTGGTCATCGGCGTGTTGCTGGTGCTCGTGTCTTGTGCAAGCGTGGCAAAGCCATCGGCAGGCTGTTCTCCCACGGCCTCTCGAATGGACTGCCCTTTGACCGGACTCCAGCGAAAGAGCTGTTGCGCGTTTTTACTGCGCTGCATCGGACCCGTCGTCATAGGAGTTGAACCGTGCTTGAGTTCGGGCTTTAAATTGTTGGATTCCCCCCCCAAGAGACTGCCGGTGCCCAGTAACAGCAGGCCGGAGAGCAAAATACCTGTGGCGGCCAACGAGGCCACATACCGCAGTGACTGTTTTGCCTGGTTTAGAGGGGCTTGTGGTAGGGCAAGTTCCTCAAGGCGAGGATCCGCGTTTGTTGGTGTGGCGTGGCGGTGGCTTCTTCCAGACGCTGTGGAGAGCCCAAAGGGAACAATTTGCGCAGAGGGTTGGTTGAGAAATGGCGGAATTTCCAGCAGGCTTAAAGTGCTGGCAGGGCTTGCTAAAGAGGATTGTGCTTCCGTTGGCCGTTGGCTGGCAGGCGAATGTTGCTTGGGTGCCGTTTGTGCATTGCTGCGTGCCTGCGTAATTGTGGCGGCCTGCGGTAACGTGCTGGTGGATGTGCCCCTCACGGTTCCGTTACTCCTATACTCTCTCTTTTTTTCGCTTTCTCTCGGGCGCTCTATGGCTCGGTTCTCTATCGTTTTGGGTTGGTGGGTGTTGTTTGCGTTCTGTTTCTGGATGACCGTTCGGGAAGGACAGGCCCGAAAATCACTGTTGCATTGGATCCATCTTCAGCGTCGAGTGTTGTCTCGGATTGCTGAATGACCTGAGCACACAGTGCCATCACACCCAAACCCCTATCGGGACGTTTATGAATGATACGCCCTAGCGTACCAGTACTGCCCGTTTGTCAGATCCTCTGAATGGCTGAACTGCATGGCGTTACTTTGGTTGGTGCCTGCACCAGTTGTTGGAGGCTTTGCAGTGCGGCAATCAAGCTATCGGGCGTGGCAATGCCATGGCCCACAATGTCTTGGGCCATGCCGTGGCTAACCGCTGTACGAATAAACGGCAGGCCGGTGGTCACGTTGACGGCAGAAAACCCGGCAATGAGCTTTACGGGAATGAGTCCCTGGTCGTGGTAGGCTGCCACGTAGGCGTCAAAACAGGGCTTTTCAGGCCGAAAACCACGAAATGCGGCATCTGCGGGCATAGGCGGGGTGTAAGCCAACTGGTGCCGTTGGCATAACTGCTGAAAGGCAGGTACAAGAATCTGGCTTTCTTCGTGTCCGCCCACCTCACCGGCGTGCGGATTGACACCCAACAGGCCCAGCCGCGGGTAAGGGATGTGCAGCGTGTTTTGCAGAAAGAAAACGAGTTGCTGAAGCGCCGCGTAAACCGATGATGCATTCAGCCGGGCAGACACTGCCGATAGGGGAATGTGGCGGGTGAGCAGCAGCATCCGAAACTGCTGGTAGAGAAACAGCATATCCGCCCGGTAGGGCTGGGCAGTGGGCCAAAACTGTTGGGCAAGGCTTTCTAACAGTTCGGTTTGCCCCGGATAGTTTAGCCCTGCCGCCTGAAAATGCGTTTTGGAAACGGGCCCCGTTACCAAGCCGGTGGCAATTCCTTGCTGTTGCAGCTCCGCCATTTGCGAAACGGCCTGCACGGTGCTGTGGTAGGCAATTAGCCCGGGCTGGGTGGTTGGGCAGCCTTCCACCCAAAGCCACGTAAGCCGGGGGTGCGCCACGGGCCAGGCCAACTGGTACTGTTGGGCGGTCAGTTCCAGGGTTTGCCGGTGACCCACCACCACCAACCGGGCCGGGGCGGGCAGCCAGTGTTGCCATAGCGCGGGGGCTTGCAGTAGCTTTAGCGCAATTTCCGGGCCAATGCCCAACGGATCGCCCACCGTGAGGTAGTAAACCGGTGTTGCCGAATGCGAAGGTGCGGGCGTGTTTGCAGACATTGCCACAGTGCTATACTTCTAACCGTTTGAGCTGACGGACCAGTTCAATTAAGGTATCGGGGTGGCCAAAATTGCCCGACTTGGAGACCAACCATCGGCCTGCGGCATCTTGGCACAACGGAATATTGGGCGACAGTTCGGCGAGGATTTGCCACTGAAACCCCTGTTCCCAGTGGACGGGTGGATTGCCTGGGTGCCCATCTTCTTGCTGTTGGCCCAGCTTGCTCTGGTGCAATGCCAACCCCGCCTGAAACGAGGTTTCCCCACCGCAAAAAACCCACTGAACGGGCAGGGTGGCCAACTGGCCCACCAATTGCCTCAGCGTAAACTGCACCTGCCGGTGGGTGGCCGGGGCATTCAGGCCGTGGGTTTCTCCCAATGCCTGTGTTTGGGCAACACTACTTTCTGTTGGCGCCGTGTTGACCACCACCGTGTGGTTTGCCGCCACCTGCTGCTGAATATCCGACACCACCGGAGCGAGCGAGGCCAGTCCCAGCAGTTGCTCTGGGGTTAAATCCAACCGATGCACTGGCACGGTGTCATCAATGCGCGTGGTGGGATCGCACAGCCTGACCATCTGTTGGCGACCCATCGGTGTGTTGCTTCCGTTCATCACCAGGATGGGCCTTGCGGGAATACCGGGTAGTGTATTTGTCTGCGTCACCGTTTGGCGTTGAGAACCGCAGACCCTCGTCATAGCCTGCATGAGCCCGGCAGCGCCACAGGGCAACACGCGGTGCTGCTGACGCAGACGCTCCAGGGCCAGGGCAATTTGCTCCAGATCCACATCCCCGGCGGCGTCAATAACCACCAGCCGCTGGCCCTCTTTAATCGCTTCCGTCATGGCTTGCAGCAGCGGACCCGCACCACCCATCACCTTTTTAAGGCCAATGTGCCCTATCCACTGAGGCTGTTGCGGTAGTAACCGCTTGAGCATACCGGGAATAAAGGAGGCGTTGACCGGATTTTGAGGATCCCGGGCGGCTTCGGTTCGCTCCAGCGGTTGGCCACGGAGCAGGTGATAGCCGCCAACAGTTTGCCGTCCCTCCTGAGGAAAGGCGGGCACCAGAAAGGCACACTCGCCGCCGATGGCTTCCAGGGTGGCCAGACATTCGTAGGCCACGTGCCCCCTGAGGGTGGAATCCACCTTTTTATACAACGACTCCACGCCGGTGTGTTCCAGCAGGAGCCGGGTTGCCTGAAAAACGCGCTCTGTGGCGGTGGCGGCATCTAAGGAGCGGGTTTGGGTATTGAGCGACAGAACCGCCGGTTTTTCGCTTGCGGGGGCAAACCCTGCTGGCGGCCTTTGCGTAAGCTGAGCATGAAGCCCGGCCAATGCCTTGCTGTCGGGGCTCATACTCAGTACGGACGCTTGATAGCCTAGCCGAACCATGGGCAACGCACAGTCGTTGGCGCCAGTCAGGTCGTCTGCCACAATGCCGAGCATCAGCGCAGTGCTTGCCATCATCTTGCGTTAAGCCTCTATCATGTGGGTTGGGACGGTTTAAAAGGGTACTACGGGTTCTGGTGCGTTTCCGTAGCCTCCGCCGTAACCCGAATTGCCGGTGTTTCCGGCATTGCCGTACTGGCTTCCGCCCCCACCTGCTTGCGCGTTGTCGCGCTTACTGCCTTCCAAACGAATATCAATGGCACGCACAATGGGTGTTTCGCGTTCGTTGCCCGTGTTATCCGTCCAGCGGTTCATTTCCAGGATGCCGACCACAGAAACCAGTTGGCCTTTTTTAACCCATTCGCCCACAAATTCTGCCTGACGTCCCCAGACTTCAATGTTAAACCAGTCGGTTACCGGGTTGGTCTTGGAAAAATTACGATCCACCGCCACGGAAAACTTGGCCTTGACTGTGCCGGATTCGAAGTAGCGGATTTCAGGGTCTTGACCCAGACGGCCAACAATCACAACCTGGTTCATAGGGGGGTACAATGCTCCTTGTAACAAATAATCCCTGTGATGACTGCGGTGGCGAGCACGGAGGGATTTGGCCGAAGGAATGTGGGCTCGCACAGTGGGCTTTTTACGAACGGTCTCTAGCATTAGGGCTGCCTAAATATTGGGCTGCCTAAACATTGGCCGCCGAGTTATTATACCGAAACGGTACGCAAGCACTGACTGAATGCGCGTGAACTTAACAGCTCGTTACGAAAAGAGCTTGTTTGCAAATGGAAGGTTAGGGTCCCTGGGCGCTGTTGCTTAAAGCGTTTGGTGGTGGGGCGGCTTCCTTCCACAAAATGGCTTTGGGAACTCCCAGATGAATCCGATCCCAGGGCAGTACTTCCGATTCGGGCCGTGCGCGGTGTGCGTACCACTCCAGGCTGGGTAGTTGAATGCCATCGGCTTCCAACGCTTTGTAGGCCCGGTTCAGGCTGCCCAGTTTACCGCCCAGTTCCTGAAACTTGACCAACAGGGCCGACAGCCTCCGATCGCCACGCGAAAGGAGTGCCTGGAGCGTATCCCACTTGGGGCTGGAAGGTCTAAAATCCGCCCGTTTTAGCAGGCCTTTGCGCAGGGCTTCTTGTCGGGCTTCCAGCAGGCGGGTCTCAGGGCGGGCCATCCACTGGAACGGTGTGGCCGCTTTGGGCACAAACGTGCTACAGCCCAGGGTCCATTTTAGTTTGGGCGCCACTTTTTTGAGTTCGGCAAACAGCGCAATGGTTTGGGCAACGTCTTCGTCGGTTTCGTCTGGCAAGCCAACCATGCCGTACAGCTTCAGCCCCTTCAATCCCGCTTTTTCCGAGGCCATGGCTGCCTGAAAAATGGCTTCCTGCTTGAGGTGTTTATTAATGCGCCTGCGCAGTGTGGGCGAGCCCGATTCAATAGCAAGAGTCAGTTGGCGCTGCCCGCCGCGTACAAACGTTTGGGCAATCCCTTCGGTTAACGTATCCGCCCGCAGAGAGGAGGCGGAGAGTTCCAGATTGTCCTGCCGGTTTAAAAAGTCGCACAGGCTTTCAAATTCGGGGTGGTCCGCAATGAGTGCACCCAACAGCCCCAGTTTGCGCGTATGGGCCAAGCCCTGCTCAATCACCGCAATTAACGGGGTCAGATCCGAACCCCGGGCGGGCAGATTGCTGTAGCTGGCCAGGCAAAACCGGCAGCGATGAGCGCAACCGCGCATCACTTCCACTAAAAACGTGTTGGAGAAAACCGTGTCTTCCGTCAAAATGGGCGATGCCGCCACGCGGTTGGCCAGATCCGTTGCGTTTCGTCGTTGTACGAGGGTGGGAACTTGGCTGGAGCGGGGCTCAATGGAAAGAATCTCTCCCTGGGCGGAGGCGTAGTGCACCTGGTACAAACTGGGAACATACACGCCTTCAATTTGGGCCAACTCCAGCAGGCGTTCCTGCCGAGATTGCGTAGGGGAGAAGTTTTGACAGGCCGAAACCACCTCCTCTAACACGTCTTCTCCATCGCCAATGAGGAAAAAATCGAAAAAATCCGCGTAGGGCTCCGGGTTGGTGGTGGCCACCGGGCCTCCGGCAAATACCAGTGGGTGCTCTTGGGTACGTTGATGAGACCAAAGAGGGATACGGGCGTTTTCCAAAAGGGTCATTACACCGGCTAAATCCAGCTCCCAAGCCAAAGAAAGCCCAAATAGCGCCAAATCTTTTGCAATGTGACCCGCCGGGGTATCCGTGGTAATGCGTTGGACGGCCACGGATGGGTTTTGATCCAGTTGCCGAAACAGCAACAACCAGCCCAGTGCAGACATGGCAATGTTGTACCCTGCCGGATAGGCCCACCCCACCCTTAAGGCGTTAGCTTGTGGGGGCACGGCTTGGTAGAGATAAGTTTCTTTAGCGGCAACAGGCCTGGACATAACGGGGAAAACTCCCTGGATTCCTTGAGATTTCGCAGGTGACATCACACGACGATAATCGTAAACTGGAAATAGGCTCCTGCGCAAATGGATGGTTCCTCTCGTGGGCAATCATCTCGTGGGCAATCATCCTGTGCGAACATTCCCATTTCGATCACTTTGATTGTTAAGCCGTGTTTTGCTCCTGTTTTGCTCCTGTTTTGCAAGGAAGTTCTCTAATGGTTGTTTCCATCCACAATCCCCTGCAAGCCACGACGCCAACCGCTCCGTCTGAGACAGCCAGCCCCTCGGTGATGACGGGTAGCGCCAACCGACTGGACTTTGAGCAGGCGCTGGCGTTGTTTCGCCAGGCGGATTTGTTAACGTTGGGCATGTTGGCGGAGCAGGCCAAAGCCCGTTGGCACGCGGCCAATGACCCAATCACGTTTGTGATCGATCGCACGGTAAACTACACCAACGTGTGCAATGTGGATTGCCTGTTTTGTGCGTTTTACCGGCATGCGGATGCCCCGGATGCCTACGTGCTGCCCTATGAGGTGATTGCTTCCAAGGCGCAAGGGCTGCTGGATGTGGGCGGTACGCAACTGCTCTTGCAGGGAGGCGTGAATCCGAACCTACCCTTTGAATACTACACGGATTTACTGCGCCGCTTGCGTTCGGATTTTCCAACGTTGACGCTGCACGCGTTTTCTCCCACAGAAATTGCGTTTATGGTGGAACTCACCGGCTGGAGCCTTTCTCAAGTCATTGCCGCTTTGATGGAGGCGGGGCTAGATTCCATTCCGGGTGGTGGGGCAGAGATTCTACACGATGAGGTGCGCCGCAAGGTGAGCCATAAAAAGGTCAACAGCATTGACTGGCTCGATGTGATGGAGGCGGCCCACGGGCTGGGCCTAAGAACCACTGCCACCATGATGTTTGGCATGGTGGAAAAAGACTGGCACATTGTGGATCATCTGTTTAAAATCAGGGCCCTGCAAGACAGAACCGGCGGCTTTACCGCCTTTATTCCCTGGACGTTCCAGAAGCCCAATACCAAGCTAGAGAAGCTGCCCCTGCATACCGAAGCCACCGGGGTGGATTACCTTCGGGTATTGGCGCTGTCTCGCATAGTGTTGGATAACATTGCCAATATTCAAAGCTCCTGGCTTACGCCGGGTATGAAGCTGTGCCAGGTGGGCTTGCATATGGGCGCTAACGATATGGGTGGCCTGGTGCTGGAAGAGAACGTGGTTACTGAAGCAGGCGTGCGCCACGAGCCAAAAACCTTGCAGGATGCCGTCAAACTCATCCACGGTATGGGCCGAGACGCCGCGCAGCGTGATACGGCCTACCGCATTCTTAAACAATTTCCTCAGTCGATGGGCGGCTAGGCTTCGGTCGTTTAACCCGCCTTCTATTTCAACTCGCCGGTGTTGCCATCAGTTCCGTTTCAGTTCATTGCGCCTCCCCGGTAGTTAAGCGCTGGATGCGCGTGTTGAATGAGCCGGTTGAATGACTCGGGCTTGCGTAATCTTTTATTTTTGTAGTAAAAGGTTGCTGTGTTCCCTCCCCCCCTGCTGTTTTATTGGATACCCCTCACTGTGATGAAAACCACTGCTATTTCTGCTTTGCCCTTTTCAATGCCTGCGACCACGACAATGCCTGTGACCACGCCGGGTCAATCTTCTTTGCCGCAAACCGCACGCCCGCACTTTGGACAACTGACGGAAGCACGACAAGCGTTTTGGACCCGTTTGAAAACAGCCCATTACCCCACGTTTGATGACTATTTGCAGGGACAACAGGCGGTGTTGGGCGCGCGCAAGGCAAGCGATCCGCCATTGACCACGATGGTGGATTTGTACGAGGGACTGGCCCAGCGAGAGTCGGCAGAGTATGCCAAAGTGCCCGAACATGCCAGTGGCTTGAGAGATGTGTTGTGTGCCTTCTTCCACACCATGAAGCAGCGCTTGGATGTCGCAATGATCGAGATTGCAGACTCTCGTGGGGAACAGGGTGCCAGCGAGCTAAAACAACTCAACCAGGCCTTGGCCCAACGGTTTGCGGAAGATGCCAGCGCGCCCAAGGTGGACGTGAACCGCACGGTGGATTTGACGAGGGTGGATCCCATTGACGCCGAGAGCGTGGTGCACGATACCCTGGATTACTTAACGCCCGAAGAGACCGTCAAGCCGTTTGTGCAAGCAACGTTGAGCCCACAATCGGCTAAAACCTTGTTAAACACCCTGGAAGCATTACCGGAAACCGTCCCCGATGCCTTGGTGGATCCGTTGCTCTGGGTGTTTGTAAAAGGTAATGGCCGCTCTGTTGGCTACTAGATACGGAGATCCACACGGCGGTGGTCTTTAGCCCTGTTAGAGAGCAGGGGCAGCCGTTTTTGCCATATGCCAGGCTCCGGGTAAAAACGGTGGAGTTTCGGCTTCCGGTTCTTCCGCCATTTGGGCTTGTCGTTGCAGCACATGCTCCACCCAGGCGGGGTTATTCTGGTACCAGCGCACGGTGTCTTGCAGGCCTTGCTCAAACGACTGTTGGGGCTTCCAACCTAATTCGGTCTGAATCTTAGAACTGTCAATGGCGTAGCGGCGGTCGTGCCCTGGCCGGTCGGTGACGTATTCAATGCAATCTTCCGCAAGCTGTAGCTGTTGCATCAGGAGGCGGGTAATCTCCAGATTGGTGCGTTCGTTATCCGAGCCCACGTTGTACACTTCACCCGGACGACCCCGATCCACCACGGCGGCCACGGCGGCGCTGTGGTCTTGTACGTGAATCCAATCCCGAACGTTTAAGCCATCGCCGTACACGGGTAGTTTCTCCCCGCGGTTGGCCCGCAAAATAAAAAACGGAATCAGCTTTTCCGGGTACTGGTTGGGCCCGTAGTTGTTGGAGCAGCGGGTAATGCACACCGGCAAGCCGTAAGTGCGGTAGTAGCTCATGGCAATCAGGTCGGCGGCGGCTTTGCTGGCCGAATAGGGACTGCTCGGGTCAATGGGCGAGGTTTCGGTAAAACGCCCCGTGGGGCCCAGGCTGCCGTACACTTCATCGGTGGAGATTTGTACAAATTTTTCAATCTGATGAAGGCGGGCGGCTTCCAGTAATACCTGCGTACCAATTACATTGGTGGAAATGAAAATATCGGGCCCCGTAATACTGCGATCCACATGGGTATGGGCCGCCGCGTTAATGCAAACCGAAACGTCGCCCATTAGTTGGTGTACCAGCCCCTGGTCCCGAATATCTCCCTGGACAAAGCGATAGCGCGGGTGGTTCGCCAAATCGGCTAAATTGTCCGGGTTTCCCGCGTAGGTGAGTTTATCCAAATTAATAACCGACACCTGGGCGTAGGTGCTGAGTAAATGGCGCACCAACCAACTGCCAATAAAGCCACAGCCGCCGGTTACCAGCACGTTGATCGGGGGGCCATTGTTTGCGCTTGCCAGTAGAGAAACGCTGGGGCTGGTGTGAGTGGAAGCCATTGGTGGAGTATCCTTGCGTGGTGGGAAAGAGAGGGAGAATGCTACTACAAAAAATGGAGTCCATTACAGTAGCCCAAACATAGCGTGCATACAAACCAGGGAACCTGGCGAAGAACCGCTTGGGTTTTGGGGAGCCACCGCCTATGGCAGGCCTCCTGTGCTTGGAGTGAGTTTTTACCTTGGGGGTTCAGCAACCAGGGGATATGGACGATAATAGATTCATAGGATTCGACTCCATCATAGGCGGTAACGGGATATGGCAGCCAATCGATACGCTCGGTGCTGGCAACGCCTTCAGCTACATTTCACACACCCAAACTCTGTTTTAAACACGCTTGTGCATTTAGCAAAGCGTGCTTTTGGCTTTCTGCACCAGATGCTGCCTTCCTTGCGGAGGGAGTTGTGTGTAGAGAGCGGTTGTGGTGCGAGTTTGCTGGAGGTGGTGATTGCGCTGGGCTTGGTGGGAGTGGTTTTGATCCCGATGTTGTTGAGTTCGAGTGGATTTTTCACATCTCAGTTGATGAAGGCTCGTCAGGCGATGGAGGTAACGCACAAT
>JANRKP010000018.1:0-6669 GCA_033763415.1 Candidatus Melainabacteria bacterium | reverse complement strand
AAAAGTTACCATAGGGATAACAGGCTGATCTCCCCCAAGAGTCCACATCGACGGGGAGGTTTGGCACCTCGATGTCGGCTCATCGCATCCTGGAGCGGTAGTACGTTCCAAGGGTTGGGCTGTTCGCCCATTAAAGCGGTACGTGAGCTGGGTTCAGAACGTCGTGAGACAGTTCGGTCCATATCCGGCATGTGCGCAAGAGACTTGAGTGGAGCCGTCCTTAGTACGAGAGGACCGGGACGGGTGGACCTCCAGTGTACCAGTTATCGTGCCAACGGTAAACGCTGGGTAGCTGTGTCCGTTGTGGATAAGTGCTGAAAGCATCTAAGTACGAAGCCCACCACAAGATAAGGTCTCTCACGGGGTTAACCCGGTAAGTCCCCTGGAAGAAAATCAGGTTGATAGGCAGCAGGTAGAAGCATGGCAACATGTGCAGCCGAGCTGTACTAATAGGACGAGGGCTTTTCCTTGAATCATTATCTAAATTTAATTTAGAAATTCGGTATGATTAATCTATGCAGCCGTCAGAGTGCAACCAGAAAGTTGCTTGACCAAATGGGCATTGCCCATATGCAGTCAACAAGTTCCTTGGTGGTTTAGCAGCAGGAAAACACCCGTTCCCATTCCGAACACGGCCGTAAAGACTGTTTGCAGCAACAATACTTGGACCGAGAGGTCCTGGGAAGATAGCCTTCCGCCAAGGTTTCTATTTTAAAAAGCCAGGTACTAGTTTAGTATCTGGCTTTTTTGTTGCTGTTTAATTTGAAAATTCCATGCTACCTAATAAAATAAGTTCTATTTTTGCCTCTAATGATTTCATTTGTTGTTGATCCATAATCATTAGGTTTTCAATATCCCATTGTTGCCATTGAGTAGGAAGTAATTGGTTTCGATCCACGATTAACTGCAGTGGATTTTCCGAAGTAATGGCAAAAGGCCGATAGGCTCCTTTTTGGGCGAAAGTATTCAATACGTCTTGTAAATATTTTTTACCTTTGTTGAATTGCTTATAATTTCTTGATTTTAGACCATTTTCAATTGCCCTAAGGCCATTTTGTTTGAGGTCTGCCACGATTTTTTCAACCTGGCGATCTCCTTCAAAAAGTCTGGAAATTTCTTCAAGGTTCAGACAGCGCAAAAGTTTGACTTGTTCGCCGTAATGATTTTTCTCTAGTTTGCAGTTCAACTGCAATGCATTGGACAACTGATACCCCAAAAATTGTAAAAGAATACCTACTTTAGCAGACAGCAAATCTAACGCCATATCCATTGACTCACCTTCATTCCCTAATCCAACCAACTCCTTTTGTAATAAAAACAATTATTGGTGAGTAATTGCTGCGTCTGTTACATTTTTTACAATGGAAGCCGGAAGAAAGGCTCAGGTGAACAAGAGGGGGGCCAAATACTGGCCTGTGTAGGAGGCGGGATTTTGAGCAACAACATCCGGGGAGCCAGTGGCAACCAGCAATCCCCCGCGAGCTCCTCCCTCTGGTCCTAAATCAATAATGTGATCCGCCGCCTGGATTAAGTCAAGGTTGTGTTCAATCACTAAAACCGTATTGCCCTGATCAACAAGCTGATGCAGGATCTGGACCAACTTGGCCAGATCGTGCCAGTGTAGCCCAATGGTAGGTTCGTCCAGCAGGTAGAGCGTTTTTCCAGTACTTCGTCGACATAGTTCGGTTGCTAGCTTAATGCGCTGGGCTTCGCCACCAGAGAGAGTATTGGCGGGTTGCCCCAGTTGAATATAATCCAAGCCTACATCCGCCAAAACTTGCAGCATTTTTCGCAGCCCAACGTGGTCCTGAAAAACCTCCAAGGCTTCGCCCACCGTCATGGCCAGGATTGCCGAAATAGGGTGTCCTTGGTAAGTCACCTCCAAGGTTTCTTCGTTGTAACGTCTTCCATTACAGTAATCGCAGTGCAGGCGGGCATCCGGCAAAAAATTCATGGCCACTGCAATGCTGCCTTCACCCTGGCAATGTTCGCAACGGCCGCCTTTGACGTTAAAGCTAAAGCGCCCGGGCTGGTAACCGCGCATTTTGGCCAGGCTGGTGCTTGCGAATATTTTACGAATGGGATCAAACAGTCCCGTGTAGGTTGCCGGGTTGCTGCGCCGACTTTTTCCAATAGGGGATTGATCAATATCAATGCACTTATCCAGGTGTTCTAAGCCCTCAATGGTTTCAAACCCGTCTTTGAGTATCGGCTTGCCCTGAAGATGCGCCGCAATGGCAGGATGCAAAATATCGAATACTAGGGTGGATTTTCCTGAGCCGCTTAAGCCGGTGACGCACACCATTTTTCCCAGAGGAATGTCCACGTCGATGTGTTTGAGGTTGTTTTTACAGAGTCCGCGCAGGCGTAGCACGTGACCACTCCCAGCATGGGGGGCTTTCCGTTTTGGCATGACGCGTTCTCGGCGTAAATATTGAGCGGTTAACGATTCAACGGTGTGATTGCCGCGTCCGTTTGGCTGCGACGAATGGGCCGTGCCGTTGAAAAACAGCTCAGGAGGACCTTCCGCCACAATTTGTCCACCGTGCCTGCCCGCCTCAGGGCCAATATCGACGACCCAATCGGCTGCGCGAATGGTCTCTTCGTCGTGCTCAACCACAATGAGGGAATTTCCCTGATCGCGAAGCCGACACAGGGTTTGGATAAGCTGTGTGTTGTTGTAGGGATGCAGCCCGATGCTGGGTTCATCCAGTACGTACAAAACGCCAGAAAGCCCCGCGCCAATTTGGGTTGCCAGCCGAATCCGCTGCGCCTCCCCGCCCGAAAGGGTACTGGCGCGTCGATCCAGATTGAGATAATCGAGCCCGACGTTCAACAAAAACTGAAGGCGCTGCTCAATTTCATAAAGCGGTTGTTGAGCAATGGTTTTCTGGGTGGTATCCAGTGTTTCTGCCATCGTGCCAATGACCTCATAGGCTTCTGCAACCGAGAGGCGACAAAACTTAGGCAGCGTCCACGGACCCACTCGCACTTGTCTGCTAAAGGCCTTGAGGCGGCTTCCTTCACAGTCAGGACAAACAGACTCTTCCATAAAGTGGGCGGCGGCCCGGCGTTCAGTAGGACTGCCATCCGTGTAACGGTGCAGTAGCGCTGGAATAATCCCTTCAAACGCCTCCACCACATCGGCCCAGTAGCCCAGCAGATCTTCCTCATCCACATCGGGCGTGGACCGTGTGGAGGAAGGCTTATCCGCAGACTCGTTTTCTCCGGCAGTCCGCGTGCTGCGGGTCGGGGCCTCCGTGGCGCCTTCTGAACGTTCAGGCCCGTGCAGAATAAGGCGACGCTCGCTCTCCGTGAGTTTTGCGTAGGGCACGTTGACGCGCAGCCCGGTTTGTTTGGCTAGGCTGTTTAAAAACCGTTTCAGGTGTCGCCCGGTGGCCTGTTGCAGGGGCACCAGCGCCCCTTCTGCAAGGGAAAGCTGGTCGTCGGGAACAAGGCGGCTTTCATCCACAATGGGCAGAAATCCCAGCCCGTTGCAAGTCGGGCAGGCCCCGTAAGGCGAGTTAAAACTAAACAGTCGGGGCGCCATTTCTTCGTGATACACATGGCCGCTGGCCGAGGCCAGATGCCGAGAGTACTGAATTTCTGAGGCGGAAGGGTCGGTCGCTTCCAGGTTTTGGACGATCACAAACCCGTCACTCTTTTTGAGTGCCGTTTGTACCGCAGTGCTAATGCGCTGCGATAGCGTGTTAGACGGGTCAGTGTTCCCAGGCGATGTTGTGCTCGTCTCATTGCCGGAACCGTTGCGACTGGCGCGTTTACTTCGACGAGCGGCTGCGGGCGATTCGGAAGGGGACGATTGGGAAGCGGGCGTCTGGGCTGTTTGCTCCGCCACTGTCGGCTGGGGTTCGCCTGTCAAAATCACGCGGTCAATCACCACCTCAATGGTGTGAGTTTTATGGCGCGCCAGCCGAAAGTCGTCCTCCATCTCATCCAGCAGGAGGAGCTCTCCATCCACGCGCACGCGGGCGTAGCCTTCTTTACGAAGTTGTTGAAACAGGGCGTTGTAGTCCCCTTTGCGGCCCCGCACCACGGGGGAGAGAATGAGTAACTTACTGCCAGCGGGCAGTGCCAGAATGTGCTGCACAATTTGCTGCGGGCTTTGCGCCCGTAACGGTTCTCCGGTTTCTGGACAGTGTGGGGTTCCCGCGCGAGCGTAGAGAACCCGTAAGTAGTCGTAAATTTCAGTGACAGTTCCCACGGTGGAGCGCGGACTATTGCTGGCGGTTTTTTGGTCAATGGCAATCGCGGGAGAGAGCCCGTCAATGGCGGTGACGTTTGGCTTTTCGCACTGGCCAATGAACTGTCGGGCGTAGGTGCTCAGGCTTTCCACGTAACGGCGCTGGCCTTCGGCAAAAATGGTGTCAAACGCCAGCGAGGATTTTCCCGAGCCGGAAACCCCTGTAAATACCACCAGGCGGTCCCGTGGCAACGTCACGTTCACGTGTCGCAAATTATGAACATTGGCGTCTAAAACCTGGATTTCTTCCACCGGCTGGGTACCATTTCAACAGTTTAACGGCTAACCACCCTATTATGCCGCCGAGCCTGCTGCGGTGCAATGCGGCCTGTTGGCTAAATTTTAGGAGAAAACAGAACTCAAGTCTTTCCAAAGCTTGCCGAAACCAGGGGCAAGGAACGCTTTTTTGTCGCAATGTCGGCTTTTTATCTCAGCCAAACGACCAGAAACCACCAACTTGGGAGATATGTATGCCAGAGCCGTTTGCCAATCGGCCTACAGCCCGGCGATCGTTTTTTCAGACGGGGCAGCCTGCTGCCGCTGTGCCCGCTGTCTCTGCCACGGAGCGGGACGAACTGGATTTGGATTCGCTCGACCTGGATGCGTTGGAGCAAACCTTGCCGTTGGCCGAAGAGCCGATGAGCCTGAGGGCTTATTTGGCCAAGCATTTACAGCAACAGGCAGATGAAGCCCCCCCTGCCCCCAGCAATGTCAAGCCTGCCGTCCGGCCTGCGTTTTTGCTGGAAACGCCCGTGTCAGAGGCTGAAACAACCGCCGGATCGGATTCCGTTAACGCGAGCCCTTTGGCGCGCGCAGCCGAACCGACGGCCTTGCCAGCCAACAGCCCGTTCCAGCTTTCGCAAAATGCCGCCTACTATCGACGATCCTGGAATCCGTTGCACCCAGACGGCATGGGACACCGGCTAAACAGTTTGGATACGGAGCTCAGCGCGGGTTTGGAGCAATATTTGCCCACCCCGGAAATTCGCGCTCAGGTGGTCAAAGATCGCCTTACAGAAGAAATTCAATCGCTGCAACTGCGCCTAGAGCGCTATAAAACTATTCAGCACCCTTCTGCCGAAGTGCTTCAGAAAATGGAGCAACTCGAACAGCGTCTTCACACGTTGCGTCAACACGAAGCGCAGGTGGATGCCGAACTGTCGTTTCAGTTGTCCCATAGCCCCTGGACGGTGCAACTTCTGGCCGGTCTCAACCACCTGAACGACGGGTTGCAATCCACCGTGGGGCAACAGGTGCAACAGCAGCTTCAGAGGCTTTCACCCGAAGCCTTGGTGCGCGAGGTAGACCCGGAGCGCAAACGTTTGTATGAAATGAACCAGACCCTCAGTAACTTACAAACGGTGTTAAAAACCGAAGTAACCGGCAATACGGCAAATTCTGCGGAAATTAGCGATATTTTAAACCACTACGATCAGGTGATTCGGGAGGCGGAAACCCTGGTGCAGTCGTTATCCAGCAAAACCTCGCTATGGGATCGCTTTAACCATACGGTGCAGGGCTGGTATAAAAAATCCTACCAATAACGGCTAATGGCCCTGTGCGGCTGAGGACTGGTACTGCTGAGCGCCCCCTATCTGTGGCTTGGTTTGTGCTTACCACAGAGTGCCTTTATCGTTCTTTACAGTCGCGATATGCCGAAGGCTCATCTGGCGGATAGGGCTTGTCTAGCGGCCTCAACAGGTGCGGGATTTTTGGGTCTTTTTCCTCCCGAGCGTTTAATCTTTTTTATCCAAGGAAGAGCTAGACTAGCATCAAACCTGAAAAAAATTATTTAATATTCATGGACCCCCTTTCATCATATATACCATCAAGGAGCGTGGGGTTACTCAAATCAATTAATGCAGAGTCAAGGCGATGATGAAACAAAAATCGTCTTACTGTTCAATTCCCTTTCCGACAGAATGAAATCAAAACGGGTTCTTGCAAGGAAGCAAGAATTTAATTTAATTCAAATGCTGGGTCTGCTCAGCGTTCACGTATTAAGGAGAGAATGAGCATTACGTTTCCACTGGCTTCGGCCAGCGCTTGTTGCCCTGGAAAAGGTCGGCAAGTAAATTAAGCGTGTGTATGCGCGCGTCCTAATGTTGTTTTTCAAACAAATTGGGTGTCTATTTTCTTTGAGTTGTTCAGGTGAGTGTTCATATTTTGTGTTCATTTGCTAATTTTAGGCAGAGGGCTTGAAGTGGCAAATGGCGATTGCCTTAAACACGCAAGTGGCTGTGTACCCATTGCATGGTCGGTTATTCTATTGAGTTACTAAATTGAGAGAAGAGAAGGTGTAACAACACATGGCAGGACAATTAAACGTAACCCCCCCACTACAACCCAATGGACCTGGGGTCACCCGACAAATTAACGTGGGTGATACCAATTTAGGTCCGGTTCAA
>JANRKP010000017.1:0-8458 GCA_033763415.1 Candidatus Melainabacteria bacterium | reverse complement strand
AAAGGCCTAACCTACTGGGAGGGAAGCTGCACCGTTACGGGCCAGTGGCAGCAAGCCCAAGCAGGCGACGTTCATCCCGTGTCGGGTCGCGCCTACGTGGAAATGACCGGCTACGCGCAAGCCTTCCGCCAGAAAATTTGAAGATGCTAAAGACCTTGAATCGTTTGCAATGCTTCCGTAATACCAGCGCCGCGATTCATCGCAGCCTTGTGATCCTGAATGGCCTGATTCCAGGCACTTGTGTTTTGCTCAACCACTGGCCGACCCGGCCCCTGGTCGAGCACCTCAACAATGACGTTGGCTGTACCACTTCCTGGGGCGGTTCTAACCCCCAACGCCGTGGCTGAGGCCACGGAGAGATCCACAATACGATGATTGTATTGAGCAGTGCTAAACCCACCTGTATCTGTCGCAATTGCCGTAATCGTGTAAGGCCTCCCATTATCTGGGTTAATATCGGCAACACCATCTTCGTCGCGATCGGTTGAAATGCGTGCAATGGTTCCGGCAGGCAATGTATTACTGGCAAAGGTAAACGCCATTGGGTCAAAATACAACCCTGTTGCGGTAGTGCCTCCTGCAAACCCATCCCCTTCACCGTAAAACGAAGCCTCACCACTTTGGGTACTAAGGGCAGGCCACTGTGTCCACGGCGTGGTTGTGCTGCCCGTTGCCACGTCTCCTCCCACGCTGGCAGTGGCGTCATTATTATTGGTGGCGTTTTGCGCCACCAGCGTTGCTTGTGTATGCCCCTGTAACGGGGCACCACTGGTGGTTAATCCCATAAATGATATGGTCCCTTCATCTGTATAACTGTGCAAGGCTGGTAGATAGAGAAAACCCAGCCGAAAACCCGATAAATTTAACAGTCAGCGTCGTAAACCTTGATTCACAAGGATTGAAAGCTCTGTCTGCATCAATTTATAACCTTCGGAGTACTTCGAGCGCCTCCGTAATGCCGGCCCCACGATTCACCGCAGCCTTATGGTTTTGAATCGCCCGATTCCAAGCGCTCACATTTTGCTCAACCACTGGTCGACCAGGCCCTTGGTCAATCACTTCAATCATGACATTGGCCGTACCACTTCCTGGGGCAGTTCTAACCCCCAGTGCTTTGGCGGCACCCACGGATAAATCGGCAATGCGGTGGTTGTATTCTGCACTGGAAAATCCACCCGTATCGGTTACAACAGCCGTAATGGTATAAGGCTTTCCATTTTCAGGGTTAATGTCTGGAACCCCATCCTTATTCCGATCGGTTGAGATACGTGCAAGTGTTCCGGCAGGTAGCGAATTGCTGGCAAAGGTAAACGCCATCGGGTCAAAATGCAACCCTGTTGCAGTAGTACCCCCTGCAAAACCATCGCCTTCACCGTAAAACGAGGCTTCTCCAGATTGAGTCCGAATGGTTGGCCACTGTGTCCACGGCGTGGTTGTGCTGCCCGTTGCAGAAGCGCCTACCGTTGCGGTGGCGCCATTATTGGTGGCGTTTTGCGCCACCAGCGTTGCTTGTGTATGCCCCTGTAACGGGGCACCACTGGTGGTTAATCCCATAAATGATACTGTCCCTTCATCTGTATAACTGTGCAAGCCTGGTAGATAGAGAAAACCCAGCCAAAAGACCGACCCTTAACAGTGGGATCGCTGGGCAATGTTGAACAATTTGCCTTTGGTTCTCTTCCCCTTAATCAAATAAAAACCAAAATTTGAATCAGCTTGCGCAAATAGGCGGGCGGGAACAACAGATTTAATAAAATGATCGGATTTGCCCCGCCCTGGGTTCAACGCGTCCTTTGCTCTTGGGCTCTTCGCATTCGCAACGCGTCTGCAGGCGGTTGCTCTGTCAGTGCGCACCGGTAAGGAACCCCGGCTGGCCCTTGCAAGCGTTGATGGGTGGAAGCCGCCAACGGCTGAAGTGCTTCTACCTCAAGCCACAAGGGCGCGATCGGTTGCAGGCTGGCCACCGTGCCGCCCCGTTTTCCACCCACGGGAACGCTTTGGTAGAGATGAAAGCCCGCCTCCTGCAAACCGCCCCACACGGCATGGGCGGTACTGTAGCTAAGTAGGCGCCCACCCGGCCGTAATAAGCGACGGTATTGCTGAAAAATTTCCGCACTCCACAGGCCGGGCTGCCGAGCGGGAGAAAACGCATCATGAAAGATGACATCCACAGGGGCAGCAAGTAGCGGCAACATGGCCCGAAAATCCCCAAAGAAAATGGTTAAAAACACAGTAATAGCGGGCAAATCCAGTGTCAGGGTCAGGGGCCCCTCCAACGTCCGATAATATTTATTATGTTCAAAACTGCGTTTTAAACCGTTTAGGTCCGCCAGGGTGGGTTGGTCCAAAATAATCGGCCAGGCGTCCTGTAATCGAATATCCTGCTCCAGGCCAATAATAGAAACCCGTAATGGGCCATTCGACTGATCCACCGTAGCAAAAGGAGACGAAACCCACTGTAAAACACTCTGAATCAGGGTCCAGGTGTTATAGCCCAAGCCAAAGCACACATCCAATACGCGTAAGTGCCCGCTTCGCTTCAGGGCTTCCTCCCAACCACTGGGTGCAACATAGTGCAAGCGGGCTTCCGTATAGGCACCGGCCTGGTTGTGCTGGCACTCCTTACTAACAGGATCCAGACAGCTCCAACTGAGATCCTCCGTTTGATGCCAAAGCACGTTGGGTAGGTACATTTCAGGCGTAAATCCTAAAGCGGAACACAGAAACTGAACAGGAAACCAGAAATCGTTTTAAGCCTTAAGCGGTGGGGCTCATTGGCAACAGCAGCAACGAACAGGGCAACCGAATTACTCTGGATTATCCAACAAAAATACCTGCCTTGCCGGGAGTCGCCTTTAACTAACGCAGACTAAAGTCAATCAACGTTATTTTAAGCACGAAAGAAACGAAAGAGGCATAAAATGAGACTTTCAGAGAAAACTTTAGTCGATTCAACTTAAAAAATACACCAATTCCTGTCACGTAAACTTTTGCACAAAACAAAACTAAAAAAGACTCTGCAATCCTGGATAGCGGCCAGGAAAGACGACGGGGCTTGAGAATGAAACGCTGCGTGTTGTTTACCTGCCGGAGGCGGGCTTGCAAACCATCAATGCCCTGCAAGCTTTAAACAGCCGCAGCACACTGCTCCGCAACAGAGGGTTACAACCAGGCGGCCGGACCCCATCGCGGGCTGAAGTTTTTGGGTAATTGTTCGATGAACTGTTTATGAGTAAGCGATTGTTTAAAATTCGGCAAACGGGCAACGCCCAGTTGTTTCTGTTTCCAAACGCACGGCACAGTAAGCGGGGTAGTCAGCGCGCCAGCCAGACGGCTGGTTGGCTGGCAAAGGAACCGCGCCACAATGTTTGGAAGCAAGGCTGGCCACTAACCAGCCTGCTGGTGGGGTTGCTGAGCTTGGTTCTGCTGCTTTGGGTGGGTCTGCTAGGGGCGTATCAGCTCACGGTGGTGCTTCCGGAAGAAACTTACCTGGCCAGCCAACAGGGCATTTGGCAGGACTGGAACGTTCGGCAGATGAATTTTCAGACCGAGCAAGAGTTTATGCTGGCCGAACAGCGCTTACAGCGTTACCAGCGGCAGGATTTGTACCAAAACAACCCCATCCCCGCCTATCTGTTGGCCAGCCTGTATGAGGCCACCGATCGCCTGGATGACGCCGAGCAAAACTACTTACAGGTCATTGCTCTCAGCCAGCAGAGCGTCTTAAACCAGGTACTCTACCATCCGTATGCGGCCGATGCCCACGCTTCGCTAACGCTGATTTATGCCCGCCAGCAACGAACGGAGTCTGCCTTGGCGCACTGGCGGCAATTAAAGGATAACCACATCCAGGAGCGGCCCCAATCCTTACTGCTTAGCGCGGTGGGGCGGGTATTACAGGAGCCGGAACGCGCAGATTATCAATTCCAGCTTGGGAGCGAATACTACCACAGCTTACAGTTTGCCGAAGCCCGACAGGCCTTTCAACAGGCCGTCTCCCTGAGTCATGATCCTGTGTTAAAGCAGCAGGCGCAAGATTACCTGAGCTACCGCATGCCCGCCAATGAAAGCCAGGTCACTCCGCTGGTACGTTACTGGACGCTGGCGGGCGCCAGCCAGGCGTTGGACGAAAACTACGAACTGGCCATTCCTTTGCTGCAACAGGCCATTAAGGCCGCGCCACAGTTTGAATGGCCCTACCACTACCTGGCGCTCGTCTATCATTACCGTCAGCAGGAGCCTCAGGCCTTGGCTTACGCCCACCAGGCAGCCCACGCCAATCCAAACTATCTATTCCCCTACCTTACCCTGGGGGACGTGGAAATGGGCCGCGCAAACTATTTTAAGGCCATTCGGCACTTTGAAAAAGCGCTCAAGGTGAGTGCCCATTGGCTGGGCGAGAGCGCCGAAGATGAACGAATGCTGGCCAACCTTCGGAACCAACTGGGCTTTGCCTACGAGCAGATTGGGCGCCAGGTGCAGGCAGCCGAACAATATCGGTTGGCGCTGCAAACCGCACGTCAGCAGACCGATGACTACCGCTATGCCGAAATGGCGGTGGCCCGACTGGAAAAGCGGATTGCCCAAAAGCGCGGGTAAACACGCTTCTTTCACGTGGATTGCGCAACGGCGCCATTACCGCTCAAATCCGAGCTTCACAGGGAAGTGACCTCAAAGTAATGCCTTCTTACGTTGAACAAAAGGCATCACGCAACAAAATAGACTCAAAAAATAAGTGATGCTTATTTACGCACTTAAATTGACGTGCCGAAAGGACACGCCCCAAGGCAAACAGCCCCCAGCGACAATATGCCAAAGGCCATTGAGTAGACCAAAGGCTGTTGAGTGCACCGAAGGCTGCTCGGAAGAAACTGCGTATGGCGTCCTAAATACGCTGTTTGTGATACACGGAATAGAAGAGAGCCTCAGCCAAGGCCAAAACAATACGGTGGAACAACACGGTAGAACGACAGGGCGACAGGCGCTTCAAGCGTTCTCTCCGTCGTTCTGTGCGTTGGCAAGCACCGATTAGTCTCTGGGTAAAATGGGCTTGAGTATCACGGGACGAGCATTCTTCTGATCAGAGACTAGTTTTGCTACAGCTTCTTGGGGAAGTTGAGTATAATCCACCTGCTTGTTTTGTTGATGAAGCGCCTGGAGCGTAAAGTTCTTGGCATCCTCAATGGGCCGTACGGCAATGTGGCCGTCTTTATCCCGGGTCATGCTTAAAATTAAATCCACCCGGGGAGGCTCTGTGACGCTTTGCACAAATTTTCCCGTGCCGTTGGAAGAGGCCGTGGTGTCTGAAACAGGCGCGGATTTAACAGAGCCAAACAGGCCACGGAGCCAGTTGGCCTCAAACAGGCTATCCAAATTGGCATGCGAGGTGGCAATTACCTGAACGCCTCTATCTAAAGCTTCTCGCACCGCACCCGAATCTCGAATTTCGTCGCAAATAATACGAGAAGGACCATCGTTTTCCAAGGCCTCACGAATGGCGTGGGCCATGCCATCTTTTCCACTGGCAGGCCGACGAATCGTCACTCCGGCCAAGGATGCCTTGGGAATATCTCCCGATCCAGCCACCTCCTGGTTCGAGTCGATTAAAACGGTTTTCGTTCCGGCCGATAGCCTGACCAACTCTCGCAGCAGGGTGGTTTTACCGGTGCCTGGGCCGCCTAGAATTAACACACATTTGTTTTCAGGCTTGTTTAACAGCGGCAAAATGCCATCATACAGGCCCTGTAACTCCAAGTGGCGTCCAATACGGTAGCGAAGCTGGGTAAACTGGTTGCTCTGTGGGTTTTTAATGCGAGAGACGCGATGGAGCATTTCCGGCAATGCCGTACGACCATCGGTAAAGATGCCGTCCAGGGATTTGGCCACCCGATCGCCGTGCGATTGTTTATACGCGACCAAACCCTTTAGCGCTTCCGTTAGGGAGGCATTGCCAATGGGCTTGTCTGAAAGGGCATACTTCTTTTTGGGGTGGTGGATATCGTTGACCAGCGTCACATACGGGGCCTGGCCCAGTTCCAGCACAATTTCTTCCACCTGGTCCGCCAGGTAATTTTGCCCCAGGCCTTCCTGGGCAAGCTTGCGCTTCATCTGGCCCAAGGCAGCCTGAACGTCTTTGGGCAAGGTGTCTACCAGGGCGTTAAAGTCACGTCTGTTTTCATAGGGGTCAATCTGGGGAATGGGCATGGCTGCCTGTTTAAGCGCCTCGGGAATAAACCCGGCAGAAAACCCTTGGGCAAAGCGCAGCAAGGTGGCGCGTAAGCCACTGCCGTGCAAAGCGCTAGGACGTATTACCTGGCTTGGAGACATAGACTGCTGCAAGGAGAGGGCATCTCCTACCGGCCCCGAAAACGTGGTGAAGCCGGGCTGTTGGTAGGACAACAGGGCGTTAGAGCAGGAAGTAGGCGCGCCAGACGCCATTAAGCGCAATGCGGTTTGCATTTGGTATTCCTTACAGAAATGAAGCCTAAACATAACCCAACTGAGCAAAGCCAGGTCGGTTTGCAATCAGAACGGGATCAACCATAGATCAACTATACATGTATAACAAATAGAACAACACTGCACTATCCTGTCACGAACCCGATGACAAGTTGACGACACGCGCTTCACATTCGCATCACATTTTTCCAGATATTGTTGCTGGCGTGTGAGGCTCAGTGCACATCCTCTCACAGCGGTGTTACACGGCGTGAGAAGGGCAGCAACCGACGTTTAGACACACCCCCCGCATGACTGAGCGAGTACCGAAATAACAGCGAAAATGCCCGTAAAGACGCTGAATATCTACACGACCTAGCCCTGGCTGTGATCCACCAACTGTTTGGCGACTCTCCTCAGGTCTTGTTGCTTCCACAGGGTTTGACACACAGAATCCATGTGCCTTTTTAGCGGCGGATACTGGGTCTGTTCATAGCTTTTTACATCCACCTTCAGCGGCAGGTTGCTTTCAGCAAACAGGGTCCATAAGCGATCGATGAGTGCTTCGTCCTCAACCCCGTGCAATACGAGATCCACATCGGAATGCGCCTGGTAGGTGCCTCTGGCTCGGGATCCAAACAGATCCACGCGGGTAATTGTCTCGGCATAAGGGGCCAATATTTGGCAAATGGTACCGAGCTGCGCCTCGGTCAGACCATGGCTAGGCACAGGTTGTCTCCAGCAGTAAATATTCCATCAACTTAAAGTATAGCGCTTCAATTACAGCCAAATAGCCGGTTTCAATGGCCTGAATCACCGCCTCAAACTGCTTAAAATCGTAGGTATGGAAGATTTTATTGCGTGCATCCAATGCATTCATCCAGGTCTGTCCATCTTCCACAAGTTTTGCGGCAACGGCCTCTTTAATTACGGCCCGAGGGGTGATTTGTTCAATCAGGACATTCTGGCTTTCTAGGTAATCTTTCATTGTTTTCCAGGCAAGTTCCACCGTGTATTCAAATCGTTGAATAATTCCTTCTTTCTCCAGTTGAGAGAGTTCACGTTCCGCACGCACCGCCATGGCTTCGCGCAAGAGGGTATACGCGCGTTTATAATTATCAAAACGGTACTGCCACCGAGGTTTATTATCGGTTGTCATGCGGGATATTCTCTCCTCTTCAGCATAAAAAGCCGATACCTTTTTATCCATTTTGATACAGGAAAGCACTCTTGTGAACCACCCATTCTACGGGGAGCGTTGCGTTTAAAAAAATGAGAGCAGTACTGCAACGGGCAGAACTGCTCTAAGCAAAGGAACAAACCGGTATTCGTATGGAGAATTAAACGGTCGTTTCATTCTGCTGGCGTCTTCGCCGACGTTGGCTGCCGGTGGGATCGACCTGCTGCTGAAAGCCGTAGTTGAGGACCAAATTGTTTAACGCTTGCTCTAGAACGGTTTGTGCGCGCGGATCCGGGTTGAGGCCAAATGGATTTTGCTGGAGGCTGCCCACGGCAAAATCCAACGGATTCCCATACCGCTGTATCGTACCCCCAATCAGTCCGGACGTTTGCTGGTTGAGCAAGAAGGACTGGTTGCTCACACCTGAATTAGCGGGTAAAACAAACGGGGACTGCGTTAGGGCGGAGAAAAATGGACCGAAGCCATCCATCGCACCCTCCTGATCATCTGTTAGACAATCGGTTGTGTTTTTAATTACTATCGCCACATCTATTATATATCTTTTACTTAATAAAAGCAATAGTTTTTGCTGGGTGTGCGTAATAGGGGGGTGAGGGGGGTGTTATGGCTAGCTGGGTGAGCTTTCTTCTCTTCTCTTCTCTGCTCTTCTCTTCTCTTCTCTTCTCTTCTCTTGTCTTCTCTTCTCTTCTCTTCTCTTCTCGTCTCTTCTCTTCTCTTCTCTTCTCTTCTCTTCTCTTCTCTTCTCTTCTCTTCTCTTCTCTTCTCTTCTCTTCTCTTCTCTTCTCTTCTCTTCTCTTCTCTTCTCTTCTCTTCTCTTCT